>JBEKHN010000007.1:0-109004 GCA_050012255.1 Bathyarchaeia archaeon
ATGGCTTGGCCCCAGCCACGGTGTACTGCATGGTAAAGTGCATCCAATTCTTCTTCCAGCTTAACGGTGTCAAATTTAGAATGCCCTATCGAAGATCGCGGTGGGGCATTTACGAAGAACGCGCACCCACGCCGGAAGAACTCCAAAAGATCATAAGCGTAGCTGATGCCCGCGGCAAGGTCATAGTCGCACTAATGGCTGTCGGTGGTTTTCGAAACGGAACCCTGGTTCAGCTCAAATATCGCCACGTTAGACAAGACCTGGAAAAGGGAAGAACCTCCATTCATGTTCATGTAGAACCCGCGATAACAAAAGGGAAGCGCCATAATTACGACACCTTTCTGAACAAGGAAGCTTCAGAATACCTCAAAGCCTATTTGGATGCTCGAAGAAACGGGACCAAAAAGAGACAGCCAGAATGCCTCAACGATGAATCGCCTCTGATCAGCAACTTTTTCAAGATTAGACCATTAACTTCGCCGCAGATTGGAGATATCGTGAACGCGCTCTACGTCAAGGCTGGTCTATTAACTAAGAACTCAAGAATCAAGAGATATGACCTAAGGGCACACAGCCTCCGCAAATTCTTCCTAACTCAAATGGTTTCCTTGGGCGTGGAACGCGACTACATTGAGTACATGATGGGCCACACTTTAAGCATATACCACGATGTCAAAATGAAAGGAGTCGATTTCCTGCGAGCAGTCTATTTAGCATCAGGCTTTAGCATACAACCAAGAACCAAAGCCAGCAAGATAATCGACCTAATAGAAATCATCAATTCGTGGGGACTAAACCCAGAAGAATTCCTGACACAAGAAGCATTAGATCAGTTCTACAGAGCTCGTGCAGCCACATCGTAGATCTTTGAGTTCGTCAAGCCCATGGCAAAGCCACCTAAAAAGGGTTATTTGAAGAAGATGGCTTATTTGTCGTGGGGAGTTTGTGGTGAAGACGCTTAAGGTTTCGGACGAGGTTCATAGGAAGTTGACGGCGGCTCTTAGGGCTCTCATGTCTGAGACGGGCAGGATGCAGACGTATCAAGACGCGTTGGAGGCTACACAAGTCAGTTATCTTGCTGGAGCAGCTCGCGCGCGCTTGAAGCCGCCCGTTTGTCTTGAGAGTGGGGACAAGACTGCCAACCAAGCCGCCCAACTTACAATCAAGAATATCACCGCAAGCACCCCAACCAAGAAGCTTACAGTCAGCGCAATCAATACTAATGCGGCAAACATGGAGAACAAGGCGATGTAGAAAATTATCCAGATTCTTCCAATACAGTTTGCCATGTTAGCTTCGTCTTCTCTGGAAAAACCTGCTCCCGTATTCTGTCCGACCATACCGAAGGTTATGGCAGAAAACATGAACAACACAAAAGCCAGCATTATTGGAATAAGCGTCAATTCTGACGCTTTCAAAGGCATTGCGAAATTAATAGACATCCAGGAAGGGGGCTGGAAGTGAAGATTGTCTCCTTGCTGAATAATCAAGATCAAACTTGTGAAACAAACGCCTGCAAGGAAAGTCGAAACTGTAGCCATTGCATCAAATCCCGCCGTTGTGGATTGGTATCTGCGGAATTCTTCCTCATGCATGACTGAACACACTCAATAGCTTGGCGCGGGCGCTACTAGTCTTCTGTGCCATAAAGCCTACCAGACAATGCATAAGTTCGTAGTAGTCTCAGAAATGCTTTTTGCTGTGTGCCTTCATATGATGGGCTCAATGTTGAATAAGCCGTGAGATTGAAACGATGCCCGACCAGAAAACCGAAATCTTCGTTTCTACTCTACTAGAGTGGGCTAAGAACAACCTCAGAGACTATCCTTGGAGAGTAACCAAAGATCCGTACAAAATCATGATTGCGGAGATCATGCTCCAAAGAACCAGGGCGGAGCAGGTGGTCCCTGTATACCAACGTTTCTTGCGAAAGTATCCTGACCTTATCTCACTCTCAAAGGCGCCTGTCTCGGACGTCCGACTGGCGATTCTGTCCCTCGGCCTTGAGAAGCGCGCGGAGGGAATAAAGCAGCTTGCGAATCAGATTGTGGAGCAATATCATGGCAGAATACCTCGAACCAGGGAGGAGCTTATGCGACTGCATTGGGTCGGGAACTACATAGCAAATGCTATTCTATGCTACGCCTACCGAGTGGACGTGCCCACCGTTGACGTTAATTTCGCCAGAGTCCTTGACAGAGTGTTTTCGCTAAAACCGAAGCCACCAGCACAAAAAGACAGGCGCGTGCACGAATTTGCTCAGCGCCTGATGCCGTCTGCGAAGGGTAGATGTCGAGTTTTGAACCTGGGAATTCTTGATCTTGCCAGCAAAATCTGCACCGCAAGGAAGCCGTCTTGCAGAATATGTCCTGTGAATTCTGTCTGCGATTACGGCGCGCTTGTGCTTAAGGACCTCGAGACCCAAGGCAAACCATCCGTCTCTACTTTAGGAAGAATCTGATGTCTCCAAGGTACTTTTCTGGGCCGATTAGAATTCGACGAACATCCAGGTACGAATCGGGATGAGTCTTGTTCCGAGATACGCCATAAACGCACTTCAACAATCTCTTTACCTTCTGCTCGGAATAGAAATACCACCCGTTAATCGTGCAGATCTCCCGATTTGCCGCAACGGAAACTTTTGCCAGCTCGCCCTTCGTTTGTTTGATTTGTGCCTCTATGTCTTGACTTTCTTGCCTGCATTCGACTGCGCCCCTGCACTCCTTGCTCGTATACCTTTCATACCGCGACTTCTTCCGCCCTAACCTATCGGTTAACCACAACAGTCTTCTTTCGAGTTTCTCCTTTTCAAGCGCTATGACCGTTTTTAGAGGACAGAGCACGTGCAGGCCTTCTGGAAGCTCTCCGCGTCTTCCCAGAACTCGTTCTATGTCATGCGGTAAACCTGCTGTAGTGAACTGATAGAGCCAGATACGGTAGTCGCGCCCTCCAAATCGAAGCAGGACATCCGTGTGCTGGGGGATGTCTTCTTCGGGCTTCACCGTGATGCTGAAATCCTTTCTGGACAAGCCCGAAGCCCTGATGAACCGTTCCAGATTCTCTCCAAAATCACGTTCTCGCAATAAAGACGGAAAGGTTCTAAGTCCTCTGGCCATGACTCCCTCGAAATGTTCGGTGGATGCCGTCTTGAAGTCGAAATTCAGAGCAAGCTTTTGAAGAAAGAGACACGGAAGTTTTTCTGGGCTCCTAGAAGCCTCATTAAAAGCTCTTGAATAACTTATGTTGATGCCCTTCAGGAACTGTTCTTCGGCAGATCTTTTCAGCCCAGTTACAGACTCGCCAGTGATGTTCTGATTCAGCAGGTGGGATTTCCTCAGAGCGCTACGTATTCTCCTTTTAATTTCGGACTGGCCTCGGACCGTAGATAATTGCCTTCCCCATGTGATTCCAGCCCATGAATCTGTCAATTCTCTTGTCTTTGTCACCAGCAGCCACCGTCTATTTCTTCAATCGTTTCTCCATCTCGCCGACCAGGTCCTCAACGTCTTTTTCAGAATAAAGGTAGAAATCGCCTACCTTCTTCGTTGATCGACCGCCCAAGTCCAACACGATGTCAATATGTATCCCATGGAACTTGTGCCTCCTGCTTTTGATTCTTCTTCCGAACCTTCCCCTGCTTGTGCCAACGTAGCCGTGGACATAGAATGTCGTTCCTCTGTACTGGAGAGTGTGATCCACTCCTCCTGCAATATCAGTATCCTGGCTATAGGACGCCTCCAGTCCCTTTTCCTTTAACAGCGCATTAAGGTGAACATCCCTCACAAACGAGGGATAGGTTCGTCTCAACCTTGCCTCCAATCCCGTTTTCAGGCTCTGGCTGGAAAGGACCGAACTTAATTCGGCCGCGTTATCCTCGAAATATCTTTCAACAAAATCTTCCTGGGATGGTATCGTCCCCTTTTCTCGGATGAATCTGTTGAAGGTTTCGACGAACATCGGAAACTTGATTTCCCATTCTACTCTCTCATCTCTCACATCGAGGAACTTGAGCTTGTAATTTTCTATTTGTTCTTCTATTTCTTTTGAAGTCTGCATCTGCGCGTCCTCTGCTACCCTTTCCGAATATGGAGGGAACCGCGGTAGTCGCCATCGATGTGTTTTACCCAGGGCTCTATTAGGGCCTTCTTGGTGGCAGAAATGTTGGGGTAGTTTATCGGCATGCCCTTCTCGGATCGGATGCTGAAAACCATCTTCGGCCACATTGAATCAAACGCCGACCTTTTGTCCAAAATCCTCCATGTGCTGGGAATGAGAGGATCTGTGAATTCAAGAATGCACTCCGCAGGATATGGTGAATCATGTGCTCCAGTGCCTTCGAAAAGGAAATAATTGATCAGGGGCCTCAGATACTCCCTTCTCTGCACACTACTTCCGAACGGACAATACGCGCTCGAGGAAGGAACATCTTCGCCTATCTTTCCATCGATGCGTAGTCTCCAATATTCTGAAACCATTTCGTCCAGCGGGTCTATGCTCAAGCCTACGACGTTGCACACGCGGAGCCATTTTTCCCTGGTCGTGTGATTTACGATGGCTGGAGGTGCGGCGCGGGTGCTTTTGACCGAATATCCCTTTCCGTTGATCATCACGTCCCTTTTGGCAGATGTGGGTGCTTTCAAGATCCGACTTCTTTGAATGCCAGCCTGATATTCGATGCCATCGTACGAGGCAACGCTAGTTATATCTCCCAACGGTTCCACGTACTTGCCCTTCAGAGATACCAGATTCTCTATCAATCTGGGTTCATCTTGTTCTCCGACGTTTACCAAAGAGACACCCAGTTGTTCTATGTGCTCTGTACCCTAAAAGAGTTACAGAAAATTGCGTGACCAAAACGTTAAGTATCGTCAAATCTCGTATACTAACCGATCTTAACTCGGTGGGAAACCTGCTGAAAGAGCAAAACTATCGCGCCGTCGACTTATTCGCGGGCATCGGCGGAATACGATTAGGATTCCAACAGGCATGTAGAGAAAGGATAGAGTTCGTCTACTCAAATGACATAGACAAACGCTGCTGCGAAACATACAGAGCGAATTTCGGAGACATCGACGAACGAGACATAAACGACGTAATCAAAGATATGTCCCGCTTTCCTGAACATGATATTCTGCTCGCCGGGTTTCCATGCCAGCCCTTTTCCATAGCTGGGGAGAAGAAGGGATTTGGGGACAAGACCCGGGGCACGCTGTTTTACGCAATAGCCACCATCCTGAGCGCTAAGAAACCCGAAGCCTTCCTTCTGGAGAACGTCGAACACTTCAAGCATCACAACAAAGGCGAAACTTGGAAGGTAGTCAAGGACGTTCTTCAGAATGACCTTGACTATGCCGTCCACGATGACGTCCTAAACGCAAAGCGTTTTGGTCTTCCACAAAACCGTCCGCGGTTCTTCATCGTGGGCTTCAAAGACAAGGGCGTGGTATTTGATATGCCAAAGGGCAGCTCGAACATCGTAACACTAGCAACGATTCTTGAGAAGAATGTCGCGGAAAAATACTACATCGGGCAGCAGTACCTGAACAGTCTGAAGGAGCACAGGAGGAGGCATGAGGCCCTCGGACACGGCTTCGGCTACAGAGTACTGAATCCCGAGAAAGACATCGCAGGTACCCTGGTCGCTGGAGGAATGGGGAAGGAAAGAAACCTCATCAAGAACGCCCCACTGCCAAACTGCTGGAAGAAAGGAGACGACCCGCTAAAGAAAAAGAACGACGAGGGCGTTAGAAAACTCACGCCTCGCGAGTGCGCAAGACTTCAAGGATTTGATGATTCTTTCAAGATACCGGTTTCGGACACGCAAGCCTATAGGCAGTTTGCAAATTCCGTCCCTGTTCCGGTGATAAAGTCGATCGCGAATAACATGCTAGCTGCAATAGAGGGAAGGATCAGACAGGCGTCAATTTCCGTTTACGCGTGAGTTTTCAGCCCGCGCTATTTCTGCTTATTGAGTCTTTGGTTTGGCGGGTACTGTCCACTTAATCGGGATAATCACTGAGGCGCAGTTGTCAGGGGTTTGCCTGTGCGGAAGTAATACAAAGCAAAGAGTATGACCAAAGTGCTAGGTCCCACGCTTGCAGCAACATATCCAATACTATCTCTGTATTCTAGATTGAATGCGACACGAAACAGAAGCATTATCACACCTGCTGTGAGAAAGGCTGCAATTTGAACAACCAATAGAAGTGCAACTAACCCAAGAGCGTTGGAATAACGCAATTTGTCATAAATTTTTCTCAAGAAGCCGCGCTTCGCTCTAGAACCTACATTGACTTGAAATGCTTGCTCGACTGTTTGTTCTATTCTTTCCTCTATCCATGTTTCATAAGAAGCAAAGATTACACTCTTTGGTGTCAGAACAGAATATTGATTGTTCAAGACGGCATAGTAGAATCCGCTAGAAGGTGGTCTGAAGCTCACTTCGCCGAAGATAAGTCTTGGAGCAATAATGAAGGCAACGTTGGGAGCATTTGTTACCCATTTTTGGAAATTAGCATCATCGGCAACAAAGAAGTTTATGTCGAAATCTTGTCTTCCTGCTGGTTGAAGAACAGAAAGAGTGAAGAAGACGACTTGTTCTTTTTTTCCTTCAGTCGCGATATTGAAACGGAAAAATCTGTAGCCGCCCTTACTCGCAGGTACTAAAACTGTACTAGAGGGTATTACCTCTCTTCTTTTTAACTCCACAGTTTTCCTAGGTTGGCTCATATATAATGGAATGATATTTAGCCCTTATATTGCTTTGTTTCCATGCAAATGCCACCATGATTAAGTAACAGTATCGTTTTGGCGCAAGCTTCTTTTTCCTTTGTGTGAGTTATCGTCCACTTTAACTCTACTCTCTGTGCTGTTCGCAGATGTCGTTGTATCGTCATCTTTTTAATCATTCTAATTGAAGACAAAAAAGGAGAGATGAGCTATGCATCGTAAAAAACTGGCTTTCTTTCAGATGGTCGACGACAGGAGGCATGATGATGACATGTTTGTTGACTTGGCGATCTACGATGTTCCAGCAGGCCTGCTCAGAGAGTTCGGCGAGAAAGTAGTTCATTCCAGCTACCCAAGCGGAGTCAACGAAGCAATCAAGGACCTACTGCGAAAAGCCATAATAGACCAAGATTCAAGACGCAATGAAGCACATGTTCCAGCCATGTAGAGTAAGACTTAGGAGCTTCTGCATAAATTGGTTCGAATCCAGCGCAGAGTCTCAAAGAGACATTACCTGAGGGCGAAACGCACCTACGAGTATGGACGCATGTCTCTAGACATACCCAAGAAGTTCCATGAGGTCCTCAAGCCATTTCTAGAGAAGGAACTCAATGTTGACGTTAAGCTGGAAAACGATGTTGCGGTCATCTCTTTGTCCCCCGTGAAAACGTTTCGGCATGCCGAAAACACCCCCGACAAAACACGCTCAGAAATCAGTTATGACGTGCTCTGGCAACATCAAGCCTCAGATTTTGTTTAAATATCTGCCTGCAGAAACGTCTTCTAGCGTGCTCGAACAAGCTGTGTTCAGGAAGCATTGGGCATGGTTCTGATCCAGTATAGGTAGATTCCTTCTGAAGAGAAGATTCTGCCTATCAAATCTGGCGTTACTGTTTTGACCTTGACGAAGGGCTGCTGGACAAACTCGGTAAGATAGCTCAACAAAATTCTCCTGTCCTCTTCACTCAAGTGACTGAAGAAGTCACTACAGTAAGCTTTGGATCTGGCTAGCTTTGAATCGAAGCCGTGCTCGTCCAGGAACGCCTGAATCTTCTTGTCAGCAGCGTTTCCACCCCTTCTATAATCGACTCTGAGCATGCCCGCCTTTTCAAAGAAAGGATTGTATCTCGCCATAACCGCTAAAACCTCAACAACTCTTGTGTTAGTCTTTGAGAGGGTTTCTTTCACCAGAAGCTCACCTAGCCCAATTGCTCTGAACTTTGGGTGGATGATAACGCGGCTTATTCTCGCGATCTCCTCATTAACCAAACGAGCCTTATGCAAATCGCCAGGCGTGAAAACATATCGTTCTCCAAACACCATGTTCCTAGGCTTCAAGTTAAGAAAAGAATGCGAATACACAATAACCCCGATGAGACTGTCACCGTAAAGAAGCTTGTAGCAGTCTTTCATCCTGAGACTTGCAGACTCTTTTTCGTTCTTGCTCCTGTAGTGGAAACGCTTCAGCTTCTCGTAATCTTCAAGACTACCCTTCTCTACGCGCATGTTCTTCAAGATGCTACACTTCTTAGGCCCGACTGCGTTTCTGACAACGTCAATCTCGTCTTCAAAGCCCTTCCTAACCACAACGTCAGGCTGAAAATCGTCAATCAAATCCTCATGCGTAGTCGCCACAACAACAGTCTTTCCCAGCCTCCTTGCAACTTTCTGAAACAGGAAAGCAACAACCCTTGCCATAACACGGTCAAGCGAAGCACAAAACTCATCAACCAGCCAAACAGTCTTTTCTCCACAATTCACCAGTTTTGCCAGCTTGTAACGGTATTTCTGCCCATCACTAAGCTCCTTAAACCTTCGCAGAAAAAGAAAAGCATCATTCAAACCGCACAAACTCAGAATTTCAATGGCTTCCTTCACATCCTTGCCCACGCCTTCCACCAGCGTTTCTTCAGGATCAACCTGCAAATCAGAAAGCTCAACCGCCTCATCTCCAAAATAGTTCTTGAAAACCTTAAGAAGCAAAGTCTTCCCCCCGCCAGAATCCCCAGTAACATAAACCAGGTCGCCCCGTCGAAACACGAGAGAAAAATCGTCGAAAACCACGAACCGCTTAGCCTCATCCACCCCAAGCCCAAACGCCTCACAAACTGCCAAAGTCCGCTCGGTAACCTCGGCCTTCGTGGAAAACTCGACATGACATTTCAGCGTTAAAGGCTCTCCAGAACGCGCTCGCTCCAGTTCATCAAGCTTATTGCTTTCCACTCTTGAACTGAATTTCCCTGCTAAAGCCTTCAAGTCCTCATCGCTGTAAACCGCAGGCTCCCTAAGCTTCAACAGGTTATCAATGCGCAAATCTGTCTCATTCAACAAAGCCTTCAGCAAATCACGCTTATCCCCAGAAACGATGCGGTAGTATTCTTCAGCGTCCATGAACAGATCGTGCTCGCCCCTGAGCTTGTTCATCACCTGCCTTATCAAGCGCCGATCCACCTCGTCAACAGGCAGCCGAACAACGCTGACCTGCTTCAGTCCCAACTCTTTCGCTGCCTTAAGCCTGTGTTCACCATCAGCCACCAGCAAGTCTCTATTCGTAATAACAGGAACCACAAACCCGTAACGCTGAATACTCTTCTTCAAAGCCTCAAAACGCCTAGAACCCATGCGATTAGGATTTTCACCATCCACCCTCAACATTTCAACGGATACAAGCTCCGCAGGAGGAACCCTAACTTCCAACTCAGCCACTGTCCTCATCCCCCTCCTCGTCTTCCCTCTCGTTCTCCTGTTCACTGGCCATTCTTTCCAGCTCATCCTGGCTGAAGCCTCCTCTGGGAAGGCGATACAACTTGTTCTGCATGTCATTCTGCCTGTAGTCGATAAGAAATTCCTCGCGATCCTTCGCTGACCATTTCTTCACGTTGCCTATGCATTCGATCAGGTCCTGCATGAAATTCCAGAAGTGCAGCCTGAAATACCACTCTTCAATCTCGCCGCCTCCAAAAGCCTTAGGCATCACCGTAGAAAACAATTCTACAGCACGTCTGACAATAATCTCAAGGGCCTTCGAAAATAGCTCCATGTTTTCCACCAGAACATTATCAGGCGGCACAGCACCGCTATACTCATCGATGATCTCGTAAACTCGTTCAAAGAGACGCTTCTCACTTTCAGACAAGCAGGCCGGATCAATCCTCGTGCTGCTCTGCACCGAACTATCCATCATCCTGCCAGCAAGACCGCCCAAACGCCTTTTCAATTCCCAGCTTCTCAAGACACAAACACTCCTCTCTTCGCTTTGTCCTCCAACACCTTCAAACGACCAAGAACCTCGGGCAAAACAGCCGTTTCAAAGAGCGCAGCGTTAGCCTTCAACATGACATTCAACGCGCCAAGCTGACACGCTTCCTCAGCAGCTGTCAAAAGCCGAATGCTCGCTTGACGATAAATCTGCTCATAACGGTTAACCACCTTGAATAATATGCCCTGAGCACCGACAAGGCTCTGCACGACAGGCTGCCAGCCTTCCCTAGTTTCAAAGTCATTGTACACGGTCCGCTTGGAACATGCGAATTTCTGGCTCAATTCCTTCACAACCTCAGCCTGAGAAAAACCCAAACCTTCAAGCTTTAGCAATTCCAAGCGCCTAGAAACCACATCCACGCTCGCTTACCCCCTTAAATTGCAGCTTTTCTGCAGCAGAATGAAGCCCAGTGCTAACAGCTTCCAACATCTCAGCACGCCTCTTCAACAGCCTGATGTTCAAGGTATCCCACTTTTTTTGCTCAAACCTGAGCAATACTACGAGGCTTCCAACGCTTGCCTTGTCTCCCACACCTTGGAGAAAATAGACACCATCAAACACTACAGCTTATGAGCTGGTAAAGACACCTGAATAGAAACAGACACCAAATAGCAAACAGTCTTTTCACCTAAAAAATCTTTTTATCAAGACCCACAAAGAAACATGGGGGATTGCGGGAGAAAAGTCGGGAAAGACTCGACAACAATAGCGCGCGCGGTTTATAACGCGAACGACGACGACAAAACATGCGACGACTGCAACAGTTTAGACGGACACACGTTTGATGTGGAAGATATTTCAGAGTTCAGCGAGATTTTTCCGTACGGACAAGCTGAGGGTGACGACCTGTTTCGGCCTAACCTACATCATCGTTGTCGCTGCCTACTTATCCTCATTGAAACGTACTGGACAAGCCTAGGCTTTTTCGCGCAGAAACCCATCTTCCCTGAAGGGTCCTGTGGCGCCGTTAGGAGTCATGACTCTTATTTGCTGCCCCCTCTGAAACCAGACTTTTCTGTCCGCTTCCAAGACTTCCATTCATTGTGTACCGCGGCATAATGTTGAACTTTCCCAAGGGGGAATTCCCTAGGGGCCTTGCTTCTTATGGAAATCGAGGGGGAACGAGCCAAACAAAGAGAGATTGAAGCTGGAAAAGTCGGAAGAGATAAGCAATTGGGGGTAGGTTCATTTGAACCCTACGACAAGTGGAGACATCTCCCGAACAACGAAATTGGATTGCCGAGTTCCTCTTCCGCCTTATCCAAGCTATACAGCAAAAAACTAACTTATAAGAATTGTTTCGCTCGGTTCTGATTCATATTCGGGAGCCCTAGAAAACTGATTCACGCGGGAGCTACGACATGGAGTATGTACTATAAGGACTGATGGAACGGTACTGTTAAGTTAAGTTACCTAAAAAAAGAGGGTTATCAAGGGTATTTCACCTAGGCTATTTCTTTTCGCGTTTGAAGTATGCAATTACATCAAGGCTCTTTTCTACCTTGAGAACGACTGTTGATACCAGTTCCCATCCTTCAGAACCGAGTTGGTCCAACATATCTTTTTGGTCAGATTTTCCTATTCGTTTCAAATCTGTAATTATGGGGATTGCAGCATATTCCCATTTTGCCATAACCTCACCTCAATCCTGTAGATTAAAGAATCTGAAAGAAAAGTCTTTACTGAGAGCGGGTACTGTTGCCCTAATGTAGTTTTGCTAAAAAGGGCTCTATGCACAATTCCGATTTTTCTATTGGTGAATGTAAACTTGCCCTATTATAGAAGGTACACGAAATACAAGAAGCGACAAGCTCAAAGCGCGCGCGTGGCGAAGTTAGTAGATCTTAATCCTGGGAACACAGACGATCACCACAACAGGAACTGTCTCAGGCTTTCCCTTCCAGGGAAACGACACGATGCGAGTAATATCTCCTTAACTTCCCTTTTTTTGTATGACGATTTAGAGAGCTTGTGCTCTGGCCGTCCGTTTATAAAACTTATCGAGTTTTCTTCTATAATCCAGCTCTATGGCGCACGCGCTAATTTAAAAGTGTTCTCGGAAACTTGAGAGTTATGTGTGTTGGTTCTGTTAACTGAGGGTCTTAAGAGAGCCTTGCCCAAGTGCTGTTCAAAAACGAACAAGAATACGTGACAAAGGTAGCTCACAACGTTAACGAAGCCTGCGCTCTCATCGAAGACGGATTGAAGTACAATACGGGTGAATATGCTGACGGGGGCAAGATCTTCGCAAAACCCAAGGATCCTTTGGCTTCTGATCAGTAAACGTTGATTTCAGGACCCTCGTCATCTTTCAACATACTGGTGCGGGGGGTGGGATTTGAACCTACCCTTGAATTTGACAGTAAGGCTCGTGATATTGTTGCTCGCCAGATCGGATTGAGTTCCACAACCTTTCAGCGTGCCCCTCTACACGTCGGACCAGGGCCCGTAAGAGTCATGACTCCTAACGAGGAAAAGCAGAAAAAAGGGGGGTTCTGCGGGAGATGTCTCCACAAGCTCACGTTTAAATACTTAAACTCGAATAGATTCGCGAAAGGAGAACGTTTCCATGGACATAGGAGCATACTTTGAAATAATCAAGTATATGCTCATGACGGCGACGTTCGTTGTCCTCGTTCTGGTATTCTTAGACATATTCTACGGCAAAGAAGAGAAGCGGGAATAAACGGCCTCTTTGTTCATCCCCTTGCGGGTCAAGAGAAAGACAATGATACTTAATGCTGCAAGCACTATTGCAAACAAAATCAGCTAAGCTGCTTCTGGACCTGCCCCGAAAACTATGGGGATCGGCGCGATAAATATGACTCCACTATAGCTTGCTGAGCCGCGTGAAGCAAGCGTTGCAACTGCGAGAATTACGATGCCTAGAAGAACGATGAAAAGGCCCAACATGAACAGGACTAACACTCTTGACACTCTTGCCGACTTGTTGTTCACGTGAAACATGACTCTTTCTGTGACCAGCATGCAGTCCCAACTCATCTGGACATGAAGTGGATTACAACTGTCAGCATTATAAGAAGCACCGTCAACGCTATGGCCAACAGCAAGACCGTTCTAAGCGACTCTTTGTCGGTGCCGAAGACTATTGGTACAGGACCTATTATTATTGCGCCGCCTCCCCTGGCCTTTCCTTTCCCCTTAACATTCGAGAAAAGCATGAGAAGAGTGGCAATCACCATTATTATCACTCCGACAAGTATCAAAGTTGACCCTAAACCGTAGAGTGTCCCCGTATCCATTTTGGTGTTGCAGCCCCTTACACGTTGAAAATCGTCAATGGCTTTTAATAAGTCTTTCAGCATCACTTGTCTGTCAGCCTGAGCTATGCTGGAACTGAAATGAAGACCGAGGAGATCATCAGACAGATCCGCGCGGCATGTCCATGGATTTCAACAGACCAAATTCTAAATAGACTTGACAAAGAAAAGCGGAAAACTGGCGGCTTCATTTCAGACGAAACCCTTCTGAGCATGATTGCCGCCGAGTTCGGCTGCGCGAGCCCAAAGGGTGAGAACCCTGTGCCTTCGCTGTCGCTGGCAGACCTGATTCCTGGTCTAAATAATGTCACCGCTGTTGGACGCGTTCTGGCAACCTTCCCTCCTAAAGCCTTTGAGGGAACAAGAAAAGGAAAGTTTGCGAGCCTGCTCATCGCTGACAAGAGCTGCATCTTGCGAGTTGTTTTGTGGAACGATAAAGCGAGCCTAATTGAGTCCGGCGGAATAAGTGCAGGTCAGGTTGTGCGGTTTTCTCACGGGTACACACGAGAAGACCTCAGCAGAAAAGTAGAACTGCACGTTGGAGACAGATGCGAGGTTGAGGTTAACCCACAAGGGTTGGAAACGAAGGATTACCCCGGCATCGGGAAATTTGTGACGACAATCGGGGAACTGAACGCAAGCCACAAGAACAAGAGAATAAACATCATCGGCACGGTCAAGAAGACGTTTCCTGCGTCAAGTTTTAAGAAGGGAGATTCAAGTCAGGGAAGAATAATGCGTTTCGTGCTAAGCGGTCAAACCGGTGAGATCCCAGTCGTGGCTTGGAACGAAAAGGCTGTTGAACTAGAAAAAACGCTTCTGGTCGGCGCCAGACTGAAAATAGTGAATGCAAAGGTCAAAAAAGCCCTAGGAAGAGAAGGGCTAGAAGTTCACGTTGACGCTGCAACTCACGCGGGTCCACTGGCGCAGGATGAGGAGCTCTTAAGCATAGCCGACCTGAAAGATGGCCAGAGCGGTTTTGCAGTTGAAGGGGAAGTCGCCACGAAACCCACGCTCAGAGATGTAAAAACTGCTAAGGGAGAACTTCTGAAACTGGCAACGTTCGAACTCAAGGATGAAACTGGCAGAATATGTGTCTCCGCATGGCGAAAACAAGCAGACATCGCTGGTCGCCTCAAGCTCGGTGACAAGATAATCGTCAAAGACGCCTACGCAAAAAAGGGGTTCAGCGACCAACTCGAAATATCAACGAGAACCCACACATCCATTACTATCCTTCAATGACACCGACTTTGGTGGCGGCGTGCTCTTAGTGGTGCCGAGGGCGGGCAGCGCGCGCCAAGTCCAGCTGATCATGCTTCATCCATCCTATTACAACATAGTTCGTTTCAGCGATGACCCACGCGACTTGCCAAGCGTCCCATCCATTCCAATCTTTCTGAAAAAATTGAAGCGGGTTGTAAGGAATTTTGCAGACTGCGCGCGCGCTTCAAATCCCCGCGACCGCGCCAGATTTTAGCATACACGCCTCAAAAACCACCCTGATATTTCAGAGTGGAACCTCAGGATTCTTCAAGGGGACCTAAGAGGGAAAAGAGAACAGTTTGATAGGCTTCAAACGCTCGTCTTGGTAAAGGGCTTGAATGAATAACCCGAAAAGCGCACGCATACAGAATGTGACACGGTGGTGTGCTGTGAAATCATCGGTCTAAGCATCTTTCTTTCCAGAACGCTTTGCCTTGACTAGCTTGATTTCCAAGATACCGTTCCTGAACTTTGATTCAGCAGGGTTCTTCTTGACAGATGTCGGAAGTTTCACTTCTTTATAGTACTTTCTTGCAGAAGTGTCAGCCCTTATCGTTAAGAGATCGTTCTCTACTTCCAGTTTTACCTTGTTTTCTTCTATACCAGGCAGTTCAGCCATGACATTCACGAAGTCCCCGTCTTCGAAGACATCAACCATTGGTTCTCTCTCCTTTATTGGAGTCTGAGGAATCTGCGTAGGCGCAGAAGAAATCTTGCTCTGAGGCTTACTTATCTTTATTCTGTCTGCCACAGGTGCCGCAGACCCTTTTATCGGACGAGAAGTCACGCGGAAGTTGACTTCCCCTGTTTTTCCAAGTTCGATTCTTTTTTGATATGTCTCAGATTTTTCCGCTAGTTTGCTTAAATCATTGATTAATCCAACGAATCCTTGACCCTTCGGTTTTCCGCCCCGGCTCTTCTCCGATGTGCCAAAAATGCCGAAACCAACGTCAAGCAGACCTGAGACATTCTCGATGACCTTGCCTAGATCTCCTTCGCCAGTTTTCTCTTCTCGGATTTGAGCTCCCATCTTTTCCATTTTTTCTTTTAACTGTTCAATTTCTTTTCTTTTTTGTTCAATCTCTGCCTTGAGCGCTTCTAAATCTTTTTTAGGTTCGGTTTTTTCCATTTTTTCTTTTTTGGTCGTTTTTTCACCTCCTTTGTTCACTGGTTGCTTGCAGCCTTTCCTCCATGGCTAGGTAATCTTCCGGCGTCGCAAAATATCTGGCCTTGAGCGGGGGGGTCTTTTCCAAAGCGATTTTCACGCCCTCAATCCAATGTTTGTCTAGAACGGCCTTTGCGAGTGGGTAGCCTAAGTAATATGAGAGCCCTTTGATTATCTGGGAGCATTTGAAGAGCTCTTCGACCAAGTTCTCCGCATTTGCTTCTCGGTTTCGAGACCCTTCGCATGGCAGGGACATTTCGGCTTTTTTTGCCCCTTCTGTGCTTCTTCTGCTTTCGAGGGCAAAGAGAAGCTTTACACATTTTGCATGCCCTATCAGCAGTTCTTTTTCTAGCGACGCCGTGTCTGATGCATACCCTGTGTTGCGCAGGGTTCGGAGAGCTATCGCCTCGCAGCACCCTTCTTTGAAGACGCTTTTGAAAACGGTATCTATATACATGTCCAAATATTCCTGGAAAATCTTTGTGCTTTTAGTTCTTTTTGCTTCGACGTATTTCTTGATGAGAGCTTGGGCGGGTACTTCAGGAGGCTTCGAAAGATAAGTGGATAGAAGTTTCTCCGATAGCTCGTGTGTGCATATGGGAATTACTCTTTCTGGGTGGTTTGCTATGACATTTTCATTCATGTACAGAATCTCGTCTTTCGGGTTATAGAAAGCGAAGTTTTCGAAAAATCCTTCTAACTGGTTCTTTGAAAGGCTGACGGAGATCTGTTTCATGTCGTCGTTGCTGTACGCTACGCCGCTTTCCTTGAGATCGCTCCACATGCGTTTGGCTAATTGCTTAAGGAGTTCGGGTTGCTTCATTATCTTAATGTCTTTGAAGTACGCGAAATCGACGCCGAATAATTCCACCATTTTTACATGGATTTTCCAGAGTGTTTGACTGATCCATTCTTTTGTATATTCTACATCTCCTTGAGACTTCAAACCTTGAATCTCTTTAGCCGTCAGTTTTTTCATGGGAACGGTTCTTCCTGATTCTTGTCAACTGATTTTTTGCGTTCCTTTGTTCTCTTGATTGCTTCTCGGAAGTCCTCCATAGTCACTTCAAGCTTGGAGTGTTTTCGTTTGTCTTCATCTTGTTCTGTGTTATTGCCTATGTATCTTCTGATGGCCAGCATTACGGCCTCTCTGCAGGTCCCTTCTATGTCAGCCCCCGTGTATCCTTCGGTTTCTGCAACCAATTTCTCAAGAGAAACGCTCTTGGCGAGAGAACTCCTCTTGGTGTAAATCCTGAAGATTTCCGCTCTCGCCTTTTCGTCTGGGGTTGGGATTGAAAGAAGATAGTCAAATCTTCCCGCTCTCAGCAGTGCTGGGTCAATTAGATCCATTCGGTTTGTTGCGGCTAAAATAATTACTCCGTGAAGTTCCTCCAGCCCGTCCATTTCCGTTAGAAGTTGGCTTATTACTCTCTCTGAAACATGCGAGTCTGTAATTCCGCTTCCACGTCTAGGCGTCATAGAGTCTATTTCATCAAAGAAGATTATGCACGGTGCGGTTTGTTTTGCTTTCCGAAAGGTTTCCCTTATGCCTTTCTCCGACTCGCCCACGAATTTGCTCATGAGCGAGGGCCCCTTAACGTGAATGAAGTTAGCCTCGCTTTCCTTTGCCACGGCTTTGGCCAACAGAGTTTTTCCAGCTCCAGGAGGCCCGTATAACAATATGCCTTTCGGGGGCTTCGCCCCCATTTTTTCAAAGATGTCAGCGTATTTCAATGGCCATTCAATGGCTTCCATTAGGGCTTGTTTCACTTCTTCTAGCCCTCCAACGTCTCTCCATCCGACGTTGGGTGTTTCGATCAATACTTCCCTTAGGGCGGAGGGCTCTACAAAACGCAGGGCATCCAGAAAATCTTCCATCGTTACTACAAGTTTGTTAAGAACTTCTGTCGGGATAAACTCTGCTTCGAAGTCAATCTCGGGCAGAACTCTCCGCAAGGCTTTCATGGCTGCCTCTTTGCATAATCCTGATATGTCAGCACCAGTGAAGCCATGAGTCACGTCGCCGAGTCTTCGCAAGTTGACGTCTTCGGTTAGCGGCATACCCCTCGTGTGAATTTGAAGAATCTCGAATCGTCCTTCCCTGTTGGGTATCCCTATTTCTATTTCCCGGTCGAATCTCCCTGATCTTCTAAGAGCTGGGTCAATGGCATTAGGTCGATTTGTCGCTCCAATAATCATCACCTGTCCTCTAGGTTCTAGTCCATCCATCAGAGCTAGCAATTGGGAAACCACTCGCTTCTCAACTTCTCCCGTAACCTCTTCTCTCTTGGGTGCTATGGCATCGATTTCGTCAATGAATATGATGCACGGCTTGTTTTGCGCGGCTTCATTGAAGATTTCCCTCAGGCGGGCCTCAGATTCTCCGTAGTATTTACCGTGGATTTCGGCGCCGCTGAGGCTGATGAAAGTTGCGAAAGTTTCGTTCGCGACGGCTTTTGCAATGAGGGTTTTTCCTGTGCCTGGTGGCCCGTGCAGCAAGACGCCTTTGGGTGGTTCTATACCTAGTCGGTCAAAGACCTCTGGGTGTCGAAGCGGAAGCTCTATCATCTCCCTTATTCTCTGAGTCTGTTCGCGAAGGCCGCCAATGTCTTCGTATGTGATCGCTGCTCTTCTTCCTGTTTCCGCGGCCTTTTCTTGTATCATCATTTTCGTGGTAGGGTAAACTATAACAGCCATATTCTTCGGTTTCAATTGTGCTACGACGAAAGAGGCACTTGTCCCGAGAAAACTAAGTCTGACTTGGTCTCCTTCAGTCAGCGGCAAACCTTCCAAAAGCTTCCTCGCATGCTCTTCGTACGTCTTCTCTCTAGGCCAAGACTGAGTTTTGTCCAAAGGTGCGAGAACAACGCTTTCGGCCTTTTCAGCAACAACCTTCTCGATGTGAACCTTGTCGTCAATTCCAATAAGTGCGTTGTTTCTGGCTATCCCGTCGATCTGGATGATACCTTTTCCCCGGTTTTCCGGGTATGCTGGCATAACCTTGGCAGCGGTTCTTTTCTTTCCAGTAATCATGATAACGTCCCCTGTTTCAGCCTTGATTTTCGCTAGATCTTCAGGGTCGACTCTAGCTATACCCCTGCCGAAGTCTCTTTGCGCGGCTTCAGCCACACGAAGCGTTAAGATATTCGATTTTTGTGTGTGTTCTGTCATGCGCCCACCCTTCTTCAATTGGACGTAAATAATTCTTTGTTTATACCAAGAGGTGCCAACGCATAAATATTATTATTGGCTTGGTTACACTTTTTCGCACAGTTTTTTCAATCTAAGCTGCAGAATGTTATTTCTGTAGGTTAACTCAGCTGCGTCTTTATCGATGCGGGTTGGAAGTCTGACTATCTTAAGATACTTCTTCGCCGCATTCTCCGCCGTTATGGTTACAGAGTCTTCATCTGCCTTTATATTCACGTCTTTCTCATCTACGCCAGGTAGCTCTGTCAAAACTGTCAAGTAGTTTTCTTCTTCAAAAACGTCGATTGTTGGCTGTCTCTCGTCTGTCAAACTGGGTATATGATGAAGCAACGCCAAGCTTTGCGTTGCCCCTGGTCGTTTTAATCTTCTTGCGGCGTTAAAAGAGCCTCTCAATGTCATCGTACTGAAGGAAACTGCTTTCCTCGTGGCGTGCGTCTGAGGGACATAGGCTTGTTCAAAGCGAACGAAGTGTCTGCAACCTTGGCAATGGCCTATGTTGACTCTGTCTCTTTTGGTGCTCCTAATCGAAGGACAGAAAACCCATTCAGCCCCCGCGATACCTCTAACCAAGAGCTTGTTCTTTCCTCTTCCGAGAGTTGCTTTACAAGTCAGCCACATTTAACATTCACGTGTGATAGGTATAGATTTAAGAGAATGTGTATAAACCATATTTCACAATTTGGCATATTCCGTGGGTCATAGTGCACTTTTGTATCGTTTTTCGATACGAAGCCAGTTACGCTCCATTGAATATATCTTAAATAGTAAGACACTATAAAAAGTCGAAAAGAGGATTAAAAATGAGCGATTTAGAAAAGCTAGGCAAATACGCATTCATGGCATGCATCATGATAGCACTAGTCGCTGGAGTAGCGTCTGTCTTCGCAGATTTCAGTTCTGCATGGATCGCGTTGGTACTAGTCGTCCTCGGCGTGTGCGTGGGCCTTACCACTATTACTGGGAAAGAAGTTACACCGCTTCTGCTGGCTGCAATAGCCTTGACAGTTGCAAGTTCAGGTGGCTGGTTCTTGATTATCAACGAAGCAGTGGCTAAACTTGGGACGTTCATTAACAACACAATGTACAACATGGTGTCCTTTGTAGCTCCAGCTGCAATCATACTGGCAACAAAGATGATCTACCAACTACCGCGCGCTAGCGAAAAATAGACTCATCCTCCTTTTTTTCTGAAAAATCAGTCTCATAATTTAGACTCAGGTTGAACCGAGGATTTGATTTGACCCTTTCTAACGCTTGTCATGTGCGCCTGGTAGACTTTCAGTGCACTCTTCCTTGATTTGATGCTTCTACCCACCGCAGAGAGAAACAACAATATGACTAAGAAATTCAGAACAGCAAATGAGTTGAAATCAGTCTTCAAGAAATCGAGTCCAATCTTGAAATTCCACATCACGAGGAGTATGAAGCACATGAACAATGTTAGGTTTCGCCTATGTTTGAAGTTAAACATGTTGTTCTTCCACATTTTGCAGTAGCGCTCAAGTTCGTCGCAACGATCGCAGCTATCGTTGAAAGCGCAATATTCGCCAAAACATCGTCTATCCATTGTTCGCTCACACTGTTGAACAACTCATTTTGCGTTAAAACCTATGTTCCCAAAACCGCTAATTACCCACTTGGGAATATCCTTGTGCATCAAACGTGTCAAAAGGCGCGGATGATTTTGCTCAAGCCCGCAGTATGACGTGAGCTGCAATTTGGTCAACAAATATCGACCTTCGATACGAAGTCAGTTACATCCCATTGAATATATCTTAAATAGCACTATTCACTACTTAGGACGTCGTATAAAATAAAAAGGTGAAAAAAAATGGTCGGACAAACTCCTAACTCAACCAGTTTGGCTGAAGTTCTCGACAGAGTGCTTGACAAGGGAATCGTCGTTGACCTTTGGGCCAGAGTCTCTCCAGTGGGCATCGAACTCTTGACCATCGAAGCAAGAGTTGTGGTTGCCTCTGTAGACACCTTCCTGCACTACGCCGAAGAGATCACGAAGATAGAACAAGCAGCCATCGGAGTACCTGCTACCGCATAAGACCGTTGAACAGCAAGCGGCCCTATACAGGAGAGGAAAAAAATGTCTAAAAAAGAGAAAAAAGCGGCAAAGCATGTGCAAGCGGTTGCTGAGACTGCAAAAACGGCACCTGCGAAAAAGCACAGTCAAGGGGCCGCCATGCAAGTGAAAGAGCCAAAAGAGACCCTCCCTCCTTCGACAGTCAGAGGCAAGATTGAGGCAATCCAAAGAGAAATAGAAGCAATTCAGATCAAAAGAGGGGCTATTGAAGAAGGCGCCGCTGAAATCCACAAAGGCATACGAGCTATGGAAGCAAGCATAAACAAGCAGATCGACAAATACAAAGACGCTATCGTTAACTTCTATGCACGTGTTGGAGACTTCAATAACTGTATCCTTGCGCAGTCGAAGGAAAACGAAAGAGCTGCCGCAGCCATCTATTCTGGCACAAGAGAAATCCAAGCAGGCACAGAAGCCATGCGGTCAAGGATTGAAGACAAGATAAAGGAAAATGCAGGGTACGCGAAGAACTTCTACGGGTAAATACACCCTCCCTTTTTTTCAATTCGTCAAGCTTATGTTAGACTCATGATTTGGAGGTGACAAAAATCACCATTATGAGACCAAAAACCCAGTTGCGCGCTCAAGAAAGAGAAAGAAAGCAAAAGTGGTACATGCATGTCATGGGAAGACTGCAACACCTTTCTGTCGCTATGCGTCCACAAGCGATTCGCGCCTTATGGGTAAGAGATGTTGTTAAAAAAGAAGAGGAAGAATAACCGTCCGCAAAAGGACATCTCCTTTCTATTTCCCAGTTCCGATGTTTCAATATGCTGATAATTCTGGTTTGGGTTTCTGCGTCAAATGGGTCTTCAACCTCAAAGCTCTATCTATAATCTGTTTATCTTCCGGAGATTTACGATTTCTGACACAGAATTCGTATCGACCTCTTGAATATTGCTTAAGTAAGTATACATAAGATTCTTCTTCAAAAAGAGCGTGATTCTGAAAGATGAAATACAAACCCGCACACAAAAGAGAAGTTAGAGGAAATAGAATTCATGAAACAATGGAAGAAAGGCTTTCAAAACAGGAAGGTGAACAGTACGCTGTAGAACTCTTGGTTGAAAGTGCCAAAACAGAATTTCTAACGCCAACCGTTGAGAATTTTGTTGAAACAGAGCATGTTAAGAAACTGAAGGATAGAGTCAAACTTTGGGTCAATGCAGGATGCCCTCCTCACATTGTAGGACCAACAGGTTGTGGAAAAACAACACTAGCGATGGAAGTCGCAAAGGAATTGGGAAGACCTACTGTGTGGATCAACGGTGACGAAGAAATGACAACAACAGATTTGATCGGAGGATACTCGGAAATGGAGGCCGAAAGCCTGAGAGACAAATATGTTCACAACGTCATGATAGCTAGAGATAGGACCAAATTCTCATGGATAGACAACCCCTTGACCCTGGCGTGCAAATACGGCTACACACTCGTCTACAATGAGTTCTCCAGATCCAAACCGGAAGCCAACAACGTTCTTCTCTCAGTGCTGGAAGAGAAGATTCTCGAACTTCCAACAATGTTTGGAGATAAGAGATACATCAAGGTCCATCCGGATTTTGCGATAATCTTGACAAGCAACTGCATAGAATATGCAGGAATACACAAACCTCAGGACGCCTTGCTTGACAGGATAGTAGACATTTACATGGACTACTACGACTATGATACTGAACTAAAGATTGCTCAAGTTCACACTCACTTGCCGTCTACTGAAGCAGAAAAAGTTGTGAAAGCTGTCAGAACAATCAGAGAAAAGATGCCTGAACCTTACAAGCCAGGCACCAGGGCAGAAATAATGATCTGCCAAGGACTGAAAGCATTGGGACGCAACCGCTCAAAAGAAAGCATTGAACAAATATACATGGATGTTCTTGCAACAAAAATAGGCGACCAAAGAGAACTGTTGAAGAAAAGTGACCTCATACATACCGTAATCAAAGAAGCCCACGGAGACTCTCACGATGAAAACACTTAACGACACGGCTCAGCATGAAGATAAACAATTTTCAGGCTTGGGAATCAGGGGCACCCTTCTGTCCCTTAGGAGAGATATGGAATGATGGCAAAGGAAACTAGCATGTCAATAGAAAAGGTCGCCGATCTGGCATTCACCATCGCAAAGAAGCACCTACGTAAGGAACCAGAAGCCATCATAAGTGCCGAAGAACTAAAGGGAGAATGGAGGATAACTGTTGAAGTGTTGGAGAGAAGGTCCATACCAGACTCGCTGGATCTTCTGGGAAGATACGAGATCAGACTCAGCAAGAACGGCGCTCTAATCGGCTGGACACAGAAGGTCATTAGAAGACGATGCGACCTAGTGTCGTCATCTGAAACCGAGACAGAAACTAGTTAAGGGATGCAACTATGGGGAGAGAAAGCTGGTGGCAGAGAAGCCTAAACAGTTACTTTTACTCGATGAGAACAAAATCCCCCCATGACCTGGAATCAAAGCAGAGAATAGAGAGAAGCATGAAACTTCAAAAGGATCACGCCATGCAACATTCTAGAAGAAACTCCGAAATAGTAATCGTAACGACAAGACGCGTAGATTCGGTGGAGAGAAGAAGGGTAGCTAAAGACTTAGCATGGAAGGCGAAATGGGGCACAAGAACAGCCAAACGCAACAGAAGAGCAGAGAGGTACAGGTAACCATTCTGGATTATACAATTGCTATTATAGAGGTGAGAGGGCATGGAATCGGTTAGTTTGAAGCCACGGTCTAACACAAGACTTGAGGGTTTAGACCATACCCTCCATCTATACACGTCGAAAGTGAATAAATACGAAATTCAAAGAGCTTTTTTGGTTTTTATGAGAAAAGAGGAAAGGGCAGTAATCGTAACTAGAGACGATCTCACATCACTTGTCGAAGAGTTCAAGTCCATGAACGTTGATTTAGAAATCATAAAACCAGAAGAACTAAGAGATCTTGAAAACAAGGCAAACTGCAACCTACGCATAATCATAGACGCTGGATCAATGCTTGACCAAAAAGACCAAGAAATCAGAGAAAGGGAACACTACATAAACGAGCTGGGCAAGAAGCAGCCTCTACGTTGTTTGTGCACATACGACGTTACTAGACTTGATCCAGACACAATCAGACAATTTGCAGCATACCACAATCACCTTCAACTGACAACAAACGACATAACAATGCTGTCTGGAAATTTCGTTGACAAATCCAGGTTATCATACGACTCCGTCGAAAAAATGGTGAAAGACAATCTTGAGACCATAATCCTTGCCCTTCTTCAAAGGAAAACCATGTGTGGAATTGAAATAATAGGAGCTATACATCTTGAATTTAACGTGCTACTCAGCCCAGGAACGATTTATCCTCTCCTTCAGTCATTAAAAGATAAAGGTCTGTTGATTTCTGACAAGAATGGCAAAGCAAAAACGTATGCTCCTGCAAGAGACGCAGAACTAAGAATAAAAAACATGCTTAAGGAGCACATTCAAATCCGTAAGCTACTAACCAACTATCTACAGGCGGAACAAACAGTCAAGGAGCCTGATTGAAGTGACAACCGAAGAATGCAACGAGCTTTTGAAAAAGCCTGAGGAAAAAGAGGAGAGACGGGAGGAACAAGGAAAATATCTCTATGGCATTATACTGTGCAGCGAAGAAAAAAGTTTTGGGCACATAGGAATAAACGGCGAGGAAGTACACACGATTCCCTATGAAGAAATCGCAGCCGTAGTCAGCAATTCGCCTATGAAGGATTACGAGATTACCGAAGACAATACACGGAGGCACATAGAAGTCTTAAGACAGATAATGGAAAGACACACCGTCATACCAGCGGAATTCGGAACGACGATAAAAAACGACAGAATATTGAAGCACTTATTGACAAAGTCTCATGATCTAACTAGAAAATGTCTAAAGCTGGTTGATAACATGGTTGAGCTGGGCGTGAAGGCCATTCTAAACTCAGACACCGGGTTCACTGATCCGGAGAAAAGAAAGGAATGCACATCAGATATCCTGGGGACACTGAACACAATGGCAAAACAATCAGTCACAGGCAACTTGTTCACCAACAGACTGGTTTTAAACGCATCTTTTCTAGTCAACAAAGAAGATATTGATGCGTTTTCAGAGAAGGTGGCAAGGCTGCAGGAAAAATACCCCATGGTGAAACTTCTTTATAGCGGCCTCTGGCCCCCACACAATTTCGTTTACATAAAAATCGGGGCCCAAGGCATCGAAATCAACAGAAAGTAGGTGAACCAATGCCTTTTCTAATAGATGACATTTTGCTTCGAGCACTCGGCATATCTGTACCGCCATTTGATTTACTCTGGCTAATGGAAACCATCACAAATTACGGTGAGGATGCAAGACGTGAGGAGATCCAGCGAAGAATTAACGACAAAATAAAAGAGAACAGATTACTCTACGAACTGGGTGAAATAACAAGAGAGGAATACGAAAACATAAACGGGAAATTAAACCAGCAGCAAAAGATAAGCAATCTTGGGGACAAAAAGGACCTCAATAAGAAGATGAATATCAGAATAGAATGATGAAAACAAAGAAGACTCTAAACCGAGTCGTCTCCTCCACAAGCATATTCTGGTGTATACTCCCGACAGATGCAAAGCTGCTTTTTCTAGATCAATGATAAGAATGCGGAGATAAAGGCTTGTCACACGAGCAAAAATATCGAGCTGATTATTGCCACCGTTTTTGAATGGATACCAACGAAGGAGACAACGTGGCAAGAGCTTGTCAATTCTTGTAACAGGTTTCGTATCGGGCTTTTGAATATTGCTTATGTACATTCAATTCACACAAATGTAGAAACTGAGGTTAACGCTATTGTGTACTTTGGGACGAGCAGAAAGACGTCCGGAATCAGTTCGGATCACAGAGTCTCAAGAGATACGGAGGGCCCTGTTGTATGGCGAACCTTAGATCTGTCGAGGAAGAAGAGATGACAACATTAATGCCTCAGAAGGGAAATTCTTCGGGAGGTTTGGCAGATGCCCTAGACAGGATTCTGGACAAGGGATTGGTGATCAACGCTGACATCGTTGTTTCTGTTGCCGGCGTTGAACTACTTGGAATCAAAATAAGAGCTGCGCTGGCCTCTTTCGAGACTGCGGCGAAATACGGTTTAGAGTTTCCATCTGGCACAAGCTTAGAGACGAAGGCGTGGAAAGAAGCCGCGAAAGAAAAAGAACAATGCCCGCAATGCAGCAAAATTGTGGAGAAGGAGCAACTGCTCAATGATCAGTGTCCTTGGTGCGGATGGAGAAGCGCAAGCGCCAAGATTAAGGAAGAAGCACTGGTGAGGGTAAAGCTCACTTAATTGTAGCTCTGGCCAACTGAGGCGACAAGAATGCTTTGGAAACCATCAAGTTCGCACTTAGGCTCAACGAATACAAATCAAGTCATGAACGCGTTAGATGAGAAGAGCTTCCAGATCCTGGTGTGCCTTCTAAAAGAGAAGCACGCAGGGATCAGAAAGCTGGCTGATCTCATCGATGCCACTTGCGACATGGAAGTGCTAGTCAGAATAAGGGAGGTCATTAATCCAAAGGTTCAAGAGAGTACGGGGAAGTCCCTCATCATTTTTGAACCTTGCAAACTTGATCCACTGACAGGCGAAAAAATCACTTTTTCGTGGTGGTTGAACGAAGAACTAGTAGATCATGCGCCTAGCTGTAAATCACTTGACCTCCAGGAGGAAAAGGATACTCTAACGGTAATAGCTTCGATACCCTTGCAGGAAGAAGACGCTAGAGTTGAAGTTAAAGATGATTTTCTCATTATAGCTGGAAAAGAATACTATCAGGAAGTCTTTCTCACCAGTGCCGTTGAGGGAGATGTGAAGAAGACAGTTAACAATGGCGTTTTAGAAGTTGTGCTGAAGAAGAAGCGGTGACAAGACATGGTAATCAAGGTTGATGAAGGAAACCTCAAACAAGGTTTGCTAGGGCTCGTTGTTGCTTTGGTTGAGATAATAGAAGAAGCTCTTGAGAGGCAAGCCCTAAGGCGAATTGAGAACGGCAGATTAACTGCTGAAGAAGAGACGAGGCTTGGTGAAGCGCTAGCCGACCTTAACGAGGCATTGAAACGCATAAAGAAAGAGAACGACATTGAGGATGTCGTAGATTCTGTAATTGATGGTCTTTCTGAAGTGACTGACGTATTTTTAAACCCGGAAAGATGGGAAGAGGAGATGAAGAAAACATGAAAGAAACGAAAGTCATCGGAGAAACTAGTCTCAGAGAAGGAAGATACGTGTACTGTGTCGTCGACAGCGGAGCAAAGTTGCGCTTGGGTAACATAGGAATAGCGAAAGCCGAAGTCTACACAGTTCCCCACAGGGATATTGCAGCAGTAGTGCATGCTTGTCAGAGTCAGCCCTACCAGTCAGAGGATGCAAACAAGGTCATGGAGTGGATCCTAAGCTACAATGATGTAGTCGACGGGGCTACAGAGCAGTTTGGCACGGTAATTCCCTTTTCTTTCGACACCATTGTCAAAGGTGATGACATCGCCATCGAGAACTGGCTAGGAAGGAGCTATGAGAAACTCAAGCATGATCTCGAAAGGCTCTGCCAGAGAGCAGAATATGTGGTTCAGATCTTCTCTGACCAGGACAAGTTAGTAGAAAAAATCCTGGCCGAAAATCAAGCTCTAAGGGAGCTGAAGCAGAAAACAAGCCAGATGCCTGAACGAGCTGGATACCTTCTTCGTCGAAAATTTGAACTAGGACTAAAAGATGCCTTTAATGCAACGCGAGCCAAACTGGCTGCAGAGTTCGCTTCCAAGATAAAAGAACACGCTGAAGAAATGGAGATCGAGAGAAGAGTTTCACATTTACCAGAGAACTATAAAGACAAGAAACTAATTGTACCGTTTTCCTGCCTAGTCCACAAGGATAAGGTCAAAGGTCTGGGCCAAGCGCTCGGTAAAATAAGTCAGGAAGGTTATGCAGTTCGCTTCACTGGGCCATGGGCACCATTTAGTTTCGTCAAGCCTGAGGAGATTTAGGAATGAGACCTAGCCACCGAGAATGCGACATCAACGACATTCTGCAGAAACTGTTAGACAAGGGGCTAGTTCTGAACGCGGACCTGATCCTGTCTGTTGCAGGCGTTCCGCTGCTGGGAGTGAACTTGAAGGCGGCAATCGCAGGGATAGAGACCATGCTTGAATATGGAATGATGGAAGCGTGGGACAAGCGCACAAGAGAATGGTATGAGAAAGAATGCACGAAAAAAGCAGTAGTGCCGCTAGCCATGGATGAGGAGATAATAACCAAAGCCTTTGGATCGGTCTGGAGTAACCAAGGCATCGTGAACACATGGAAGCCAGGCGTCTGGTACCTCACGAACAATAGACTCTTTCTTTGGAGGAAGGAGCCTACTGAGGTTGTTTTTGAAGCACCTTTAGGTAAGATAGAGGGACTTGTGGTGCAAAAGGAAGCCCACTTCAAGAAAGAGCGTGATGAGCTTTATCTCCAGTTCACTGGTGGCGAAGTGGGCCGTGTTTACACTTCAGACATTGGGGAATTCAAGGAAGCGATTGGAAATGCGTTGCTCGCTTCACTCAGTCGCAAGCAAGATCACAGGAGTGAAATGAGGTGAAGAGAAGTATGGATAAGACGAGAAAGTATGTCTATGGAATTGTAGGATCAGCAGATGAAGAGAGCTTCGGCCGCATTGGCATTGACAACAGCGAGGTGTGTGTAGTTCGATACGAAGATATTGGCACCGCAGTTAGTGATGTCCCTGAAAGCTTGAAGATTGACGTAGAAGAGGCTGGGGTTCACGAGAAGGCATTGCAGAAAATTATGGAGACTCACACAGTAATCCCCATTGGTTTTGGCGTCGTAGCCAGAGATGAGACAGAGATAAGAAACGTTTTGAAGCGAGCTCGAAAGAAGTTCCAGCACATCTTGAGAAACATAGACCACAAAGTCCAGGTCAACGTCAAGATTTCATGGGACAAAGCAATCCTAGTATCCATTCTGGAAGAAAACGAAGAAATACGAACATTGAGCAGAGAAATAACGGAGAACAGCGACCAGTCGTTAAGAATTGAGCTTGGAAAGAAAGTCAAGTCAGCCCTGGACAGGAAGAAAAACGAATACTTAGAGAATATAGAAATCGCTTTGAAGAGTTTGGCGGATGGGTTTAAAGAAAACAAAATCGTTGATCATGACACCTTAATGAGCGCTTCTTTTCTGGTTGAAAAGAGACAAGGACAGGAATTCAATGCTAAATTAGAGGAATTGGAAAGAAAGTACAAGGGGAAACTTGAGTTCAAAAGCCTCAGTCCTCTGCCGCCATACAATTTCGTGAATGTTGAAATGAAAAGGATAGATTTCAAGGCTGTAGAAGGAGCACGAAGAATCTTGGATCTTGGTCAGGAAATAAGCATATCCGAAGTAAACTCAGCATACGATCTGCTTGCGCGGGAATGTCACCCAGACCTCCACTCAGACGACCCCCTTTCTGAAGAGAAATTTAAGAAGCTCAAAGACGCACACGAATTGCTAATAAAATACTGCGAGCATTATCTCTGCTCTCTCGAGAAATCCAAGGTTGAAGAAACTCTCCTTATACAAGAAAGTTAGCTGAACTATCCTCCGGGATGGCAGATTGGAATGAGCCGAACAGTAGGAATAGACCTCGGAACTACCAACTCTGCTGCAGCTGTGCTGAAAGATGGTAAAATAAGGCTTGTTCCAGCATCTGAAGGAGCGACTCCATATGGAAAAATGTTTCCCTCTGTCGTAGCTTTTAGAGAAGATGGCGAAATAACCATCGGGAAAAACGCGCAGACGTACGCTTACATTCGTCCTGACAGGACGATAAGATGGATCAAGAGACAAATCGGCACAGACTACGCTGTAGAGATAGATGGTCACAAGTACACACCTCAAGAGATTTCTGCGCTCATGATAAAGAAGATAAAAGAAGATGCTGAAACGTACCTAGAAGAGAAAATAGACAAAGCGGTAATCTCAACTCCCGCGTATTTCAATAACAACCAAAGAAACGCTACAAAAGAGGCGGGAGAAAAAGCAGGGTTAAAGGTTTTGCGAATTATCAGCGAACCGACGGCAGCCTCATTAGCTTACGGTCTAGACAAGATTGGCCAGAACCTGAAAATCGCGGTGTTGGATCTGGGCTCTGGAACCTTTGATGTGACGATCCTGCAAATGAGTAACGGAATTTTCAAAGTCCTGTCTACAAGCGGAGACACCCATCTCGGTGGTAAAGACATGGACGACAGAATTCTAGACCACCTCGTCAAGGAAGTCGAAGAAAGATACAACGTTAACGTACGAAATGACCAGATAATTTTGAATAAGCTCAGAGACGCTGGTGAACTAGCCAAGATTCATCTGTCTAGCAGGCGTTCAACAATCGTAAAGACTCGGATCAGCATCGAAGGGACAGAAATCAACCCAAGCATCGTTCTAACACGAGACAAGCTAGAGGAACTCATAAAGCCTGAAATTAATAGGCTCCAATATCCGTTGGGACAAGCCTTGAAAGATTCCGGCCTTGATTCTCAAGACATAAATAAACTCATTCTCGTGGGCGGACCAACCAGAATGCCAATAGTTAGAAAATACTTCAAAGATTTCTTCTCAAGATTAGAACCTGAGAAGGGCATAGATCCGATGGGGATCGTTGCAATTGGCGCTTGTATACAGGCAAGCGTTCTGGAAGGTGAAATGAGAGATATGCTCTTGCTGGATGTTACTCCTCTGTCCTTAGGCGTCGAGACCTCTGGTGGAATATTCACCAGGTTGATCAAGAGGAATACAACAATTCCAGCCGAGGCATGCATGGTTTTTGCAACGGAAGAAGACGACCAGACTTCAATGATGATCCACGTTCTACAAGGAGAAAGGGAGATGGCGAAGGACAACATATCACTAGGTTTGTTTAAGCTAGATGGCATTTTGCCAGAGCCCAGATACGAACAGAAGGTCGAAGTCACCTTCAAAATCGATGCTAATGGCATACTGGGCGTCTCTGCCGAAATTCTGGAGACCGGGAAAAAAGAAACGATCAAAGTATTAAAGTCGACAGCGCTGTCAGCAGAAGAAATCACCAGAATGGTCATCGAGGCAACCAAGTTTAACGATTTAGACGAAAAGAGAAAAGAGATCATCGAAATCCGTTGCCGGGCAAAGAATGTGATTTACGAGGCAAAGAAAGCGATAAAAGAGCTAATCGGAAAAATCACTGAAAACGAAAAATGGACTCTGGAAGAAACTTTAGGCAGACTTGAGAGGGCGTTGAATAGCAGCAATGCTCAGAAAATCGAAGACTACATTGATACGTTAGTGGAGCAGACCAACGGAATGACGATGAAGGTGAAAATGGTAAGCCAAGCCAAGATATTGGCCCTTGCAGTAGAGAGAAGACTGAGTGACAACACATCCAGCGAAGAAAGAAGAAAAATCACGGAAACAATAAAGAAACTTGAAGAAGCGCCATACAGAGACACCGAAAAAGAGATGAACAAACTGAAAGAAATCATAACTCTTTTAGAAGCGAGACAATGAAAAAAAGGGTTAAGGCCCCGCATGGAAATTCGGAATGCCTACGAATCATTCGGAGGATCTTTTCCATTTCTTTTCACGAAGTTCTCCAGATGATTTATTGACAATCTGAACGCCGCGAACGCATTCTGCAATCTTTTTCTCCCCTCATTGGTGGGTTCGTAAACTTTCTTCCCTCCCTCAACACGTGATTCTACCAATTTCTTTTCCTCCAACAAATGAAGAAGAGGGTACAGAGAACCTGGACTAAGCAAGACGCCGAACTCCTTGTGTATATCCGCCATTATCTTGTACCCGTACATAGGCTTGCCGTTCAATATTGCCAAAACCACCAAATCAAGGGTTGTTTTAACGTACCTTCCAGAAGTCCTTTCTTCGAGTCGCCCAACGTTTACAAAGTTGTTTGCGGTCATAAATTCCCTTCTTAATTTTTCGTGTCGATTTCTGTTACTACTACCGATTGTCTACCGATTGCATTCTTAATGGTTATGAACTTCAAATATGAATCAGGGATATGTCTACCACGCGCATTACGGTTTCCTTCACTGATGTCTCACCGAAATGGAGCTTATGCTAAATATCCCAAAACGAGTGAGCGTGCATGCGCGTTATTGAATTCTTTTTCTGGGTGTGACAGGGCTGAATGAAGTGTCTCACAGCATTTTTGCGGCTTAAATTATTGTCACCACAAATAAAGTAGGCAAACCCAAAAGAACGGAACCCTTCAGAAAAGCGAATTAGGACCAGGCCAATAGCGGTGAACGCGCGCACTTTGCATCGTCAACGGCAAATGCTTAGGTGACGTGAAAAAGAGAAACCAGTCCACAATCTTCGCCCACCTTAATCTCACGCTCTTGCAGCGGATTAATCTCTAAACTCAAAGAATCTAAACTAGGATTGACATAACTACGATCAAGATGGCTTATTAGGTCCATGATGGTGGTGCCGGGGGCGGGATTCGAGCCCGCGACCTCTGGACATCAGGCGCTCACATGCCCCGTTCTTTGTTCTCCAGATTATGAGTCTGGCGCCCTGGCCAGGCTAGGCTACCCCGGCCGTCCTGCCTTGGCAAATTTGGATTAGCTAAGCCTTGATTTAAGGGTATTTGGTTCCTCACTTTTTCCCGAAACCGCTCATCTATCTTTGCTCAGAGACCGGTTTTGTCCCGTTTGAAGTCATGATTCTTTGGTAGACATTGCTGGCTCCGCAGAGCGTCTCGTAAGGTTTTCTTTTTTGGGAATATTGCGGTTACAGAATAAAGTATTATATATTAAGATACCCTGTATGCCTTAAGAGGGTGAGCCAGATGTTGGAAAAAACGGAGATAGGCGAGCACACCGACCAAGATGAAGAGACCGATATAAGAGAGAAGATAGAAATCACCCTGCGCAGGCTGCAAGAATTGAAAGGAAGAGTGGCGGAACTGAAACGCAGATGCGAAGAACTCCGACAGATGGAGTCAGAGCGCACGGAAGAAGAAGACGTGGAAAACACGTTGCGGTGCGACAAGTGCGGACGCGCACTGGACCCAGAGCAGCAAGTTGCGGTCAAAGATTCTGACGGCGTGGAGCGAAGCCACTACCACAAAGAGTGCTTCCAGACATTGTTCAAGTGATAAGGCTCAGTTCGAGAACGGAAAAATCTATTTCTTCTTCAGCTTCTCTACGCCAGAACTCTTTCCAATGTACACTATGTCTGCCATTCCAACGAAGAGCCCCGTCTCCACGACTCCTGAAACAGCTTTTAGGTCTCGTGCCAAGTCAGTAGGCTTGCGTATAAGTCCAAAATCCACGTCGAGGATCACGTTGCCGTTGTCCGTTATGACCGGCCCAACTTTTCCCGTCCCTTCCCTGATGATAGGCGTTCCACCGATCTCTTTCAGTATGCGCATCGCGAAAGGCAATGCCAAAGGCAACACTTCTATCGGCACTGGCTGACCGTTTTCACCGAGTACTCTAACCTTTTTACTCGCATCTGCAACGATGATGTTCTGCTTGGAGGCGCAGGCAACAATCTTCTCGCGCGTCAAGGCCCCGCCCATCCCTTTGATCAGGTTCAATTCCACATCAACCTGGTCTGCACCGTCAATCGTCACATCCAACACAGGATGCTCATCAAGCGTCGTTACTGGAATTCCATGCTTGACGGCAAACATGAAAGCTTGATACGAGGTTGGAACGCCAAAAACGTGCAGTCTCTTGCGTGCAATTTCGCTTCCGATCTCTTCGATGGCGTAGGCCGCCGTGCTACCGCTTCCCAAGCCCACGATGAAACCGTCTTTCACGTGTTTGACGGCTTCCAAGGCCGCCATTTTCTTCGCCGTTTCAACCCATTCGCTCTTAGGATTCAATCTCCATCTGCCCCAGCCTGTCTAGAACCTTTTCCACTTCTGACCGGATTTCCTCAATCCTTTTTTCAGCTTCAGTCCTTGGACTGGCCTTGGCCGGCGCTTGTTTCTTCTTTCTCTTGGCCTTTTCTTCGGCGCCAGCTTTCTCCTCCGAACCCGGTGTCTCGGCTTCCGCAGTTTTAGGTGCGATAGCTATCTCCTTTATCGATCTAACCTCTGTTTTGGAGCGCAGTTCGTCGATTTTTGAGGTGAGTTCGTCGAAGCGGTCGCTGAACAGTTTCATCAGGTCTTCTTGCATGGTTTCAAGCTCATGCAGAGCAACTAGAGACTCGTCCTTCGAAATAGCGTCCTTCACGGTCATCATTCTGGACTTGTACGTCTGTGCGAGTCTCTCCCTCTCTTCCTCGGTTATTTTTCCTTCGGCATGAGCCTCGTACAGCCTCCGGATAGCGTCGCTTAGGATTTCCCTCTCCAAGTCCAATATTCGCAGCTCGTCTCTGGCGTGTGAAGCATCTTCTGTTGGAACACTCTTAACGACCTTGAAGGGATAGCCTCTAAGTTCAGGTGGAACCATTGCCTCTTTGCGGATTCTCTCCTTCTTCGGCCGCTTTCTCATCGCGAAAATCACGATTACACAGGCGATAATTGCCCCTACTGCGATGAGTGTGATTGTTAGGGGATCAAGGGACAATAACCAATTCCCTCTCTATCTTCATTGCTTACTGTCCATATATAAATTGTTTAATCGAATCGCACGGAAGGTTCCGCCCCGTAACAAAAAAGATTTCAGCCGAGACTACCAGTTTCTACTGCTATTTGACGAGGACGCCGACGAGCTTAACCCTTTCAACAACGTCATCTCCGTGAGGCGCGAGCGCCATCTCTTCCGTCAAGTCTCTCCCAGCCGCGTGCTCACCCTGATGGTCACCTCCCGTCCAAAGGAAATCATCCGTGACATCGTAGACCTTGCCTTTGTAAGCTACGTAAGCCGGCCTTCCATCCTTCCCATCATGGTTTTTCAGTTCTTCCAGCGTGAACTTTCTCTCAGCACTCACGACATCATCACTCTGACGAATTAAACGATTGAAGGTTATTTGAGATTTGCGGACCGAAGCAGAGAACCGCCATGAAAGAAACATGGAGCCTCGGGCGGGATTTGAACCCGCGACCCCCGCCTTACCAAGGCGGAGCCCCAACCGAGCTAGGCTACCGAGGCACACGTGCACACCCTATTAGTGACAAACGGTTTCTTATGTTTTGAGGCTTCCAGAACCCTTCAAGTCAAGAAACGATCCTTGTAGCAGGCGTTGAAAAGAATAATGTTATCGCATTAAGGTTTGGAAGTCATTATTTGCATGTGTTTTGTTGGTGTAATGGTTCAACGTGTGCCCACTGCTGGATAGAACTTAGTATCAGAATTCTTAAATACAATGAACACGCAGTACTAGTCTAGACGTTGGGAGACGGGAGAATGGACAAGAGAAAGGCAGCAGTGTTAATAGTGCTCTTTCTCATGGTTCTTTCCCTAGTCAGAATGAACCCGTCTGTTAAAGCCGACCTGGGAACCCCTATCGACAGCGGATGGGCCTCGCCACCGCCAGTCATAAATGGAAATATCACGGCGGGCGAATGGGCAAATGCAACGGTTCGTGATTTTACAATCCAAATGAGAAGCCGATTAGACGGTAGTATAAACAAGACACTCAATGGCAGATTGTATGTTGAAAACAACTTGACTTATGTCTTCTTGGCGGTCCAGATTTTCAACGATGACTATGAGGCGCATGACTTCGGCGGTCACTGGAAGGGGCTTGCTGTTTTGTTTAGCGATAATGACAGTAGCACTTTAGTCGTAGGCGATAACGGAGAGGGAGTTACCACTTATGTTTCCTCACCGTTCTATACAAATAACGATCTATATTACACCGGAGGCGGACCTGGCGCCTGGGATGCAGACGTTAGTGCTGGCAAAACCAACGACGGATCCATGAAATGGTCGCACACTAATGCAACCCAGGGTGCGCTTGGAAACTGGACCTTCGAGATGATGATTCCGCTTGTTGGAAGTGACGGGTCCTCGTACGACTTCAACATCACTAGTCTGCCGTATACGGTCGGATTCAAAGTATGGTTCGAAGACAACTTCTACACACTGGATGCAGTTTACCCCGATGATCCGACAATTGCTAAGAGCATTTATCAAACATCAAATGCCTCGACTTTTGGCGATATTACATTCTATCCCTTATACAATCTAACTATGGTCACGACCATAGGTGGAACAACAAACCCAGCTCCTGGACTGCATCAGTACGCCTACAACACAGTCGTCACCGCTACGGCAACTCCCGATCCCTGGTACGCGTTTGACCACTGGGAACTTGACAGTGTCAACGTGGGAACAACCAACCCCTACAACGTCACGATGAACCAGAACCACACGTTGAAAGCCTTCTTCCACCCTCTATACGCGCTGAACATCACCACAACCGCCGGGGGAACAACAACCCCAGCTCCAGGCACGTACATTTACGACAACGGAACACTCGTCAACGTGACAGCAACAGCGAACCTTGGATACGACTTCGACCATTGGATACTTGACGGCTTTGACGTGGGCACGAGCAACCCGTACCACGTTTTGATGACTCAGAACCACACGTTGAACGCCGTGTTCGTGATCCTGCCCTCAGTCACCATCAGCCCCACAGCCATCACTATAACCCTTGGAAACTCTGTCCTGTTTACCTCAATCGTAACAGGGGGAACAGCTCCATACTCTTACCAGTGGTACTTGGGCACGAGCCCATACCTAGGTGCAACATCCAGCTCATGGACATTCACTCCAGGATCAATCGGCACCTACTACGTGTATCTAAACGTGACAGACCTCAGAGGCCGAATCGCCGTCTCCAACACTTCAAAAGTCATCGTGATCCCCATCGCAGTAGGAGGATACACCGTTTCGCTGGAGAGAACAGCGTCAACCCTTCCGATCTTCTGCTACGGCGCGCTCATCGCAGCCTTCGGAACTGTAACTAGCATAATTAGACGCAAGAAAAAGTGACAGCTCCAATCGCCCCAGAACGGTGCTGCTTTTCTGGTGAGAACAAACCAAACAACGACGAAGCCCAAATTCCTCAAGAAACCTGTCAACAGCCAACTCATGCGGCACCTTTTTTTATGGCTGATGATTCTTGATTCTTCAATTACAATACAGACCGTTTCTTGGGCTTTAAAAATTCCTGAACCCCACAACTAAACAAATATAAAAGAAAACACAGTTTCAACATCTGAAGACCACCATTGCGGGGGTGTCCGAGTCTGGCCAAAGGAGACAGGCTTAGGAAAGCGTCGACGATGCACGAGCTTTATGAAACCTGTTGCCGCAGGGCTGCGTGGGTTCAAACCCCATCCCCCGCACCACAATTTCAGCCCTATTTCAAGCTTATTTCAGCTGAACAAGCACAATTCAAGACGTTGTAAACGGGCGCGCGTTTCCTTATTAGTTATCTGAGAATGTGAGGTTAAATGTGAAAGTGTTCCCAAACGCCTTTAGCCCTCATACTAAAGTAAGGCATGTGCTGTCTTTGAGGGATGGAAATGGAAAAACTCGTCAGCTCGATGTATGAACGCTTAGTCTCTCTTATGATTGAAAATCTTGATTTCGAAAGAGCATCGGTCATCCTTGAGGTCGGTGCAGGCAGGGGGCAGCTGACAATTCCACTTGTGAGAAGACTCGGGAGAACCAAGGGCGATTTTAGATTGATTGCCCTTGACACTTCAGCGGGACCATAAAAGGGCGCCTTGGAGACTCTGAAGCGGGATTTGCGAAAAGAAAAACTTGAGGATCTTGTTACGGTCGTCCACGGCGATGTCAGAAACATGAGTGCGATGGAAACTGAAAGTACCGACATGATCATTTCGAACGAGACTTTGTGTGAATTGAACAGGGAAGGGCTTGAAAAGGCTGTTCAGGAGTTTCACCGAATCCTGAAGCCTTATGGCGAGATGGGGCATGGCGAACTCGTCCCCGTTGCTGAAAACGAAGCATAGAAGCTGGTCATCGATGCGAATGCCAATTCGATGGAGACATCGCTGCCGAAGCCAGAATGGTTTTCGCCCTTCTCGGACGAAGTCGTGGTGCTGATGCACAGGACAGGTTTCAAGAACATAAGAACTGCGTATCTTGAGACAAGAGTAGAAATGGATTGTGACACGGCAACAAGCAAGTTGAAGGAATGGGCGGTCCATCCGTCGTGGGTTGAGGAGCATCTTAATGACCTTAAGAGGTTTGGCCTAGAACTTCCAATGGAACACGTCGTCTTCTGCGAGAAATAAAGCGCGCACTTTTTCGTCTTTCCAAGCAGGATTTGAGAGTGCGAAGTTGAACGGGAAAGTGGAACATTAGATTTATTAATGTTACCGTCAATGCATTAAGGTTAAAGGCGTATGGAAAATGTCGCTCGGATCCAAGCTGAGGATTGAGAGCTGGGGGATGTTCGCAACATCTGTTTTCTACGCAATCGTCGGCATAGCATTTCTTGCTCTTTTGCCTCTGAGTGGCTTCCCACCGCACGTTGGGATCCTCGGCATACTAAGCCTGATTGCCGCCTATGGCATGTTTAGGAAGAGAGCTTGGTCGTTCTGGTTTATCATAATCTTGTTCTTTACTAGCACAACTTTCTCATCGTATGTCATATACAGTGTTTTGACAAGAGATTATCTTCTCGGCGTCGGAATGATTTTCTATCTCATTCTAACATGGGTCTTCACGGCATACGCCGCAAACAAGAGAAAAGTTCTTGAAGAATGAGGACATCTTTTCTCGTTTTGTGTAATCGCGCCAACATTCGTCTTCTCAAATTCTCTTTGTCGTTTACGGCATTTTTCGAAAAAGTCGCACCGCGACTTCCTCGTCTGCATCCACGAATTGCACGTTTTCAGGTATCTCGACATAACCATCTGCTCTCATGAGGGTCGTTATCGCTCCAGAATCCCCAGCTAGAATAGGCTCGGCCACAGTCCTGTTTAGCCTATCGCGCTTCAGGGCTACCATGACAAATGTTCTTCTTCCCTTTGCCGGGAACATCCTTACCATTGTTATAGCCTTCACTTCTAAGTCTTCCTCTGCTCTTCTCCCTCCCATTGCCTGTATTATCGGGCGGGCAAGTAGATGGAAAACCAACAATGCAGATGTAGGATGTCCAGGAAGCGAGAACACTGGTTTATCACGAATCAGCCCTATCGTCGTGGGTTTTCCAGGCTTGATAGCGATTCCAGATATGATCGTGCCGGGTTTTCCGAGAGAAGCCAACGCTTTTGGCATAACATCTTTTGGGCCTACCGAGACACCGCCAGATGTTACCACAACGTCGGCGGAGGCCAAAGCGTGCCTCAACGCTTTCTGAAGCTTGACGAGGTCATCAGGGAAAACGCCGAGAAAAATAGGCTTCCCCCCGCTTTCGATCACAGCTGCGCTCAGGCTGTACGCGTTGATGTCATAAATCTTCCCATTGAGCAGGCTTCTGCCTGGCTCGGTTACCTCAGCTCCTGTCGAAAAAACTGCTACCCGAGGAACCATGTAAACCTTGACTCTCGCCATGCCCAAGGCAGCCAGAACACCGACTTCTCTCGAATCCAGCAGTTTGCCAGATTTGAGAACAGTCTCGCCTTTTCCGATGTCTTGTCCTGCCTTCATTATGTTCTCATGCCTTGCGACTGCGCTGAAGACACGAATACGGTTGGCCTTTCTTTCAGTCTGCTCAACCATGACAACAGCGTCTGCGCCTTCGGGAATGGGTGCTCCTGTGACTATTTCTGCTGCTTCTTTCTTTCTGACAACTATCTTAGGAGCTTCGCCAACGCGCACTGCTCCGTGGGCCATCAGCGCAATCGGTCTGTTTTCCTCGGCACCAAAGGTGTCTTGCGCCTTGACAGCGTATCCGTCAACTGTTGACCGATCAAATGGTGGGATGTCTCTGCTGGCCGTTATGTCTTGTGCTAGAACACGGCTGCTAGCCTCCAGAAGCGAAATCTCTTCAATGCCCAAATGCCTAGGTCTGAATCGTTCTAGAATGACTTTTTTTGCCTCTTCAAAAGTCAACAGTTTCCTAAACATAATCTCCAATCGCCTTTAAATCGTCAAACATGTGCACCGAGACAATGTCTCCTTCTTCTAAGCCTTCTACGTTTTCTGGCACGACGGTATAACCGTTAGATCTTGTCATAGTGGAAATCAGACTTGAACCTCGAGTGCTGATAGGTTCAGCGAGGAAATCATCATACTTTTGAAGAACGCGGACACGAACGAAATTCTTCCTTCCTAGGGTGGTAGCGATTCTCCTAGTCATTCTTGCCCTCAACATGGGTCTCGGCTCTACCCGTTTAAGCCCCAGCATCCTGCTCACTAACGGTCTGCCAAAAACCTCGAAGCTCAGCATAGCGGCAACAGGGTTGCCTGGGAGTACGATGATGGGCTTGTCTTTAACGATTGCCAGCGCCGTTGGCATGCCTGGACGCATTGCTACGCCATGAACGATGACGCCTGGCTCTCCAACCTTGTTAACAGTTTCTGGAACGAGATCAAGGCCCCCGACACTGGTTCCACCAGAACTGATCACGCCATCAGCTTTCACAAGGCCTAGCCTCAGCTTTTCCGAGATTTCATCTACATCATCCCTTGCAATGCCCAAATCTAGAGTTTGTGCTCCTAGCTCATTGCATAATGCACATAGAACAGTTCTGTTCGTGTCAAATACCTGTTCTCTTCGCAGTTTACAACCCAACTCAACAAGCTCATTTCCAGTTGCCAAAATGGCAATCCTGGGCCTTCGAAAGACCTTTACGTCGGCGATGCCAAAGGCAGCTATCAGTCCCAGATGCTGAGGCTTCAAACGAGTTCCCGCTTCGGCAACGACCTGTCCTTTTCGCACGTCTTCGCCCTTTTTCGAAACGTTTTCCCATCGAGTTAACGGGCTCAACACGGCGATCTTGTCTCCACCCAGTTTAGCATTTTCCAGCATCACGACGGCGTCTGTGCGACTGGGAACCGAGTTGCCCGTCCACACCTGCTTTGCTTGGTTCTCGTTTATCACGTCCTTGTAGACGATCTTGAGAGTTTTTGGTCTATGCTGTGTTGCTTCGGCAGTGCTGTCGGCGTTTACAGCGTATCCATCAACTGCTGACCTGTTAGTCCTCGGCAAATCCGTCCTTGCGATTATTTGTTCGGCTAGGACACGATTTAGGGCTAAGTGCAAGGGACTAGACGTTTCTTTCGGTTTGATCCGCAACGTTCCAAGAAACGTTTGCAACGCGGTTTCTACTGAGACTAGTTTCTGAAATCCTCTCAATCGAACCAAAACATGTCCCCTTGAAGCAGCACCACAGGACAGTGTAAAAACGTATCGCACTTTCTTAACTCTTGTCTAACTCTTCTTGAAGTATGTCACGCATCTTCATTGCGTCCAGATCTAGGATTGGGCTTTCGCTTATGATGACTGGTTTCAACTGGAATTCAATGATGACCCTTGCAAGCAATCGGAAGTCTGGTCCATAACGTGCTTCCTGCAGCGTGTGATGGCGTCTTTCACCCTTGTCAGTGAACTCGATCTTTGTGAAGTGACAGTGCAAGTTCTTGAGAGCGTCAGTTCCAAGTCGGTTCTCAATGGCCTCCGCAACCTTGCGGAAATCCTCAACGCTTCTGAAACGCCCTCTGTCTCTTGCGTGAAGATGGGACCAATCAACAACCATTTGCGTGCGTTCAACTGTCTCGCACAGATTCAAAGCTTCGTCGAGGCTTCCCAGCTGACAAGTCCTGCCCATCGTTTCTGGTCCTATTCTAACGTTCCTAATCCCCAGGCTCAGCATATTTTCAACAACCTCTTCCAAGGCTTCTGAACACGTTTTAAGAGCTTCCATCGGCGATTTCCTGCCGTAGAAACCAGGATGGAAAACCACAACATGAGCACTCATCCATTCAGCGGCCGTTGCACACGCGATCAAGCGTTGTTTGCTTGCTTCAACAATTGTTCTTTCGCCGCAGAAGTTTATGAAGTAAGAACCGTGGAGACTGAGCCAAACGTCGTTCTGCTTGGCTTCCAGCTCTAGCTTCTGAGCCTCTTCTTTCCTCATTTGGGGCTTCTTTCCCCATTGAACGGCTTCATACTCGAAAGCGTCAAGTCCCTCTTCGCGTAGAAGTCTGGGAATGTCCGTCAAAGTAGCCTTCATAGACTTGAACAGTGGCGGAACCCCAGCTGGACCGAACCTGGGGCGTCGATCCATAGAAATCCCGTGAATCTGGCTATTTCTTGTACCGGTAGCCTTTCCCGGTTCGCTCTCCGTAAATGATGATTAATAGCACAGAAACCCAGGCTGCAGCGTTTTGGAAAAGCAAGAATTTGTCAACATTGCCTAGGGTTGCTATTGGACTGATCAAGCTCCCAAGACCAACTCCTAGATTTCTGACACTTGGTGCAGCAGCAATCAGGGCGTTGTTTATGGAAGTGCTGATCCAGCCTATGGGCCCCAAAGCTTGGGCCACTCCATTCGCCCAGTTGTTCACCGAGATGACGAAGTTGCGCAACGAAGCGTCGCTCTGATAAGCGTTCGACACAAACCGAAAGATTGCCTGCGGGTAGGCCAAAAGAGAGAAAAGCAGGGTGAGAGCTGCAAAAGCCAGCAGTACAATCAAGGCGCTTCTGACTGTGGCTCTTGCAAAGTGTATTCTTTCGGAAAGGTGAGAAATCCGCTTGATTTTCGGTAGCCTTGACTCTATCCTCCTAAAATAGTTCCTTGCGGCGCGACATATTCTTGATGCTAGTCCCCTCTTTTCGACCCTCTGCCTTGGAAAGGTTTCAACCTTTCCTCTTCGTATCTCTCGTCGTCTCAATGATACCTTCTTGGTGAGGTACGTCCAGCTGAGTGCAAGCATGATTATGACGCAAATGGGGACCAGATGGAACGCTGGGCTTATCGCTATCGTCACTGGCCAACTCGTCCCTGGAAAGTTGAAACTCCATTGCAAGACTGACGTGTCCTCAACGCCCAACCTCATGGCGTAGAGAACGACAAGAAACTCGATTAAAGCTGCCACTGCGAGAAACAGGATCAACGGAGTCAATCCTTTCAGTGTGGTCCAGCGGATCACTCGCCGTTTTTGTTCAGACTGCGTTTGCAAATATTTCACCGCATGTTCTTGGCAGCGTTTTGGTTCAATTATGAAGATTCTCATTAAAAAATGTGACTGTGACCCAGCGGCCCCCGTGAATGTGCAGGAGATGACGGTACGATCTTAGGTTTCGGTCAAAGGGAATTCGTGTCTGCACCTCGGGCATTTTGCCCCTGTGCAGTGCACTGAAGATGAGCAGCCTGAGCAGGCGAAAGCTCTACCGTAGGTTATGTCAAATGGGAAACCGCATCTTGGACAGCGAACCATTCGTCTGGGACCGGCGCTCACTCTAATCACTTTTTCCATGTCTCGATCAAACAAATTTTAAAAGCTTTCCTGGATATGTTTAAACGAGTGGAACTAGAAATAATCTCTGAAAGGAACTAAGCAGCTCGGTTAACTTGGAGTGGATTGTACACGTCGGGTAAAGCAGAAAGGATGGAACTCTACAAAGATCGAAATACGCAAGTCCTACTGAACAAGTTCTTGAACGGTGAGATAAGCGAACTTCAACCAATCTGTGATTCTAAGCTGGGATACCGGTACCCGACGATTGAGATAATTGCTGGAGACGCGTCAAGCGCTGAGTCATTTCTCAAGAAGCTTTACGAAGGTGGAATACTCGAGAGAATACTCTTTGACAAAGTTATCTTCTGCCCAAAGTGTGATTCAGCAAGTATTTCCATCCATTATTGTTGCCCTTACTGCAAATCTTTCGACATACGGAAAAGTTCCCTGATCGAGCACGTTAAGTGTGGATACATGGATGTCGAGGAAAACTTTCACAAAGATGACAAGCTCATCTGTCCAAAATGCAAAGATGAACTGAGAAAACCCGATGCTGATTACAGAAGAGCTGGAATATGGTGCACTTGCAAGGACTGCGGCAAGAGTTTCGACATCCCAGTTGCCGCACTTTTTTGCCGGGACTGCCATGGAAACTTCACTTACGAAGATGTGAAGGTCAAAGATGTGTACGCGTACAAGCTGAAGAAAGAGGCCAAAGAAGAAGCTGCTCTGGGCTGGGTTCTGATTGCGCCGATAAAAGAGTTTCTTGCAGAAAATGGGTTTCAGGTTGAAGGCCCCGCCTTTCTGAAAGGCAAATCCGGGGCTAATCATATGTTCGACATAGTCGCTCGTAGGGGAGACACTGCAGAGAAAGTGACAGTCATTGATTTGGCAACGTCAACCGACACTGGCGTGACGGAACAGCCTGTCATCGCATTGTTTGCCAAGATGTTTGACGTTTCGCCAGAGGATGCATACCTTATCGCAATTCCGAAAATAAACGACAACGGAAAAAGAATAGCGGAATTATACAAGATTCATCTGATTGAGGTGAAGGACCAGAAAGACGCAACGAAGATTCTCAAAGAAGAGCTGCATACCAAGAAATAGAAATGTTCAAGCTGAAACTAGGGGTTTTGCCAAGAGGGTTTGAACACTGAAACGGTTCCTCTTTCAGTAATGACCTTGACAATGGACGCGTTATAGACTAGGCCCATATCGCCGCGAGTGTAATTGACTGAATCTCCAGCGTTGATGAACAAGTTCATGTCATATCTTTGATGGATTGTTGTGCTATCTGCCCATAGAGAAACCAGATGAGCAGTCACGGAGCCCTTGTTCTGCAACGTAAACGTTGCTCCATCAACGATAACTGCTCTGACACCTAAGAAGTCAATGTCAACAGAAGTCTGATTAACATCCATTTGCTCGTCTTGTAATTTCACGTAGATGGTGCCGTTGTTAGTAATGTAGCTGCGGCACTGGTCGGTCAGATTGAGATCGTAAATGTCCCAGCCTGTAGTGGGTGTATGACCCGCGGTAGAGTTGAAGCCGTTATCAGAGTATTCCCCCGCTGTCCAGTTAAAGGCTTTCAGATACCAGTTCTCACCTGAGTCATTTGCACGATATCTCAATTGGATTTCAACAGTTTGAATGGAGGTGACAGGTATTGTGCCCAAATCGATAGTAAAGGTTCCGACAACTTCTAGCTTCTTGGATTGTCCGCCCTGAACCTCTTGTGCACCATAAGCAACTAAATTGTCTCTTCCGCTTTCGTAGCTAGCCTTGATCCACGCGTCGCTTCTTGCAACGTTGGAAATCCGCACTTCATCAATGATGCCGTTCAAATAGCCTCCTGAATAAAAACAATAAGCGAGGTAAAGAGGTGCTGAATTGTAAACGATGTTTCCAGTCACTGTGTGAGTTGAGCCCACTTGCTGAGCATCTACAATATCCGTAATCTTTGAGCCGTCATATGTAAAAGTCCAATAATACCATGTGTCTGTCTGGAAAGGATAATTCTCATCATTGGCCCCTGTCCACCCATCGGCACCGTCTGTTCTCACCAAGTTTCTTATGGCGTGTGAGTTTATGAAGCCAATCTGCCACTGATTGTCCTTTCTTGCAATAACCGTTTCGGTGGTTGGCAAAGAGCTGAGTTTTACCCATGCTTCGATCGTGAGTTGGCTGTTTGTGAAGTCGATGCTTGGGCTGTCCTGTAACTGAACTCTACCATTTGTCCCGTTAAACGCGTCCGCACCGTCTATTTCGCCGGAAACGCCCTGTGTTACCCCACCTTGGGGAACCCCAACGTTGCTGTTCGAAGTCGAATCTTGATGAACGCCGCTGGACTCAGGCAGATGCAAGACAAGCCTAAAGTTGCTGTCCCACACGTTCATGGCAGCAGTTGAGGCTGCATCTCCCACATGCGCAGTATTGTCAGCTTGATTCTTGTCGTAATACAAATACAGTAGAGTGTCTTGTGAACTGCTTATACTGGGAACTTTGGTCCACAGCCACGCTTCTCTGTTGGTGGCATCCCATCTTTCAATCTCTACGAAGCACTGAGTTATGCCATCGTTTGTTGTGATTGCAATTTTCTTCCTGTTGTCGGCACTTTGCAACTCATCGAACACGTAAGAAACGTCATTCCTGAACCTGCCAGAAGAATTGCTAAGGTATACCATTACCGGGAAATCGTTCAGCGGATTAACGATTTTACTGTGGTCAATTGTGATCCTAATTCGTTTGCTCCAGCCTCCTAGCCAACCTCCTCCAGAATAGCTTTCCCTGAACGTTTCGTAGTGACCATCAATGGCTTGAGTATCCACATAGGACCCGCTTACGTGACTGCCAACATTAACGGCATATTCATTTTGAGCTACCGACCAGGAAGAACTGTCTGTTTTGGCTACGTTAACGATTTCAACATTTTCTTGCATTCTTTCCCAGTCGAATTGATTCATCTGGTAACTCCACAAGATCACGTTAGAAACAATGATCACGACTAGAACCAGGCTTAGCATGACGACTATCACGTTGCTTATTCCATGCTTATCCAGTCTAAGGCGCTTCATAGTAAGCAACAACCTGTGTCCCCCTTGTGGTTAAAACATCAATGTAGTACAGGCTATGTGGAACCCAATTTTGGGAAATGTTCAGCCACTGGTGTTCGCTGATTTCCAGCCTTAAAGGGTTGGTGAAAGATTGAGAGGCGTTGTTGACATAGACTGCAAGAATGTATACTGCAACCTTTCCAACATTTCGAACATAAATGTCAATATTATTGGTGTAATTGTTGAACCATACATCTTCCACGATTACGCGTTCACTCATGTTTTCACGCAGATTAGTCGTTATGACGTAAGTTGCTGATGTAGCAATCGCCATTGCAGCAACAGCGACGACTGTGAGCAAGAGATTGCTCAGAACAGGGGTTATACCCCGTTTATCGCTGAAGATCTTAAACAATCTCTGCATTTTCTTACCTCTACAAGAAGAGTTTCAATGCCAGGTAACCACAGATCATCAGTATTAAGCAATGTTTCAACCCAGCGTTGATTGTCCCCTCCCCCATTTTTCCAGCTACAAGTCCTCCGAAAAAGGCTTGAACTAATGTCATGTGGAAGAACATGCGCCTCATTTCTTCAGGCGCCATAAGCGCTGTTCCCAGCGTTGGCAACTGTTCTATGCTTACGAAGAACGACTTAAAGAGTAGCAGTATTGTGAAGATGAAAACGAAGAAGGCCACGTAGACTATTGCTATGTAGGGTCTTGCTTGAATCTTGCGCTCCTTGTCGAGTAGAAGCGTTGTCTGTATGAATTTTCCCATCGGTTCAAAGACTTTTTCAACGTGTCCTCCAGAACGGCTTGCCTCGAGTATCATGGGCACTGTTCTTTGCACTAGTACTGTGCTGACACGTTTTCCCAGGGCCACAAGAGCATCTTCAAAACTCATTCCCCACGAGATTTGCGCGGTCATTTTTCTCAACTCTGCAGTAAGCGGTCCATAGTCTCTTTTTGCAGCTTCCTCTAAGGCTTGAGGAAGCGTCATGCCTGTTTCTTGCGCTTGAACTATTGTTCTGAACAGGTCTGGCAAGTGTTCATCTATGGCCTTTCTCCACATGTAATCAACGTAGGTCAGGATTGCAGGAGGAAAGATGCCCACAGTGATCGCGAAGAACACTAACTCGTCCAATGTTGCGGTTCCCCAGAATACGAAAACGCCGAATGAAACTATGGCTATGGCTAGCGCAGCTGAGACTATCCATGTGATTTGCTTCACCTTTGTCCTTATTTTTGGCATTTTCACTACCATTTCGGTGATGTCGCATCAAGGATAATTAGGAATATTACAGAGCCTAACGGTATTCCTACGTACGTGAGCAGGCTCAGTAGGACGTCTGGGCTCAGGAATCCCAGGCTGCTATTACCAAGCATGGCCATTACTGTCAACATGATGACTAGCATCAGGGGGCCTGTGAGAAGAACGGCCACGTAAAACTCTGACAACATTGACAAGGTGTCCGCATATTTCTTGAGACCTATCCTCTTCAGCTTCATGTACTGCGCGGATTTTTCGCGCAGGTAACTCGCTAAATTGCCGCCAGAGTGAATCATCGAGATAAATCCTTCAATCATCTCGCGGAATCTTGCGGAAGGTGTTCGTTTCGAGGCGTCTTCGAGGGCAGAGATTATGTCGCAACCAAATAGGTTTACGTCTCTTACAACATCTTTGGCCTGCGCGGAGACGGCTAGAGCAACGGGAAGATTTGCGAGAGAGCTGAAAATGTTCTCAGGAGAAACGCCTGCGCTTGTGAGGATCGCCATGTACCCCGTCGTGAATGGTAGCTCGTCTTCTAACTGTCTTTTTGTAGCGTCTGCACGATAAATGGGGTAACCGTAGAATCCTATGGTTGTGAGGGCAATTGCTAGAAGGCTGCCACCTAGTCCGAACAGAATGGCTGGTATGAGGCTCACGTTGAGTAGAAAGAAGAGTAGGCATGGAACAGCAGTCAGGATTGCAAGGAAGAGCGAGATCGTGCAAAACACTGTTAGAGTGACGTAAGCTTTGAAGTTGACCTTCAGCCCTGATCTTTGCAAGTTTGTGTCAAGATCCTTGAAAAGCGGCAAGATACGTCCTGTCTTTTCTCCGAAGAGTTCGTAAGCTATCCTTTGGAGGCTGCCCAAGGTCAGCTTGACCTTTGCTTGCGGGGTATCGGATGTGTTACTGGGCACCTTGAAAGCAGAAGGTCTTAGTCTTGCTTTGAGCCAATTGAAAACTGTCTTGACTCTTTCTAAAAGAGTGTGTGTCGTTTTCATTTGAGGCCAACTCTGGCTTTTTGGAAAACCCTCTCTGGATTAGCGTAATACTCTCTGATTATGTTTGCAACGTCGGTGTATCGTCGAATGCCTTCACGGGTCGCCCAGTCCAGAACCATCTGTCTTCGGTTCAGCTCGCGCTTAACATCTTCTTGATTGATGCCCAACTTGTTCATGTGTCTCTCTAGAAGGACGCTGTTGCCGAGAGACGAGAACTTATCAAACTTGGGATTCCAACTGAACATCTCTTTCGTTGAAATATTGCTTTTTTCAGGGTTCAGTTCAACGACTTCTGCGGTTGCGCTAGCTCTTCTTGCTGGTCTTCCGTCAATCTCTGTTCTGGTCATGACCATGATCACGCTTGTCATTGCAATAAGCGGTTTCGGAATGTTCATCGGTTCAGATTCAAGCCGGTTTATGGCAGCTTCAACCGATTCTGCATGTATTGTAGACATTCCCAGGTGTCCTGTTGCCATCGCTTGAAAAAGGGTGTATGCCTCGTCTCCACGAACCTCGCCCACGATAATGTAGTCGGGTCTCTGTCTAACAGCAGCTTTCAGGAGATCGAACATGGTTATCGTACCGCTTCTCTTATCTTCATGTCCAAAGCCTAACCTTACAACTGATGGTATCCAATTTTCGTGTGGGAGATTGAGTTCTTGCGTGTCTTCCACACTCACTACTTTCATTTCAGGTTTTATGAACATTGACAGACAATTGAGCATGGTTGTTTTTCCAGAGGCCACACCGCCCGCCACGAGCACTGAGGCTCTGTTTTCTATTATGTACCACAGGTATGCAGCCATTTCCGAAGAAATGGTATTGAACGCGATTAGGTCTGAGATTGTCAACGGGTCTACCCTGAAGCGGCGAATAGTGAACGTTGACCCTCTTCTTGTGACCTCTTTCCCATACGTTAGCTGAATTCGGCTGCCGTCTGGAAGCGAAGCGTCTAGCATTGGTGATGCTATGGAAACGTTCTTCCTAGATAGGTATGCCAGACGAACTATGAATGAGTCCAGTTCTGATTCTTCTTTGAATATGATGTTTGTTGGTATTGATTCATACATTCTGTGCCAGACATAGATCGGTATGTTCACGCCGTCCGCGGATATGTCTTCAATGAGATGGTCCTTCATTAAGGGGTCAATTCTTCCATAGCCTATGAAGTCCCTTACGACGTAGTAAACTAGCTTGTCGACCGCTTCTGGCACGATCTTCATTCTGTACTTCTTTACTATTCCCTTTGTCCTTTCTCTAAGGTAATCTTCTGCTTTGTCTTTAGTTTCTATTTCATTCGAGTTTACGTCAACTTCCTGCATCAAGAAGCTCTTCAGCTCTTTCAGTTGTTTCTCTTCTTCTTCTTGAAGTGTTGGCTCTATGATTTCGTAACGCACTTTCTGAGTTTCTGGGTCTTTGATTATTGCCGCGTACACGTATGGTTCTTGTATTGGATAGGCCTCTCTAAAGACAGCCAGCTTCTTTGCTTGGCCCTCTATGATGACGCCTGGCGACGCTTCCTCTCGACTGTTTGAGGGCTTTGCCTGTTCTGTCGTAGTTTTCACTGCCCTTTTGGGTTTACAGTCTATAGTGGTGTTGAATATATATTGTGTAGTGAGTCTTAATAAGTTATATGCACGCCCAATCCTTAGCACACTTATCGCAGGTCAACCTTAATAGAAGCAGAGCGCACGTGTTGTTTTAGGGCTTCGGATGACTGGGGTCACAGAAGACGCCGAGCGCGTGCGAAGACCAAAGTTGCCAAAGCGAAGATTGCTCAGAAGGCAGAGAAAGAGGCTCAAGTGTGCCCATGACGGTGGACAAGAGATCAAGCCAAAGCGGACTGGTTACAAGCGAGGCATGTTGTTTTGTCCGCAGTGTGGTTCAACGAATCTCTTCTGGGCTTCTGGCCTGCCGCATCTTTGGTCCATCTGGGAATGCAAGAACTGTGGATATCGCGGAGCTTTCATTGTCAGAAATGGCAAGCTTGCAGAGAAAGTCAGAGAGAACTATGGGAAAAGGACCGCAAAAGAATAGAGCTTACTGTGCTTTGATGCGAGGTTTCGAGTTTTTGTTCTGTTGTTGTGTGTCTGCGCTTCAGGTCTTCCTCGGTTCGTCTAAGCCGACGGCGCCCTCTCCTCTGCTGCTGCTGACCGTTTCGATTGGCTAATCGAAACACCCTTCACGCAAGAGTTAAGATTGAAAGCTTTGTGGCTCCAAGAGTTCTTCTTAGGAGGTCGTATACTGATGGAATTCCTACGAATAAGCGAACGTAGACTGCTGATACCAAAATTATGATCGTTAAGATTATGAGGATGAAATCGCCCCTGTGCATTCTGAGCACGTAAAGGTTGGTGCGGTTTTTTGTGGCTCCCCAAGCGCGGGATTCCATGGCTTCGGCTAATTCCAAGCTTCTACGGATCGCGCTTACGATCAGCGGTATGAGGATCGGAATGTAGTTTCTGATCCTTTTTAGAAAGTTTCCGCGTTCAAGCTCCAGTCCTCTTGCTTTTTGGGCGTCCATGATTGTCTGTGCCTCCTCAGCCAGCACTGGGACAAAGCGTACTGCGGTTGTGAAGGCGAAGACGAACTCGTAAGGCACGTGTGTCTGTTCCAACGCTAGACCCAGGTGGTCAGGCGAGGTCGTCAGGAAGAAGACTGAGAATGACTCAACAAGCACTATGAAGCGGAGAGTCAGGGCTATGGCCCCTTCGGCGTTTTTAGGTGTGACTGTGTAGCCGGCTCCGATGAATGAGAAGATGAAGTTTGTGAGGAAAATCACGATGGCCAAGAAGGCTGCTCCGCGCATTGAGCGCAGCCACTCGCGTCTGACGCCTGCAAGAATTACGAATGGGACCTGGATCAGGAAGAGCACGATTAGAGGTAGCAGTTCCCAAAAGATGATCGCGGCGACGAAGATTGCGCAGACGTAGAGAAACTTTATCCTCGGGTCTAGGCTGTGGATGGGTGAGTAGATTTTTCGAAACTTGAGTCCGGTGAAAACGCTCATGTTGCGCGTTTCTCCAGAATCCGAAGGAGGATTCTCTGCGCCTCGTAGACGTCGATCACGTTCTTCGGAAGGCCTAGACCAGGCAGGTCCAAGAAAATTTGAGCTATTTGCGGTGGCACGATTGATGCTCGTTCCAAGGTTTGCGCATCGGTCAGGATTTTTCCAGCCTCTCCGTCAGCGATGATTTTTCCGTCCAGCATCAGCACGACTCTTGGGTTGCATTCAGCCACAAACTCGACATCATGCGTAACGATGATCGTTGTTTTCTTCTGAGTTTTCATTTGCAGGATGAACTGTCTCAGTTTCTCCTTCTGCTCATAATCCTGTCCTATCGTTGGTTCGTCTAGTATCAGCGTTTCAGGGTCCCAGGCTAACACTGAGGCCAAGGCCACACGTTTTCTTTCTCCGCCGCTGAGCATGAAGGGTGAGGTTTTTCTGTACTGGGTTAGGCCTAGAAGGTTAAGGGCCCAAGTTATCCGTTTTTCAGTTATGTTTTCGTCAAACCCGAAATTTCTCAATGCGAAGGCGATTTCTTCTTCCACTGTTTCACTGAAGAGCTGATGATCTGGGTTTTGGAAGACGAAGCCGACGTTTCGAGATAGCTTTGCCACGCTTGTTTTTGCAGTGTCAACGCTATCAACGAGCACACTTCCTTGACTTGGTTTGAGTAAGCCGTTGAAATGCTTCACAAGTGTCGTCTTGCCAGCGCCGTTCTGCCCCATGATTGCCAAAAAATCGCCGTTTTCAATCTTTAAAGATACGCCTTTCAATGCTTCCACGCCGTTTGGGTACGTGAAATGGATGTCGTTCACTTCGATCATCCGATTTTGAGAGCCTCCAGGAGCATCGTTGCCATTTCTTCCGAAGACAGCGGAAGTGTGCCGCCCAGTTTCACTCCGGCCTTTCGTAGCATCTCATAGAGACGCGTTGCTTTTGGAATTCCAACTCCGATCAGACGTGTTTCTTCTGACTGCAGAATATCGTGAGGGTCGCCGTCGGAGACGACCTTTCCCTCGTTCATTATGATTATGTGGTTCGCAAACCTGGCTGTCAAATCTAGCCTGTGTTCCACCAGCACCACTGTTATTCCCAGAGTTCTGTTCAGCTGGTGGATCGTCTCGAATATTCTTCTTGCGCTCAAGGGGTCGAGGAAGGAGGTTGGTTCATCCAGCACTATCACTTCAGGCTGCATCGCAAGGACGGAGGCTATCGCAACGCGTTGTTGCTGTCCGCCTGAAAGCTCGTGCGGAGCTCTCTCCCTCAGATCGTAGATCCCTGTTAACTCGAGGGCCCAGTCCACTTTTTTGCGCATTTCTTCCCTTGGGACTCCTAGGTTTTCAAGCCCGAACGCCACGTCTTTTTCGACGGAAAGCGCGAAGAGCTGGTTCTCCGGGTTTTGGAAGACAAGCCCTGCGTGTTTAGCTAGCTCATAGATCTGGTGGTCAGCAACGTTCAGGCCAGCGAGAAAGACCTGGCCTTTGATTTCGCCTTGGTAGAAGTGAGGGATTAGGCCGTTGAAGCATCGGCAGAGGGTTGTTTTTCCGCAGCCGCTTGGGCCGGTGATCAGTGTGAACTCGCCTTTCTCTATTTTTATGGAAATGTCTTCGATGGAGTGTCTTGTTGCGCCTGGGTAGGTGTAAGTAAGTTCTTTTGTTTCGATGAGGGCCATAGAACCGGTGCCTGCCTGTCTTGAAGCGGGTTTTCGGCTCATTTAAGAGTAGCTACTTAATTGTGGCTACCCAGCCTTTCCTTAAGAAGGGAAAAGCACCATTTAAGCCCGATCTCTATGTCTCCCTCACCGTTTACTCCAGCGGCCGTGGCGTGTCCTCCGCCCATGCCGTGGAGGTGTTCGCCCAGCGGTTTCGCTATGTCTCTTCCCAAGTGTATGTTGGTCTGTTTGTGGAACTCAAGGGAGCTACGTAGGCTGATTTCGATCTTGCCGTTTTTTGTTCCCGCGACGGCTGCGACGTGGGCGCCCAGTTCGATGAGGGCTCGGGCTGCTGAGGCTTCGTAGGCGCTGACGTGGGAGAGGGCTATTATCCATTCGTTGATCTTGAAGAGTTTGGTTCTTCGCGAGGCCTTGAGTCTCGCTACTCGTTCGGAGAAGTCCATCGGCAGAGAGAGCATCGCTATGGTTTCCTGCGCGTTCACGCCGGCGTCGATGAGTTCTGCGATGTTTTTCAGTGTCGTCGAGCTGGCTAGGACGAAGTGCCGCGTGTCGAATGTTATGCCTAGGAACAGTGCTTTGGCTTCGGTTTCGCCGAGCTTTGCGCCCGTTTCCTTGTAGAAGTTGTAGACGATTTCGCATGTTGATGATGATTCTTCGTTGATTATACAGATTCTTGCGAGGCTTTCTGTTTCGGGGTGGCTTGCGTGATGATCGATCACTATGATTGGCGCTTTTGAGCCTTTCACTTTTTCGGAGAGGCTGTCCAACTGCTGGATCGTGTTGGTGTCGAGCAGCACGATTACGTCTGCTTTCTCGACGCTGGGTTGTGGTTTAACGTTTATGGGCAAGTATTGTAGAAGATGTTTTGAGAGTCTGCTTATTCCTTGGGCGGCTCCGACCTCAATCTCTGTTTGCGGGCACGTCTGTTTGAGCAGGCTTGCGAAGGCGTACGAGGAGCAGATTGCGTCCGGGTCAGCGTTGTGGTGGCACAGAAGGACGACTAGTCTTGCATCCAGTGTTTCGAATAGTTTGGCTATTTCCGCGTATGGCAAGCCAGTTCCCTCAGGTATTTTTCAGCCGAGGCGAATGCTTCTCTCACGGCTTCGTCAGCGAGTTTTTGTACGTCAAGACTTTCTGCGCGTGTTGACAGCTGGATGTCTACGTCGACAGCTAGTCTCAGGGGTTTTGTGCGGTCTGCTTCAGCGCTTATGTTCAGGGTTTCTATCAATTTTGATGGGACCCGTCTTAAAACGTGCTTCCTCGCTACTTCTTCCGCGGTCGAGCACAGTTGCTCGACCTGTTCGCTGGTTAAGTCTGGCAGGCCGAGCCCTTCCACGTTTTCACCCGTTTTTGCGGCTAGGCGGGTGGGGAAATGGGGTTCAGGTCTTGTTGAAGCTTGGTTTGGACGTCTTTCAGTTGACCTCGTAAGCGCTCTTCCTGCTTTCCGAGGACTGTTACTCGCGTTTTGAGCAGTTCTTTTCGTTCGTTCAGGTCTGTTGTTACCCTGGTTTTTTCAGATTTAACTAGAAGTGAGCCTGTTGCCTTGTAAATGACTGCGTCGTCGGTCAGTTTTTGCAGTTCATTCAAGGCTTGGTCGATCTCCATCAGTTCCAGTTCCACTTGCTGCTTCTGCCCCAGGACTGATTGGAGCGTTTGTTGAAGCTGCTGAAGTCTCAGCAGACGCTCTTGAACTTGGAGCGGAAGCGTTGACTCTTCATCACTCACCTTTATTCCTTCGATCTGGACTGCAATAAGCCGAGCTGTTAATTAACATTTTCTCAGCGTTCCATGAAGCAGCGCTGTCATTGCTGTTGCCCGTGTTCGCGTTTTAGCGGAAGGCTTAACATCCCTGTATTCGCGTTTTCACCTCGTCTATTTCACCCTCCCCCCTAGGGTGTTAGTACTGCAGACGGTCGTTGGTGAGGGCCTTTCTGACTTTGTGCGGGCTGGAAAGCGGGCGCGTGATGAGGGCTGGGCAGAAGGTTTTGGTTAGGGCTTAGAAACCGTTCGGTGCGCTCTACAATCCCTTCGTCTTCTACGCACACTTGTTCATTAGGGTCTGAACAAGTACTTCTCAATGGAGGGTGAGATTATCGTGCTTCTAGAACTTCGAGGACGTTCAAGATGGAGTTTATCCATCTGAGGTATGCGTTCAGAGACGCGCGCAACGCTACGGTGTCGTCGGCTTCAACACTCAGAACTAGGGACCTGTCTTCTTGCTTCAGGAGCGTTCGCGCTCGAGTGGTGGCCGGGTTTTTGGCTTCTGGCTTCAAGGAGTTGAGAACCGTTTGTAACTTTTCTTCTGAAGAGAACTTTAAACGTACGGTTGCTCTTGTCTTCACTGCCAAGCTTCAAACCCACTGTTAATCGTAAAAACGGTTTTGGACAGAATAGTGAAGTGGGAGAAATTAGGCGGCTTCTGTTTCTTCTTCTGCTGTTTTCATCGTCTCTTCGGCTGGTAATCCCTTGGCTGAACGTTTCGCTACTACGCCGAGTTTTGTGACTGGCGTGTAGGCCCCGCCCGTGTAGGTGAACCCGCACTTTCTGCACTTCCAGACGCCGACGCTTTCTCTCTTGACTCTGAGGAATCCGCATTGTGGGCACCGGTGAGGTTTTCTCATTCCTTCCATTACTTTGATGTAGCGTTTTCTCACCGTGGAGCCGTAGCGAGGTCCCAGGCCTCGTGCGAGTCCGACTTTCTTAGTTCTCGGCATGTGGGGTGTCACCAGTTCAGTTTCTTGCGCATTTCCTTGACCTTTTGTTCAATTATCTTCGCTGCTTCCAGCACTTGGCTCGGTTCGAAGTACCCACTGCCGCCCTTCTGTATCGCGCATATGTGCCCATCGTCATCAATAGCCATTGAAATCCTTGCGTCCATGACCTGTTCCTCTTCTAGCAGCGGGTCAACGAGGAGCTTGTTCCCTATCTTCGCGACGGTAACTGTTATCGGCCGCTTGTTTATTGGAAGTTTTTCGTAGCCCGGTTTGATTTTGACTTCTCCTTCTTTGACTTCGTAGTTGGCCATTTTCGTGTTAAGCAAGGCGGCCACTGCGGCCAACGCTGACGCGTCTATGAGGTTTCCATCGTGGTTGAGAACGTAGATGTCCACGAAGACTACGAAGACCTTCTTTCCGGCTTCGATGACGAGTTTGTCTGTGTCGATGGCCTTTGACTCTCTTATTCCCCTGTCAACGATTCTTGCAAGTTCTATGGAGTCCTCGTCTGGTGGTCCTGCCTCGAAAGCCGGTGAGGCTATTGGCGTGAGTTCCGCGTTGACTGTCAAGACGCCTTCGTTAGGCGTGTCTGGAAACGGTTCGCCCATTTCGATCTTCACTCCGACCACGACCTCTGTTTTGCCGAGGAGTACCCTGGCAGAGCCTTCAGCGCGTTCGATGATGCCTTGCTCGATTTTCATCTCGCGATAATCTGTCAGGTCGCGGCCGTCCATGCGTTTTTCTTTGTCTATCATTTCTGTAATCTGCTTCTGCTTTACACGCGTGAGGATTTGGGCCATTAATCTTCAGCCTCCTCCTTGATGTCTTCGCTAACGTTGACGTACTTCGTCTTCAGAGCCTCCTTCTGCATGGCGTAGATCTTTCTGCATCCCTCAAGGGCCATGTTAACAGCGGTCTCGAACTCTTCACGCGTCAGTAAGCCGTCCATCTGCAGAAGTGTCACAGCGTTCAGGTTGGGCATCAGAGCCACCGGGACGTCTGCAGAGCCCACTTTGTCCTCCGTGTCCATCAGGTCCAGCACCACCGTGTTGTCGATCTTGCCCGCTGCGCACGCTACGACGAGGTCCCTCATGGGAATTCCTGAATCGGCAAGGGCTAAGGCCGCGGCTGTTATGCTCGCGCATCTTGTTCCCCCGTCAGCCTGCAGCACTTCTATGAAAACATTTACCATTGTTCGGGGGTAGTACTCCATGAAGACGGCGGGTTCAAGAGATTCTCTTATCATTTTTGAGAGTTCAATTTCCCTTCTTGAGGGTGCTGGCGATTTGCGTTCTTGCACAGAGAATGGTGCCATGTGATAGCGACACTTTAAGACTGTTCGGTCTTGAAGTGCTAAGTGTTTAGGATGCACTTCTCTCGGGCCGTACACGGCTGCCAGAATCTTGTTTTTTCCATGTTCAACGTACGCTGAGCCGTCGGCGTTCGATATGACGCCGACTTCAAGCTTTACAGGCCTCAGCTCGTCTGGTTTTCTGCCATCCAGTCTTAGGCCTTTTTTGTCGATTAACTTTTCAGGTTTATCATTCATTTCTTGTTTTCCTCCCTTTTTGATTTTTCTTCTCGAAGCATCTGGGTTATGCGGTCTGTTAGGCCGCTGGTATGTGACTCCTGTTCAATTTTAAGGATCGCTCTCAGCGCGAGCTCTTCGTCTTCTAATGTTTTCCCGGTGATCAGAACGACTCCGTTGAGTCCCAGGATTATGTTGCATCCCGTTTCCTGCTTTATCATGGATATCATCGAGCCTTTTCTTCCGATCACACGTGGGATCTTCGTCGGTGTGATTTTGACTATTTGTCCACGGGTGATCTTTCCCAATCCTGGTTCTGCAACGGTCAGCTGCGGGTCGTGTGTTCTGTCATAGGAGACTATTTTTGCAACCACAAGGTCTCCCGCGTCGAGCACTTGCGGCAGGTCGTCCTTCTGAGGCTTGAAAGGCCTGCTGAGGACGTCTGATGCTCTCAAGAGGGCGATGTATGGTGAGTTTATGTCCACTGTCCACCCGTTGAATCCGACCTCTGTGATCGTTCCTATGACTATGTCTCCCGCTCTTGGGATGTAGAAGGCTTTTAGGGCCACTACGTCCACTCTCTTGTTTTCGATTTCAATTATTCCGACGCGCGCTGCGTAGATTTTGTTGTTTTCTACGAACGTGTTCTCTCCGGCGATGTACTCGCCTTCTGCGATCAAGTCTCCAGGGGTCACAAGTTGTTTTCTTTCCAAAAGTATTGGCATATTCTACACCTGACCGTTCATAAAACTCTTAGCGAACTATTCTTGCTTCCCCGCTTCCTTTGGTTACTTCACCGAGTTTATCTAGGAAGGGGGCGTAGGTACCTGCGGGCATCTCCACAATGCCGTACCATGAGCCATCTGGGCGCCATTCTTCGTGTTTGATCGTTCCGAAGCCCTTGATAGACCCGTAAGCTCTTACTGAGTACGCTGCCGGAATCGTGACGCCCAGCGATATTTGCTCCATTTTAAGTGGCAGAATAGCTCGCAACGCCTTGATTATCTCCTTTGCCTGCTCTTCCACGGGCTTGAATGGATCTATCGAATAGCGCACCTGTTCCATGGCGTTTTCTATCCGTGCAGGCGGGTGCGGAAGGTTTGTCTTGGGGTCAACGCTCTGCCTCGATATGAAGTCGACGATCTGTTTCCTCTTGTCCTCGATCATCTTTCTCCGTTGCTCTGTCGTAAGCTGCAAAGTTCCCTTGGTCAGTATCACTTCTGCTATTTTCAAGGCGTCAGTCGTGTCAAACGCTTTGCGCAGGTTTTCCTCTGAAGCCCTCGTGCCCTTGTTCGCGTCTGAAAATATCGTTTCGGCAGCCAAGACCTCGGTTACCGAGGCCGTTTTCCCCATGCGGTAGTCTAAGGCCTTCTGGGGTTTAACGAGGACCTCAAAGTGTTCGTTGTCCTTTGTCATGCGTGCAACGGTGTACTTATCACTCATCGATGTTTCACTTGCCCACGCCTAGCTCTTTCATGATGGCATCGACTTTCTCGTCGCCCAGAATCTCGATCTTCTTGGTCTCCAATGGGATCACTGCTACTTTCACTCTTGGAGGAAGCTGCCTTGCTTCCAGGGCTTTTGCTAGGCATTTCACGGCAAGCTTTGTGGCTTCTTTGAGGTCCATTTCTTCCTTGTACTCTTCTTTCAGTATGTTGAAGACTGTTTCTCTTCCAGCGCCCTCTGCTCTTGCCTTGTATCCTCTGTACGTTCCGCTTGGGTGGGTTCCGAACACGCGGCTTCCAGTCTTGTCGACACCAGCAAAGATCATAGAGACTCCGAAGGGTCTCACGCCCGCGTGTTGCGTGTAGAGCTGTTTTATGTCACATATCCTCTTGGTCACGACTTCCGTGTCGATCGGCTCGTCGTACGTAAGCTTGTTCGATTGAGCGTAAACCCTGGCCTGGTCAATCAGTATGCGCGCATCTGAGCTCAAGCCCACTATGCCCGCGCACACGTGGTCGTCTATCTTGAAGATCTTCCAAGAGTATTCTGATTCTTCAAGGGGGTCCACAGTCTCTTCCGCTCCCAAAACGGCTCCCCCTGAGCAGCGGACGGCTAAAATCGTAGCTCCACGGTTGACCAACTCCATCGCGTATTCAACTTGAAAAAGCCGGCCGTCTGGTGAAAAAACAGTTATGGCACGGTCGTATGCGCCTGGTGCTGCAAATACGGACATTCATGCATTCCTCACAATCTATCCTAATCTATTGCAGTCTTTCATACGACAACTAAACTAAAAACCTTTCCTATCTGAAACTCTTTTAATCTGAGTCCATATTTCAGCCTTCGAACGATCCTGCTTCATGTTGCCAAAAGCATGTTATGCGCGCAAAGACCGTATTCTTGTCGACTTGCTGTTCTTTCCGCGAAAGAACGCGATTTCTGAATCGGTTCTCTGGAGTCCATGAAAACTGGGCTCCATCTAAGCGTGAACGCGAGCTACGTCTTCCTTTTCTTGATTTTCCAAACCAGTGGTATCCTACTCAATGATCGAGGTGCGTGGGCTCTGAGCCGATAAACAAAGTGTATAAGCAAGATTTGTCTGTTTGTTCTTTCAGGGAAGGAGTTGGACAGGAAGGCTAGGTTCTGGTTAGGTTTCCTTTTTGTCGTTGTCATGTATTCGCTTCCCATTGCCGGTTTTGCGTATGCTAGATGGGTTTGGCCCTTGGCATTTGTCCTAGGGGCCTTCGGCTTTTCGATTTACATGGTGTATCGGATGACGATCAAGAATATCAGACTGAAATATCCCATTGTGTCCCCTGAAGGGCACCCGGACATCTATACTGGACGCATGCCTAGACCCATATACGAGGACATGCAACGATTCCCTTGGTTCTTCAAGAAGAAGCGAACCAAAAAACTCGGCAGCAAAAAAATCAAAAAGAAAAAATAACGCTTACTCTGGCGAACTATTCTCTCCAGTCCAGAAGTCTCTTCTCGCCCTCAAGCTTCTTTATGTCCGTCAAGTCCTGTGTGACTTCCATCGTTCCAAGATATTTTCCGCTCTTATCTCTAACCGCGAAGTATCTGATGTGAACGAAGCGACCGCCCATCGTGATCCAGAATTCAGCAGAATCTTTCCTGCCTTTTTTGAAGGCATCCACGATCTTGTTCACTATGTGGACGCTTTTCTGCGGGTGGCACATCTGCACTTTTCGGCCGATGACGGCCTTTGTGCGCACGAAGATCCTCTTTTCAGCCTTGTTGAAGTACTTCACGCTGTCATTCCTGTCAACGAACGATATGTCTACGGGAAGCGAGTCAAGAATAGCCTCAACTTCTTCTTTTGAAAGGCTTCCGGTCTCAAACTTCAGTGTTTCCTCAGTCAAGGGTTCCGCTTTGCCTCTTGGCTCTTCTACCTGCATTCTCACCGTTGCGGCTGGAGGTGTGAAGCAGCAGTAGCCTATCTCGTCGAACTCTTTCCTAGCCTCTTCCCACTCTTCGATCGAAACTGATTCCAGAGCCGCTGGGAACAGTATGTTGTTTTCTTTGTAAAAGTGAGATGGAAGCAGGCTGCATAATGGTTTCGTCGCGTCGCTCAGTCTTTTCTTGAACTCTTCGTAAGTCATGGTGTTCCATTTTTCAACAAGGTTGGTGAACTTCTTCTTGACCTCTCTTATCTTGTCGTGTTCCATCCACATGATAGCCGGAGGTTCTGTGATTCCGTGCTTCTCTACCATGGGAAAGAGGACGTTCTCCTCCCTCAGGTAATGTTTTTCCGAGTCCTGAAATTCCTTTGCTATGCTTTGCAGTTCAGTCAAGACGTCTCCAACGTAAACGGAGTCGCACGCCTCTTCAACCATGCCCAAAAGCGTCTCCAGTCTCTCAGCGCGTTGAAGCATAATACTGTGCTCTTCAATGAGAATGCTGATGGGGTGTCCACGCGGAATGTGCAACTCCTGCTCCTGCAGTTGTTCGCCGAAGATTGCCATGTGTATGTCACAGAGCTTCTGCAGTTCTTCGCGTGGCATTCCTTCCTTGACAAGTTCCTGTTCAACCTTGACGATGTCCTCGGAGGTTACGCCCTTGAGGGCTTCTCTGAACTTTTCTTTTACCTCCTCCGGCCGTGCTCCTCCCGGTAACTGCTTGATTATCTCTTTCAACAGCTTTTTCTTAGCTTCATCCATCCCACTCATACTGTTTGCACCTTCTCAGAATGCTAGATTCACTCATTACGGGTATTAAAACGATAGCGGCCCAGATCTTCTAGTCTTCTTCCTTGATTTTCTTTGCAAGAATCTTCCCATACTCGACTATCTTGTTGATGTCGGTTTCTGTCGGTGGACCATTGATCTCTAGTGTTCCAACGATTTCCATTTTTGTTGGTCCCAGCGTTTCCTGAATGTGTTTTATCGCCCCTCCGCTCCAGCCATACGAGGTGAGCACGACCGCAAACTTTGTCGGTGGACGAAGGACCCTTGCCAAGTACGTCGCGTACATAGCTAGCGGGTGAGCGCCGCCGAGCACTGTGGGGGCGCCTAGGACAATTGCTCGAGAGTCAACCAAGTCTCTTGCCAATTCACCTATGTCTCCAACGGCCAAGTTGTGCTTTGCCACTTCTATTCCTTCAGAGGCTAAGGTATCTTCAATCGCTTTGACCATTTTCTCTGTGCTGTTCCACATGGTCGCGTAGACTATGATCGTCTTCTGTCTGGTTTCTCCGTTCACCCATTTTCGGTAAGCAGACAGAATTCGTTCTGGGTTTCTGTGTATGGGCCCGTGGCTCGGTGCGATCATGTTGATCTCTAGGTCTTTGATTTTTTCCATGCCTTTTTGGGCGTTGAATCTGAAGGGCATCATGATTTCGCCGAAATACTTCTGGGCGAATACGAGTAGATCTTCTATTTCATCGTCGAACAGTCCCTGTGCGACGTGTGAACCGAAGAAGTCACATGGAAACAGGGTCTTGTTCTCTGGAAGGTAAGTGAACATTGTTTCGGGCCAGTGAAGCATCGGGGCCTCGATGAACCTCAGCGTCTTGCCACCAAGATCCAGCGAATCTCCGTTTGCAACGGCCTTTATCCTGTTTTCAGGCACCTTGTAAAAGACGCGTGCCATCTTTGCCCCCTGACTCGTGGTAACGAGAATGGCCTTGCTGTTGATTGACATAATGTGCGGAATTGAGCCTGCGTGGTCAGGTTCGGCATGGTTCATTATAACGTAGTCGACGTCAGCAGGGTTCACAACTTTGCTGATTTTTTCTTCCCATTCCTTTTCAAAACCCGGATTGACAGTGTCAATCACCGCCTTTTTTGCAGTTCCGATCACTAAATATGAATTGTATGTTGTCCCTCTGGGAAGCGGAATCAACGCGTCGAAGAGTCTTCTGTTATAGTCTCTTATGCCTACCCAGTAGACTTCTTTAGAGATTTCAGCAACGTTTCTCCAACTCATTTTTTCACCTTCAAGTGGATATGACGATTGTAATAAAGTATATTTATGCCTTTCTACAACTACTAGTCGGAAGCCTCGTCAATGTCTGTTCCATGCGAAGTTGCCGTCAAATGCGTCTTGCCAGTAGTCCGCGCCATGATAGCCAAGGAGCTCATGGCCAACTACGGGCTTAGGCAGGTTGAAGCGGCCAAGCTCCTCGACGTCAGCCAGCCAGCCATAAGCTTGTACTGCAGAAACATCAGGGGAAAGGCCATCGATTTGGAGAATGACCGTGACGTTAAGCGTTTGGTGGCCAACATGTCCGCGTCATTAGTTAAGGAAAGTTCTTCGCATCGGGACTTGATCGTCATGTATTGTGGAGTGTGCAGGACGATCAGGGCAAAGGGTTTGCTGTGTAAGCTGCATAAGACCTTTGACCCGTTGGTCGACATTGAGAAATGTGAGCTTTGCGTGGCCAGCGAGTCTGTTAGGTGTGTCTAGCGAAGCGCGCGCCATTTGAATGAACTGCAAATCTTATATGGCGATCCTTCTCAAGTTGTAAGCGATGATTTCCATGTTGAAACGAGACGGCGCTTTGAAGAATTGGGTTGATATCCTACGTCATGTTGGTTTTGTCCTGCTTGCATTATCACTGGCAGTCTCTCTGATATTCTGTTTTTCATCAAGGTTTTCTGTTAGCGCGCAGACCGATGAGGCCTTGGCAGTCATGTATTCGCCGGTTCTCCACTTCACGCAGAGCTAGAAATTCTATCCTACGACTGTTGATTAAATCATTTCTAGGTCTATGCTCGTACGCCATTCAGACATGGTCGTCATTAACAGCGCCCCTACAGCTGGCACTTTGGGGCTTGACACTTCCTCAGACCTGCTCCTGAATAACACGCTGGGAACGCTGGATGCGATAGCAGCAGATTATGCTTTGGAAGCGAAAAACAGTGGGTACTACGCCTACGTTCATGTTGTCACCAGCGGCTCATCAAAAGTGATTCAGTACTGGCTGTTCTATGCTTACAACAACGGTCCTTTGAATGACCATCAGGGAGACATCGAAGTCATAGAATTGTTCTTGAATTCTAGCACCCCGCAGACTTTGCTGTGTTCTCAGCACTTTGCCGGTGAGAACGCGGGTTGGGGTGACGTGGGAAAAGTAGACAATCATCCTGTGGTTTACGTTGCACAGGGTTCCCATGCAAATTACTTCAGACCTTACCAAGGTAAGATAGGGCTTGAGAACGACAATGTAGGAGGTGATGGCATCACCGTAACCTTTAACGCATCTACACTTGTCATGTTGCAAAACTAGGGCTGGCTGAATTTTGCTGGAAGATGGGGCTACTGGGGCACAGCAGAGGAGGTTGCCCTCGGAATGGCAGGTCCCTTAGGACCTGTTTTCAACCAGGACATGATCAGATGGGCTCAGCCTGATACCTACCTCGGCATGACTTTTGGTGTCGGTGGCCTCTACTTCATGCTTGCTTGGCTAGTCGCCAACTTCCTCTTGCTGTTCATCATCTACGTTGCAGTCAGAGGCGGATGGAAAACCTACGGCATAGTAAAACTGAAGAGAAAGGGTGGCCTGCTTGTGAAAAAGTTCTTGAAAAGCCGCGGTGGCCCTTCGATGATGCTGGGGATCGCCGCGATAGTGATAACTCTCATAGCGCTTTTCCTGCCATGGTACACAATAAGTGCATCGTCGGACACGAGTCCTCTGGCTAAACAAGGCGGTGTAACGCTCATGACCATCAACGGAATCAGCGGCTTGCAGGTAAACATGTTCATCGGCAGCGGTGAATCAACGTCTGGCTTCAGAAACTTGTTCTCCGCACAATTTCCGTTCTTACTGATATTCCTAGCCGGCCTCGTTCTGTTAACCCTCGACATCATAGGCGTCAAGAGCTACAAGAAGCTCGGGAACAAATTTATCTTTGGAGCGATCACGTCGCTTTTTCCGTTCATACTGATCTTTGCTTTCATAAAGATTCTGCCGACGTTCCTGCCTTGGGCTTCAGCCCTGGTGCCGGGTCAGCAAATTCCGCCACAAGTCGACACGACGGTTCATGCAGTAGCAGAAAATCCGATCTATGGAACAAACAGCCAAACCTTCCCAGTCGTCGGCTACACAACAGTGTCTTGGGGTTTCGGCATAGGAGCCTACCTCTTCCTAGTCGCGGGCTTCATAATGCGAAGCACCTCTGAACTTCAAGCAACGCCTACACAACCGTCTCCGCCCCCAAAGTCTTCGTCACCTTCGCCTCCTCCTCCGCCCCCTCAGCCGAAGTCCTAATCCAAAATGATCAATGTCGAAGGCCAGTTTCAGATAGAATTTTATCCTCCAAAAGAGTTTCCGAAGGTTAGAGTGACCGAAGAATGAAGGTCGTGGGCATAGTTGGTAGTGCAAGGCTGGGAGGAAACACTGAGATTTTGACTCGTATAGCGCTGGAGGAAGTGCAGAAGGAGGGGCTTGAAACGGAACTAGTGAGCTTGGCAGGAAAGAAAATAGAGCCTTGTGATGGGTGCAGAAGTTGTTCGAAAACTGGCAAATGTCACATCAGAGACGATTTTGAATCCATCTTCAAAAAGATGAAAGAAGCCGATGGGATCATACTTGCCACTCCAGTCTACTTCGGTGCAGCCACGCCGCAAATAGTCAGCCTGATCAGCAGATTCTACAGTGCACGCGGAAAACCGTTGAAAAACAAGGTGGGCGGACCGATCGTTGTCGCCCGTCGAGCTGGGCACAATTTCACTCTTGCGCAGCTCATGTTCTTCTTCATGATCTCTGAAATGATCGTTCCCGGCTCATCATATTGGACCGTGGCCTTTGGCCGCTCAAAGGGAGATGTTCTGAAAGACGAGGAAGGAATTAACACGGTCAAAGACTTTGGGCAAAGACTTGCTTGGCTGATAAAGAAGATCAATGCGTAGAGTACGTTTCGGTCGCACTTTCGATCACAGATTGATGTGATGAGCAGTACATTGTTTCCGAGATGTCGCCAATGTTATTCACATGTAAGAACGTCGAAGAAGCGCGTGCGTTGAGTTCTTGTCTCGAAATGGTCAATGCCGAGTTGTCATATCTCGCCGTGGAGCATGCCGAGCAGGCGGCTCAGCACCTTGTCGCCGTCGGCGCGTAGGCCGTCATGTTGGTATTCGCTGGTGACCCATAGTTTGATCCCTCGAATGTTTCGGGCAGTTTCTTCTGAAAGGGCGCGCTCAACGTACATGTCGTTGTAGTAAATAGCCGCTGCGCACGGAACAGTGTTCGATTGCAGTGTTGATTTGTCGTACAGGTGCGGCCAGCCGTCGTATGCCGCCAGAATCTTCGCAGCTTCTTTCAACGGGCGGAGGTACCTGTACTCATCGAGCATCCACGGGTACACCATCTCGCCCGTGAAGAACACAGGCTGACCAGGCGTGACCTCGAATTCCGGGTATTCCGAACGGACACGCTGGGCCGACCAATTCGACGCAACCCTTTCGCAGTAGATTGACTCGTGCAGGATCGCGTAGATCGGGTTTGTTTCAAACCAGAGAGAATTTTCGAAGCCGCGCAGGAAAGTGTAACTAATCTCTCGGCTGGTTGCGCCTTGCAGAAACGCGTCTTCAAGCAAATAGTGAACTCGCTCGAAACCGGTGCTAATCCCGAAGGCTATGCCGAGTTGTTGAAACCGTCTCGATGAGACGCGGTCACCGTTGGGCAGGTTTACCTCGTGAGATGCTAAATGGTCGACGATTTCGCGGGTACGCTCAGCGTCATCGGGGTAACGCTCGTAGTAGAGCCTGTTCCTTTCGCTCACACATCGATAAGTAGCGCGGTAAACATCGTCTGGAGGTCGATTCAGAGGCGGTAAACCACCGGTTATTATCGCTTCTTTCAAGCCGTCTGGTGCAACGGACAAATAATGCGTTACGCAGAAGCCGCCGTAGCTTTGCCCCAGCACTGTCCAGCGCTTTTCCGCTCCGACTAACTTGCGTCGGATCAGTTCAGCGTCGCGGACCATGGAGTCGGCGCGGAAGTTTTTCAGGTAATCTGCCTGCATTCTAGGCGTGGCAAAGCGTGCCAACGTCTGGTAGTTGATGGGTGAGCTGCGACCCGTGCCGCGCTGGTCGAGTAGCAACACGCGATATTCTTGCAGTGCCCGTTTCAGCCAGCCACTCTTGTCTTCTGGGCGCGGCGCTGACGAGCCAGGACCGCCTTGAAAGAAGATTAGCCAGGGCTGATCCTGTTTTTCCTTGTCAGTTGCCACCACCTCACGCGCAAACACATTAATTATCTCACCCTCTGGCCGGGCGTAATCGAGTGGCACGTTGAATTCGTGGTCAACTAGTACCAAACCGGGCAAACGGTGAACACAAGCACTCACTCGCATACCTCCCGCAGACCGCGATCGGCTTAATGGTTACTAATGATCAGGATATAAAATCTGGCACAGAAGAGACGGCTGGTGGTTTCAGTACGAAGACTTAGATGTACCATGGAGTGAAATGTACTACAGTGACACGGTTGGAACACGAGGCTGTAGTAACCAGGAAAGGTCAGACCACGATTCCAGCGCGACTCCGTGAGAAGTACAAGATTGAAGAGGGAACGAGGCTTCAGGTCATCGAAACCTGTTTTTGAATATTGACAGTGTATTCATAATTGTTTAATCAGCTAGAAGCCTTCTAACATGTTGTTGATGATGCGTATACGTGTAATGGTAAGTATGAGGGGTATCGTTCATGGTTGAATCTGTGGTTCCGTCTGCAACTGAGATAGTCCTGGGTTCTGCCGAGATGGTAAAGTTGCGTGTTTTGCAAGTTGATGATGAGCCCAAGGCCAAAACATTGCTTGAAAACCTTCCGCAGAAAGTTTTCTTCAAGGATAGAAATTCGGTTTATATATTCTGCAATAAGAACTATGCTCAAGACCTAAAAATCAGGAGCGATGAGATTAAAGGCAAAACAGATTTTGATTTTTATCCTAAGGAGTTGGCCGAAAAATACAGAGCCGATGACAAGAGAATCTTGGAGTCAGGGAATACTGAGGGCACAGATGAGGAATATGTCCAGGATAAAAAAAGAGTGTATGTGCACACGGTCAAAACACCTGTAAAAGATGAAAAGGGCAATGTTGTTGGCATACTGGGCACTTTCTGGGATATTACCGATCGAAAGCAGATGGAAGATGCTTTGCGAGAAAGCGAGGAAAACTACCGGAACATATCCAAAAAGATGTCTGGTTTGATGAAAAGCTCTGCCGTACTGCTCAGCTCAGCGGATCTCCACAAGCGACTCCAAACGATTCTAGAAGTTGTTTGCGAGCAGGGATGGAGAAGAGCAGTCATAACCTTGAAGGACGAAAACCTGGAAACGACAGATATTGTGGCAGCAGGATTGACCAAGGAAGAAGAAGAACATCTGAAGGGTCATCAGCCACCTGGCAAAGTGATGCGTAAGCGTTTGAGTTCTATGTTTGAACATTATCGCTTAGGCGAATTCTACTATCTGCCTTGGAGCGACCCGCTTGTTCAAGAGCAGTTCAAGTATGCAGTTCCGAGCAAGATGCAGAAAAAGGATGCTTTTGACTGGAACCCTGACGACCTGTTGTACATACCATTGCGACTGCCCGGCGGAAGAGTTGTGGGCATAATGAGTATGGATGATCCGCAAGATGGCCGGAGTCCGACGAGAGCGTCACTTGCTCCCCTTGAACTGTTTGCTCATCAAGCTGCCATAGCCATCGAAAATGGGAAACTGATACAACAGGTCAGGGAATACGCGCAGCACTTGCAGGAAAAGGTGGAGGAGCGAACCAAACAACTGAAGGAGGCTCAGCAGCAGCTTGTCAAGTCTGAGAGACTTGCTGCGATCGGCGAGTTAGCAGCCATGATTGGCCACGACCTGCGCAACCCGTTAACGGGCATCGCAGGTGCCGCTTACTACCTGAAGGCAAAATGCAGCCCGAAAATGGACGGCAAATTGAAAGAGATGTTCAAGGTTATCGAGAAGGATGTTGAATATTCGAACAAGATCATAAACGACCTCTTGGAATACTCAAGAGAGATAAAGCTTGAGTTGAATGAGAGCAACCCTGGATCAATGGTGAAGGAAGCCTTATCCGCTGTTAAGATTCCCAAAAGAGTTCGGGTAGCAGATCTAACAAGAGACAAGCCGGAGATAGAAGTTGACACAGACAAAATGAAGAGAGTGTTTGTGAACATGATCAGAAACGCTGTCGACGCCATGCCCAAGGGCGGCACACTGACGATAGAAAGCAGAGAATCAAACGGTGACTTGGAAATTGTTTTCTCAGACACAGGGGTTGGTATGTCTGAGAAAACTTTGAGAAATATTTACAGGCCCCTTTTCACCACCAAAGCGAAGGGAATGGGTTTCGGCTTGCCTATCTGCAAGCGCTTCGTTGAGGCACATGGCGGCAAGATCCATGTCAGAAGCACTGTTGACAAAGGAAGCACGTTCATTGTAACGCTTCCCATTCAGCCTTGCCTTGAGGAAAGATAAAAAGTCTGGGCGAACATGCCTGAACACCTGTTATCGGCAGACAGTACATAAAAGTGGCACATTGAAGGTGCGGGGGATGGGGCCCCCACTCAAATTTGCCGACAAGCACGCGCAAAAAGTTTAAACATCTATCTGAATTAATGTTATTCTTGTGACGTCAATTATGGTCGACGTTATAAAACTCCTAGAATACAACGAGACCGTGAGACAGAGATATTTCGAAACTCTCTCTAGGCTATCTTGGAAAGAACTCATCAAGAACAGGGAAGCGAGCTTTCACTCGATTAGGAACATATTTGTCCACGTTCTAGGCGCGATAGACTACTGGCTGGATTTCCTGCAAAAGCAGAACCTCCATTCGAAGAAGGATTATGACAGATACGGAACTTTTGAAGAAGTTAGATCTTACATGGAGCACGTTGAAGAACGAACGCATCAATACTCCAAGTCATTAACTGCACAAGGGCTAAAGAAAACTTATTCGGTCAAGAAAGGTGGCGGCACAACCCTCAGAATCACAGCCGAAGATGTCTTAATCCATCTGTTCGAAGAAGAAGTCCACCATCGAGGCGAATTGAATGCGCTTCTTTGGCAAATGGGCATTGATCCACCATCCATGGGGTGGAAGGGACTCTGAACGCGCCACTGAAGTCAAGGGTCAGTCCCTAGCCATCTACTCAGCTGCTTGCGTCCGCGTTGCGGTTCAAAAGTGTGAAGGATCGGTTTTCGCATTTAACCCCCTCACACTTCTTCGTTGAGCCAGATTAGGTTTCGCAGAGGCCCTCTGGTCATTTGACGGCCACTATCTTCCAGTAGTTCGGTTTGTCTTCTAGAGAAGTCACGTCCATTTTGGAAAAGAGACTCAGCAATCTGAGAGCTTCGCCCCTTGTAAAAAAGTGATGCAGTTCTCCAAAGCGTTTCTTTTCATAACCCTCCAAAATCCAAAAAGCATTCTTCTCCAGCATTCGACCTGTTCCATATCGCGGATCGTTTACTGAAGCCAAGTTTGCGACAAACCAACCATGCTGAGGATTCTATAGACTTCGCTTATGCTTTTTTACAATATCCTTCTTGAGCGCATGATGCATGACGCTGACACTGACAACAGCCTCTAGACAGCAATCATTTATTGGAATGTTGGTCATCGTTGCGCAAACAAGGGCTACATCTTCTGTCTCTCTCTTTGAACCCACCGCCTCGCCATTTTCAACGCGTTCTTCGAAATGTCCATACCGATAACTTCAAAACCACTGCTCGCAAGCAAGACGCAGTGTCTACCAACCCCAGAACCCAGGTCGAGGACTTTCTTGACTTCGTGTTTTGTCAAGTCAGGTACAGCATCTGCAATGAATTGAGCGGTCTTCTTCAGTCTTTTTGGCATTCGCTTTAAAGTTGAATAGTCTCTATCCCAGTTGGACCGCGTCTTGATCAATGTTTACTTCCGATTAAGCCCGCGCATGGTTTCTTTTCTAGGTAATCGTAATATCTCTTTATGCCCTGGCGTTAACATAAATGAATTCAATGTTGAAGGTTTGGCAGCCTTACGGAATTTTTAATATTAGGTGACTGTCTACAAGTGGTAAGTACAGAAAGAAATGTCTGGCAAGCGGATGAAGACAGATGAGCTATCGTGAGCTTTTTGTTTCGCCTTCAAACATCTTTAGCGGTTTTCAAAAACCATTTGACAAGGCAGACTATGCGATACTGGGAGTGCCGTTTGATGTCACTAGTACATACCGCACTGGAGCCAGGTTTGGACCCACCTCAATTCGGCAAGCGTCGCTTAACATAGAAACCTACAGTTTTCGCACGGGCGTGGATGTAGAAGACTTGAGTCTCCACGATCTGGGTGATTTGCAAGCGTCTTCTGACACAGCGAGAACCTTGGAAATGCTTGAGCTTGTCATTGGGGACATCCTGAAAACGGGGAAGGTTCCGGTAACGATTGGCGGGGAACACACCATAACCTTTGGCATAGCAAAAGGCTTTGCAAAAATGGCTTCCACAACAGCAATAGTAAGCTTCGACGCCCACCTTGATATGCGTGACGAGTTCTTGGGACTAAGAATGTCGCACACGACCTTCATGCGCAGAATAAATGAGGAAGTGAGACCCGCAAAAATCGTCGAGGTCGGCACACGGGCAGTCTGCAGAGAAGAGCTAAGGTACGCAAGAAAGGCAGGAATAGAGTTTTTGACGACGCAGCAGATCAGAAAAGAAGGAACCAAACGTACATTAGAACAGTTGAGGGAAACGCTGGCGAGTTACAAGAACGTCTACGTATCGGTCGACATGGACATTCTTGACCCGGCTTTCGTGCCTGCCGTACAGAACCCAGAGGCTGACGGTTTAGAAATGCGCTCTCTGCTTGACATTCTGGCAGGCGTATGTGATAAGCGTGTAGTCGGCTTTGATGTCCTAGAGATTGCGCCTGACTACGACCGAGGAATCTCTGCGATCCAGGCGGCAAAAGTCATTTTCGAAATGCTTTGCCAAATAGAAAAGTCAAGGACAGCCTAGTCGCAAATGAAAGAAGTCAAAGAGTGCCGCGACGGGAAGTCGGAGGATACGAAAGGAGACCTATGCCAAGAAGGATTATCCTCAAGAACTATTTGACAGAATACTTGAATATGAGCTTGCTTTGTGTAAGAAACTCGATGCCCTGACATTAGCAGAACACTTCTGGGAAGGAACACGCAAGCCAAGCCTTTCTAAATGGGCTCTTCAATCCTTGCTTTTCACAAGCTTCGCTATGAACAGGCCGCTACACTGATGAACGTGCGGATACAGTCTCTGACACTTATCAAGTCCTCTTAAGCCTCCTAAACCTATTCTCGGCAGTATTTCGGTCAGCGAAAACTGAGGATGCCATTTCAGAAACCTTTCAACGAGCATCTCATTTTCTTCAACTGTTATGCTGAATGTGGAATAGACCAATGCGCCCTCAGGCCTGACGTATTTCGAGCAGTTGTCCAACATCTCCCATTGAATTTGAGCCATTCTGTCCACGGAACTTGGCGTCAGCCTCCATTTGAACGAGGGCAATCTACCAAAGATGCCTGTTCCTGTGCACGGTGGGTCCAACACCACCAAGTCTGCTTCTACGTCGAAAGGCAATGGGCTGCGAGCGTTAGCGATGATTGGCTCGGCAATCTTCACGCCCATGCGCTTCACCTCGCTCTTCCAAGAGACCATTCCTGCGCCTAGAATAGTCCACAGAAAGGATACGGCCATCGTTTTGCATCAGCCGCCCCAGGTATGGCGTCTTTCCTCCGGGAGCGGAACAGACGTCCAAGACGGTCATACTTGGAGCTGGATTTGCTGCTTCAGCTGCAAAAGAGCTTGCTTTGTCCTGGATGTAAACAAGGCCTTCTTTGAAGCAGGAGGTTTCTGTTACGGGTTGTCTTGCATTCTTGACCTCGTACGCAAACATTAAATCTTTAACCTTATCAGCCTCAACCCCGTCTTCAGCGAGCTTCTTCAGAATTCCGTCTCGTTCAGAATTAAGCGTGTTCAACCTTACGTAAGTTGGCATGGGCGATCTGTTCGATTCCAGCATCGCTATGGCGTCTCTTCTACCAAAAAGCCTGAAACAGTATTCGACAAACCATGTCTAGTGAAAAGTGCACAGTGCGACTCGAGCTTCATCATTTTTCTGCTCTAGGACCACCTCAGGTCTTTGCGTTAGCAGCATGCCTAGAATAGGCTCGATGGATCGCAAGGTTTTCCATCCTAGAACGGAGCGTGCCAGTTTGGCTATGTTTTCAGCCTCTTCAACGTCAATTTCAGACCAGCGCTTCGCTATTCTGGTTTGATACACGTAAAGCCGCAGGAAAGCTTGAACGCCAAGGCTGAATTGACCTAGGTCTGCAGGCTTAATGGCGTTGTTTACAAAAGCATCTATGAAGTTCTGTCTCCGAACAGTTTCGTACACAAGCAAGCGAGCAAGGCGGACAGCATCTGGGTCTCGCATTCTCAGCTGTTTAACGGTCCTCGCCAAAGCTGAAGATTCCTTCAGTCTTCGCATTTGCATCCAGCTGAGAGTCTCAATCGCAACCGTCCAAGCTTCCCTGAGCAAAGTGTCCACACGTCAGATATATGTAAGATTCTACATAAAAATTGAAGGCGACATTCATTCCGCGTCCGGCTTGAAATCAATGTTCTTAGAGAACAGGCGCGTGACCGTTGCTGAGGCTATCGGCGAGGCTAAAAACTATTCCAATTATGAGAAACGATGTGGCCTACAGCATCTAGGGACAAGAGATTTTAAGCAATCCAATTCATAAAAATAGTCAGGTCAAGACCTAGATGACACAGAAACACCTGGAGGATTTTCCGCCCAAGGAACAGAGACCTTCGACTGAAAAGAAAGTTGACTCTGGGCCATTGGCAATCGGCGAGCTTGGAATGGGAGAAAGGAGAAAGCGCGTCTTTCCCCCGCTTGCTCCTGAGAACTTACCATGCTCATACTTTGTCTCAGCCACCTATGACGGGAGGGCTGGCAAGGCAGTAATCAAACTCTATGAACCAATTTCGGGCCAGATCTACTTCTGGTATGACAACACAGGCCACCAACCGTACTGTCTCACAAACCTTTCGCAGTATGAGCTTGAAAAAATCAGCCGTGTAATTCAACACCCAGGCTTCGACCGTTTTGAGATTGTGGAAAAATTTGACCCGCTGCTAGACAGGAAGGTGAAGGTCACGAAAATAGTGACCAAAGATCCGTTGGCTATCGGCGGCCGACCTACGGGATGTATTAGGGACATAATTCCAGAGGATTTCCCAAATGTCTCGGACTCGCCGGTTGCATCGCAAGATATCAAAGTCTGGGAGTCAACGATAAAGTACTACCAATCCTACATTTACGACCGGCAACTTCTGCCTGGAATGATTTACGAGGTAAGAGACTGTAACCTCGTCCTGAAAAGGCTGGAAGAAGCCGACAAGACCGTGGACCAGATTCGAGGAACCTTCAAGGACGCGACTGATGAAGAGTTGGAATTCATCGAAGAATGGGCAAGACTGCTGGAATACCCTGCTCCCAAGTTTCGCCGCGTGGCCCTCGACATAGAAGTGTTGGCCCCAATCCCTACAAGAGTACCTGACCCCCGCGAAGCAGCTTGCCCGATTATATGTGTTTCACTCTACAGTTCAGATGGACTAAAGAAAGTCTTGCTCCTGAAACGCGAAGGAGTCCGCGAGGGAACGGAGCACCTGTCCGCGGATGTGAGGCTTGAAAGTTTTGATTCAGAGGAGAAACTTGTAAGGTCTGTTCTTGACGCGTTGTGGGACTATCCTTTCGTCCTAACTTTCAACGGGGACGACTTTGACCTGCCATATTTGTTCCACCGCGCGCTGAACCTTGGCATCAGACGAAACGAGATCCCAATAGAAGTTGGCAAAAGATCCTGCTCGCTGAGTTACGGAGTTCACGTTGACCTGTACAAGTTTTTCTTCAACCGTTCAATTCAGATTTACGCTTTCAACAACCGTTACAGGGACGTGACGCTGAATGACATTGGAAAAGCTCTGATCGGACTTGAAAAAGTGCCGCTCGACAAGACTCTAGGCGAGTTAACTTACACCGATCTTGCCGAGTATTGCCTCAGAGACTCTGAAATCACTTTCAGACTTACAAGTTTTGAAGACGAACTCGTCATGAAGCTGATCCTCGTTCTTGCAAGAATCAGCAGCATGCCGATGGAAGACGTGAGTCGACAAGGCGTCTCTCGCTGGATAAGAAACTTTCTGCAACGGGAGCACCGCAAGAGGAACATGCTCATCCCGAATCCCATAGACATACTCGCAACGAAGGGCAAAACCGCAACGAAAGCAATCATAAAGGGCAAGAAATACAAGGGAGCAATAGTCGTCGAGCCTGTGCCAGGAGTGTACTTCAACGTCGCTGTCATGGATTTTCCAAGCCTGTACCCGTCAATCATCAAAGTGTGGAACCTAGGCTACCAGTCCATATTGTGTCCACATCCCGAATGCCGCGGCAACGTCGTTCCAGGCACGCCAAACTGGGTTTGTACCAGGAAACGAGCGTTAGAGAGCCTGTTGATCGGTTCGTTGAGAGATCTGCGTGTGCAGTGGTACAAGCCTAAGACGAAAGACAAGTCTCTCAGCACAGATTTGAGAAGCTGGTACAACATCACTCAGGGAGCTCTTAAAGTCATCCTGAACGCGAGCTACGGAGTCTTCGGAGCTGAAAGCTTTGACCTCTACTGCCCACCAGTGGCTGAGGCAACAGCAGCCATCGGAAGACACTCAATAACACAGATACTCAACAAAGCAGAACAGTTGAGCATCCAAGTGCTCTACGGAGACACGGACAGCCTCTTCCTGAAAAACCCTTCAAAACAGCAAACTGAAGAACTGGCACACTGGACAGAACACGAACTTAAAATGAGCTTGGACGTTGACAAGGTTTACAGGTACGCAGTTTTCAGCTCCCGCAAAAAGAACTATCTCGGAGTCTTTGAAGAGGGAACGGTTGACGTCAAGGGGTTGACAGGAAAGAAGAAACACATTCCAATTCTCATCAAGAAAGCCTTCGACAAAATGAAGGACCGCCTCGCACAGGTCAAAACTCCGACAGATTTTGAAAGGACAAAGAAGAACATCGGCGAAATTGTCCGCGAATGCTACATGCAGTTGAGGAGGCGAGAATGGGAGAACCTCAACGAATTAGCGTTCAACGTGGTCCTAGGCGAAGAAATCGGACACTACACAAAGACAACTCCCCAACACGTTAAAGCCGCAAAGATTCTACAGGAGAATGGTGCGGAGCTGAGAGCCGGGGACCTCATAAGCTTCGTCAAGACGACCAGGGAGCCACACGTGAAACCAGTTGAGTTGGCGACTAAGAACGAGGTCGACGTTGACAAATACGTAGCCTACCTGCATTCGACGTTTGACCAAGTCCTAGATGCGTTGGGTCTGGACTTTGACGAAATAATAGGACTGACGAAACTGGAGAGATTCATGTAAGGCTTTGCAGTCATTAATTCTCTGAAAGCGTTTTCAATCCATGTGATTTCAGTGGTTCAATGATGCTGGGTCTGCTCAGTATTCGCAGAACCGCGTAACCTATCACTGCGATAGCGACGAGACTGCTGACCAAAAGGCTGATCAGCGTCGTGATCCAAGCTGGCAAGAACGCGAGCTCTGCAGGTTGATAAGGAAAGGATATCCACAGATACCCGCCCCCAACGATGATTCCTATAGGCGAAGCACCTGCGATGCATGCTAGCAACTTATGCTTCTTCAGTAACAATACGAGGCTTGCCGCCATAAGATTGGCTAGGGAACCGAAGACTACGTCAATGAACCCTATGGGTCCGAAAACATTAACAACAGCGCATCCGGCAGTGACTCCAATAACGACAGGCAATCCTAACAAAGCAGCTAATGCGATCAGAAAGTCTGAGAGCCGCAATTGTATAGGTCCATAGATTGAAGGATTTCCGAAAGGAGAAAACGACTGTGCCAAGTTGATCGTGGCGTACAATGCTGCAAAAACGGCTGTCAACGCCAAGTCTCTACTGTCAAATCTTATCCTTTCACCTCCTGCGCCGGGATTTCTATGGCGGAACGGGTGGAGGTCCACTCACCCGCCTTGCACCTAAGAAGACCACAGATGTTTATTAAACATTGCTGAGACTCGCATACTAGCATTCATCGCATGAGCGTTCAGGATAGAAAATCAGGCTGAGGCCATCAAGCAGACTTCACAAGCAGTCGCCGAAGACCGCATCACAGTATTTGCTGCAGAAAAAAACCGAGGGGGGTAGACGTGTTAGACGAGTAAAAACGCGAAACAGGGAATGTTAACGGATCGATGGAGAAACGCGTAGCAAGAAGTAACCGTGGGACATCAATAAGCGCCGTGAAAACACGTTTCAAACACTATTTCAACATTAACAATCTGAGAACGAGAGCAACAGAAGTTGACGCTGCGACCAAAAGCGAGACCAGCAACACCACCTGCCGCTCGGTCAAGGAACGATGAAACGTGAGAAGGGTGACCAAGCTTCGCCTGTGATCTGAGGACAGCTTTTTCCCATCAAAAGAGACAGCGGCCTTGGCTCTATAGATGAAGAAAGTCAGCAATATCAACGCAGAATTGAAGATGTAGGGCAGAACAGACACGACCAGGTCCAACTTCAAATCCGATATGACCCCGAAAGAAGCCAACGTCATCCCTATGGTGAAAGACCCCGTGTTGCCAACGAAGATCTTCCCCTCAAAGTTTAGAGCAGCAAGGATAAGCCACACGACCAGAGGAACGTAAAGCAATACTCCATTTGACCCTGACATAGCCATCAACCCGATCATAATTATCGCTGGACAGACTGTCTCCAAACCGTTCAACCCGCCCAGCTGATTCACCGTATTCGTCACTATCGTCACAAGCACCGGAACTATCACAAGGTAGTACCACACTCCGAAGTCGACCGTACCCAACAATGGAATTGCGATATACGTACGAACTAGGGGAGTGTGATACGCGAAGGCAGCAAGAGGCATTGCAGCAACCAGAGGAAGAAACGCTTTGAAACGCCACTTTAGATCTATCCAGTCATCCAGCAATCCCATGAAGCCTCCGAACAACACGCACACGGCCAGCGTCAAGGGCGGAGAAACCCCGTTTGAGACTTTGACAATGTCTAAAGAGTACAGGAGAAACAAGTACACAACGCTGATCAGGACGTAGAAGATACCGAGGCCGTTAGAAACCAAAGGCTTGTTTGGTTTGTGCAGGTCAGGAGCCTTAGGAAACAAGGACGTTCCCCTTTAAGCATTCGGATAATCTTGGTAGTATTTTTGCCAGTCGATCTTGTAGAGACACACAAGTGGAACAAGCCCGCTGTAACTGCTCTGTGAGTCACTGGGCGTCAAAGTCTCCCCTGAGAAGAACTCTTCCTTGAAGTATATGGGCTGCGTAACGTTGGCCGCATCAGGGTCTGTAACGCCGTTGACCTGACACCAACGGTCTTTGCCCCAACTCATAAGCTCATAAACCGTTGAGTTTAACCCAACATTGTTCCACTGCCATGCGTTGGTCGTGTTGCTGAATGAACCGAAGGAAGTCTCATTCTGCCAAGAAGAGGCCTTGTCAATAAAATTGTTATCTATGAATCGCTGCTGCGCGTTTCCGGAGATCTTTGCCATCCAAGTCCATTTTCCGTTGTCGCCGCCCGCCCAGTCAACCCAGCCTCCTTGATAATTAGCAGTGACGAACACGAGTATGTATTCCGCTCCGTACTGCTTCAACATATTCATCGAATAAGTCTCGTTTGCCATAAAAACGAACCCAGCATTTTCTATCTGTGTAGTGTTAATCGTGGCGTTGTCCGTAAGCGTGGTGACATTTCCTAGGATGCTTAGCCAGTACCCATAGTCCCACCAACTGACCACAACAGTAGAAGAGCTATGGAAATCATTCACGTATTTCAGCATGTCGAACCACTCTGTCACAGGCCGATTGGGCGCTACCGACATACTGCCTCCTGTGATCGTAACTGGCGTGTAAGCTTGTCTGTAGACTATCGGCACCCCGCCAGATTGCGGCGAAAATGCCAGGTTTGTCATCAAAACTAAGAAAATCAGGAAAATGGCAGCCCCGCTGAACTCTTTTCCCACATGCTCCAGCGCTTTCCTTTTTCCAGTCAATCTCAGCGGTTCCTTCAACAGCGTCACAAACGGTTTGGACAGACTCACTATTCCGATGGCTGCCACAAGAGCGAACGCCGGGGCCAGAATGACCATTACACGCACCATGGATGCAGCAAAGTAGACGGATGTTAAAGCGAAGAGTAGCATGAAAAGATTTTTGGTGGTGAGGTTTCTTGCAATGAAGAATAGACCCACGAGGAAGAAGAGTATCGCTATGCCAAGGTCGTAGTATATTGAACCCCAAGTAGACATTCTATGTTCAGCCACAGACTCTATTAGAGGGTTAGTTCCCCGCAGAAGTGGATTAATGACAACCCAGAACTTTGCCCCTATGGCTCCTAAGAAGCCCGTCACCGTGAGCACGATGAAGCTGCCGATTATCCCGGCCACGAAGGCTACGATAAACATGAACTTTTCTCTAGCAGAAGTCAAATTGTTCACGATCTCGTTCAGACAAAGGAGAACAAAGACTCCTGCAACGGGCAAGATAGCAGAGGAAACAACGAAAGCGGGTCCGACTTCAGTTCGGGTGCTTATGGCAAAGAGTAAACTCGGCCCAAAGGTCAAACCGTACACTAAGAAAAGACGTCTCGAGTATCTCTTGACCAGAAGTAAAACGAAAACGAAGAGGGCGGCCAAATCAATTATATAGTATGATGCGCCCCATCCGAGAACGAAGTATGTTAAGACAGCAGCCGACCCAAGTGAGTAGCCAACCGTTGAATTGATCGGCCTTTCTTCTTCAACGGCTCTGAGGAAAAAAAGAATGAAAGCTGGAAGTGCAAAGATGCCAACGTTTTCGGTCGTAAAGAAGCCCAGCGTAATCTTCGTGATAACGGCTGGGCTTATCGCCAAGAAAAGTGCTGCAAGCAAGCCGACAGGTTTTCCCCCTAAGTCTTTTCCGAGGAAGTAGAGCGCAAAGGCTCCAAGGGCAACCATTAATGGAGGGATCATCGCAAGAAAGGCCATCAAGTCGATGTTGAAGCCCAGGAACCTAACGATGTCGTAGGAAACAGCCGCAACAAATACCAATGCTGGATAGGAGTTCCCCATGTTTATTCCGCCTGGGAACCAGCGCTGCGTGTCAACCCATTGCGTAGGCCAGTAGGGCGATAGCAGACCTTGCTCCGTCATTCGTTTCACCAGACTGTACTGGTAGTACGGGTCAAATTCTGAAAGATGGATTGCGCCCGCCTGTATCTCCCAACGCAGTGGCAGTACGCGTATGGTGAATGCCAAGAAAACGATGAGCAGCAAGGCTGAAGACGTCAGGATTGAACTGTGGTTCACTTTGAGTCTTAGTTTTCCCAGACTCTTTATGCCGTTGACAAAACTCTCCTTGGATAGGACGCTGCTGAGCTTCACTTTCGGTTCATCTCTCACACAATTCTGAGGTGTTTTATTTTCCTTGCGATTAGTTAACGTCTAGGAAGTGCTGACAAGAGAAACGCCGTTCATATATACCTTTCCAATGTTTAAACAACCTGAAACAGACACTACGCTCGTTGAATTTTCCGCTTGTAACCGTATTTTTCAGGGTCGTAGAGCGGAAATGCTTCTATCTTGCCCTTCATCATCCTGCCGCGTATGTTCACTTCTACCAGTGCCCCTTCTTGGGCATGCGATGTTTGAACGTATCCCATACCTACGCCGCACTTGAGAAGTGGTGAAAAAGTACCACTCGTAATCTGACCAATCTTTTCCCCTGTAGCTGAGTGAATTTCGAAACCTGGCCTAGGTATTCCTTGATCTGTCATTTCTATTCCAACACGTTTTCTTTTCCATCCCTCAGTTTTCTGTTTAAGCAACGCTTCTTTTCCAATGAACTCCCCCTTCTGCAGCTTCACGACAAAGCCAAGCCCTGCCTCTAGAGGCGTTGTGTTCTCATCGATGTCGTTTCCGTAGAGACACAGGCCAGCTTCAAGTCGGAGTGTGTCTCTGGCCCCTAGGCCGCAGGGTTCTATTCCGAAGTTCTTGCCGGCTTCAATAATGGCGTTCCACACTTTCACTGCCAAGTCTGGCTTCTCCAGTGAAGCGTTCCATACGAAGACTTCGAAACCGTCTTCGCCACTGTAGCCTGTTCGAGAAAGAAAAACGTCCGTGTCTGCCAGACTCGGATGACCACACTTGAACCTTCCAATTTTGCTCAAGTCTTCACTGGAGGTTTTCTGAAGTGTTTTCTCTGCGTTCGGACCTTGAACTGCAAACATGGCCACGTTGCCAGACAAGTCCTCGATCCTCACGGTGAAGCCCTTCGCATTCTTGATAAACCAGTCGTAATCTTTCTCACGATTGCTCGCGTTGAAGACTACTAGGAACTTCTCTGTTTCCAGCCGGTACACGACAAAGTCGTCTACTATGCCGCCGGTTTGAGTGCACATGACCGAATACTGGGCACTGTTCGGTGAGAGGGTTGAGACATCGTTCGTTATCACGTGGTTCAGAAAGCGCTCTGAATCAGCGCCCGTAACGATCACGCGTCCCATGTGGCTGATGTCAAAAATGCCGACGCTGTTGCGAACAGCCATATGTTCAGGTGCTATGTCTTTGTAGTAAACTGGCATTTCAAAGCCTGCGAAGACTGTTAGTTTAGCTGTTTTCAGGTGCACTTGGTACAGTTGTGTTCTGCGGGTTGTTTCGTTCAAGCCTCTGTCCTCTTTGAAAACTACTTGAAAGGCTTCACGTCCACGTCAATGGGTACGAGGGAGAGCTTCTTCCCGCACTTGGGACATTTTCCCTCGAGCTCGTGCAATATTTCATCAGGAGGCCGCAGTTCGGCACCTGCGTACAATACGTGACCGCATCCTTCACAAGCAACTCGTTGAGGCATGACAACTGTGCTCCTTGTGGTGACAAAAGAACTAAACGACCATGACGTATTTATCGGTTGCTGGGCAAGAAACTCTGCACTGTTTTAAGAAGGATGAAAACGTGCCAGCCCGCTGGCCAGCGAATGTGATCCCATCCAATATCAGCATAGGCGGCTCAGGATGCCTGACTCTGTATAACACGCACGTTCCCCGTATTCGCATTTTCACCAGTCCATTTTGCCTTCCCACCTCCACCTAGGCTTTTTCTGCAGCTGGCACTGATGACACGGCCTCAGGGGGGACAATGGTGAAGTCTTCTTGTTAGTTGAGTTGCCGTTCTAACCATTAAGGTCGAACCGTGTGCTACTTTGCCATCTTCAATGGCTTCCTGCAACAGGCAAGGAGGCTCGCAGCTTCCAAACCTTGACCTTGTTACTGTATGTTTCACGCCGACAAACTCACGTAATTTCGCCATTTTTCAGCCTTCTTGACTCGTGCCAGTCTCCGAAAAAGACGCCATCGAATAATGAAGCCGCCAGCGCAGGCAAAATCTTAATTTCCTCTCAACCTTTACTTCAAACAAGATGCGGGAAGAAACATCAGCGGCTGGTACTACGTATGGATAATTACACTCTGGTCATAACGGAGAAGCCGGATGCTGCACAAAGAATCGCCCTGGCCCTCGACAAAGGGGAAAAGCCTAGGAAACTGTCGGAAAATGGCGTGCCCTACTACGTAGCTAAGCGCAACGGCAGGGAAATAGTCGTAGTTCCAGCTTTGGGTCATTTGTACACGATTGCTGCTGAGCGAAAGGGGAGAAACTACTACCCGGTTTTCAGTTTTAAATGGGTTCCGCGATACGTTGCCGACAGAAAAGCAACTCGGATTCGCAGCTGGCTTCAGACTATCACGACATTGGCAAAGAAAGCTGGAGCTTTTGTCGACGCTTGTGACTTCGACGTGGAAGGGTGCGTCATAGGATATTGCATACTTAAATATGCTTGTGGCGCCAAGGAGCATGAATCCAAACGCATGAAATTCTCGACTCTAACTAAGCAGGAACTCGAAAAAGCCTACGCTGAACCGTTACCACAGCTAGATTTCGGCCTGATAGAAGCCGGGCTTACGAGGCACGAAGTCGATTGGCTGTGCGGTATAAACCTTTCAAGGGCCCTTACTGTCGCAACCAGAAAATGGAGCGGGAAGTACGCAACATTAAGCACCGGAAGAGTTCAGGGCCCAACTCTAAAGTTTCTCGTTGTAAGAGAAGAGGCCATCAGAAGCTTCGTGCCGACGCCATACTGGAAAATCAGAGCCCAAGTCGAAAAGGACGGCCGAGTGTTTGAAGCGAGATACGTGAAGGAAAGAATTGAGAACAAGAAAGAAGCGGAGACTATAGCAAATTCCTGCAAAGATAAGAAAGGACAGATTGAAGAAATCGCCATCAGAGAATTCAAGCACCCACCACCGTTTCCATTTGACCTGGGCACTTTGCAAAGTGAGGCCTACAACCTGTTCAGCTTTGCGCCTCGACGCACCTTGAACTTAGCACAACAGCTGTACCTGGACGCGCTGATCTCTTATCCAAGAACCGACAGCCAGAGGCTTCCATCGACTATAGACTATGCAACGATACTGAAAAACTTGGGAAAAGCCGAAGAGTATCACAAGCTTACGTCAGAACTTCTCTTGAAGCAGACACTCAAACCTAACGAGGGATACAAGGAAGACCCAGCACACCCAGCCATCTATCCGACTGGAAACTTGCCACGACGAGCTCTTGAAGCCTCCAAAAGGAAAGTCTGGGATCTAGTCGCCCGGAGGTTCCTAGCAGTTTTCAGCGAACCCGCGGCAAAGCAGAACATGAAAGTTTACGTCAAGATCAATGGCCACCGCTTTCACTTCAGCGGAAGACGAATATTGGTCCAGGGATGGATGCGCTACTATGAACCTTACGTTAAGTTTGATGAAGTGCTCCTACCGCCAACAAAAAAGGGACAGATCGTCAACGTCAAAAAGATAATCCTAGAAGAAGTGTTCAATGAACCACCTACACGGTACAATCCAAGTAGTCTGCTCAAGGATATGGAAGAAGCAAGAATTGGCACGAAAGCGACCAGAGCCGACATAATGCAAACGCTCTATGACCGGAGATACATTGAAGGCGAAAGAATAACTGTGACCAGCCTGGGGTTCGAAGTTTTTGATGTCCTAGAAAAACATTGTCCACAAGTCGTTTCCACAGCTTTGACGAGAGAACTCGAAGAAAAGATGGACAGAATTCGAGAGAACAGGGAAAAAAGGGAAGATGTTCTGACTGATGTCATCAGAATGCTTCACCCGTCGTTAGCAGCCTTCAAGCAAGAGGAGGAGGTCGTAGGTGAACAACTAAACGATGCTTTGGAAAGGTCAAAGCTAGAAGAAAGGATCATTGGCACTTGCCCGGTGTGCAAAACTGGAAAACTCATTATAAACTACTCAAGGAAAACTGGCAAGCGTTTCGTCGGCTGCACAAGCTATTTTAAAGGGCTGTGCAAAACCTGTTTCCCGCTACCACAGAGAGGCACAGTGGGGTCAACTGGGAGAAATTGCCCTGCATGCGGTTGGCCAACTGTTGAAGTGCGTATGAAGAGGCGCCCGTGGGTTTTGTGTTTCAACTCTGAATGTCCGTCGAAAACAGGAAATAAAAGAAGTTGAAATGTGCAATATGCGACAGAAAATCGCGCACAGGCAAGTATTGTAGGTCGCACGAGAAAGCATGCGAAAACATCGTTAGAAGTTATGAGCAGTGGAGAAAGGCATTAGAGATTTCTTGGAAAGAGTATTTAAGTCAGATTGCCAACAATCCATTAACAGGAGAATGGACGGTAGAAGTCGTCCAACATCTGTTGAAAAGTGGAGAGCAGTCAAATGTCAAGAACGGTTAAGAAAAGCATCTCTTCGTTGTCATTTTCACTAAACAAACTTTATAGGATGATCTCGACGACAAGACCATCAAATCTCTTAATTCCACTGCTCTCGATAGGTTTTGCCGTGTTTTTGTTCGGAGGCGGGCTGTACGACTTGATAATGAAACCGCTTCCAGCAGTCTATTATGGTGGGCGATTCCTGTTTCTCTACCCGTCGCTTTCCGAGCAGTTCATAGGCGACAGCATCGTTTCCATAACTGTCTACGCCCTTGGAATAATCGGCTTGCTGGCAGTATATCAGAGCACCAAGTATGTGTACAAGCCAAGACAAGCCTACATGATGTTGATCATAGGAATCGTTCTTGTGCTGTTGGCATACATATTTCTTGAAGCCTCAATACACTTTAAGTTGACCGGAGGCGCATGAGAGTACATCGCCAAGCATTACCAAGGATTACTTTTTAGCCTCAACTTGTACGCAGCGAAGTTTGTTAACAGATGAATGGGAGGAGTAATGACTAGAACTGTGACACACAGCTCCCAACTCCACGCCATGGAAAGAGGAAACGAGAAAAGAATCGCGCCTAATATGAAGTCTAGTTGATCCACAACTGGCAACCGCCCGCCTGGAGGAATGGCAAGTCTCCGCTTTACAAAGGCTCCAGCCAAGTCTCCAAACAGAGCGCCCAAAGACAGCAGCAAACCAAACATGATGTGATAATTGAAGACCAAACTCTCTGCCAAACCTGCCACCGTTCCGACAGCCAGCCCGGCAAAAAAACCTCGAAAAGTCTTGTTTTTCCCGAACACAGGTCTTCCATCAGGAAGCTTTTTCCCAAAATCCATAGCTGGCCCACCACCAGCAAGTACAGGAACGGCATTCGCACAATACGCAGGAAATATAAACTCTAGCGCTCGAACGACTATCTGAACTAAGTCCATTCTCCATACTCCGTTTAATAAGGCTGATACTAGTGTATTCCACGTTCTTCAATTCTTAAGTTACAAGTCATTGGAGGAAGCTTTGCCGGGTTCTTTTCTACAGTTGCCTCGATTGCCTGGGGGTTTTCAGTGAGCTTCATAGCAAGAACCGTGTCGGCCCAGAACTTTACGACTCTCGTGGCAACAGGCGCGATGCTCACAGGAACTTCATTCAGAACGCTGTGAACCTGACTGGTCAACAAAACCACAATTCTCTGGGTCCTGGCAGCCTGTGCTAGGCTTGCCAACTGTCTGTTCAGTTCTCGGTTAAGCTCAAACGTTTTTGACGGAGACTCTGCAATCCTAAGGCGATACAGTGACGTTACGGTGTCGAAGACGACGAGCTTGAAATTCTGGTTTACATAATCAGTCAACTGATCTACGACCATAGTCTGCTCACGAAAATCATTCGGCCTGACTAGAATTATCAGTTCCGGAACTTCTTTGGACTGTTCAGGAACGATCTGAGAAAGCCTTTGAGCTGAAAATGTTCTGTCAGAATCCACAAAGAGCGTTTTGTAGCCTTGCCTCCCACAGTTTGTGGCACACTGCATGGCTAGTGTTGTTTTTCCAGTTTCAGCTTCGCCATAGATGAGGGCAACGGTGTCAACTGGGAAACCCCCTTTTAGGAACTCGTCAATTGGTCTGCAATTTGTTGGAATTTTTTTAAGCATGTCCGTGCACGTCAACAGATATAAACGGCCGAATTATAATGTGTTTTTGTGTTCAAAAGTCCTGAGCGCCCGGATAGTTGTATGAAAGCGAAAATAGCGGTGGCAACAGTTTCAGGGAAAGCCTACTTTCTTATCGTAAGCGAGCTTAAGAGGAGGAATGTTTCTTTTCTAAGCTTAACTCCATGCGAACCTGTTCCAATAGAGATCAAAGTTGTCATAACCACCGAAGGGGAAAAGGAATTGATAAACCATGAAGAAGTACTGGCCTACAAGAATGGAATGGAGACAGCAGCATTCATAAACGAAGCCCTGCAAATTGTTCAGGGAAAAGGATCGTTTGAAAAAGTGACTATAGGTGTCGACCCAGGTGAGGTTTTTGGACTAGCAGTTCTAGCAGATGGCAGAGTGGTTGAAACAGGAAACTGTTACAGCGTAGAAGAGACTCTGCATAAAATAGAGACGATAATCAGGGGCCTCAAGAACACTCCAGTCTCAACGATTTCAGTAAAGGTCGGCGATGGAGTTCCTGCGTGCAAAGAAAGACTCTTGCGAGACTTGGACAACGCACTGCCCCCCAACGTGGTGCTAGAAAGCGTAAGAGAAGCTGGTACAAACCGTCGTCTCAACGAAGCGAAACACAGAAGAGGCTTAAGAGATATTGTTTCGGCGATTCAGATAGCAGGGAGAAACGGACATTTGTTTCAAAGGAGGAAGCCAGGTGAATCGCACAGTTGAAAATGGCAGGACTCTTCTAGTTGACGGCCCGGCCTCGGTCACTCTGAGTTCAGGCAAAGTAGAAGTTTTCGGGTCAGCGATAAGTGAAAAGGGTAAAGTTGTTATACGTGAAGGCAAGAGGCTGCCTTTTGCAGTTCAGGAAAGGGCTGTTCTTGACATTTCATTAGGAGAAAACGCAGCAGTCGAAGAAGTTGATGGCAACACTATCCCCTCATCCTGGATTGAATCAGCTCAGGAGCTTCTGGACCTGCAAACCAGACCTGTAACGGCGATGATCTTCGGGAATGCGGACTCTGGAAAAACAGGTTTTTGCACGTACCTATTGAACAGAGTCTTACGTGAAAAACGTAAAGTCGCAGTTTTGGACGGAGACTTGGGTCAGTCAGACGTTGGGCCACCGTCAACTGTCGCCTACGCTTTTGTGAATAAAGCAGTAACCGACCTCTTCAACCTTCAAGCAAAAAACGCGTTCTTCATTGGCGAAACGTCACCAGGCAACGCTGTAGACAAGATGATCGAAGGTCTTTCCTTGCTGAAGAAAGAGATCATGGCTACCAATCCTGAGTTCTTGGTCATAAACACTGACGGCTGGGTCGAAGGAGAATGCGCCGTTGCGTACAAACTCAAACTTGCTGAGGAACTTGAGCCTGGAGTGATTTTTTGCATCCGCCAAACAGATGAACTAGCACCGCTCCTGACCGCCCTTGAAAAATTCAAAAAAGTCACTGTTGAATCTCCTGTCGCAATAAGGCGAAGAGACAGCGAAAGACGCAAGACCCTTCGCGAACTCGGATACAAGAAATACTTAAGAAACCCAAGAGTTCAGTCACTTTCGTTGAGCTGGCTGAAAGTTGAGGGAAACGATTCTTTTGGCTTAACTAAGCCTCACATGAACAATAGGGAAGCAAGAAGAATATGCGATCTCCTCGGAATGAAGCCCTTGCAACTATCAGAACTAAGTGATAGAATCAGCATAGTCATTGGTAGAAGACGCTGGATCAGCTCGGACAACATAAAGAAGGTTGAGCAGGCAACCAAAAAGAGGGTTGTGGTAACCAGAAAAGGCGAAGAAGAAAGGTTGCTCGCAGCTTTGTATGACGACAAGAGAAGATTTCTCGGCATCGGCATCTTGCAGGAAGTCGACTACCTTAGGAAGGCCTTGAAAGTTATCACCCCTGTGTCTGAAGAAGCGTCAATCCTTGTCTTGGGAAAGGTGAAGCTTGACAAGAACATGAAAGAGATTTCCCTGACTGCTGAAGAAAACAACTTAGACTTTTCGTCTTTCAAGAAACTTTTTTAAAGAAATACGATGGCCAGAACGTTCAGAAGCCGTAGAAAACTGAATTCTTTTTCGACTGGCATGGCCTTAAGCCAAAGCGCGCGCTATTACGTCTGGATCGAATTTGGTTCGCCGAGCTGGGATATGGGTGATTCCTGGACCGTTTTGGGGCCAGTCGACGTCATGCGGTACGATAGCACGCGCGTTCTCGCGGATAAGAGCGGCGAGGTCGATTCCAAATTGGGTCCCTTGTTGTTTTGTCGACGGTTCTGCTCCGAAGAAAGAACGCGCGCCCACAAGCGTCTTGTTTTAGCTCCATAGATGTCTCGATGGGCAAAGCCTGGCTAAAGGGCATTCCTTGCACAGCGGAGTTTTTGCTTTGCAGTACTTTCTCCCGTGTAAAATCAACAATGTGTGAACAGCCAGGTAGTCTTTTGGATCGTAGATCGACTGAAGAGCTCCACGCACAGTTTCGTAGTCTGCCACTCGAGGAGCCAGGCCCAGCCGTTTGGATACTCTGTTAACGTGCGTATCAACGGGCACTGTTGGTTTTTTGGCGCTGAACAGCAATAAAACGTCTGCTGTTTTGGGTCCGACGCCGGGAAGTTGCAACAGTCCTTCTCTTGCCTCATCGAGAGGCTTCGACAAGATTTATGCTAGGTTACCGTTGTATTTCTTGAGTATTATCCTTGAGACTTGTTGTATCGCCCGAGCTTTGTTGTGGTACAGGCCAGCAACTTTCAAGCAGTTTTCGATCTGTTTGATTTCAGCGTCTGCGAGGGTTTCGGGAGTTATTCGGAACTTGTTCGAGAGGTTTTCGAAGGCTCTTGCGGTGTTCTTGTCGTTGGTGTTTTGTGAAATGATCGTTGCAATCAACGTTGCGAAGGGGTTCCGAGTCGCGGTCGTCCATGTTGCCATCGCAAACGTGGTGCGAAGTATTCTGAGGATTGTTTCGGCACGACGGTCGGCCATTAGGGAGCCCCGTGTTTTGAAAGTAATAAATAGTGAGTGCTCGAAGCTACTAATAAGCAATGGAGAGGGAAGGTTGGAGCGGGCAAGAGTCTTTAAGGACGAAATAACTGAGCAGAGCACGCGTTTTCTTGCGGTCTATGTGGAAGCGAAGAATTCATGTTTGGTAATGCTGAGTGAGAGGGAAGACAAGCTTGGGACGCTTGCAATCGCTGTTCCAAGACCGAAGGATTTGCTCGGCCCCCCATCGTCATCAGTTCTCCTCGGGGACAAGAACGCGATTTCAGCCCGCATGTTCGCGGAATACTTGGCTGCAAGAAAGGAGAAGATTGCCTTGGTCTCGGTTTATCTTGAAACGATGGATGAGACACAGGCGCAGTCAATCTTTAAACGCTTGATAGAGAGGGTTGCCCACGAGCAGCCGCAGAAGGAGGCATCTGGCGCATGAGCCTCAGAGACTTTCTCAAACAAATGGAAAAAGAAAGGGAGGTTTTGCACGTAAAGGATGAGGTCTCGTCACGCTTTGAAATGGCGTACGTCATGAAGAGCTTTGATGTCGAAGGTCCAATTCTGCTTTTTGAGAACGTGAAGGATCATGCGATGAGGGTTGTTGCTAACGTCTCGGGGACTAGAGAGAGAATTTACAGAGCGCTCAATGTTGGCCATGATGAGCTTTATGGAAGACTGACGGCTGCTTGGCGCTTGCCGAGTAAACCCAACAAGGTCAAGAATGCTGCAGTTAAAGAGTGTAAAGAGAAAGATGTTGACTTATCGAGGATTCCTGTTCTTACTCACTTTGAGAAGGACGCGGGGCCTTACATCACTTCGGCAGTTGTGCATGCTAGAAGCCTCGAGGGAGAGGTCGAGAACGTGTCAGTGCATCGCCTTCAGGTCTTGGACAGAAAGCACTTGGCGATTCGTCTGGTGCCCCGGCATCTCTTCAAATTGTGGCGAATGGCAAAAGAGGCTGGAAAAGACCTTGACGTAGCGATCTCTGTCGGCGTTCACCCAGCAGTTTTGCTGGCAGCTTCTTGTCCTCTGCCCTTCGGCGTGAGCGAGTATGGCGTTGCAAACGCCTTGTTGGACAACAACCTCAAGCTGACTGAGTGTGAGCAAGTGAACGCTTGTTCCCCAGCTGAGGCTGAACTTGTCTTGGAAGGAAGAATCTCGGCGACGAAAGAGGTTGCGGAGGGCCCGTTTGTCGATGTCACTGGAACTTATGATGTGCAGAGAAAGCAGCCGGTTGTAGACATCGTAGGTCTTACGCACAGACGGGAATATGTGTATCAAGCGCTTCTCTCCTCTGGAGCTGAGCACAGGCTTCTGATGGGGTTGCCTCACGAAGTGCTGATCTGGGAAGCAGTTTCGAAGGTTGTACCGAGGGTTTGCGCAGTAAACCTGTCAGCCGGTGGAAGTGGGTGGCTTCACGCTGTGATCTCTGTTGAGAAGCAACTGGAAGGTGATGGGAAGAACGCTTTGTTGGCGGCCTTTGCGGCGCATCCGAGTTTGAAGCATGCGGTAGTCGTGGATTCTGACATTGACGTGTGTGACGTTTCAGACGTGGAGTGGGCTGTTGCGACGCGTTTTCAAGGAAGTGAAGACTTGATCGTGATGGAGAACGTGCGCGGTTCAAGTTTGGACCCTTCAGCGGATCAGGAGAGGGTCTTGACTGCGAAAGTGGGCTTCGACGCCACTAAACCTTTGGGGAAGCCGAGAGAGAAGTTTGAAAAAGCGAGGATTCCGGCTGGCGATAGCGCTGAAAAGATCGTTCGCAGGTTGCGTCGAGCATGAGTGGAGGTGACTTGTTTGGCGGGGGAGAAGAAGAGGGAAGGAGACGTGTCTCTTAGAGTTGAGGACGTCATGGTGAAGGAGGTCATCACCATAGACGAAGACTTGACTGTGAAAGAGGCTGCGGAGATCATGAACAAGTTTGAGATCGGCTGCGTGATCGGCGTGAGAAGAGGGAAGGCCATGGGAATACTGACTGAACGAGACGTGCTGAAAAGGGTGGTTGCAGAGGGCAAAGATGCTGGTAAGATTAAGGTAAGAGATGCCATGACGAGTCCTCTGGTTATCGCTGAGCCGGGCATGGACCTCGGGGAAGCGGTGAAGCTGATGTTTCAGATGAAGATCAAGAAACTGCCCGTGGTTGATGGAAAACGCCTCGTGGGCTTGGTGAGTCTGACGGATATAGCTCGTTTTCAGCCTCAGATGATCACTATACTGAAGCAGCTTGCAGCGAGACAGACACCACCGAAAAGCATGCAGAAAGTCATCGACCGCTACGTTGTATAGACAAACGCTCATGGTCTCTGTTCCGATTCCAAGCGAGCGCGCGCACATGAGCGCTACATCCCTGTATTCGCGTTTTCACCCCGTCTATTTCACCCTCCCCCTCCCCCCTAGGGTACTAGTACTGCACGTAGGCTTTCGTGAAGGCCCTAGTGGATTTGTATGGGCTTGAAGCTGAGCGCGTGCCGAGCGCTCAGCAGAGGGTCTGGGAAAGGGTCGTAACTTTTCAATGCACTGTCTTGAAGTTGCCTTCTGGTTTCACGATCCAGCTGAGACCTTGCCAAGACGCACGTCACTGCCGCCTGAGGTGCGAGACTTCCCGCGCAGGTGTTTGACAAGAGCTCTTTATGGTCGAATATTTGCCGCTTGGACGATGAAGTGCCTGAGCTTTTCAGGTTTCTTTCGGAAAGAAGTTTAAATGCGCAGTTTTCACTTTATGGTTTGGATGAAGAAGACAATAACGCTGAAAGTGGACCCTCAGGAACCCGACATGGAAAAGATTCGCATAGCGGCGGGTTTCGTTCGAAGAGGCGGGTTAGTGGCTTTTCCCACCGAAACCGTGTATGGTCTTGGGGCGGATGCCTTGAACACGAAGGCTGTTCAGGCCCTTTTTGAGGCGAAGAAGCGTCCACTCGACAACCCTCCGATCGTGCATGTAGGTCATGTAAGGGATGTTCGCAGGTTGGTTGAAGACGTTTCCTCTGACGGGGAGAAGCTGATGAGAGAGTTCTGGCCTGGACCGCTAACGTTGATTTTCAGACGCTCGAAGATTGTGCCGGACGTGACTGTTGCTGGGTTGGACACGATTGCGATAAGAATGCCGAGGCACAATGTTGCTTTGGCCCTGATCAGGATAAGCAACTGCCCAATTTCGGCGCCGAGCGCAAATCTCGCGGGAAAGCCGAGTCCAACGTTGGCAAGGCATGTTTTAGATGACCTTAACGGTAGAATAGACGCCGTTTTGGATGCTGGACCGACAAACATAGGAGTGGAGTCTACCGTTCTGGACTTAACTGTTAACCCGCCCCAGGTGCTGCGTCCAGGCGGAACGCCTTTTGAATTGTTGAAGAAGGCTCTTGGCAGAGTGGAGCTTAATCCAGTCGTCACAGCTGAGAAGCAGTTGCCAGTTGAGAAGGCTCGTTCGCCAGGGGTCAAGCATAAGCATTATGCTCCTGACGCTGATGTTGTGGTTGTTGAGGGGGAATTGCCCGCTGTAGTTGAAGAAGTTGTCGAGTTGACGAAGTTCTACAAGCGCAGAGGGAGCACGGTCGGCGTTCTTTGCACGGATGAGACCACTCAGTACTACGATGCAGATGTTGTGAAGTCTCTCGGGAGCAGAAGCGATTTGGCCAGCGTCGCTCGGAACCTGTTCAGGCTTCTGAGGGAGTTTGACCTGGAAAAAGTGGACGTGATCGTCGCGGAAGGCTTGCCACTTGAAGGGTTAGGGCTTGCTGTCATGAACAGGCTTCGCAAGGCTGCCGGATACAACATTGTCAAAGCATAAATTCTTTTCAGGAGAGCGCAGCAGACTGTGAACTGCCCAAACCTGAGACTTCCCCTACTTAAGCATGGGCATCTTGATGCTCTTCTCTTTGGCCATCTTTTGCGCGTTCTCGTAGCCCGCGTCTGCGTGGCGAACTATGGCCAACCCTGGGTCGGTCGTCAGCACAGTGACCAATCTTTTCTCCATTTCCTTAGTTCCATCCGCAACCAAGCACATGCCAGCGTGAATACTGTAGCCTATTCCAACACCCCCACCGTGATGTACGCTTACCCACGTGGCGCCGCCGACAGCGTTTATCAAAGCGTTGAGTATAGGCCAGTCGGCGATTGCGTCACTGCCGTCTTTCATGCCCTCGGTCTCGCGGTTTGGTGAAGCCACGCTTCCGCCGTCCAAGTGGTCGCGGCCTATCCAAACGGGCCCCGAGATATCTCCGTTCGCCACCATGGTGTTGATGGTTTTTCCAAACCTTGCGCGTTCACCGAAGCCGAGCCAGCAGACCCGTGCTGGTAAGCCTTGAAACTTCACCTGTTCTTTGGCTTTTCTTATCCAGCGGCACAATTCTTTGTTGTATGCGAAGTCTTTCAGAATGATGTCATCGAGCTTGTAGACGTCGTCTTCGCTGCCGACGAGTGACGCCCAACGGAACGGGCCCTTGCCCTCGCAGAACTTGGGCCGTATGTATCGCATCACGAAACCCGGGTACGAGAAGGCATCTTTATAACCGGCTTGGTAGGCCTGTTCTCGCAGGTTGTTGCCGTAATCAAAAGTAACCGCTCCTTTGCGCATCATTCTGACCATGGTCTCAACTTGCAGACGCATGCTTGAACCTGCACGTCGACAGTATTCTTTCGGGTCGCTCTTTCGCAGCTCGTCTGCATCTTCCTTGCTCAGACCGGCGGGGTAGTAGCCGTTCAGCGGATCATGTGCGCTAGTCTGGTCAGTCAGGACGTCAGGTATGATGCCTCGTTTCAAAAGTTCAGGATGCACCTCCGCAGCGTTGCCCAGCAGGCCGATGCTTCTTGGAACGCCCTGTTTCTTCGCTTCCAAGGCAAGGTTCACAGCTTCGTCCAGGCTGTCTGTCCATGTTTCCAAGTATTTGTGCTTGCACCTGCGGTCAATTGCGCGTTTGTCTATCTCAACGACGAGCGCAACGCCCTCGTTCATCGTGACCGCCAGAGGCTGAGCTCCGCCCATCTCACCCAGGCCTGCCGTCAACACAAGCTTTCCGCGCAGGCTTCCACCGAAGTGTTCTTTGGCGACTTCCGCCAAGGTTTCGTAAGTGCCCTGAAGGATGCCCTGCGTTCCAATGTAGGCCCAAGACCCCGCCGTCATCTGCCCATACATGATTAAGCCTTTCTGCTCCAACTCGTAGAAATAGTCCCAGTTGGCCCACTTTGGCACGAGCATAGCGTTGACTATCAGGGCCCTCGGAGCCCACTCGTGCGTCTTGAAAACCGCCACAGGCTTGCCGCTTTGGATGAGCATCGTTTCATCGGTTTCGAGTTCGGTTAACGTTTCGACTATGCGGTCGAAACACTCCCAGTTCCGAGCAGCCCGACCGGTTCCACCGTAAACAATAAGCCTGTCAGGGTCCTTGGCCACGTCGGGGTCAAGAACGTTGCAGAGCATCCGCAGAATTCCTTCGATCTGCCAGTTCTTGCAATGCAGCTCGTGCCCAGTGAGGCATCGAATAGGTCTAGTGAGCTTGATCAACATGGTTCACCAGTCTCCAAAATATGTAACCGCACTTTAATTCTTTGCCCAGTCCTCTCAAGCCCTAAGGGCTGAGGGCGTTCACATTTACTGTTCTTCTAAGAGGCGGAATTCGCTTCGACTTGCCTCCTTGTCGACGACGAGCCTGCCGTTCTTGATCACTTTGTCAACCAAGTTCACGCCGAAGCGGTACCCTAGGAACTTGTGGTTTGGCACGTCCAGAACGATTATGTCGGCCTTCTTGCCGACTTCTAGGCTTCCAATTTCGCCCGCTCTGCAAACAGCGTGTGCAGCGTTGATCGTTGCCGCTGTTATGGCTTCAGCCGGAGTTAACTTCATGAAGTGGCAGGCGAAGGCGATGACCAACTGTTGGTTCTCAACCCAGCAGCTTGGGTTGAAATCGGTGCCCAAAGCCACGGGAACGCCTGAGTTGATCATTTTTCGAGCATCCGCGTAACGACCGCTCATCAGGCTGAAGGCCGCTGCAGGCAGCAAAGTGGCCAAGACTCCTTTCTCAGCCATGGCCTTGATGCCTTTGTCGGAAGAAAAAAGCATGTGGTCCGCTGAGACCGCTCCGATGCTGGCGGCAAGTTCTGTCCCTCCCAGCAGACTGATCTCGTCAGCGTGCACCCTGGGCTTCAAGCCTGAGTTCTTGCCCGCCACCAGGACTCGCCTAGCTTGGTCAAGAGTGAAGACTCCTCGTTCGCAAAAAACGTCGCAGAACTCTGCGAGTCCCTTCCCAGCAACTTTGGGAATCATCTCGCTGATGATCAGACTCACATAGTCTTCTGGGCTGTTTGAAAATTCTGGAGGAACGGCGTGTGCTCCGAGGAAAGTTGGAACCAAGTCAACCGTGTGCATCTCGTTAAGACGCTGGATGGCCTCCAGTATCTTTAACTCGTCCTTAGTCGTCAGCCCGTAGCCGCTCTTAGCCTCCACAGTTGTCGTTCCGTACTCCAACATGGCGTTCAGTGTCTCAGTGCCGTTTTCAACGAGCTTTTCAACGCTTGCCCTCCGCGTCTCTCTGACAGTTTTCAGGATGCCGCCGCCCGCGTCGAGGATCTCCATGTAGGGAGCCCCTTCGACCCGCATCTGAAACTCGTCCTCTCTTGAGCCAGCAAAGACAAGGTGAGTGTGTGGGTCTATGAAGCCTGGCAACACTGTTTTTCCGTTGGCATTCACGACGTTTTCAGCTTTGTAAACCTTTGTGATTTCGGACGTGCTTCCGACTGCGGCAATTGTTCCATCCTTAACCGCTAGAGCACCCTTGCGCATTATTCCGAGATCGAGCATCTGTTTGCCGGTGCGTGGTTTTTGGTTGTTTCCTCCAAGTGTAACTAGCTCGTTAGCGTTTACGATGAGCAAGTCTGCCTTTTCCTTTGCTTTTGACCGAGCGGCTTTATTCAAAGGTACCGCCTTTTTCAATGGCGTCTTGGATGGCTATCTCCAGCACGCGGTCTTCCGTGAGGTTGTCGACTTTCAGGTAGTATCCTGCCACGTCTATGAGGGCTTTCAATGGCGCCATGCCGCAGAATTCTGAGCCTACTATTGGCACGTTGTAGCGTTCAGCTTCTACCTTGAGTGCTTCGAACACGCGGTAGAGAGGAGTCTTTTCGAAATCGCTTATGCTCATGCCTATCTGTGTAATGTTCTTGTCCGGAAGAGACGCGGCCATGGCTTTGACGTTTGTGAACCCTCCCTTGGCTGCGTGCAGGGCTCTCGCGATCTTCTTGGCGACTGTGAGGTCGGCAGTGCCCAGGTTGACGTTGAAGCCGGCCATAACCCTTCTGGCCCCGGTTATCGTTGCGCCAGCCGTGCGATGCGGTTTTGATGGGCCATAGTCGGGTTTGCGCTTAGGCTTGGAAATCATTTCAGAAAGTTTCTCGTAGTCGCCTTCGCGTATCCAATCCAGGTCTCTCTGTTCAGGCTTGGTTGTGGCCTCGCCGTACAAGTAAACTGGCAAGCCACATTTTTTGGTCAGAGCTTGTCCAAATTCTTTGGCAAGTTCAACACAATCTTCCATAGTCACATTCTTTGACGGTATGAACGGGACAACATCAACGGCTCCGATTCTCGGATGCTGGCCCTTGTGTTTTCGCATGTCGATCAGTTCTACGGCTTTGAAGGACATGCTTAGCGCGGCTTCAAGAACCGATTTTTTATTACCCACGAATGAGACTACTAAGCGATTGTAATGATCGTCATAAGTTTGGTCAAGCAAGAAAGCGTTCTTCGTCTTCTTGAGTTCAGTGAGAATTGATTTTACTACCTCAGGGTCTGAAGTGCTGAAATTCGGAACACACTCGACAATCTCCAAACGCCATCTCACCAGCTTAAGACAACTCGCAACACGAGGTAATAAAAACAACTGGTCGAATAAAGGCATTCTATCCTGATTCAACCTGCCAAAGAAAAAAAGAGGGATTAGGCCTTGCGAACGGTGATAGAGCCGTCTGAGTTTTTCTCGATTTCAAGCGGCATGCCCTTCGCGCAGCCTAAATCTTGAAGCCACCGTTTTCGCATGAAAATGAAGCCGTATGAGTTTAGGTGGTTGTCCGCGGGAAACTCTTCAGCGATCGCGTCTTTGTGTTCGCCTTTAGCTTCGGACTCGGCTTCCGCGCGCCCTTTCTACAAAACATGATGCAAGTAGTGTTGTCATCATAAATAATGGTAGCAAAAAGAATGTTGGAAGCTCTGGCACAACACCGCTCCAATGAATAGTTAGTTAGGGAGAATAGTCTGTAAAGTAGACTGGGTTTTCCTTAGAATCAAACTAGATAATGTAGCAGAACTATGAAGAGTTGGTTCTTACATAACCATCGTAACCGACTTTGGGTTACCATTCAAAGCATTTCTAACAGCATCAACTACACTTCAATTGTACCATTGCCTGCTAACTGCAACAAAGAACCGAGTCCATTGAAGTAGCATCATAACTCGGCATATTGGAATACGTCAATGATAAGCGCGCGCATCTTCCGTAAGAGAACCTTAGCCTTCTGCAGCTCAGGGATAGATTGTGCATAAGGTAAGAGACGTTGCAGCTAGTAAGGGCCGAAATTATGTTTCATCGAGTTTAAATAACACTAATGGGCTAGCCATCATTGGTCGAGCAGATCTGTTCCAGGGAAGACGAGGGAAAGGTTTGGAAAATGAAGAGAGAAGCAGTTGTTAGTTTCGTCTTGGCTGTGTTGTTCTTGGTGTCCGTGTTTCCCTTGAGTACCTTTTCTGGAGCAGCCGATTCTCATGGCAGCCCCGGACTTCTTGGGTCACAGTCTACCGTAGATCCCACGGACTGGTGGCCGATGTTTCACCACGACCTGACGCACAACGGATATTCCACGTCAAACGCGCCGAACACAAACCAAACTCTCTGGAACTACACGACCGGCAGCGACGTGGATTGTTCTCCTGCTGTTGCCGGGGGCATCGTCTACGTGGACTCAGATGACCAAAATGTTTACGCTTTGAACGCCACGACAGGCACACTCATATGGAACTATACGACCGGCGGGATCGTGTTTTCTTCTCCTGCTGTTGCCGGTGGCATCGTCTACGTGGGCTCATGGGACGGCAATGTTTACGCTTTGAACGCCACGACAGGCGCGCAAGTATGGAACTACGCAACCGGCAATAGGGTGTGGTCTTCTCCTGCCGTTGCTGGGGGCGTCGTCTACGTGGGCTCAGATAACGGCAAGATTTACGCTTTGAACGCTACGACAGGCGCGCAAGTATGGAACTACGCAACCGGCAGCGTTGTGTATTCTTCTCCTGCCGTTGCCGGTGGCGTCGTCTACGTGGGCTCAGGTAACGACAAGGTCTACGCTTTAAACGCCACGACAGGCGCGCAAGTATGGAACTACGCAACCGGCAATAGTGTGATTTCTTCTCCTGCCGTTGCTGGTGATGTCCTCTACGTGGGCTCAATGGACGGCAAGGTCTACGCTTTGAACGCTACGACAGGCGCGCAAGTATGGAACTACACAACCGGCAATAGTGTGTTATGTTCTCCTGCTGTTGCTGGTGATGTCGTCTACGTGGGCTCATGGGACAACAAGGTCTACGCTTTGAACGCTACGACGGGCACATTCATATGGAACTATACGACCGGCGGGATCGTGTTTTCTTCTCCTGCTGTTGCCGGTGGCATCGTCTACGTGGGCTCAGATGACAGCAAGATTTACGCTTTGAACGCTACGACAGGCGCGCAAGTATGGAACTATGCAACCGGCGACTATGTGGTTTCTTCTCCTGCTGTTGCTGAGGGCATCGTCTACGTGGGCTCATATGACGGCAAGATTTACGCTTTTGGTGTTCATGATGTAGCCGTCACCAATGTTACGCCTTCAAAGACTGTGGTTGGTCAAGGCTTCAGCGCCAGCATAAACGTCACAGTTGCAAATCAAGGCGGCTACACAGAGGCCTTCAACGTTACAGCATACGCCAACGTCACAGCTATCCAAACAGAAACTCTCACCCTAACAAGCCAAAGCTCCGCAACCCTAACCTTCACGTGGGACACTACGGGGTTTACTATGGGAAACTACACATTAAGCGCCTATGCAGAACCCATTCCAAGCGAAGCCAACATGCCGAACAACAACTTCACCTTGGTAGACATTCTGCAGGTCACGATTCCAGGCGACATCAACGGCAGCGGAATAGTCGACTTCTTCAACGCCGCCAAGCTTTCTGCGGCGTTTAACGCTACGCCAAAAAGTCCGAACTGGAACCCCAACGCAGACATAAACAGCGACGGCGTCGTTGACATCTACGACGCCATAATACTCGCAGGCCACTTCAACCAACACTAGTCATAGCCCGCGCTAAACTATGTGTCATAGAAAGAAGAAAACTTGCGAAAGCGCACGCGCAAAGATCGGAATTTCTGGGTCAGAAGATGTAAGTTACCTCGGCGGCAATAATACTTTGCAAGCCGAAGTGAAAAACCGATACGAAATCATTGAGGCGGATACGAAAAACCTTAGAAAGGCTTCGAGCATAGTGTAGGCAACGCTTGTTAAGCACGTGCTGAATTGCTCGTTGCTGGAGCGAAGACAGAGGTGGAGTCAGCATGGATGAAATCTTGGAGATATTAAGAAAAACGGCCTCAAGAACGCAAAAACTGTTCGACGAGAACAAAGATGCGTCCTTGAAAAGGATAGAAAGTTACGATGGAACACTCAAGTCTGAGAAAGCGTCTGAAACCCAGAAAGTTCAGGCTTCGCTCATGAAAACGTTGGAGTACGACCGATTGGAAAGGTGGTCCTCTCAGTTGAGCCTTCTGTATATTCTTCAGATGTTCGCTTTCAAAGTCAAGATTCTGCAAATATCAATCGCTAAGATCGGAGAGCAGCTTCAGAAATCGGAGCTTATTGAAAAGACCAATGAAATTGAGGATGCTAAGAACGATGTTGAAAAGCTGAAGATACTCTTAGAAGCTCAGTACGAGTTGATCAGACAGATTGCGGAAGGGCGCAAAGAGGATCTTTTCTACATTTCCTAGCCAAGAAGCGCACTCGGGCTTTCAGATTTATAAGGTCTCAGCCGACTCTCTATGAAGCAGAAGGAAGACGTTTTGCCCTTGGATATGAAGCTTGAAGCTCCGTCTTGGGATCAAATATACAGCATGCTCCTGGACTTGGCCGACAGAATAAGAAAGGACGGTTTCAAACCAGACATAATCGTTGGTGTTTCAAGGGGAGGTTGGCCTCCTGCGCGGGTTCTGTCTGACTTGCTGAGCAACTCGAACTTGGCCAATGTTAGAGCCGAGTTTTATCTTGGCGTTGGGGAGACAAAATGTGAGCCTGCACTGACTCAACCGATATCGGTGGCCGTTGCTGGAAAGAGAGTGTTGATCGTAGACGAGGTTGCGGACACTGGGAAGACTCTGAAGCTGGTGAAGGAACACATTATCGAGCAAGGCGCCGTAGAAGCGAGAACAGCTACCGTGTATTGCAAACCGTGGAGCATCGTCAAACCCGACTACTACTCGAAGGAAACAGGTGACTGGATAATCTTCCCGTGGGAAGTGAAGGAAACGATTCGCAAAATCACCACGAAATGTAGAGAAAATGGGAAACCTGTAGAAGAAGAAGCTGAAAGGCTCAGAAAAGCTGGGATACCAGACCCACTGGTCAAAAGGTTCCTGAAGGAAATCCTTGAGGAAGAAAGGTGCTGAAGCACATCGAAGAGTTCAAAACTTACGCAGAGATAAGCGGTTTCAAAAACGTGAAGATCAGTCAAGTCAAAGAATTCTTGGACAAGGTCAGCAAGGAAAAACCAGCGGGTGTCGAGGTTCAATTCTTTGATGCGAGACGCGTTGCGACGTGGCAGCACCTGTACTTTGCCGCCTTGAACGCACTTACAGCGTTCAAAAACAAGGAGAACATTTCGAAGAGTCTGGCCATGGAGACTTTGCTGTACGCCGCAGCCGAACGGCAGATAACAAGGGCAGTGGAGCTTGTTGGAATCGGAGCGACCTCGTCGGATGTGGCAGTGTTGATAATTGGAAAAAAACCTCGTAAAATGGAGTCGGCCCTCTCAATGGTTTCGAAGAACATCGGCGGTCAACGTGACGAGAAAGTTCTTGAACTGTCGAAAGACAAAGTGACAACGATTCAAACGGTCTTCGATATTTCGGAGGCAGAGCTCAGAACAGTCATGGAAAAGAATGATGTGGAAAAAGCCATGACCGACCTCGTCGTTGAGAGGATGGCCTTGTTGGCCACTCAGCGTTAGGCTAGAGCACTTTCTCCTTCAGGACAGACAGGATCTCATCCGGTTTTGCTATTGACACTCCTGTCAGCCCACCCACAACCTCGACCAGCAGGATCTTGTCAGGCTTTGTCAAGTTCACTTTTCTTTTGATAACCGCGGCAGCTGCCTCGATTATGTCTCTGGAATGTATTTCTGTGAAACGCTTCTCAACCCTAACTCTGAAAGTCTCGCCCTCAGCTACTTTCGGACCAAGTTCTTTGGCGGCGTCTTGAATTTGCTCCAAACTGGTGTGCACAACCTTTTCTATGGGAATCACTCTCAGCATGTAGCGAAACTCGTACGGGCGCTCTTGAAGAATTTCGCGAAATTTTCTTATCGCTTCATACGGGTTGAGGGCTGTTTTGGCGACGATCAACCCTGAAACACCTGTTCTGTCAACAGCCGCGGTTTTGTCACCTATCTGTTCAAGCAGGTAGCGCAACTCAGAACGGGCGTGGCCCTCGTCTCTGCGGTAGGTTGTCGCCAGAAGGTTAAATTCTTTGAGCACGGTTTGCACCACTGCCTCAGTTGTTTCGCAGAAATTTAACCGTTTCAAGTTGATGTGTGGTCAGTTCGGTAAATGGCTTTTTCATTGCCAGAGGCTCCTAGCCGTCGCCTCACATCATCCCAACAGTAATGTTCAACGTCAGCGATTTAATCATTTTGACGGCTTGCAGCATTAGGCTTAAATTCTGATCGATTAGGTCAACTATTCAAGCCTAAGGGGGAAAGAAGATGAACAGAGTGCTGAAACCAATAATGGTTGTTCACGGCGGCGCTGGGCACTGGCAGCCCGAGCGCAGCCAGCCTGGCATTGTCGGAGTTAAGAAGGCTGCTATTGCTGGCTATGACGTTTTGAAGAACGGCGGAGAAGCAGTTGACAGTGTGATGGAAGCGGTTGCCGCTATGGAAGACCATGGAATATTCAACGCGGGCTACGGTTCAAGCCTTAACATTGACAGGCAGGTTGAGATGGAAGCATCGATCATGGATGGGAAAACACTCCAGGCTGGGGCTGCTGGACTCTTGCGAGACATCAAGAACCCAGTGCGTTTAGCAAGAATAGTCATGGAAGACACTGATCACGTGTTCGTTGTGGGTGAAGGAGCGGAGAAGCTTGCCAAGCTACACAACCTTCCCAGAAGAAACCCTGTGACTGAGCTCAGGCTGAGGTATTACGAGGAGCAGAAGAAAGCCCTGCTCGAAGGGAGGTTTGAGCTTCCAAGACTTGCTGAGTTGGTCAAGAAGCATCCGGAACTGTTTTGCCTCGAAACTGTGGGGGCAGTCGCCTTGGACAAAGACGGAAACGTGGCAGCAGCAACCTCCACAGGAGGTTTTCCGCTGAAGCTGCCTGGAAGAATAGGCGATTCTCCGATAATCGGATGCGGCACTTACGCGGACAACCAAGCAGGCGCCTGTTCAGCCACAGGTGTCGGTGAAATAGCGATGCGGCTTGTTCTGGCGAAGACTGTTTGCAACCACATGGAAGGTGGAAAGTCGGGGCAGGAAGCCGTTGAGCTGGCGATAAAGCTGGTGAACAAAAGACTACCAGCGGGATACAATGCCATGGGGCTGGCTGCTATCGACATGCAGGGAAGATTTGGAGCGGCGCACAACTCACCGAACATGTGTTGGGCTTATTTAACGCCGGAAGTCAAGGAGCCTGTAGCCTCTTTGACGGGGAGAATCGTGAAAGAAACTCTCTGAAAAAGCTGAGCGAAACATATCCTCAGGCTCTGTTCTCGACAACTGACGAATGATAATCCTTAAAGATTTCTAAGCTGCTCTCACTCTACCCATCTAAATGTTGTGGAGGTGAAAAAAGTGGTGTTTGAAGAAGACTGGGAAGAAGAGGAAGACTTGGAAGAAGACGAGGACTGGGAAGAAGAAGAGTGGTAAGGATGAGTAAGCAGTAGGCACTCTTGTGCTTTTTCTTTCACCTTGAAGGGCGCGACAATTTCCTTTACTGCTTTTAAGGTTCACATTTATAAACCACTAGCGGCGAGCCTTCACTAGCGGGTCGACCATGACAAGGGTTGCAGTGTTAGACGCGGACAAGTGCAAGCCGAAACGCTGCAACACGATGTGTCACCGTTTTTGTCCGATCGTGCGAAGCAAGATAGAGGCTATACGGTTTGAGGGCGAGAAAGCCGTGATCGTGGAATCTCTCTGCACCGGATGCGGAATATGCGTGAGGAAGTGCCCGTTCAACGCCATTTCTATAGTCAACTTGCCAGACGAGCTGGAGAAAGACTGCAGCCACCGCTTCGGAGAGAACAGCTTCAAGCTCTACAGGCTTCCAACCCCGTCTCCAGGAACGGTCGTAGGGCTCCTTGGGCAGAACGGGATTGGCAAGACGACAACGCTGCGAATACTTTCTGGAGAAGTGAAGCTGAACCTTGGAAACTACGCAGACCCGCCTTCGTGGAACGACATAATCCAGCACTTCAGAGGTTCAACGCTTCAGGACTATTTCCTAAGAATGAGCGAGAACAAGCTGAAGGTCTCGCACAAACCGCAGTACGTTGACAAGATTCCGAAGGCTATTTCTGGAAAAGTCGGCGAACTGCTCGAAAAAGTGGATGAAAGAGGCATAATGGACACCGTGGCAGAGCAGTTGGAACTTAAGCCGCTCTGGGACCGCCCCCTCGAAGTCCTAAGCGGCGGCGAACTGCAACGCTTGGCAGTCACGGCTGCGATGTGCCGAGAGGCAGACGTCTACCTCTTCGATGAGCCTTCAAGCTTCTTGGACGTGAGTCAGAGGCTTCAGGTTGCCAAGGCCATAAGAAGCCTAACGTCAGCTCAGAAGACGGTTATAGTGGCAGAACACGACCTGGCAATAATCGACTACTTGTCGGATCAAATCTGCATTTTCTACGGAGAACCGGGCGTGTATGGCATAGTGTCTAACGTTCACGGTGTCAGAACTGGCATCAACATCTACCTTGAGGGTTACATTCCAGACGAGAACGTTCGCTTCAGAAAAGAAGCAATAGTCTTCCACGAGAAACCGCCAACGCAGAGCGCAGGCGCGGGTGAAACGCTGCTCGCATGGGATCAGATAGAGAAGACTTACAAAGGTTTCAAGCTGGCAGTCCATCATGGCGAGATCAAGAGGGGCGAAATAGTCGGAATACTGGGTGCCAACGGCATCGGTAAGACGACTTTTGTGAAGATTCTGGCTGGAATCGAGGAAGCGGATGATGGGAGAAGGTTCGACCAACTGAAAGTCAGCTACAAGCCGCAGTACATTTCGGCAGAGTACGAGGGCACAGTTCAGGAACTCCTGAGGAACGTTGCCAAAGAGAATTTTTCTTCAGGCTGGTACAGAACTGAGATACTTCAGCCTCTGAAGGTGAACCCGCTTATGGACAGGAACGTGGCCGAACTCAGCGGAGGAGAACTGCAGGAAGTTGCAATCGCATCGTGCTTGTCCCGCGAGGCTGAGCTTTACTTGCTGGACGAGCCGAGCGCGTACTTGGACGTTGAGGAACGTTTGAACATGGCGAGAGCCATTCGAAGGGTTGTCGAGAGCCGCAACGTAACTGGGCTCGTAGTCGAGCATGACGTGGTCACACAGGACTTCATTGCAGACCACTTGATGGTTTTCACGGGAAAACCTGGGATCGAGGGCACTGCCAACCCGCCTACGAGTTTGAGGAGGGGGATGAACATGTTCCTGAAAGAGATGGAAGTGACCTTCAGAAGAGACCCAACCACGAAGAGGCCCAGAGTTAACAAGGAGGGGTCGAAGCTTGACAAGTTTCAAAAAGAGATCGGAGAATACTACTACGTTCGCACTCACAGGAAATAGGGCCTAGGAAGCAATTCATGTCTAGAATCGGAGAAACAGAAACGAAGTTGTTGGAAGCCGCCTCGGAAGCTATAAAGAATGCACACGTCCTATGGGGCTTCAAAGTCGGCGCGGCTGTGCTTGCAGAAGACGGAGAAGTGTACGTTGGCTGCAACGTTGAAAGCTGGGTTTCTGGGCTCGGCACTTGCGCAGAAAGATGTGCGATAGACCATGCGGTCTTGCATGGAAACCGCAGAATCATGGAAATAGCCATCGTGACGAACGAAGAAAAGCCAGAGACGCCAACACCCTGCGGCGCCTGCTTGCAGTTCATCCACGATTTTGCCGAAAATTCTGAAATAAAGATCCTCATGGCACAGACTGAAAGAGGCAAGATTGCGCCTGAAACGGTTGAGGTAAAGACTCTTGGGGAGCTTTTCCCTTTTCCCTACGAAAAATGACAAGTTTGTGGTAGTTAAGTTAAAGAACGAGCAGAGTGTATCGTAGAGATAATCTGATTTGGAGAAGGCTGGGAAACTCGGTGGCTGGGAGGCCCAAAGACATAAGCGTTCAGAAGTGTCTGCGCCAGAGAGACCTAAAGGGGGGATGGCTATGGCTCAGACTTTTGAGGAAATAAGTGCAGCGGACTTTTTTCTACCGTAACAGGGACATTGCTGGGTTCACGAATCCGTCTAGAGCCATTTTCGTTGCGGTGAGGGAGTTGGTGGAGAACTCGCTGGACGCAGCGGAGAGCCACCGATTACCGCCGGACGTGTATGTTCGCTTGTCGTACGAGGGTGAAGCCAGTGCGGAGACTCAGGTTTACAAGTTGCGGGTTGAGGACAACGGCATCGGGGTTCCGCCTCGGCACATTCCTTCTGCCTTTGGCCAGATTCTCTTCGGTTCGAAGTACAAGCTTAAGCAGCAGAGGGGAACGTTCGGCTTAGGCGGCAAGATGGCGATTCTGTATGGGCAGATCACGACGCATCAGCCGGCCACGATAATCTCCAGCACGGGCATCTCGAAGACCTACATGTACAAGCTTATGATCGACATTCAGCGGAACCGCCCAGTAATACTTGACAGAAAGGTTCTGATAAACAAGGAAATGTGGCGTGGAACCGTCGTCGAGTTTGCGCTTGAAGGGGACTATTTCAGGGCGATGCCGAAGATCTTGGATTATCTCAAGCAGACGGCAATGGTGAACCCCTACGCAAACCTGACGTTCGTAGACCCAAAGGGTAGGCTGTACAAGTTCACCAGAGTCACAAAGGATATGCCAGTTCCGCCGAAGGAGACGAAGCCGCATCCGTACGGGGTGGACGTGGAACTGCTTCAACGGTTGATACAGATCACGCCGTACAGGAATATGCTTGACTTCTTGAAGAACCATTTCCACCGTGTCGGTAAAATCACCGCGCAGAAGTTCTTGGAGTTCAGCGACATAAGCCCGTCCAAAAACCCGAGGAAACTCGCTCACGAAGAAATCGTTAGACTCATGCACATGCTGAAGAGGTTCAAGGAGTTTCTGCCGCCAGACGCAAGCTGCCTGTCTCCTCTCGGTGAGGACTTGCTGAAAACCGGAATCTCGAAGGAGCTGAAGCCAGAGTTTTTGGCTGTTCATCAGCGGAAGCCGGCCACGTATGCTGGGCACCCGTTCATCATCGAAATAGGCATAGCTTACGGCGGAGAGGTCCCAAGCAGGGGAGCTTTCATAGTCTATCGTTTTGCAAACAGAATCCCGTTGTTGTATGATGAGGCGAACGACGTTTCGCTCAGAGTGATCTCGGCGATGAACTGGCGCAGGTACCATGCCACTCCTGAAATGCCAATGGCAATTCTGGTGCACATATGCAGCACCAAGGTACCGTACAAGACGGTTGGCAAAGAGTTCATCGCCGATAGGCCTGAGGTTAGAAGGGAGATTGCCAATGGGCTGCGGGAGGTTGCTCGGCAACTCCAGCTTTTCCTGTCAAGAAGGGAGCATGTTGACAGGGAACGGAAGAGGCTGGGTGTTTTCAGCAAGTACCTGCCCAAGATTGCTCAGTTTTCAACTCAGCTTGCGTGCAAGGAGAAGATACCCGACATTGAGAAGCTTTTGGCGAGTGTGAGAAAGTATGGAACGGAAGAAGCGCAGGATTAGTGTGAGTGAAAGGAAGAAAGAAGTTCTAGCGGGCCTTGAGACCCTTGGAAGCAAAATCTATGATCAGCTTGACAAGGCCATCTTTCCGTCAATAGACATGCCGAGCCGCTCTACGGACAACATTATGTACGATGAGAAGCTCAGACAGTTCATACTAGGCGACAGGAGGGTTCGCAGAAGCGCGCGTAACATCAGCCACCTGAAGCCGTTCACCCAGCTAGTCTGGGCGGCACTGTTCTCTAATGAGCTTTCTTCGCAACGTAAAACGTCGACTCTGAGAGATGTTTATTATTCGGCGCAGGCTTATGAGATGACGTTCAAGGACCAGCAGGAATCAAACAACATAATAACAGACTTGGAAACCGTTTTGGGGCTCTCAAGAGAAGACTTCAACATCTTTCCAGAAGAGCGTTCAGCAGTCTTCGGCGATCTGACGATAGAGTACACAGTGCCAGGTTATGAGGGAAAGACTCTGGACCTGACTTCGCACCCCGACGGCGTACTCATCGGACCGGCTCTGACTTCGTCCGAGTTTGTCAAGACTTCGGCAGACAAAGTAATAGCCATCGAGAAAGGCGGCTTGTTCACAAGGTTCATCGAAGAAAACGTGCACAAGAAGCACAACGCTGTTCTAGTGTGTACAGCCGGTCAGGCGCCCAGGGCGACGAGACACTTCATAAGAAGACTGAACGAGGAGCTGAACCTTCCAGTGTTCATCTTCACAGACGGTGACCCGTGGGGAATGCACATTGCCATGGTCATAATCTCAGGCTCTGCAAACGCTGCGCACCTGAGAGAGTTGAACACGCCTGACGCAAAATGGAGCGGAGTCTGGGCAACAGACATCGTCGACTACAAGCTTCCGACCGACCCGCTGGACGACGTGGACATGAAGAGGCTGTACGAACTGCAGAAGGATCCACGTTACAAAGACCCATTATGGCGCAGAGAAATCAAGACTTTTATGAAAATCAAACGGAAGGCGGAGCAAGAGGCGTTCAGCAGGTACGGCCTAACATACATTGTGGACGAATACTTGCCGAACAAGCTCGAAGAAACGAAGTGAAACCTCGTCACTTAGCGCGCATGCCTGTTCCGAAAATGGTTAAAAATGGTCTTAATTCGCCTTTTGCGATTTAGAGGCATTTTTGGGCTTCGCGTCTGTTTTCGTGCTTCTTTCAGTGCCCACGCTTCTCGAACTGTGCCGGCGGCCCGAAGGTGTTGGCCTGTGCGCTGTGAACAGC
>JBEKHN010000008.1:0-96584 GCA_050012255.1 Bathyarchaeia archaeon
CCCGGGGGGAGGGTGTGAGCACGCAAACACCCACTCGAACCGTGACAGTAACCATCACCATCGGAAAACGCCATGCCTGCCTCTTCAACGAAATTTAGGAACAAGCATGCGCGCGAACTCTGGCGCATGACCTTCAAGACGCGTTTTCGTTTCTCATCGAGAAACTGAAGGTAGCAGGCGTTCTGGTAGGCGTCTCTTCTGCGGCAGAAGCAAAACAGACTTTCTCGACTTTGACAAGAGTACTAGGTTGAAGAAGACTAGAGGTCAGAAAGACTCAATGCAAATAGCAACATGTACTGGCACGTGGCTGTTTTTCTAGCAAAAAGCTGAATAAGACTAACGCAGCCGAATTGCTATTGAGATGGCTTGGATGAGTTGGAACATAACAGATTCGAAGGCACTTGAAGAAAAGATCTTCAAACTCAAATTGAAAGTTGCGGCGTTTATCGGCATACAGAAAGGAATGACTGTTATTGACGTGGGCTGTGGACAAGGAGGGTTTACTGCTTCTTTAGCGAAGATCGTGGGAGAGAAAGGGAAGGTTCTCGCAGTTGACGTTTCGGATGAATACGTGAAGGAGTTTACAGAACGATTGGATAAGTACGGCGTGAAGAACAGAGTTGCCTTCATCCAAGCAGATGGAACTAGTCTTGGAGACGTCTTGTCTGGTGGTGTCGCCGACGTGGTTACAGGTTTCCGCCTTCTTGAGGAGTTGAAAAGATGCGAAGATATGCCCAATATCATCGGTGGAATGGTTGGCGTGGCAAAAGATGGTGGAAAGGTGTGTCTCATCGAGTTGAGCACCGTGGCTAGAAACAAGGCTGAGGAAGCTTACATCAGGCTTCACAAGGAAGGCGGAGACTGCTTTTTCGAACAGGGCACAATTGTTGATTCAATGAAGGAGCATGGACTGAAAAATGTCTACGTAGAGAAGTTTGAGACTGACATCTGGTTCTCGCCTAGTCTTGCGAAACAAGACCTCAGTTTTGCGCAAGTGTGGTTCGACTCAAATGTTGAGAGAAGCTTGGCACCTTTGATAGATACGTATGGCATGAAATATCCCAAGTTGGTCATATTCTCAGGACAGAAATAGGTGAAAGATAGCTGGGCTACGGACCCAAGGCTTTTGGTTACTATATCTCAACACTATAACGCAGCCCTGACGACTATTTATCGTAAAGTTTACTTCTAGTAAGGCATCTTCGTATTTCCTTAGAGGAGAACACGATGGTGTCAGGCGTTGACTTTGGCGTAGACATAGGTCCTTTCTTCAATTTTAGTAAGAATTCTTCATCCATCACGAAGGTTGCAATGAAGATTGAAAGACTTGGGTTTGACTCGGTTTGGGTTCCGGATCACGGAATTGATCCTCTGGCAACACTGTCTTTTGTTGCTGCAAGTACAAGGAGCATAAAATTGGGCACGTGCGTCCTGATTCCTAACCATAGGCACCCAGTGCTCCTGGCTAGAGAAATATCAACATTAGACAATCTATCTGGGGGGAGGCTCATTCTTGGGCTTGGGGCTGGAGAAGGCAAGGAAGCGTTTGGCACTCTAATGGAACGACCCGTTGCTCGGATGTTGGAAACAATCAAAATATTGAGGGGACTGTGGAAGCAATCCAACGTGACTTATCATGGAGATTTCTGGAGAATAGAAAACTATTCTTTAGAATTGAAGCCGTTACAAGAGCCTCATCCGCCAATCTGGATTGGTGCAAGTGGGCCTCGGATGTTGAAGATTACTGCAACGTATGGAAATGGTAGCTTCGGTCCTCAACTTGTCCCAAAACACTACCAAGAATGGCTGAACAGACTGCGCAGCATCGCTAGAGAAGTGGGTAGAAACCCGGATGATATTATGCCAGCACATCTGCCGTTCACAAGCATCTCAAATGACCACGATACTGCTCTTAAGTGGCTAGAGCCTCATGTAAAATGGTTTCTAGTATGGGCGTCTCAGCCTCCAAGCTCATTACGGCAAATACTTGGCTATGAAGAAAAATGGGAAAAAGAAGAAGACGTACCTCAAGAAGCAGTCGAAAAATGCTTCGTCGTAGGAACACCGGAAGAATGCATTAGAAAAATGAAGGAGTTCCTTCGTAGCGGTGTGAGATATTTTGTTCTAGCAATCCGCGCTCCAGATGAAAAAAGCTACTTCCAGTCCCTCGAACTGTACGCAAGAGAAGTGTTGCCAGAATTCAAAGACATATAAGAATGGTAGCTTCGGTAACAACGAGCCGAGAATCGAAGCGAAGCCCTAAGCTTGGGTCTTCTTTTGTAAAATGCTATTAAGTCTATTAACCAAATGCATTATTGTATAGAACGGGAATTTGAGTGCAGTTTGGTGTAGTTCTTCATGTTTCTGCCCCCTACGCTAACTGGGACACTTTCTTGACCATAGCAAAAGAAGCGGAACAACTGGGATACGATTCCGTATGGGTCTCTGATCACTTCGTTTCACCGGATGGTCGTCCTCATGCGCTGGAAGCTTGGACCGTCCTATCCGCGCTAGCCTCATCATCGCGTAAAATCAGGTTGGGGACCTATGTTCTTTGCAATCAATTCCGTCATCCGTCATTATTGGCCAAGATGGCCTCGACATTAGATAATATTTCTAATGGAAGGCTCGAGTTGGGTGTTGGTGCTGGCTGGCTCAGAGATGAACATATAGCCTTCGGTTTCGATTGGGATACACATTCAAAGAGGGTTGAACGATTAAAAGAGACTATAGAAATAATAAAGAAACTCTGGACAGAAAATCACGTGTCTTACGATGGGAAATATTTCCGGCTGAAAGACGCCACTCTTGAGCCAAAACCACTTCAAGAACCGCATCCCTGCGTCTGGGTTGGCGGAAACTCCGGCGACATCAGGAAAGTCGTTGCTGAAGTGGGCGATGGTTGGATTCCAGTTTTGCCCACACCCACGCAACTAGCTAGTGGTGTGCTGCAGATCAAGGAAGGAATGGAACACGCTGACAGAGACGCTCAAGGGCTACGAGTCGCTTACGGAGGAAGCGGTTGTGCTTTGATAGCAGAAAATGAAGAGCTAGTGAAGAAACTGTCAGAACCATTGATTCGTTCATTGACAAAGCCAAACGAGGAATTTGCATGCCTTATTGGGACTCCAGAGCAGTGTATACGAAAGATAGAGGAGTACCGAAAAGCTGGCGCCCAAAGAATCGTGGCAGGATTCTATGATTTCCCCTCTACGAAAGGCTTGAGACTTTTCGCAAAGTCGGTTATCCCTTGCTTCAAATGACAAGACGAAAGTGGACAAGAGGTGTTGCTCCCATCCGATGTTGCGCCAAGTTTCGTACGTTTCTTCATTTGAAAAGCAAAACCTAGTGAATTTAAACCGATGTCTAAATCTCCATCCGGGACGGCGCTACAGATGAGTACCTAACAGGCCGCGAATCTAGATGGAGCTTCAAAACTGAAAACCCGACTGCGGGGCGGGATTTGAACACTGTCGACAGTGGAATGCTCCCTGATCTAAAACGTCTGGGTTTTTTTGTTCCGCTGAAGTCATATACACTTGCGCTACCTTCCGACAAAATGGAGTGACGTATTAGATAGTTTAAGCTTTTACGATAATTTAGCCTGACACTATATACTAAAACTTGGTTAATAGAAAAAAAACCGTTGTTGGTTTGGCTGGCGCGAAAAGTTAAGCAAAATCGACAAAATCTCGTTTTTTTCGCTGGTAGCGCGCGCGATAGATACGCATGGGATGAAATACCCTGAGTTGCTCATTTTCTCAGGGCAAAAAAGTGCAAAAGACTGAGAAGAGTCTGAGGCTACAAAAGTCAAGTGCAGCCTGTCCACAGAAAATCTTATCATCCCAGAAGATGGAATCTACTTGGGAGCTACATGATCAAGAAAATCGGGTGTGTCGAGATTCCTGTTTCTGACATGAAGAGGGCGGTGGACTTTTACGAGGGCACTTTGAAGCTTAAGAAAACCTATGAGCATCCAGTGTGGACGTCATTTGATGTGGGAGGAGTTAGCTTTGCTCTTGCGGCAAGTGGGACTAAGAAGAAAGTCAAAGATGCAAAGGTGTGCAAGAGTTGTTCAATGTGTGTGCTCAGATATGCGGCCGCGAAGATGAAACAGGATAAGGAGGCGCCCTCTGCAAGCTCTGCTATCTACCTGGGCGTTGCCAATTTGGACGAGTTCTACAGAAGCTTGACAAGTCAAGGCGTGAAATTCATAACTGAACCCAAGGATCAAGGGTGGGGCGGGAGAACAGCCGTGATGCTTGACCCTGACGAAAACATAATTGTGCTGTCTCAAGTGTGATCATCGAAATATTAGCTGGCGTGAGATTCGCGGTTGGTTCAGAAGCTGGTATTGGCAACCAGTTGCGATGAGGGAGGAATAGCTGGAACGTCATCATCTTCTTGGCAAAGAGGTTTAAGTTCGGTTGCCAACATACTTTGAAGTATGAGCCTTGAAATAACAGACCCAGACAAGGACGATGTTGAGAGCCTAGTGGAGATTTACAGGTCACCAGATTTGTACCATAATCGAGAAGAAGCTAGCTGGTTTGTGAAATCATTCTTTGATTACCATCACGTGAAAGTCATAAGACAAGAGAGAAACGTGGTAGGTGCAGCGTTTTGGAATGTTGTCGAAGAAAAACATCATGGACTGGTCGAAATCGTAGACCTTTGGATCGATGAGAACTTTAGGAGAAGAGGTCTCGGAGAGAAACTGCTGCTGACTGTTATTGAAGACATTAAACGATTTTTCGCCAAGGACAATCACGTTCTCAGAAAGGTCCTTGTCACCACGGGCGAAGACAATGAGGCAGCGAAGAAACTGTACGAGAAGGTTGGCTTTCAGGGGTCTGCTGTTCTCAGAGACCTGTTTGCGGCGGGCGAGAATGAACTCGTATACGTTTTGACGATCAATCCTTGAATTGCATTTGATAAATGGCTCCATTACGACGAAGCCATTGGGACTCTTGTCAAGAATGCAAGGAACAAGAGTAAAGGGTCAGCATGTGCTATTAGTGTTCGTGACGTAGATGGATCTTCGACGTCTCGAGTTAGCTCTCACCACTAGGTGTAACTCACAGTGTGTGTACTGTCAGGCAGACGCAGGGCCATGGCGAAATGAAGTCATGGATGTCAGAGACGCACACAATTATCTTACTGAAGCTGTGAAGGTCGCAGACCTGAAGTCGTTCATGGTTTTCGGCGGGGAACCAATGCTATACCCAACTGCGGCGATCGCTATATTCAAGAAAGCTCAACAGTTGAAAATTCCAAGCATCGACATGCTAACAAACGGAATATGGGGCAGAGACAAAGAAACGGCGGAGAGATTAGCCAAGAAACTGAAGAATGCGGGACTTAACACTTTGGGCATAAGCGTCGACGCTTTTCACCTTGAACACATACCGCTAGAGTATCCACGGAACGCCGCGCAGGCTTCACTCAAGGCAACCATCGAAAAGGTCACGTGGAACGTTGCGGTCATCGAATCATTAGACGCGGCAAACCATTATGACAAGATGACGGCTCACATACTGAAAGAGCTGGAACCAGTAGGAATCGAAGCGCACGTACACAAGGTTGCGGCGGCTGGACGCGCACTACAGACGATCCCACAGTATTTTCAGAAAACCCGACTGGATGGCCCCTGCGAAGGCGAAACACCCATGGAGAACACGCTGACAAACCCACAATGCCTAACCATTGAACCGTCAGGTTCGATGGACATATGCTGGCACCTCTCCATCGGAAACGCGATAGAAACACCACTGAGCCTCATCATAAGCAAGTATGATTGGCAAGGAAATCCTATGATTAAGACTCTGGTGGAAGAGGGCCCGATGGGGTTGCTGGAACGTCAAAAGCCATTTGCTGACCGCTTCAACAAGAGTGAATGTGTCAACAAGTGCCACTTGTGCGTAGAAGTCAGAAAAGCTTTCAACCTCACCTAGAGCTGGAACCAATCAATTTGATTCTTCTGCAATTATACCTGTCTTTTTTGACCGTTTAGATTTAAGAGCAATTTGACAGACATAATGTTCTTGAGGAAATGACCGGCATGAAGCCCGATTCGGACGCTTTCGGCCAACAGCTATGGGCCCTCCATAACGGGTCAGAGGTTTTCGAAATCATAGAAAGAGACGATGGCTACGTGGACGCCATGGGTGCAAAGGGCTATTTCTCTGGGTACGAAGACTGGCCACAAATCGAGCAGAAGGCGATGGAATTCGTCAGAGGCAGAGTGTTGGACGTGGGTTGTGGAGCTGGCAGACATTCTCGATACTTGCAGGAGAAAGGCCTCGACGTAACTGGGATCGACGTTTCTCCTCTTGCCATAAAAGTCTGCAGACTCAGAGGGCTCAGAAAGGTCAAGCAAATGAAAGTTGAGGACATAGACTTCAAACCGAACGCTTTCGACACGATCATCATGATGGGAAACAACTTCGGCCTGTTCGGCAGCTTCAACAAGGCTAAGAGGTTGCTGAGAAAATTTCACAAAATGACCTCTGAGAACGCGGTAATAGTTGCCGACACTCGTGACCCTTACAAAACAGACAATCCAGCGCATCTAGCGTATCACGAGCGCAACAGGGAAAGAGGCAGGATGGGCGGTCAAGTTAGGATAAGGGTAAGGTTCAGAAAACATGTTGGCAGATGGTTCGATTACCTCATGGTCTCAAGAGAAGAGATGAAAGCAATCCTAAGAGGCACGGGGTGGAAAGTCAAGGAGTTCATCGACTCCGAAAGCGAAAGCGACTCGCGCTACGTCGCCGTCATTCGTAAAGGTTGCTGAAGTGCCGCTGAGGCTATTCAGCAGGCGCCAACACTGGAATGCAGTTCGGCGGAGAGAAAAATGTCAAACTGGGTCCGACAACTGAGGTTCAACCCAATTCCCATCTTGGCCAAATCTAAAAACAAGGCGATCTCCCACTTTGCAAGGCAAGACCTTCTGGAGCAACCTGCAGAACCCGTTTATGCGCTCTGGAAGCTCCCAGAAGTGACTGGGCTACTTGACAAGCAGGAGATAGACGGCTCATGGAAATATCACGGCGGAAAAGAAGCCATTCGTTCGCGAGAAAACTACGATCAACTTGAAACATACAGAACACTCGGAACACTCGTGGAAAAGTACGGTTTCAGTTCCGAACATCCAGCCATACAGGAAGCGGCCGACTTCCTCTTCAGCTTTCAAACCGTAGAAGGAGACTTCAGAGGAATCTACGGAAACCAGTATACCCCCAACTACTCAGCGGCGATAATGGAGCTTCTCATCAAAGCAGGCTATTATAGTGATGAACAAATAGAAAAAGGATTCAAATGGTTGCTGAAGATGCGGCAGAACGACGGCGGATGGGCAATACCGACCAGAACGCTGCGCGGAGAAGACGCTCTAACCCTCATGCAGGCCATGAGAAAGCGAGAACCGATTCAGCCAGACAAGTCAAAACCCTTCTCGCACCTTGTAACGGGCATAGTGCTACGCGCTCTCACTGCACACCCAAGATACCGGAATACAAAAGAAGCCAGACGCGCCGGGGAGCTCTTGAAGTCAAGATTCTTTAAACCAGACACTTACCCAGACCGAAAAGCCCCAAGCTTCTGGACCAAGTTCACGTATCCCTTCTGGTTCACAGATTTGCTGTCTTCGCTCGACTCGCTCTCCCTGCTGGGGTTCACAGGCGAAGACCCACATGTAAAAGAAGCCCTCCGATGGCTCACTGACAGACAGCAAGAAGACGGCCTCTGGAGAGTCAAACTGCTAAAATCAGGGGGAGACAAAAACCTGAAACTCTGGGTCAGCCTGGCCATCTGCAGAGTCTTCAAAAGGCTTTAAAAAGCCCTCCAGAATGGTCGTGGACGCTGAAAACCGAGGGGGGTAGGCGTGTTAGACGGGTGAGAACGCGAGTACGGGTATGTTAAACAGCCCGAGTATCATCTGCGTTCGAGATAAGATTCTACTTGAGGCAGTTTTCAAGCCATTTCATGTTATCTTTGACACGGGCAGACTTTTATCTCCTAAAACCCGCATAAGAGATGCAGAGCAAGATCACTCGCAGAGGATGATAAGTCCGTTGAAAACCATAGGTGTCGTGACGAGCGGCGGTGACGCGCCGGGCATGAACGCTGCCATCCGAGGTATCACTCGCATAGCTTACTCGAAGAACCTTCAGGTTCTAGGTTTTGAGAGGGGCTGGGAAGGCTTGATAACGAACAGCTCTAGACCACTGACCCCCAGATCTGTCGGCGGCATAATACAGCTCGGCGGCACGATCCTGCACACGTCAAGATGCTTAGAGTTCAAGACGCCAGAAGGCATCAACAAGGCCGCCGAAACCCTCGCTTCAAGAAGCCTTGACGCACTCGTGGTCATCGGAGGAAACGGCTCCTTCCACGGAGCATTGGAGCTGAGCGAGGAAACAGACAGTCTCATAGTCGGAGTGCCAGCGTCGATCGATAACGATGTCTTTGGAACGGACGAAACGATAGGCTTCGACACGGCCTTGAACACCGCAGTCGATGAAATCGACAAGATAAGAGACACAGCCATCTCACACGAGAGGATCTTCATAGTCGAGGTCATGGGGCGAGCAAGAGGCTTCCTCGCAGCAACCGTGGGGCTGACGGTTGGAGCAGAGATAATCTTGGTTCCAGAGGTCAAGGTTGAAACGAGAAAGATCGTCGAACGACTGGAAGAGAACAACGCCAAAGGAAAAAAATCGGGCATAATAGTTGCAGCAGAGGGAATCGGAGACACACGCAAGCTCGGAGAAGACATCGAGAAAGAAACGCGAACAGAGGTCAGGCTAACCGTTTTGGGCTACGCTCAAAGAGGAGGAAGCCCCTCAGCCAGAAGCCGACTTCTAGCCAGCCTCTTTGCAAACGAGGCCATTGAGCTGCTCACGAAAAATCGAGGAAACAGAATAGTCGGACTCCAAAACGGCAACGTAACGAGCATGGACCTCGAAAAATCATGCAGCAAAGAGAAGCCTCTAGACTTGAACCTGTTGAGTCTGGCAAACGTGCTGGCAACCTAAGACCCCACGAAATTTGCATCCACGCAATGATGTACAATGCTGGTCTGTGCCATTGGAGCTGCATGCTGTGGAAAACAGCGTTGAGCACGCGCTGGCAAATTCTCAGCCGAAAAACACGCTTGCTATGTCGTAGAGTTCCAGGTCCACCGGCTTCCTCTTTCCGACGACTTCCTTAAGCGGAACGGACACTATCTTGTTTCCTTTTATGGCGACCATACGGTCAAACTTACCTTCATGAACTAGGTCTATAGCTGCGATTCCGAATCTCGTGGCCAATATCCTGTCGAATGCCGTCGGGGAGCCGCCGCGCTGAAGATGGCCCAGAACGACGACCCGTGTTTCGATGTTCAAGCATTTTTCGATTTCCTTGCCGAGGTAGTAGCCAACGCCTCCCAAGCGGATGTGGCCGAACTCGTCGACGCTTTCGCTGTAGACAATTTCAACGCCGCCTTTCGGTTTGGCTCCTTCGGCAACGACTATTAGGCTGAAGTTTCTGCCCCTCCTCTGTCTCTGTCTGATGCACTCACAAACCTCGTCTATGTCGAAGGGTTTCTCAGGGATTAGTATGACGTCTGCGCCACCGGCTAATCCCGCTTCTAACGCTATCCACCCGGTGTATCTGCCCATGACTTCGAGGATAATCACCCTGTGATGCGTCTCGGCCGTTGTGTGAAGCCTGTCCAGCGCCTCCGTGGCAACGCCGACCGCCGTCATGAAGCCAAACGTGTAGTCCGTCCCAGCCAAGTCGTTGTCGATGGTTTTGGGCACGCCGACACACTTGAGTCCAAGCTCGCCCATCTTCTGGGCTACGCTCAGCGTGTCGTCCCCACCGATGACAATAAGGGCTCCGATGCCCGCCTTTCTCGCGTTCTCCATAATTCTTTCAAGTCCCTTTTCTCTCTTGAAGGGGTTCGTTCTAGAAGTGCCCAGGATTGATCCTCCCTTAGGGAGAATGCCTGAAGCCGCCTTAAGATCCAACGACAAGTATTCACCTTCGATGAGTCCAGCCCAGCCGTCCTTTATGCCGATTATCTCGTAGCCGTAGTTCTGTATGCCCTTCTTGACCACGGCTCTTATGACGGCGTTGATTCCTGGAGCGTCCCCGCCTCCGCTTAAGACTCCAACCTTCATTCGGGCGGTTCTCCATTCAAGCTCTGCCAGAGCTTCCGAACAAGCGCATCTTTCCCCTGACAACCTCTTTCATAGCTTCTTTCGCTGGACCCAGGATCTTCCTCGGGTCAAACTCTTTCGGCGAGTTTGCGAGCACCTCGCGAACTGTTGCCGTGAAAGCGAGACGCAAGTCCGTGTCGATGTTTATCTTCGCGATTCCCATCGAGATGGCCTCTTTTATGTGGTCTTCAGGGATGCCCTTCGCTCCGCCAAGTTCCGCCCCGTACTTGCTCGCCTTCTCAATGATCCAAGTTGGAACGCTCGAAGCTCCATGTAGAACAAGCGGTATGTAGACTCTGTCGCTTATGGCTTTGAGTCTTTCGAAGTCAAGTTTGGGTTCAGCCTTGAACTTGTAAGCTCCATGAGACGTGCCGACTGCCACTGCGAGAGTGTCGACGCCTGTGCGCTCTACGAATTCTTTTGCTGAGTCAGGGTCCGTTAGAATAGCTTCTTTTTCCTCAACGGTTTTCTCCTCAACTCCAGCGAGTCTTCCAAGTTCCGCTTCAACCGCAACTCCTCTTGGATGCGCAAGGTCAATCACACGCTTGGTCAATGTGATGTTTTCTTCAAACTTCAGATGGGAACCGTCGATCATGACCGACGTGAACCCTGCTCCTATACACTTGGAGACCGTGTCGAAGTCTTCGCCATGGTCAAGGTGAAGCGAGATTGGAACTGCAGACAATTCTGCTGCTGTCTTGGCGATTTTTGAAACGTAAGGCAGGCCAGCGTATTTGATGGCGCTCGGCGTGACAGCAACTATGGCGGGTGATTTTTCTTCGACAGCTGCTTCTGAAACTGCCAGCAAAGTTTCTAAGTTGTTTATGTTAAAGGCCCCCACTGCATAGGCTCTCTGGCGTGCTGGAACCAGTAGGTCCTTGTTTGTGACAAGCACGACTTTTCACCGTTGATGGAATATTGATTGTGAACGGTATAAATGGTTTGCACGTACAGACACGTTAGTTGGCCTTGCATTTCTTTTTAAACTCAAGAACACAAAAGAACACTGTGCTCGCCAAGAAAATGGGGCGAACAGTTGTGAAAACAGTTGGTAGAGAAAGAGTAATCTACAGCTTCAATCCTCAGCACGACCCAGCTGAGCACGTAACACCCGGCGACCTCATCCTAGTCGAAACCGAGGATGCCTTCAGCGGTCAGATCAGGAACGAGAAAGATTCAGTGAATGTTCTCGACTGGTCCAGAGTTGATGGAGCTACGGGCCCCATATTCGTTGAAGACGCAAGACCAGGAGACACTCTTGTCGTTGAGATACTTGAAATAAAGGTTCCGAAGAAAGGCGTGATAGTCACTGTTCCCAGGTGTGGAATTCTGGCAGAAAAAAGGTTCAGACCTTCATCCAGAATCGTTAGGATAAGCAGGAATCACGTGAGTTTCGAAAGCCTTCGCGTTAGAGCAAACCCGATGATAGGCACAATAGGTGTGACTCCTGCAAGCGGTGAAATCCCTTGTGGTTCTCTGGGCAAGCACGGGGGCAACATGGATGTTAAGGAGGTGACCGCCGGCACCAAGCTATACCTGCCAGTTTTTGTCGAAGGCGCGTTGTTCGCGCTCGGCGATGTTCATGCGGTCCAGGCAGATGGGGAGCTGTGTGTCTCGGCGGTAGAAGTGCCCGGAGAGATTCTGTTAAGGTTTAAACTCATAAAGCGAAAGAAGCCCAAATGGCCGATACTCGAAACAAAGGATTCGTACGCTTTTCTAGCGTGTGGAGAAACGCTGGATGAGGCGGCGAGGTTTGCAGCTGAGGCTGCGGTGGAGGCTTTCATACGCAAGCACCATTGGCCCTTCGAGACTGCTTACATGTTTGGCAGTCTTGCCATAGATCTAAAGATAAATCAGGTTGTTGATCCGAAGAAGGGTGTCAGAGCGGTGGTTTCGAAAGATCTCATAGACCTGGACAGCTTGCTCGTCTGAGGCTGTGTTTGCGTGTTGTCAGAAAATCTTGAACTAGCGAAAGATCATTTAGGCTTTGGGGATTTGTTGTGACCTGCTATTTTAGGCATCTTCAAGAGGTTTTCAAGAAGGCAGGGATAAGAGTTACTGAAGAGAACAAGCGAGAAGTTGACAAGATTATTCATAGAATTGTAGGTGTCAAATACAAGGATTGCCCGGCAGCTTGGAAAGAAGTGAAAAGTAGAATCAGCGAAGATGAGGAAGGCTTCGCCTCGCGGCTCAAGGCTGAATGGAACAAGCACGGATAGTCGAGCGCAGTCAAGAAAAAGCAAGCGCGGGCGATTAGCGCGCCGAGAATCGAGTTCTACTTGCTTTTTACCTTTTTCATCGGTTGCTCGCAGCACATCAGCTCGCACGTTGGTTCGCATCCACATGGCTGATCAACGAGGACAACCAGACCGCATTCCTCGCACTTGTACTTCTCACCTTTAGATTTCTTCGCCATTCAAACTCACCTCTCGCCTCTTTTCTACGTATGAATCCCTACATTTTTCGAGGTAAAAAAATATTTTCAAAACGTGTCGTTCGGCTGGGCTCTCTGCTTCAAGAAGTAAAGTTAAATTCTAGGACGTTGCACCACATAACGCTGTGGACCTGAAAACGGCTCTGGGAGCGATCGCGATTGGTGTTCTCTTGTTCTTCGGCATCATATTTGCTCTAGCCTCAGTCTACGTGTCCACGAGACTGATCGTTGCATTCCTGCTGTTCGTGGTCGCCTTCGGAATAGCCTACTACATAACGAGAAAACCAAAGACGATCATACAGAAGTTGGAGGTTTCGGGGGAAATGAAGGCTGTTCCCCTCAAGTGCCCGAACTGTTCAGGTTCTGTAGATGCTAACAGCATCAAGATCGTGGACGGCGTACCCTACGCAACGTGCGCTTACTGTGGCCACACGTTTGAGGTGACTGAGGAACCGAAATGGTGAAACATCATTTCTTTATCGCCACGTTGGCTGCTGTTTTTGCTTCACTGATGTTTCTGGGCTGCGGTTTGGCGCAGACAAGAGAGTATCATTTCGGTCAGGAATGGGTCAAGGTGTGGATAAGAGAGGATGCAAGTATCGACCTGTTCTATAACATCAGCATGACTCTGGATTCTGGCGCAGATATCCACTATGTTCTTGTGGGCCAGCCTAAGGGCGATTTCACGATAGGCGAAGCATGGGACCAGTACGGCAATCCGTTGTCGACGTCTGATGCGAGCTCCGGTGGCGACTACAAGGTTCAAGTCAACTTTAACCAACCGCTGATTGCCGGTCAGACCTTGTGGTTTAATCTGACCACAAACGTTGCGCACATGATTTACGAGGACAACCAGACTAACGTTGGCTTGGAATTCATTCCTACCTGGTGGTCGGAAGCAAGTGTAGTCGACCTGCGTTTGTCAGTTGTGTTACCTTTAGGAGTAAACCAAAGCGTCATCGGAGTGTCGGTCAAATCGGACAGTCAAACAGTGTACCGTTGGGACAACCTGCAGCCTGAGGCCGACGGTCGATGGGCGGTCTATTGGCAGCGAGAGAACCTTGCCCCAAATCAGAATTACACGTTCGGAGTCTCGTTTCCGAAGGGGTACACGAGTTATGAAACAATGCCGTCGGGTTTAGCGGCCTTTTTCCAGCAGTATGGGCCTACATTGCTGGTATTTGGACTTTTGGCAGCTGGCATAATCGTCATTATAGTTTTAGCTCGGAAGAGAGCGTACCTGATGCCTAGGATCAGCATGGAGACCCTTGGAGTCAGACGCGGGTTGACGGCAGTAGAGGCGTCCTACCTTCTCGAGATGAAGCCTGCGAGGATAGTCACGGAGATTCTTTACAGCCTACTACAGAAGAGGGCAGTGTGGGTTGAGTCTGCGAAGCCGTCGATCAAGCTCAGGATTATGCAGGCGTTCAAGGATAAGAAGGGAACGCGGGACATGCCGCTTCGATATTACGAGATCGATTTTCTGAATGCTCTCAAGGATGATGGAACGCTTGATGAACAGAGGCTGGCGGAGACCATTATGTCCCTCAGGGACACTGTCGAGGAGAAGATGAGTGGGTATCGAAGGAAGGACACGGTTGACTATTACAGGCAGGTTGTTGCCAAAGCTTGGGCGCAGGTGGAACAGGCAGGCACGTCTGAGCTGGCTTCCAACGCTTATGATGAGCAGCTGCTGTGGCTCTTTCTTGATCCTAGTTATCAGTCGCGGACGCAGACGGCTTTTCGTGACAGAATCTTTCAGCCAAGCCCACTGTGGCTGTGGTACTGGTACGGTTACCAGAGCTATTACCCACATCCAGTTTACAAGCCGAACGTGGAGATGCCGACTCAAGCGGCGAAGGCGCCTACGATTCCAGGCGCAGACTTTGCTAACAACATCGCATCAGCCGTGGAAAACACTTCGAACAGCATCGTGGTCAACGTTGAGAAGTTTGCCAACTCGATTCTTCCTTTTTCCCCCGGAAAATCTTCAACAGCACCTGCCCATCACAATGCTGACTGTGTGTGTGCGTGTGCAGCCTGCGCTTGTGCCTGTGCCTGCGTGTCGTGCGCATGTGCCTGTGCCGGTGGCGGAGTGGGTATCAAAGGAGACGGTGTTCGACCATGAGTTTGCTACGCAGAGTTTTCCGTCCTCCGAGAATTCCTGAGGGGCGCTACACTTATAGGGGCAAGGGCCAATTTGCGGGTTTGGCGCTTCAGCTTCGTGTTGAGCCCGGCGGCGAGAGCGTCATGGTGATAAACGCCAACCGTGTTCTCTTTCTGAACGAGACGGCGACGGCTTTCGCCTACTTCTTCATGCATGGACTTTCGTCGGATGACATCTTGAAAAAGATCCGCAGGGTTTACAGGGTTGACTCGAAAACTGCTAGGAGAGACTATGAGAAGCTTGTCTACGCGATCAGCACGTTGGCGCGGACGGAGAAGGTCTGTCCTATCTCTTACTTGGACGTGCAGACTGTTGAACCCTTCACTCAGAAGCTGTCGGCACCTATTCGTATGGACCTAGCCTTGACTTTCAGGTGTCAGAACGACTGTGTTCACTGCTACGCGGGTGGGCCGCATGAGACTGCTGAGCTTCACACGGATCAGTGGAAGGAGGTCATCGACCGTCTTCATGAGATAGGCGTGTTCATTCTGACTTTCACCGGGGGAGAACCGACGCTCCGTGAGGACTTGCCAGACCTGCTGCTTCACGCACAGAGAAGGGGTGCAGTGACTGGGCTCATCACGAATGGAAGAAGGCTGAGGGACAGGAGCTATGTTGAGAGGCTTGAGAAGGCAGGGTTGGACTTTGTTCAGGTGACTTTGGAGTCTCATAAGCCCGAGGTCCATGATTTGATGACGGCCGTTCAGGGAAGCTGGAAAGAATCGGTCGCGGGGATCAGGAACGTTTTATCCACAAGGATCTATGTTACGACGAACACCACGCTGAGCACGTACAACGCCGCTGATTTCTTGAAGACCATGGATTTTCTAAAGGAACTTGGAGTTGCGGCATTCGGCTGTAACAGTCTGATTTATTCTGGAAAGGCCAGCGAGATAAGTGAAGAGTTCGTGTTGCTGCTTGAAACGTTGAACGAGCTTATGCCCAAGGTTCGCGATAGAGCTCATGAGCTTGGTTTGAAGTTTCTGTGGTACACTCCGACTCAGTACTGCCGCTTCGACCCCGTCAAGCTCGGGTTGGGCGTCAAATCGTGCACTGCTGCCAACGTTAACATGTGCGTCGGGCCGAACGGTGACGTTTATCCGTGTCAGAGCTACTTCGAAAGCCTGGGCAACATTCTCAAAGATGCCTGGCCACGGATCTGGAACAATCCGCTGGCGGTGAAGATAAGAAACAGGGAGTATGCCGAGCCCAAGTGCAAGGATTGTCCTCAGCTTCAGGTCTGCGGCGGCGGATGCCCCCTTGAGTTACAGAACAAGGACTACATCTGCACCGAATCCTAGGCTTTGCCCGTCTTTTTTGCGTGACAAGTTTTCGTGCTTTGGTTGGCCAGTTCGAGTTTCTGCATGTGGTTCAGTCTCTTGATTCTTTTCTCCCTCTTCATGGCCTCTGCCCTTGAGCTGTGCTTCTCGAAGTAGATGAGCTTTTGCGGCTTATGCATCCTCGTGTACCTGGCACCCTTGCCTTTCATGTGAAGGTTGATTCGCCTGTTCAGGTTTTTCGTGTAGCCCGTGTAGACGTTGTTGCCTTCGCAGAGAATGACGTAGACGTAAAAGGGCGTCATGCCTAGTCATCGCTTCTCAGCAGGACGGTTTTCCTTTTTAGCTGAAATATGATTTACCTCTGGGCGGAGATAAAAACTTATAAGAAAATTTTGTTGATAGACTAGTAAAACCGGTCTAACTGCCTTAGGATGGTTCATGTGACGAAGCTGAACAAGGTTGATGAGCTTGTGGTTTCAACGTTGAAGGACGCTGGCAAGGGTTTGACGCTTGCGGAGATCGCTGAGAAAACTGGGGAGTCTCCGAAGAAGGTTTACAAGTCTCTGCGGAAGCTCTTTGAGAACGAGATCATTGACACTGTGAACCGTCAGTACAGACTCTTGAAGAAGTAGACCGCGGGTTTCGTTGACTATTTTTCTTCTTTCTTTTTCTCGGTGACGGCTTCTTTCGCTCCTTTTCCGAACGCTTTAACAACGCCGAATCCTTTCTTAATCCCTTTTCCGACCGTTTCGCCTGCTTTGCCGGCTATTTCTTCGGCTTTTCCCTTCTTCTCTTCCTCTTCGCTCATGATGTCCACCTTCTCGTAACACGTTTTAATGGTTAGGGCTCAATTTTAAGGTTTTTGGAGATTGTCTCCAGCTTGGCGCGCGCGAGTGAAGTTGGATTTCATGTCCAAGGAGAATTCTTAAAGCTTAAGGACGCATAAGGCTCTCGTTGGTAAGAGGGACAAATGTGTCTTCTTTTCATGAAAATTCGGTGAAGAAGTATTATGACGATAAAGGTTCGACATATGACGACTATTCCAAACAACTGTGGAGCAGAGTGTATGATGCTGTAACGTGGAAGATTACAGAACCTTATGTTCCTAAGAATTCTGGAGCTCTTGTCTTTGATGCCGCCGGTGGAACTGGAAAATGGACTATTCCTATCGCTAAGTGCGGTCCAAGAGTGGTCTTAGGAGACATTTCTCGAGGTATGCTGAAGGTTGCTGAAGAGAAGATAGTCCAGCAGGGGCTACAAGACCGAGTGCAAGTCAAAGAATGCGACCTGCGCAAACTCGATTTTAGAGACGAGACTTTTGACCTCGTGTTCTGTGAACACGCTCTTTGTTTCATAAAAGAACAGGAAACTGTCATAAAGGAACTGGTCAGGGTTCTGAAGAAAGGTCATCCCTTAATCTTGACTGGTCAGAACCGATACGTGTTGGCGCTTTCATTAGTCTCGGAAGACGCTGGTTATGCATCTAAGGTGTTGTCAAAGGAAACCCCGTTTATCATGTGTAAGAGTCTGGAAGTCTATACTCTGTCACCTCAGGAGTTCATGCAGATGCTGGAGAACAACGGTGTGACAGTAGACAGGATTGTGGGAAAACTCTTCACTATGCCCCTCGGTTTTTCCTTGGAGAGGTTGACAAGTGAAGAATTCACTGAGGAACTCTTCGAAGAAATAATGCGCGTTGAACTTGAATTAGCCAACAGACCAGACACAGTCTGTCTCGGCTCACATTTTCAAGCAATAGGACACAAACGACGTTCGTAGTCATACCTAAAATGCCCTTTGAGACGTTGAGCAATTTGGTTAGGTTTGAGGACAAAGATTGACTCTAAATCTCTTTTAAGAACACCGCCCGTAAGCTGCAACTTACTTAGATGGCTAACCTTTTTCTAGTGATTGTCAGTTTTCTCACGGTATCTTCAAAGTGTCTCGTTGCCAACGCACTCAGGAACGCCGTGACGCATCCTGCGATGAACGTGCTCACGTCAGGTATCAGGAACCCAAGTAGCATGAGGAGGGCTCCTGCGCCGGAGAGCCCCCAGCCTATTCTGTTGTGCCTCTTGTATTTTTTGATCTTGCTGTCCAAGTATTGGACAACCATAGTGTGTTCTGCTGCGCCTGGAGACAGGTTCTTGAGGTAGTCATACTCACACTTTCTAGAACATATAGGGATGCCTAGCTCCTTGTCCTTGAACAGAAAACTCTTGCTTGGGTTCCCACAGGCAGCGCACGTCATTCTCTTTGCCATGTTATGGCACCGTGCTTAGTTTTCTTTTCCTCTTAACAGTCTGTGGCGAAAAGAGAATCTCTCCTGTGTCTGAAGCAGAACACCAGAGATTTCTGCCACGGCTTTTTCTTTATCAGCCGAACGCAGACGTAACTCGTAGTGCATACCGTTTGTCAGGGTCGCTATCATGCCGGTTGTCCAAGAGCCCGTGGTTGATGGTTCATCGAAGAAAGCCAGCTCCGGGCTTAAAGGCGCGTTCGGTGCCGTGTTGATGACAACAGTCTGTATGCCTTCCCTTCTTATCATTTGCGCGACTGATATTGCGTCTGTGCGTGCTTCTTTCTCGTAATGGTAGAAAGAGGCGTCTAGAGGGTTGAATTCCCTTGTCAAGCCGGTCCGCATGTCATCCCTGAGCGGTATGTTGGCTTCGCCGTCAGTGATTATTGTGAGCACCGGAATCGTAGAGCTGTTTCTTCGTTTTTCTTCCTTCAGGACTTCGAGTCCTTTCAGCATCCCAGCGGCCAAGGGTGTCAGCCCACTCATTCTCAGCTTCAGCAGTTTGTTGGTCACGAGTCTAAGGTTTGCCGTGGGGTGCTGTGCGACAATGGCTCCCGTGTCTTTGAAGGCCACAAGACCAACTCTGTCTCGGTAGCGGTAAGCGTCGTTGTGCAGTCTCAGCATGACTTCTTTGACACTGTCGATTCCCTCGAGCATTGATTCACTGAGGTCTAAAACGAAGACTATTGTCATCGGCGCTCTGTAGATTCGCAGCTTTTCTTTGACGTCCTCAGGGCGAATCGTGATTGCGATGTCAGAATCGTGTTCTCTTCCTTCTTGCTTCCTTGCAGCAGACCTGATGGTTGCGGCGAAATGGATGTCCAAGGGTGACCCTTTTGGGGTTTTCCATCCTACTGAGCGCCCCCGACGGATTGATGTCAATGATTCGGCTCTTTTTCCAACAGTCCTCACAGGCTGCTTTGAAGGTTTTTTGCGGTTGGAAAAGAACCTGAATGGGAGAAACCTGCTGTCCTTGATTCTGTCAAGGAACTGTACGCCACTGACCAGTCGGGCCAAGGACAGTTCAGACTTGTTGACGAATGGTGCATGCTTGCCTCCCTTCTCAGGAGGAAAGTCGATCAGAAGGTCTCCTTTCTGGGCTTGGCTCTTTCGTGTCCGTTGATCTGTGGGTGTTTCTCCTTCAAAATTCTTCGATCTGCCGAATTGCTTTTCTGTTCCGCTTCGACTTCTCAGTCCGAAAGGTGAGAGAAGTCGCGTCTTGAGGTTTTTGGGTAAAGGTTCTTCGCGGTCGAGAGTTCCCTTCACTTTTTCCTTCATTCTGCCCTTCTCGCTTCCGGCATCGTAGTTCGCCTCCTTGAGTTTCATGGAAAGGGCGTTTCTAATCTCTTGTGATGTCGCAGGCTCCAGGAATCCTCCTTCTCTGGTCCTGTGGTTGAGCGCCAGCTCGGCCGCTTTTGCAACGTGTTCAACCGTCACTGCGTTCTTGTTTTCGAACGCAGCTAGGGTTCTTGCAGTTTTTGCTATGACGATGTCTGGGCGCACACCGTCGACCTTGAGCTCAATGCACACCCTGCAGATCACTTCGATCAGTCGTTCAGAGAGTTCAACGTTAGGCAGGTTCTCCCTGGCCTGAGCTATTCTGGCTTTGAGTTCTTCTTGAGCGGCATTAGCTTTCTTGACGAAGGCTTCCGGGTTGGCTTCAAAATCGATGTTTCTCTTGACAATTTCAACGCGGTCCATCGCGTAGGCGATGTTGTGAGCTTCTGCCGATAATGCGAAGCGATCAAGCAGCTGCGGTCTGATTTGGCCCTCCTCAGGGTTCATCGTGCCCACCAGTATGAAACGTGAGGGGTGTTTCACCGAGACTCCTTCACGCTCCACGATGTTCCATCCGGTTGCCGCAGCGTCTAGGAGATCATCTGCTATGTGGTCTGGCAGCAAGTTTACTTCATCTATGTAGAGTATGTTCTGATTGGCTTCTGCCAAGATTCCGGGTTCAAAAGACTGCGTTCCAGATTTTATTGCCTTTTCAATGTCGAGGGTTCCCACGACCGCATCTTCTGTTGCTCCAAGAGGGAGATCCACAACACGCATCTTCTTTTCTTGCGATTGCAATGAACCGTCTCTAAAATAGTCGGCTCGACATTTCTCGCACATGTTTGAAGCGTCGTCCGGGTTGCAGTTGAACGAGCAATCTTTAACTGCCTTGATGTTGGGAAGGACGTCGGCCAGCGCCCTCACAGCGGTGGTTTTCCCTGATCCTTTTGATCCCCTGATCAACACTCCCCCGATTTTGGGGTTAACGGCGTTCAGAATGAGTGCAAGCTTGAGATCTTCAAGCGAGACAATAGCAGAAAAAGGGAAAATCGTGGCTTGTGACATTTTCCCCCTCAAGTTACAAGTTGGACGCCCAGCTAATGAACTTGTCGAAAGCATCGCTCTTTGCCGAGAACACAGTGACGAGATCCCTGTTTGGGTTTGGGACTAAACTTTGCCCCCCAAACCCAAACCTAAACCTTCTCTCCTCTTCTTTCTTTCTCTTAACTACTTACATATCTCACACAGACAGAGACATCACACATATCTCACACAGACAAACAGACAGACAAAAACAAAGCGTGCGTTACTGTTGACCACTCTATACACATACTAGCTAGAACTGCGATGAAAAACTTCTATCGACTCCCTCAAAAGAATGAAAGAAAAGAAGAATGGATGGAGTTACTATCCTGTCATGTAGTAACCTATTTCATACGAATAGGTGTGCCAAGTGTCTCCTAATACGATTATCATAGTTTCTCCTTTGATGTCAAACTCTCTCCAAGCACTTCCGCTAATCCCAGTTTCAAACTCCTCAAGATGCTCAATCTGATTACTCCAATCTTGACTGTAATTGAATGCACCTTGGGTACGCCATCCGATGGTTATATTGCAATTTCCTACAAGGTGAAAATAGATTTTCCTGTATCCGTTTGTGTCTATCGCTAGTAGGGCCCAATGAGGATTGAAACCGCTGGAAAGATTGAAAAAAGGGTTCATAATGACATATCTTGTGCTGTTGGTAGCAGGTACTGTCTGGATTGTTGTTGGCCAGTTTGTCACGTTCACGTTTATCGCTGGGTCTCCAGATGTGCCAAAGTGACCTGCAAACACAATTGCATCATATATGTCGATTGTTCCATCATGGTTGAGGTCTACCAAAGGGTCGTAAGTTGCTGACGGAGTCTGACTTCTTGTCGATGTCATCATGAATAGCGTTGCTGTCAAACAGAAAGTAGCCAGAACAGCGATTACGAAATCTTTCTTGTTTGTCACAAAATCACCCCCCTTTCCCCTTGAAAATACACCAGTAATACTATCTATGGCTAGGCTATTTGTCTTCTGAAACTATCTTCTAATGAGGAACCCCACTCTCTTTTTTTTATCCGCCCGCGAAAGGCTTAATTTGGATTTGGTTAATAGAAAGAGTCATGCTCGACATGCCTTTTCTGACTAGACAAGACGAAGAATTTCAGATGCTTCTTGAAGTTGCTGAAGAATATCTTAGGCAAAAGTGCGGAGACACACCACAGAACAAATCTGGAAACGCAACTGAGACCGTAATCCGCAACCATCTTTTGAAAAGGGGGTTCAATATGACTCTGAATCCTAATGTGAAGATTCAAGGGTCAAACACAAGGATTGATAGCCTTTTGCTAAAACCTAGCGTCATATCAAGCAAGCTAATCTATGCACCTAATGAGGTGAGCACGGTAATTGAAATCAAGAATAATGCTGTTGCTAACCAGTCAAAGATAATAAAAGAGAACTTTGACAAATTGAGTAGAATCTCGGAAAATTTCCGTTTTGCCGTGATTGTTCTTTCTGAAAGAAAAGGCTACACGCATGAAATAACAGAAGAGAAACTTGAGAACAAGAAATATCGAGTCTTCACTCTTGTATCTCGTAAGAAGTATCCTAAAGGTGGACTCTACCGCAAAGAAGCTATCTTGGAAATGATGAATAACAACGAAATGATGAAAACTAGAAAATGGGAAGAACTTCTAGCACACTTGAAACTTGTTTAATGAATCGCTTGACTTTAAACGTGCTCATTCTTTCACCTTCACTGGTGGCTCAAGAATGTAAGTGTAGCTTTGTTTCCCATCAAGAACCTTTCTCAATTCTTCAAGGTTTGCCGTGTATCGAGCGTGCTTGACAACAACACTAACCTTCTTGCCATCCTTGCTTAAACTCAAATAGCCACAGTCTTTCCAAACCATTATTATCGCCTCCTTTTCTTCCTGAGAAAATTGAGTATGAAACTGCGATTTCCCAGATGCTTCTTTATCATTTTGTCTTGAAGGCCATAGCGGAAAACAATTTTGGGAATAGGCTTCTTACCCTTTCTTGACATCCTTAAGGTTGAAGTTTCCTTGAGACACTGCATCCTAACGTATTTCTGCAAGTTCTCGTTTCCGCTTTCCAATGCTACCCAGTTCATTACGTGAACGTTTCTGCTCCAATCGACTTGGAAGATTAAAAATGACATGATAACTTGTCTTCCTGAGTCTGAAAAATATCTTTCTTTTCTGTTTCACAACGTAGTTTTTGTGGCTTGATTCCAAGATTATGAACCCTTCGAGTTTGAAAAAGAAGGTTGCTCTGTAAGCCCAGAGTTTTACTTCATCTAATGAAGGGGTATTTCGAGAGTCAGGTCACTATTCCCAGAATCAAAAGAGGACAGAGGCAAGAGGTTGAAACCCTGATTAACGAAGAGGCTATATTGCTTGCTCAATACTTGAGGAATGAACGGAGAGACTGGAATCCGAGAATCCCAACAGTCTAATTCTATCTTAATCTCTTTTTATGGTAGAGATTAGCCTTTTCGCGCAATTAGGACAGGAGACCAAGACATCAATGTCTTTAAGTAAGAAAGGACAGTATCACTATCAGTGATTCGATTGTTAGATATTTGGGGAAGGAAATCGAAAAAGCAGAGAAAACGAGAGATTATAGCAAATAACCGTGAGAGAGGTAGAATGGGAGAGGATTTGGTAGCTATGGAGTATGCCATGTCTGGTTACGAAGTAGACAGAACCCATCCTAGAGGTGCTGACATGACTGTTAGAAAGAGAGGCCTGTTCACGGGAAGGGTGACGAGCACAAGGCGAATTGAAGTAAAGACAGGACCGAGAGCACGGCTGTCTCCTCTTCAGAAGAAAGTGAAAAAGAAGAAAAGGACTAAAGTTGAAAGAGTGGACTCGCCGTTCTTCTAAGATTTTTCAAGTCTCTTCTCTTGCGCGCGCTAGGTGTTAGCCATGAATGAGAACGAAAAGTTGGAGCAGGACGCAAGAATTGCATTGATGGAACGTTATTCTTCTAAAGCGACTAATCAAACCATTCTTTTGCTCACTGTTCTTCTCATTTTCCTAACTTATGCGCAGCTCGTGTCTAACACGGGCATTCTCAGATATAATCTCCTATTCGGTGGCCTGGGTGTGGCTATTTATCTTTTCATTCGGCAGATGGGGCGACTGGTGTATTGGGCACAGCTCGACGAAGCCATTCTCTTTGTCAGTCCTTTAAAGGATTCCGAAGCTGACATTTGCATGAAATCACTAGTTAAAAGACTCGAACTGTCGGAGATAGCGCGCGCGTTAGTAGATCCCGTTGAACTTTCTCTGGATTTTAAGGCAACATACTTGACCAAATTATCATTGGCAAGCGGCCTCTATTTCACACGGAAATACAGACTAAAGATGTGGTGGGTGAGATTCTCTTACTTTAGTGGTCATATCCGATGGCTAATAATAGCGTTTGCGGGCACTTTAGTTATGGAGGTATTAGTTGGCGTTCTCGTATTAGTCCGCGTTCTCGTATAAATGTCACATGTGTAAAAAGATCATCAAGGCAGATGAAGGAGAGAGAGCGCCCTTACATCATAGTTATAGTCTAGTCTGTCTGTGTGTGTCTGTGTCTGTCTGTGCGCGCACTAATTACACTTCTCTAGACGCGATTCTGATTAGTTCTTTGAATCCGTTATTTTTATATCATTCCCAGCTGACATGAAAGCTTGAGCAAGGTTGAAGGAACATAAGAAGAAACGGGTTCAGATAACAGGTCCTGGCATAGTTAAAGCTGTTCAGGAGGCTACTGATACAGGCAAGGACCTAGTGACAGTTAGAAAATATGATGAGAAAACAGGCAAAATCATCGAAATAGGTTATTTTTTAGCAGAAAAGGGAAAACCAGTAGACTCAGATTGGCGGACAAAAATAAAGTGGCTTAGGAGAAACGAAGTGAATGTCATTTACGATACATGTGATCAGGAGAATGACGTGGAAACTGAACTCGGAGTGACTTATTCACCTCCAGAGAGACTGGAAGAGAAAGGAAGAGAGTTCCTTCTCACTCTGGACCTGCCAGGATCAAAAATCATGAGATTCAGAAATATTTTCCAAACTGATCAGTCTAGGGTTTCAAGTTTCGTAGTTCAATTTGAGATATATGGATTTAAGCGAGAACCTGAACAATGGAAAGCAATCGCTCGATATGATTGCGCACATGGATACATTCACCGTGACCTAATCTATTCAGACGGTCGGAAAGAAAAGAAGAAAACACGTTCTCAGGATCTCGGCGAGGCCATAAAAATTGCTACGAGTGATCTTAAGGATAATTCAGGCAATGGATTTCGAAGCTTGGATATGTGGAAATTCTTGCCTTGTTCCCTTCTCAGATGGATATAGATAAAGAGATCGATGAAGCCCAGATATTCCTTCTAGATCTTCTTGAACATCCCGAGAAAATCAATCAAGTTTCATCAACTTACAGACATAAATATTATCATGACATAAGTACGGATCTACCCTAGGGTTATGTCCAGCAAGTTTGTTAAGATTTGCCAGTGCGCGAAGCTACTCCTAAATAGTAAGCGCGCGCCTGTTTGTGTGAGATATGTGTGATATCTCTGTGAGATATGTAAGTAGTTAAGAAGAAGAGGAGAGAAGGTTTGAGTTTGGGGGGTAAAGGTAAAGTTTTATCCAACCAACCAATGACGGACCGCAGGTTGGAGGAACAAGGGTTAAGAGAAGAAAAACACTAACCTTCAAGCGGAGAGTTTGAAAATGAAGGGCATAGTTGTTTATGACACCTCCTACGGAAACACCAAGACAATCGCAGAAACCATTGCGAAGACACTGAAAGAGTCTGGAACATAAGTTGACCTCTTCGACGTGAAGAACGTGAAGAACGTGAAGAAGCTAAGTGGAAAGGACTAAAGCTGCTGTGTTTGGGCAAAAGGGACCGCTTAAAGAAGGCGAAATCGAGCGGACAAAGGAGTGTGCAAGGGAACTCGCCATTAAATTGAAGGAAGACACAGTCTGAACCTTTTCTTGGTTGGGGTAAAGTTTTTTCCCAACGCGACAATGCGAATGCGAGGCTTAGATCAATCGGACTTCCGCGCTTGTCGGCAGATTAGTTTGCTTTCTTTTCTTTGCGGCTTGCCAAAGGTTTTGAATGGTTTTTTGAAAGATCTCCCTTTCCTTGGTAAGGATTTCGACAGAATCTGCGAGTTCCTCCTTTTGAACACGCAACTTGTTCGTTTCTTCTCGAAGCTGCCAGACTCTTCGTTTGGACGCCTTCGTCTCCTTTCTTAACTCCGCAACCTCTCTTCGAAGCGTCTCCACCTGGCCAGTCAAGACATTCATGTACGCCTTTAACTCATCGTTCTGCTTCTGCAACTCTTCGTATTTGGACTTCCGAGCTAGACCGAAGACCAAAGAGGTTCCTCCGACACGTAAGCATGGCAGCAAAAGATATAAAAATAGCGGGAGGGGGCTTTGGGGGTAAAGTTTTATCCCAAACCCAAACGGTGTTTTTCTAACGATGGCATGTATTGTTCTAATGATTAGGATTATATCTTCTTCTCGTGCAGTTATAGTTGGAGGATATGGGAGTAAAATCTATCGTATTTTTGCTGATTGTTGCTGCATTAGTTAGTGTTCTTGTTGTGGTTGGAGGTCTGCTTTATCACCAACCTTTGAGGTATGCGGACTATGAAGCTGATAGGCTTGGTTTTCCGTATTATTGGATAGAGCATGTCACAGCTACTTTTGCAGGGCGAACAGATTTCTGGAACATCGCAGTATGGAATTTCGCTGTTGACTTCATCCTATTTTTTGCGGTTGGTTGCGTGGCGTTTTGTCTGGCTCTTGTTTGGAAGTCGAAAACAGGTTAGTTTGGTGTGCAAAAGAGCTTTGGGTTTGGGTTTGGGTTTGGGGATAAAACTTTACCCCCCACACAAATACTTGTTTACGTTTCTGTTTATGTTTTTGGTTACGTACGTGTGTAAAACCCGCCACACGCGCATGTGCGCGTCATTCCAAGAATTTAGAATAAACTTCCCTGGTCTCTCGTGTAAATGCTTAACCAATCAACGTGATTCGCAAGGGATAGATACCTCATTTGAGAATAAGTTCTGATATTATCGAGAAGCACAGCAACAAAAGCTTTGGTCTCTTCATTATATTCATCAACCATTTTTAGGGATCCCTCGGGTACTACTACATTTAACCAAGAGAATTTGTCCACCAAACACACACCAAGCAGAGGCTTAGCGTTTTCCATCATCCATTTGAGAATATCCTTTTGGCTTGCACCTTCGAAGATTCCCCTATCATAAAATCCCACAAGGCTGTAGAAAGGCCGCATTTTGTCATAATCATGATATATACTGCAAGCGGGATTGTATACATTCTCGTATAAGGTCTGCGCTGATTTTGCATATTTCTTGATAGTGTCTTTGTCGATCCAGCTTCTAACCTGAATGACCCCCAACACACATTCAGCGGGATAAACACCCACTTTTTGTTCTTCAATAAATGGAGGCAATATTCTATTATCGTAGACGATAATGTCGATTTCTTCGCTCTGCTCTCCCTTTTGATTAATGATAACTCCTGTTCCTATGCCGAATTGGTTAGTGAGGAACTTTGACAGAATCTTTGACGTGAAAAGCTCTCTCAATCGGCCTTTTTCTGAACTGTGACTCAGATTCTTGATTGCTTTCGCTTCAGCTATGAAACCCTTAATGATTGCACTTGTATGTTGTTTGATTAGGCTACGATTCTTTTCAGATTTTTTCTGACTTTTAGTCATAAATCGATTCATGGCCGCGTTACAACAAGGATATAATTGCTGAAGGGTCGTATAAACAGTGAGCGCGCGCTGGAAGATGGACGACGTTCAACAAGAATGCGCGCGCCCCGTTCTGAGTGACTCCGCCCACGTTTTTGCACTACAAGTTGTACATAGCACGCGCGATTTTTCAGAAATTGACTTATTTACAAGCAGACACAACTATTTGGGGTGCAGTTTGCGAATATGGAAGACAACGCGAAAGCTCTTGCCAAATACATCGGCACTCTAACCGATTTTCAGATTGTCGATCCGTCGTACCCATACAATCGTATGGGGGCCACAATTACTGACGCAATGCTGCAAGCAGGCATAAACTACGAGGCGGTTGTTAAGCCCCGCGTAAACTGTGTATACGAGTACCACGAGGCTAAAACAACTTCAGGCTTTCTCAAACTACTTGCGCGAAAGGATCCACATGTACTATTGAATTGGAAAGGAGAGAAACCAAACCGTGTCTTGCGAGTTGCCAAATTGTTCAATGCGGAAAACATAGAGACAGAGGAACAACTCAAAACGTGGTTAGCAAAAGAAGAAAACGCCCAAAAACTCGGAAAAGTCAAAGGCGTAGGGAATAAGACTTTAGACTATTTCAAGATGCTTTCAGGTATGCATACAAGTGCAATCGACCGACACCTACAAAACTTCCTTCACCGTGCAGGCATCCATGTGGTTAGCTATTTGGAAGCACAAGAAGTGATTAACAAGGCCGCTAACCAACTGAAGGTCAAGGAATCTACATTCGACCACAGCATTTGGAAATATATGTCTGACCGAAAGCGTACCAATTCTCGTAGTTGTGGTGGCAAACACGATCTTTGGTTGAAATCGAAATAGAGCCTCACGCCATCGGGCGAAGGAAGGAACGAGGTTGCATCCTCTGAGAAGTTATTCTGTACTAAGCTCGCGTTAAGTCACTTGTTACATTTCATGCACTTTCACATTGCTTCAAGTGTCTCAACTTTCAAATTGTTACAAGAACAGTCGTCAAGGAAAAGATTTTAGGGCGCGATGTCGGCAACGTGACCGACAGGGTCTATGACTAATAGCCTCTCGGTACTATCAAGTCTTTTTGCCTAAGGTGTCTGGTTGGTTGATTAAGTTACTCTTTCAAAGTCAAATTTTACCTTGTACTTCATTAGAGCAACATTTTCTAACAAAGAGACAGCAGAGGTTAATCTATTTGAGAAATCATATGCAATAATAATTCCTCTAACTCTTTTCTGGTCAGCAAGAGTTTTTTTAACGTCAGCCATGTAGGCAAGAACTTGGGCCAATACCGAGTCTGTCGCAGTGCCAGCTTTAAGCTCTATCACAACAAAACTGCCTTCTTTATCTACGGCAAGAACATCTATTCTTCCAGAGTCAACAGAGAACTGTTCACCACGGTCTCTTTGATATTGGCTCAAACCATCTTCAACCGAAGCGAGGTCCCTAAGGATGAATGTTTCAAGGTCGCCCTCCAGACTTATTTGAACCTCTTCCAAGTTCTCTTCGATTGTATCTTCCTCTTCACCATTCTCTTCGGTTGTTTTCTCTTCGGTTGTTATATCCATTCTATCCCTAAGTCGGAATCGACCTCTGTCCAAATATTCAAAAAAGCCATGCCGTTTGCGAGTGGAAGGATGGTGTTTGCTGGAAGGATGATTAGGTGCCATAGCAATAACATATGAGCGTATAGTTCCAGCAGGTATCTCGGGATTTGTTTCATGAACTTTTCTAATTATATCGTTTGGTGCAAAAGTCGGTGATTTTAGCTCTCTTGCAGCCTCAAAAACGTGTAGCCATATTGGTGTTCCATACTTTCCCATATGATCCACCCAACACTATCTCCAATATTCAACTTAAAAACACGTTGCCTCATCAAAATCCTAGACTTCACAGAACCTTGTAGGTCGCTCGCGAAGCAAAGCAAGATAGAAAAAAAGGGGGTTGCGGGAGACGTCTCATGCCGCGCTCTCCATCCGTCATAGGTTCAAGTCCTATCGCCGGCGCCACAACACTATCGATGACCGCAATTAAATTTCTGGTTTACTTGGGTTTTCTTGTTATGCTGTAGGCAAGCCTGAGGTAATTGTCTCTGATTCTTTTGAGAAAAGCAAATTCACTTGTTGTGACTGGATCTCTAAAATGGAAAACACGGTTTCTCAGGTCTCGAATTTTGACGAGTTGCTTATCAATTCTCTCTTTTTCTAAGAAGTAGTTCTTGAGCGCCCTCCAGTTCCTGCATATTAGCTGTCTCAGTTCGTCGAAAGAAAGGTCATCAATGGAAGATGGTTGTGGACGCGCGCGCTTAGGCCGCAAGGTTCAAACTCAGTTTTGACGTATTCCTTGCACTGCTTAGGCACTTTCTCATAGTTTTCATTTGACACGGAAAAATCACCTACCAAGAGTCTCTACGCAAGCGCATCCAATCGAACCAAATCACCACTTCTGAAAACACAGAGACTGGAAGAATCGCTCTTCACGCATATGTTTGCGTAGCCTTTCTCTCTTAGCTTATAAGAGCGCGCGCTCGCTGTAGCCTTGGTTGAATTTCTTGTTAAGATTTCTGACAATCCACAAAGACATGTCATGAAACATACTGATGGAAACCTGCAAATATTGAGAAGAAATATCCATCTGCGCGTCTTTGCCTTGATATCCGGTTTTTGTTCTGTATAGTCTGTTTGGTAGCCCTTCATTGTGTACTAAGATGTTTCTTCTATAGAACCTTTCCTTGAATTTCCTCCAATTGGCATATTCAGATAGTCTGAGGTTGAGTTTTTGCTTCATGTATCTATCTATATCCGTAACATCTTGATTCGTTATGTACTGTATTTCTTTCTCGAAAATGTGTTCTTTGATGTCATCATATTTTTCAAGCTTCAGCAATTCTTCGTATGAGACGCTTTTTTGGGAAGTCATTAGGATTTCCGGTATGGATTGGAAGGTGATCTTAAGAATTCGCCGTAAGAAGATTTCAAACTTGGCTACTAAGTAAATCAGGCTCATATTCCTAATAAATTTGTTAGAATTGTAAGAAAATCCGTCTGTCTGAAATTTTTGAAGAAGGATCCTAAGGGCATCTTTGTTGTTCAAGATACTGTCTAGGGACATGTCTTCACCGCTTTGTCTAAATTCATCTGATTGTTCACTCCGACCTTCTAGAGCTAGCATTAGCGTTCTCCATTCAGCTTTTGACTTCTCATCTAATCTGCAAGCAAGGGATTCTGCCTTCATTTCGACTTCTTTTCTTCTTCTATGTGTGATGGCGTCAATAGATTTTGGAAGTTCTTTGTTGAGTTCTTCCAGCAGTGATAGATCTGCTCTTAGGAGAATGTAAGGAATGTAATATGGGCTGAGTTCAATGGGTATCCTCATTTTAGCTGGGGTCATAAACATCCATACAGCATCTATTCTGGTCTATATAGCCACAGGACACTACAACATTCGGCATTCTAGATTCTGACCCAACCTTTTCCGCCGCAGGCTGAGCATCTTAGACCTATTGGGCCTGAAGTTGTGTCGCGACCAGTACCTTTACACAAGCCGCACTCCTTTACTGTGCCTCTGCTTTCAGGAGTTCCGGGATGATAGTACAAGTCAACTCTCTTTCTTTTCAATTTCACTCACTATTGTTTGGGTTGCATAAAGCATGGTATTAACAATTATGAATCACTGAACAATATCATCAATACAGATTTCACGCACATGATACCTGAATACCGCGCGCCCTATTCAGCAGTGGTAACCTTAATCTTCGCCCACGTAAACTAAGGAGCACACAATCTAACGGTGTCCGTGTATGTTCCAAACTATGAAAACTACACGAACCGACTGACATGGCTCGTAGCCATTCCCTGACAAACACACTAGCTTTTCATTTTCTCCGCATCTGTGGCAGAAGCTGGCCAAGGTAAGGGCACGTACAAGACTGAGCTATTCTGCGTGGTTAGAGCACCGTGCGCGTTCGTATCAAAAAAGCAAAAACAGGACCCGATGTTGAAAAAGCATAGACTTTCTGGAGCGCGCGACTACTTCTTAACCTGAATGAGCTTGTCTCTAACCGCCTCTGCCACAAACTCGGCTCGGCTGCGGTATCCTAAAAGCTTCTTATCAAGAATCTTATCAACCTCGTCTGCGAGTTCAACGGGCATCTTGATGTTGACGTACTGTTTGCGCACGTTTATCCTCTTGGTGGTTACTCAACCGCAAATCTTATGAGAATAATGGATAACCTATGACGCATAGGTGCTTCTTTGGAGCCTGAAGTTCACATCGGTAAGGAAATCGAGCTGCTCGCGGTCAATACAGCAACAGAAGACAAATTAGGGGTTGCTTCATGAACAAGAGTCTGATTGAGGCAATTGGTGGAACTCTTGCATATATAGTTCTGGCAATTATCTGTGGATATTGGGCATGGGTTAGCTACTTGGGTTTCTACGACTCATTTCAACGCTTGGTTTGGAATTGGGACGACTTCTATTTTATGGTTTTCGCTATATTCGTTTCTGGACTATTTGTAGGCATGTTTGGTTCAATAGTTTCAATGGTGAATAGTATAAGAAAAGAAGCAAGGAAAGAACAGGAAAGGCAAAAGCTGAAGGGCGAAATCAAGAAGGAACTTGAAATGGAAAAACAGAAAAAAGAAGCCCCAACATAAAGGCTTAGTCATAGATTTCAATACATGCCTCGTCTCAGAGTACAGTTGTCAAAGCGCGCGCTTCCGTCACGTTCATGTTAGCGGGTGTGGTAAATTACAATCGGGGAACAATAACTCCCCCGGTATGATATATTGGCAATCCAAAAGAGAAAAAGAGTAATTGACTCTACGGCCAACCCGTTTTGAATATCTCATTGATTAGTCGAAAGAACCCATCCGCGTCATATCCCAATTTTCTTGTCGGTTCTTCTGCAGAAATGAGGTCATCGATTGGATCACTGCCTTTTCTTGGCTTAATTAGGAAGATCTTTTCTCGAAACCTGTGGACATAGTCACGCAGAATGTAGTTGTCACTACCACTATATCCAATAACAAAAACTATTGGAGAATCCTGTGTCAGATTTGTGACCTCATCCCAAACTTTCGATTGACTTCTATCGATTCTTTCGCTTGGCATCACTATTCTTGGAGGCTTTAGGTCAACGTTGTGAAAGCTGCATTTCAATGGTCCAGTAGAAGAAATTGTCGGGTCGAAAATCCGGAATTTTTCTGGTCCCAGACACATTGGACATTCGTAGTAAAGCGCGTTTCCGTGAATTTTGTATACTACAATAATATCTTCAGGATCAAGCTGCCGTAGGTGTTCTAAGTCCTCGTCAGAAGAACAGATGACTAGCTTCTTCTCCGGAGGGAAGTGCCAATCCGTACGATAAGATGCATAGGCCTTCTCGAAAAGAGAATCCCAATTTGTTGTAATCAGTGCCACGATATGCCCATCATTCATTTCTTTGATAATTCTCTTATGAGCATAAGTAGGTGCTGCATTCCAGTTGCCGAGATTAAACCATTGAATGAATCTTCTTAGATTGTCTGGCTCATTTCTCAGTTGATTTACAGCATCATCTAGTGAATTAGATTGAACACCTGTTAGCTCTCTTATTTTTGAAAGTACTTCATGCCCACCAGGAACGCCCGCTGGCATCGAAATGCCAGCACCTGCAAAGACTATTGAATGACTGTGAAAGCATATGTGAGTAGTCGCAAATCTAAGTATCAGAGGGTAACTCGTAAGGAAAACATCCAAATCCCCTAATTGCTTGAACCACTTTTCGTCTGATCGATAATGTGAATCTACTTGTTTTTTCCACCACGTAGCCATTTTTCGATCTACACACCTTGTCTTATCAACAGAAAGAACAAAAGATTTTCCTCGCCAAAGAATTAGACTTTCCACTGAGTACTGAGAAAGAAAGTGAAAAGCGCGCGCGGTCTTCAACCATATGTTACATTGAGGCAGGCGATCGGAGATTTGCCCTCTCCTAATGCAGGCGAATATTGGGGCGAAAACCAGTTTCCCTTCTTCTACATGTCCAGAAATCGAAGGCGAACCTGGGGCAAAGTCGCGCGCGCTAATGAACTGAACTGCAATTGGTCGTTTTCATTTGGTTTCCCAGCTTTTCCCCTCTGCGGCGAAATTCTCTTGAAACGAAATAGTCATTAACCAAGGAAAAGAACTTGTTCATTCTCGAATACAGTTGAGGTATGTCTGGAAAAGCACATCCATATTCTTTTCTTATATTGGCAACCCTATAAACATCGCCTGGTTCAAGTTTTTTGATGTTACTCTCGAAAAAATCCAACAATTCAAAGAAATTCCCTTTTCCTTTTAAGTCTTGAAATGTTTTTTCATACTTGTCTCTTAGTTCGTAGATTTTCTTTATCATTTTATCGGAGCGCCTGAATCTACTGATTGTAAAATGATCTGGATAGGTTGATCGCCCCCAGAACCTGCCGACTTGTTCATGTTCGATAAGATCGTCACGCACATTTTTTAGATCCGAATACCAAGCCTTGCATCCATCGACGATCTCTGAATATTCCTTATTTCCTTCAATTTCGATTTTAGTGAATTTCCTAATATGATCATTAAAACTTCTATTAGGAAGTTCATTAGCCCATTTAGACTCTGCTTTGTTTCTGGAAGTAAGTATCATTAGTATTTTGAAAAGCTTGACGTATTTCTCCATTAAGATGTGAGCATGTAGGAACCAATCTTCTACATCCAAGTTTAGTCTAAACTCATGCTTTGAATACTCATCGATTATTTTGACCTCTCCCTCAGAAAGTTTGTATTCTCCGTCTTCCTCCCAGTAGTGAATCTCAGCTTGGATAGCCCAGTATTCACTATCTAGTCGAAGATCTTTGAGAATACGATCCCATATTTCTGTCAGAAAGAGTTGAGTCATCCGAAAAGAACGATAGTACATGTTATACGGCGCTAACTTGGCTTTCTCATAGTGTTCATTCAAATTCCGAGAAAGCTCGAGAATCAAGCTCTTACTGGTAAGGTTTTCCAATTCTATGTAAAGCATCAAATGTCACCGAATTGAACCATGTAAAAGAACAAGCCCTCGATCTCCTTGATTCTTTAGGGTCTGGCCCGAGCGCAGGTGTTCCTCAGGTTTTTTAAACCAAACTCGCCTTCTCTCTCCACAATAAAATACTGGGGGTTTTCGGCAATACGATCCTTGAGCATTTGTTCCTCAGTTCGCTTCAGCCTAAGATAAGCCTCAGCGGCTCTCCAGCCTTTTTGGAATGCCAGAACTCGTTCTTTTAAGTCATCCGTCGGACACCACTTGTCTAGCGCCTTCTTTGCTATGCCCTCCTTTCTCAGCTCCTTCAGATGACGATAGATGTGATCTCTTTTCATTCCTACACTATCATCTAAGCGTGTCACACTTATTACATCTTGTTTAAGCAAACACTTGATAATCGACCAGTGGTTCCTACGCCATTTAACTTGCTGGTCTTCGGTTCTTCCCTTTTTCCTTCCTGCGAGCGGCAACTTTCAACGCCACTTAACTTGCATTCGGGGGGGCAAACAGTCCCCTCAAAATTTGTATGTTTTCGTTATAATAACGTTTTTGATCGTTGAAAACGAGGTGTTAATGATTGGATGAAGAGAGACTAAAGCAGAGAATTGTCGAGTTTATCCGGAAAGCGAGGAGGCCTCTTGACATCAATCACATCGCCAAGCATTTTGGTCTTTGTTGGTGGCCCACCTACCGGCTCATCACCGAAATCATCATAGAAACACTGAAAAGCGACCCAGGAGGTGCGGCTGAGCTGCCTTTTGTTCTCGTCAAATCCACTAAGAGCTTCATTGTGTTGCCAAAACACTTGTCACCGATGACTGAAATCAAAATCGGTAAGAATGGTGGTGACTGATGGGAAGCTTCACACTTACGGATGAAGATAATGGGAATCCTTGCGGAAACGAGGAGCGAGAAAAAGAATTATCTGCGTCATTGGCGAGTTCCCACAGCGAAGGTGAAGTTTCACATACGGTCAAAAGTGAGGCCCAGACAAAGCGTCAGTTGATCATTCAATACCATCGAAACGACCCTCGAATGAAAGCTTCTGAGATAGCTCAGAGAGTCAAGACCAGCGTCGGATACGTGTGGAATGTTCTCTCCCACTATAAGAAAAGAGTGAGTTCTGAACGATGGGGTTCTAGGCGTTTGTATGGTGGTGTGAGGGGGGCTTGCTTTTACGAGGATGCAGTTCTTCCTGAGTGGTATGGGGAATTGAGGGCTCCTGTTGTCAATAGTCGTACAGGTATGAAGCAGGTTGGTTTTAAAGGTAAGGGAGATCCTTGTAGTCTCCAGCTTCATCGCAATGGTCGTGCCATCGTTTTTCCCCATGCGTTGGGTTGGCAAGATTGGCTCGTCGACAGGCTGGTTGAGTGTGGTTGGGAACGTTCAAGGGGTAGTCTTTTGGCTGATAATTGTCGACTGATGGTGAAGGTTCTAGAGGCAGGGGTCAAGATCCCTGACGGTTACTTGCCTAAGGATTTAATGATCAAGACCGCTTGGGGCTTCATGCTGGTAAGGGATGACTCTCCCACGAAGAACACGTTGGAGATCAAAATTAGCGTGCCAGATCTTGAGCGTTATCTAGGGCTTCCAGAGATCAAGAAGGATTTACAGCTTTTGGTTCAAGGTGGTCTCACTCATAGTCAGCTTTTGCGGGCGGTGGTCGCGATGCTACTTCAACAGAGAGCGAATGAAAAGACGCAACGAAGGGATTAACGCGTTAAGCAGGAGAGGGAAGAGACGAACCGCGAAAATTGGATGGATGCTGGCATAGGAAGTGGCGACACAGTGGAGCAAGGAGTCTGACGGCTGAAATATGGTTAGGGCTAACAGAAACTTCAGGACCAATAGCCAGAAGGAGAGAAGTATTTCCCTGATATACGTAAAATATAGGGATCATGTTCTCTTCAAGAGATGCAATCATTCCAATATGAAGCCTAGCATCAGGGAAGTTGTCGGCTGGCTGGTTCTTGAAACGAACGATGCTATTTGCGTCTGTTGTGATCGATCAGTTGAGCCTCTTCCCTATGAGAAACCCTCAGAATCAGGCCTACTCATCCTGAAAAGTGATGTGTTGGAGAGAAAAGAACTTGAGTGATCTATACTTCGATCGTGATATAGATTTTATCGCCTTCTTCAACAAAGGCCAAGGTGTCCCCAACGGAGACCTTCAGTTTGCTTCTTACTTCCCCTGGTATAGTAACTTGGTATCTAGAGGTTATCTTGCTTGCACCAACTATCTTGGGCATACTCTCGCCAAGATAGAGAAGATAGGCAAGACTTATAAGAGTATTCTTACTTGGATATCTTGGAGATAAGAACCCCAAGAATCAAAAAAGAGGAAATAGAGAAATGCAGAGGCTAGCCAGAGAGGACGGAGAAATCGTTGACGAGCTCCAAGGCTTGATTAGTGAGGTTGCTTCTCCCAGAGAGAGAAAGGCAAGACAATACATAGTAAGTTCTTTCAAGGGCAAGATGGCTTCGCTAATACCCTTTTCCTATGAGAACGAGTCGATCATTAAACTGGCTTCATACCTCCTGAAGTACACGACTGGAAGCAAGTACACACTTTACCAGTACGTCTTCGGAGTACATAGATTCAGCAAATGGATAAACAGGAAGCCAGACGACATGGTTGGAGAAGCCCTCTTGGACAAGAGAGCCGCTGACAACTACATCAGAAAGATGGATGACTTCGTGGGAGACCTCCAAGCAGAAGGACTTGCCCCGGGAACAATCAACAACCATGTGAAAGGCGTCAGAGCCCTCTTCAGGATTAACGGAGTGAACTTGGAACTTCCTTACCGTGTGCCAAAGAAGGTCATGTACCCAGATAGGGCTCCCACACCAGAAGAACTAGCCAAGGTCATAGACATGGCAGACATCAGAGAAAAGGTGATAGTCAGTCTTTTGGCCTTGAGCGGGGTTAGAATAGGCACTCTTGTGAAGCTCCAGTACCGCCACGTGAAGAAAGACCTTGAAAACGGAACAGTGCCCGTTCACATGCACATCGAGGCAGAGATCACCAAGGGCAAGTACCATGACTATGACACATTCATAGGGTCTGAGGGGGTCGAATACTTGAAGGCATACCTAAGCGCAAGAAGAGCCGGAAATGAAAGAATGGAAGGGGGACGCATGAGAGGGATGCCTCCGGAGGAGATAACGGACTCTTCTCCTCTGATAAGGAACGAACACCAAAAGACGACTGAAATCGTATCGCCAGGCATCATCCACTGCGTTATTCACAGCCTTTACCTTAGGACTGGTTTGATCCAAAAAGGGAGCGGAAGAAGGTATCAGCTGAGAGCTCATTCGATAAGGAAATATTTCAGGACACAACTCGGATCAATAAGCACTATTCCGACTGACTACATCGAGTATATGATGGGGCACACTATCAGCACTTACAACGACATCAAGATGAAGGGAGTGGAATACCTCAGAAACCTCTACGCCTCCAGCGGCTTAAGCATCAGGCCGAAGACAAGAATCTCTAAGATTGAACGTCTGAAGATGTTCGCTGAATCCTTGGGCTTGAATCCCAATGAAGTCCTATCCGAGGACGCTCTAGCCATGCCCCACAGAACAGTTGTCGATCCAGAACAGAGGAAGATAGAAGTCCTCAATCAAGCGTTAAAAGAAGCCATACTGAAGGAGCTCCGACAATGACACAAAAGTATTCTCTTACATGTGTACAGGTCTCTCCCGGGCTACCATTTCCAGGATGCGAATTCCTACTTTTTGCGTCATTTTCACGGACCTCTGTAACCATCAATCGAGTCGGCGATGGATAGACTAGAAATAGAATTGGGCTCAATTCTGAAAAACGTTAAATAATACACAGTTCCTGAGGACGCACTATAACCCGTGCGCTACGGCGGGGAAAGGGAAAAACTACGGTAGACAAGATTGGATCAAAGCTTGAGGCGAAGTCCGACTATCGTTCTTCACGCATCTTAGGGGTTGCGTTCCCAGCTGTTTACGTGTCAGTATTAATTGCTTTCTGTCTAGCATTTAGTGTTGTTCCAGGGCCTGAGTTGATAGTGTTATGTTTCTTCATTTACGCTGCGTACAACAAGTGGAGTCGCCGTTTTGTAAAAGACTGGTTTCCGTTTGTGTCGTTGTTCTTAAGTTATGAAGCCATGAATGGGGTGGTTGGTAGCCTTGGGCGGATTGTGCACGTTAGCGAGCCTATAAATGTTGATTTGCGATTGTTCGGTTCGATCCCGACTCTTGTGCTTCAACAGTTTTACAGGTTTCCCCTTTTGGACTATCTCGCTGCCTCTTTTTATTCTTTGCATTTTATAGCACCAACAGTCTTCGGCTTTTTGTTGTGGAAGTATCGTCCCGAAAACTATAGGAAATACGTCCTGGCCCTTGCGATCGGCACCTACAGCGCCTTGGTAACATTTCTGTTGTATCCAGTCGCGCCTCCATGGTTTGGGGCTGGAGCGACGCGAGTCCTGTTGCAAGTGGATCAACACCTAGGGATCCCCTTCTATCACACCCTTTTCGACCTTGTTCAGTCAAATCCATTTGCCGCGTTTCCGAGTCTTCACGCAATGTACCCTTGGGTGATTTCACTCTTCGCATTAAAAATGAAGAAGACAAAAGCGTTACCGATACTCCTGTTTCCAATTGGGGTTTGGTTTAGCGCAGTTTATCTCGGGGAGCATTACGTTATAGACGTAATAGGCGGAGTCATCTATGGCACGTGCGCTTTCTTTTTGGCGGAGAAACTTGTTCCCCTTTTCCTGCGACATGCTCGCCAACGAGGAAAAGTTTTCAAACCTGAAGCCCCTTCGTGATTCGTGAACCTTGAAAGTGACATGAGTTGTCCAAGGGCGGAATAAGAGTCTAGTACTCCGGTTTCATCGTATTTGTGCGCGCTAGCTGTTCCTAAATTCTTTCGGGAAGTAGCTTGCTTTACTCATTTTGCTCTTCAACCATATTTTGGTCATATAGCATACCCCGGGGGGAGGGTGTGAGCACGCAAACACTCACTCGAACCGTGACAGTAACCATCGACCGTCGGAAAACGCCATGCCTCCCTCTTGAACAGAATTTAGGAACAGGCATACGCGCTATTTTCATCTTGCTTTTCCTTTTTGGCGGTCAAGCGACCAGAGGAGAGTACCAGGCAGTTGCAACTTTTGCAGGTATAGCCGGATACTCATCGTTTCTAGCATTTGCTCTTTACCTAAAACTGCTCGCTAGTAACAGCTTAGAAGACGTTGCCTCGTCGTTCAAGACAGTGTTGATGTTTGCAATACCAATGGCAACTATAACCATGATCATGTCAGAATCACTCTTGACCATACTCAACGTATTTCACAGGACACACCCTCACCCGCGTGCGCATAGCAACTTTCCTTTGACTAGCGATCACGCGTAAGTCGGCTAGATTAGGTGTTTCCTTGGAAAAGCATAGAAGAATACCTCTTTGCTTCAGCAGTCGCCGCGACTGTGCTCTACGTTCTTCCACATCCAACAACGATTCTCTTGATGTCGCTAAGGTAGCTGTCGGAGTGGCAATCTATGCTGCCTTGTTGTTATCGATTGATGCAGGGGGAAGAGAATCGGTTGCTCTAATATAGAATGAAATCAAGCATATCTTGGTCCGCGCTTCCTCAGAGCCGCAGAAGGGAGTTGTTAAATTGAGCGTTGATTGTGTGAGAGTCACTAGGACCATTGTGACAGCAGCGATTTCTCCGCGGATCTACTATTTTTGATGAAAAAAGCAACAATTCTTTGATTACCTTGATTCTACTAGAGCTATTGAACCATATTGTGGATTGTACTCTTAGTATTCGAAGGTGAGGTACAGAAGAACGGCTAGTGCAAGACATGTGAACAAGTCTGGCAGCATGGCAAACGGGCCGAGACCAAAAGGATAGAAACCAAAAGCCCGGTGTAGCAAAGGAAAGGAGACGAAGGCATGCAGAAGAAGGACTGCTGAAAATATCATTAGCCCTATTGTGAACTCCGACCGCGTCCTTCTGTATATACTAAGGTACATGAGCAATAGGACGATTGAAAGCGTCACATTGACCGCGGAAACTACTGTTTCCACTGTATAGAAAAGCTCTATGTCGCCACGAATGTTGCCAGGAGGAGGCTGTGGGTGAGGTTCAAAAGGATAACGCGGAGACCAAAAGACAGAAGCAGCCCATAGTGCTGCCCATATCGCTACCACTACTACTACCACTATCAGCGTTGTCAGTATTAACCAATTTCTACCGTTTTTGTTCATGCGATTCTTCATTTGTTTTGCCCCCTTTTCTACTTTTTCCAGATTTTCTTCAAAATCTCCTCGAACAAAGCGTAATTCTCTTCCATCGGTGGAGACAAGAAATATGTGATGCCGTACCCCTCTCCAGCCGACGTGATTATTCTGTTTTTCTCAAGCACTTCGAGATGATGCCTAATTGTCCTATAATCCATTCCAAGCTTGTTTGCCAACTGATTTGCATTTTGCGGAGTCTCATTCAAGGTCTGGATTATTCTGGCGCGGGTCACCCCGCCTCTGGTGCCTGCGATTAGCCATCCGAGTAAATACTTGAACGGGCGCGCACTAGCAGACATCCACACCGCTCCGCACACATCAAGGAGTTTTTCGCTAAACCTATTTGAACTAAGGTAATAAATATGTCCCTAAGTCCTTGTCGTCAGATCTGCGGGAGCTTAAGGTCAGATTAGGGCTGGAATTGGGTAAAATTCTGAAAAACGCCTTAATAATTCGTAGACCATGACCAGTTTGGAGGTTGAGAAGAAGTCTGCAAAACCTATTCTTCGAGAAGGACTCGTGAAGGCCCAGAAAAGCTGAATATCATTTTTCCCTCCTTCCTTTCTCCTTTCAGCCTATCTGGACCTTAGCGAGAACCGAAGAAGAAGAACAGACAAGAGAACCAGGAAGGGAGATGGCTGCATTGGACAAAAGTGGGATATTAGCCTTGATGTCGGTGGCGACAATGACGGAAGTCGCAACATTCCATTCGACTTTCTTGAGGACAGGCGCCAGAGGAAAAGGTGTTGATTAAGATGGAATCCGTGACTAAGAAATTCAAAAGCACAGTTGATGCTGAGAAACGCTTTATCCGGAAGGTTAGCAAGGAAGTTGCAAGGGCTGGCCAAGACGCAGCTCATGTGCTCAGAATCATGATTTTTCTGCATTCCGCCAAGGATTTTCCATCCGTCCTTAAACTTTATGGAATGGAGAACTCGGAGGACTGAATGAAGACGACGCAAAAAGGCGAGTCACTTTCTTGATGAAAGAATGATGTCTCAGATTCATGTACTGAATACTATCGTTTGGCAGAAGCTATTATGTTGAATCGTGGTTTATGGCTCTATGCAAATCATGCAGCTTGGCATCGTTGCGCCATTACACAAGCTACTCGCGCCAAATAAGCATCATAGCGTGAGTTGGGATTCTAACAAAAGGTTTGATTTCGACAATGTTGCTATTAGTTTAAACGAGGCCAGTATGGAAGCAACACATGGGTTCTAAAGCCACCAAATCCAACGGTATAAAGAACTTTGATAACGACTACGTCCTTCAGGTTCTGCCTGTGATGGCCGACAACAGCGCACATTCGAACTAGGGGCGGATTTGGGTATAATTCTGAAAAACGGTTTAATAACCCACTGTGCTTGAGGAAACGTTGCGACAAAAGCGAGGAGATGGCAGCAGTGAAACAGTCTCAACACCTTAATCTCCGTCTGGGTGGAACGATGCCAAAATTGACTGTTTGCCATCCCTCTTTTTTGGATCAGATACGGCGTTTTTGTGGCGGTGAACCATATGGGTGCCTTGACTAGAGCAGTTAGGAACTTGTCGAGAAGGAAAATGAGAGCGTTATTGGTGATCATTGCCTTGGGCTTTTCTTTGGCAATCATGGTTTCGATTCCTGCGGGCATCATTGCAAACCAGGCAGCCGCACAATCCATGACCACGGATTTCAACAGTACAATGACCACTATGCAAGAACAAATCAACAAGACTGCCACGCTGATAGAGTGTCAGACTTCTGGACAAGGCATGTTCCCCGGTGGATCATCCGGATTTCCGTTCGAAGGGTCGAGGCAACAGCAAACCTATGTGAACGAATTCGTTGCCAATGGAATTCGTACCATTAGCGGCGTCAAGGACGTTGTGGAGTTCCTCACGGCATCGTCCACTGAGACGACTTCGGAAACCATAAGCGGACCTGGGGGAAGAGATTTCACGATTTCTAGGCCTGTCTATACGATTACGGGTGTTACCCTGAATTCCTCTTTCATCGACGACTATTCCATTTTGCCAACGAACATAACGGCGGGGAGGAACCTGCGCGAGGGAGACAGCGGGGTCGTTCTTTTGAGCTTGAACCTCACGGCCTATTTTGGAGTAGGAGTCGGTGGCAAGGTGGAAATCTACGGCAAGTCCTTTAAGGTGGTCGGGGTCTATGACGCGTCGGGTCAGGGACTCATGGAAACAAGAAGTGCGTACATGAACATCACTGATGCACAGACGGCAACGGGCCTTACAGGGAACTTGACTAGGCTCGACGTGTACGCGGACGATGTTTCCGATGTGGATAGTATAACCACGGCGATAGGAGCAGCGTACACAAGTCTTCAGGTCACGACGTACAAGGACCGCTTGAGCCAGCTCGACAACATGCAGACCATGTACAACCAGACGTTGACGAATGCTCAGGCAACCCTCAGCCAGACGGACACGGTCGCAACCCAAGAAATCATGATTGCAGTCGTGGCAACTAGCCTGATAGTCCTGTTCGTCATGTTGTATACTGTGCGTGAGAGGACCAAGGAGATCGGTACACTCAAGGCGATAGGCTTCAGCAACTGGAACATAATGAGCCAGTTTATGCTCGAAGGAATGCTACTGAGTCTCGTAGCCGGCGTCGTGGGCATAGCGATAGGAACCGTTGGAGCTCCTCTTCTGTCCGGGATTCTGCTTCCCCAAATAAGCCCGTTCGGTTCACGCGGCAACTCTCAGTTCCGTCTAGGAACTGCGAACGCCGGTAACTTTGGTAGCTTTGGAGTATTGGGCGCATCGACCGTCACGGTGACGCCTTCTCTCCAGACAATGATGATCGCGATCGGGGCGGCTGTGTTGCTAGGAGCCCTAGGCAGTCTGTACCCGGCTTGGAGGGCGTCAAGAACAAGACCTGCAGAGGCGATGAGGTATGAGTGAAGTCATTCTTAAAGCAGAAGGCCTGTCGAAAATCTACACCCTGAACAAGCGCAAGATCCCCGCCCTTTCCAGCGTGAACCTTCAAGTGAACAAAGGTGAGTTTGTTGCGATCATGGGACCTTCTGGTTCAGGCAAGACAACACTGCTAAATGTTTTAGGCTGTCTTGACAAACCAACTAGTGGAAAAATGATCCTGGACGAAGTCGATGTCGCAAAACTGCCCGATAAACAACTCTGCAACATTAGAAGGAACAAAATTGGGTTTATCTTCCAGACTTTCAACCTTCTGCCATACCTAAGCGCTGCCGAAAACGTGGAACTACCCATGGAATGCACTAGAAAATCTAAAACTGAAAGAAGAGAAAAAGCTCGCAAATTACTGGAACTAGTAGGACTGGGAGGAAGAGAAGAACACAGGCCACAGCGGTTGAGCGCTGGCGAGCAGCAAAGGGTGGCGATAGCACGGGCTCTGGCAAATGATCCAGCCATAATTCTGGCTGATGAACCCACTGGAAATCTGGACACAAAAAACAAGTATGAAATTGTTAGATTACTCGCAAACCTGAACATTAATCGAGGAACCACGATCATAATGGTAACACATGATAGTCAAGTGGCGTCACACACTGAGAGAATGCTCCTTCTACAGGATGGAAGAATCACAAAGGAAAAGCAGGGGCTTCATCTAGTAAGGAAGAAGCTCATGTGTCCACACTGTGGGAGCAAGATTCAGCCCGAAGACGAAAGATGTCCCAATTGCAGAAAAAGACTATGATGATTAAGGAGGATTGTAATTGGAATTGCCTGAAAAACCAAAAGCCCCGCACTTATCCGCGGTTTTGATCGCGGCAGTCATCATAAGTTTGTTGATAGGAGGAATATTCGGCTATGGCATGAGCAGCTTGACCACTTCAAGCCAAATCAGCAGCCTGCAAAGCGAAGTGTCAACTCTTAAAAAACAGGTTACGGACCTCCAGTCGACACAAGGCTCATCCTCCGACAGCGACACCTACCAGAACAACACTTATCTTCTAGGAGACAATGTTTCGCTGTCTCAATTGTACAAGCAGGTCAAAGACTCTGTCGTCATGGTTCAAGGAATATTAGTACAATACGACTTTTTCGGTAATTCCTACTACTCAGGGGTTGAGGGCTCAGGCTTTGTCTCCAACTTGACTGGGCAATTTGTCATCATCACAAACTACCACGTTGTCCAAAGCGCAATCAACGTAACCGTAACGTTCACTGACGGAGACACTTACGCAGCTAACGTAACCGGTACAGATCCTTACGCGGATCTTGCGGTGCTTACAGCAAAGGCGCCACAGTACGAATACAAGCCCCTCGGAATCGCGAGTTCATCAACCTTGAAGGTTGGCGACCCCGTGTTCGCTGTCGGCAATCCCCTGGGATACACTGGATCAATGACTTCGGGAATAGTCAGCGCCCTGGGCAGGACAGTCTCGGTGTCCTGGTCCAGCTATGATATAGCTGATTGCATACAGACGACGACGCCCATAAACCCGGGTAACTCTGGAGGACCACTTCTGAACTACGAAGGTGAAGTCGTCGGCATAACCTCTTATGTCGCAGTCACTTCACAAGGAGTAGCTGCTCAAGGGTTGGGGCTAGCAATCCCTTCGAGCACGATACTGCGAGAAACAGAATCTCTGATTACAACCAGTTCATATAACAGTCACCCTTGGTTAGGAACATCCGGAACAAGCATGGACTATGCAATTGCACAAGCGATGAACACAAACGTAACCTACGGTGTGCTAATCACCCAGGTCACAAGCGGAGGACCAGCGGACAAAGCTGGTCTCCGAGTCGGCGCAACCCGATTCTTGGACCCTGCTTCCGGAACGTCGGTGACAATAGGAGGAGACATCGTGATAGTAATCAACGACACAAGAATCAAGAACACGGACGATCTCTCTACTTACTTGGAAGAGTCAACTTCACCAGGCCAAACGATCAGTATAGTGCTGGTAAGAAACGACGAGAATCTAACTTTGTCGCTGACGCTAGGAGTGCGACCGCCACCAACATAAGTGCGAGCGAGTGATCATGATGAACAGGAAATATGAACACAGTGCATACTGTGGCCATTGCGAGCGCTGGATCGCGAAAACAGCTTTGGCATTTGATAGTGCAAGTCGTGAAATGTGCCCTTACTGTCACAATCGAGTGCGATTAAAACGACACCCTCATGACCTTCCTAAGAGGTCGTGTTTAACGTCTGATAAGGTGGCAGAGGATTCGAAGACTGGCGCTTCTCATACTTCCAGAACCATCAACAGTTGAGCTTAGGCAGCAAGATTTCGATCCTCACCTTATTTTGTCATTGTGAAGTGCCAATCATTATTCGATGTCAATTAACGAGCAGAAACTGAGGAAAAAAGAAAAAGAGGGTCATACTCAGATCGCCCGGGGGCGGTGGATGAAGATATTGAACACTCCTCTACGTAGACTTGACGGAATGACTTATTGGGTTATTGAAGACCCTGATGGTATACGCGATTATATCAACGAAGAAATTCGGAAGGAATGGGAAACAGATGCTAGGCATGAACATCGTGAACCAGAGAACGACCCCTGGCTCAAGACCCTGTCGAAGCGCAAATGGAGCCTACAGATCACAGACATGAAACGGATAAGGTTGAACCCTAACATAATGAACTATGTCGATCCACAGAGAGGATATGTCTTCTCAGAGAGACTTGCGGAGAGAAGTAGAGAGCTTCAAGAATCTATAAGGATTGGTGGTTCAGTCATCTGGCCCCTAATCGTCAGAAAAAAGGACATGCAGCTCGTCGATGGTTACTGTCGCTATTCCACGCTTAGAGCGATGGGTAAATCAAGGACTTACGTATATGTTGGGACCTTATAGTCTTGTTGCCCCGTTACGTGCTTAACTCGTGCGCGTCACGGAAATCTTTTAATGCACTTCCCGTAGACCAGTATCGAGTAGAATGCATGAAAGCCTTCATTTCAGTCGATCTGGAAGGTATGCCTTACATTGTGATTCCGGGCCATTTGACTCTGAAAGGAGCGCTCTATGATGAAGCAAGGAAGATCGCCACGAAAGTGACGATGGCAGTGGCAGACGAGCTGAACAAGAACGGCTTTGAAAGTGTCACCGTGGCTGACAGTCATGGACCTATGGTCAACATTTTCGTCGACGACCTACCCGAATACGTTGAGATAATCAGAGGTTTTCCTCGGCCCCTGAGCATGGTTGCAGGAGTAGAGGGATGTGACGTTGCACTTTTTCTTGGGTACCACGCGAAATTCGGAACTGCAAAATCGACATTCGACCACACCTACAGCGGTGCAAGCATTCGCAGCGTGGAAGTGAACGGTGTTCAAGCAAGCGAATTTCTTCTAAATGGTTACGTGGCGGGGGAATTGAAGGTGCCTGTAGCACTAGTTGCAGGTGAGGCTCAGCTTCTGAAGGATGATGTTAAACCGTACGCTCCATGGATTGAAACCGTAGCTCTGAAGCAGTCTTTGAGCCGACTTTCGGCTAAGAGCCCAAGCATGAAAAAAATCGAGACAGAGCTGAGAAGCGCCGTCAGGAAAGCGACGGTCAACTTCAAAAAGGGCAAAACCAGGCTGCTCAGGATAAGAAAACCAGTGAGGATCGAACTGACTTTCTTGCAGAGTCAGTTTGCCGATGTTGCTGAGCTATTGCCGGCGGTCGAAAGAGTCGACGGGTTGAAAGTTGAGTACTCTGCCAACACCATGGTTGAAGCGTACGAAACCTTTGAATTGTTAGTTCTCGCGGCAAGCGGCATGACAGCCCTTCTTGAAGGTTTACGATAGTACATAGCTCGGAAAGACTCAAGAAAAACCGAGAACGACTGTATTCTATGCCCGAGTCTACCTTTGAAGGCACCGCCAGGTAGAAAGCGCGGGCTAAGTTGCGACAATAATGAGTTACTGGACCGAGAAATTGTTCATTGCACGTTCTCATCTATTCATGAAACTTCTAAACCAAAGGCCCAAGACTGACCAGCTTGTCGATGGAATGATTAGGTTGATGCGAAAACATGAAACCTTTTCTGGACTGCTAGATCTATGTTGTGGGAACGATCGGGTTTCGATCTGCATGGCCAAGAAAGGGTTCAAATCAGTCGAAGTAGATATCTCGAAAGCATTTTTGGAAGACGTCAAAAGAAAAGCTGAAGAAAATGGTGTCTCCCACCTCGTCACCTATGCGGAAGGTGATGTGAGAAAACTGAAGCAGGTCTTGGGAAGAGTTCAGAAACCTTTCGATGTGGTCACAAACGCTTGGACATCCATCGGATACTATTCAGAATACGATGACATCAACATTTTCAGTCGAGCCCGGGAGCCTTCAAGAAAAAGCACAATACTATTCATTACAGAAACCGTGCACACGGAATATCTGTCAATCAAGTTCGCTCCTACCTCTTACTCAGAAAAGACAACATGGTAATGTTAGAAGAGAAAAAGAACGATAAGATAAGTGCACGTGCCAACAAGTCTTGGACCTTCTACCGAAAACGTGGCAAGAACCTGGAGTTCATCGACAGAGCCGACATCGAAAATCACGTGTACAGCCCGACTGAACTGTCATCGCTTCTCACGAAGGCCGGGTCGAACACTCTCGCGTTTTATGGAAATCTCAACGTCAGCGCCGATGACCCCTCTGACACATCCCAACCTGGTTGCTGAAGCATTGTAACTCGACATCTCGCAGGACTTGTCTGCGAAACGCATTCCAATTTGCAAGCAATGATCTCTCGGTGCAAAATTGTATTTTGAATCCTTATCAGAAAATCACAAACCTTACTATTTTCGCCCAACACTGTTCTACGAGAGTTCCAGAGCGCTGAGTGATAACAATTGTCCTATGAAGACTTTCTGTACAGAAAGGCGGAGCAGAACGCCCACAGCGAAATCCTAGCCTTCTTGATGATGACCCTTGGCATGAACTTGCTGATAGGGGGCCTCATCGTCACGATTATGGCTGTAGGGCAGCTGAATCTTTTTCCATTCATGCTTCAACAACCCCTAAGTCAATCGGCTACCCTAGGACTGATCCTGACCCTTTTTGGTTTTTCCATACTGTTGGCAGGGTTCATTCTGGTCATACATTACGACAGACAAAGGTCTTGGCACCTGAGTCAGATCGAAAAATCAACGAAACTGAAGAGCAGGAAGATCACCATCAGAACAGCCAATGAAATCTTTGAAGGACTAACTGAGGAAAAGGAAAGAAGTTAGAGTTTGTGAGAGCCACGGTTGTTGCCAAACTGGCAGCCTTTTAGGTTTGGTCGTGGCATCTGCGCAAGGTGATATGCTTGCGTCTACTCTTCAACGGGTTCATTCCATCTTTCTATTAGCAGCCTCTTCTCTCCCTGCTTGAAAGCAACTCTGACAGGAATGGCGTCAGTTCCCCTCTTAGTCTTCTTGTACTCTTTGAACGGAAACATACTGTCCTCAGCCAAGTCCACCGGTATGTATAGCAGGTACTTTCCGTCTTTCCTTCTGAAAAGGCGACCTTTTCCCTCACTGACCATTTGTTATCACCTCGATTACATTCCAAGTTAAAGAAGTAAGCACTACTAGAAGATACTATTTAATTCTTGTTATCATGCAACTGAAGAAGAAAAAGGTCGATCGTAAACGTCTTCGGAGAAAGTGAATCAGACGCAACGAATTTCAGGTCAAGCAGTTGGAAAAAATAACTGAGAATTTACCTGAAGCCCACGTCTTCAGCCTGTTTCACAAACGTTTCCTACTCGTATCGAGTGAGATAGAGCGGCTTACTTGCCTCTCGCTTCCTCAGTTCAAGAGGCAAATCTGCTAGCAAAACAGTTACTTCCAAGTTGGGCTCCTCCTTTTGCTTGTTCTTCTGACTCAAAAGAGAAGATGATTCTTTTCGGGCAAGGCTGGTTTTCTTCGTCTTGGATTCACCTGCGGGAGCAAACAAGCATTAAGATATATTAAGACTTAATAAACCTTCTTAATGAAGTGTAGAACTCCAAAACAGCTTTGCTCATTGTTTCTAATAAATTCTGGCGGGTTTGGCGGGGCGTCTCGGCTCCCCGATGCCTCAGTCTGGTTTTCGCAGACATAAGACCGTACGTCAGACAGAACAAGAAAAAAAGAAGGTCTGAATTGCCCATCAGATGATCCAGAACGAGAGTTCTAAGGGCGAAAGCTTTATTGCGGTTTAAAACCTAGTTTGCCAATGCTTTGGAAAGGATGATGCAAAATGAGTTTGCAGAAGGGCGACTTCATACTAATGGACTATGTTGCAAAGGTGAAGGAGACAGGGGAGATCTTCGACACAACGATTGAAGAGACAGCCAAAAAGGAGCATCTGTACAAAGAGGGCGACATCTTCGAGTCCAAACTTGTGGTCATAGGCGAAGGATGGGTCCTGAAAGCACTGGATGACAACCTAACAACAATGGAGGTTGGCAAACCCGCTGCTGTTGAAATACCTCCTGAAAAAGCGTTCGGACAAAGAGACCCAGAGAAAGTCAAACGCGTCGCGCTAAAACAGTTACTGGCAAGAGACATCACTCCAAGCGTTGGAATGCGAATTGAATACGGCGGCAAGAGTGCCACCGTTCGAGCCATTGGAGCTGGGCGAGTTCTGCTTGATTTTAACCCTCCACTGGCAGGAAAAACCTTGGTCTACGAGGTGACGCTGAAGAAGAAGCTCGAGACAAAGAAAGAAAAAATCGCCGCGCTCATCCACAGAAGAATACCCGCTGTGGAAGAAAACAAGTTTGAGTTCACACTGAAGACCAAGGCGGTCAGCGTCCAAATGCCTGAAGAAGCATTCTACATCGAAGGCGTTCAAGTGGCCAAAAGAGGCACAGCCAACGACATACAAAGATTCTTCTCAGAAACAACCGCCGTCAAGTTCACTGAAACCTTCAAGGTCGAACCCAAGAAAGCTGAACCCAAACCTGAGAAAGAAGCAAGACCCACAACTGAAGCGAAAGCGACGACCTAGACCAACAGCGCTGGTCTTGGAAACAGGCCAGGCCCACTCGGCCCACTGTCTAAGTTACTATGAAAAGTCAGTTCAAAGGACTCTTCGCGCTGAAAACCTAGGGGGAGGGGGGTAGGCGCGTTGGACGAGGCAAAACGCGAAACAGGGAATGTTAAACCGCCCGCATGATAAGTGTGTAAGAACGCAAAAACAGCAAAGATTCAACGTGCGCGATATCATATTACTCCTGTCACTTTAGCAAGGTGCTCATAGGCGTCCCTGTTCAAGCTCAGCTTGTTCAAGATCGTAAACCTTTCAGGTCTCAATGATGCAGCCAGCTCCAGGGCATTCAAAACATCGTTCCTCTCCACACCAAGCTCTTCAGCACTCGTCGGGGCCCCCAGCTTCCTCAGCACCTCTCTGATGCGCTTCCAATTGGTACCGTGCAGGTAGGCCATCATCACGGTCCCGACTCCGCAACGTTCACCGTGCAAGGCGCAGTTAGGTCTGATCATCTCAAGCGCGTGGCTGAAAAGATGCTCTGAGCCGCTGCAAGGGTGGCTACTTCCAGCGATGCTCATAGAAACACCGCAGCTTATCAAAGCCTCTAGCAGAACTCGCAAACCCTCCTCGCTCTTCTCCTTCACTAGTTCCACGTTGAACATGACATGCTTTGCGCTCATCAAAGCCAGACTTGCAGCGTACCCCCCGAAATACTCGTTCCTTTCCGCGTGGGCCAGCTTCCAATCCTTAACCGCCGTGAACTTTGCAACAACATCTTCATAGCCGCTCACTGCGAATCGCCAAGGAGCCTGCATTATGATTTTCGTGTCCGCTATTATAGCCAAGGGTGCCTGAGCCATCACTGAATACGGTTTTTCCGAGCCCTTGACCGAAGACAGAGGACTGGCTATTCCGTCATGCGATGCTGTCGTTGGAACGCTAATGAACGGGACCTCTGACCGTGCAGAGCTGCATTTGGCGACGTCTATTTTAGTTCCGCCGCCTACTCCGAAGACAACCTGAGGCTTAAAAGCCCTTATACTCTCTTCAACACGCTCGACATCTTTGATCGTAGCAGCTTCAACGAGCAAAGTCTGGACTACCATTCCTCCTTGCTCCAGAAGTTCTCTCACTCTCTTTCCCGCAATATCGTTCGTCTTTGAACCTGCTATCACGAGCGCCGACAGGTTGAACCCCAATCTTCTAGTGACTTCAGCAACCCGTTCCACTGCGCCGTTTCCAACGATCACCTCTCTAGGAAGCTGCATCCGATGATGTCTCAAGTACACACAAACCACGGTTGGGTTCTATCTTTTTCTTTCATAGCGATGTGTAGTCAAGCCTTAAAAAGAGTTGCTTTTCCGAGTTGCCGACGCATTCTGAATCTTTCAATGAACTTCTTTTAAGGACGCGCATTGAAAAGAGGCCTCGCGGAAGGAAGAGCGAAATCGCCTCAGCATTTGTCAGTTTTTGTGGATTCAAATAGATCTAAGGCTGTGGAGAGTCCAAAGCATTGTCAGGTTGACGCTGAGGAGTCGGTGGCTTTAAACATCCGCTCGTTCGAGATGCCTGAAGGAAAACGGCTTGACAGTTAGCTCTGGCCTGTTCATGCTTAGGATGAAGCTCTGTGCGTCTTTAAGATTAGGCTGCCAATCTTGCCTGAGAGTGGTGATCAACTTCGAAAAGCTAGCATAGTTCTTGTGCACAGAAACAATAATGCTGTTCATTCCCAAGCCTTCGCCATCTGAGGCAAAAATGACGTTCGGCTGCTTCCTGCACCATTCACGTGCCCTTTCCAGCAGTTCTGGGGTCGATTCCGTGAAGGCAAGAAAGGTGAACGCAATGATTTCAAAACCGATTCTTGCAAGGTTAGGCACAATCGTGTACTCTTCTATGAGTCCTTCCATTTCTAAACGTGTTCTCTTCCGCGTTACTGTTGGCTGGGAGATTTTCAGAGCCTTCGCAAGTTCTCTGTCGCTTCTTCTTGCACCCTTTATCAATTCGAACAGGAGTTTCTTCCTCTCTTTTTCTTTCTCACTCATTTGACGCCCTCCTTTTTACTATTCATTGACTTCGTCTAATAATTCTTGCGATTGAAAGACTTCAGCCAAGCGTCGAAGGGCAACTCGTTCAATGCGTATCTGCTTGAGGAAAATGTCCATGAAATAGGTGGAAGATGTTCTTCCGTTGATTTAGACTACTGTTCCTTTGATTTGACTTATGAATTAGCGGGGAAGTGCACAGCCTTTTCCCGAAATTTCGAGGCGCAATGTTAATAAACACCCTAGCAATGATAACATGATGCTGCTTCCTCGCGAAGTAATTTGTCGATATCATTGGGTTTTAGGAGAGTAACAAAATGGCAAATAACGATGAGGTAAATCGACTAACACTAAAAGGAACAACGACCGTAGGCGTTGTCTGTAATGACGGAGTAATAATGGCCTCGGATACACGTGTTACCATGGGATTTTACGTAGCACACAAGCATGGGAAGAAGGTGTACCAGATAGACGATCACTTAGCGATGACTATTGCAGGAAGCCTGGCTGATGCTCAAAAAGCCGTTGACATACTAACGACCAATGCCAAGCTTTATAAGATCGAACTTGGCAGGCCTTTGCCAATCAGTTCAGCGGCAAGATTGCTTGCGAACCTTCTTTTCTCAGCTAGATACGTGCCTTTGCTGGCTCAGGTTCTCGTCGGCGGCTTAGACGATACAGGTCCTCACATATTTTCAATAGACCCGTTTGGCAGTCTGACGGAGGAGAAATACGTGTCCACAGGTTCGGGTTCACCTCTAGCGTACGGCATTCTAGAGGAGAAGTACAAGGACGGTGTTCCTGTTAGAGAGATGCTACCAGTGATAGTCAAAGCGGTCGACGCTGCGATGAAGCGCGACTCCGCAAGTGGAGACAGTTTCAACGTTGCGGTCATAGATGCCAAGGGCTACAGAGACCTGACCGACAAGGAGAAAAAGCAACTTTTGGCAGATTGAGGAAGTTAAAAGAGTGCCTTCAAATTCTGACAAGGAAAAGGTCGAAATTAGTCAATACATTCTGCAGCATGTCCCGAAAGAAGCTGAAGTAACCAGGATAGAGTATGAAGCTTCAACACTGGCGGTGTACACTAAGAGACCCGAAGTCTTGGTCGACCAGAGTAGCGTCATAGCCAACATAGTCAACGTCATAAGAAAACGAATCGTTATTCGCTCTGACCCTTCGGTGAGGCTTCACGAAGTTGAGGCCGAGAAGATTGCCAGGGACATAATTCCCGCTGAGGCAGAAGTGACAGACATAAATTTCGACCCAAGTCTGGGCGAAATAATAATAGACGCAAAAAAGCCTGGGGTTGTGATCGGAAAAAACGGAACAGTCCTGCAAGAGATAATCAGACAGACAAAGTGGCGCCCACACGTCTTAAGAAGCCCCCCATTACGGTCAAAGATAGTAACTCACATGCGGCATTATCTTCATTCTGAGAGCAAAGAAAGAGAACGAATACTTCGCACAATAGGGGAAAGGATCTTCAGACCTAAAGCCTTCGAAGTTGGGGACGTTAGGATCACGGCGCTCGGAGGAGTTCAAGAAGTCGGAAGATCTGCCTTTCTCGTTCAAACCCGAGAAAGCAACGTACTGCTGGACTGTGGTGTGAACCCAGGTTCCTCGAGGCCCTTTGAGGCCTTTCCTAGGCTGGACAACCCAGCGTTTGAGCTTGAATCTTTGGACGCTGTCATCATAAGTCATGCTCATCTTGACCATTGTGGTCTTGTACCTTTTCTTTACAAGTATGGATACGACGGGCCAGTCTACTGCTCCGCTCCGACTTCAAACATGATGACACTGCTTCAGCTTGACTATTTGGATGTTGCCGGCAAGCAGGGCACAACTCCGTTTTATGATCAGAAAGATGTTCGTGAATGTGTTTTGCACACGATCCCCTCACGGTATGGGGTCGTCACTGACATAGCTCCTGACGTGCGTTTAACTCTCCACAACGCTGGGCACATTCTAGGGTCTTCAATGGTTCACCTTCACATCGGTGAGGGTCTCCACAACGTTGTTTACACTGGTGATTACAAGTATTCAAGGACGATGCTTCTGGAAGCAGCGACGACAGAGTTTCCAAGGGTTGAGACAGTCATAACTGAAAGCACGTATGGAGGGGCGGATGACGTCATGCCCTCGCGTGTGGAAGCTGAGGAACGGTTGACAGCAGTTGTGAATGAAACGTTGGAACGTAAAGGCAAGGTTCTGATTCCAGTCCCAGCGGTTGGCAGGGCTCAGGAGATAATGCTCGTGCTGGACGGTTACATGAGGCGCGGAATGATGAAGGAGGCTCCTGTCTTCATCGAGGGAATGATTTCAGAGGCCACGGCAATTCACACTGCATATCCTGAGTACTTAGGCCGAGAAGTCCGCAACAGCATACTCCATGATGGAGTGAATCCTTTTCAGTCAGACTACTTCACAATTGTTGAGCATCCAAGCGTGCGTCAAGAAATAGTTGAGGGCGAACCGTGCATTATCATGGCGACTTCAGGAATGCTTGAAGGTGGCCCAGTGATAGAGTACTTCAAAAGCTTGGCGGAGAACGAGAACAACGAGATTATTTTTGTTAGTTATCAAATCGAAGGCACCATGGGAAGAAGAGTCCAGAAAGGTCTGAACGAGGTTACACTCATGACTTCAGAAGGCAAAATGGATGTCGTTAAGGTTAGACTGCGAGTGGAGTCGATAGAGGGCTTCTCTGGGCATTCGGATAGACGACAGATATTCAACTACATAACTCACCTAAGGCCTAAGCCTGAAACAGTCATCGTGTGCCATGGTGAAAGAGCAAAGTGTCTCAGCATGGCCAACTTCATAGAAAGAAGATGTGAAGTTCGCTCCTTCGCACCAGCTTTGATGGAGACCTTTAGGCTGCTGTAGGAATCGGCTCATTCGAAACCGGAACTTTCTCTCGCCAAATCTTCACATTCGGAGGGCATACAACCACTCTCTCCTCACCCAACCTTGCGATATCTCCTCCGACGGATTCAGCGAATTCGCACAGCTCGTTCACGGCACGCTTAACGTCGTCAACGCTCTTATTCGCAAGGGGCGCTATCCTTAGAATCAGGATGTTTCCAGATTTGACTTCTGCCTTTACAGAGTCCAGATCAGACAAGTCCCGAAGAGGCATTGCTTTCAAATAGGTCTTGCCAGAGTCACCTTTAATCTTAACCTCCTTCTTTGATTTGCGGAGTATACCCAATCCTGGCAAACTTGTCCTCTCTTACACGCTTATTTGCCTTTCAAGAGTTTAAGTTTTTCTTAATTTCACATCTGGATTCATGGTATGGATTGCATGACTGAAAGGTTTTATGAATTCAACCTTCAGATCGAATCTTCGCTCGGCTAGGGAGTATTTCTTTAAGGAGATTCCACGTTTTGTCTCCGACGTAGTACACGTTCCTGACAACAGTGCCCTGTGTGACACTCTTTACCTTTTCAGCATCGTAAAGGATTTCCCCTATGGCGATGGGTCTGCTATGCTTTTCATCAACCACAATGACAATGTCATTCTCGTCAAATTGACCCTCAAAGCGTCTGATTCCCGGTGCCATAACGTTCGCGCCATTGCATACATAGGGAACGGCCCCCATGTCCACGACAACTTTGGGAGCCGTTTGGAGATATTCATCGAACCTTAGCGTTGGATATACGTTTTCGTCAGCTTTGACCAGTAGCGGCTTTGCGTTGATGAGAAAGATTTCAGCTGATTCTGTTTCAAAGACCTCAACGTTAACCTTGTCTTTGAAGAGTAGCTCCAGGTCAGTCTTGAGCTTTTCCGAAGCCTTTGCAAGAAGGGCTTTAGATTCTTTCGTCTTTAAGAAATACCGCCTGTTTTTTTCGGGCATTCTGCCCATCTCTTAGATAGGTTTAAATGTGTAGGCTTAAGTATAAAAAGCATAACAATTTGGGTCCGAGGGTCAAAAATGAGCGAAATGACCACTGAAATCCTTGAGCAAAACCTTGGGAAAATCGTGCTTGTAAGGTTGAAAGGTGGAAAAAGCCTACGTGGAAGACTCAAAGGATTTGACCAGCATCTGAACTTGGTTCTAGAGGAAACAGAAGACACTACCTCTTCAGAAAACGTGAGGAAACTTGGGGTCATAATCGTCCGAGGAGACAACGTCGTTCTGATCTCTCCACCTCCTAGGTGACATCCTTGGGAAAGGGGACACCCTCATTTGGCAAGCGCCAAGGAAAAACGGTTCACATAAAATGCAGACGGTGTGGAAGAAGGTCATACAACGTGACTAAGAAACGATGCGCCGCCTGCGGCTATGGAATGACAGCGGTCATCAAAACGTATTCATGGCGGACTAAAAACCTGCATAGAGAAAGGACTCGCTAAGAATTGTCTCGTTCTACTGCGATGATTGATAGTACCCCTTATCGACCTTGACAAAGATCAACGGGCCCTTACTCTGTGTCAGTTCCCTTGCCTTTGTCAAAGCGTTGTTAACAACGTTCACCACTTGCTCTTTGTCGTTCGTGTATGTTTTCTTTTCACTGCCCAACTCCATCTTCAAGAGGTTTTCTGCAAGGATTGAGGTGCCACATATCTCCCCGTTCTTGATCAACGTGGAGATCACGATGTCTTCCATTTCCTGGTGACAAGAGAGCCCTTGCCATATCGGTTCGGCGTTGTTGAGGATTCTTGTGACGTTGTTCCATCTCTTTGAGTTGTCATTGCCGATGAGAAGTTTGACTCGTTCTTTCCACTTCTTGAACCAAATCCCCGTCCAAACACCCAAGAATTCTTCCAGCTCCTTCGAGTTCTCCTCGAAGGTCCTCTCCAGCTCTTCTACAACGTAACATTGACTTGCTTCTTTTCCAATGAGATCCCAATGGACTTTGAGGTAGTTCGTCAGGTCTTGGCACGCTATTTGGAGTACCTTGCGATCCGCAACTAACACGTCGATGAGGGGGTTCTTCTCTAACAGTTTTTCTGACAACAATGTTTCGATGAAGTTCACAGGTACTCCTTCTCGAAGCCTTCTCCACATCTAAAACTAGACCTTTGGGCTTTTAATAAGCTTTATTCGTGATCGCTTCTATAACACTGTTCACTAATTTTCAGCTATATTTCCTCTCTAGAAATATTCTAAAGGTTCATTTTGGCACTATTCCAGGAAATCTGGCAATTTTCTGACACTTGCCAGGATCAGGTCTGGTTTTTGTTTCTTCAGCTCCTCGCGAGAGAAAATTCCAGACAAGACTGCGACTGTCTTGGCTCCGGCACGCCTTCCGGCCTCTATGTCGACGATCGAGTCTCCAACGACTGCACATTCACTTGTTCTTACGCCCAGTCTTCTTGAACATTCTACAAGGGCGTCGGGAGAAGGTTTTGGACTGAACTTATCGCATGCAGTTACCACAGCTTGGAAATATCCTTCTAAGCCAAGTTCTTTCAGCTGTCCAATAACGACTTTGTTAGGGACTTTACGTCTTGTTGTTAATGCAAGTTTCGCCTTTTCTGAAAGCTTCTTGAGGCTGTTCGCAATGTCAGGTAATGGTTTCGCCATCACGGCAACTGCCTGGTAATACGCCTTTAGGTATATTCGCCGGAATTCCTTCACGTCTACCCGTGGCAACAAGTCATCGAGTGGAATGCCCTGTTCAAACCTCTTGGGGATTTCTATGACCGTTTTGATGCTGACTGTTTGCTGTCCCACTGCTGAGAAAGCTATTCTTGCCGCCTCTAAGTAAGCTTGCCTTGAATCTACCAGCGTGCCGTCTAAATCTAGAATTATCCCTTTAACGTGAAGCTTTATGTTTTTCATGGTCTACCTGATTTGGGCTGGCTCTGTTACCTTTTTTGCTTCGATAAGTTTTTATTTGCGGTTAATTGTCTAAGGTAGATACCCAATAAATCTGTTTGGTAGCAGAGTTTTAGGGTTGATGGGCAATGGTTAGGAAAGCGCGTATACGCTTGACAAGTACGGACTACGGGAAACTAGAAGAGGTATGTGAGGAGCTGAAAGTCATCGCCGAGAAAACAGGAGTTAAGATCAACGGACCCGTTCCTTTGCCCACTAAGCGACTGAAAGTTCCTGTTCTGAAGTCACCCTGCGGTGAGGGGACCTCTACTTGGGACAAGTGGGAAATGAGAATTCACAAGCGGCTTATTGACATAGATGCAGAAGAACGGGTCATGCGTCGAATCATGCGCATACGTGTTCCCGAAGAAGTTCATGTGACTATAGAACTTCTTTAGTACGGGAACAAGCGTGACATTTTTCTTATACACGTTTGATCATGGCTGAGAAATGAGAGCGCCTGTTTGTTCGCTCTTGTTCTCTGCGGGGTTTGTGGACCCGTGAACCAAAAGGAATAATTATGAATAGTCTTTCAATAGCGTGGAGACCGCTGTGGATTATCGTGTTCGACAGAGGGCGATACTGTTCCTCGAAGCTATGTGGGGTTGAGGCAGAAGGAAGATGAGTGATGTTAGATGAATGCAAGAGCCATCCTTGCCTTGGGCTTGTCCGCATTGTTTTTTTGCGCTTTCGTTGCTGGATTTAGCTACGGGGATGTGAAGTCTTCAGTCGCGAATCCTGTTCATAACATCAACACTGGCTTGAACTACACGTCTATTCAGGGAGCGATAGATGCTCCTGAAACTGTGAACGGGCACACGATTCTGGTTGATTCGGGAACATACAACACACCTCTGGTTGTTGACAAGTCTTTGAGGATAATCGGAAGTGGAAGAAACACTACTGTCATCAACGGAGTAGGAGGATTTGTTGTCCACGTGGTCGCCAGAGATGTTCTTATTGAAGGGTTTTCGATGAAGGGTGGTTCAGGCGTGTTGGCACTTGGCGTGTACTTTGATCATTCGGACAACTCTGTCCTCCGGGACAACAATGTTTCGGGCGTCAACGCCGGCGCGGATTTTTATGGAGTCTATGCTGCTTACTCTAATAATCTGACCATCGACCAGAACATCATCGGACCCGATTCTTCTTCGGGCATTCTGATCACAAACTCGCTGGATTTCAGGGTTTCAGACAATTATGTGCATGATAATATTGGCTATGGAATCAACGCCAACGCTTCCAGCAACGGACTGATCATGGGAAACGATGTCATCGGAAACTCGTATGATGGAATCGGGTTGTCAAGGGGTTGCCAGAACATCACTATAACAGGGAACACTATAGAAGGCCCCAGCGAGTTCGGTCTCCATGTTATTGATCGTGACTGTGTGGACAACGTTATCTATGACAACAATTTCATCAGCAATAGTAAGCAGGCATCAGTCGTTTCAACGAATCGCTGGGATAACGGAGTTGAAGGTAACTTCTGGAGTGATTATGCTGGTGTTGACCAGGATCATGATGGAATAGGTGACTCGTCATATGGTTTGAACGAGAACAACACGGACAATTATCCTTTGATGGGCAATTTTTCTGTTTTTGAGACATCGTTGGGTTTCAACGTTGACGTTATCTCCAACTCGTCAATAGCCACGTTTTCCTATTTCCTGTGGAACGGCACGATTACGATGCATGTTAAAAGCAACCCACTGAATCAGGCCTTCGGCTTCTGCAGGGTTCGCCTTTCTCACGGCTTGATGACTGAACCGTACAATGTTACGGTGGACGGAGCTACCCCGTTGTCTTGGAACTCCACGCTCTACGACGACGGGGGCAGCAGGTGGATCTACTTCCTGTACGGAAGCTCGAACCATGAAGTGCTGATTCGCGGTCGGTCGCCTCCTCCAACCGTTTCCATAATTTCGCCAGAAAACAAGACTTACACGGTGAGCGATGTCCCGTTGACGTTCACTGTTAACGAAGAAACTTCTTGGCTGGCCTATAGCTTGGACGGTCAGAGCAACATGACTATCAGTGGGAACACCACGTTGCCCGGTGTCTCCAACGGGACGCACACGCTTGTGCTCTATGCGCGGAACAGTTTTGGAGACGTGAGCACTTCGGGAATCGTGTACTTCAGCGTGAGTGCTGGGGGTTTAGGTCTTTTTCCGTTTTTGCTTGCGACAGCGGTGGCGATTGTAGTGATTTTGGTTGTGGCATTTGTCTATTTGAGGAAGCTGAGGAGAAGGCGCGGGAAAAACGGGTAGACACTTGTTCGAGTCTACTGTTTAAGGGTGTCTGTTTGCAGGGCAGGACGAGAAGGCAAGCTTTGGCAGAGGGGGTGACTGCCGGCGTTTTCTTCGGAACGGCGGCTGTCTTCATTAGGTTTGTGCAGGTTCTGGGTTCTTTCTCCATTGTGTTCTGGCGTCTTGTAATAGCCTGCGTTGCGTTGGTGGGGGTGCTTGTGGTGTGTGGCCGAGTGTTTCAGTTTAAGATTGTGAAGGAGAACTTGAAAGAGCTCTTGGGTCTCGGTCTTTTCTTGGGTCTTCACTTCGTTTTTTTCACTTTTTCCGTTCGGGACACGACGATCCTGAACGCGACCGTTCTGGTGAGCACTGCGCCGGTTTTTTCGATGTTTGTTTCGAGCTATCTTTTCAGGGTTAAACCATCCCGCTTTGCGCTCGCGGGCTTAATGGTCTCTTTCATAGGTGTGTGCCTCATAGCTTTCGGTGAGACGATGGCTGCGAAGACGGTTGGTCAGAGTGTTTCTCCAACGTTGAAGGGCGACTTGGAGGGCGTGGCTGCCGCTGCGGTTGAGGCTTTCTACCTCAACATTGGTGGGAGGGTCAGGAAGGAGATGGGTCTGTTGTCGGCGGTGCTGCCTATCTACGCTTTTTCAGCGGTTATCGTGGCCGTGCTGAGCGTGCCCGCTGGAAACCTGATTTCACCGTTGCCGCTTGTTGCAGAAACCGCTCTTCCGCTGGTCGGGCTTGGATTGCTTCCGACGGCGATCGCTCACACGCTTTATTTTTCTTCTCTGTCGAACCTTAAATCGTATGAGACGGCTGCTCTTGCTTTATTGGAGCCCGTGGGTGCAACGCTTCTGGGTATAGCCGCTTTTCAGGAGGTGCCTGCTCCAGTTTTCGCATTCGGTGCTACCATGGTCCTGGCGGGCATATTCTTCGTTATCAGGAACAGCCGTCGTTAGCCGGCGTATGTTCCGGAAAGGTTGAGCCGAGACCTGGAGGACTGTTCATCCCTTACACATCCGTTACATCCCTGTGTTCGCGTTTTCACCTCGTCTATTTTACCCTCCCCCTCCCCCCTAGGGTGTTAGTACTGCACGTAGGTGCTGGTGAAGGCCCTACTGGATTTACATGGGCTTTGGGCCAAGTACGTATCTAGGGCTAGGCCGAGAGTCTGGGCAAGGATAGTGACTTTTCAATGTTTTCTATCATCGCCCCGTTTTCTGGTTTCTGTGTGTCCTGCTTAGAGTTAGCCTAAAGGCCCATCCCCTTCCTTGGGGTGTCAGTTTCCTGCTTCGTTACATGAGAAGAACGTGCGAAGAAAAGGGTGAGGTTTTCAGGGGATGAGGAGGAGCTACTCTTCCTCTTCAGTTGCCTTCCTACCCTTAACGATCAGCGTGTTTTCTTTGCCGCCTATCACTCTGAAATAGTTTTTCAGCTCGTTTTTGTGTAGGAACTTTTTCAGTAGAACTCGCAGGTATGTTCTTGAGACGTTTGCTTCTTCGCCTTTGACGACAAGTTCGTTTGTTCCCGTTTCGATTTTAGCGTTGGTTTTTTCCTTCAGATATGTCGCCAGTTCTTTTATCAGGTCGCTTCCTTCGCTTTTGAGTTCATTTATGTTTATTCTTGCTTCTGACATGTGTTTTCACCTCATTTTCTGACTATTATCACTCTGACTTGGTCACATGCGTCCTCGCATGAGTCAGCGATCATCTCCAATGCTTCAAAAAGCTGGCTTACTAGCACGGCTACGCCGGCCCTCGGCAAGTCTTCTTTTCCAAGGAGGATTCGGGCTTTCTCGTGTATGTCGTCGACTTTTTCCTCTTCCCTTTCCACAGCGTCCGCAGCTTGAAGAGCTTCCTCTGTCTTCTTCATCATCCTGTTCACGCATGTCTGAAGAGAAACAGCACACTGTTCAACGCTCATAACCATCTCTATCAACTCATCCTTAATTGACGCTGGAACATGCTCCATCGGTATCGCACCGAGGATGCGCGTTGATTCTCTGCTCCAGTCGGCGACCATGTCCACTCTTTTCACGAGGTCCATCAAGTCCTCTCGATCAGTGGGTGAGAGCTCCCCCGTTGATATTTCGGACATAACCCTTCTGCGCAGCGCGTCCGCTTCTTTTTCACTACTCGCTACTCTGTCGATGCATCTCTTCATCTCCTTCAAATCGGCCTTGACGGCCGCTCTTATCGCCTTCTCCAAGTCTTCCACTATGCCCGTTGTCAGGGCTAGATGACGTTGAACTGAGGACAGAGCCTTTGTTTCCTGTCGCTTCGCGAACCACTTTATCAGTTCACTCAACAGCCAATTCCTCCTTGAGTCCCGTTTCTGGATACTGGAACATGTGAGCCTTCTCGGGGGGGAAGCTGACGGTTACCTCTTCATCAACCTTTAACCATTGTCCCATCACTGAAGGCTTGACTATGACGATGTGGTCCTCGTTCTCAAGCATGATGTCGTACCGTATGTTTGTTCCCTCAAAAGTCACTCTCTCAACAGTGCCCATCATCGAGTTTGTGTCCTTTCTTCTTCCTTCTTCGAGGCTGAAGGCCTCAGGTCTTATCGCCAGAACTACTCTCTCACCCTTTTTCACTTCGTTGCTGACGGCTTGAACCCTTATACCGCCACGAAGCTCTATTAACGTTTCTTTGTTTTCAGACTCAGCCACGTATCCTTCTAGGAAGTCTGATTCTCCTATGAAGTTGGCCACGAACAGGTTTTCCGGTGACATGTAGAGCTCACTCGGGGTTCCCACCTGTTTGATGCTTCCCCTCTTCATAACTGCAATTCTGTCGGAGATCGCCATGGCCTCAGACTGGTCGTGCGTCACGTGAATAGCCGTCAACCCCAAATCCTTGGTCATCTTTCTGATCTCGTACCTGAGGTCGTTCCTCACCTTTGCATCCAACTGCCCGAGCGGCTCATCCAGAAGCAGCAGCTTGGCGCCTGCCGCCAGCGCCCTCGCAACGGCCACTCTCTGCATCATTCCTCCGCTCAGCTCGCTTGGGAAAGCGTCCAGCCTTTCATGCAGCCTGACCATTTCAAGCACTTCATGCCCAATCGTATCTGCTTTCTTCATGTCGAAGCCCTTCACCTTTGGGCCGTAGGTCACGTTGTTCCAAGCGTTCATATGGGGGAACAGAGCGAATGTTTGAAAGACGAAACCTATGTCTCTGTCTTCCGGTGGGACATCGTTGACGAGTCTGTCCCCGATGAATATTTTTCCTCTGTCAGGCTTAATCAGTCCTGCAATAAGCCGCAGAAGCGTTGTTTTTCCACATCCGCTTGGTCCGAGCAGAGCAAAGTATTCTTTTTCATGAACGTGAAGGCTTACGTCGTCCACCGCCAAGAGTTTCCCAAATCTCTTAGTAACGTTTTCTATGCGGACATCCGGCATCTGTCAGGTAACCTCCCATTTGGATGTACGATTGCCTGAATGAACGTGATAGGCTAAGGTTTGTTTATTAAGCATTCTAGTATCTTCCCTTCTCTTTCACGACAAGCCTCAACGCTAAAAGAATGATGAATGAGAAAAGTATTAGAAAACCGCTTCCTAACCCTATCTGCAACGGTGTGGGGTGCAGCGCCAAGGCTGGAGGCCTTATCCAGTTCACGAGCACCACCGGCACAGTTTTGAGAGTAGTCGCCACTGCCAAAGTCGCACCGGTTTCGCTTACGCTCCTCGTGAAGACGAGTATCGCACCTGAAAGTATAGAGTACTTAGTCAAGGGCAGAACGATGGTCCTGAAGACTCCTAAGGGTTTGGCTCCGAGAGTTCTTGAAGCCTCTTCCATGTCCATGCTTATCCTTTCAACAGCAGCGGACATTGATCTCACGAAGTATGGGTACGTGATCGCAAGGTGAGCAAAGATCAGCAGCAGAAGCTCGGGTATGGACGTGAAAATCTGTGTCCAAAAAATCCCCAGCGAAAAGCCCAGTGCTATTGAGGGCACTACAAGGGGAATGTTGACGAGAACGTCCAAAATCGCTGATTGGAACTTGCCGACTTTTCTCCTCGCGATTGCAATAGCCATGGGCAACCCTATGATCACGTTAAGCACAGTGACTGTTGCGGCGAGGCCGTAGGAAAGAAGCAACCCCTGCCAATAGTCTCCCCAGATGCCTGCCCCTTGTACGGACTCACTCAGCGTGTTAGTGAACGCGGCTTGGAACGCTGGAAGCGCAACGAAAAGAGACGGGACCAAGACAATGACCAAAAAGACGGCGAGTGTAACGCCGTTCCTTGAGGATTCTGCCTTTGAATAGCTGAGTTTTCTTTCAAAAGACGGCCAAATTCGTTTAACAGGCAGCTTCAACCTTGGACCCACCGCACGAATTGTTATGAAGATTGCTACGGAGACTGCGATGAGAACAAAACTTGCAAAAACCGTGGCCCCGTAGTATGTAGGATCTTTGGGTCCGAACGTGTTTTTTATGTTCTGCAGGAAGATTGAACCGTTCTCGAAAGCTCCTGCGACAATGAAAGTTGCGCCTGTTTCTGAGACTGACCTTGAAAAAGCAAGTATGAAGGCGGCTATTAATGACGGCTTTATTATCGGAAACGTAACGGTTCTTGACGCAGTAAACGGTGGAGCACCCAATGTTCTGGATGCATTCTCAAACTCTCGCTTGTAGTCAAGCAATGCTCCGACCACGACTCTGACAACAACAGGAAAGGAAAAAGCGAAATGAAGAAGAATTATGAGAAGCCACCCCTGCGAAATCAGCGGTCCGGTGAAAAGTGCCGATATTCCTGCAGGTCCGTTCCAGAAAAGCAGAAGTGAATAACCAAGCACCGCAGTTGGAACAATAAACGGGATGTCGGACAACGTGTCAAGAACGTTTGACCCTCTTGATCTTTTCCGGGCTATGAGCCATGCCATAGGAATTCCCGCTATGAGATCGATTGACGCAACGAACAAGGCTATCGTGAAGCTGTTTGCAATCGCGTTCAAGGCACGATTCATGAGAGGCGCATCGTTGAGAACCACTCCGATTGCGCCCCATTTGAGGGCTATTCCAAGTATAGGAGGAAGCAGAACCAACGCAAAAAACAGGATTACCGCAATCAAGTAAACTGCGAACTTTACTGTCCTTCTCGATGATGCTGCATCTAGAAATTCAATGATTCTCTTTCTCGACAAATTTCCCCCCTTTCCCTGTTGCGACTCACATCGGTGCATCGTAATTTTCCTTTTTTTCACTTGTGGTTTCTGTTCATAAGTTTTCCCTATAAGAAAGTGTCAGTTCGCCCGTCGAGTCACATCACAGCATACGCTCTGTTGACTCTCAGACTCATCATCCAAAACCAAATGACGCATGAAAAGACTTAAGGCTTTTGTGCTGTGAGAACGTTTGCAAGCGCCGAAAGGAGAGTTAAAATCATGGACGTGTTTGAAGCCATCAAAGGAAGGAGAAGCATAAGGGCCTTCAAGAGACGCGACGTTTCAGATGAAAACGTCGAGAAGCTCATTGACGCCGCAATGTGGGCCCCCTCTGCTGGAAACATTCAACCATGTGAGTTCATAATCATCAGAAAGCCAGACGTCAAAAGAAGACTTGCAGAAGCAGCTTGGGAACAGTCTTTCATCGAGGAAGCCGCCGTTGCAATAGTCGTGTGCGCAAACGAGAATCGCTCTTCGCAACGCTACGGTGACCGGGGCAAATCGCTGTACTGCATACAAGACACGGCTGCGGCCATCCAGAACATTCACTTGGCCGCCTACTCTCTCGGTCTAGGCACATGCTGGATTGGTGCGTTCAAGGAACATGATGTGAGACAGATACTGAACGTTCCGCAAGGAATAAGGCCCGTTGCCATAGTCCCCGTTGGCTATGCCGCCAAGTCCGCTTCACCCAGAAGCAAGCGGCCCATGGACCAGATCGTTCACCACGAAACCTTCTAGAGAAAAGAGACCTTAAATTGCAAGCGTACAGAAAAACATGCTGAACATTTACCACTGAACTGTTTGGGTGAGGTCTTAATATCTTTCCAATTGAACCTTAACGTGGGGCTTCACGATTGAAGTACAGTATGATTGCTGCGGCTTATGAACAGATTGAGGGGACGACGAAACGGTTGGAGATGACAGATCTGCTTGTTGACCTTCTCAAAAACACTCCGAGAGAGGTCATAGACAAGGTTGCATACCTCACCCAGGGCAGGATATACCCTGATTTTGTGGGAACAGAGATCGGAGTGGCTGAAAAGCTCGCAGTGAAGGCTCTGGCGAGAGCTACTGGGAGCAGGGAAAGCCAGATTGAAGAGGACATAAAGAAGAGTGGAGATGTCGGTGAAACAGGCCGAAAGTTCATAACCAACAAGATGCAAGTGACCTTTTTTCAACAAGCATTGACGGTTCAAAAAGTCTACGAAACTCTTGACAAGATGGCTAAAGCATCTGGGACGGGTGCCGTTGACACCAAGATGGCACTGCTGGCCGGCTTGTTGGCTGCGGCGTCTCCAAGTGAGGCCAAGTACATCTTGAGGACAGTAACTGGGAACCTGCGCCTAGGCATAGCCGACATGACGGTTCTCGATGCTTTGGCCATCGCCTACGGAGGTGGCAAGGAGGCCCGAGAACATGTTGAACGTGCCTATAACATCTGCTCTGACCTTGGTAGAGTCGCTAAGACCCTCGTCGAAAAGGGACTTGACGGTATCAAGAGTTTTCAGGTTTCAATCGGCGAGCCTATACGGCCGATGCTGGCTGAACGGCTTTCGTCCTCTGAGGAGATACTTGAGAAGCTCGGAGGAAAATGCGTAGCCGAGTACAAGTATGACGGTGAGCGCCTCCAGGCTCATAAACAGGGGGACGATGTGGCCCTTTTTTCTCGTCGTCTTGAGAACATTTCAAGTCAGTATCCAGACGCTGTTAGGCTGTTTAAGCAGTATGTTAAGGCCAAGGCGGCTATTCTTGAGTGTGAGTGTGTTGCGGTTGACCCTGATACTGGTGAGATGAGGCCTTTTCAGGAGCTCATGCATCGCAGACGCAAGTACGAGATTGACAAGGCCATTGAGGAGTATCCTGTTTCGCTTTTCATGTTTGAAGCGCTCTACGTTGATGGAAGAGACTTGACGCTGGAACCGTACCCTTTGAGAAGGAAGGTTCTTGAAAAAACTATAAGGGAAAGTGACCGTGTGAAGCTCGCTGATGGCACAGTTATCGATAATGTGGGTGACCTTGAAAAGTTCTTTTTGGAGGCTATTGAGAACGGTTGTGAGGGTTTGGTGTGCAAGTCGATCGCTAGGAATTCCGTGTACCAAGCCGGAGCTAGGGGTTGGCTGTGGATAAAGTACAAGCGTGACTACAAGAGTGAAATGACTGACACTGTTGACTTGGTTGTTGTTGGTGCCTTTCATGGTAGGGGAAAAAGGGCTGGAAAGTACGGTGCCCTCCTTTTGGCAACGTACGATGCTGAAGATGACACTTTCGAGACCGTTACGAAGTGTGGGACAGGTTTCACAGACGAGGATTTGGCGAAGCTTCCTAGTATGTTGCAGAAGCATGTTGTTCAGCACAGGCATCCTAGGGTTGATTCGTTGCTTGAAGCGGACGTGTGGTTTGAACCTGTTATCGTTGTCGAAGTCTTGGGTGCAGAGATCACCCTGAGCCCGATTCACACGTGCGCTTTGGATTCTGTGCGCAAGGGCGGCGGGCTTGCCATTCGTTTTCCAAGGTTTACAGGAAATTACAGGGTTGACAAGGCACCGGAAGATGCAACAACATCTGCTGAGGTGTTAGAAATGTACCACAATCAACTCAAGAAAATAACTGAAGTCTGATTGAGACATCTGCAAGTCTTTCCCATATTCAGCTTCGTCTTCTTCTGACGTTGTTCCTATTTTTCCATGTGGGTTTCGTTCCTTTACGATTCCGACTGGAACTACAATCGCAAAGTCCACATGGCTAATCATGGCACCAGTTGTGCATTGAAAGGCTGAAAAACAGGCTTCTTACATCTGGAACCTCATGCTCAGGATTTTCTCCATCATTCCTGCTTCCCTAAAGTACGCTTCCAAGTAATCTCTGACTTCTTGGTGGCCTACACTCTTTCCAACAATTACCCCAGCGAGCTCATGTCGGGGTTTCGTTCTAAACTTCGGCTCAATCAACTCTTTGCTAACATTATACTTCGTGATGACCTTGATCTTGAAACGTTCCAATCCGTGCTCAGGGCAAGTCATTTCGACCCATACAGCGGGCGGCAACTTCCTCTCCCCAATATATATCAACATGTGTCTTCTACTTAAAATCTTGTTGGTCGCATCCTGGGAGTTTATCATTCTAAACGTTCAGAGAACACGCGCATTGACAACCACGGCCTCTTCAGATTCTATCTCGGAAATGGGTTCAAGTCTGGCGGTCTGCTCTCTTACATCATCTACAAACGATTGCATGATAGGCACAAAGAAAATGTAGCATAGGAGCGAAACCAAGGTTGTGTATTCGATTGCCGTTGGCTCCAGCGGCGTAAAAGTCTCTAACAGCGTGACCGTCGTTGCAAACGCTATTGGACATAGAAGAGTCTTTGTTTCTCTGAAGAAGAAGCAGAGAAAAACGCTGCCAGCAAGAAAAGGCAGCGAACGGCGAATAAGCTCTCCTGAATCAACAGTGAAGTATAAGGTGATGGGAAGCATGTACAGCGTGAACATTATGGAAACCACGGTTAAAGCTACGGAAAAGCCGTAGGCGTTCTCAAGATCCGTCTGGATATAGCCTCGGAAAACCGTCTCTGCTGCGATAACGGCAAGCAGAATATTGCCGCTTGTGAACAGGAGGTCCCAGGAAATCGGTGCACCGGGGAGGGCTTCGAACCCTGATATGCCTCCGGGCACGAAGATAACTATAAGGGCGTATAGAACCGCCAGAAAAAGTGATATGGCCAACAACCTGTTTGTTCTCTTAGGTGTTAGGAAACCGTGTTCTCGGAAGCCCGAGCCCTCAGCTCTGATGAGTAGAACGGTAATCAAGGCGATCCCAAGGGACGTTAACGAACTGATCCCGCTCTCGTTTGTGCTGGTGTTGAAGAAGTCTGCAGCTTGGCGAAGCCCGAAAGCGACGGCAAAAACAATGAAGCATCTGTTCACGTGGGCTTTTCGCAACATCGGTTTCACTCAGGAGATGAATATCCGGACTGCAAGATAAAATCCTGTCGCAAGTCATCGATTCCAAGAACACAAGTCTTGGTACGTTGGTTATGCGGTCAACTGCACGTCGTCGGTGCTCTTTCCTATTCTTCGAGTCCTTCCACGTAGTCATAGGAGAAAAGCAGAACACAGGCTATCAGATAAGCTACGAGGTACCCGGTCGCAAAGATGTGTTGCAGGGTAATATGGAGCGTGACGGCGATCGTGAACGAGGCCGTGTCTTCGAGAACCACCGTGCCGTTGCGGTACCAGTAGAGTTCAATTCGAAGGTCATGAGCGACAGGTTGAATGATGTTCCAGCCAATGATTCTGTAGCTGTGCGAAACCGTACTGCCCTTGCTACAATTCCAGGTCCTGTACTGCGTAGAGTTGTATTCATCCAGCCACGGTTCATTGTCGGCGTAGAATCTGAAAAAGAATCGAGCTTCACCCTGATCGTTTTCTGAACAATTTGCGTTGTAGACGGTGAAGGTCCATGTGTCCGCAGTTTCTGCCTGGATTCTCGCACTGTATGTTACTTGTTTGAACTTGGCCTCCTGTTCTCCAGTTTCAGATTTGACTGGGAATGCAATGCTTAGAACAATGATGGCGCTCAAGAAAGCGGTCAAAGTCAGGAAACTGAGGTTCCTCTTGTTCAAATGATCCCACCAGCTCAGTTCTGTTGTTGCTGGTGATCTGGCATTTCATCTGGTTATGCAGTGAATTCGCGATTATTTAAGTTCGTTGGTCTGGCGCGATGCGCAGTCTGCAACTTGGCAAGGTCAGATGCTTGATCTGGTGTTCCATATCGCGACTTAATCGCACTCTGTTTAAGCGTCCAGTTCGTCTGGAGGCCTTTGACCATGCAAAACAAGAAGAGCTTGCTATCGTTGGTTACTTCTTGAATAATCAGCAAAGTTAATGAGTTCGTTTTCCTTATTTCAACATTGAAGCGCGCGCGTGAACAAATTTCATGGTTGTAGAGGAGAGTCCTGGTTGCCGAGTAAGTTGTCATATCTTGGGCTGACAGTGCTGTTAATCGGTCTAGTGTGCCTGGCTGTCGGCGAAGTTTACCTTGCAAACGTGAAGACGGTTCCAGTTGGTCAAGAGTACTCGGTATGGTCATCTGCCTGCAACCTGACGAGTGGAATGGCGTACGGGGTCGACATCGAGTCAGGTCTGGACTGGGGTGTGCCCTTTTCAAACGGGGCGTTTACAAAGGAGCAGCCAGTGAACGTCACGATAACTTCGCCACAGGGGGGCGTGACCCGTTTGCAAGCTTTCTTTTTGGGCGGGCCTGCGGCAGGTTTTTACAGGGAAGGCATACCGCCCACGATCGTCGGGGTTAATTACCTTAATGTTGATGATGCAGGTCTAACAGTGGACTATGTTTCATCGCAGATTCGTTTCACGGTTAGACAGAGTGGCCCGTATACCGTTAGTGTTCTTCAAGATGGACTGTGGAGCAATAAGCCACCTAGCTATATACTGTTCTTTAAAATTGTGGCTCCTAACAGCGAAACCTATTCTCTTCTAGCATCGGGCGGCGGCGTTGTGGGCACAGTTGGGGGAATCACCTTCATATTGAGCCTCTTCAGGAGCAGGAACACGAAGCGCAGAAGAACTCACAGGTAGGCGCAACTCGGCTCCTTTTGAGAGAGACGGCTGCTCAAGGTCTGAGGAGACATCTTTGCCGAGGTTTTTCAATTTTCAATCGATTCCGACAAAGTTATATGTTCGCGTTCGGCTAGAACTATTCGACCGTTATGGGCTTGAGAACCTACGTGTTGAGAAGGCTGATCCTCGCCATACCTGTGTTGTTCGGGGCGGTCGTGCTTATCTTCGCTGTGGTGCAGTTTCTCCCAGTATCGACACGAGTTTCGCTGTACATTAGAGACCCGAAGATGGCAAGAAATTGGCAGCAAGTAGCAAATGCGAGTGGCCTGTACGCACCTGTTTACGTGCAGTTCTACGAGTGGATGAAGTCGCTGCTCATTGACCACAATTTGGGTATAGATGCGAGTGCCACGCCCGTGTATGATGCCATAATACACAGGTTGCCTGCAACGATCGAGATTGTCATGTATGCATCGCCTATCATAGTTTTTATAGGATTGGCTTTAGGAGTGCGTGCGGGCGCAAACAAGGATAAGCCGATTGATCAAGCTTCAAGAATCTTGGCGATCTTGGGAACATCTTTGCCATCTTTCTGGTTTGGCATCGTGTTGCTGTCAATATTCTACGCTGGCCTAGGATGGTTTCCGCCGCAGAGATATGGACAAGAGGTTTTGTCGTACCTTCTTAAGCCGAACAGCCCGTGGCAGTGGCACACGGGTCTCGTGACTATCGATTCGTTGATAAACGGGCAGTGGTGGATATTCCTAGACGGAGTCAGGCATCTAGTTCTTCCCATCACTGTTCTAAGCTTGCTGAACTCAGCCGTAATGGTTAGAGTTACGCGTTCAAGCATGTTGGAGGCGCTTGGGAAAGACTACATAACGGCAGCGAAGGCAAAGGGTCTGAGCAAGAAAGAGGTCGTGTTCAAGCATGCAAGAAGAAACGCTTTGATTCCGGCAATAACGATTTCAGGGTTGATGATTGCAAGCTTGCTGACAGGAGTCGTCATCACGGAAACCGTTTTCAACATGGGCGGCATAGGACAGTACGCAGCTGCTTCCGCTGTCTTACTCGATGTACCGCCGGTGATTGGCTACGCACTCTTGAGCGCTGTTGTTTTTGTCATTTCAAACTTGATCGTTGACGTTCTGTACGCCTACATAGACCCTAGGATCAGGCTGGGATAGAAATGGTTGGAGAAAGGCCTTTAGGACTAACTTTTCTCGCAACGTTGGAAGCCATACTGAGCGTCATCGAAATAAACATTGGGATTCTGCTGTTCGTGGTCGGAAACCCGTTGCCAAAAGCTTTGCCAGGGCTCGATGTTGGACTGACGGGAACTGTTCTCGTTGGAACAGGAATTCTCGGATTGTTGCTTGCCTACTATCTCTGGTCAGGACAGGCGTTCGGGTGGCTAGCTGCAACCGGGCTGGTGGTCGCGGACGCAATCGTAAGAATTCTGTTGCCTGCCATGTTCGGTGCAGCTTGGATAGCTTATGCCATTTTTCTGGAGCTGGATCTAGCGATGTTGTACTACTTGACAAGGTCTTCTACAACAACATTCTTTGGAGGCGAGAGCGTCCGCGAGGTAATTGAAAAAGAGAGAATTGAAATGCAACCAAGAATCAAGGAAATAAAGTTCACGCTGAAGCTCGTGAGGAAGAGTTCACTGTCAATCATAGGCGCTGCGATCGTGTTTTTCTACGTTTTCATAGCGTTGCTTGCCCCCTTTCTTGCTCCACCGGGCGACTCTAGTCAGGGGGGAGACTCCATGATGATGCCGCACCGTGGAATGTCCCAGATTCCGGTTGCTCCAAACGCACAGCATCCATTTGGCACGATGCAAGGACAGTACGATATATACTACGGTTGCATCTGGGGTGCACGGTCGGCGTTACGCATAGGAATCTATGTGGCTGGCGGCTCATTAGTTATCGGTCTGGTGATAGGAATCCTCGCTGCCTACTACGGCGGGTGGATGGACGAGGTTCTGATGCGCCTTACAGACGTCGTTCTCGCGTTTCCAGGCCTGATACTTTCCATGGCCTTGATCGTGGTCCTCGTACCCAATGGAGTCGCGAAATTGGACGCGGTGATGCTTTCGCTGGTCATTGTGGGGTGGCCAGGGTACGCAAGACTGATACGCGGAGAAATATTGAGGATCAAGAACGAGGATTACGTGGAAGCGGCAAAATCGGTGGGTTGCTCAGATTTTCGGGTCATCGGCAGCCACGTCTTGCCAAATTCGATTTTTCCAGTCTTAATAGTGTTCACTCTGGACCTGGGAACTATCGTGTTGGCGGCGGCTGCACTGAGTTTCCTTGGGCTCGGAGCCACCCTCGGGTACGCAGACTGGGGACAGATCATTGCACTGTCTCAGAACTGGATTTATGCGAATCCAACTGCTCCGTTTGCCTACTGGTTCACGTTCATCATACCGGGCATATTCATATCGATGTTTGTGCTGGGATGGAACCTGCTCGGAGATGCTTTGAGAGACATTTTGGACCCAACGCTGAGGAGGAAATGAAATGAGTGATGACGCATTTCTTCGAATAAGAGACTTGGATCTGAGGTTCTACACTTACGAAGGAGTAGTTGAAGCACTGGACAGGGTCAGACTGCAAATAAAGGATGGCGAAACTCTCGGAGTGGTCGGCGAAACAGGCTGCGGCAAGTCTGTAACTGGTCTTTCAGAGTTGAACCTGATCCCGCCTCCTGGAAAAATAATAGGGGGCAAGGTACTCCTGCAGAAGAATGACCAGTGGATAAACCTGTTGCGTCAACGAGAGGCCTACCTGCAAACCGTTAGGGGAAAAGACATTTCAATGATTTTTCAGGATCCGAAGTCTGCGCTGAACCCTGTGTACACTGTCAGACAACAGATTTCTGAGGCCATTTTACATCACAGAAAGGAAGAGCTCTGCTTGAAACTGTTGGAAGACAGCAAGAATGCAACGGAAAGCTTGAAGCAGGGCAACCTGAGTGAACATGAAAAGGCAAAGCTGAGAAAGGCTGTACTGACCAAACGAGAAAGGCAAATGCTTAAAAGAATGATAGAAAACCCGCAAGGATTTATTCTGAGGATCGCTTCGAGAATTCCGGTTTTGAACCGTTTCAAACACAGATTCAGCAAAGAGGTCACAAAAGAGGTTGTAAGAATGCTGAAAGACATGCAAATACCGGACCCCGACAGAGTGGCAGAGATGTACCCTCATGAACTTAGCGGCGGCATGGCTCAGAGGGTCGTCGTAGCGATGGCTCTTTCTTGCAACCCGAAACTTCTGATAGCCGATGAACCAACCACCAACCTCGACGTCACAGTCCAGCTGCAGATTCTAACTCTTATAAAGGATCTTAAGAAAAAATACGGGATGACCATTCAGTACATCACACACGACATGGGCGTTGTGGCTGAGATGTGTGACCGCGTGGCAGTCATGTACGCAGGAAACGTTGTGGAGTTGGCCGAGGTCCTCGAAATATTCAAGAATCCATTGCATCCGTACACGAAAGCGCTTCTAGAGTGCATTCCAAGGCCGGGGACGCTATTCAAGTCAATTGAAGGTTTCGTGCCCAGCTTGATAAGTCCGCCGAAAGGTTGCAGGTTTAACGACAGATGCCCCTACGCAATGGAAAAGTGCATAAGGGAGAAGCCGGAGTTCGTGACCCCAAAGAAAGGCCATCAAGTCCTTTGTCATCTGTACGCAGGTGAGTCTCAATGAGCTTCATGCTTGAACTGGAGGATTTGAAGAAGCATTACGCGCTGACGGGAGGTATTCTGCGAAGAAAGGTCGGAGCGGTCAAAGCTGTCGACGGTGTTTCCCTGACAGTGGAGAAGGGTGAAACCTTCGGCCTGGTCGGAGAATCCGGGTGTGGCAAAACCACTCTTGCGAAGACGACTCTCAGACTCTTAAACCCCAATTCTGGAAACATATTCCTTGATGTTCCTGACGAGGTTAAGGAAAGAATAAGAACTCTGCAAAAGGAGAAAAGAGGTGGGTTCGAACTTCGCAGACTCAGAGCGCAATGGGATCTTGCTGTCTTCAAGGGGCGCAAGCTGAGAGATATGAGGCGGAAGATGCAGATGGTGTACCAAGATCCCACGCGGTCCCTGAATCCTAGGATGCTAGTCAAGGATGTTCTCCTCGAACCCCTGGCCGTTCAAAACATAGCTAAAGGCAATGCTGGTTTGAAAAAGGTCAGTGAGATGCTTCAGAGGGTGGGACTGAATGACAGGCACCTGTATCGGTATCCTCACGAGTTCAGCGGCGGCCAGAGGCAAAGGATCGCTATAGCCAGAGCCCTGATCACGACGCCTAGGCTGGTGTTTCTTGACGAGCCCACATCCTCGGTGGACGTGTCGGTTCGCGCTCAACTTTTAAACCTCTTTCAAGGATTGCGCAAGGATTTCGACTTAACCTACGTCTACATCAGTCACGACCTGAGCGTCGTTGAATGCATAGCTGACAGAGTTGCAGTTATGTACCTTGGAAAGATAGTTGAGCTTGCGCGAACGTCCGAGCTTTACGAGAGGCCGCTTCATCCCTACTCAATCGCGCTCTTCTCAGCCATTCCAGTGCCTGACCCAACGCTGAAACGGAAGCGTGTTATGCTCACCGGGGAGGTTCCAAGCCCGGTTAACCCCCCAAGCGGTTGCAGATTCCACCCCAGATGCGACAGCGCTATGCAAGTGTGTCAAACTCAGGAGCCAAAGCTGATTGACGTGGGAAACGAGCACATGGTTGCCTGCCACTTATTCAACAAATAGTCAGGTTCAGATTGATGGAAGAGTCCGCTTGCATCTGGACAGGTACACATTTCTCAGAAGGGTCATTCTGGTCCTGGCAGTTCTGTCAATTGTAGATGTAGTTGCTGGTGCCTTTTTCTGGGCGTTCCATCCGACAGGGTATTTATCGGGAAAATCTTTCCCCAGGATCATTTCTGATCTTACGTTTGTGGAGGGCGCCGCCATCTTCTTTGTCGGGGGACTCTTGGCCTTCTTCCGTTCCAACCTTTCTCCTCGCGCGATAGCTTTGTTGGTCGTAGGAGCTTCCACAATGGGGCTCTCCGTGCTTTTCGGAGTGCTCTCATGACTTCGCAACCCGTCTGATGAATGGGCCTGAGTTGAGTATGGATGGAGCCTCGCAGCGAATACTTCATTTTGTTAATAGTTCAGTTCAAGGGCGTTCGGCCACTGTAAAGAGGTATAGAACAATTTTCCGTAAACGCTAAATACGAGCTTGATTTATGTATTCTTGCTGAATAAAGGAGAATAGGAGATAAGAAGGGATAACATGAAAAACGTTAAATTGCTAACAATAGTTGCAACGTGTTTGCTAATGACAAGCATCTTCGCAGTTATTCCAGCGTTCTCAGTACAACCACCACTGATACCGGGCACTTACTATGTGGGAACCATAGGGCAGCCGAAAAATCTCGACCCAGCCCGCGCATACGACACCGCGAGCGGCGAGATAATACAGAACTGTTTACAAACACTGATATGGTACGGCAACAGGAACGTAATCAGTTTCAGCTCTGGCGTTGGCTACAACGTGAGCGCTTATGACCTCGCAGACCTCTCAGTGTATAAGCCAGTGATTGCAACGGAGGTTCCGACGATAGCGAACGGAAGAATTACCTACAACGGCACGGATTACTTCTGGGTGTTCACCATCAACAGCAGCGCCACATTCCCAGCGTGGACCGCAGGGAACGGCACCGCGATGCCCGCAGCCCCTGTCACAGTGGACGACGTCGTCTACTCGTTCCAGAGACAAATGGTCTACGACTCGTCAGCCGCGCCAACCTGGATGTGGTACCAGCCAGCTTTCAATCCTGCTTGGTACACTTGGGACGACGCTTTCGGATACACATCATTCGCCAACGGCACATTTTCGGTTCCAGCGGACGAAGTAACGGCAGCCAATCTGATAAAAGCTTGGGTCTTTCCTGGCCCCGGAATAGGCAACGTTACCTTTGAATGGCACTGCCCGTACGCGGAAACTGCCATGTACCAGATCTTCTCCCAGACTTGGGGATGCATAGTTCAGAAGGCCTGGGTGATCGATCACGGCGGCTGGGATGGTCTTTTCACACCCGGCTGGACCAACAACTACAGGCAGAAGCCGAGCAACGACTACTCCGAGCTAGACGTGTACAAAGACCCCGCCATCTACGGTGCAGCACATGGCTCACATTACCTCACTGGGACACACGACGTACCCAACATGTTGGGCACTGGCCCGTACAAGTTCACAAGCTGGGACAAGACGACTAGCATCTGGGAAATCGACTACAACCCGAGCTTCTGGCAAGGATTCGCGACCGCAGGCGCAGGGGACGGATTGAACTTCATACACACGGTCATTGTATCGGGAATCGCTTCTTGGCCGACGAGAAAGATGCTCTTCCTCAACGGTGAGGTAGACGCAGCAGTCGTTCCGACGTCCAACATGTACGACCTGCTCACAGACTTTTCCACCCCGATTGCAGGCATAAACATGGCATACAACATTCCAACCCTGCAAACCGACGAGTTCTTCTTCACCACGAACCTCACCGCAACAAGCCCATACCAATCTTTCGCAGGCTACCCATCACACACTTCTGGGGCGGCAGCACTCTTCTTCGCCGACCAGAACATCAGAACGGCCTTCGCGTGGGCATTTAACTACACGGAATACAAGAGCGCAGTGTGGTTCAATCAGATGATACAGCACGGCTCATGGTGGGCCACTGGCTTAACACCGGTCAACGCCAACGACACGTTCTTACCGCTCCGCAACGTCGACTTAACTCAGATGCAGTACTGGTTGGACAAGGCAGCGCTCGTTGACGGACACAACGTTTCGACAGATGGTTTCGACGTGACCTTCCTTTACAACACCGGCAACGCCATGAGACAGATCGCATGTCAAGCACTTGCTGATTCATGGAGTACCTTGAATTCAAAGTACCACGTCAGCGTCATAGCCGTAGACTGGCCAACGTTCTTGACCTTAATGGTCACGAAGGGCATGGCAGGCTACTGCCTAGGCTGGCTGGCAGACTTCGCAGACGCAGTTGACTTCGCAGGAGTTTACATGGCCACCGGAGGTTCATTCTCAGCGTTCCAAGGACCACCTTACCCAGCAGACCAAGCAACAATCGACTTGGAAATCATCCAAGCATCGACAGCTGCAGAACCACAGCGTGTGATCCTGTACCATGACCTAGAGTCAAGGTACTGGAACAACTGCCTAAGCATAGCACTGGATCAGCCAGTCGGAAGAGCTTGGGCAAGAGACTGGGTTCAAGGACGATCGGTTAACCAACTGTGGCCAGGACTGGTCGCGTACTTCCTGTACAAGGCAATCATCGGTGTGGTTCAAAGCATTGACTTGAACATACAGAGCAGCCTGAATCCAATAGTAAACTACACGACAATCTACATCTACCAGAATCAGATGAGAGTCGGCGGCGGACTGGGCAGCGGAATAGACCCAATAACTCCAATGAAGTATTTCCTTGACGTGCATAGAACTGAGGCCAACGGTGGCGCCATATACGCAACTATCGGTCTGAAAAGAACCCCAGGAGAATTCCCTGACGCTTCAGAATTCGCGAACGGCACATACGTCTTGGTGACCCCAGGTGGAAGCGCAAACAAGACGCTCACTTGGTACGAGAACGGTGCGTCCCAGAAGATAACAGGAGCATCCTGGAAAGTTGGAGGCAAAGTATACACTGTGGGCGCCTCATCGTACCCGCTCACAAGCCTCGCCAACGACACTAGCCTTAGCAACAACGAAGTCACCAACGGCACATTCCATGCTACAACACTGCCAGGAGACATCGACGGCAACGGCATAGTAGACATCTACGACGCCCTCAAACTGTCGGCCGCCTTCGGCGCAAATGCAGGCCAAAAGAAATACAACGCCCTCGCTGACCTGAACAGTGACGCCACAATCGACATCTACGACGCCATCATACTGGCAAGCAACTTCAACAAGGCCGTACTTACGGCGTAGCAACAACAAACACGTAACATAAAAGGAAAAACAACCCCTTAATCCCCCTTTTTTGTTTTTGCACTTCTCAATAAGACATTAAAAACTCGCAGAAAACACGTTGGACCTGCAAACCTTTTGCCACATCAGTCTGTCCGTGACATAGAAGATAATTCCAGAATCTTTAAATCCGTAGAGGGGAAACATATACCTGAAGAATAAGGAGAAGGGAGAAACAAAAATGAAGAATAACTTAGCTAAAATACTATCTGCATTAATGATCGTAACAGCTCTACTCGGATTCGCAGCAGTACTTCCAACCTTCGCAGTGAACCCACAGCCCAACGCCTACGTAATCGTAGACCCAGCATTGAACTCGTTCAACCCACCACCAGTGGTCGTGACCAGCACGTTCAACGTAAACGTCAGCCTAGTAAACATCACAAACGTCGCAGGTGTCCAGTACGAACTCAAATGGAACCCGACACTTCTGGCATGCACAGGCATCACAGAAATCCTGTTCCACACGTGGACTCCAAGCGCAAAATGGAGCAACATCAACGGTCTAGCCCTGTCCTACAACAACACAGGCGGCTACGCAGACTACGCGCAGTCATGGGTAGACCTTCCAACAGCAGAATCAGATGGCTACGCACCAGGCAACGTAACACCTAGCACGAGTCCGCCAACTACAACAGATGGAAAATGGGCGACTGCCACGTTCACCTTTAAGATTTTGGTGCTTCCAACAATGGCCGAAGGCAATCTGACATGTGACTTCACCTTTAACTACGTCAAAATAGGTAACCCAGACGGCGACAAAATCATAGACACTCCAACGAGCACGGGCAACGCACCCATTAAGGGAACCTACATAGTCTTTTGGGCTCCACCGTCAATACTTCCGTACTTCTCAGTGTCGTCTTGGACCGCACACAGCTTGGGCGAAGTCTTCAACATATACGTATACGTCAACAAGCTGGACCCAGGCTGGGAAGCAGTAGGCTTCGAATTCAAGCTAAGCTACAACGCTTCGCTGATGAACCTGATCAGTGTCGATCCAGGCAGTCCATGGCTAGGTCCGTTTTCAGTCTTCCCAGATTCAGGCATACTGAACCTGACAAATAGCGGAACAGGCTGGATACAGGTCGGACGAGTTGTACTGCCCGACGGAAACGGCACATGGCACACACCGTTCCCATCTGCAGCAGACCCTAACCCAACACCTCTGGTGGTACTCACGTTCAACGCGACTATGCAAGGCGTGTTCCCAACGGTCCTTGGATGTCCACTGCACCTCTACGACACGAAGATTGCTAACTGGATCCCGGCGCCCATCAGTCAAGGTGGTGCAGTAGACGGCGTCTACAGCATCCTGCCATCGATTACAGGCCGCGTGATAGACATCTACACAGGATGGCCCGCGGACTTCGGTGGACAAGGACAGAACCAGCCGAGCGACATGTACTGGCCGCAGAAGGCAGTCAGCCTCTACGCAAACGTGACGTACAACGGTTGGCCCGAGCAGCAGAAAGACGTAGCCTTCCAGGTAATTGCACCGAACAATCAGACATGGGCAATAATCTACGCTAGGACAGACGCTAACGGTATCGCATACACAACGTTCAGACTACCATGGCCATGCGACAACCCAGAACAGTGGTTCGGAATATGGACAATCGTAGGCACAGTTGACATCGCCTGCAACATCGTGAACGACACTTTGTGGTTCCACTACGACTACTTAGTTCGCATATGGAAGCAGACAACGGACGCTGGAAGCTACAACCACACCGACTACGTAACCGTGACCATTGGGATGCGCACATACTTGCAGCAAACCGACGCGATGTACTTGGACGAAATCACGAACAGCACAATGGATCTAAGCAGCGTAACAGTAGTGGTCACAGCCTTCGACGAAGTTCGCGTCCCGTACGGGTTGATCGACGCGCAAGTACAGTTCACAACCCCGATCAGCGCAAACTCTACGACAGTGCCGTTCGGCGGACCGTGGCCCTACGAGAACATAACGGGCTGGTGCCACTACAAGGAAATCAACGTAACACTGACCGTGTACATACCTAAGTTTGCAGTTGCAGGAACCTCTGAAATAGACTGCGCAGTACTGAACAACTGGCCATACTTCGGCGGAACAGTGATAAGCGGCTTCCAAGTCGACGCCACTCATTGGCTACCATACGATCCCACATTCATCAACATCTTAGCACAGTAAAAACGCTAGATAGTGGATACAAAACCTCCACTTTTTTTTGTTTTCAAAGACCAGCAAAAAGCCCAAACCTTAAACCATCGCACACGCAAACATTTCAAGTTTTCACAAGCAAAATAAACGTAAATTAACAACAACTTTTCACACACGTATCCTAGCCTACACAGGTTGCATTAACTGCCCTCAAGGAGAAACCGCTCGTCGTAGGAAAACTTAGCTGTAGTCGATGCAACGCGCTTGCTACTGGCTCTTGAGGATTTCTTCTATTATCTTGGGCAGGCTATAGCATATGAATTTCTTGATAGTCTCTGGGGGATTCTCTTCCACTAGGCCGTGAGCTGCAGTATCAAGTACGATGAATGCGCTGCTACGACCGAAAAGTGGATGGAGCACGCTGTCGATTACGCGGTTGAGTTCGCCTTTGGAGTATTTCGTCTTGTTTTTCTTTCGAGAAGGTTTTTGAGCCAATTTTTCACCCCGGGAAAAAAGTGGAGGTTGTGGGGAGCGGTTGGTGGATGTTTGCGCTACAGTTTACGTCGTCGTTGGTGGGTCTACTAGTGTAATGAGGTCTTGGATGGTCTTCTTGTCTCTTCCCAACAGCTCTAGGCCTGTTTTCAGTTCGACTTCAGCCTGCTTCGCCAGTTCAACCCGCTGCTCTTCGGTTAAGACTCTGAAGGACTTGAAGTTCACTTATCTTCTGACCAACGGCTTTCGAGCGGTCCCAAGGGTCTGTTGTTCCTTCGAACTCTAATAGGAAGTGTGGGTCTTGCAGACCTTTCGTTAGGTGGGCCATCCATGATTCGTAGCCTCCTCGGCCGTTGAGTGTTCCAAGGAACCATTGTTTTTCCTTGCTAGACACTCCTGACAACCATCGCCACGATGCCCAACCCGCGGTCAGCTTGTGTATCCCCCTACTAGTTCTCGGATTTTGTCTACTCATTTGGTGCTTTCACCCCCTTCTGGTTGCTGAGCGATCTGTTTTGGTTTTCGTCTGTTCTTATCATAAGCAGCGCAGAATTCGTCGAACTCCTTGCAAAGGTCAGCTTCACTGCCTATCACCGGACATGTCATTTTGGTCTGCTCCGTGTCGAGTCTTGAAGCCCAGACGGCTCGCCTGTCCTCGGGCATTTTCTGGAGGACTTCCAGAATGCTCTTGGCATTCTCTTTGTCGCTGCAGGCTTGAGATGCTGGAACCCATTGGAATTCGCCTGTCTCGCTGAGGTAGGCGTGGATCGGAACTCCCTTCATATAATAGACGTGTTCATGTTTGGTTTTCTCTTGTGAATCACTCATCACATATGCCTCCAGAGGCTGGGTTGATGAGGAGATGTGCGTAGGCTTCGGGATAATCCGCATCGCCGTATGGTTCAACAATGTCGTGCGGTGAATCCTTCGACGCAAATGCTTGCGAGTACTCGGGCGATGGATTTGTCCGATAGGCGTCCGAATACGGTTTCTGGAACTCTTGCAGAATCCTGCACATTTCAGGGCTCAGAAAGCCTAGGACTTGGTAGAAATGGTCGTACGCGTCTGCTAGCCGTCCGTAGAGATATAGTAGACTGTTCCAAGCGTTCGTCTGTTTTAGTGCTGGAAGCGTCGTCCACGGCAGATATTTCTCGACTCTGAATCCTCTCGCGCGTCCGCCACCAGTCACAACTTGAACAGGGTAAAGGATAGGCTTCATTGCTGGTCTGAACTTCTGCAACGGAAACCTAAATCCACAGATCGGACACGTTAGCGAGTACCATCGTTTCAATGTTCATACGCCTTAGCCCGCGCTAAGAAAGAGATAAGTGTGGAAACACATTATATGCCCAAGGGGTGGACTATGAACTGCGACGAACTCTTTGAACTGCTAAGGCAAAAGGCTCCGACAAAGGAAAGTTGTATGACAAAGTCTAAGCCTCGAGTTGAGGCTGAAAAAAGACTAAGTGGGATTGGTGGTTCTAGGTTAAACGCGTGTTTAGAACAGCTTCAGGGCGATGGAAAAGTGAAACAATATTTGAAGTGCGTGCAAACGTGTGATTGTTATTATGATCCACCAGTTGCCTTCGACTGGCGACCGCTATGGCTATTTGGCGCAGTTGTGGTTCTGGGCGTATTGATTTGGCAAGCGAGCAAGAAATCGGGTGGAACGTATAACTCATGCGAAAAATATGTTCCACTTCGTTATGTAGTAATAGGCACGTTGCCAAAATAGAACAGAACTCTCGCGGCTTGCTTCAACTTTCTAAGGAAAATCGTTATTCCAACAATCGGTCAGAGACTCAATCTGGAACCTAGAGGAAACTGTGATCTTGTAGACGAAGTGCGGTTCCTTGGTTCGTCTGAACAGAACTAGTATATATGCTATCTAACGCGTGTTTTCTACCTGCCTCCAAGACGGCGCAAGCAGGTCTAGTATATATACTATTTTTGTATACCCCCTCCCACCCTTCGTCTCCACCTGAAGATGCCTGTATGCGCTACTTTGAAATCTGCGAAACCAACCCTAGACACTTGCAGGTTCCGAATAACCCACTTCTTAGAAACAACTTGCCAAGCGCGCGCGTTGAGGAGCCAGCACCATGCTTTAGGATTCCATCAAAAAATACTCTCTTTCTCGTTAGACCTTTTTCATGCCATATGTGAATTCCATGGGTCTTATCAACGTGCTCTAGAAAGAGAATAATGTTCTTGAAAAAAAGTTTGCAGTCTGCACAACGGAAACCAGAAATGTTATGATATTTCTGCACTTCAACTCCATGTTTGCTCCAAATATGGTCAAGAACTGAGGATATTTGTTTCAACGGTAGGTCACTACAATTATGGCACAAATATCTGACCATAAATAAGTTCACATGCCCTAATCGGCAATATTGCTTGAACTATAATAACATTGTCAATGAGTTGCTTGGCGACGGAGCAGCGCGCGCGCTCCTCGGCGTGATCTGGCGCATGCTTGTACAGTAGAGGGACGTTCATTCACATTCTGATGCAAATTTGGAGAAGTTCGCCATGTAGTTATTGACCTTTCAGTTTTCTGAGATTTTGCACCGGTGATTGAGAATTTGTCTATGAAGACTATGAGGGCTCTCTGTTTGGTCTCCGTCAGGGCAAAACCATCTAAATGTGCGGGTGAACTATGACAGTATAAGTTGGGCGAGGACGTTTTCTTCTTCTGCGGATCCTGTCCAGACAAAAGATGAGGAACAGCATAATCAGACCTGCAACCACTGCTAATCCGACTATTATCGAGAAAACCAGCCAGTCACGTGTTGGGAAAAGTGGGGGGGCCACCCGAGTTTTGACTTCCACTATTCCATCGACGTAAGAATTGTCCAAAGGCGTAGGGTCTCCGGGAAGAGGTGCCGAGGCGCTTATCTGATAGAAGCCTGGGTTAACTAGGCTCGTGTTCCAAGTGAAAGCGAACGTATCTTGCGCGAAAGGTGCAAGCGCAACACCATGCCGTGTTTCAATCAAGGTTGAATTGTAATAAGTGCTCAGATCAAATGTTGCCGACTCGTTGCCCTCGTTGACGACTGTGACATCTAATCCAAGCGTATCGCCGATGAAAACCGCAGGACTGGACAACTTGATGTTTGTTATAGCAATGTCTATTTCGGTTATTTGAAATGTTGTGTATATGGCGGGACTGTAAAGTCGGCCTCCGCTTTCTGGGGGCGCCGTGAACGGGGCAGCTGAAACATTTGCGAGACCACCGTCTGCAGAAATAGGAATTTGTGAGGCTGCTTTTACGTTATTTCTTCCTGGTTGGAAAAGCATGTCTTCCACCTGTATGTGAATTATTGGATGTTGCTTCGAGTCTTGGACATCGATCGTAATCGTTGCAGATTTTGCTGTTAAGGCTATGTTTTCTACCGTCAGGTTAAACACTATCGGGTTCTCTCTAGCGAACACTGATTGACGCTGTAGCAGAGGGTTCAGAGTTGCAATCTCGGTTATTCTGATTATCCAGCCGACCCGAAAAGTCAAACTATCTACTACCACTTGACCTGCGATGCTGACAGTAGCTATGACACTCCATTCGCCAAAGATTACATCCTCGGGATCTTCAGGAGGCCATGGTATTCTAAATGAAAATGTTGTCGTTCCATTTTCGTCAGTCCGTCCTGAGCCTACGATTGTGATGTTTTGGAAAGGATTTGGTGGACCAATGATCTCGAAGGCTACGTCTTTCTGCTGCACGGGATAACCGTTGTATGTTGCAAGTGCATGTAAAACTACCAGTTCTTGAGGCTCAAAAGAGTCACTGGACTGGTTTGCGCCCATGCCGTTGAAGGGAGTCTTTTCAGTGTAGAGATCGATGGCTGCGCCAGTTTGTGCGTAGGCAAAACCATGTTTCAAGTTTGGAGGGAGCGAGCAAATCAAGATGATTGACACTGCCAAAGCTAACGTAAGCGTTCTATGTGCTTTTTCCGTTCTCCTACACATGCGTTTTCCTTCTTGCCGGCGTATTACGAGCGCGCGCGCTGATTTAGCGAAACCTCTCCATGTCACCATGAATGACTTTAGGGGGCGACCTATTTAGTCTCTTATGGAAGACTCCTCTATGTTGCATGGATTGACGCATCTCAGCCATCCTGTCTTAGGGCATTTTGGTAGAAAAGGCGTGCTTCAGTCTTGTAATATGTCGTGAGAAACAATATGCTGATGGCCAGTTACCAAAGGACTACCTCTTCTATTAGATCATGTAATAATCGAGTCGGAGAATTCAGTGTCGGAGGATCGTAGACGGTGCGGGCGTAAGATTATGTTGAAAACCATGGAGTTCTGCAAATCACATGAGTGGGGCAGATCCTTTGTTAGCGCGCACTTTGGCGTTGATGGGGAGGATTGAACTTAGTAATAGATCATGAGTCGTAATACTGCTTAAATATCGCCTCGGCCAGAAGCTTGTTTAAGGGAAACCAGGCTCTATCGCCAAATCACTGAGAGTTGATTGTTTTGTGGAACAGATTTGTCAAGAAAGTGATACTCACGCTCTTGTTTATGATCGTGTTAATGTTAGTGCTCGGCTTTTGTGGTTATGCAGCAGGAGGGAGGGTGGTAGATGTCTACACGCAAAGAGGAGGCGTGGGCCCGAACGTCAACGGAGGAGATTTTGCAGTTGGTGAGCAAGTCATTCTAAATGCTATTGCGACTTACAATGGTTTTCCGGTCCAGCACGTGGCCATTGCATTTCAAGTATTTAATCCGAATGGCGGAACCGAGGCGCTACTCTCAGCTCTGACCGACGAAAACGGCACCGCACGAACAGATTTCCGAGTACCTTATCTTCCTACAAGCGAAGGAGTATGGACAGTCGTTGCCACTGTCGACATTTTCTCTGAAAACGTGTCAGATACTGTCAGCTTCAGAGTTTCACTTTTTCAAGTTGTTGGAGGCTACGCATTTCCTGTACAAATGACAAACGCCGAAAGGCCATTGACTCTGTACTTGACTTTGCTGGTGATTTCCGCAACTGTTCTCTCATTGACTAATCGCTTAGCATTCAAGAAAACAGAACGCTTAAGAAAACGCGCATATCTCCATGAACGCAAAGGTTGAACTCTGGTCGAGGCTCGTCCACACTAAAAAGGATCAACGGTCTCCAAGAAGGCCACGGATAGTAGGCTTCTTAGAACATTAGTCAAATCTTCAACGTCGGAAATGGACATTAGAATGCGCCCAAACATATCGGCAAAATGTGCAGTGGACGCTGGAATTGCTTATATATGAGATGCATAAGTCAACAACAGCCGATACGCTGACGTAATAATGCTGGCAAAGCATTTCGGAGAAGAGCACCAGTAACATTCTGGCTGGTGCTTAAGACAGCCTTTTGCGAAATGAAATGCGTGAATGAATTTACCAGTTATAGATGTGATCAAGGCGACTTTGAAACTTGAACACCGAAGAAGGTAATAGAACTCTTCGTTCAATTCGTCTTTCATAGAATAAGATTCCAGAATGTATTTATTCTCAAGGTTGCAGTGCTAGACTAGGAGAGACTGATGTTCACAAGAGTTATACCAGTACTGTTGATTGTTGTGCTCGTTTTATTTTTCCCTGTTAGGCCTTCGCTTGCAGTCGTCACGTTGACGCTAACGGTCACCACCAACAAGCCAACATACCGTTTTGCCGATACTGTATATGTTAGCGGAGGCTTGTTCTGGCTTCCCAACTACTTCCCCGCGACGGACGGAATCGTCGGAGTCGAAGTTAAAGAATCCTCAGGCCAGCCATTTATATTCCGAACCGTACCTACTGGCCCAGTCTCTTCACAAAACTGGCTTGTCAACTTCACTGAATTCTATCCGTGCGACTGGAGGGGAATTCCGAAATACAGTTTCCAAGCAAGAGAAGCCGTCTATGTACACGCTGCATGGAGGAATTTTGACACGATACTCGCCCACACTGTCGAATATGCCGTCAATATCTACGATGCAAATTCCATTCCACTCGGTATTTTCTTATTCTCAATTATTCTTGCGCCAAATTCCGCGGAATCTCCCATCGAGTTCATGGCCAGTATGATTCCAGCATCGACCGTCGGAAACGTTACGCTGTACGCGAGCCTGTTCTCTGATTTGCCCGAGAACGGTGGCTACCCATACTGCCCAGAACTAAATGCAACATTCACAATTGCCACGCCAACTAACAATCCTCCCTTTGAAAGCAGCTCAGGCGGAACCTACAACTTTTCTTTCAAATTGCCAACAGGTGGAATACCTGTCGGAAACTACACTGTCTACGCTAACACCAACTACTATGCCATAGGCACCTACTACTATGTCGCAAGCAATGCAACATTCGCTATAATTCTGCAGGGAGACATAAACGGAGACGGGGTTGTAGACATCTACGACGCGATCCAGATGGCAAAAGCCTTCAACACCGCACCTGGGAACCCTAAATGGAACCCAAATGCAGACCTGAATCACGATGGCTTCGTTGATATTTACGACGCCATTATTCTTGCTAACAACTTTGGAAAGGGCGGTTAGAATCGTCGATGGAACTGGATTCCAGAATCCTTATTACAAGCATGAACAAGAAGTGATCACACTGAGGAGAGAAGAATATGCTAAAAAGGTTAATGACAATCTTGTTCATCGTTCTTGTGACTTCACTTCTGTGCTTTGTTGTGATCCCTTATGCTCACGCCAGCTCTCCGATAAGAGTCTACGTCGACCCTCCACAGGTGGTAAATCAAGCACTCGTCCCCAACACGACATTCAACGTGTCAGTCAAAGTTGACAACGTCTCACTAAGCAACAACCTCGTCGGCATTCAATTCAACCTGACATGGGACCAGAATTTGCTCCAAGGCGTAAGCATGCAAGAGGTGGTCTTCCACGAAACCGTGCCGCCATCAGACTACGGTAACATTTGGGCCCTCACAAGCACCGTGGCTAACAACTCTGTAGTCTATGCTTACACCTACCATGACTTGGACGCCGCAATGGCCGCTGGATATGCGCCAATATCAGGAAACCACACCATAGCCAACATAACCCTGAAGGTCAAAGGCACGGGAAAGTGTTCCCTGCACTTCGCCATCTCAAAACTGGGCGACCCAGTAGGCTCCCCCATTGGTCACGACACCTTCGACGGATTCTTCAGCAATCTTCCACCGCCGCCGCCGGCTCTGTTTTACGTTGCCCCGTCAGCGATTTCAAACGTCAGTCTCATTCCACCCGACAACTTCACGGTGGACGTCAGCATCGTAAACGCGTCAGGCGTGTACGGGCTCGAATTCCAGCTCAGCTTCAACACAAGTATACTATCAGCAAATTCGATCACGCCGGGAAGTTTCATTCCTGGTTCCGTGACACCTTCAACAGAGGTAAACAACACGGCTGGCTTCGTGAAGTTCAACGTTTCCCTTTCAAGCTCATTGGACGGCAGCGGAGCTTTAGCGACGATCAGCTTCCAAGTTCAGGCCTTAGGACATACGGCGCTTCATCTTTACGGCGTCAGGCTCGTGGACTCGTCAGGTCAAGCCTTACCCTACGCGACTGCAGACGGCAGCTTCGACAACGTTCTGCTGGCCAAACTTGCGGTGGACCCATCACTGATAATTGATCCAACGCTGGTGCCCCCAGCCACGTTCATGATCAACGTGACGCTTGCAGAAGTCAGAGACCTTTACGGCTACCAATTCAATTTGACCTATGACCCAAACGTGCTCATCTGTCTTCAAGTCCAAATCCAAGATGTCCTAAACGAAACATATTATATTCCAAACCAAAGCATCGACAACCTGAAAGGATTCATATTCATAAACGTCACGTACTATCAGCCCGGACTCCCGCTTAACATTGATTCGCCTGTGCTCGTCGTTGCGATCAAGTTCAGGGTCAAATCAATGGGAGCTACGAACCTGACCCTCACAGACACAGGCCTGGTCGATTCAACAGGTCAACCCATAACACACGAAGTCTATAATGGATTCTTCCAAAGCCTAATCGTTGACATAGGGGTTGTCGACCTCTTTGCGTCACCAACGGAGTTTTACAAGGGTCAGAGCACGAACATAACTTGCACCGTCACGAATGAAGGGAACAGCACCCAGAGTTTCGTTTTGAACCTCTATTACAACAGCACTCTGCTAGCCACCGTGAACGTCACGAGCCTTGCTCCCAGCACGAACGCAACGATAACAGTTACGTGGAGCACAACGGCTGTCTCACCGGGCAAATATGTACTCAGCGCACAGGTTCCGCCGCTTCCATTCGAAACCCACATTTCAGACAACAATCTAACCGACGGCATGGTCAAAGTGAAGATCCCAGGAGACATAAACGGAGACGGTGCTGTCGACATCTACGACGCATTGCTTGCGTCTACAGCATTCGGCTCCAGCCCAGGAAATCCCAACTGGAACCAAGCGGCTGATCTGAACGGCGACGGCACAGTCGATATCTACGACATGATCATTCTCGCAGGCCATTTCGGACAAGGAATCTAAAAAACCTCCATTCCTTTTTTTCTAGATCTTCAAAAGCCCCAATTCAATGTTTCCGCAGGAATGTCGATAAACTTAAATGTTGCCCTCCCCACTTCTTGTTTCAAGGTGTAAAATTTGAAACAAACCAAGGCAACCGCTTGCGTTGCACTGCTTCTCCTGATAATGACGCTTGGTTTCTGCATCCAAATCCAAAGATCACATGCAGCAGATCAAGCGGTCTTCCGAGTCTCTCCTGCGACGCAGACTGTTGCAGTGGGAGAAGTCTTCAACGTTACAATTGAGGTTAACATTCCACCATCTCTAGGTGCCGCAGGTATTCAATTCAACCTGACATGGGATCCGGCAGTTCTGACTGGAGTTAACTTGACTGAGGTCCTTTTTCACAATGTAACGCCTCCGTCTGAATGGGACAACATCTGGACATTAAAGAATGAGATAAACAATACAGTGGGCTATGCATTTTACGGTTACCTTTTCCAGTCCAGTTCAAGAGCTACCGACTATAGTCCCCCATATGCCCCAATACAAGGCAACTACACAGTGGCGACAGTGACTCTAGAAGGAAAAAGCACTGGCTTCTCTTCCTTGACCTTTAATACAGGAATCCATGGACTGAAGGTTGGCGATGTAAATGGAGATCCAGTACCCGCAACTGGCGTCGGAGGCACCGTGAAAGTCGGCAGCCCGATTCCTCAAATAACGATTATTTCGCCAGGGAACACTACGTACGGCACAAGCACTGTGAACCTGAATTTCACGCTGACAGAGCCCGAGCCTTGGATTGGCTACAGCCTCGACGAGAACGCGAATGTAACGATTGCAGGAAGCACGAACATATCTGCCTCAGACGGACAACACAGTATCGTCATCTACGCAAACGATTCAGTAGGCCGAACGGGAGCGTCGGACAAAGTCTATTTCGCCGTAGATACGTTGTCTCCAGTCGCCTTATTCACGTACTCTCCGTCGCCTCCCAATGCATCATACGCGTTTGGGAACTTCAGATGGGATCTTGTCTTCAACGCATCCGCGAGCCACGGCGCCTTTTCAAACATCACAACCTACTTCTGGGACTTCGGCGACGGCACGAACGCAACAGGCATCGTTGTGGCCCACGAATACAGAATATCAGGAACCTACAGTGTGAAGCTGAACATCACAAACTCGGTAGGCCATTCCAATGCAACGGTCGAAACCGTAACGCTCAACGCCGGCTCTGAGCCTTTGAACGTCCCATTGCTACTCGTGACAGGCATCGTGATTCCTGTTGTATGGGTGCCCCTACTTCTGTTCTACTTCATGAGAACGAGAAGAAAAAGAAAGAAAACCTAGCCGCACAGTTGCTCTTCCAATCTATCCATTAGCAAGGCTCCAAACAGAGAACTTGGTTGCTTTCGAGATGTCAATCGTAAAATGCTCTGACGGTTCGCTGTTCGTCAACAATAAGTGTTAAATACTCCCAACTAGGAAATCATAAAAAAGGTGTATCTAGAAATGTTTCCCAAAAGTATGAAGATGAAAAACCGCAATTGGATATTCATAGCAATACTACTGATTTCAGCAATGATTTCAGCCATGCTCTATGCAGCCACAAATATCCACACAGCCTCAGCCGTCGCAACCACGGCAATAGCCTTCGTCGATCCCCCGAGCATTGTCTTCAATGCCCCCACCGTTGGAACAACGTTCCAGGTAAACGTGACCGTCGCCAACATTACAGGCCTCGCCGGAGCCCAATTCACCCTATCTTGGAATGCAAGCTTTCTAAGCTGCATCGCCATACAAGATAACCTGTTTAGCACAGTGACACCAAGCAGTCATTCGGACAACATATGGGCGCTTACCCTGAGTAAAAACAACACCGCCGGCACAGCAGACTATGCATATACGTGGCGTGACCTTACAGCAGCGCAGACCGACGGCTATGCGCCAGCCAACATTACAACGACAACCTTCCCACCGGATGGAAAACTCGCGATGGCCGTCGTAACATTCAACATCTCGAATGTCCCGGCTGTGAAGACGTTCTCTGAGTTCAACCTCACACTGCAGCCCGTGAAACTAGGCGACGTGGATGGATTACCCATCGCTAAGACCGTCACAAACGGACACTACAAGATCTACGGCCCACCAGAGATCACAAACACCCCCATCGTGAACAACGGCACAACCTATGTAGTAACGACTGCGACCAACGCTTCAGTAGTGCCTGATTCCGTGACGTTTAATGCTACAGCCTATTCAATCAGCTTCAACCTTACGGGCACTGACGGAACAACAGGATACGTCAACGTCACTGTTCCAAAGGACCTAGTTCGCCTCAACCAAACCAGCGATCAATGGATAGTAACCGTTAACGGCACGCCAGTAACACCCATAATAAGCGAGAACGCAACACACACATTCTTCTACATCACAACCCCTCTCAGCACAGAACCAGTTTCGATAATAGGCACGGTTCCCGAGTTCCCAGCGCTAATGGTGATTCCACTGCTCGCTATCCCAACAATGGTCGCTATTGGGCTTCGAAGACGAAGACGAACGTAAACTCTGCCGCACGCGAAAGCGACACCATCCTTTTTCTTTGTTCATGACGAGAAGTCAAAATAGAATCCGATGCTTTTCAACCTTCCAAAACAACAAGTTAAAATATAAAAGGTCCTACTATACAAAGCCAAGGTGGACAAAAGTGAAGAAGAAAAGCCTGTTCTTGGTCCTCATAGTCGTCATAGTTGTCCTAGCATACCTGTACACGCGCGCACCGGAACCAGTGTTGAGCATCGACAAGGTTTACGATGTGACGCAAGTCGGGCAGACAGTTCAAGTTAACGTGAGCCTGGTAGATGTTCCGACTTGCAGTGGATGGGTGATGAACCTGTTATGGGATCCCTACTACGTCAGACTCACGCCGCGCGCACCGCCCAGTCCAGGAGCTCTGCCCTACGAGGTGATCGAAGGCCCATTCATGAAGGATGCAGGGACGACGATAGGCTTGGTTTTCAACTGGGTGGATGATGCCAACGGGCAAATGATCTTCGGCGATATGTTTGTGGGATCATCTAGCTATGCAAATGGAACAGGAATCGTAGCAACGATTAACTTCACCGTGGTTCATGTAGGAACCACAACGTTGATCACGGCTTCAGTCAGTCCCGTCATCAATCAGAGCGAAATCGATGATGCTCAACACAAAGTTCTTGGTCACGTTGAAGTCATGGGTTTGATTACAGACAAACCTGCGCCGCCATTCTGGGAAGGCATGGAATTCCAGAACACGCTGATAGCCGGCGAGGTACTGGTTCTCTTGGCAGCAACCGGCATCGTGTATCAGCGCGCACACCCAAGGCCACCCAAATCTGAGAAAAGAAAAGCAGAGCTTCAGCCCATTTTCGAGCCTAAAGACCAAGGCGAATCCGGCTAAAGGGAACATTGCCATCGTTTTTCCTCTGCTAACCCTTACGCAAAGGACATTCTGCTGCTGAAAGTCCGAGGCCAAGAGTCAACACGGCAAACCCTCAGAGTCAATCAAACGTCCTGTTTGCGCATTTTTTGTCAGTTTTTTTCCTGTTTCAATATCATTTGCAAAATAGAGAAGATCATATAGAAGATAGTTCCAAAAGGCTTAAATGGTTTTCAAGCGGTAGTTAATACTACAAGAGGAGAAGGGAGAGACCGTGAGGCAGCGGCTGCTTGCTGCTGGAGCTATAGCTATATTCCTAATTCTAGTTGTTCTAGCGGCAAGCACAAAAGGCCAAATCGCAAGCCCCCAAGGGCCCACGGCCTCGTTCACATACTCGCCAAGCGCCCCCATGCCTGGAGACATCATAACGTTCGATGCTTCATCAAGCTACGCCTCCAGCGGCACGATTGTAAGCTACACGTGGGACTTCGGTGACGGAACCGTCATAACCGTAGGAAATCCGACCGTAACCCATTCATACACCATCGACGGAACATACACCGTGCAATTGACTGTTGTTGACACCAACAGTGCCCAAGACGCTGCATCAGCCGTCGTCGACGTAAGCACGACGGTCTTCTTCAGAGTAGTTTTCAGCGGAACGCTAATTCCCATATCTGGCGCAAAAGTAACCGCATACGTCAACTTCGGCCCGGGATGGGTAACAGCTCCTGTCGGACCATCGGGTTTCGAGATCAAATACGACAACATGACTCAGCCGAATCTCGCCTCGACTTCGGCACAAAGATTCAGAAACCCCGGCTACACCGCGTCCATTCTCCGCCAAAACGCAAGCAACATTGGTTTTGACATTCACCCCTCATGCTGGACCGTTTACTTCAAGTTCCAGTGGGGACCATGGACCGCCTACTGGCCTAACAATACTATCACAGTCTACTCTTACAAGAACGGCGCCGTAGAAACACACAACTATAAGCATGACGACGGAGCATACTGGGACCCAGCAGCATCGTCATACGTCATAAAAGTGGAAGACATTCCCCAGAACGGTGTCAGCCCATCAGAATATCACCCAATCATCGTGGGCATCCTCTGCCCACCTCCGCCTCAGCAGTACTATCTAACCGTCAACACTAATCCTTCAAGCATTACAACAATTCCTGGACAAGGCTCGTACAACCAGGGCACGAATGTCACGTTGACAGCTCCAACCAGCGTTACTGTATCGAACAACATTCGCTACAGGTTCAACTACTGGGACGTTGACGGCACATCGCAGGGTACAGGAGTCAACCTAATAACAGTGGCTATGAACGCCAACCACACGGCGACAGCACACTACATCACACAGTATTCGGTAGTTTTCAATCAGGCAGGCCTGTCCGCAGACGCAACAGGAACCATCGTAACAGTAAACGGCAACCCCGAGAACTACACGCAACTGCCATTCACCTTATGGGCTGATTCAGGTGGTTCCGTCACCTACTCTTACAATTCCACAGTTTCCAGTTCTGCTTCTGGTAAGCAATTCAGACTTTCAAGCGTAACCGGTCCGTCTTCACAGATCACCGTTTCCGGCCCTTGCCTGACCGTTACAGGCAACTACGTCACGCAATATCAAGTAACGTTTGCTCAAACCGGTCTGGACTCGTCTGCAAACGGAACGGTTGTCACGGTCAATGGTAGCGCGAAGGTCTACACGAATCTTCCGTACACGTTATGGGTTGACTGTGGCAGTTCCGTCACCTACTCTTACAATTCCACAGTTTCAAGCTCAACTGGCGGCAAGCAGTTTAGGCTTAACACCGTCAGCGGCCATTCTTCGCCGTTCATCGTTTCAGGACCTATGACGGTGACAGGCAACTACATAGCCCAATACTCTGTCACCTTTGCACAGACAGGATTAGATTCCACAGCCAGCGGCACCATCGTAACAGTAAATGGAAGTTCACACATACTCTTAACGCTGCCTTACACCTTGTGGGTCGACAACGGCACCTCTGTCACCTACGTCTACAATTCCACAGTTTCAAGCTCGAGCGGCTATCAGTTTAGGCTTAACACCGTGAGTGGTCCGTCCTCGCCGATCACAGTTTCGGGGTTTGTGACGGTTACTGGCAACTACGTAACACAGTATCAGGTCACTTTTGCTCAGACCGGTCTAGACTCCACAAGTAATGGAACGGTGACCATAGTTAACGGAAGTTCAAAAGTCCGCACGGACCTTCCGTACAAGTTGTGGGTCGACAACGGCACCTCTGTCACCTACGTCTACAATTCCACAGTTTCAAGCTCGAGCGGCTATCAGTTTAGGCTTAACACCGTGAGTGGTCCGTCCTCGCCGATCACAGTTTCGGGGTTTG
>JBEKHN010000009.1:0-94659 GCA_050012255.1 Bathyarchaeia archaeon
CCTTCTGAACGATGCCCATCGTATCCCGACGTCCATCACTATCCATAGACGGAGTACAGCCGGAAGCACAAAATACTCTGCAAACGAATTTAGGAACAGGCATGCGCGCTAGAAGATGGTGTTGTAGCGCCTCAGAATCAATTTAATGTCAAATCATCTTGGGAAAAAAGAACCGAACTTAAATCCCTTCATACTGACGTGATATCATCATAGGCGCCATGATTCTTTCGAATCGAGTATACGCCCGCACTAATTCCTTCTCAGAAACTTGTCGGAGAATGGCTGTATTTTTTTTGAGACGTCTTTATTTTTTCTTATTTGCTTTTCCAGCGCAACGAGGACTGCAATATTTATTTTTGTTGTCTAATGTCGTAAAGACTTTTCCGCAAATTGAGCATTTCTTCTGAATGATTGCCATCCGGCAGACCTCATAACCTCATCACTATAATGACGATTCAACAAATATAAGGTTGGACTGTGTGCTGGGATAGAACTTCCCAAAAAAAGAAGAAAGGAGGATTGTACGGGAGACATCTCCACTTGTCCGGGATTTTTGGCTGTTATTTGCGTTTTCTGGATGCAGGGCAAAGAAGAAAGAAGGGTTATGGGGTTCTGGGTTTCCGTGCGGGCGTGCGAATACACTATAAGCCGCGAAGCATCTATTGTCGGAAATGCAACCTAATCAGCAGAGGAGCCAGATCAATCCTGGTATCCGCGTAAAAATCGTCTTGAAGCAGGACCAACGGAGCGGCAAATTAACCGAGGGTATCGTCAAGAATATCCTCACCAACAGCTCAACTCACCCCCGCGGAATCAAGGTACGACTGACAGACGGCAAAGTCGGCAGAGTACAATCAATAATAAAATAATAACGTGCGCTATGGTTGGTCGGTCCACAACAGAGCGCGCGCGAAGGAAATGGAAAAAGGAGTAAGAGAACGCACTTTGAGTTTTGAAATGTGGTCGAGACACGTTAAGAACATGGCTGGGCAACAAATCTTCGAAATGAAAAATGAGATCAATCGAGACCATGCTAAAAACCGTGAACTGCAGGAAGAACACGCGCAGTGGAAGGAGAAGAAATAGTTAGCTAGCGCGCGCGGGCTAGCGCGATGGGAAGCTGTGGCACAATAGGCATCATTTCTACTTCATTGCTTCTTTCTTCTTCTTTTCTTCTTTCATCCTTTCTTTCTTTCTTTTAGTTGTTATCGCATCACGTCCTCTTTACCATATGTCTCTAACAATTTCGTAGACTTGTTGTAGAGAATATCTATTTCTATGTTTCCTTGCTAATTTTCTTACTTTACGCGCCCTTACGGAACCCTTCAGGTCCTAACCATAGGTTCCTATCCCCCCTCTAATTGAAGAATGTTCATGGGGTTCTTAGCGCGCGCTTTGAAGAACCCGAAAATGTATCTGGACTCTCAGAAGTAAGCTTTATATTGTTAAGCATTTTTGCTTATTTCGGACTAATATAGTTTTATTTTAGCCTTGAAGGGAGGATATGTATGGCTTACTTAACTACGACAGCGTCGGGACAACCAGTCCTGGTACTGAAAGAAGGAACATCAAGAAACAGAGGCAAAGATGCTCAGAGAAACAACATAATGGCCGCAAAAGTAATCGGTGAAGTCCTCAGGTCAACTTTGGGACCTCGCGGTATGGACAAGATGCTCGTCGACAGTCTCGGAGACATAACAATAACAAACGACGGAGCAGCGATCCTGAACGAAATACAAGTTGAGCATCCAGCAGCAAAAATGATGGTGGAAATCGCAAAGACTCAAGACGACATGGTGGGCGATGGAACGACAACCGCAGTTGTATTGGCGAGCGAACTGCTCAAAAAGGCCGAAGAGCTACTTGACCAGAACATCCACCCAACAATCCTCGTCAGCGGCTACCGCAAAGCAGCACTGAAGGCAGTCGAAACGATAAACAAAGTGGCAGTACAAGTGGAGATGGAAGACCGCGCCACCCTAAAGAACGTCGCCATAACATCGATGGCAAGCAAGGGAGTAGGCGCAGCAAGAGACCACCTAGCCGACATGGCAATCGATGCCGTTAGACAGATAGTTGAACAACGTGGAGACAAGAACATCGCCGACATAGACAACATCCAAGTCATAAAGAAAACTGGAAAAAGCCTCATCGAATCACAACTCGTCAAAGGACTCGTAATAGACAAAGAAGCAGTCCACCCGGGAATGCCTAAAACGGTTGAAAAAGCAAAGATAGCCCTTCTGGACGCCGCACTCGAGATCAAAAAAACAGAAATCAGCGCCGAAATAAGGATAAAAGACCCAAGTCAGATGAAAGCCTTCCTTGACCAGGAAAACAAGATGCTGCAAGACATGGTCAGCAAGATAAAGGCTTCGGGCGCAAACGTTGTCTTCTGCCAAAAAGGCATCGACGACATAGCCCAACACTTCCTCGCCAAAGAAGGAATACTCACAGCAAGACGCGTGAAGCAATCGGACATGGAGAAACTCGCAAAAGCCACAGGCGGCAGAATAGTCACAGACCTGAGCGACCTGAAAGCCCAAGACCTAGGTATGGCAGGGCACGTGGAAGAGCGCAAGCTGGGCGAAGATAAGATGATCTTTGTTGAGAAATGCAAAGACCCCCGCTCAGTTGCTATTATCATTCGCGCTGGGCTCGAAAGGATGGTTGACGAAGCCGAAAGGGCAATGACAGACGCATTGTCAGTGGTCTCAGACGTCATAGAGAACAATAAGATAGTTGCAGGCGGCGGCGCAGTGGAAATCGAAATGGCAAAGGAACTTCGAAAATACGCCACAAGCGTTAGCGGAAGAGAACAGCTCGCGATAGAGAATTTCGCCAGTGCCGTCGAAGTGATCCCCAAGACTCTTGCCGAAAACGCGGGGCTCGAAGCTATCGACGTGCTCGTGGAATTGAGGTCTGCACACGAAAAGCCAGAAGGAATGTACAAAGGAATAAACGTCTTCAACGGAAAAGTTGAAAACATGCTCGACAAAGGCGTGATCGAACCCCTGGTAGTCAAGGAACAAGCAGTGAAATCAGCAACAGAATCCGCTGCGATGATACTTCGCATAGACGACGTCATAGCATCCACAAAACCCAAAGAAGGGCCAGGAGCAGGAAGACCACCTGGCGACGGAATGCCCGAAAGTGAAGACTAAAAAATCTCCGTGACTTTTTTTGATATTTCCAAGCGCGCGCGACGTAGCATTTACAGGTCCGTGGGTTATGTAGGCCGAGGTACTAATGCGTCATTCGTCATTTTGCCCGAGTTCGTTTTGACCAATGTTTTGTCAAGCCAATCTGTAGCGTGCGCGCACACCGACGCGCAAGCTACACCGATCATTTGAAAGTAAAATATCTGCTTAAGTGATTTGAAAAAGATATGGAGACTGGGAGAAAGCCAATCTCAGATTTGAGCTGCTGGCTTGATCTAAAATCGATTTCTTCTTGGTGGTGCTCTCTTCGCGTAACACTCTCGGCAGTATACAGGTCTGCTGCCATCGGGCTTGAATGGTACTTCACATTCCTTTCCGCATTCAGCGCAGACTGCCTTGTGCATCTCTTTTTTTTCATACGTCAAATCTCTCAACTCCTTTTATGGTCGCTGTGCAAAAACTCGCTTCTTACACGCTTCGTCCACCGTTCACATCGCTGCTAATAAACAACACGTCTAGAATCATAAAGTCGAGACCTATAGAAATCAAATTCGCACGCATTCCACTTTGCCACAATGTGCCCTTCATGTGCGCACGCAAGAGCCAATTTCTTTCTAACTTCTTCTCTCTTTGTCCAAAGACTTAACTCACTATAGCGCGCGCGCTAATACAGACGCGGACATCAATGATGACGGCAAAATAGACATGCGAGACATCGGCTTCACAGCTCGACACTTCTTGGAATCATATTCATAGATTGATTTTCTGTAATATAGTATGAGGAAGGGCGAAGCAGAGCCTCTCTTTTTCTGAATAACTTAAGATTGTCCATTTCTGTCACGTATTAAGAACCACTTTCTGTACTGATTTCTTCTCTGGCTAGCGTGCGCCGACGGAGACTTGACAGAACCAAAAATGCATTATCTAATTAAGCAAGGAAGTGAACAACATCATAGAAAGAAAACAGAGGGGTAGAAGGCGTGTCTGAAAGTGGTGAACAAATAAAATACAAGCTACTGAGTGCGAAGCTGGTCGGTAGCGATGTTGTCTGTTTCAGACTTGAGGATGAGACTCTGATAAAGGTTCACGTGGACCTGACTCGGGTTGGAGTGGCTGCCGATACCAAAACTCCTGATGGACAGCCACTTTACAATATCACCGTACAACCCAGGTTCGAGATTATACCGAAAGACAAAATCTTCTATGCCCCCAAACCACCGAACATCGCACCACCTTCTCTCGGGAAAGACAAGCGATCAGTGGTCTGAGCCAGATTTTTTCAAAATCAGTCACTCATTTTGCGCGTGCGCTGCAGTAGGCAAGGCCCTTAACTGCCTTTCCCACTGAGTAACACAGTCTCCACGAAGCTGAGTTAATTAGCACAATCTACCATTCTTCTTCTTCGAAGTCTTCTTCTTCATCTTCAGTATCTTCATCTTAGCGCGCGCGGGTAAAGTTTTATCCAACCAACCACAAATCATAAGAAAAAAGTGTTCCCACTCTCTAGCAAGCCAAATACTCCAGTTTGGAGGGGCAGAGATGGGTGTCAAGATTCTGGTTTTCACCGAGGGAACTATTCTAACAAACAAGAAATGGATTGGTCTTCCAAGAGAAGAGGCTGTCAAGCAGGTCAAGAAATGGTCAAACCTGTCGAAAGAAGAGCTTGAAAAACTGCAGAAGGCTGGTGATGCACCTTCTCCTGAATATTTTGCAGCTTCAGTTCCTATAGGAAAAAGTGCAAAGAAAATTGGAGCCTGGAAAAAACAAGGCGCAACCATTGTATATCTAACATCCAGAAGGAAATCAACTGAAGTCAATATCATCCGACACGTTCTCAAGAAATACGAATTCCCTGAAGGGAAACTGCTATTCAGAAAGGAAGGCGAAGACTACAGAGATGTGGCCGAGAAAGTCATGCCAGATGTGATAGTCGAGGACGACTGTGAAAGCATTGGTGGAGAAACAGAAATGACTTATCCTGGAATTAGACCAGAACTGAAGTCCAAGGTAAAGTCGGTCGTTGTCAAAGAGTTTGGTGGAATAGACCATTTGCCTGACGACCCTGAGGAATTAATGAGGCATCATAACTAGTTCTTATGTTTGGGGTAAAGTTTTATCTTTCTCTCTCTCTCCTTCCTTTACGCAAGCGCTTACTTCCTCACTTCCCCTTCCTTCCTTCTCCCTCTCTCCCCCTCTAGGAAAGCTTACAGTCAGACAGACACACAGACACGCAGACACACAGACAGACGCACAGACAAACAGAAAAACCGCGCGCGCTACAGTAAAAATGAACAATGAATCTAGGCTTTCTCGACTAACAGAATCCAATAAAAAGAGGGGACTGCGCGGAAGAAACGAGTATTCTTCTTGTCATGTGTTAATGTAGTTTGGAGATTATGTAGTCGTTCACAGTCTGCAGAAAAGATTCTTCCAGCTCTATGCCATAATGCTCCGCCAACACGAAGATTATGTAAAGAAGGTCCGAAAGCTCAGTGGCCAGCATATCCTTTGTCTTGGGTTTTTCTGGCGGCTTGAACCCCTCCAAACCCTTGACCACTGCTGCGACTTCGCCTGCTTCCTCGAGAAGGTCGGTGACCATCACAAACGGGGTCCAACTTCTGCCCCTTTCGGGGTCGAGCTTCTCATTGATTTTTCTGAAGTTTTTCCAGCAGAGATGCTGAGCATCACGAAGAGTCACGGACAAACAGTTCACCTTGTACCGATTTACTAGGCTAGCCTAATAACGATTCTCAGCCCTCAGGAAGCGTTACGGAATTATTTCGCAACCATTGTACTTCACATATTCAAAGTCTCTCAACTTGACCCTTCCATGATGAATAAGCTCCTGTATCCTCGGCAGCTGGTCCAAAACGGCTTCAATCAGGTTCTTCACAGTTTTGCACACTTGACCATACGCTTCGGAACCCCAACGTTTCATCACGTTTGCATACAAGCATCGGCCGCCACACAACCAGAAAGTGCTGCATCTCGTGCACGGCTCGCCCACAAACACTCTGTTCAGTCTTAAGGGGTCAGCAGTGCTGATGTGTCCCAGGTAGTAATCCTTCATTCCCCACATCGTTGGGCATGGAATGATATGGCCATCAGTCTGAATCGCATAGTTTGTCCATCCTCCCCCGCAGCGCAGGAGGCTTTCTTTTTCTCCCGAAAGAATGGACTGCGCAATACCCAGCAACGGATAGAGCCGCAGAACAACACCTTTCTCCTCCATATGATTAACCCAGAACTCAGCGAGTTTTCGTATGCCCGGGTTGTAGCTTTCCTGGCTCCAAGTCTCGAAATGCCTCCGTGCATAATCGTTCTTCCAGAATCCAGCGTTCAGCTGCCAGTGAACGGAAGAAAAAGGAAACACATCGTTCTCCAGAAGCCATCTGACCTGTTTGTAAATATCAGTGTTTTCCATGGCTGTCATTCTGGCGATGAGTTCGCCTTCGAAACCATTGTGCTTTATCAGTCTTAGGTTGTCAACAACTTTCCCGAAGGTGCCCTCTCCTCTATAGAAATCAGTTAGGCTTTCATCACCGTCGACCGAAACAAGAATCGTGTGGAAACGGTTAACATAACCTGGTTGAAGACGGTCTAGGAGCAAACCATTCGTTTGGACCATGAAAAGCTTGGCCGTCACCTCATCCATGACTCGCCTGATCAGGTCCACGCAAAGCAGCGGTTCTCCACCGTAGAAAGTCAGCACACAATCAGGATCCTTCCTGCAAAACCCCTCTAAGAGACCCACATCGTAGCCTATTTCTCTTGGTAGTGAATAATCAACTTCAACATCCCAGGAATCATCATCCGTGTCTTCAACCGCTTCACCATAACAGTACCTGCACTTCGAATTGCATTGACCCGTTAGGATTACGTGGAAGAACATACTTTTCTCAACTCAAATCAACGAATTTAAGCGTAGCACGCTATTGATTAATCTTGTTGGTTTCTTCCCAAACAGTTGACCACAAACCTATGTTGCTGTATCAGAAGTGTAGTGTGCCGATTACATCGCTAACTGTTCTGATATCAGTGAAGCAAGAATGAAATAGGGTGTACAAAGATATTGGTTGAATACTAGATCTCTCATTCTGGCGGAACGGGACAGAAACCTGCCATAGTCTTCTCTCCACAGACGGTCGTAGAGTTTGGGCCTGCTTTGGAAGATTGCTTCAGCCGCCAATTCACCAGACCGGAGAGCGTAGGGAATACCCTCTCCAGAGACCGGGTCAACATGCCCGGCAGCATCTCCGATCAGCATCCAGTTAGATCCAGCAATTGGTTTTCGAAGAGTCTGCCAACGCAAGGTTGGAATCAAGGCCGCCCATTCCTTGATCACCTTGAGATTTGGGTGATACGCTCTAAGAAATCTGTCCAGCTCTGTTTTTGAGCCAGAACTTTTGCTCAGATCAGCCGAGATCCCTACACAGGCATGATCGCCTCGCGGAAACAACCAGATGTACCCTTTTCTCCGGGGGAGAGGTCTTAGCAAAATGCGTTGCTCTTCTAATGGTTTTGTCAGATAACCATAGCACATTCCTAAATCAAACGGCTGAAAAGAGCCAACTGTCGCCTTCCTCACTATACTTTGAACTCCATCTGCCCCGATCAAAATTTTGACTTTGTAGAGTCTCTTGTTGGTGCTGATGTTCCAGTTTCCACCGTCTCTTCTTACCCCGATTACTTTTTCTGTTTCCAGTTGCGCGCCGTTAGCAATGGCCAAGCTCAGAATGTGTTGATCAAGCTTGAGTCTGGAAGTGATTATGAATTTTCGTCTGAGAGGAAGGGTGATACTTTTGCCATACATGTACACTATTTGAATTTGGTTTGCTTCTCCATGAGTGAACGGCAATTCTTTCAGCAAGGGAAACGCTTCTTGCGCATATGGCGACAAGCCTCCGCCACAGGGTTTTTCTCTCGGATGGGAGTGGTCCAACACAACTGGTTTGAAGCCTTCCTTTGCTAAAGATAAGGCACAGTAGGCGCCAGCAGGGCCAGCTCCTACGATTGCTACATCCATCACAGTGTTCATTCACACCTTATCATAGTGACCTGATTCAACTTGAAATCACTTCTTTCGATCTGATTTCTCTTTGAACTTTTTCGCATCGTCAACGTATTTCCCCAACTCCCGTTGCTGAATAGTCTTTTCAGGCAATGTTTCAGGAGCGTACATCAAGGGTAAGACAGCCAAAAACAAGAAGAAACTTGCCAAAGAAAACGCTGTTGCCGTTTGTATCATTCCTGCGTAAGGTTTAACTATTATGGGCAGGAATCCAGCAAGGAAATAGGGGATTCCCCCTAGGGCATAATATTTCTCCCTTCGATAGTCTCCCGCAAGGTCTCCCCACAAAGTCATGAAGAAAACTGAAGCGAACATTCCCCACGCGAAGCCGTCAAGAACCGTATATAGATACCCCGAAAACTGCATTTCAGAAAAAAGACTAAGCACAGCATATCCAATGCCAAGTATGATAAAACCGGTTATTACCACTCTTTTTCTGCCTACAAGATCTGACAGCAGACCGCCTACCACCGCGGAGAACCCTGTTATTGCAAATTCAACAAACTCGACAAACACGTAGGAATCCCCAAACAACCTTTCCAATACTGGCGCCTCACTGAAGTTCACAAGGGAAAACATTACCCAAGGAACCAGATATAGCACCATTTCTCTTCTTTGCAAAATCGACCTGTAAGAGGAAGAGCTGTGTCTTTGTTGGGTTCTTCCCCAACTCCTTGAGAGAAAGAAGAAAACAACTAGTCCAAATATTCGCCAGGCTGCAAGCGTTGCAAACGCAGAAGCAAGGTCTAGGGGACTTACCAAGACGAGAAAAATCAGAGTACCGAAGCCAATAGTACCCCACGTTATTCCTCCATACAGTCCACGGTTCTCGACAACCGTTGTGTCAGCAAAATAAGCCAGACAGGATGGCAGACCCATTCCAGCTACAATCCCTAGAAAAAGAGAAATCAATATGTTAACTGATGTACTGTTGTTTGCAATGGTGGGTAGAAATGCTGTCATAATTGCTCCAGCAAACATCCACAGCAAAAGATAGGTCTCGCGTGCGCTTGGAGAGAACATCGCTCCCAAGATACCTGAGCAAGCGATTCCTGCGTAGTAGACCGTGAAGAATATCAACGTTTCGGAAAAAGGTGCCCGTAGCCCATTGATGGCATCGTTATACAAAGCATACGTTAGTGTGTACCATACAAGACTGTTGAATACTAAGAAAAGTGCTGGCGATAATTCCTTCCAAGTTATTTTTGGTCTAGAGCCCTTCTGTGACGGCAATCCTTGAGCGACCTATCACTGAAAGAACAGCGTCTGCAAATAAAACACTTTTCAAATGATGCCTTTGCGTTCATGCTCAAGAAGGCTCTGTTGACTTCTCATGGGATTTGTTTCCTTGTCAACTGGCGTGGGATGGCTAATTCTGAGCTTCGAAGGTTGATAGGTTGGCTGTAAGAAATCGTTTGAGTGACAGTGTGTTATTGTATGCGTGAATAGATTCCCACTACTGCTATGCCGATACCTGTGCACATCATCAATGCTGACGGAGCAATAGCTTCTTGGGGATTGTTCCTAACCCATCTTATGAAATCACACGCAGAACCCTCAAGAAGAACCCTTAAGTAGCAGACGTGTTGTACACATATACATGTGAGGGATAGAGATGAAGAAGGTTAAGAAACGGGAAGCTCCGGTTCGAGTCATTCCTCCGTAACCATTACAGGTCCTCAAGCATAGACGATGCAAGGTGAGACAGCAGGTCTCTGATTCCTTTTCTTTCTATCGTAGATGTGAAACTAATACTTTCAGCTACAAGCTTTTCCATCGTTCCTCTGAGTTTTTCTACACTTCTCGACTTGAAAACTATCCTAATCAGCTCGTCAACATTGCTATTTCTTACTCTTCCCCTAGATGTGAGCTCTTGGATTCTTTCTTTCGATTCGCTGTCTTGCATGGCGACTAATATTGGAAGTGGCAAGTATTCGCTGCGAATGCGCTGGTTTAACTCTTCGACTTCGAATATGTCTATGAATTCTTCTCTCAGCTGGGTTAATGTGCCGAGAATTCTTCCATACTTCGCCATGGCATCAATCTCACTCCTCGTTCCATTTCCAAGGATGGCTCCAATCCTGAAATCAGCTTCGATGCTCGCGGCCTTCATTCTGAAAATTCCAATATATTCTTCTAGGTTGGCGCTGGTTCTTTCTCTGAGGTTTAACTCCAAGGCGTGCCCATTACCCACCTCGAACAGCGCTCTTTTGAGAATTGCGCGAATTTCTTCGATCTTTTCTTGTGGTAAGTCGCTAGTCGATTCGGCGAGAAGGCTAAAGCCTTCTACCAGAAACGCGTTTCCTAACAGAAGCGCGATGTCGCACCCAAATTTCCCAAAGACTGTGGGCAAGCCATGTTTCATTTCTGACTTGTCTATGACATCGTCGTGAATGTCAAGCGCTGCGGCAATCATTGTTATGGCCGCTTGAACGCGGGTGCCAGCGGTCAAGTTTCCTCCAACCCCCTCACAGGCAATCGAGAACGACCCGGAATGAGTGAAATCGTTCCAGTGTAGGATGTAATGCTCTAATGCTTCTCGCAACTGTCTGTATTCTATCTTTTCTGCGAGAATAGTTTTCTTTGCGAATTCAAGGGGTTTCTTGCTTCTTCTCTTAAGCTCTTCTACAAGTATTTTGGATTGTTTTCGACTTGTGCCTGGGTTCATGGTCTTACGCTTATTGTTGGTTCTATTTAAAACCTGAGAGTATCGATTACCGAGAGTCGACGCTTATTCTACGTCATGTCCTTTTAACTGTTGTTTTAGAACGCTTTTATACGCTTCCAAGTATTCTTCGCCTTTTCTAGTGATCTGATACACTTTTCTTTTTCTTCCGCCTTGTCGCTGGTTTTGGCCTATTATGAAGCTCTCTTGTTCAAGTTCGTTGAGAAGCGGATAGAGTGCTCCATGTCGGAGTCTCACGCCGAATTTTGCTTCTGCCTGCTTCTTAATCTTGTAGCCCCACATGGGTTCGGTCTGAATTAGCCTTAACACCTGGATGTCGAGCAGGTTTCTGGTGATGCGTTGTACAATTTCCTTTCTGAAGATCTCCGCCACTTTTTCACGTTCTAGCTGTGGCCTATTTTGTAGTGGTTCATGTCTGAGTTTATTAGACTTACGTAAAAGTTCATGCTGCTATGTATGCTTCTTTATGCTTGTTTATGTTTGGGATGCGCATCAACGTTTATATTGGCGTTTAGTGTATATAGAGACTCAAGATACGTCTCGCAAGAGACATATCGTAGTCCCGTCTAACAGGCAAACTGTTGGACAGGCATACAAGACAAAGAAAAGGTGTTCGAAATGAACAACTCAAAGGAAGTCCAAACAAAGTTGATGAAAGGCCTTCTAGACCTCATAATACTCCAGTTCCTCAACGGACAACCCATGCATGGATACCAGATAATCACCAAGATCCGCAAGACGTTCGGAGTCTACTTCGGACCCAGCACAATCTACCCCCTACTTGGAACATTAGAAAAGAAAGGATTCGTTAAGAGCGACTGGCAGATGTCCACCGAAAGACCCAGAAAAGTGTACAAACTAACAACTGAGGGACAAAGCCTGCTGAACTTCACTGAAGATTCGCTCAACTTCATATGCAGAAAAATAGGCTCCCCAAACATGTTCAAGAACGGACCTCCAGAGGAAAATGTCTCACACTCAGTCCTGCGTCCTCTCCTGCGAAGAATTGAAGAACCCAAAGCAATGATCTAAGCCCCTCACTTCCACTTTCATTTCGTCAGACAAATCGAGAAGGCCCAACGGAGCACAAGCTGTTAAGATGTTAGACGCTGCTGGGCACAGTTTTTGTTAGCCTCTGAATCCTTTGCATTCTACGGTTACATCGCTGAAGGCTGACATAGTCCCAGTTCACTTTTCAAAACCGCACCTTAAACCCCTGCACGACATCTACGCCAGCATCGTCTACTCAGCACGAAGAAGCGATGTAGACACTGTCATAGTTGACGGAAAAACCCTGATGAGAACAATAAGATGAAGACTCTGACGAACAAGCTACCGTAGAAAAAGCCCAAAAAACAGCGCTAAATTTGGCGTCACGATGAGTACCCCTATCGCCTCAGCTGCCTCTCCAACTGATTCCTGATCTTTCTCAGCGTAGCACTCAGTTCGACTGGATACAAAGCGGCCCCAGCCAGTTTCTTGTACTTGTCTGGGAGTTGCAAGAGGTTCCGTAGAGTGACTCTTCTTATTTCTTCTAACCTTGGGACGTCGTAGGTTATGCGCCCTTTCTCCATGACCTTCACTAGCAGAGGCTCTCCATTGACTTTCTCGTTTTCCAAACCTATAATATCCTTGAAGTATCTTCCTCCCTTGTCTCGCCTTCTGAAGATCTGTTTCTTTCCAGGCAGAGTTACCTTGCCCTTGCTCAGTTTCATCGCCGGAACAAACACTCCGCACTCCACTTTGCCCGACAGCTTGTACACAACATCCACGTACGGCCTGTCACAGGACGTGCTCATCCTTGTTCCGACACCGAACGCATCAATTTTGGCCCCTTTCTTCGTGAGGTCTTCGATCGCGTACTCGTCTAGGTCTCCGCTTGCAAAGATTTTGACGTATTGAAGTCCATGGGCGTCTAGGATGCGTCTGACCTTTATGCTCAAGTTCACTAGGTCGCCGCTATCAAGTCGAACCCCACTCAATTTTTGTCCTTTTTCCTGCAATTCCAATGCGACGGTCGCCGCGTTTTCTGCACCTTTGAGGTCGTCGTACGTGTCTATGAGAAGGGTTGAGTTTTCGGGAAAGGTCTTCGCGAAAGTTCTGAAGGCATCAATTTCACGGTCAAAGGACATTACGTAAGAGTGGGCCATTGTTCCGAACAGAGGAATACCGTGCATCATGCCTGCAAGGACGTTTGAAGTTCCGCTGGCTCCAGCGATGTAGCTGCACCTTGCTGCCTTCATTCCAGCGTCGGTTCCCTGGGTTCTTCGCAAGCCGAACTCTACTATGGGCTTGCCTTGTGCCGCGAAAACAACTCTTGAGGCTTTAGTGGCGATCATCGTCTGCAGGTTTACCGTGTTAAGGATAAATGTCTCAACCAATTGAGCTTCAACTATGGGTGCAGTCACTCTGATTAGGGGTTCGTCAGGAAAAACTATGGTTCCTTCGGGAACAGACCATACGTCTCCAGTGAATTTGAAGCTTTTCAGGTATTCCAAGAAATCTTCCTTTAAACCTTGCGTTCTCAAGTAGCTGATTTGGTCTCGACTAAACGTGATGTTTTCGAGAAAGAGCAATGCTTGTTCCAGTCCGGCGAAGACGAAGTATGACCTGTTGGGGGGTAGTTTTCTTATGAACAGGTCGAAAGTTGCGGCTTCGTTTCTCTTGTTTCTAAAATAGCTGGCGCACATCGTTAACTCGTAGAAGTCCGTCAAGAGGCTCATGTTTGTCTCGTCGACGAAGTCGAATTGAAGCTTTTTCATCCACACCCACAGAGAACTATTATCCTTCGATGGTTTTAAGAAAGTTTACATATTTTCTTGCTTGATTCGGCTTAGCATCCCTGTATTCGCGTTTTTCCCCGTTAACTTCACCTACCCCCTCCCCTCTTAGGTGTCAGCCCCAATCTTACGTGTTCGCCTGAGACTCCCTGAAGACGGATGGGCTGTCGTTTTAGGCTGATGAGCTAGTGCTGGCTAATCTTAATTAGTTGGTCCGTTATTGTATTTTTTCTTCGTATGGTGCAAAAAGTGCCGCCAATAATCAGGATGGAGAACCTTACCAAAAAATTCGGTGAATTTGCCGCAGTTGACCATTTGAACCTGGAGGTTGAGGAGGGTGAGATTCTCGGACTTCTGGGGCCTAACGGTGCGGGGAAGACCACGGCCATTCTTATGCTCGCCACGGTTATTCGACCGACGGAGGGCACGGCGTATGTTGGTGAGTACGACATACGGAAACAGCCAGAGAAGGTGCGGGCCATGCTTGGCATATGCTTTCAAGAGCCTAAGATGCTGTGGGTGGCCACCCCCTGGGACCTAGTCAACTGGCATGCCAAGGTCTGTGGGCTCTCAACTGCTGAGCGAAAGAGAAGGGTTAAGGAGGTCTTGGATGCCGTTCAGATGTGGGATGCTCGACACAAGAGCGTTCACGCACTTTCGGGTGGAATGCGTAAGCGTATTGAAATGGCAAAGGTCTTGGTTCAAAGACCGAAGATAGCAATTGTCGATGAGCCTACGGCACAGATTGATGTTGTGGGTAAGCACAAGATATGGAACATGCTTCTTGAACTTCGCGATGAAGGCACGACTATAATTCTTGCGACGAACGAGCTTTATGAGGCTGATGAGCTTTCGGACAGAGTTGGAATACTGCACAGAGGAAAACTGCTCGTCTGCGACACGCCTAAAAAGTTGAAGGACAGCATCGTCGGGGGCGACATAATCGATGTCCAACTTGGAGAGGGCGCGTCGCCCAAGATAATCGAAGAACTCAAGGGCTTCAAGGAAGTTGTTGATATCACGCAGTTTAAACCGACAAACCTCCGCCTTTACTTGAACAGGGTTGAAGAGATCGTGCCGCGCATCATGAACCTGTTCACGGAGAGAAACGTGCCGGTCACTTCGATACGCATGAGCGAACCAAGTCTTGACGATGTCTTCGCGCACTACACAGGCTTGACGATCGAACAGGCACAGAAAGACCAGGAGTGAACTGTGGACGAACAAGCTTCTCTTGGTAATTGAAAGAGACGTGCGCCTCTTCTTCCAGTATAAATTTCTGATAATAATGAGGGCAATTTGGTTCGTGTCACAAATAGCATTTTTCGGACTCATCGCATCTCGCATGATGAGCGTGCCCGACTACTTTCACTACTACGTGGGCGGGCTTTCAGTCATGACGTTGTGGTCTGCCGCCGTGTTCATCGGCTTCGACATCTACGAGGAGGCAGAACACGGCGTTTTTGAGTATTTGCTCAGTCTGCCAGTGTCTAGGAGGCAGCTGGTCTTGGGCAGATCAATTGGTGGAGGCCTCAGGGCCTTTATTTATGTAGGGCCTTTGATCGCCGTATCAATGTTTGTTATCGGTTCCGTGAATCCGGTTGCATTCATCGTGTCTCTGCTTGCTCTGTTCCTTTTTTCATTCGGCGTCTCAGGCATGAGCATCACGATTGCAGTGGTAATAAAGTCCAGTGATCGGTTTGACATCTTCATGGGCGTCCTAGATGCTCTAGTGGTCCGTCTCAGCACAGCGATGTACCCCTTGGCGATTGTGCAGGCGACCAACCCCGTTTACGCCGGGATCACGAATTTCAACCCGCTCACTTACGCTGCGGACCTGTTCCGCTGGGGCGCATCGATAATAACGCTGGACAACCCGCTCTTACCATTGCTCGGCATAGTCGCATTTTTCGCGTTCTTCACTTTCGTGGGTATGGTACTCTACGAGCAGCGGATAGAAGGCGGAGGGTGGCAATAATGAAGGCGATTCTATACATGGTTGAACACGATTTCAGGAACTTTTTCCGGTATAAGTGGTGGCTCGTAGGACTGATCAGTATGAACTTGGCAGACCTGTTCATAATGGCACTGGTTTACAGCCACATGCTGAGCAGCTCTGCGGGGATCACGAACTACTTCACCTTCTTCGCACCTGGACTCGCAGTCACCGGCTTGTTCGCCTCAGCCTTCATGATCGGTCGTGAAGTAAACATGGAGCGCCGGAGGGAAGTCCATCATTACATGCTAAGTCTACCAATGACGAGGACCGAACTCGCCGTGGGACGAGTGTTATCGGGAGGATTGCGCGGAATGATCTACATGTCTCCTCTGCTGCTCACATGCTTCATTTTCCTAGGCTTCCCAACGATACCGCAGTTCCTGTTGATCTTGGCAGTGCTCTTCTTTGTAGCGTTGGGAATCTCAGGCTTAAGCATCACAATCGCAGTGTCCACCTCAAGTCTAGAGAAATTCATAACCGCAAGAGGATTGGTCTATTATTCGCTCTTCTTTTGCAGCAGCGTCTTTTATCCACTTTCCCTGATTGAAGAGCTCGGGCGAGAAGGCAAATTTCCAAGCGTACTCGTGACGTTCGCGGAAATCAACCCCCTCAGTAACGCGTCTGACATGATACGCTCCTTCCTGCTGCCAGGATACATTTTTAGCCAAAGTTGGGTGCTCTCTGTTCTGGTTTTCTCAGCCATCTTCACCCTGAGTGCAACATTTGCTTACATGAAAATAATAGAACGCACATAGTAACGTTCAAGCCTATTTCCCATGGTTAGATTTATGAATACGCACAACATATCTTGTTTCCCTCCACCTTCGAAACTTCGGTCTGAAGGGTACACCCATGGACAAAGTGGACGCCATCTTTGAACCGAAATCGGCCGTACTGATAGGCTCTAGCAAGATTCGAGAAGAGGTCGGGATGGCTTCACCGCAGCTCTTCGGCAACGTTACGTACAACATGAAGAGGTTCTACCGCAAGAAAGCCTACGTCGTAGACATCGACGGCCGAGCTGGCTACAAGAACCTGATCAAGCTGCCAGAAGTACCTGACCTTGCAGTCATCATGCTTCCACCCGAACTTTCGGTCGCCCAAGCAGTGGAGTGCGCCAAGGTGGGTGTCAAAGCCCTTGTCATGATCACTGGTGGCTACAAAGAAAATCAGCGCGCCAGCCTTCTAAGACTTAAGGAGAGGTATGGCACCAGAATCCTTGGCCCAAACACGATTATGGGTGTACTGAACACTGCCAACGGATTGAACACGACCTTTGAAATAGACCTCATGCCCGAAAAGGGAAACATCGCAGTCATATCCCAGAGCGGCGGAGTCGGCGCCTGCCTACTCGACTGGGCATGCTTCTTCAACGTCGGAATCAGCAAGTTTGCTTTTGTAGGCGACAAGGTTGACGTGAATGACGTTGATTTGCTGCGGTATCTCGGAAAGGACAGGAAAACGAAGGTGATATGTCTCTACATGGAAGGGGTCAAGAACGGCAGAGAATTCATTGACGAGGCGAGAAGGATCGTAAAGCGGAAGCCCATTTTGGTTCTCAAAGGGGGAGTTACCCGCGAGTCGGCGCAGAGGGCAAAATCGCACACGGCTTCAATAGCCGGGTCAAACGAGGTTTTTGATGCGGCTTTCAAGAAAGCAGGTGTAATCAGGGTGGAAAACATCGAGGAACTGATGGACATGGCTATCGCGCTGTCTAAACAGCCACCGATGCTCGGAGACAACGTGGCAATCGTGAGTAACGTTGGAGGGCCGGCCATACTGGCGGCGGATGCAGTTCAAAGGAACGGTCTGAAGCTTGCAGGCTTGTCTTCTGGGACAAAGAAGGAAATCGAGCGTCAATATCCTGGGGTGGACGCCAGCAATCCTATAGACTTGATTGCTGATGCAAAGGCTGACAGATACAAGAAGGTGCTTGAGCTTATACTTGCGGACAAGAACGTAGACGGCGTGCTAGTGATCAACATGCTCAAATCTACGTTCTTTGAACCGAAGGACTCAAGGGTAATTCCAAGAATAGCGTCAAGGTTTCCACGCAAACCGGTTGTGGATGTTCCAGCTGGCGGAGCGGATTTCGCAAAAGTGTATGAGGTGCTGGGTCGATCAAGTATTCCGCTGTATAATCTCCCCGAGAAAGCCGCGAGAGCACTGCGAGTGTTGAGAGCTTACGCAATGATTCGCGAAAGAAAGGATTAGATCCCATCACTAACGCGATCTCTTCGGGTGAAGTCAGAAGCATCAACTATATCTCGTAGAGATCTAGATTGTACTTGAGATCATAGTCCTCGTTTAGGGTGAAAAGTTGGTTCAGAGCACATTGCACCCAGATCCGAAACTGACTGAAGAAGTTCTCGACTTTTGCAGGCATGTCGCAGGCTCTTCCCATGTTGTTGCAGGTTGTGTACGAAGCGATTACGCTTCAGTATTGCCCACGACGAAAACGGTTCTTCAGGTGCTTGTCATTCTTCGCGATTTTCAGCCGAGGCTGATGAATTACGTCAAGGTTCTGGGTGCAAGCTACGTCACTGTTTCAGCAGTTGACAAGTGGGTTTTTGAAAGAGACGTAGACAAGGGATTGCTGGGCGAAGCTTTGGCCGGTGCACTCACCTTCCCATACGCAACCCTAGTAAATGAGCCGTACTTGCACTCGCAGGAGGTGAAGTTGAAGAAACGCTTGGTTGCCGAACTTTTACGGAGTCTGGTTATGGATTTCCCAGAACTCTCGTACGAATTGCACATTAAACCAGAGTATTTCATGTATGAAACCATGTTGACGAGAGGCCGACTTTTTCCACCGACGATGTACGCCTTGACGAGTCTCCTAGGAAAAAAGGAAGGTGAAATGGGTGTGGAGTGCTCTCTTCACGGTTTCGTCGAAGCATTGAAGCAGCTTGAAGAAGACGGCATAGTTTATCACTCGAAAGGTTACCTGAGAATTTCAAAGAAGTTTGTCGATGATTCGCGAAGTCGCAGGGCACGTTTTACCGACCTTTTCAAGACAGGCCAAAGAGCTTTATTTACATCCTTGCTCGGTCTCTTCCCGCAGATTATGAACGCGCTTTCACAGAACAGGGAGCTTTTCTCTGGCATTCAGAGGGCTTTTGGTGAGGATTCAAAGATTTGGCAGAGGTTCGAGGATCCTGAGAATTACGTTTATGTTCCGACGGCAACCGGTTTAGTGCCGCTCGCGAGCAGGTTAGACATCGAAGTTGTTGCCAGAAAGGTGTTTTCGGCAGATGCGAATGCTGAAGTCAAGGTTGAGAACATGGGCGGCATCTTGAACGATGTTTATCTGGTAAAGACGTTTGCTGGAGGTAAGCCTAGGAAAGCAGTTGTCAAGCGATTCAGGGACTGGTCGAATTTCAAATGGTTTCCTCTCACGTTGTGGTCTGTTGGAACGCGAACCTTTGCGGTTTCAGGCAGCTCAAGACTCCAAAGGGAGTGCGCTATCAGTCGATTGTTAGATTCAAACGGTTTCGTCGTCCCTAAAGTTCTGCACGTGAGTCGTGGCGACCGGTTGATAGTTATGGAGTACTTCGAAGGAGAGGATATTGGAAGGGTCGTGAAGCAAGTTGCGAGTTCGAAGAATTCTGATGAGATTGCGAAAGATCTAGATGTGGTCGCAAGAGTTGGGAAAACGCTTGCAGGTGTGCATGCGCTGGGTATTGCTTTGGGGGACACGAAGCCTGAGAATATCCTTATCGGAAAGGAAGGTCAAATATGTCTGATGGATTTTGAGCAGGCAAGTCGAAACGGAGACGCGGTTTGGGACCTTGCCGAATTTCTCTACTATTCAGGACATAACATTTCTCCGTTCGTTGAAGCTAGAAGGCTGGAGAAGTTCGCTGAGACTTTTATCAGGGGATATTTGGAAGGCGGAGGAAGCGTTGCTACTGTCAAGAAAGCTGGCAGCCCAAAATACACGAAGGTTTTCAGCGTGTTCACTTTTCCGCACATAATGTTTATTCTCTCAAGCGTCTGCAGGAGAGCAGACAAGCTGAAGGCGTAGGCATGGTCAAACGTGAAACGACTTTAGCCTTTTACGGTGGAGTGAACGAGATCGGCGGCAACAAGATTCTGGTCAAGGATGGAGACACCAGGATTTTCTTCGACTTCGGCATGTCGTTTAGCATGAAAAAACTGTTCTATTCGCCACCTTTCTTGTCTCCCAAGAGCGAAAGAAGCTTGCAGGAATTTGGAATTCTGCCCAAACTTGATGGAGTCTACAGGTTCGATGAGAAGGCTCCTGAAGTGGATGCCGTCTTCGTGTCTCACGCACACTTGGATCACTCCGCTTACCTCTCCTTTATCAAACGTGAGATCCCAGTTTACTGCGGCGAAACAACAAGGATCATCCTGCAAGCGCTGAGCAAGATGCGCCGAGCGGATTTGGAGTTTGACATCGAGGGGTTGAACTTCAGACCCTTCAGGACTGGCGACAAGATCCATGTTGGAAACGTGGAGGTCGAGCCGGTTCACGTCGATCATTCTGTTCCAGGTGCCTATGGTTTCGTTGTTCACACGTCAAGTGGTGCGATAGTTTATACAGGAGATTTCAGGCATCATGGCGCGAAACGTGAGATGACTGATGATTTTACTCGAAAAGCAAGTGAAGCGGACCCTGTGGCGGTTGTCACAGAAGCGACGAACATGACCAGTGCACACGTGTCTTCGGAAGATGAAGTTGAAAACAAGCTGAACGCCATCGTCGAAGAGGCAGATGGGATTGTGCTTGCAGAGTTTGCTTATGGAGATGTGGACCGTTTCAACAGTTTCTTCCGAGTTGCCAAGGACAACGGGCGTTGTTTTGCGATCTCACTTAGGCAAGCATGCTTGTTGAACGCTCTCCGTGCTGACAGGGGCCTGATCCTTCCAGACTTGAACGATGAGAGCCTGTTGATTTTTCGAAAATCGAAGGTCACAAGCTACGCCTGGGAAAAGCAGATCCTGGAGCGGTACGGTGGCAAGGTGAAGAGTGCCTTCGATCTTTCGAAGCAGCAGTGTAAGGTTGTGTTGGCATTGTCATTCTATGATTTGGAGGAGTTGGTTGAGCTGCGACCAGACGCAGGGAGCTGTTATGTTTTGTCTGCATCGGAACCGTTTAATGAGGAGATGGAGATTGATTTTGAGAGGCTTGTCAATTGGCTTGGGCATTATGGTCTGCCACAGTATCACGTTCACGTTTCGGGTCACATCATGCCGTTGCAGCTGAAATCCATTCTTAAGGAGGTTGATGCGGTGAAGGTTTTCCCCATTCATACGGAGAACGCTGAGCTGTTCGGCAAGTTCACGCGAGACCTTAGGGGTGAAGTGGTGCTGCCTGAGAAGGGAAGAGAGTACACGGTTTAGACCCGTGGAAATCCGTCAGCATGCCATGAGTCTTGAAGGCTTGTGGTCAGCATTTATATAAGGAGCAAATAGTTTATTCTGACACGCAGACAGTAGGCAAGGAGAAGTTTGGATGCCAACGGCTTTCGTCTTGATCAACACGGAGCTAGGGTCTGAAACGGATGTTTTGAAGGATTTGAAGAAGGTCGCGGGAGTAGATGAGGTCTTTGCTGTCTACGGGACATATGACATAGTTGCGAAGGTGAAGGCGGAAACTATGGACAGGCTCAAGGAGATCGTGACCGTTCGCATCAGAAAGGTGAACAACGTCAGGGCCACGCTCACGTTGATGTCTTCGGAGGACGCGAAGTAGCAGTCAAACCCCTCTTTTTATGGTCTCTTTGAAGGATGAAGGTTAGCAGAATGCGGTTCTCTCAGCGTCGGCGCTGTGCCGTGCGTCGCGCGCCCAGTAGCACATGGACGCCTCTCACCCAGGTTTTTTCCATGGCAAGATTTTCTAACGGGTTTCGTCTAGGAGCTTGGACTGACACTTGAGCAGGTTGGACATGGTGATTAGGCATTAAGCTGAGGCGTGGCATTAGGCGCGCAAAACCAATATTTAGAGTTTACAGAAAAGCAGGATCAGTGAAAAGGATGTTTTCTCATTCAAGTTGGTAAGGTTTGAATTGCCATGCTTCTTCCTGTTGGTAAAGATCTCTAAGTATTCCATTGGCTTGTTCTCTGTCAATTGACAATAGCAGTTTTGCGAGGTGCTTGCAGAGTTTTTTTGTTGACGAGACTCGTTCCCAGTCTGCACAGTCATGAAGGATGATCTTTGCTCTTCCGTCTATCACTATGTGATATTCTCTCAATCTTGCTTCAAGCCTTTCACTTACCTGCTTGGTAATCGTCAGGTCGCTGTCCGGGATCTCTTCAGCTCTCTTCAGCCTTTCAGGGGGAACGAAGTAGTTTATAAGACTGTCAAAATTCATGTTCTTGGGTGCAGCAAAGGTTTCAAGAGTGGAATAAGTCGTCTGAGTTGCAGCTTTGCGGTAGCTTTCTATCCTGTTTTTGATTTCGATTTGCTTTGGCTCTAGAGCTCCAGCCATTTCCATTATTTGCAGACAGTTCTCAACTGCGTAGCCATGATAATGGTTGTTGAAGTAACCGTAGACTTTTTCGACTTTGTCGGCAACTTCTTGAACTCTGGGAGCCCAGGGCTCAAGTTCTTCGGCGCGATAGCGATAGTTGTACCATGGTCTGGTTCCGTGTCCGTGCCACCGGAAGTAGGCGATCTGAGATGTCAAGTGTGTCTCTGGAGGTAAAAGTGGTTCATCGACGATTGTGTATGCTACCTTGTATTTCTCGAGGAGGGCCCATGTTTCGCTTCGCATCCATGAGAGGTCTCGGAACTCGACTGCGAATTTCACGTGGGTCGGGAGCAATTTGAAGAAGTCTTCCAGCTGCTTTGGCCTGTAGTCAAACCTTGGAGGGAGTTGGATAAGTATGCAGCCTAGTTTGCCGCTTAGGGAGAGTGGTTCCATTAGTTCTAAGAATCTCCCTAGATCTTCCTCAATGCCTCGTGCAAGCTCTAGTTTCTTCTCGTGTGTGATTAGGCCGGGCAGTTTGGCTGTGTAGACGAAGCCCTCGGGTGAGTATCTGGTCCAGCCCATGACGGTGCCTTTTGAAGGATAGCGGTAGAATGTGGAGTCGATCTCAACGGTCTTGAAGACTCTTGTGTAGGCGCGGAGCATGCTCTTGTCCATTTTGGTGTAGAAAGGGCCTATCCATTCCTTGTAGCTCCATCCGGACGTGCCCAGGAAGACTTTTTTGGAGATCTCAGCCAAGCTGATCACCAGGTGATATGTTCTAGTTTGTCCATTACTTCAGCGATGTTGTTGTATGTTTCTTCAGGAAGTTCTTGGAGGGCTTCCTCTGCGTGGACTCTTGCCGTTTCTGTCATGTCGAAGAGTTTCCATCCTTGCTTGCGGATAAGCTGTTGTTTCGTGGCAGGAAATTCCGCGTCTTCTCTGAGAACCTCTTCAAGGGAAGATATACCCGTTGACCTCGTTATCATCGGAAACTTGCCCGTCTGCTTATACTTCTTCAACCTTACAGCGTCTTTGTACATTCTTACAAAATGAAAGCTCATGGCTACTTTCTGGGACTTTGACCCGGAGGCCCTCCGATCTATTTCGACCAGTTCTCCATCCGTTGACTGGTAAATGTTGTGTTGCCCCTTTCCGAAGAGTCTGGTGTACAATAGGTCTGACCCGTAAGCGGGTTCCTCGCCTTTCGACAAATCCACACAGTGTACCATGTTCTTGTCTTGCATGATCTTCAAGAGTTCCGGTGAGAGCACTTGACCAGGTGCTTGTCTCAGTTCGAGGGCCACTCGCATGTTCCCAAGGTCCAGTGAGGACAGGAGGAGACGAAGGTCTTTAACTGATGCTCGATTCAGCCTGAATGATCGCGGAACCTGAAGGTGCAGGATATTCGCTTTTAGAACCTGACATATCTTTCTCATTTTTTCAAGAGTTTCAATGGCCTGTTCTACGGGTTGGAACTTGTAGGTGTGGCAAATTGAGCGATGCGCTCTGACGCTGAATTGAAAATCTGGCGGCACCAGCCTTCTCCACTTTTCCACTTCATTCAAGGGAGGTTTCTGGTAGAATGTCGAGTTTACTTCCACAAAGTTGAAAACCTTAGAATACGCTGCTAAGGAGCTGACTCCTGGAACTTGAAAATAAGCCCATCCACCGGCTCCGATTAGGTATTCCTTCAAGACTTCAGGCCTCTTCGTCAAACACTTCGCGTACTACGTGATTCGAGCCTTAAGAAGGGTTTCGACTTTTGGCTATTTAAAACCAGAGTGTTTTCCCTCAAACATGTCGAAGGCAGGATACTCGACTTCTACACTTCTGCGTCCGGACAACAAGGATCGCTATATGTCGTTTGATCCTCTAGATTCCAACAATTATTAATAAGGCGGTGCATAAGGAAAGCCTTAGCCACGTGTTTCTAAATGAGCAAATTGTCAGAAGATGATTCAAGTATAAGAGAGCAGGTTTCAAGACCTGTTGGCGAAAGTCAGCGACTGTATGGATCGATCGCATGTGGCAAGTCGTTGTGACGGGGTGTTATGAACTTGTACTGTCCTAAGTGCGGTGCTCAACTTCCAGATGAGGCCGCCTTTTGCATGAAGTGCGGAACCAGCGTCGCTGCTGGGCAGTCGAAGCAGGCTGAAGCGTCGACGGCACCGGTCCTGGCTCCTTTGGGGGCAACGGCGTTAAAGTGCCCCAGTTGTGGCGCACCCATCTCGCCCAAGTTTGGCGAGATGATCATAACGTGCGAGTACTGCGGAACCGGGATAACACTCGGAAACGACGGCTGGAAAGGTGTACAGAAACAGACGATGCTTCCGCTCAAGTTTGGGGAAAGAGATCAAGTCGTCGCCAAGATTCACGACCTCATGGATAGGGGACTGCTGCACCGACACCTTCAGGAGAGTTCAACGCTCGAGGAGATGAACCTGAGCTTTGTCCCATACTGGATTGTTTCTGTCTCGGCAAGAACATCGATTGTAGCGAGTGACATGGTAGTCCAGGCTGGAGAGATCGCCACCACCGCGGCTCTCTTTGGCGTTATGGGGTCCGCGATGGGCGGCAGAAGGGGCGGGGGAGGCTTTGCAGGGCCTCTTCTTGCGGGAGCAGTGCTGGGCACCATGATGGGTCCCGGTCAAGCCAGTGCGAAGAAGACCTACGAGATGGACAACAACTACAATTTCCCGATAGTGGCGCTCAAGGCCCTTATCGAGCACCAGCCCAGAAATTACCAGTTCAGCCTCGATGACAGGGCACTCTTCGATGTCTCGAAGGTCCCAAAGGGCATAAAGATTCTGAACGGTGATGTTGGACAAGAGGCTGCCAACTATCAAGCGAAGACGCTCGTCGACCAGTTGCAGTCCGAGAAGGCGCATGCACAGTACCACATGATCCAGCAGCTACACACAGACGTGGATGTCGCGGATGCAGAGCTGCTCTATGCACCGATATGGTTTGCCCAGTACGACCACAAGGGGAACAAGATAGTTTTGGTAATCGATGGCAACTCAGGCGCCGTGATTAACAGCATCGGTCTCTAAAGACCAGAAGAGAATTCTGTTCCATCCACCGTCTTGATAATATGTATTTAGCCTCTAACAAGGCCGGCCCTAGTGCGGGCTACAATGGACGATATTCTGAACCTGCTCAAATATAGAGAGGAAAAGACCGAATGCGCATCTTTGAAAAACCTAATAGGTAACAACAAACACTTTGCGCAGGGATATCAAATGCCAAAATCTCCTACTGCGGACGAGAAATCAGAGAGGGAGACAACTTGAGCAAATACTCCAGAACGAAGCTAAGCGGATTAACTGAAAACCAGGCTAAGGCTGGATCCTCTGCGGAGGATGAGGTCGAGAAGACCGTGGTCAGGAGGCTCGATGGAATAAAGAATAGAGACGAAGGCGCAGTTAGAGCGGTCCTTGATGAACGCTACAGCAAATTTGATGACTGGCCTCCTTTTAGAAGACAAGAGACTGCAGAAGCTCTAGAGAATGAGTTCGCGGCGTTCAAAGTTCTCTCCAACTATAGTTACGAGTTAAAGAATTTTGAAGTAAACGTCCTTGGAGACATCGCTGTTGCCACTTTCAGTATACATTATCAGGGAGTAATCAGAAACAGGCCATTTGAGGTGAATTCGCGTGTTACATCAGTCCTCATGAAGCAAGATTCAGGATGGAAAGTCGTTCACGAGCACTTCTCTAGGTTCCCTGAAGAGACGGGGCAACAACTCGGCGCGTCTCCCTCGCCTCAACCGACGCAATCCCCATCGCCTACATCGCATCCGTCAGGAGCGGATAGGACAAGAACTTATGCTATTCTAGGATTTGTTAGTGCTGCTATTGGTTTGCTTATATTACCTGAGATATTTGGTTCGGTGGCGATAGTTCTCGGAGCCTACGTATGGAGAAGAAAACAGGGAAACCTTGGGCTCATCGTTTTGATTATCGGAATCATAGGCATAGTTATACCTTATCTCCTCCCATCGTAGACTTAGCGGGCAGGGCGAAGAACCATTAACGGGGAACTTTCGCGTCTGGTGATTATGGAAAGGAATAATAGTATTCTTCACCCAAGTTTGAGGGAAGGCTAGGTCGCAGTATGAAGTTTTCTTTCATTGCTCCTGGCCCCAACGCAGATTTGGATGAACGTGAGGGAAAAAAGTCTATCGGCGCCTGGCCTCCTCTGGGCATCTTGTATTTGGCCGCGGTCTTAGAAGAGAGAGGCGTTGAGGTTTCTGTTCTGGACCAGGCAGCAGAAGGTTTCACGCTGAAGGAAACGATTAGCTGGGTAAAGGCTGAGAACCCTGACATTCTTGGTTTTTCAACTTTTGCAAGCTCAGGCCGCACGGCCGCGGCGATAAGCAGCGAGGTTAAGAAGGAGAATCCGAACGTTATTGTAGTGTTCGGGAATCATTACGCGACGTTTAATCCCGAAAGAATTCTGAGAAAATATCCTTCAGTTGACATCATTGTGCGAGGAGAAGCAGAACGTACAGTCATCGACCTAGTGGATTGGTTCGAGAAAAGGCGAACGCTTAAAGAAATTCTTGGAATCAGTTTCAGGAACGGAAGCGAAGTGGTATCGATGGCTGATAGGCCTTTGATAGAGGACTTGGATTGTCTTCCTTTTCCTGACCGTGCCTTAATCAGTGAGGACTATCACTCTATGATTGCAGGAGCAAATGTTGCCCCAAGAAAGTTCACAAGCATCGTTTCTTCCCGCGGCTGCTTTTACAGATGCCGGTTCTGTTCCTGTGCGCAGTTTGCTCGTAACAGATGGAGATCCAGATCCGTGAAGAGCACTTTGGAAGAACTGTGTTTTCTTGCGTCCGAAGGATATAGACAGTTCGTCTTTGTTGACGACAATTTCACCGCTAACCCAAACAATGTGATCAAGCTTTGCAGAGGAATGAGAAGAGAAAAGCTGGATGTCGAATGGATCTGTGAGGGAAGAGTGAGTAACGCTTCCTACCAGATGTTCTGGGAGATTGCGAGAGCGGGGTGTAAAATCTTGTACTTTGGCATCGAGAGCGCTAATCAAAGAATTCTCGATTACTACGACAAGCGGATAACGCCTGAACAATCTAAGACCGCGGTGAGAACGGCCAGAAAGGCGGGAGCAGACGTGATAGTCGGGTCTTTCATAGTGGGCGCGCCTGACGAGACCAGAGAGGAGATTCAGAACACGATCGAGTTTGCAAACAGAATTGCAATAGACCTGCCACAGTTTAACATAGTGGGCGTTTTTCCTGGAACAGACATGTGGAACGAACTCGAAACCAGGGGGTTTCTAACGGACGGAGACCACTGGGAGACAGGCATCGCGGTCTCAGAAATATGCCCGACTGCAGTCCCTTACGAGGAAATAAGGCAAATGGTACATGAGGGTTTTTACCGCTTTGTCAAAAGGCCAAGCTTCATATCAAAACAGATCGCGAGGCTAATCAGGAGTCCTTACCGGGTCAGAAGTCTGATAAACAATCTTGAACAAATGGGCAGTATTAGAGAAGGCATCCGCAGCGTTACTTGACGCCATGGACTTGCTCGCGCGTCAAGAGGGCTGCCACTCCTCTCTGAAGAAAATCTCTGAGAGCTCTTTTCTCCGTCTGGGAGCAGGCTTTTCATCTGGCATCCCTATTGGCAACAGTGCGACGACTTTCATCTTTGCAGGAATCTTGAGCAGACTCTTCACCGCGTCCTCGTCAAATGCACCTATCCAACAAGTGCCGTAACCCAGGGCTGTGGCCGCCAAAACCATGTGTTCCAACGCTATCATTGTGTCCTTTTCGTGCCATCTGGCAGACTTTTCAGGATCACTGATTGCCACCACAATCGCTCCAGCGTCGCCTACGAACGTCTGATCATTCGCCGCTTTTGCCAGAGCCTTCCTTCGTTGCCTTTCTTCAACTACTACGAAGCGCCAAGGTTGGCGATTGGCTGCAGACGGTGCCAGACGGGCGGCCTCGAGAATAGTCTCCAGCTTTTCGTCAGGAATTGGTTCCGGCCTGTATTTTCTGATGCTCCTTCGAATCCTTATGGCTTCAAGAACATCCATCTTGATTTTCCTACCCTAAACTCACTCTCTTGCACAGAGCTTATTATTCCTAGTGGCGCATAGGGCGCGCCGGTTCTGACATGGATAGATTGAAAGTTACACTCTTAGGGGGTTCATTCATGAGATGGTTCCAAACTCTTAGTGCCGATATTGAGAGTGGATTATTAGGGTTTGTAGTGTGCAAGGATTCACAACGTATTAATTAAAGTATCAACTCTTGCTATTTACGATAACGATGTCCAACACGGCAAAGCAGGACCGGCGCAAGCAAGCCCTTTTTCACACGTTGGGTCTAAGTTGCTTAGGCGGAGCAATATTCCTGCAGATATTGGTCTTTACAGACATACTGACCCATGGATACTTCATGGCTGTGGAAAGCAACCAGGCTATTTTGGCTTTTGAAATACTGTTGACTGCTTTTTCTTCCATATACTTCGTGTACATTTACCAACGCTTCATCCGCTCTATGAGATAGCCCCTTCGGGACGCGCGCTATTTTTCTGCACGTTACGGAAACATCCCGACGATGATAGAAAATGTTAAATAAACTTCTCATAGAACTCGCTCAGTAGTTGTTCTTCAAGTGTGAGACAATGAGAGGTTTACGGAAACTGACTTTAATGGCATACATCCTCGCCTTGGCATTTGCCTTGATAAGCACGGTGAAGGTGCAGGGCTCGGCAGACGAGATGAAGGCTTTCTTTGACTCACAAATCCCCGGAATCACGATTCAAGTCAACGCAACGACGCAGACTCAGCCAACGAAGAACATCACTGTCATAGTTAGTCTAAAAACGAACGTAACTGACATCGGGGTCGAACATTTCAACTTGGAAGTATCTGGGTTCTTGAACGGAACCACTAAACTTTCGATGCTGAACATCACTGACAACAACTTCTTCCTAAACAACACATCACCAAAGGAGTACGTGAACAGCACCTACGTACCTAGCTGGGTTTGGGGTATAACCTACGGAGAAATCACGCTGAGTTACAACGTGAGTGAAGAAGGCTATGTTTTGACATTTCCTAACTTCGTAAGTGGTTTTCCAATGACGCAAGTAGAGAACACTTTTCTGAAAGGGCTTGAGACACAAAACACCATCCTACAAGACCAAATTAAGAGCCTGAATGACAGTTACCAACAGCTAACCAACCTATATCAGAACGTCAGCAACACTCTTCAGCAGCTTAACCAGACCTATGTACAGCTTTACCAAAACTACACTTCTGTCAAAGGAAGTCTCGGCGATCTTGATAACACCCGTCGGGTAACGACGGTTCTTGCCGTAACAACCATCTGCTTCTTGGTGACAACGATCTATCTGGTGATCCGCAGACCAAAAGAGTCATGGTAGAGCGCGCGCGGGCTACTACTGAATCTTGAGGGAAAACCTTGAAAGCGCCTCGAAAGCTAGGCGGCCTAACGTGCAGGCTATTTCTTATGCAACTTCTGCGCCGCGATGAACGTCAATCCGTGTTTGGTCAGGGTCTCAGCCGTCCTGTTTAGTGCATCGTGTTTGTCAAGGTAATTTATGAGAAACTCTGGCATCAAACCCTTGTCGATGATGTCCTTCTTTGGCATGAAGTAGTCGAGTGTGTCTGAAGCATGATCCCTTTTTCTTTCTGTCTCAGGTATTCCGCCCTCATGTTTGGCGCTGATGTTCTTCACGTGGTCAGCAAGCCTCACAAGCTCAGCAGTTCGGTCGTACGGCTGTCTTACGATGCTCTTGTAGGCTTCGGTGATGTGATGTTCAAGGCGAACAACGTCTTCAAAATCGAAAGCATTCCGGACGTAAGCCGCTAGTTCGATGGTTTTGTTATCAACAGAGTTTGAGAGGTTGAAACCGATAAGCGGACTTGAGCCATCATCGCGGCTGAAGAGTTTGGCGGTCATCAGCGTCCAGAGGATCGAGTAGGGGTTATCAATTCCTAAGAAGACTGAAATCTTAAATTCGATGTTGATTCCCAGCTTGTGCAGCCAGTACCCCAGAAGGACGGTGCCCGAATTTGTGTTCAACACTTGTGGAAGACCGTATTCGGTGTAGTAATGCAGAAACTCATCGACCCATTTCAGCGAATACTCGTTCGGGACACCCACTCCCCCGAAATAGCCAGTAATTGTCTCTGGGCCAGCCAGGTGAACGTTGATCGGCTTGCCATCTGGCCCAGGCAGTGTGCCTTTCGTGTCAAGCGTTTGAACATATGATGCGCCGATGATCTGCATCGCCGCTGCGAAAGCCAGCATGTCATCGTCCTCGATTTGTTCCTTCATTGAACGCACACGGACGTACCGCGCTGGCATGAGCTCCTGTTTTGCAATCGCCTTCTGCGCTTCTTCAACGAGCCATGGGAAGAAGTTGAACGCGCTAATCTCCAGAGTGACTGCCAGGGACTCGTCAAACTTCATTGAATCCGCCTTCTTCCCCAGAACTTTCTTCCTGTATTCTGAAACGCTGATGAAAGCTTCTTTGTCCCGTTGTTTAGTCAACCATTCAAGGTCTTTAACAAACGGAGATTCGCTCTTTCTCAGCCTGTCCATGAGCTTGTCGATCTTGCGTGCCTCTTCGGCTTTGTGGTTGATTTGGTCAACCCCGCCGTACTTGTCGACGATCTCCAGCAGGCCATTCACAAGCTGGTTGTCCTTTCTCAGCAGAAAATCGTTGATTTCCTTCAGGTTTTCTTCATGAATTTTCAGCCTGTCCCTTAGGCTAGCCAAGACAGTCGCCCTCCAGATTTTAGTAACTGTTGATTGACTAATGGAATTTAAGTATTTTCGGTCAAAACGGGAGAATCGTCAGCGGACCCCCTCCTGGAGCTTTTTCGACTATGTAAACATTGAGTCTTAAACGATCTCACGAGATTGTTCCCGAATTCGAAGCTTAAACGATATAAGAGCGAGGTTTGACTAAAAGCTAGGGACGACGAATGTTCAAGCCTGAAGGGATTTTTCCAGCTTTGGTCACGCCCTTTACAGATGATGGAAAAGCCGTTGACGAAGAGAGACTTCGGACTCTGGTTAACCACTGCCTCAAACTAGGGGTCCACGGCGTCGTTCCATGCGGGACGACCGGCGAATTCGTAAACTTGACAACTGAGGAGAAAAGGCGCGTGATCAAAATTGTGATCGACGAAGTTAACGGGCGAGTTCCAGTAATTGCGGGAACAGGTTCCAGTGGAACCGACCAGACTGTGGAAATGACAAGATATGCGAAGGATGCTGGCGCAACCGCCGCCTTGATCGTCACTCCTTTCTACCTGAAGCCAGCCGACCGCGGAATCTACGAGCACTACTACACGATAGCGAACGAAGTGGACATGCCGATAATTCTGTACAACATTCCCCAGTGCACAGGGCTGGATTTGCCCTGGCAAATGGTTGAAGACTTGGCCCAAATACCAAACATTGTCGGCGTAAAGGACAGTAGTGGGCAGCTCAAGTTCATACTGGCTGTTCTTGAGAAGGTGAGAGACAAGATTAACGTTCTTTGCGGGCACGACGAAGTCGTCGTGGCAGGGTTGGCTGCTGGCTGTTCTGGCGCGATACTGGCAAGCGCCAACGTGATTCCCGACATCTGGGTTCAAATCTATGATCACGTCAAGAAAGGCGAGCTTCAACAGGCACGCGAGCTGCAGTACAAGGTTCAGAAGATAGCGAGAATCATTGCTGGTAGCGGAGCCGTAGGCACGAAAGAGGCTCTCAACATGATGAAAGTCAAGGTCGGCCCGGTAAGAAAACCCCTTAGCGTAGGTGGAGAACTGACCTATGAGGCAAGAGAAGAACTGCGTCTCGATTTGGAGAAGATAGGAAAGATAAAGCCCAAGGCCATCGCCTTCGAGATAGCCGAGAAACCTATCGAAGAACGTTTTACTGCAATCGACCTGACACCAGAAATGATCAAGAGATTCAAGCTGCGTGTAGGTGAAGCCTTGGCTGGACAGGGCTCAGATGTGGCGCACATCGACCTTCTAATCGGCGAGAAAGATGGACCGGTTGCCGCCGCGTTCGCGAAGGCCAAGGCCACGCCAGCTTCTGGCCACGAGCCGTTACTGGCCATCTTGGAACCCAACCTGTCAGTGAAACCCGTAACCCTGATCGTCCCAACGGTCACGATAACCAGCATGCGCCAGGCAAGCATGGTTTACGGACCGGCCCAAGCAGCGGTGGCCAAAGCCGTGGTTGACAGTGTTGCAGACGGGACGATCCCAAGAGAAGCCACCGATGACCTCATAATAGTCGCGAACGTGTTCGTCCACCCGACAGCAGTCGACAGGCAACGAGTCTACATAAACAATTACAAGGCGATGCGACATGCTATCCGCAAGACGATGGAAGGCAGGCCAGACGTGGACGAACTCATAGAGAACAAGGATCGGTCGAAGCACCCGTTTAAGTACACACCATAGTGAAGGAATTGGCAAGTCAAGTAATAACCGAAGGTGACCTCGTACTTCTCAGCCTCAGTCAGAGGAAAACCTACCTAGTCAGAGTTGAGCAAGGCAAGAGCTTTCACACGCACAAGGGTTTTGTCAGATTCGATGACCTGATAGGAAAAGATTTCGGTTCCACAATCCTGAGCAGCCTGGGGTTTGAATTCGCAGCCTTGAAGCCTCTGCTGCGCGATTTCATTATGAAGTCAGCGAGGCAAACGCAGATAATGTATCCAAAGGACATAGCCCTGATAGTTATGTTCAGCGGCTTAGGCCCAGGAAGCAGGGTCGTTGAGGCCGGAACAGGGACCGGTGCAATGACAACGGCCTTAGCACATTATGTGAGGCCCAACGGAAGAGTGTACAGCTACGAGATAAGGGAAGAATTTCAAAAGACAGCCAAGAAAAATCTGGAAAGAGCGGGTCTAATTGATTTCGTGGAACTGAAAAACAAAGACGTTACCGCTGGAATAGACGAGAAAGACATTGATACGGTAATCCTGGACTTAGCGGTTCCTTGGCTAGTCGTCCCTCATTCATTTACGGCCTTGAGGTCCAGCGGGACAATAGTGACGTTCAGCCCAACGATAGACCAGGTCGTCAAGACTGTTGAAGCATTGAATGAAAATGGCTTCACCGACATTGAAACGGTCGAGTGTCTGATGAGAGGCATGCAGATAGAAAGGGGAAAGACTCGACCGCAGACTCTGATGACAGCCCATTCTGGCTACATCACAACTGCTCGCAAAGCCACGAAGAACATCGCTTCCATCAGCCCTTCATAGCCCCTGCAATTGCGAATATTTCAATTGGATGTTCAGTTTCAAGTTTATTGCCGAATCTCATCCGGATGCTTTTGTAGCTCTGGACAAAGCCATGATTGCGCAGCATGCAAACGGCTGTTGTGTTTGGTGATGGGACACCAACGTGGATTTTTGAATTCGGTTCCAGCCTACTAATGCATGTGGCAAACAGTTCTTCCGCGTTCTGTCGTTGTCCAGTTCTACACACCCACGGTCCAAGCACGTATCCATTTTCTGCCTTCCTGCAGGTGATGTAGCCAATTATGTGCGAGTCCGAGTGCGAGACGAAGCTCAGTTCTGGGTTTTCACTGAAAAGTCTGCTCAGAACTCTGCCCCTGTATCCCCCGAAGTATTCTGCATCAAATTTCGCGATATCCTCAATCATCTCTTGTTCTATCGACTTGACTGAGGAACTTTTCGAGGGTTGCAGTTTTTGACTGGTACCCATGAGCCGGAGAGAATCGAATTCATACGCGAATCCCACATTTCGGTACAAATCTGCAATCTCTTGAACAGCATCCAGTTCCACTGTTTCAACTTTCCGACCTTGCAAATAGCCAAGAGCTTTCTCCATCAAGACCGTGCCGATTCCGCTCCTTCTGTGCTTTGAACTCACGATGAGTAACCCGACCCATCCCAGCGTTCCATATGTTATGGAAAAAACGTGACCAACAGGTTCTCCGCCCACATCGGCCATGAAACAACCTTCAGGTTCGAAGTCAAGCATGCGAGCAATGTCATTCCTCGTCACATTCCACTGCTCAGTCGAGGTCATTTTGTGGGCAAAGTCTATGTCTTCCCTCTCGAACCTACGGACAAAGACACGCGGCATTCTTTTCCACCCAGCGAAGAGAGTCTGTAAAACTCGATTGGTGCTTCGAGAATTATTAAGGCTGATGACACAACTTAGTGCGTTACTAGCACGTGTCGCAACAACGTTGGGTTCCTGGCCGATAGGACGCGCGAAAGGAGTGCATGCAATGAGATCCGAAACGAAAAGGAAAAGGAGAGTGCCCCATCAACTAAACTGCTGTGAGAGAACTTCTTAGCGTATCCAATGGCAAGCATGCAATATGCACTAGAAGATTCTTCTAGAATGCTCTTTCATAAGCAATAAATCGTTCAGCTTTTCGTATAGTTCTTGTTCAAGCTGACATTGTACAGCCGAAAGGAGAAGGGAGAAGAAGGATTGCGCACTCCATCAAGGAGTGCGTGATCCCAACCAACTCCAAATTGACGTTAAGCCTTCTCAAGAGGCTTTCAGGCCGCCGCGCTAAATCTGGATTTGGGGTAAACAAGATTGAAAAGCGTTGTTTCTTAACGTTGCCTAAGCGATCTCCATGCAAAGGATTCCCGAGCTTGAGTATCCAGGAATAGTCAAGGTCTACAGGCAACGGTTCGACAGGATGGCAACACCAGAGTACAAACAAGAACTGCGCATCCACGCAGAAGCTGTCTTACATGACCCCGTTAGGGGCCTAGACTGGAAGCAACTGTTGAATTGGGAGCATCGACACCTTGAGTACACCAAGGAAGAATTGCCTAAACCAAGAGCAGAAATGCCGATTGACATAATCGTTCAAGCCAAGGGCAGGTGCGGAGAGTTTGCACTGCTCTACAACGGATTGTTGCTGGCGAATGGCTATCAAACACGGGTAGTGATCGATTGCTCTGTACTTCAAGACAAGTCGAGGAAGGTGGCTGGAGACCATGTTTGGAACGAAATTCTCTCCGAGCGCATTTGGATGCACGTGGATCCTACCGAGAAGAGGATCAACTGCCCATCGATGTACGCTATGGAATGGAGCAAGGATGTGAACTTGGTCTACGCGATCGCAGAAAAACAGATTCTGGATGTTACGGAGAATTATCGTATCCACATCAATGAGGCTAACTGCAGTGGCCTTCTGTGATGACACGATAAAAACTGTTGAACACTGTGAGTTCTACGATGTGAGGTTTGCCATGTTATTCTGGAGGCTCTCATGCGTTGCCGTCCGAGTAACTCTGAGCTTTCATCCTGTGTGTCAATCTAATGCCTTTTCATCATCCGGCAAAGGTACAGTAGTGAAACTGGAAATAAAAAGTTTGACGCCACGGAAGCGATTTCTCGCGCGATGAACTACAGATTGCGCGTCCATAATCTTCTCTTTCTACAAAAAGCACATAGTCTACGATTGACAAGAATGCCGGACTGACCGTCTACCGTTCTCTTTAAGCACCCTGTAAAGGACCGAAAGACTACGTTGAAACCTTCCGAAACAGGACGCGGCAAGTTCGTTGGACCCCCTTCGCGTATGAATTGTGAATTCACATTTTGGATTCATAAGACAGTTAAGTACCAAAGGCTTATCGTGTGCGTAAACAATGGAGGAAAGCCCTTTGAAAAAAACATTGACTCTTAAAGAAAGAAAGGAACTGCAGAACAAAATGGCCAAGGTTTTCAATAGAAACGTCAAAGGACTCTCAGCAGAATTGCAACGAATATTGGTAGACGACCTGGTCACAGCCTTCCAAAATAGAATGAACGTGTTAATTCGAGCACAGGCGAAAAGGAGCTACTAACGGAGACTATTTACAGAAAAGACTTAGCTTGAATCCGTAAAACCTTTATATGGAGACCTGTAATATGGGAAAAAAGAGGTTTGAACAATGAGACGTTCCAAACTTGAGATGTACATAGACATACTCAAGGTATTGGCTCATCGAGGCCCGTTGAAGCTGACTCACATTATGTACAAGGCTAACGTTAATTGCAGTGTTCTAAAAGAATACTTAGACTTCCTCATCAAGCAGAACCTCGTTGAAGAACGAATGGTGGGGAAACGACGCATCGTCTACGCTGTGACCCAGAGAGGCATAACAGTGCTCAAGTACTTCAGAGAGTTGAAGCAGGTTCTGCCGATACTTGAAGAAGAGCTGAGAAACCGCGTCCCAGTGCCTTACTAGGCTACCTCCCGAACTTTTTTGACAGAGTTTTCTTCTTCGTTTTCTTGATGCTCGAACCCATTGATTGATGTCAGATGCTGCAGGTCAGCTCGATCGGCTCGGAGAGAACATCCTTTAAGCACACGTTTAGAAGACTTGTTAAGATCGTTGGTATCTGTCGCGGGTTGTCTTGTGAATCATTATCATTGTTTCGTAAGACTTAATAAACCGCTTTGTCTTTTATCATGGTGTACGCGCTTAAGACACGTTGAGGAAAGACACTTTGTCCAAGGAAGAAGTTCTTGCGAAAAAGCCTCTGCAGGTTCTAGAAAAGATCAGAGACAACCTTGAGAAGCTGAACGAGAAAGTGGAAGTCATGATTGAACTGCAGAAGCATGAGAGAAAAGACATTCAACAGCCACTGCCAGACACTCCTCTGGACGTTATGACTTTGCTTTCGATGCCTGACCACCTGAGAAAAACTGCTATGACTATCTGCAGGTTGGGCAGGGCTACAGCAGACGAGGTCGCTGAGCAAACAAAGAGGGCGAGGGCTGTGGAAAGCGCGTACTTGAACCAGCTCGTAATAATGGGCCACCTTAAGAAGGAGAGGAATGGAAGAAAGGCCTACTTCTTCGTAGACAGGGAAAACCAGGAGTGATCGGTATGGGTAAGATATTAGCTGTGCACTCTTATAAGGGCGGAACGGGGAAGACGCTTCTTTCAGTCAACCTGGCTGCAACCTTTGCCAAGCATGGAAAGAGTGTTTGCTTGCTTGACCTTGACTTCCGTGCTCCGAGCCTTTCTACGCTGCTGAAGATTGACAAAGCAGAGTACTGGTTAAACGATTATCTCAACGCAGTGTGCGAGATCAACAAAGTACTGATGGACCTAAGCGACAGGATTGGCAACAGCGGCAAACTCTTCGTAGGCTTGGCCAATCCGTCCACCGAAGCGATCAGGGACATGTCTGCAAAAGACAGAAAGTGGGAGATGCGGGCATTAGGAAGACTCCTTGCTCTAAAGACTTCGCTCTTGAACGACAAAGGCTTCGACTACTTGATACTCGACACAAGCCCTGGATTGCAATACTCGTCCATAAACGCGATTGTCAGTGCGGACCTTGTCCTCGTCGCAACGACATTCGACCGATCAGACGTGGATGGAACTAGACGCATGCTGAGAGAGCTGTACGACCTGTTTGAGAAGAAAACCGAAATCGTCCTAAACAAAGTCCTAGACGGCTCCTTGAGAAGTGGGAAAGACGACGTGAAGACCAAGCTTAAGGAAGTATATCAGGTTCCGCTTCTAGGGATAGTTCCGTGCTTCTGCGATGTCCTGAAGGCTGAGGGAGGGGTCATTTTTGCCCAAGAAAAACCAGACCATCCCTTCACCAGAATCGTAAGCGAGATGGCGAACAAAATAGAGGGCATGAGCTGATTTTCGTCTCTAGCACGCGGCTATTCTGTTCAACAAATAATGAATTCTAAAATCTCTGCACTTTTCATATTCCTTCTCTCCGCACTTGTTGCAGATGATGCGACTGAGTTCCTTAACTTCTAAGCTCATCTGACATCCCGTTGCACAAGGCCACGAGCAATAAAGTGTCCGCCTATATACTGTATTCCAGTTAAGAAATATTTCACGCAAAAAACTTATACAACCGAACGGATACGTTAAGAACCTCACAGCGGTGACGGAGACCACTCATTATTGGAAAGATCAGCAATCATACTGGCAGGCGGGTTTTCCAGCAGGCTAGGCCAAGACAAAGGACTCGTTCAATTGTCGAACAGACCTCTTGTAAAACACGTTATGGACAAGACCAAAGACCTCGTTGACGAAAGACTGGTGGTTGTAAGCTCAAAGGTTCAGGCTGACAGGTATTCAAATGTCCTAGGTGAAGACGCCAATGTTCTCGTTGACGACGCTGGAGTCCCAGGCCCGCTGGCAGGTGCGACAGCCGGCTTTGAACGCGCACAAGGGAAGTATTCGCTCCTCCTCCCATGCGACACGCCATTCGTTTCGCGGGACATTCTCCACCTTCTGTTAGAACTGTGCATAAACAGAAACGCAGCTGTCCCTCGATGGCCGAACTGCTACACAGAACCTCTGCAGGCAGCGTACTGTACGAGACCCGCGTTGGAAGCCTCCAGAAACGCATTGCTTTCGGGCAAGTTAAACCTGCAGGCGATGGTAGATAAGCTGCAAAGAGTGCGTTATGTCTCGACCCTGGTGCTCGAGCAATTAGACCCGCGGCTGAGAACGTTCTTTAACGTCAACACTGCCCTAGACCTGAAGAAAGCGGAAGTCATGCTAAAACGTTCATAAGCAACGTCAACTGCTTGCGCTGTTATGGTGCCTGAACGTGCGCGTGCGCTAATCTCGGGGGCCCTCATGTACGTAGGCCAGCTTACCGTGCAGGTCAAACAGGACTGCCTTCGTTTTTGGCAAGCGGGTCACCTCGTTGGCCTAGATTCGTCGTCTTGCGATGAAACACCAAGAGACTATGAGGACTATGCAGAATGAGCGGAAAAAGCTCGAATAAAGGTAAACATCATTTGCTCAACTGTGTGGTTACGTGCCGCAAAGCTTTTAAACCGATGCTTAGCTGGCCGATTCCTAGACATACTCATGTGAAATGCCGAGGGGCCAGACTTGAATATTGAAACTGAGTTGCTAATTTCAATACTGAAGTTGACAAAAGACGGGCCTGTTTCACAAGAAGTAATCAATAAGGAGCTCAGGGTCCCGGCAAGTCTTGTAGAGAGATTGCTTCGAAAACTGCAAAGTGATGATCTCATTTATCTCCATGGGAGCATAGTGCAGGCTAGTAGCGTGCAACGCCTTCGCTTGGCTGTTCGCGGGCTAGAATCAGGTGGCGACATTGAAAGAGTGAGCGGTTTTCTTCAGTGGAAAGAGTTTGAAGGCATGGCCGCGGTTGCCTTAGAGAGCAATGGTTACACTGTGGTGAGGAATCTGCACTTTAAACATGGTGGCCGCAGATGGGAAATAGACATCGTCGGCTGGAAGAGTCCAATAGTCGTGTGTTTGGACTGCAAAGACTGGCACCATGGACTACAAGGGTCAGCAGCAGAGAAGATTGCTGAGCAGCAGACAGAACGAACGCGCGCGCTGGTTATGTCGTTGCCAAATCCGGCTGTAAAGATCGAGTTCCTTTCTTGCGGCACCGCAAAGTTCGTGCCTGCCGTCTTGTCTCTCACCTTTGACAAGTTCAAATTCTACAAGGGAGTTCCCGTCGTCCCAGTCCTTCAACTGCAGGATTTTCTAAATCAACTGCCGGCCTACGCGGACTCGTTGCTTTGCCTCGGCGCAAATGGCCTGAAAGATTATGCTAGAAACAGCCTTCAGTGAGATCGCTTTTCGCAAGAATCGGTCATGTTTGCCTCATCATCTCAAGCAAAGGCTTCCTCGCAAATCTTAAGGCGGGGTAAAGGCTTGAAACGAACGTTGCTACCAAGGCGACCGTCAGCAACCCCGAGATCTCGAAGACAGTGTAGACCGTGACGAGCGGTTCTTGAACCAAAATCAGCAAAGTGGCGATTATGCCAAAGGCTATCCCGACACCGTAGCTCGACAGCAGGACAAGCAGGCTCTGTCCAGAAACGACGTGGAGAACCATGCTAGGCCTCGCTCCTACAGCCCTTAGAACGCCGAATTCTTGGCGCTGCTCATCCACGGCCAGCATCACATAGCCCACTAAACAGAGTGAAGCCGCGACTAACGAGAACAAGGGCAGAATCATCACCGTTGACCACATATAGCCCACGAAGCCGAGGCACTTGTTTAATACGTCGTTGAGGTCAAAGACTGCAAATTCTGGGTTCACTGCGTTGACAGTCGCCCTTAATTGATTCAAGAAGGTTGCTCGGTCAGCCGATGGGTCAGATTTCAGCAGAACAACGTTTGGTCCGAGCACGCCTGATGCGCTCTGCAGCGCCTCGAAGGAGACGTAAGCAACCTTCCCGTTGTTGATGGGATCAAGGCAAACACCGACGACGGTTAGACCCCTGCCAAGCACTCTCAACCCCTGGGCCAATGGGTCAGAGAACAAATTCTTGGAGAGAGTATCGCCCACGACGACCTCCCACGTCGCGTTCAGGAAACTGCCATCCAGAACCCAATCATTCAACGTTCTTCCAGGTTCGACGCCCACCACGAGGGAATGCCCCGTCCGAGAATCTCCAACGGTCGTGATGTTCGCCGAGGTCTCCCCATAGACATATCCTTGAACTTCTGCCACGGGCGCTTCAAGAACGATGCGAGCATCGATACGGCTATCCCCGTACGAAGAGGAAAGATTCTTGAGGAGATTCTCAGGTATGACGTATCTTTCATCAGTGTAATTGAACTGTGTAGCGGTGCTTCCCTCATAGAATTCCTTCAGCAGCAGTTCATACTGCGCGCCCACGTCTTGATGCGCGATCAAAACTGTGTTTCTGCCTATGGCTTTTTCAACCCAGCTTTCTGTGGTCTGATCGGCTATCAGTCCTCCTGCAACGCCGACAGTAACGAGTGTGAAGACGATACTCAGGCAGACCACGATCTTGACAGTCGCAGACTTGTGACGTATGAGGCTTCTCAGAGCAACTCTGAAGGCTAGGCTTGACTTTGAGACCACCTTAAAACTCGACCCCTTGCCCAGTCCAAGGTAGTACGTGGGTGAAACTGCTTTGGCCGGCTCAACTCTCGAAGCGCTGTAGACGGGCTTGGCACCGACAACCAATGCGATGACAAAGTACAAGGCGAACACGCCAAGAACTAGCCACAAGTCTAAGGGCACCTGCGGGGCCTGAAGACCTAGGCTACCAAAAACACTTGTTGAGGCAAAGTCCGCCAGCAAACCTAGCAAGATTCCGAAGAAGCAGCCAGAAAAGATGACGACTAAGAGTTCGGTGAGAAAATAGCCGAAGACCAAGTCGTTTGGACACCCCGCCGCCTTCATGAGTCCAATGTCCTTTATCCTCCGAGAAATCATCAAGGAAGTCATGAAAGACACCATGACCGCGCCGGCAATGAGAATCAAAACGACCAGCAGCAGGATGAAAGGAGAGAAGACAGCGGAAAAGCCCGCCGTCAGTTTGCCCTCAACCATCAGCGAAACGCTGAACCCGATCCTTTCTGCAAAAAGAAGTAGGAAAAGGGTTGAAGCGACAGACAACGCCAGACTAACGACGACCAGAGCTGTCTGAAGCTTCCTTCGAAGCAGGTCATTGATCGGAAAGGATGTTTCACTCATTCTGAGTCATCAGCTTTCCGTCTTCTAACCAAAGCTTTTGGTCTGCCAGCTTGGAGATCCCTTCGTCGTGAGTGGCAACGATGATTGTTTTTCCCTCATTTTTCAAAGTCTGTAATATTTGCACGATCTTGGCACTTGTTTTCTTGTCCAGGTTTCCAGTTGGTTCATCAACGAGGAGCAACGGTGGGTTGTTAGCTAATGCACGAGCAAATGCGACGCGTTGCTGCTCACCGCCGCTGAGCTGAAACGGAAAGTGCTCTGACCTCTGCTGGAGGCCCACAACTTCTAGGAGCTCGTCGACAAGCTTCCTTATCTGATCTTCAGGTTTCCTCAGCCACTCCATCGGGAATGCAACATTTTCGGCTACAGTAAGAGTTGAAACTAGGTTGTAGGACTGAAAAACGAAACCGACCTTTGTACATCTGAAATTGGCCAAGAAATCTTCGTCTCTTGCCGCCAGATCCTCTGAAAAGACGACGATTTTCCCGCTTGTCGGCTTGTCGATGCCGCCGATTATGTTAAGGAGTGTTGTCTTGCCCGAGCCTGAGGGACCACCAACAACCGTGAATTCGCCCTCTCCAACCTTCAAGTCTACGTCTTTTAAGACTTCGACTTTTGAATCGGTCGTCTCGTATGTTTTACAGAGGACAGATGCTTGGACCGCTGCTTCGGAAGTCTTCATTCCAATCATCCTCCTCTTGTCATGTCGATGTTTCCTCTGTCGCGCTTCAGAATCCTTACCTTCTCTTGAAGTTTTCCCTTCTCGTAGTCTCTCCAGCCTATTTCCTTAAAGATCCATTTCTTGCCGAGATGAGCAGCGAGCACGGCATGTTTATGCTCATTATCCACGGGGATGAGCTCGTTAAGAAACCTGAAGAGTTTTTCGATCTGCTGTTTAGGGAAGTAGGCATAGTATCCTGCGTTCTTGACCTCGAAGGCGTACATGTCCAAGCCTCTTCTGGCCATGATGTCTGGCAAGGGGTTGAGGCTCGGGTTGCTCACTGGAACCCGCACAGAATGGTAGCCGTTCTTCTGAAGAAGCTTCACCAGAGCGTTTTCGCTGTAAAAACCTCTTTTGCGCCATCTGCGAATCGCGTCTTTGTCGACCTGCCTGATCATCAGAAGCCTCTTGTTCCCAGCGACTACAGCGTATTGTTGGTAACCTAGAGATAAAAAAGTATTGAGCCTGTGGTTGCGTGTGCCGCGAACATGGCGATTTGAGGAATCGGAAGAGTCTAGCCAAGAAAACTGAAGAATTCCCGAGGGCTGTAAGAGGTAGCTGAAAAATTTGTCCGGGTGCTAAATTCTGGCGTTTCTCGGAGCGTTAGTCCGCACGTTGCGCCTCCAAGCCTGGCCTGGAACCTTGAGCACAGGCGTCTCAACGAGGCACGCCTTCAAATAATCATCCAAGGTCGCCGCAGGAGCGACTTCAATCTTGTAGTCCCTGACGTCGATGGAATTCTCATAGTTTTTTTGCGGAATGACAACTTTCTTGAACCCCCATGCTTCGGCGGACTTGATCTTCTGGTAGACGCCTCCGACGGCCGTTACCTGAATGGATTCTCCAACGCCAAGGTTGATTTCTCCGGTGACCGCAACGTCCTGTCTTATCGGTTTTCCCTCGATGAGCGAGCACAGCAGAATCGCCATCGTAACGCCCGCTGATGGCCCATCTATGCCGTAAGACTGGGCAAAATCGATGTGGGTGAGATAGTCCTGCGCGATGTCCACGTTGTACTTCTGCAGAATCACGCTTCTGACTTTGGCTATGCTGTCTGAAATGAAGCTCTGACCTTTGGCGGCCCCCGTCACTTTGTAGTATCCTTTGAAGGAGTAGTCTCTTGCAAGCGCGCTTCTCTTGACCATTTGGGCCTTCACGTTCAGCACGCTACCCGTCATTTCACCACTGTAGGGGTCCTGGACAACGGCTAGGCCGTGTATTTGTCCCAGCTTAGCTCCGTTTGGTTCGATCTCCAGGAGCTTCCCCCTCTCTTGCATACTGTGCTCGAGTATCTGCGTCTGGATGGTCTTACAATGCTGTTCAACAGCTTCAATCACATATCTTCTTTCCACGATCGCAGTATTCTCATTCATCGCCAGCGTCGATGCGGTCTTAAGAATCGAAATCAACGGTCTGAACTTTGTTGTTAACGCGTACTTTTTGTCGCTTCTGCGTCTGCCTTCCTCAACTATTTCCTCGCATGCGTCTCTGCTGAACGGGATAAGGTTGAAACGTTTGACCTCCTGCGCTATGAACTGCACGTACCTGCGTCTGTTTTCGATGGTGTTCGGCATGTCGTTGTTCATCCGCACGACTTTGCCGTACCCGTAAATTCTGTCCATAAGAGCAGGATGAATCTGTCCTATACTGTCAAAGTTCCCAGCGCCGACAAGAAACGTTATCGAAGGAACAGGTTCAGTTGAAACGGCCATTGCCGCCGTGTCTCCACCGTTGAATCTGCCTCGCAAAGTTATCGGCAGCTGCCCGTCTTCCAGCACTGTCAGCAGCGTTACCGCTTCCTCAGCGTCAAGGTTCTTTATCTCGTCGATGTAAAGGATGCCTAAAGACGCCACTTGCACGTCTCCAGCACTAACCCTCTGATGCTCAGGAGTGCCCAAGCCGCCAGTTTGATACGGATCCCAAGCTATTGAACCGAAAAGCTGGGCAGTCCGGTGTCCCGTCGCGTCAATAAAAGGCGCATAGCCGGAACTGTTGTCGACGATCAACTTCGGAGCGTCAGACTGTTGGGCGCCTCCGATACCCTTGAGGTTTGCCATCCCGCCCATCTTGGAAAACCACCACATGAACACTCCGAAGAACACCAGGCTTCCACCTGGGATGAAAGTTAGAGGAACCAGGCCCACGAACTTTGCGATGAGATAATCTACGAAACTGTTGCCATAGAATTCCTGAAGAGTCTGGCCCGAATAGGGCGGGTTCGACTGCCAAGTAACCCAGCCCTGGTAGATGAAGTAAAACCCGAGGCTAATCAAGAACAAGCCCATCGTCACCATCAAAATCTGCAGGGTCTTGAACCCTACCCTCGTGAGGAATTTCCTCTTAAGGTCCTTGAGCTGTTCTTTATGAACGATCTTCTTTCCTTCACCAGCCTTGTGGATCGAAATCTTGGGTTGACTGGGCAACAGCGAGTTTTTCCAACAAAGCGCGTCGGCCAATCGTATGCCGTTTTCGTTGTACACCTGCGTCAACTTTTCTGACAGGGCCCTACCGATCAGCGATTTCCCTGTTCCAGGATCTCCCAGCAGCATGAGATAGGGTCCAGGACTGATCAGCGTCTTGACAGAGGCTTTAGACTTGTCAGGACTGCTCCAGTTCTCGTACCACTTGTTCTTCTCTAACCACTTGAGCTTGTGCACCCACTCATCCAGGCATAAGAAACATTCTTTCAGGGCCTGGTCTTGTCCGATGGCCCAGTTTATCAGGTTGTCATCAACAGGAAAGCCTTCAGTGCTCCTGAAGTTTCCCCAGTCCCAATTTACACTGACTCTCCTTCCGTTGACTTTCCTCTCGAGGGTTTCAACGTCATCTCCAAAACAGCCTGGGGGCAAGACTGGCACCTTTGCTATCCCTTCTCTGTCAAAAAACACAGCGCGATGAGCAATTAAAGTGGTATTTCAAAATCAGCAATATGAAGAAACTGATAACATGAGCTTCTAACCATGCAGACTGCGCGGTTCGAAGGAGGCTACGCTTTGAAAGCGTTTCGAAAACCGACAGCGCCATTTTCATTAAAACGGCGAATTCCCAACATAAACCCTGTAAAACAGGCCAGATGAGAGTACGAAGTTCAGCCGTAAAACTACCCTTCAGCAACAGCTGACAGTTTTTCGCAGCGGACACGAGACAGAGAACCCCAAAGCAAGCTCCCTTGAGCGAAAGCAAAGAGATTTTGGCCAGTTTCTCTCACTCTTGAGGACAAGACATGGACTTCGCTGGGGCCTCATATAAATACCGACGAAAATCTCCATGCGAACCCAGCGGCCTCGACCTTCGTAACTACTTCGACCCTTTCCGATGATTTAGAGCTGAATCGTTAACAGACCTGACCAACACTCATATGACTCCAAGTACTGCACGTGCTGTTTGCCTAGGGTGTACTGTGAGATAGTGCCTTGTGAACCTAAATCGTTCTCACACGTGTCCTGCGCACAAGTTCTCTGGCCCGTCGGCCACCGCCTTTTAGGGCAGAACCCGCTCTATTGAGCAGGCATTGGACAGTGTGTTAGCCGATGTCCGGACTGACTCTTGGAGATGCTATTGTCTACGCCAGCATCCCTAGGTCGACGCAGATTCGGGGGTTTTCACCAACTTCTGCGGGGCGGATTTGAGAATCAATGAAGCCAAATTCTGGCGTCTCCCCCATGAGTGCACATGTTTGTACTGTCGACTGTAGGCCAAGAGTGCGAAATTCTGGTCTGCTTTAGATATCCAAATTACTTGCTGGTGGCCTTAGTGACCACTGTATTACAAGCGTTTTTAACATGTCACCAAAGCCCTCAGCTTTGCACGAGGCGCAGGGCCGCGTATACGAAAACATCAACCCGGTCACTTCGTGTCGGGGGTTAATTAAGGCGAGCCGTTTGAAAAGGTATTAAAGTTGTGCTGCCTTAGCTTGGCTTATGAAGTCAGGCAAAATCCTCGAGACTTTCTCTGTTAAAGACGGGCGCAGGGTTGTCTTGAGAACTCCAAAGTGGGAAGGCCTGGACGACTTGTTGGAACTCATTAACTCGTTTGTGGAGGAGAAGGCTGAGGTGATTGTGGACGAGAAGTTGTCAAGGGAACAAGAGGCTGAGTGGCTTTCAGGCGTGCTTCTTCGTCTGGAAAAGGATCAGATCTTTTTCTTGGTTGCAGAGGCGGATGGAAAGGTTGTTGCGTCTTCTGACCTCCACGTGGGTAAAGGCTCCGAGAAGCGTTCTGGTGCAGTTGGCATAGTTGTCAAGAGCGGTTTTAGGAATTTGGGAATTGGAACCCGGGTCATGCGAGCTATGCTGAAGGAAGCCCAAAGGATCGGTTTGAAGGTTCTGGTGCTTTCTGTCTTTGCAACCAGTAAGCATGCGATTCATGTTTATGAGAAGGTTGGGTTTGTGCAGACTGGTCGGGTTCCGAAAAAGCATTTCAAGCAAGGTAAGTACATAGACGAGATAGCGATGGCAAAACTGTTGGAGTGAGAGGCTCGTGCCTGGATGTAAAGTGTTTAGCACAACTCACAGTTTTTCTACGGAGGGCGAGATAGAGTTTATCGACTTGACAGACGAAGTCCAGGAAGCCGTTGCTAAGTCTGGCGTCAAGGAAGGTTTGGTACACGTGTTCGCGCCGCACGCGACGGGCGTGCTGGTCTTGACCGAGAACGAGTACGGCCTGTTAGGGGACATTAAAATGCTTCTAGAGAAGCTTGTTCCAAAATATGGGAACTATGGGCACCCTTCGAACGCGCACTCGCATCTGAGGTCAGTTTTGTTTCCGCCTGACAGGACGATGCCGGTGATTGATGGTCACGTCGAATTTGGGACATGGCAGTCTCTGCTCTTCGTGGAGACGGACACTCATCCGAGAAGGAGAACCGTGATCATACAGGTTATAGGTGAACAATGATTTGACCTATGGCGAGCTGAAGGGCGGGGCGCTCAGGTGGGCCACGGAGTTCCGCTTTGGTCTCAGCCCAGCAACGATGCCCGCTAGCGTCGTGATTAGCCCTGTGAATGTTGACGAGTGTTTCGAGGATTTTCAGACAACCATGACCTCGAAAGCCTTGGACTCTAAGAGAGTTGGAAGCGGTTTCTTGGTTTGGAATGATCAGAAATCGGCTCTGTTCTGTGAGGGTGGTACGGGAGCGTCAAATTTCGCGGACTCAACCATTGTTCTTTGCCACTGCAGAAACGTGGAGGAGATACTTTTCGTCGGGACAGGCGGAGGAATAGGCAAGCGTGTGGAGACGGGGGACGCAAACATACCGCCTTCCTGCATGCGACTCGATAAGGTGCCGGAGATAATCTTGCCGCCTGAAGCTCCAGCAGATGCCTACGAAGACCTGTGGAAAACGTTGAAGCTGATGGTTGAAAAGGCCGTGAGAAGCCTTGGAATAAAGGTCCACGGAGGAGTTCATGCAACAGTACCGTTCTTCCTTTCAGAAACGAAGCAGCTCCTGACGAGGCTGCAGAGCCAAGGAGTTGTTTCAGTTGATATGGAGCTTTCGGTGCTGTACGCTCTAGCAGGCTATTACGGGAAGAAGGCGGCGGGCATAATTAGGATAGGGGACCTCCCTCTCAGAGGACTTCCTACGTGGAAGTCTCGATCGTACAAGGTGGAGCTCAAGAGAGAAGTCCATCGAAGAATCTTGGAGAGTGTAGTGACTTACCTTTTTGAACAGTCGTAGCAACCACGGCTCAGCCATTATGCATCGTGGAGCCACTCAAACTCTATGATGTTTCTTCACATTCTCTCGTTTTTTGCACTAGACGAGTGCGCTGCATCCAGTACGCAACGCGTTCCACTTCGCCCCATCTTCCGGTCTACTCTAGTCTCCTTTGAGTTTGTCTGCACGCCTCTCGGTATTCCCAGCACGCCAGTCTTTAGTTTGGTCTCTTTTTGTGTTACCTTCTAGGGATGGATGGGCTTCTGTTTCGAGGCGAGCATTTGAGTCGATGTCGAATACTTTCTTCTCGAGTGTTCAAGTCTCTGGTTCGGGTGACTTGTCGGCCAGACAGTATCTTCCACGGTTGATTTTAGAGTTTTAGCGCATTTCTCCACTCTTTTCATGTGGAATTTGAAGTCTCTATTTAAAAAACCTGGGCTTCGTGCTTTTTCGTATGTTCTCTGTTCTGAGAGTCTGTCTGGAACCTTTCTAGACTGCGTTTGAGGGTTCACAAGAAGCCTTGGGATCATGGTGTTCTTGCATTCAGCGTAGGGTGGGCTTCCTAAAAGAGCGCGGGTCTAGGACCACAGTCTTCCCTTTTTGTTCGTCCTTTTAAGGTTCGAGAATGTTCGTTGCTCATTTATTGTTTGACGGGTTCACGCACAAGAGTTATTAGCTTTCAATCGTCATTTCTCCGTTCGAGCGGTGTCACCTGGTTTGTCGTTTGAGATACAGGAATTGCTCGACATTATAAGAGTAATCGTTCTCGTGCATCTTCGCAAAGGAGCTCCAGTGGAGAAGTCCAGATTGAAACTGGAGATTGACAGGGTTTGCGCGGGCTATGCTTGTATCGAAAGGCGCGACCTCGACAATGCTCTCGGGCAAATGGCTTCCGAGGGACTCATCAGCGATTGCGGCCAGACGGTGCAACTCACTGAGCAAGGCGCAAGAATGGGCAACGAATGGGCAAGGTTGCTCTTGAGAAAGGAGCCGATTCTTGAAGTCGTGGCAGGATTAGTCGATGGTTCAATCACGGCGTTGGTCGTTATTCTTTCAGCCCTTTTTGCCGGTCTGGCTACGCGAGCAGCAGCTTTCGCTGCATCCTTGACTTTGTCGGCCGTTGCCGTGACGAACTTTTCAAGTTTTCTCCTCGGTGGAATAACCGAAGACCTGGCGGACATGATTACGCTTCGGACCTTGATGAATTACAGCCTCAGCGACATCGCCGACATGGCCGAGCGAGACAAGTCATTGATGCTGGTAAAGCACTTGTTCACCGTGCTGCACAAGGAGATAAGCAGGTCCAATCTGGTCGCTGCCTTAACCTGCAGCGTAACGACCTTTCTAGCAGGCATTCTCCCGATCCTGACTTACCTGACATTGCCAAGACCCTTCAATATTGCTCTGTCTCTTGTAATGGTCGCCATTGTTGTTGGGGTCTTCCTAGTCCGCTACCGCTCAGAAAGATCGCAAGTTCACTGGAAAACAACGTTACTTGAAACGACCGTCATCGTCGCCATCGCAGTAATAGTCTCATTGCTAATTGGCGGCAACGCATGAGACACCGAACCTGTCATAAAAATCCGTTTCGCACTCTCGCTTCGAACTCTAGCTGATGCAAAAAGAGCCACAAAACCCGCATGATTTTACACCTTTCCATATTTTGCACTTAAAGAAGACGGAAACAGTTGAGGGCTTCTTGTCAACTTTGTACACTCAACCGACCTTCGAACAAACGATTCGAAAAACGATTTTATCCCACGTACGAAAACCCGCATTTTCAACGTTTTACGTCCCCTTTCTGCCTGCACAGAGAGTCAGGCTTGTTGATTGACTTTGGTGGTTCCATGAATAGGAGAAGCACGCGCGAAGATCCACGCTCTGTTTATAAACTTCGACGGCTTACGAAGCACCCGCTCCTATATGGGCGCCTTCCGCACTTGATCCTTGTTGCTATGAACGCCCATTGAGCAGATCTGTCTTATTCCCATGTTTGATGACGAAAACTTGCGATCAAGCAGAGTCAAGGCGTTTGCAAAAGGGCTTGTGCAGATGCCAACGCAAAGACATCATGAGCTTCCGTGTCCTCATGTCTTTTGCCATGATAGACCGATGAAGTCGGCATTCAGCCGGCTCGAATGGTTGAAGCGCATATGAGATACTCGTGTTTCCACTATTCAAGCCCAGAAACCCCCGCGCGTTCAAGCTCCGAACTGAGTTCTGAAGAATAATGCACTACCCACCCCTGCAGTTCTTCGACCACAAATGCGCAAGTGACACTGGAGTTCATATTAGCATCGAGTGGGCACAATTCGAGGAAAAGAGCAGGTTTTCAGGACCAAAGTTGTGAACAAGTGCGCAGGGGTAGAGGAACTTTGAAAGCTCGTGCACCTGATAGCACTCGGGTAGCCCGTTGATTTTTGTGACTGGAAAGCGTTAAAGTCATTGCGCGGCGCGCGCGGTTCTGTGCTTGTTTTGGGCATAATCGAAGCTTGGAACATATGGGCATCTGTAAGAGAATAGGTAGCCCTCTTGCTGTTCGTTCTCGCTTTTACAGTCCATTGCGGTTCTACGATCTACATTGTCAAAAAAAGACTCGAGATGCTCCAGACTTGAACACAGGTGCCAAAAGAATAAAGAGTTCTCGTTTCTTTCTAACTAGCCTCTGTTAAGATGGCGGCAGGGAAGATTCGTTGTCCAAGATTGCCGGCTACAGGCGTATCTTATCTTACGGTGTTCCGTTCGGAGCTCTTACTCGAAACGTTTGGCTAGTTTGCCTCTCATGTGTTATAGGCGCGTTCGGTGAGGGAATGTACTTTTGGGTTTTCCCTCTCTACATCAGACAATTGCATGCTGATTATGTGCAACTAGGCTTAGTGTATTCCGTCCTTCTTGGTGTTTCAGCATTGGTCGGGCTGGCAGGCGGGCTGCTTGCTGATCGTTGTGACCGTAAGAACTTGTTGATCTTAGGGTGGGTGTTGTGGATTTTCGCGCCACTGATTTATTCCTTCGCTGTGGAATGGCCACAGCTGATTCCTGGAGCCGTCTGTTGGGGTGCATCGAATATCGCTGGTCCCGCAATAAGTGCTTATGTCATTACGGCCGTCACAGATAAGAAGAGGGTCGCCACTGTTGTTACTTTCGTGTTCTCTACATTCACTTTCAGTTACATTTTTGCTCCCGCAGTTGGCGGTTACTTGTCGACGATTGCGGGGATGAGACCTGTGCTTTACCTCTCGACTTTGCTTATTGTTGTCTCCACCGGTGTCCTCTTCTTCATTGACAGCCAGTGCCCTTTGAAAAGAGGGCCAGATGAACATCATTCTCCTTTGGCTTTGGCAGAGAGAAAAGAACAGTTGCGAAAATTGCTTCTTTGGTCGTTCTTCCTTACATTGACAACCTTCTTCACGAGTCTTGTAAGAAATTTCGTGCCAGTCTTTCTTTCTGAAAAGGCCAGCTTGAGCGAATTCTATGTCGGATTGTTCGGATCTGTCAATTTTGCAGGCATGACCTTCGTTGGCATTACTTTGGGACGCTTAGGTGACAGGTGGAAGAAGTCAGGCGCCATAAGCATATCCTTGCTCTTCTTCATCGGTTCGATGGTGCCCATGCTTTTGGTTCGTGACCCGCCGATCTTGCTGCTTTTGGCGTTTGTTTACGGAGGTTCAGCAGTCACGGGTTCCTTGGTGAGCTCTTTTGTAGGAACGATTGCACCTGAAACCAGACGGGGGCTGTGGCTATCCATTCCGCAGAGCTTGAGTTTGTTGGCGGCTTTCGCGGCACCTTACTTAGGAGGTTTTCTCTACACCTACTCGCCATATTATGCCTTCATTACTTCGATTGTTGCTGCACCTTTTCTATTGATATTTTCCATCCTCGTGTTGAAGGACTAAGCTTGGGCACGCACATTAGCCTGAATTTGAGACTGTCTTAAGAGCGTTGGCTTGTCCCTAAATTCGCAAAAAGCACGAATCTCAGAGCATATACATTTTGCATATACGTTTTGCATATACACTTTGCATATACAGCTGATGAGGATTGTTGAAAACGCTGAGGCTGTTCAGGTCGGATGCGGAGCTATGCGGGCTGTTAAAGTGCGCACGCACAATAAAGGGACAAGGCAGCGTGCTTCTGTGATATTGGAAAGCGAGACCATGTTGTTATTAAATGAAGGACCTTCTAGAAGTCAAAGACTTTCTAGAATACGGCATTCAAAGCAGGAGAACACACATAGACATGGACTGAACATCATTTGAATCTAGAAGCGGTAATTTCATGGCAAGGTAGGCGAAACAGAAGTAGAGATGAAGGAATTGCTTGAGGAAGGCTTTGAATACGTTTGCTGAAAGGATAACTTGATATTCTTGAGAAAACCAAAATGAACGAGAATCTAACAGAAAAGCATAAGAAGTCAACAAAAAAGCGGCCGGGGTGAGGTAGCTTGGTAGCCCATAGGCCTGTGGAGCCTAGCGCCCGGGTTCAAATCCCGGCCCCGGCCCCACATATTCTCTTGAGAGAAGCATAAATCAGGGCACGCGAAATAGAACTCTCGGGATCGTTTTTGGGAGGTGGACAGTCACAGTTGCCTGCGTGTCCTCGGAGGAGAGTGGACTCGGTTTTTTATCTTCTCGCTATGCTCTTCTCACTATGTTCCATCCGGCCAATGCGCCGAGGATGTCAACCACTGCCATGATGATTGTGAGGTATTGCCACATCGACTTTTCTTTGAATAGGTCTTCTGCTGCGAATGAAAGGATTATTGCAGCAACTCCTACGTATAACCCAATTGAGAAGAAGCCGATGAGGAAGAATCCCAACACGCTCAGCACAAAAGAAACGAATGAATACCTGCTTGTACCCTCTTCGCCGTATCCCATAGACGTCTCCTCATAGCTTGGAAGTCGTTTCTCACAACCAATAAATAAAGGTGTCGCAAGGCACCAACACAGCTCTCTCTAAGAGCCTTGGGAAAACACTTCAAAACGTAAGTCTAGCGGGGTGCTGAAATCTTCATATTGGAGGTTTCACGTGCTTCTTGTTCTCATCCCTGGACTTCATCCAGGTTTCAAACTCTTTGGACGGCGGGTCTTCGTTGAAAAGCCTTTTCCTCGAAGCTTCAAGCAAAGCACTCTTTTTCCCCAAGAATTCGGCCGCAGTCTGGAGCGTGACCCCTGACTTGTAAGTATCGTAGAGTATGTTGATCGTGTCTTCTTGCCAGTTTTCGTCTCGCAGAACATGATGGTCAAGGATCACGTTTGGAATTTTTTTCACGATTTCATTCAAGTTTTTGAGCCCAGTTTGAAGTTCGTTTTCGCCGACCTTCAAGGCAGAAAGGTAGAGGGGTGGCCCTCCGATCATCAACAACTGGGGGTTTTCATTGATGATAGTTTGGAGCGTGCGGGCGGACATCGGCCCTTGGACATCTGGAGCGAAAAGGAACTTCTCATCCTGTGACACAATCGTTGTCATCAGCACCCATCCTAGCTCCGAGTTTTGTGGTCCGTGGAAAACCGGTTCGGAAAACTTCACTTTCGTGGCGCCAAACGTAAAGGTTTTGCCATCTGCGTTTTCGATCTTCTCTGCATACTTGCCGCCCGTCTTGCTGAACATCCAAGCTCTTTCCCGTTGGCTGTAGTTGATTTGCTCCCGAGGATTCTTCACTAGAACGGTCTTGTTCTCATAGATCTGTCTGGCAGTCTCACCAGCATCTGTCCAGTTGACGAGCCAGTCCTCGAAGGAAGGCGTGTGATGGTCGTAATGGTAGTGGCTTATGGTGACGACGTCAGCCTTCTCTGCGGCCCGCGCGATTTTTCTGCGACTCTCAACTATTGCTTTAAACTCTTTGGGATGAGGAGGGAGGCCGAAACGGTTTGGACACAGTGAAACGCCGGCGTCCAAGAGAATCCGCGTGTCAGGCGTTTCAACGTATGTGCACATGGACCTCACTCCGAGACTTTCGGCGGCCAACGGAACGACGCGAATCCTTCTTAGCATCAGGTCTCACAAGCTTGGTGCGATGCGTATAAGCTTTTTATGCGGGATACTTTTAGCTTTGCGTGGCGGGCGATGAAGACTCTGGCCCCATGAACTCAAAATGATTGTGATCTTGAGTGCGGAGCCCGCTTCTGGACGAAGCAACCGCTCACGGCTGAAGCAGTCTGAAGGAAGGAACGAACTGCGTTGATGCTTTTGTATACGAAACAACGTTTCTGTGGCAAAAAATTAAGAAATTGAGCCTTTGTCACATGGGCATAGTGCGTTTCCTATTTTTCTTCAGGCGGCTTTTTCCAGATCTCAAGCATCTTCTTCTTCAGTTGTCTTCGCTTTCTCTGCAGAAACCTGTAGACTGTGGCGTGCATGCTGCCCCTTATGAGCATTTCAATCGCTTCTCTTGCCACTTGAGCCTGTTCTAACGTGCCGATTATGCCTACTGTGTGCCCGTAGACAGCAATATTAGTGTCTGTTAGTTCTTCGATTATCATGCGGGTCTTGCCGTTCATTCCGATTATTCTTCCTTTGACACGGATGATGTCTGCCTCAGACTTTCCGAAAACGGTCCTCAGGTCCAAAATGTCTAGAACGGCTTCTTCGTCGCGAATCAGTCGAAAGGCATGCTCGGGTGAAAATCCTCTTCCAACAGCCGTGATAACGTCTTTTGCCCTGAAAAGCATAGATGGGTCGGTGACGTTTTCACCCATCACCACGGTGACGTCGCCGGTTTCGCTGTCAATTTGAAGTTCCACTGAGAGCTTTTCCTCAATGCTCTTTTTTATGGTTCCCTGAGGGCCGATCAATGCACCTACGCGTTCTTTGGGGATTTTTATGAACGTGTTAGCCCTCGCCACGACCAGTCACCCTCCTGTAGGAGTCTTCGACCGACGGAACCTTAACGCCTAAGCGGCTGAAATACTTGTTGAGATTAGTCAGGTCTCTGCGAAGAAGATAACTTGCCATGGGGTGCACAAGGGGAACAGCCTGGGACACGTCGAACAACACTGTCCGTCCTCTCCAGCTCATTATGTTGTACTCGCTCAGGTCTCCGTGGACTAGTTTAGCCTTGCGGTACAGCCTCTCCAGATAGGTCATGAGCGTCTCGTAGACTTTCGCGGGGTTTTTAGGGGTCTTCTCTTTGAATGATGGCGCGCCTTCGCCGTTTTCGCCTATGAACTCCATGATGAGCACATTGTTCTTCACGGCGATCGGTCTTGGCACCCTTACCTTGGCTCGTGTGGCCAGCTCCAGATTTTTGAACTCTTTCTGGGCCCAAGCGAAAATCAAAGAGCGGGTGTCATGTCTCACTCCTTGAAAGCGAGGATCTCCCTCAATGTACTTTAATAAGCCTTTTCGGAACTCTCGGGACACGACAAGGTAGATCTTTATCGCCAGCTCCTTTCCTTCTTTGTCTTTTCCCCAGTAGACCCTCGACTCCTTTCCGGCCTTGACAACGCCGTGAATCTCATCTATGTTCCCCTTGTTCATGAATTCGTAGATTACCATGAGCGTGGACTTGTCGAAAACCTCTTCCATAACCGCTCTTTCGGATGAAAAGTCTTTGGTTAGCATCCGCTGATCGCGCTCGGAGCGCTGCTCTTTCCTCGTAAGCTTGTCTTCAGCTCTCTGCGATCGCTGCCTGCTCATCCAATTCCCTTTTTTTCTGTTTGATATTACCGCTCTTGGTTTATATTAATATTGATGGGAAAAGCCTATGAGGTCACTAAATAGTGGCCGGGGTGAGGTAATCCGGGCAACGATGGTGACGTCTCCACTTTCTTTCGCACAATTCCCTTTTTTAGTGTGTTTGGTTGATGCTTTTGTATACAGAGTCAAAGAACAATTCTGAGAATGCCCCATGCCGTTGGATTTGGGTTTGGACAAGACTTTGCTCCTAAGACCAAACGGGTTCAGGTCCAAACGCTTTTTTCATTATATGGTACCCATATAGGCCATCACAAATATGATTGCGATCTGGAATATCGTCTGGCTGCCAGCGAAGTAGAAGTTTCGCATGCCAAGTTTCACAATCTTCTCTTTGTCTGGGCTTGGCTTCCTGAGCTCGAGAAAGATGCGAACCTCGTTGGGCATTATCAGACCAAAGCGCGCGCGCTATCAGACTACGAGAATTACGGCTAGTGTGGCTTGAAGTGGGCGGACTGTATTATGGCGTCGTAAATGTCCACAATGCCGTCGCTGTTGATGTCTGCGTTGGGGTTCCAGTTCGAGTTGCCAGGTTTTGTGTTGAACGCTGCACTCAATAGGATGGCATCGTAGATGTCAACTGTGTGATCACCGTTTATGTCGCCTGGCATCGTCACAGTAATCGAGGTGTAATAGTTGTTGTCGCTGGTGTCCGTTTCGTTAGGAACTGGCCCAGCGTGTATGCTCAAAGCGTGTATGCTCAACGTGTAATTGCCATAACTCAAGCCAGCAGTGCTGAGTGAAAAAGCGACGACTGTTGCGTTTCTAATCGTTAATGTTAACGTCTGCGTTTGATTTGGTGCAGGATCTGCTTTCAGCGTTATGTTGAAGATTTCTAGTTGTTCTCCGTAGTTCAGCACTACTGCGGTTATGTTTACAGGGTAGCCTTGTCCCACAAACGTTTTTGATAGGTTAACGCTTGTTATTCCTATGTCGTGTGGACCAGCGTAGGGTTTCATCAGCGGATAGTGATCTATGTTGCTGCTGTCAATGAAGTTCTCGGTGTCTCCTATACCATCAATGCTGGTCTCATTCTGGGACTCGCCTTTGCGCAAGTCTACTCCAGCGTAGTTGATCCAATAGTTTCCGCCAGAAGGATAACCGTTGTCCCACAGGTTTGTGGAATTGTAGCACAGAGCTTCCACGTTGCCTCCCATGAAGTTATTATGGTAAACTGTGTTGTTGCTCGAACCGATGATCTCAATGCTTATGCCGTTTGCCACCAAATTGTTTGCAGAAATCCTGTTACGATCAGAAGAGTAAAGCACGATGCCGTCCTGATAATTTTCAGCAACGCTATTTTCACTTACAGTGCTGTTTGTCGTAAATGCGAACAGTATGCCTTGAACGTTTTTTGTTATGTTCAGTTGCGCCACGGTGATGTTAACGGAATTGACTACAGCTACGTATCCTGCGTCTTCTGGAACTTGCTTGTCAAGTTGATTTATCCAGTAGTACACGGGCCTCCCATCCACAGTGTTCGACGTGTTTACGTCATTAACGAGATCGACGAGTTGCGTGCCTGTTACGCCAAAGTTGAATTGGTTGGAGGTCATATTGCAACTTCTGAGAGAATTGTTTCCAGACATCTCCAGAAGCACACCATAAGTGTTGTAGAGTGCGTTTACATTGCTCGCGGCGTTGTTGTATGATGTCACCATGTCAAGACCGAAACTGTTGTTGGACAGGGTGCTGAACGCAACTGTATTGTTATTGGAAGAAGCTAAGTAAATGCCCTCTTCATTGTTACTGAGTGAAGTGTCTGTAACGCTGTTGTTCATTGACTCATAGAGATGAATGCCAAAACCATTGTCTGATGCGTTTACGTTCTGTATGGAAGAATCAACGGTATAGGCAAACAAAACGCCCTCGGAATTTCCAGATAGATTCGCGTCCTTTACGCTTATGTTTGTTGAGTTCACTACGGCTACGTAACCAGCATCCGTGGGAACGTTGTTGTCCCGTTGATTAACTAAATAGTAGATAGGCTTGCCGTTGACGGTGTTTGAAGAATCTATGTCTTGGATAAAATCCATGATAGATTCACCGTACAAGTCGAAGTTGTACGTATTATTGGTAACAGCATTGTTGCGCGCAATCGTGCTTGGGGAGAACACCAAGAAAATCCCGTAGGTGTTGTTGAGTATCAAAGTGTTGTTAATCGTGTTGGCGTTGGACCCAAGCAGCAATACGCCCGCGTTGTCCTTACCGCCGTTTTGAATGGTGAAATTGTCTACTTTCACGTCATCTGCGGTTACAGAGACAACGTTGTCTCTTCCGCCTCCGTCAATAATAGTGCTGTTTCGATTCTCTCCGACCAGCGTCAAACCTGACGTTACGATTTGGATGGTTTCACGATAGGTTCCCGAGGCCACGAAGATCGTGTCCCCCCCGTTGGCTGCGTTTACCGCGCGTTGGATCGTGCTGTAGTCATTTGGCACCCTGATAACCCGTGGAGAGTTGCACGTAACTTCCGTGGGGAAGGCGTTATTTCCGATGGAGGTCTCACCTGTAACGGGTAACACGCATGTTGTCACATTGTACATGCCTTCAACCGTTGCGTTCCATGAGAGGCTCACCATTCTTGATGCACCACTTGTCAGGAACCCGATGGCAGAAGAATCAGCGAGAGTGCCGTTGACGAGCAACTCGACTGTTATGTTGCTTTCGTCGTTGCTTCCCATGTTGAGTATAGTGGTGTTTACGGTTGGTTGCGTACCAAGCTGAACGTATGAAGAGGTTCTCATTCTTAAGACGAGCAGATCATGGTCAAGCGGAGCTTGTTCCACTGCCTTTCTTGCGTTGATTCTTCCAAATCCGTAGTAAACGTCAAAGCCTGGGGCGCCTAAGTCGTCTGCAGTGTATTGCAGTTGAGCCCACACTTGATCTCGGGTCATGTTTAGAAACCTGCTCCAAATCAACGCTGCAACCCCGGCGACATGAGGACTTGCCATTGAGGTGCCGCTCAAGTACACGTACGAGTTGTTGATCCATGTTGAGTATATGTGGACCCCGGGTGCGGCAACATCGACCCAGCCTCCATAGTTGCTGAAGCCGGCCAAGCTGTCTTGCATGTTGGTAGCAGAAACGGCCACGACTTCATCATAACCGGCCGGGTATTGCTTAACATTTGAAGCGCTGTTTCCTGCCGCGGCAACCACCAGCACACCGTGGTCGAAGGCGTATCTCACCGCTTCGTACATCGTTTGAGTGTTGAAAGTGGCGCCCAAGCTTAGGTTAATAATTTTTGCCCCGTTGTCCACAGCGTGTATAATTCCCTCAGCGATGTCACTCGCTGTTCCACTCCCATACTGGTCCAAAACCTTTTCAGCCATGATCCTGACGTTCGCTAAACCAGCGATGCCTATGCTGTTGTTAATTGCAGCGGCTATCGTTCCTGCAACGTGGGTCCCATGTCCGTTGTCATCCATGGGATCTGGATCTTTGTTCACCCAGTCGTATCCCAGCGGAACGTAGTTCGGAGCAATGTCAGGGTGACTCCAATAAATTCCTGTGTCAACAACTGCCACAAGCATCGAAGCGTTGCCCGTTGTTGTATTCCACGCATAGTCAGCCTGTATTTTGGCTGGTCCCCATTGGTTTAGCCAGTAGGGATCGTTTGGAGTGAAGTCAGCCTTGAACTTCACGTCTGGCTCGATGTATCTTGCCCACCTTGACAGTTCGGCTCTCGACACAAAAGTGGATACAGTGTCAACGGGGACCCTGATGACAAGAGCCGAGGTCTTTCTGTCCATCACAAGAGTTTCCGCGAGCTTGCCTCCGCTGTTCGCAATGAGGTCTATTAAGTCAGAATAATGGTTCTTTTCGGCATCGTTAAGCCCAATCACCAACTCTGCTGAACCGTTGTCAATCCAATCAGAATTATTCCAGCCGGATGTGCTAAAGGTGTCTGATGTGCCCGTATCCATGAATGGCGGATAAACATTGTTCGTCGATTTTGTGTTTAATCCCTTCTGGGCAGCAGTCTTCATGGTTTGTGCTGACTCATATCCGGTCCAAACGCCGTCAGAATTTGCGGCATCTCCCATAAACGTGGCGTATTGCATCATCGGCACGCCTGCCGACCCACCATAGGACAAGGTCCACGGTTTAGACTGTAGCTCTGACTGAACGCTGGATATGAGAGGGAGGATCTCCATCAGCAAAATCAGAATCAGAACAAGAAGTCGTTTCTTCAACCTCACCTTTCCCAGTCTTAGAATGTGCTAACCGCAAAATATAAGTCTTATAAAAATCGTGTTGCGCTGCTACTCAACGGTCAAATCTGTCTGGGCTGGATGACCAGACTTGGCCCACTTCTTTAAGAGTTTGTCTACGGGCTTTCTTCGACTCCAAAATGGTCGAGAGAAGGGGCGAGCGAGAGCCTGTCTATTTGTCCTAGAGTTTTACGATTTGAGCGTGTGGCACGCCTTCTATGTTCAACACTGCCTCTGGGTGTACGAAGCCTCTTTCTATCGCTTTTTTTACGATGTTCTTGCCCACCATGTTAACTATTGTAGACGCTTCAATCAGAGACACTGCCTCTTCAAGAGGTACTCTGGCGCCCTTGTAGAAGTCTTCCTTAACAGAGAAAACTATCTTTCCTTCATGCAAAGTTTTTCCAAGAATGTCAATGTCACACATGCAGAGAAGCACGTTTCTGCCGACCTTCTTCAGGTTCATGTAGACTTCCAATGTTTGAACACTCTTACAGCTGCTTGATAGAAGACCTTGCCCCGCATGCTTCGCACACTAGGAAAGATAAGCGCTTTTCTTTAACGATTTTCGTGTCCGGACGCTTGCACACGGGACACACGACGAAGGTCTCTAAGTATCTCTGAATGAGTCTCTGAAAAGTGTCCTCTGAAAACTTGCCCTGGAAAATCACCCTTGACGCCTGCATCGTTGCAGCCGTGGCCATTTCACCCGTCAAGAACTTGAGCAGGTGTTGCGGGTCACGGTTCAAGGCGTCAGCGACTTCTTTGAAATTGTAAATCACCGTGCGCATGCCTATCCTTGCGTAGCTCAGCCTAGGGAGTTCCAAGCGTTCACGCTTTGAGGCCACCTCTGGAAACTGGCCTCGTGCTCGCTTAAGCAGTTCGTCATAGTCATATTTCATGGGTGAACTCTCCAACAGAAACAAGACGCAACACACTATTAAAGACTTTATTCTAAAAAGTCAGATCTCTGTCTCATGTGTGCGAGCTGCAGCTGCTGCAAGGATTTGGAAAATCCTAAAAACAGGCATCAACAAATCACACAAAGGGGACATGGATGGGCCATGCATATCTGTACATTGGGACGGGCGCTCTCTTTCAGCTCGACTCGCTCCTCACCCTTCAAAGAGCCCATCTTGCGAATACTTGAAAAAGCTTAAAGAAGCAACAGCGTTCTACTTTCTAATTCCCAACGGTGAAGTTTGTGACCAGACCCAGCCATCCTTACATCCCCAACTCCGTTTCCGAAACCAAACAGGAAATGATGCGAGAAATAGGCATACGTGACATCACTGAATTGTACAGAGACGTTCCAGAGAAGTACATTCTGAAGAAAAGGCTAAACCTTCCAGAGAAGGGCTTGTCTGAGTTCGAAGTCAGAAAGCATGTTGAAGCCTTGCTGTCAAAAAATGATGCAAACAACCGTATGTCAGTTTTCTTAGGTGCAGGCTGCTGGCCCCATTATGTGCCAGCCGTCGTTCAAGAGATTGTTCAGCGCAGCGAGTTTCTAACGTCCTACACTCCGTACCAGCCTGAAATCTCACAGGGCATGCTTCAAGCGCTTTTTGAATATCAAAGTATGATCTGTGAACTGACAGGTATGGCCGTTGCTAACTGCTCAATGTACGACTGGGCTTCCGCACTAGGCGAAGCGGCGCGCATGGCTACAAGGGTCAAGAGGCGCAAGGAGGTGTTGGTTCCGAAGCTTATTCATCCTGAGAGAGCCTCAGCGCTGAAAGTCTACTCTGACCCAGTAGGAATCAAGATCAGAGAAGTTGCCTATCATACGGAGACGGGGCAGCTGAACCTCGAAGATTTAAAAAGCAAAATCTCAGACGAAACGGCAGCCGTCTACGTGGAAAACCCGCACTATTTAGGATTCATCGAAACACAGGCTGAGGAGATAAGCCAGGAAGCACACTTGCACAACGCCCTTTTCATAACAGGGGTCGACCCAACGTCACTTGGATTGTTGAAGCCTCCGGGCGAATATGGGGCAGACATCGTCGTCGGAGAGGCTCAACCCCTGGGGAACGCGATGAACTTCGGTGGTCCTCTGTTAGGAATAATGGCTTGCCGCGACGACATGACTCTGATAAGACAGATGCCGGGCAGAATAATCGGGCTGACCACAACTCAAGACGACAGCAGACAGGGCTTTTGCATGACGATGCAAACTCGCGAGCAGCACATAAGACGGGAGAAAGCCACGTCTAACATCTGCACGAACGGAGCTCTGTGCGCAGTGGCTTCCGCCGTTTACATGGCTTTGCTCGGACCAGAAGGCCTGCGCGAGCTCGGAGAAACAATAATGTACAAGGCCAACTACGCCATGCGTCTGCTTTCAAGAATAGGCAACGTCAGAGTCCCCATTTTCAAAGCAGCACACTTCAAAGAGTTCGCAGTTAACTTCGACCAAACAAACCTTACGGTCAATGAGGTCAACGGAAGACTTTTGAAGCATCAGATTCAGGGAGGAAAAGACCTGTCAAAAGAGTTCCCCGAGCTGGGTCAGGCAGCATTGTTCTGCGTGACCGAAATCCACTCAGAAGAGGAGATTCAACGCCTCGCGAATGCTCTTGAAGAAATAGTGGGCGAGAGATGAAAACCATGTACAAACAGGCGAACTGGGATGAGCCGGTTATTTTCAACCTCGGAAAGAAGGGACGGAGAGGGCATGTCCTTCCAGCTGTCGAGGACGAAATTAGAGAAGCTGTAGGTGATCTCAACGCGCTTCTACCAAGAAACATGCAGAGGAAGAGCAAGCTTGCTCTTCCAGAGCTTTCTGAGGTCGAGGTTAACAGGCACTTTTTGCATTTGTCTGAGATGAATTATGGTGTTGACTCAGGGTTCTATCCTCTCGGAAGCTGCACCATGAAGTACAATCCGAAAATCAACGAGCTGCTGGCAAGTTCGCCCGCGTTAGGAATGATCCACCCGTATCAGGATGAAAGCACAGTGCAGGGCATGCTGGAGATTCTGTTCAAGCTTGAACGTTGGCTCAGTGAGATAACTGGAACATACGAGGTCTGTTTGCAACCTGCTGCAGGAGCTCATGGTGAGCTTCTGGGTACGTTGTTGATGCATGCATGCCTAAAATCGAACGGTGAGTGCGAAAAGAGGACAGAATTGATCGTTCCTGACTCTGCACATGGGACGAACCCTGCAAGCGCGTCAATGGCTGGCTTCAACGTAGTAGTTCTCCCATCAGGTGGTGACGGTTGCATGGATTTGGAGGCTCTCAAGTCGGTCACCTCGAATAAAACGGCAGGCTTGATGCTTACCAACCCCAACACTCTCGGAATATTCGAAAAGGACATTGAAGAAATAGCCAAAGTTGTCCATGACGCGGGGGGCCTTCTTTACTATGACGGGGCAAACCTCAATCCGCTGCTCGGCAAGGTCAGACCAGGTGACATGGGCTTTGATATTGTTCACATCAACATCCACAAGACCTTCAGCACACCTCACGGGGGAGGCGGACCCGGAGCAGGCCCGGTCGGTGTGTCGAAAGCCTTGGTTGATTTCTTGCCAGTTCCACGAATAGTTTACGACGGAAAGCGGTACCACTTGGACTATGAAAGGCCACGAAGCATTGGAAAGATCAGGAGCTTCTATGGAAACGTCGCAGTCCTGTTTAAGGCTTATGTCTACGTGCTTAGCATGGGTTCTGAAGGACTGAAGGAAGCAGCCGAAGTCTCGACATTGAACGCTAATTACTTGATGAAGAAGCTCAGTCGGATCAAAGGCATGGCTCTCCCTTACGACGCCGAAAAGCTGAGAAAGCATGAATGCGTCCTCAGCGCCAAGCCTTTGAAGGACGACACTGGCGTTTCAGCTTTAAACATAGCAAAGCGCTTGCTTGACTACGGTCTGCACGCGCCGACGGTCTATTTTCCCCTCATTGTGGATGAGGCGTTAATGATTGAACCAACGGAAACCTTCGAGAAGGAGGAAATAGACCGGTTCGCTGACACGATGCAAAAAATCTGCGAAGAGGCGTATGCACGCCCTGATGTCATCCTGAAGGCGCCGCACAACACGGCTGTCTCGCGTCTAGATGAAGTTAAGGCGTCCCATCCTAACACCATGGCTTTGAGCTGGCGCATGCACTTGACAAAGCAAAGGACAAAAATAACGAGTTAATGCAACACGTATATATGACGGCTCATTGCTGATCGGTACCAAAACAAACGGAAGTGCAAGAGTTTGACGGAGTTGGAGGAAAAGGTCCGTGAGGCCGTAGGCCAGGTTGTGGACCCAGAAACCGGCATGTCGTTTGCAGAGATGCAGATGATAACCAACGTCAAAGAAGAGGAAGCTGGCGTCGTAATGGTCGAGTTCGTTCCCTCAAGCCCGTTCTGCCCAATAGCCTTCAAGCTTGCAAGTGACATCAAGAATGCTGCGCTCAACGTGTCCGGAGTCAAGAAGGCACTGATCTACTGCCGCGGTCACACGATGGAACAGCAGATAAACGACATGACCAACAAAGAACAGCAAAAATAGACAACATTCGTCCTGTCAGTCACTTTTATCGCTGAACAGGTAGAATTCTCTACTTTTTCAAGGCATGGTTCACGAATGACCTTCACTAAGCCGGCACGTTCACAAGACCGTTTAAATATACAAGTTGTGTCCCCCTCAATACTGAAAATGATTGGTGACCCTTGTGTCGGACGGCCCTCAAGAAATCTGCTGCCGCGTGTGCGGCGCCCATGAAATCTACTGTTGCGGTTCCCATGTCCGCATCTTAGAAGAGGGTGTAACAGCTTTGACAGAACCCCTTGTCAAGTCATGCCCCTTGCATGAAATTCTCCACGGAACAAAAAAGGTCGACGCAAAAACGGTGCAAAATAGTGTGGGCAAGAAGATTCAAGACTTTGGCTTCTGCTGCAGAGACCGTTGTTTTGATCCTGATCCACAGGTCGCCTATGGAGCCTCTGAGATGATGAACGTGTGGCTCGAGAGAGGGTTTATTGATTGTGCCGTTGTTGTTTGTGAAGGGGCGGGCACGGTCCTGACGTCCAACGGTAAGCTCGTACAGGGTATTGGTGCGCGTTTGACGGGGATCATCAAGACTTCGCCCATTCTCGGGACGATTGAACACGTTGAGCACTGCGGCGGAGTCGTTCTCGACAAAACTGTTGCACGGATTGATCAAGTTGCAGGAGTCAAACGCGCTTTCAGCTTGGGCTTCAAGCATATTGCCGTCAGCATCGCGGGTTTTCAAGCCAGAGCCATAAATGGAATCCGCAATTTCGAGAAGAGTAGCAAGGCAGATGTCTTGGTCTTCTCAGTGTGCAACACCCGCGTCAGCAAGGCAGATGTGAAACATGTAGCAAAGGCGGATGTTGTTTGTGCAAGTGCTTCGACAATACTTCGAAAAGAAATCGGCCCCAACGCCCTTCTTCAAGTGGGCGTCACCATCCCAGTTTACGCGCTAACCCAGAGAGGCAAGGACCTCGTTCTAGCCTATCTAAGCGTCTTCAAGGACAAGCTGGTCGCATTCAGGACAACTCAGCTACCGTATGAAGTAAGAGGCAAAGGTCCGAAACTCAAGAGTTCTTAACCGACTACCAAAGTTCAGTACGCGTTGCTAAAGCCTTTTCGATCTTGGAGCTTTCTGGGTGCAGTTGGGGAAAATCAGTGAATCTGTTGGTGCTTTTGTATACAGACTATGGGATTAGCTTTCAGAATAGACAATTGTACCGACCAAAAGCCTTAAGTATGGTTATTTTGTTATGGTTGAATCGTCGAAAAAATAGGATGTTGAAAGAGCTTGGCAGTTGAAGGTTTTACAGGAGCTAGACAACCCGTAGACGCGAAAGTGGGCGAATTAAACCCCTCTTCCAGAGCCGTTAACGTGCTGGCAAAGCTCTTGTCTAAGAGCGAAGTCAGAAACGTTGCCGCCGGAAGAGACGGAGAGCCGCACAAAGTGAGCGACGCACTGGTCGGAGACGAGACAGGATGCATATACCTAACACTCTGGGATGACAACATCGAGAAAGTGAAAGACGGAGACACAATTAACGTCAAGAACGGTTACATAAACCTGTTCAGAGGCAACATGCGCCTGAACGTCGGAAGATACGGCACGTTGGAAATCGCAGAACAAGCCATTGCGGGCGAAGTAAACACTGAAAAGAACATGTCAACCCAAGTGTACGAACAGCCGAGAAGGCCGTTCGGAGGAGGAGACAGAAGAGACTTCGGCGGCGGCAGACGCGATTTCGGCGGACGAGACAGAAGAGGCGGCTACCGACAAAGACGCTACTAGACGGGACTCACGATTTAGACATCCTCCACCATTTTCTTTTGCTGAAAGAACAAGCCTGCGTGTTCGCCCGCAAATACGACTTTTGAATCGGACGGGACTGTGGCAAAGTTAGTCCAAACGCTAATTAATAAAAAAGAGTTTTCTACATTCCAAAGAATGAAGACTATCGGTCTGTCCACGTAGCTTCTCGTGAAGTCCACCGCAATCTTTAAAGCTTTTACGGGAAGACAACAACATTCCATCAGAGGAGAAGGTAGAGATGTCTAAAACAAAAGGCAGAGAAGCGAAACCGACAGTGGAAGAACTGTTGGCAAAAGCGAAAAAACCGTCAATGCTAGCTCCGCCACTGCACAGGTTCTACGAAGGGAAAGTGCAGATTATGCCCAAGTGCGCCGTGGTAAGCCCGAACGATTTTGCCATATGGTACACGCCGGGCGTAGCCGCTGTGTGCAGGGAGATCCAGGCGGACCGAGACAAGTCTTTCGAGCTCACGAACCGTTGGAACTACACGGCCGTCGTGTCGGATGGAACCCGCGTGCTAGGACTGGGCGACATAGGTCCAGAAGCTGGATTGCCGGTGATGGAAGGAAAAGCCCTGCTTTTCAAGTACCTAGGCGGGGTGGACGCCTTTCCGATCTGTCTCAGGACGAAGGACCCTGAGGAAATAATCAGGACGTGTGAGCTTATTGAACCGACGTTTGGCGGCATAAACCTAGAAGACATAGAGAAGCCGAAGTGTTTCCACGTTCTTGAGAAGGCAAGAGAACGGCTGCAAATCCCCGTTTGGCATGACGACCAGCAGGGAACGGCGACGGTGATCCTAGCAGGCTTGATGAACGCGTTCAAGATTGTCGGGAAGGATCCGAAGAAGACCTTGATAACTCTGGTAGGTGCGGGTGCGGCGAACTTGCGGACCGCATTCGTTCTGATAAGGTGGGGAATAAAGCCTGGAAACATCATGCTCGTCGACACGAAAGGTCTACTGTACCCGGGCAGGAAAGACGTGGTCAAGAGTGAAGACCCGTGGAAGTACGAGTTGGCGCAGAAGACAAACGCGGAACACAGGACAGGCAGCATAGAGGAAGCCTTCAAGGGTGCTGATGCCGTTGTAGCCGCGTCAAAGCCAGGGCCAGACACGATTAAGAAAGAGTGGATAAAGACCATGGCTGACAATTCGGTAGTCTTTGCGTGCGCAAACCCAGTACCCGAAATATGGCCCTGGGAAGCTGAAGAGGCGGGAGCCCGAATCGTGGCAACAGGAAGAAGCGACTTTCCTAACCAAGTCAACAACAGCCTAGGATTTCCAGGGATATTCCGAGGCGTGCTCGATGTCAGGGCAAAAACCGTCACGGATGACATGTGCATCGCTGCAGCCCAAGAGCTTGCTAGGTTCGCTGAAGAACGCGGAATGCATGAAAAAGACATTCTTCCAAGGATGGAGGAGTGGGAAGTCTTCCCACGCGAAGCAGTAGCCTGCGCGCTGAAATCCATAGACGAGGGAGTGGCAAGAATTAAACCAAGCAGGAAAGAGCTCTACGACAGAGCTGTTGGGATAATCCAGAATGCTCGCGAATCGCTCAGAGCACTCATGAAACAGGGCCTAATCAAGCCGATGCCGCCGGAAGAAAAGCTGCTCGGCAAGTAAACCTTCGCACGAAGGATAATCATAAACAAGCCTAAATTCTCCCTTTTTTACACGATGAATGTAGAAAATTATTTAAACACTTCCATAGAAGATAGATAGCTGGAGAAAACTACATGCGCTCAGACTATGCATTATACGCGGTTGCAATAATATGCTTCATCATCTCCGGTGTTTCGGCGGCTTACACAGCCAGCTTGTGGACAGTAACACCCGTCGTCTTCGGATTTGTCTTCATCGGATTGGGCTACACACTGAGACCGAAACGGGCAGTCACAACACAAATAGCGGTTGCTCCACCCCCACCCTCCGTAGTTGCAGCACCGACGCCAAAGGTCACGGAAGTCGTGGAAGAGAAGAAGCCTGTGGAAACAAGGCCTGAACCTGTTGTTCAAGCTGAACCTGTGGTCGAAGTCAAACCTCCGTCAGCAGGATTGTTGGAGGTCAAGGGGATCGGAGAGAAACGAGCAGAGCAATTGAGGACCCTAGGCGTAAGCACGGTTGAAGACTTGGCAACAGCCTCAGCAAAAGACTTGGCCACGAAACTCAAAATCTCGCCCAAGATCACCGGTAAATGGATCGAAAACGCTAAGGGAATCGTTGGAAAGCCCCGTTAAGGCTTCAGCGAAACCTCTCAAGCTCAAATCATCGATATTCTTACTATATTCCTTCTCTCTAGCCTCTTCAAAGCGTCCAAGAACTCGCTCTTCTTCTTACCACTTAACCTGAAGCTTTGAATCATCTCCATGATGGGCATTCCGGCTTTTCCCAAACCTGCACGCCTCCTGCAGAGGTTCTTCACTATCAGCCGCTCAAGCTTTCCGCATCTCCAAGTCGTGTTCCGAATGAGGATCACGATTGCCTTGACAATGTTTCGCCCATCACCGTTCTCTTTTGCAGGCAAAGTTTCCCACGACACTTTCATGATATACGAACGAAACGCTTTTAGAGTTTGTGTTTCAGAATCTAAGGGCATTGATAGCACGTAGAATGATGGGGCGATTGTCTCTTGCAAGGACATTGTGGAAAGCTCTTCTTCTCGCGTCTGCAAGAAGATGACGACGTGGCTGAATCTATTAGGAAAAATGCAGATGAGAGTGGCGTGAAGGCCGGAATCTTCATGCTTATCGGAGCCTTGAAGTGCGCGGTTCTCGGATGTTACAAGGAAGGAGGGTACGTAACTACAAGGTTGGATGGTCCTCTGGAGGTGGCTCCGTGTATGGGTAACGTAGCTGTTGATGAAAAAGGCGAAACAATAGTCCACGCGCACATCGTTGTTTCAAACGAAAAGGGTGAAGCCTATGGCGGCCACTTGATGAAAGGTTGTCACGTTGGCCCGACAGCAGAACTGGTCGTGGTCGAAGCCGCCGGCGTGCATTTGCAGAGAAAGTATGATGAAAAAACGAAGCTGAAACTCCTAAAGCTAGGCTAGAACCTTCTTAAAGTATATGCCGTTCGCGTTGCCATAATAGTTCCTGAGTTCACCGATCTTTTCGTAGCCCAACTTTCTGTAAAGGTTGATAGCCGCGACGTTGTCTTCCCTGACCTCAAGGTGAGAAGCCTTAACGCCTTTCTCCTTAAAGATTCGCTCCATCTCTTGGAGGAGCATCTGACCGATGCCTCTTCGACGGTACGCTGGCGACACGTCTATGGTCAGTATGTGTGCATACAAAGCTTTCCTGTCAACGTACATCATGCCTATGACGAAGCCTGCGATTATTCCACCCACTCTTGCGACCAAGTTCACACAGTTGTATTCCTTGAGCAACTGAAGGATCTGCTCCCTGGTGAAGGCCTCGGCTCTGAAGCATTCGGTTTCGATTTCACAGAGTCTGTCAAGGTGTCTAGTCAGGGCGTCTTCTATTACCGCTGTCATGGCTTAACATCTTTCAAAGAGTATTCCAAGGTTAAATTTAGCTTTTCCAGTCTGGTGCCGAGCCAGTTTCAGTGTTCTGCCTTGTGATGACAGCTTTCAAGCCTATCCATTGCTGTGCCCCAAAACCTATGAAAAACCTCAGCCACAACGTTAACAAACGCATCAAAATCGTGGCAGTTGCGCTTATTGTCCAAGGAACCCCGAAAAAGACAAGCAGCGTTGTCAAGGTTATTTCTGGCAGGCCTACTTCAAACGGAACCCCTATCGGAGCAGACTTTACAGCCACGAAGATCGCGGAGATCACCAGTATCGCACTCCAGCTTATTTGAGGGTATCCCACGGACACGAACGTGAGATAGAACACTGACATAGACAGGACCCACGCAATCACCGCGGAAAGAGAGGCGATGAACAGCGTTCTCGGAGAGTGCACGTATTCTTTGATTGCGACGTGAAAAGCCCTGTGAATTTCAACAACTTCTTCCCGCAGCTTCTTTAATCTCCAATGCCCCCTGCTCACACGCTCTGCAAACCCGATCACGCCGTCAACGATGCGGAAAGTCCACTTTTCTCTGAAGCATAGGAGAAGAACCAGAATGAAGGAAAGGGAAATCGCAGTGATGAGAAAAAGTACAAGGCCCAGCACAATTCCGTAAAGCTGGCTCTCAAACAGGAGAAGGCCCGCACCTACCAACAAAGCTGCGATGTTTATTCCCATTCCAATAAGTCTCTGTGCAACAACAGAGGCTGCTGCTTTCCCTGCCGCTCCATCTTGCTCCCTGTTCACCAGGTAGATTCTGGTGATTTCCCCGCTTACGGACTCTGCAGGGATCAGCGTGTCGACGAATATCCCTGCCCAAACGAAGGCGAATGACTTGAACACTGAAAGCCTCACTGAAAGGAACCTGAGCAAGAAGTGCCAAGCTAGAGTGAAAAAGACTATGTCAAGAACGGATGCCATTGCCGCTAGAATGTAATAGTAGGGGTTAGTATGTTGCACTTTTACGATGATCTCTCGGATGTCAACGTTAAAAACGTAGATGTAAACGAAGAAGACGACCAGTCCAATGATCAGCAGTAGCGGAGTTTTCCAAGTAACCTTATACTTCGGTGCAGACAAAAGCGTTCGCACCCATCAGCCAAAGCAAGAGGGCACTCAGCACCATTATATACTTTGCCAATTTCCACACGGGCACCGCCGGTTTCTCCCCGAATGATAACAAAGCCTTGTACCTCAAGCATTAAATTCTATCAGCTCGTACATAGGTGCAGATGGCGCCTATGTTGACGCGTGGACAAGCCCTCGAGTTGGTGAAGAACCACGTCTTGAAGAAGAACATCGTTTGTCACATGATCGCCGTTGAGGCTATAATGAGAGAATTGGCCACGTACCTCGCAGAAGACAAGGAGAAGTGGGGACTGACAGGCTTGCTTCACGATGTAGACTACGAAGGAACTGAGGCGACACCCGCGCGTCACAGTCTTTTGGCTGAGGACATGTTGAAAGAGTCCGTGAGTGGAGATGTGATAAGAGCGGTCAAGGCTCATAACTTTGAGCACACGGCCGTTAAGCCTCAAACAAAAATGGAGAAAGCCTTGATCGCTGCTGACGCGGTTTCAGGTCTGCTTATTGCCTGCGCTCTAGTCATGCCTTCGAAAAAGCTTGCAGACTTGAGGGTCGAATCGGTAGCCAAAAAGTTCAGGGACAAGGACTTTGCGAGAGGCGCGGACAGGGAGAGGATACTCTTCTGCGAGCAGATAGGGATCCCCAGGGAGAAGTTTCTCGACATATCATTGAGCGGGTTGAAGAAATCAGCCTCGCAGATAGGTCTATAAAACTGCTCACTATGCAGAACCGAACAGCCACTGCAACTTCTTAAATAGTGAAATCGACTGGAATAGATACAAAACTTGGGAGTTGAGACTCATGTCCGCTGTGTTCGAGATCGAGCTCAAGAAGATTCATCCGTCAAAGCTTAACCCGAGGTTGGAAGTGAACATAGAGCGCCTCAACGAGCTTGCTGCCAGCATAAGAGAGGTCGGCCTGCTTCAGCCTATTATCGTCAGGCCGTTGAACGGCGAGTTTGAAGTAGTCCTGGGTGAAAGGCGCTACAGGGCTTCGCAGCAAGCTGGGCTTGAGAAGATTCCTGTCATCGTTAGAGAGTACAGTGACGATGCAGTTGTGCAATTAAACTTGATCGAGAACGTGCAGAGAGAGGACCTCAGTGCAATCGAAAAAGGAAAGGTCTGCAGGTATCTTCTAGACAATTGTGGCGAAAAATATCCTTCTCAGGCTGCGGTAGCCAAGAAGATCGGTGTCAGCAGCGATGCCGTCTCTCTTTGGCTGCGAACGGTTGAAGTGGTCCCGAAGGAAGCGCAGAAATACGTGGCTCCTTCAACGGTTTCTGGGCAGGTGCCTGAGGGTAAGATAGATTATTTGACAGCTGTGAGGGTGGGGCGGGCGGTTCAAGACCCTGGAAAGAGGGTGGAAGTGATCAAGAAGCTGGCTGAGAAGAGGCTTCCGGCGAAGGAAAAGGCGCAGGTCATCGAGAAGTTGGCCCATGAGCCGGAAAAGCCGGTTGAGCAAGTCATACAAGAGGTTGCGGAGGCCCCCTACGAGATGCAGTTCGAAGCAGTCGACAAGGAGCCGCTGCTCAAGGGAATGAAAACTCAGACTTCCAGAACAGGCGTACCTGACCCCAAGATCAAGGCGGGCGCAATAGTTCGCGCAGCCATATGGGAACCCCACGTTGCAGACCTGCAAATCTCATCCGTTGAAAGGAAACGTTTGAAATACTTTGATGAAGAAGACGCGAAGAGAGAAGGCGGATACACTCTGGAGCAGTTCAAGAAACTTTGGAAAAAAACGCATGCCGAATGGGATGAGGACCAGCTTGTCTACGTCATTCACTTCGAGAAAATCAAATAGTCATGTTAAAAGAAGCACCATGCTAAAGCCCTTTTCACTTTTCGCGCCCAATCCCGGCTCAACGATGCGGCGAATCTGGACGAATTCTAGCTCGCACAATTAGCATTGGCTTATATGAAAAACCCATGAGGCAGGCCTTAGACGATGTACTTGTCGGGCTTTTCGAAGTCCTTAACGATTTCCATGACTCTTTTGGGAACGTTCACGCTGTCAAGAGGTATCCCATTAAGGAGGGCCCAAGGACTCTTAACGGCTATGCGAGTTGCAACATCGTCTTGACCGAAAGATTTGCTGCACACCTCAATAACGAGCCCTCTGACGCCGGCCTCAGAGACTTCACCCAGAGCGTGCAAGTATTCGTGCAGCAACAAATTGTACACCAAGGCGTTAACCACCCTCTTGCTTTCAATTGCTGCTTCCACGATCTGAACCAGAATTCTGTTCAAAACGATGTTGTTGGTCCCCAGCGAGTGGTAGGCGCCAAGCTGAATCGGCAGGTCATCCAGAAAAAGCATCATGCTGCCTCTTCGCCTGTGTAGGGCAACCTCCACCGTGTCCTTGACGATTTCCCAGACCTCACCGTAGCTAACGGCGTTCTTTAATCGGCTGCGATACTGTTCAACTGAAGACGAATCTCCTTCGCTCTTCAAACCATTCCTCGGCAAGAGTCAGAACTGCCAAACGCTTATATGGTATGTGGAGCCAAAGCATCCGCCTGAAACATTGTTCCGCGAAGATGCTTGTTTGCGCAGTTGCTCGGCATTACTTCTAGAAGTTCAAACAGGACGGATGGTCGACGAGCCGTTAATAAACATTGCCGGAACAAGCCCAGGTAGAAAAATCGTTTCCCAATAGGCTGCACCCCGCCAGAACTTCGAATGTGATTTAGTTTTGGCACTCGTTTGTGATCGTCGGCAACGAAGATTCTGGTACGGACGTGCAGACCTCTTCTAGCTTCGGCTGGTTGATGGGAATACTTACTGTGAAAGTCGTTCCCTTTGCCAAAGCGGTTTCCACAGCGATTTTGCCTCCGTGTGCTTCCACGATCCGTTTGCAGATGGGCAGGCCGAAGCCCATGCCTTTCGCCTTTGTCGTGTACAACGGTGACCACATGTTTTGCAGCATATGATCCGTCATGCCTGTTCCCGTGTCTGAAAAAGCAATTTCGCAGTCATCAGTGGATCTTTTGCTTTTGATTGTTAGTCTTCCTCCCTTCGGCATGGCTTCCACAGCATTCTTTATTATATTGACAAAGGCTCTTTTCAATTTGTCAACGTCAACTTCTACCTTCGGCTCGTTCTCCGTCAAATCCAAGACCTTCACGTTTCTTGGAATTTTTACGAGAGACAAGGCCTCTTCTACCACCGCTTTGGGGCTGCTTTCAACCAGTTCAAGCTTGATTTCTCTTGAATAGTCCAGGAGGTCGTTGATGATCTTATTAGAGTATGCAATGTTTTTCTCGATGATTTCGAGCATCTCTCTTGCCTTGTCATTCGTCTTCTCACCCACTTTGTTCTTCAGGTAATAGGCTGCACCCGTTATGCCCGTCAAGGGATTGCGTAGGTCATGGCCAACCATCCCAGCCAGCTCACCGATCGCTGCGAGTCTTTCGGACTTGAGAAGTCGGTTTTGAGCTTCTTTCAACTCTCGCGTCCTCTCTTCAACCTTCGCTTCGAGATGGTCTGCGTATTCCTCAAGTTTGGCCCCGGCATCGTTCAACTGCTGAATCAGCTGAGCATTTTCGATGGCCACTGCCGCCTGGCTTAGGAAGAGTTCCAGAGGTGCCAGAGATTCCAGAGTGGGTTTCTTCCCATCCATAGGATCATCCATGACTAGTCGACCTACGATGCGTCCGTCAGCCAATCGCAGCGGAGCGTATAGCATGTCTTGTGGGTCCCAGTCAATCATGTCTTCAGCTTTGAGATGGCTTTCAACGAGGTTGCTGGAGCTTCTCTGTCTTTCTCTAACCCAAGGGTCACTCCAAGGCAAGTAGTAGAATTCGCCGATTCTGAAACGCTCATACTCTGGCCCAAAATGTTCACGAAGGACGTTCCCCGGCGGTCTGTTGTTCCACATGTGTTCTCTCTCTTCATCCGTTAAGCCCACGGTTACCAAGTCATCGGGGCTCCTCATCTCCATGTTCTCGTCTCTAACGGAGATAGCAACTCTTCGCCACCCAAGGTCTCTGATTGCCTCAGCGATCGTTTGGAGACGTCGCCGCAAGCTTGCGGAGTGAATGATCTCAGCAGAGCTCTTCAGCAGCAAAGCCATTTGGTCACTGCGCTTCTCAATTTCCCCTCGTCTCAAGAGGTTGATGATCGCTGTCCCAGCATGCGAAGCCAAGACCTGAAGCAAGGTCGCATCCTTCTCACTGAATGCTCCTTGTTTGCTGCTTTCGACGTTCAGAACGCCTAGGATCTTGTCATCTGCAGCGACTGGAACGGCAAGCTCTGACCCTATTCCAGGGTAGCCTGCAACATATTCCTTGTCTTTACTCACGTCTGAAACAAGAATAGGTGCGCCTGTCTTCATCGCTCTCACTGTTACACCGTTTGCCCCGTCGACAGGAAGTTGACGGAGTTGTGGTTCCGAACGTCCGCGGTAACATACAACCTTAAGAGTGCTTCTCTCTGCAACCATAAACGTGGCATATTCAAAACCCAATGTTTTCTCCATAGCGTCTACAGTTAATTCATAGACTCCTTGAAGATCCTTCGCCGTGTTCAGTTTTCCGCCGTAGAAGTTTAATGCAGAAAGTCTTTCCTCTGTCTTCCTGCTATTAGCTAGGGATCCGTGGATGAAAATTCCGAGAACGACAAAAGATGCCAGAATGTATAACCGCGCAGAGAAGGGGGCGGGCGAAGTGGACGTTAAAACATCCAAAAATGGTCCATAGTGGTAGACGAATGCATCAACTGCCACATCTAATATGTAGGCAGATACCCCAGCGACAATGATGAGGATGATTACTGCGTGTTCGTCTCTCAACTTCGATTTTTGTTTGAATTTGGAAGGATTCATGTCTTTTATGATTGTAATCCCTCTTATGCTTACGCTCTCAAAGGCATCCTTAGACGGCGAGCATTCAACAAAGAACCTGTTGCCTAAATAAAGCAGTTATGAAAACACAATCATTATCAGAGATTAGAGCACGTGTCCATCGAATCATGCCAAAACCCTTGAAGAATGCCTTAAGTACGAGAAGCGGCCTTCAACCGATTGGCTCTTTGGAGGTTGAGGGTTTGAGCAAGGACAGCGCGAAGGAAATCTTTTCCAAGTACAAGACCGTTGCTGTTGTGGGGCTGTCGCGCGACCTCTCCAAGGAAAGTCACCGAGTGGCTGAATACTTGAAGAGTCAAGGGTTCCGTATTGTTCCCGTGAACCCCACCGCGGACGAGGTCTTAGGGGAGAAAAGCTACAAGAGTCTGCTTGACATTCCGCCTGAAATTCAGAAGACCCTGGACATCGTTGACATCTTCAGACCCTCCGTCGATGTGCCGCCAATAGTTGAAGAGGCGGTTAAGCTGAAGGAACGCTACGACAGGCCATACGTCGTTTGGATGCAGCTTGGAATAATCAACGAGCAAGCGGCAACAACTGCGAGAGCCGCAGGCCTAACAGTTGTCACGAACAGGTGTATGATGGTGGAACACAAGAAGCTGTTTCCAAACCATTGATGACGCGCTTCACGATGCCTACCTGAATTCAGGCTTCCGCCTGCCTTGCTTTTTGTCTAGGCACGCTTTTACGAAACCGTAGTATTCTGGGTCAGGTCTCCCAGGTCGACTCTTGAACTCTCCATGAAACTGTGACGCGAAGAAGAAGAAGTGATCGGGCAGTTCCAGAATCTCCATCCTCCTCGCGTCTGTGCTCTTTCCAGAGAACACCAGCCCGTTCTTTCGAAGAGTTTCGGAATAGTCGAGGTTGACTTCGAACCTGTGGCGGTGTCGCTCGTAGACTTCGCCGCTGTTGTAAAGGAAATGCGCCAGCGTGTCGGGTTCGACCACTATTTTGTGAGCACCAAGCCGCATCGTCGCCCCCTTGAGCTCTATTCCCCGCTGTTCAGGCATCAAGTCGATCACCGGATAGGCCGAGCTAGGGTTGATCTCCGTGCTGTTCGCGTCCGTCAAGCCGCAGACGTCACGGGCAAACTCTATCACCGCAAGCTGGAAACCATAGCATATGCCGAGAAAGGGGATGTCGTTCTCTCTTGCGAACCTGATCGCCGTTATCTTTCCTTCGGTCCCTCGCGGGCCGAAGCCGTAAGGCACGAATATTCCATCAACGTCTTCAAGCATCTTCGCGCAGTCAGGATTTTGCTCAAGCTTCTCAGCTTCAATATAATCCACACACACTCTGCTCCTGCACGCTGCGCCAGCGTGTTTCATAGCTTCGCTCATGCTCACGTAGCTGTCAGCAAGGTTCGCATACTTGCCTACCAGAGCAATCTTCACTTCGTGCTCTGGCTTCAAGACTGCGTCTACAAAGCTTCTCCAATCCTTAAAGTCTTGTGATCGCTCTGAAAACCCAAGCCTCTTGCAGATGAAATTGCTCATGCCCTGTTCATCCAGAATGAGAGGAACCTGATAGATAGACGGCACGTTGTACGAGCAGAAGACCGCATTCTCGGGTATCGTGCCGAAAAGGGCGATCTTTCTAAGGGCTTCAGAGTCGATCATCTCAGGGCTTCTCGCAACGATCGTGTCCGGCTGTATACCGATCCGCCGCAGTTCGTTCACGCTGTGCTGAAGCGGTTTCGTCTTCATTTCTCCTGTGACATCCAGTATCGGAACCAGGGCAACATGCACGTACAGGGTGTTTTCGTAGCCCTCTTCCAGACGCATCTGCCGAATCGCTTCAAGAAAGGGTAGACCTTCAATGTCCCCCACTGTGCCTCCGACCTCGGTTAAGACGACATCTGCACCTGAGTCTTTTGCAACGTCGCGGATGCGATGTTTTATCTCGTTCGTTACATGTGGCACGATTTGCACGCATCTTCCGAGGAAGTCACCCCTCCTCTCTTTCTCGATCACTGCCTTGTACACCAAGCCCGTTGTGATGTTGTTCTCCTTCTTCAGGTTCAAGTCGAGAAAGCGTTCGTACCAGCCCAAGTCGAGGTCCGTCTCGCCGCCGTCGTCCGTCACGTAGACCTCGCCGTGCATGTAGGGGTTCATAGTTCCAGCATCAACATTCACGTAGGGATCAATCTTTGTCACGCTGACCTTGAGCCCTCTTGCCTGAAGAATCTTGCCGATAGAAGAAGTCAAAATCCCCTTCCCAACAGAGCTCAGAACGCCGCCAGTCACAAAAACGTACTTAACCACTTGCTCCCCCTTCCGCAATGAGAAAACGAATAGGCTCAAGTCAGGATTTAAACTCTTTTATCCAGAGTCTTCTCGCAAAGTGATCAAGCGCGAAGAGAACCAGAAACGGGAAAGAAGCGAATCATCCAAGCAGCTTTTGGACTGGTGGACCTGTGACAGTTAGCGCGCTCAAATCAGCATCCTTAAAAGAGAAACGCGCGGACATTTCTAAAGAAGGGTTAGAATGAAAGTCATGTTTATTGAGCCGCCTAAAGACATGTGGTTCGTTATGGGCGAATACCTGCCGCCGCCCTATGGGATCATTCAACTGGCCGCTTACGTCGAGAAGGAAGTCAAGGACGTTGAGATCGAAATCCTCGACTGCAACGCAGAACATGCTGATTGGAGCGAAATGGAGAAACGGATCGAAGCGTCCAGCCCTGGCATCGTTGCATCCAGCTCGCTGGCCACCTGCAACACGTACGTGGTCGCCAGAACTCTCGAAACAGCCAAGAAAGTAGACCCAAACATCCTCACGGTCACCGGGGGCCAGCATTTCACGGCAACAGCTCAGGAAAGCCTGAAAGAATATCCCTTGATAGACGTGATCGTGCGCGGAGAAGGAGAACGAACCCTAGCTGAACTCGTAACCAAGGCAAAAGAGAAATCGAATCTTCCGAAAATCATGGGCATCTCTTTCAGACAGCAAGGAAGAATCATCCATAATCCGCCCAGACCGCTGATTGAGAATCTGGAGGAATTGCCTTACCCTGGCTACCACCTCGTACAGCACACAATCAACAAGTATCACTTTGCAATGATGGCAGGACGCGACGCGGCCTACGCGCTGATTGAGGGTTCAAGAGGATGCCCGCACGAATGCACCTTCTGCACGCAGTGGAAGCACTGGCAGGGTACGTGGAGGCTGAAGTCGCCGAAGCGTGTTGCTGACGAAATGGAATTCTGCCACAGAAACTTCGGCAGCAGGTTCATCTGGTTGACAGACGACAACTTCGGCGCAGGCACGCGTGCCAGCGACCTTGCTGACGAAATCATCAAAACCGGGGTATCCGACGATGCAACCTGGTTTGTGCAGGCAAGATGCGACGACATAGTCAGAAACAAGGAAGCCCTGCCGAAACTGCGCAAGTCTGGGCTAAACTGGGTTCTTCTAGGCGTTGAGAACTCTGAACCATCAACGTTGAGCGCGTTTAAGAAGGACATAACCCCGGAAGAAGCAAAGACAGCGGTGAGGCTTCTCAAAGAGAACGACATCTTCGCACACGTGATGCTCATAGTAGGCGGACGAAAGGACACCGTCGAGTCGATAAGAAAACAGAGAGAATTCGCAAACACTCTTGACCCAGACTTTGTGATGTTCGGCGTTCTGACACCTTTCCCTGGAACTCAAGTCTACGAGGAAGCAAGACGAAACGGGTGGATCGAAGACTTCAACTGGTCACATTACGACATGGTCCACGCCATAATGCCGACAGAAACCCTGTCAAGAACGGAGTTGCAGGAACAGCTTTACGAATGCTACAGGAGCTTCTACGGCCCGTGGAAAAGAAAACTGCAAGGAGTGTTCTCAAGCAACCAGCTGAAAAGAAGGGTCTTCAGGTACATGGCGGGCAGAGCACTGCTGGAACAATTCAAGAGCCTTTTCCTGGGCGTTGCTGCATGAAGACCGAAACAAGACTACCGTTCATGATGAAATTTGCGCTGTTTATTTCGCTGTTCGGTCTGTTAACCACGTTCTTGATGATGGCGTATCCACCGAAAGTTCCAACGGACCTCTTCCTGCGAAGACCGCTGATCGGCTTCACTTTCATCGTGATATGCGCTGCAGGAACTGCCGCCGCACTTTCGCCGAGAAAATGCTCCACGTCGTTCGACACTCACGTACCCAAAGCAACCTCAATAAAGGAATCGAAAATCGTGTCTTCAGTGGGCTCCAAAGCACATCATCCGAACTGTGGAAGGTTCTCAGCCCATACAATTCGGTTCAGACGCACCTCGTATTGCGCCGCGTGCACAGGCTTAGTCATAGGAGCTTCTCTTGCTGTGGCGATGAGTGTTGCTTACTTTTTCTTCGGAATCTCCATAGGAGGATTCAGCGTTCTGTACGTGGCGATCGGACCACTCGGGCCTCTAGTCGGCTTCATCCAGTTCACGTTCAAGGGATGGGTCCGCGTTGCCGCGAATGCCTTTTTTGTGTTCGGAAGCTCTTTGATTGTGATCGGAATTGATCAACACATAGGCAGTTTTTTCGTTGACCTGTACATGATAGGTCTAGTCGTGTTTTGGATCATGACACGAATAACCATTTCACAATGGGATCATTCGAGAATCTGTCTGATTTGCAACTACCAATGCAAATGAAAAAAAGGGTCGGTGTTCTAGCGCCTTCGACTCAACCCGTATAGAGCACCGATGACGATGAGTATCCCAAAGATTATGATGGCAAACGGCCAAACGCTGACGCTACTAGAAATCAGGCCTGCCTGTTGCATAAGCACTATGACACCTGCGAGTAAGATGATCACGCCTATGGCCATCCCAACGATTACGCCGCCCCTCGGGATGCCGAAGCACTCGTATTCCATCCGCCTGTACGGTTCGCCCTGTCTGCGCGTTCCCCAGCATTCATTCTCAACTCGACCCTGCCCCTCGCGTTCACCAACTGCATACAGTGAAGCTCCGCACTGTGAGCAAACCTTAGCATCGTCAGGATTCTTGGTTCCACATTTTGTACAGTAAACCATAAGGCCTCTCCGTTCTAGTCATTCGCGGATGACACGTATTAAGACTTTTGGTGAGGCGGACCTTTTTCAGCCTGGCCTAGGATCTGCTCCAGTTGTTCTTTGTTGAGTTCTAGACCGTGAACGAATCTTCCATGACGTTTTGAATCCTTCAAGAATGTCTGCTTGACTAGCAACGGCTTCTCAAACCGCTTGACATACTTGAACTCTATGGCCCTTTTCCAGCTGCCTCTTTCACATTCGAGCCTGTCTTCTTCGGATAACGCGCTCCTTTCGGCCACGTGGTCAACCACGCCGTAGCCGACCAAAGCGTCTCCAGTTCGGGTTTTGTGAATGAACAAAATCGCTTGTCCAGACTTCCACCTTCTTTTCATGTTGGTGTAATAGATTGCCATTTCAAAAACGTGGTCGACCCATTGTTCAGTTGCTATTCTGAGAATGTAGCCCGCGACTTCAGACTTCAAACTGTCCATCAATTGATCATGGGATGATTCCGATCTTTATTTCGCTTTTGGAGGTTGAGAGAATCTGAAAAGCCTCTTTGATGTCTTCAAGTCTCATCCTTCGCGTTATGAGCGGTCTCACGTCAATTGTCCTTGAGGCTATTAGGTTCAGAGCTTTTCTGAAATGTAGAGGAGTCGTGTGAAATGTGCCTAGAACCGTCAACTCGCCGTAGTGAAGCTGTTCAGCGTTAACTTTGACCTCTGTGCCAGGAGGGCAACCGCCAAACTCTAGGACAGTTCCGCCTTTCTTGACCACTTTCATTGCTTGCTCCCAAGTTGCAGGCACGCCTATCGCTTCGATTGCAACGTCAGCGCCGTACCCGCTTGTAAGGTCCCTGACTCTTTGTATTACATTTTCTCTTCGGCCGTTGATAGTCTCATCGGCGCCTAGCTTCTTGGCAAACTCCAGTCTTTCATCCACAAGGTCAATCATTATTGTCTTTTCAACGCCCATCTTCTTGACGGTTAGAAGGTGAAGTAGTCCTATTGGCCCAGCACCTATGATCGCAACAGTGTCGCCGAGTCTGACCGCTGCTTCCTCAACGCCGTGCAGAACGCATGCCAAAGGCTCGGTGATCGCGGCCTCTTCGTAGGATACGTCTTGCGGGATCTCTTGCATGTTCACCAGGACCATGCGTGCTGGAACCTTGACGTACTCTGCGTATGCTCCCCAGAGCCAAATCATGTTCTCGCAAAGATTGTACTTACCCTTCTGGCACATCGTACAATGCAAGCATGGTGCGCTGTTACCGGCACGTACACGAGTGCCTTCCTCCGGCCACTCGAGCCCTTCGCCGACTTGAACAGCTTCGCCTGCCCACTCGTGGCCAAAGATTGTTGGAAGCTTTATCACGTTCTCAATGTAGCCTCTCTGGAAGATTTTCAGGTCTGTGCCGCATGTTGTGGCCGCTTTGACTCTCACAAGAACCTCACCAGCTCCGGCCTTCGGAACTTCTGCCTCCTCCACTCTCAGGTCTGTCACGCCGTAGAGCATCGCTGCCTTCATTCTTTCGTTACTCACTTTTCAGCACCCTCAACAGCCATAGTGTCAATGTCACAGCAATTAAGGAAACTGGCCTAACTTTCTCACGGCTTCCTTCTCGTTGCGCCAGTACAACAGCCGATTGGCGTTCTCAATCTGCGTCCAAGCGTAACCTGCAAGTTCTGACTCCTGAAGTCTCACGGGTTCTCTGGAGTCTGCCTTCACTAAGAAACTGGACACCGTGTGTCTAATCTCGTTGAAAACAAACTCGTACTTGTGGACCTGATCCATTATCTTGATATTCTTCAGACCAGTCTCTTCAAAAATCTCCCGCCTAAGCGCTTCAACTTCTGTTTCTCCCTCGTTGACTCCGCCCTTAAGAAGTCTCCAGCGTAGAGTTGTGGCCCTTCTGTCCTTCTTTTGGACCAGCAGGACAAGTCTTCCGTCTTTCTGATCGAAGATGACACCCTCCACTTCGTTTCTGACGTTCATGGGAAGCAACCCGTCTCCTTCACTTATTCAAGATGACCACTTTCAAGCTTTCTGTGCTTTCCAGGGCTGTTCTGAAAGCTTTTGCGGCGTCTTCCAGCTTGAAGCGGTGGGTTATTAACTCCTTTGCTTTTATCCTGCCGGACTCAATGAGGTGCAACGCTGTTCGCGTTTCAAGGTGCGATGTTGAATAAGACGGTATTATCTGGGTCTCAGAGAAAAACAGTTCTCTCGGGCTCATTCGTAAGTGAGCAGCCGCATTGGTGGGAGCGAAAACGCAGAGCTTGCCGCCTTTCCTGCAAACATTGATCCCCGCCCTGTACGCCTCTAAGTTCGGTGCGGTGACGACCGCTATGTCCACACCTCTGCCCTCAGTTATAGATCTGACGACCGCCGTTAAATCCTCCTTGTTTGGATTGACAAGCATGTCTGCTCCAAACTTCCTCGCGAAATTCAATCGAAAGTCGATCAGGTCGCTCACGATCGTCGTTGACGCACCGTAGATTTTTGATAGAGCCGTGTGGATCAACCCAGTGGGTCCTGCGCCGATTACTGCAACCGAGTCCCCCACCTTGAGATTGCACTTGTTGAGGGCTCTCACACAGCAGCCGACGGGTTCGATGAGAGTGGCTTCTTCGAAGGACACGTGTTCTGGGATCTTTAAGGTGTCAAGCTGAAGGTTTGGAGCTGGAACTTTGAAGAACTGTGCAAACCCGCCGGGCTTGATGTTAGTTTTGTGGAACTGTTCGCACAAGGTATAGTCGCTGTTCAGACAGTAGTGGCATGTCATGCAGGCAACGTGGTGATGGACAAACACCCTGTCTCCCAAGTTGACCTCTTCAACCTTCTTTCCCTTCTTTGCGATTATTCCGGCAGGTTCGTGTCCAAGGACAAGAGGGGCGCGAGGTTTGAGATACCAGTCCATGAGGTCTGAACCACATATCCCGCAGGCCTTCATCTCAACGAGGACTTCATGATCACCAATTTCAGGTACAGCAACTTCCTCTATCCGCGTGTCCCGCGAACTGTAGTATACGGCGGCTTTCATTTCAGTTCAATGGCTCTTCTTTAGCTCGGCACTTAAAACTTTCCAAGTGCACGATTAGTGAAAAGCCTCAAGGCTTCCTTGCAAGCGTCAAACCGGATGACGCAGAATGCTTCAAACGGTTAAGGGCTATTATTAGAAACTCGAACTTTTCTCTAATCCGTCTTTGATTTTTCGGAGGAACTCGGCTGCGGGAGCGCCGTCGATTACCCTGTGGTCGTAGGAAAGGCTTAGCATCATCACAGACTTGACCTCGACCTTGCCGTTGACCATCGCCGGCTTTTCAGCGATTCTTCCAACCGCGAGTATAGCAGCTTCTGGCGGGTTGATTATTGGAATGAAAAAGTCGACTCCGTACATGCCTAGGTTAGTAACAGTGAAAGTTCCTCCGGTCACTTCTTCTCTCGACAATTTTGCCAGCTGCGCCTTTTCGGTCAGCTCCAACACTGCAGCGTCAATGTCCTTCAAGGTTTTTTGATCCGCGTTACGTATAACTGGGACGACTAGGCCGTTTGCTGTGGCGACGGCAACGCCCACGTTCACGTCCGCGAAGATTTTTATTCGGTCGCCTTCGAGAGTTGAGTTTACGATGGGCATTTCGGTCAGCGCTGTTGCTGCGGCTTTTACGATGAGCGCGGTATAGGATACTTGGAGTCTTTCATGAAGCTCTGTGGCTTTGGAAACATCAACCTCCATCGCAACCGCACTGTGCGGAGCTGTCCTGAAGCTTATGGAAAGCCGTTCTGCAGTGGTTTTTCTGAAACCACTTAAGGGTACGACTTCTTTGACCTTGGGCTGAGCTCCGCCTTTCGGTTCTATGAGTCCGATGACGTCGTCCTCTACGATTCGTCCTTCAGGGCCACTTCCATGTACCTTTGATAACTCGATCTGATGTTCTCTTGCCAAACGTTTGGCTGCTGGCGAAGCGACAACTTGCTTCTCACCCTCAGTTTCGGCGGTCTGAGGGGCTTCAGCCTGCGCCATTATTTCAGGGATGGTCTCGTCACGCGTCCCTATTATGGCTAGGACGGCGTTGACGGGCGTATCGACGCCTTCTTCAACTAGGATCTTTCGGATGATCCCTGAAGATGATGCTTCCAAGTCGTAGGTCGCTTTTTCAGAGACTATTTCCGCAATTGGTTCTCCTTTTTCGACGGCTTCGCCTTCCTTCTTGTACCACTTGCCCACGGTGCCCTCCTTCATCGTTAGGCTGAGTCGGGGCATCACGACGGTCGTTGGCATTCTAGACAACCTCCTTCACGGCTCTGATTATCGCTTTCTCATTCGGAATTACGAACTGCTCCAAAGGTGGGCTGAATGGAATTGGTGTGTCCGGTGCCGTCACACGTTTTATCGGCGCATCCAAATAGTCTATGGCTTCTTCGGCGACCACAGCCGCAATCTCAGCGCTCACGCCAGCTGTCTTGCAATCTTCGCTTACTATAACTATTCTTCCAGTTTTCTTGACAGAATCGACGATTGTTCTTTTATCTAATGGTGTCAAGGTTCTTGGGTCAACGACTTCTACGCTTATGCCTTCTTTTTCAAGGCTCTCAGTCGCTGCCAAGGCTTTATGAACCATAAACAGAGTAGCGACCACCGTGACATCTGACCCCTCCCTCTTGACGTCCGCGACGCCGAAGGGAATCAGGTACTCCTCTTCTGGAACATCTCCTTCAACGGGGTACAGCAACTTGTGTTCACAGAAAAAGACAGGGTTGTTCCCGCGTATAGCTGTTTTCAAAAGTCCCTTTGCGTCACAAGGTGTCGAAGGCACAGCCACGTACAATCCTGGAACATGCATAAACCATGCTTCCAAACTTTGAGAATGATGGGAAGCGATGTTGACGCCTGCACCGAAGGGCGTTCTGATAACCATCGGACAGCTCGCTTGGCCTCCGAACATGTAACGTATCTTTGCCGCTTGATTCGCGATTTGATCCATAGCAAGGGCAGTCAAGTCTCCAAACATGATCTCTGCAACAGGCCGCATACCCGTTATGGCAGCACCCACTGCCGTCCCAATTATGGCTGACTCAGAGATCGGTGTGTCCCTGACCCTCTCGTCCCCAAATTCCTCCGCCAAACCCTCAGTGACCTTGAAGGCTCCACCCCAGCACCTGCCGATATCCTCTCCCAGCAAGAACACAGTGGGGTCTCTTCGCATCTCTTCTCTCAAGGCTTCACGGAGCGCTTCTCGGTAGGAGATTCTCCTCATGTGCTTCCCCTCCTTCTAGCCATAGACGTCTTCCAGAGCCTCTTCAGGAACAGGATAACGGCCACCCAAGGCAAACCTTGCGGCTTCATCAACTTCAGCCAAGGCTCTCTTTTCTATCTTTTCAATCTCCTCCGCCGACAAAGTATTGTCTCGCAGCATCCTCTCCCTCAGTTTTTTGACAGGGTCTTTGGCTAACCATTCTTGAACCTCTTCCTTAGCCCTGTACTTGGCTGAGTCGACACGAGAATGTCCCTTATGTCTGTAAGTTTTGCATTCGATGAGCGTTGGGCCCTCACCGTTTCTTGCCCTGTGAACCGCTCTGCAGGCCGCTTCATAAACATCCAGAACGTCGTTTCCGTCAACGACTTCACCTGGCATTCCATAAGCCACAGCGCGGTCTGCCACGTTCTGAAGCTTCATTATCCTAGACTGACGCGTTCCCATGGCGTAAAGATTGTTCTCGCAGACAAAAATCACGGGCAAAGACCATGCCGACGCGAGGTTCAAACTCTCATGGAAAGTTCCTTGGTTTGAAGCCCCTTCGCCGAAAAAGCATGCTACCACTCGGTCTTTTCTCCCGAGCTTTATCGTCAGTCCAGCGCCGACGGCAATCGGTAATCCAGCTCCAACGACCGCAGTGGCACCCAGCATGCCAACGCTGAAATCCGCAATGTGCATCGAACCCCCTTTCCCCTTGCAGTACCCAGTTTCTTTGCCCAGAATCTCAGCCATTATGCGTTTCAAGTCTGCTCCCTTGGCTATGCAGTGCCCATGGCCCCGGTGTGTGCTCGTGATGAGATCATCTTTTCGAAGGCCGCTGCAGACGCCGACTGCTACAGCCTCTTCACCAGCGTAGAGGTGTATCGTGCCCGGAACAAGGTTCTGGCCGTACAGCTCGAAGACCCTCTCCTCGAAGAAGCGGATCTCTAGCATCTTCTGGAACATGTCAGCAAGCAGTCCTCTCGACAGGTTTGCCACCATTCGTCTTCCCAACCCTTGGCGTGATGGTTCACTTCATATAGACCGCCTGCACTCTTATATTAATCTGTGATTGAGCATAGCTTAAGGAAAGAGTTCAAAGTCATATAGACCGATGCAGGGTAGAGTATTTGCGAACAACGCTCAGGGCGTCACAAACAGAGTTTTGGTGAGATGTGATATGCAGAAATCCTATTCGAGGCTGTTAGGCATAGTGGGAAAGCCCAACACGGGCAAGTCGACTTTCTTTAGTGCAGCAACTCTTGCGCCGGCCGAAATAGCAAACTACCCCTTTACTACGATAAAGCCCAACAGAGGAGTAGGCTACGTTCGAACCCCCTGCGTCCACGAAGAGTTTAACGTCAGCGACAATCCTGCTAACTCCATCTGCATGAGCGGCGTGAGACTGATCCCCATAGAGTTTATCGACTGCGCGGGGCTAGTGCCCGGTGCATGGGAAGGAAGAGGCTTGGGCAACCAGTTCTTGGACGAAATCAGAAAGGCGGATGTGCTGATTCACATCGTTGATGCCTCTGGAGGGACGGACTGCGAAGGGAGACTCTGCAAACAGGGCGAGCATGATCCTCTGGAAGACGTGCGGTTCCTGGAACATGAGATAACAATGTGGATGGCGACCATACTGAAAAAGGACTGGCCCAAGATTGCGAGAACAACAGAAGCCGAATCTAAAGACCTTTTCACTATGCTAGAAGAGCGTTTGAGCGGCCTCGGAATAAGAAGAGGCCATCTTATTGAAGCGTTAAGGAAAACAGGCTTGAGCGGCGAGAAGCCAACGTTTTGGAGTGACGAAGATTTTCTGAAGTTTGTAGATATGCTTAGACAGGTTTCTAAACCATTGTTAATCGTTGCAAACAAGATGGACATTCCCACTTCACAGGCGAACTTGGAGCGGTTAAGGGAATCGAACCGCCTTATCGTCCCAGTCTGTGCAGAGGCGGAGCTTGCGCTGAGGCGAGCCGCTGAGAAAGAGCTGATAGACTACAGGCCCGGAGACTGCAACTTCAAAATAAACGCGCCTGAAAGACTCAGTGAAAGTCAAGTCAAAGCCTTGGAAATCATAAGAGAGAAGATCCTATTCGACTTCGGCTCAACTGGGGTTCAAGAAGCGGTGAACATGGCTTTTTTCAAACTCTTGAACATGATAACAGTTTATCCTGTCGAAGACTTGGAACACCTGAGCGACCACGCGGGAAGAGTGTTGCCTGACGCTTATCTTGTGCCGTACGGCACGACTGCACGTCAACTTGCCTACATAATTCACACAGAGTTGGGAGAGGGCTTCATACACGCGGTTGAGGCGAGAGAGGGCAAGCGAGTTGGCGAAGACTACGTTTTAAAGGACAGAGATGTCGTCTCGATAGTGAGTGCACGCAAAAGAGCTTAGATGTTCTCATTCGCCGAAACGTCTCTTGCGCTTCTGGAAAGTCCTAACAGCCCTTAAGAGGTCTATCAATCGGAAATCAGGCCAGTAGACATCTAAGAAACACAGTTCGCTGTAGGCAGACTGCCACAACAAGAAGCCGCTCAGCCTCTCCTCGCCTGAAGTTCTGATGATCAGGTCTGGGTCTTGCTGAGGCATGTGCGATGTGTAAAGGTACTGCTCGAACGTTTTCTCGTCTACCTTCTCGGGGTTAAGCCTGCCTTCGTGCACCTGCTCAGCGATCTTCCTAGCTGCGTCCACAATTTCGGCCCTTCCACTGTAAGCGAAGGCGAAGTTCAGGAAGTGTTCATCATAGTGCTCTGTTGACTTCTCCACTTCCCCTATGAGCTGCTGCAGGTCTTCAGGTAAGAGGTTTACTCTCCCGATGACTTTGACGCGGACCTTGTCTTTGCGTATCCGCTCATCTGTCAGAAGCTCGCGAAACCGCTCACCCGCGATCCGCATGATCTCTTCAACCTCATCGGGTGTGCGGCGAAAGTTTTCTGTAGAAAAAGCGTAGAGAGTGACGGATTTGACGTCCAGTTTCAGACACCAGTCAAGCAACTCTTCAACTTTTTCTGCACCTTTCTCGTGTCCAAGCCATGGGTTAAGAACGTTCTCCGATGCCCATCTTCTGTTCCCGTCAAGAATTATGGCTATGTGCTCTGGCTTTTCACCGCTTTTTACTTGGCGCCACAGCCATCCTTCATAGAGCCTGTAAACGCCGACAGCAGACAGCAACGTCTTGAACACTTATTCAAACCTCGCGCTTCGAAGTGCACTAGCACAATGGCAAGCTTCCTTGCGTTCAATGGGTAAACCCCTGATGCTCTCAATTAAGAGTTTCTCCAGCTTGGGCATGATCTGCTTGGAAACCCTTGAAACGTCATGGGCTGAAAGCCCCTTTCGTATTCCAGCAGCCATGTTTGATACGTAACATGCTGACGCGTAGCACATTTCAAGCTCTCTGGCCAAGGCAACTTCTGGAAAACCAGTCATCCCTACGATGTCGCAGCCCAAGCGCCTGAACATTTCTATTTCTGCGGGCGTTTCTAAGCGAGGGCCTTCGGTGCAGACCATCACAGCCTTTTTCCGCACATGCAATCCAGTCTTTCTCGCCGCGTTGAGCAGGAGCTTCTGCATTTGTGGACAGTAGGGCTGTGAAAAATCAACGTGCGTAACCGGTGCTTCGTCATAGAAAGTTGTACACCGAGCTTTTGTGAAGTCCACAAAGTCGTGAGGGACAGCAATTTGGCCAGGCTTGAAATCGCGGTTTATGGCGCCAACGGCGTTTGTGGCGAGGATTCTTCTGACACCAAGCGTGTGCAGGGCCCAGATGCTTGCCCTGTAGTTTACTCGATGGGGAGGAACAGAATGGTTAGGTCCATGTCTTGGGAGGATAGCCACTTGTTTGCCTCCCACTTTTCCAATTGACACAGGAGGAGCTGTTCCGTAGGGCGTCTTTATGATTGACTGTTCTGGCCCTTCGAACAACTTCTCGAGTCCTGACCCGCCTATGATTGCAATTCTAGTTTTCAGCAAGTTCTTCGACCTGTTCTTCGTTCTCCCAGAAGAATTCCCTTGCGCGTCGGTGTAGGACGAATATTACAAGCACCGAGGCTACGCCGATCAAGATACCGATGAGTATCGCGAAAACAACCCCGTCAGGCCCCGCACTTCCTACCAACAGGTCCGAAGCTCCGAGGAAAATCTGTCTGGACCAAGCGACCGTGAAGATCAACGCCCCGTTGCGCAGCAGTCTGGCGTCACGTTCGAGGTACCATCTGATGGCTCTGCCCAATAGGGCTACACAGATCCCGACAATGATGAGAGAGATGGCGCCTGTGATGAAAAAACCCGCGACTCTAGGCAGGATGCTGAGGTATCCGGCAATGTCTCTTTGGAGAGTGACCTCGGGTGCGGCCGTGGTCCAACCTAAGTAGACGCCAAGGACTACGCACAAGGCTCCGGCGATTCCTGAGAAATTTGAAATCTGCACTTTAAGAGGCGGCGGGGAATACTCTCTGATCCACCTGTAGAAACTTTTAGTCATCCTGTCTATTCCGAATCCCTTGACGAGCAGGACCACGCTTAAGACAAGCACGAAGGCTATCACGTAATATTGGACAAAGCCGACAATCGAAAAGACTGCTAGGATCAGAATGAGCAAGCCAGGCAAGCCCAGTGCAATGCGTGAGTAGCGCGGATTCTCGACCACGGTTCTGAGATACTTCCAGAAGAGGGCGGCTGTCTCCTCTATCGACTCACTGTGCTTCACGACTATCCTCCTGACAGACGATACAGGTACCCTGGATTGAACGGCTGGCAAGACTGCTTCGTCTGAGTATCCGTCAGTCACTAGAATTACTTCGGTCGCCGAAAAAGAACCTAGCAGGTCGTTGAGTTCAGAGACAACCTTTCTGTCTGCGCTGACCCCTCCAAGGTCAGAGCCAGATAGAGTTGCTACTTCAACGACTTCATCCGGCTTGTCCTCGGCCTTCAATCGATCATATACGCGTACTGCTTCGAAGATGGCGTTTGCGTCAGGTTCCTCAGGGTCCTTCAGAGCCAAGGAGACCGCAGCATCGAGGTTTTCTTCCCTTCCGACAACGGGCGTCTTGACTCCTGCCTTGGTCCCTAGATCACCGTCTCTGTCCACGCAGAGAACAAGAATGCGTTTCTGTTCCTTTTCAGACGCCTCTTTCATGTTTATCTCTTTCTCTCATTATATCTGTGCGTATTCACTTTAATCTTATGTTTCTGCAATTAATCTTGTGCCTTTCAGCGCGCGGGGAAGCGCAGACCCTTGCAAAAAAAGTTCATGGATTTACTTCAAATCTAAGAGGGCGCGATATTTTAGCGTTTTTCACCGCAATCAAGTACGATGCTCGGAGAGCGGACGTGGAGTCGAGCGACGAACTCAATCCTTAGGGCGTCAATCCCTTTTCCGCGAGAAGTTGGAATTCTTCCCAGCTAAGTCTCTCTCCTCTTCTCAGCTTTTCCTTTGCTTTGTTCTCGAGCGTTTGGCGAAGCAGGCTCTCACTCTGCTTCCTTTCTTTCTCGTCTTGTTCTCGCGCCTCGGTTTTCAACTGTCTGATTTGGCCGGAGACGGCTGCGATCTCCTCTCGAAGGGGTTTGGTCTTTTCTCTTGTTTCTAGGAATCGTTTGTGAACGCCGTCGGCTTCCATTTTAGTTTTCCTCGACTCCTCTATTTTTGCCAGCATTTTGGCATGAATTTCCTGACTCTTCCGCGAGTGAGCGGTCAATGCTTCGTGACAGTGTTCACGTTCAGCCCTAAGATGCTTGACCTCATTGTGCAACGCGTCGATCTTCCTGTTCAACTGTTCAACTTTTCTGTGGACGCTCAATTGCGTCTCCAGCGCTTTCACTTCCTCGACCAAGTCCTTTTCTTCCTGCAGCGTTAAGGAGCTTGTCTGGATCTTCCAGTCGATGCTTTCGACTTCTTCTTCGAGAGCCCTATGGCTCCTTGAGGGCATTTTCTTTGAGAGATCATGCCTTTCCTCGCCTAGTTTCTTCATTTCTTCAATCTCTTCGTTGATTCTGGCTGTGTTGGTGTTCCGTTGCTGTTTTAGTTCCTTCACTCTTTCGTTTGTCTGGTCTCTCTCGCTGCGCAGCTCTTGTATTTCAGTGCGCAGATTTCTCAGGTCTTCATTTAGCCTGTTCCGCTTCTCGGCCAGTCTGTTTGCTTCAATGTCCAATGTGTCTTTTTGTTCAGTCAAACGTGCGAGTTTATGGGTTAGTTCGTCGATCATGTCCGTTTTCTGCTGTGTTGACAATGCTGTTTCCTTCTGTCTTTTCCATTTTGGAATCTGTTTAATTACTCTTACCCTGCGCCCGGGGCTACGAGGCGAAGGTTGTGTTGCAACGTCTTTTGTTGAAAAAGGGCCAGTTTGTGTTCTTTTCGCTGTTATGGGTTTACTCAAGTATGATTCTTGCGTCGACGGTCTTTGCTCCCTTCTCGTACACCATTATGGGGTTCAAGTCCAGTTCTTTGATTTCAGGATTGTCCATAACAAGCTTTGAAGTGTTCAGCAGGATCTTGATTATTGCCTTAAGGTCAGCCGGAGGCATGTTTCTGTAGCCTCTCAAGAGAGGATAAGCCTTCACCTCGCCTATCATTTCAGCTGCTTCGTCTTCGTTTACCGGTGCGATTCTGAAGGTTACGTCTTTCAGAACCTCCACAAAAACGCCGCCAAGTCCAAACATCAAAGCCGGTCCGAACTGCGGGTCTTTAATTGAGCCTACTATGACCTCTGTCCCGGCTGGGGCCATTTCTTGAACCAGCATGCCCACGATCCTTGCCTTTGGATCATGTTTCTTAACATTATCCATGATGCGTCTGTAGCCACTTCGAACTTCTTGGGCGTTTTTGATGCCGACCATGACGCCTCCAACGTCTGACTTATGGATGATGTCCGGGGAAACGATTTTTAGAACTATTGGAAAACCAATTGACGCCGCAAACTTGAGAGTTTCTGTCTCGTTCTTCGCCAACTTGAACTTCGTTACGGGGATCCCGTACTCCATACAGACAGCCTTGGCCTCGGTTTCAAGAAGAGACTTCCTTCCGCTCTTGATGACTTGCTTGAATAGCTGAGATGCTTCGGACATAAGACAGCCTCGATTCGAGAAATCTAGTTTTGTGCCGACATTATTTAAGTGCTTTTCCTCTCAAAGCTTGCGAACGATTGCTGGAAGGTTTAGCGTGCGCAACCTCCAAGCTTCGTCGTTCAGATCTTGGAAAATAGCTGCGCTCTACCTAGGGACTGATTGCCAATGAAGCGAATATTTTGGCATCGTTAACGAGGTTTCCTATTTTTGCGTATTCGTTCGGTTGGTGTGCCATCTCATCCACTGTGCTCCACACAACTGCTGGGATGCCGATTCTTCTGAAGAAAGCAGCGCACGTTCCCCCTCCGATTCCTCCAACCTTCGGTTCCACTCGTCTCACACTCTTGATAGCCTCTTTCAGCATGAGAACAATCTTTGCGTTCACATCGGTTGGCTTCGGAGCCACGCTTTTCTGAACCAATTCAACGCTGATGTTAGCTCCAGTTTTCTGTTGATACTCCAGTGCAAGTCCATTGACTTCTGACAATATTTCTTCCACGCTGTAGTGAGGTAGAATCCTGCAGTCGAAATAGTTTACGTCTTCGCCGGGAACGATGTTTACAGCATCAACATTTTTGTCCTTCTTCGTCGGCTCAAACGTGCTTTCGGGAGGGTCGAAATGCTCGTCTTTCGCCGCATACTTCTCATGTAGCATCTTGTCGAGTGCCAAGGCATATTCCATTCCAACACGGTGGGCGTTGAGGCCGTCTTCAGGTCTGCTCGCATGAGTCTGCTTGCCAACGGTGCGCACTCTAAACCAGAGAGCACTCTTTTCAGCGATCTCCACAAAGCTTCCAACCGCGTTTCCTCCGTCTGGAACGATTATCAGATCCTCTTTTTTGAAAAGTTCCTGTTTTATGAGGTGCTGAATTCCATAGGTGCTTCCCTGCTCCTCGTCAGCCACGAAGCAGAGAGCGACTGTCCTTCTCGGTCTGATTCCCAAGTTTTTTAGAGCTTTCAATGCGAAGATGGAGGAAACCATTGATTGCGTGTTGTCTTCGCTGCCCCTCGCGTAGATTTTTCCTTCTTTAATAATGGGTTCGAACGGTTTTGTAACAGTCCAAAGTGAATCCTCTCCAGGTGGGACTATGTCGAGGTGCGTGATTATCCAAAGAGTTTCCTTTGCCGTCTCCCCTGTGCAGCGTGCGATAATGTTGGGCCTCTTCTTTGAAGAAACCCTTTCATCTGTTGCGTCGCGACGTTCTATCTTATCAAAGCCAACATCATTAAGAATCTGAATTAGTCTTTCAGCCTTCTCCAGTTCTCCTTCTCCGCCGTTTTCGGGAGCCACTGCGGGTATGCGAACTAGTTGCATTAAAACATTAGTCATGTCGGTCTTCAATCCCTCTATTTCGGAGAAAACTTTTTGAGCCTGCATAGGAATCACGCCTGTTGAATGGAAACAGATGCTGACCTGTGACCTTTAGGCTTTTGCCTAACAACACGAAGAACAAAGAAAGAATCAAGGGAGGATGTTCAGGTTGGCTGTTACGCGAGCTCTTGTAAGGCTTTCAGTCGCTTGATTATATTGGGGTGAGTCGAGAAAATCTCAAGAATCCGATCGGCCGTCGTCAGCTTCCTCGACAAGATCTCTTGAACTAGTTTCTGACTGTCTGCAGCTGACATCGCGGTCAATTCAGCAGAGTCAACGTTCGCGCGGTCAGGGTC
>JBEKHN010000010.1:0-86578 GCA_050012255.1 Bathyarchaeia archaeon
AATCATCCCAACCACGAAAGCAAACAGGAGTGGATCTGCCATAGCAATTCCTTACACTTTCTCGTTTTGCACCTTAATGATGTCTGGCATAACAGTTGGTCGCGTCTTCTTTTCCTTTCATACGGTAGCCTTGCCCCTTGACTAAGAAGAGGAGCTTCTCACTTGATAAGGCTGACCCTGAATCGACCGTACAACATGTTGATCCTTGTCGTAAACTCCTTTTTGTTTTCGCAATCGCGCGCCCCCTCTGAAAGCAGTAAGTCTTCAACGATAGAAAAAGATTCGACAATTGTTTCTCGATGCTTATTCTTTCAACCAGACTTTGCCACCCTTAGCCTTTCCGACTTTGCCTTGCTCCACCAAATAGTTAAGCCAGCCCAGTTCACGTCCTGAAGTTATCCCAGCTTCTTCTGGAATCACTCTCGTCTTTTTCGAGACTGCACCTTTCCCACGTAACTTCTTCTCGATATTTCTGATCTGAGCTTGTCTGCAGCAACACCGACGATCGCTCCTATGTAACCCGTTCGCATCACCTCCTGAGCTACGTGTAAACGGGAGCACGGATTGTTGTGAATACCGAGACACCTGCAATGTAAACTTCCACGTCTACTTGTATAAAGCCACTATGGGTGGGGCTTATAGGTTGCACCCTAAAAAACCCGATTCCGTCGACCGATTGACCACTACTTACAGATCCCATAGATTCTATGTATGCAGATGCGTACGAAGTGTCATGGCCGTATGATGTGAAGGGAGTTTCTTGTATGCCTAGCGCTCGCGTTATGACAGCACTTCCGTTTCGAGATAGCGCGCGCCGGCTCCGCGTTTACAGAATTTCATTTGCCGCTTCATTGTAAACCTTAAAATCATGCTCCGTAAACAAGACGAAGGTTATTTCGCGCAATGTGCTCTCCCTTTCAAGAAATTGCTTCACCGTCGTTAGAGCTGTTCGGCTTGCCTTTTCAGCAGGGTATCCGTACGCTCCTGTGCTTATTGAGGGAAGCGCCAGTGTTTTCAGTTTCTTGGAAGCAGCTAGCTTCAGCGAGTTCTTGTAGGCATCAGCCAGAAGACCTGGTTCACTGTGTGACCCTCCATGCCAGATGGGTCCGACCGTGTGGATCACGTGTTTAGCTCTTAGGTCTCCTCCAGAGGTGATTACTGACTTTCCCGTTGGGAGACCGTTCGGCCACTTCGAAGCTGTTATGCGTTTGCACTCCTCGAGTATTGTGGGTCCGCCTTTTCGGTGTATGGCGCCGTCGACGCCTCCGCCTCCCATGAGAGTTGGGTTTGCCGCGTTCACTATGGCATCAGCGTCAAGGTCGGTTATGTCTCCCTGAACGAGGCGGATTTTCGCATTTCTGACGTTGAATTCTGCAGCAATCATCTTCTTTTCCCCAATGACATTTTATTTCCTATCCAGATCAGAAATGAAGCGTTTCTGCAACTCGACTATTTCTGTGCTGCTTCGGGCACTTTTGTAGCCTTCCAGTCTCTCATGGTTCATTTCGAGAAAAGTGTGCCCCCACTTGAAGATAGAAAGTAGCTGAACAGCCTCCTGTTCAAACCCAACGATGTACAAGGCTGCAGCCAGAGCCTCAACAGTTGAGAGTTTGGTTGGCTTGCCAAAGTTAACAGGGTTTCCTGCGATCAAGAAGGGCAGACAGCGAGACGTCCCCCTAACGCGTTTCAGAAGCACTTCTTCAGCCCGCTCCCAGCTGCAATCCAAACCGACCAGTCCAAACCCTTCAACACGCTCTTTATCGGCAGGAGAAAAGGCAACTTCTGAAAAAGGATTGAGCACAATAGCCCTCTTTGGCAGGTATCTTATTTGAAGTACTTCACGGACGAGTCCAAATCGTCTGAGCTTCGACGCACTACATTTTCTTGGATCATCTTGCTTCGCGTTGTAAACGACGATCTTAACTTGCCTTTGCACGTGCTTCCTGCACCCTTGCGTGATCCATCGGGTCATTCAGAACGTGCGGAATCCAGTCGATAAGATCCGTGGCGACCATGTGGGGTCCAATTTCTTGGAAGACGAAGTCTCCAGCAGCTCCGTTCACAAACGCCCCGGCGACAGCCGCCTCAAACGGGTCGACTTTTTGAGCTAGAAAAGCTCCGACGACTCCTGAGAGTACGTCTCCTGTTCCGCCGACCGTCATGCCAGGGTTACCTGTGAAGTTGAGTTTCAAGCGGTCTCCGTCAGAGATTATGTCGACGTGTCCCTTCAACAGTATGACCGCGTTGAGCTTCGCCGCTGCCCTCTGAACTTCCGTGACTTTCTGAGACAACGTCTCTGGCAGTTTTCTCCCAGTCAGTATAGCATACTCTCCAGCGTGCGGAGTCAAGACCAGGGGCACTTTGAGTTTTCTCTTGAAACCCGCGAAAGCCTTCAAACCGTCTGCGTCTAAGAGCAACGGCTTTCCAGCACGCTCGACGGTGTCAACGATCGCCCTAACGGCCTCGCTGGTTTCATCGTGCAAGCCGAGACCTGGACCTAAGACGACGGCGTTACAAGTCTCCACGTGTTCTTTCAATTCTGAAACGTTGCTCAGGTTCAAGTGGTCTCCAGCGAGCTTTATTGTGATCAGGTCTGGGGACATCGATGAGATCGCATATGCGGTTTTCTCCGGCGCAGCTAGATAGGCTAGGTCGACGCCGGTACGCATAGCGGCCTGGGCCACAAAGGTGGGAGCACCTGAGAAAACTTCGCTTCCACCGACAACAAGTAAACGTCCAAAATCGCCCTTGTGCGACTCTGATGGCCGTGGTTTCACGACTGCCAAAACGTCGCCTGGACCAGCGTAACTCTCGAACTCTTTGGGCAAACCTATGCCCTTGACAACCAGTTCGCCCACGAACTTCTTGGCCTTCTCAAGCCCCTTCTTCAACTTGTGAAAGGTTATGGTCAAATCAGCCTTCACTGCCGCTCCAAGAACTTCCCCCGTGTCCGAGTCAATCCCCGTTGGCACGTCTACGGCAACTCGGAAAGCATCCATTGCGTTGATCTTCTTGACCAACTGCAGAACCGGAGGCCTGAGGCTTCCTTTTGTGCCCGTTCCGAGCAGTGCGTCAATAACCACGTCCACGTCTACTTCCGGTATCAGAGTGCTGTCGTAAACCTCATGTACGGCTATCGTGTCTTGCAGAAACTGTAATGCTTTGAGATTTTGTAGAGCTTCCTTGTCCGAGATGTCCTTGCTCTTGCCCGCAAGAATCACCGTGACCTTGAAGCCCATAGAAGAGAGGTGTCTCGCGGCCACGAAACCGTCCCCGCCGTTTCCGCCCAATCCGCAGAAGACCGCAGCAGACTTTCCTGGTTTGAAGCGCGAAGCGAGTTGGCAGGCCACGCAGTGCCCAGCGTTCTCCATCAACAGAAGCCTCGAGACGCCGAAGTACTCAGAGTTCACTTCCAGAGCACGCATTTCACGGCTGGTTATGGCATCTCTTAACAAGCCTGAAGACCCAGTAGCCTAATGCTTTGAAACTGAAGATAAGCATATCCGTTAATCTTGATACGCAACATTTCCTGAAATATGCCATGGCAAGGCCAACAGGGCACGTAGCAAAACATTTTAATGCACAGAGCCAAACAATAGAGGCGGTGATGCAAATGCCAACGGCATTCGTGTTGATAAACACAGAAATCGGTTCAGAAGCAGACGTGCTGAAAGACTTGAAGAAGGTAGAGGGAGTTGAAGAAGCAAACGCCGTCTATGGAGTCTACGACATAATTGCCAGAGTGAAGGCAGACACGATGGACAGACTGAAAGAGATCGTGACGTGGAAGGTCAGGAGACTCGACAAGGTCAGGTCAACGCTGACCATGATCGTCGTTGAAGAAGGAGCAAAATAGCAAGCACTCCCCCTTTTTATCGAAGACAAACAATCCCTTTATTTACGTTATATTCTGACTTATTCGAAAGAGAACAGGCTGCTCTGAATGAAGAAAACGATGCACATTGGGCTCGACGATACGGACTCGACCAGAAAGGGGTGCACAACATACGTCGCAGCTCTCCTCGTGGAGAAACTGCTGAAGCTCGACGCCGGTTTCATCGACTATCCTAACTTGATCAGGCTGAACCCTAACGTTCCCTGGAAAACGAGGGGAAACGGCGCACTGTGCCTCAGAATACAGCACGACGAGAGTGTTATGGACAAAGTCAAAGAAACAGTGATCTCCACAGTTGAGAAACAAGCGGACTTAGAATGCAATGGCACGGATCCAGGTATAGTGTTTTTCCGGTCATCAAGGATTCCGAGGGAACTCGGCACTTTTGCAAGGAAGACCATAACAGGAGTAGTAAACCTGCGAGATGCAACGAGGCTCTTGAAGAAGTTCAAAGGTGAGGCATTCGGATTCAAGAGTGGCAGAGGAGTCATCGGCGCCTTGGCAGCCGTTGGAGAGAGCCTTCAAGCAGACCACACATATGAAATCATCGCGTACCGCACTTCGGAAAACTATGGGTCAAAGCGAATGGTAGATGCGGCTTCAGTCTTTGAGATGGACGCGGCAACGAGGCCCTACACGTTCAATAACGTCGACGCGGAGAAGAGAAGAGTTATAATCACGCCTCGAGGACCAGACCCGATTCTTTTCGGCATACGAGGCGAAAGCCCAGAGATCGTGAAGAAGGCTTTTCAAATGCTCAAGGTTCTGGAACCCGTCGAGAGATGGGTCATCTTTCGCACGAATCAAGGAACGGACGCGCATCTCAAACGAGTTGAGAAGCTGAGCCGAATCACGCCTTACAGTCCGCTTATCGCGAGGGGAACGATCTCGGTTAGCCCTAGGATGATTCGAGGAAGACACGTGATCTTCTCGATTAAAGACGAGAGCTCTGAGGTGGATTGCGCAGCCTACGAACCCACGGGGGCCCTCCGCGCCGTTGTAAAGAAACTGATCGTCGGGGATCAAGTGGAAGTCTACGGTGGTGTCCGTCCTCCTTCGCCGAACACGCCTCTGACCATAAACCTCGAGAAGATCCGATTGCTGAAGCTTGCATCACAAATCGTCTTCCGCAACCCGTTGTGTTCAAAGTGTGGGAGAAGACTCAAGTCTATGGGAACGGAAAAGGGGTTCAGATGCGACAGGTGCGGCGCGAGATACCCTTCTCTCACAAAGGTTGAGGCTAGAATGAAACGTGAAATAAGAAGAGGCCTTTGTATGACTTCAACTCGGTCTCAGAGACACTTGACTAAGCCTAGTGTCCGTTATGGGATGGAGAAGCGCCATGAACGGGTTGAAGAGTTGACGAGAGAATGGCACTTCCCCTGAGGCTATTTTTGATCCACCCGGAAGATTTCTTGCAGCATCTGGTACAGCTCGTCGCCGCCCTCAACCTTAGAGAAAAGGTCCTTTTCCGCCTTAAGCAATCTTCCCATAGTCGTGTATGTCTCTCGCCACTCCAGCTCCTTCCACATTAAGCGGTAATTCTTCAGTTCAAGCCATGCACGGAAAACGAGGACTGCGAACATTGCGAGCGTCGCCAGCAGGTTCAGTATGTATATGTCCAATATTTCGTCTGCCATCGTCCACCTCCTCCTTGCTCTTTTAGCCCTACCTTATCGGCAAAACGCATTTAAATCAGACTCTGAGTAACTCTGAAACAGAGAGAAGGCTCGGCTTGAGCGAGGTTGTCTCGCCAATCGTTTTCCAGTTGGGCGTCGGCGGGGTAGGCGGCTTCATAGTCGGGTTTGCACTCAAGAAGCTCAGCAAGCTCATACTCTTTCTGATAGGTGTTTTCATACTGGCGCTTATCTACTTGAGCACGCAGGGCATAATTAACATAAACTATGACGCCCTTTGGAAAGCACTGGCGAGTTTGCTCGGTTCAGCTGGCCCAGCGTTCTCATGGCTGATCGGCGTCATATCAATACTGCCTTTCGCGGGAAGTTTCACCGCGGGCTTCCTGATAGGGCTCAAGCTTGGATGAGGATCGCTTCGAAGGCGAGACTTACGAAGGTGCGCTTTCATTATTAGGGAGAACAATGCCCAAGAATTCGGCTGTCACAAATCATTAATAGCTTTGGTTAAGCGCTAGTTCAGTGACACGTCGTGGATGACAAAGAGCAGTTTTCATGGCCGTCACGGTTGGCCAGATACTTTCTACACGGAATAGCATTTTCGATCTTGCTTCTCCTGCTGGGGCTCGTCTGGGTCATTATTCTAGTCATGTTGGTTGTGGTGGGAGCCCTCATCGGCCTCAAAATAGGGGTTATAGTGCTCTTTTTCTTCATAGTTGGTCTCAACACAGTTCTGACCGATTTCATATGGTCGACAACCATAGAATCTGGCTGGAAGACCCTTCTGATTCATGGCTTAGGCCTATTCTTCGCACTGTTTTTTGTGGATCTACCAGGGTACATATACTTGGCGAGTAGCGGGCCAAGCCCAATCACATTGATAGGTCTTATCGTAGTTTGCTCGTTTATTGATGGGTTCATGGCCAAGAATGTGGCCTCTCTGTGGGAAGAAGGATCTGGCTACGGCGTTTCAGAGAGAGCTGAAGCCATGGCAGAATCCACAACTCAAGAATCAGCTCTCAAGTTGCGAACTGAGGAAGTTGATGCACAATCACTTTACGATAAGCTGTTGGCCGAGTACATACAGCATTGGGGAGCCAAGCTTGGAACCGAACTTCTCGACAACGAGATAAAGGCCCACACGTGGCACAGAGACACTTTTGAAGAAGACGTCAGAAGGGTCTACGAGCGTCAGCGAAGAGAGTCAGCGAAATAGTTTAAATGCCCGTTTCATGTTAATTCTTTGAAAAATCTGGTTCCATAGTTTGTCGGAGTGACTGAAGTTGAAGAGATTTCCAGCTGAGGAGTACGATCTTCCGTTTTTCCATGAACAAGGCTTCGTTAGAAAGCTGTGCCCTAAATGCGACATTTACTTTTGGACCCAGAACCCGCAGCAAGAAACTTGTGGCGAAGCAACGTCAGAAGGATGTGCTTCATACACTTTTTTGAATAACCCTCCCACAAAGAGAAGCTACAACCTGCGTGAAATGCGGGAATCTTTCCTTTCATTCTTCGAAAAACATGGACACGCACGCATAAGACCGTACCCAGTTGTGGCTAGATGGAGAGAAGACCTCTACCTAACCCACGCAAGCATAATCGACTTCCAACCATACGTGACCGACGGGCTTGCGCCGCCTCCGGCGAACCCCCTGGTTATTTCTCAACCCTGCATCCGACTCGTCGACATCGACAACACCGGACCCACCTTTGGCAGACACCTGACAATCTTTGAGATGGGTGGCGCACACGCCTTCAACTACCCAGACAAGGAGGTCTACTGGAAAGACCAGACGGTGCGTTATCAGCACGAATGGGTCACAAAGGATCTGGGCGTGAAATCTCACGAGATAACGTATAAGGAAGCGGTTTGGGTGGGCGGCGGAAACGCGGGCCCGTGCGTCGAATCGATTATCCGAGGCCTAGAAGTCGACACACTCGTTTTCATGCAGTACAAGGTCAAAAACAACGAGTTCGTCAAGCTGCCGATCCGAACGGTGGACACGGGCTACGGAATAGACCGTTACGCGTGGGTTTCTCAGGGTGTGCCAAGCGGGTTTCACGCGATCTACGGTGAACTTCTTGCTAGAATATTCAAGATGGCTGGGCTAACAAAAATCGACAAAGAGATGCTCGTGAAGGTGGCAAGGGTCTCGGGCCTAGTGAGCCTAGACAAAGCAGCAAGCAGGCTGGAAACAAGAAAGAAGGAGGCTGAGCTTGTCGGGGTGAAAGCAAGCGAACTTGACAGATTCGTCGGTCCAATTGAGAATGCTTTCGCGGTAGCCGACCACACGAAATGCTTGAGTTTCATACTTTCTGAGGGCGTTGTCCCTTCGAACATTCAGGAAGGATACTTGGCTAGGCTTGTCTTCCGAAGGATTTACCGGCTGCTGAGGACGCTCGGCATTCCGGACAAGCTGTACGACATCATGGACATGCAGGTTGACCTGTGGGGTGAAGACTTTCCGCGTCTTAGGGAGACGCGTGACGAGATTATGGAGATGGTGAAGGTCGAAGAGGAGAAGTTCGAGGAGACGATCAAGCGCGGCGAGGGAATGGTTAAGCGCATCTCTGCAGAGTTGAAAGAAAAGGGGCGGAAAGAGGTGCCCGCAGAAACGTTGACGGAGCTTTATGACTCTCATGGGCTACCGCCTGAGATCGTCAAACAGACGGCTGAGAAAGAAGGCCTCAAAGTGGAGGTTCCGGACAACTTCTACACGTTGATCGCCCAGAGACACATGCAGGTGTCCAAGCCAGTCGAAGAAGAAGTCGAGTCAAAAGAGTGGCTGAAAAAAGCTGTTGCAGACCTTCCGCGGACAGAACCGCTCTACTACGAGGACCAATACTTGAAGGAGTTCGATGCAAAGGTTCTGAAAGTGGTCCAAAACGATTTCGTTGTGCTTGACAGAACCTGCTTCTTCCCCGAGGGCGGAGGTCAACCGCCGGACACGGGCCACATCAGGTTTGATGGAAAGATGGCAGAGATAACTGACGTCCAAAAAGTTGGCACCGTCATAGTTCACAGGATAAAAGGCGATGCTCCCGAAGAAGGCCAGAAAGTGAAGGGCACCATCGCTTGGGATAAGCGTTACAGTCTCATGAAGAATCACACGGCAACCCATGTCATCGGCGGGGCAGCGAAACGAGTGCTCGGACAGCACGTTTGGCAGTACGGAACTCAGAAGGGCATTGAGTCCTCAAGGCTTGACATCTCCCATTATCGTAGGTTGACGCTGGAGGAACTGCAGAAGATAGAGACTTTGGCGAACGAGGCGGTCCTGAGAAACATTCAGGTTGACGTCGCGTGGATGCCTAGAAACGAAGCCGAGAGTCGGTATGGTTTTCGACTTTATCAGGGCGGAGCGGTTCCTGGAAAGGAGATCCGTGTCGTGAGAGCCGGAGACTGGGACGTTGAAGCCTGCGCGGGAACGCATTTGAATAGCACCGGGGAGATCGGTTTCATCAAGTTAGTGCATTCTGAGAGAGTCCAGGACGGCGTTGAAAGACTCGAGTACTCCGTGGGAATTCCAGCGGTCAAGGCCGTTCAAGCGAACGATAGATTGCTTGTAAGGCTTTCAGAAACGTTGAACGCACCGTTTGAGAAGCTGGACCAAACGGCTGAAAAAATAGTCAAAGAACTGAAGGAAGCAAACGTCGATAGGAGGAAGCTCATCAAGGAGCTGGCAGCGCGGGAGAGCACAGACGTGGGCTCAGAAACGGCCGCCAAAGGTGAAAAAATGGGCGACATAAACATCGTGCTCCGTGATTTTCGGGGATCGGTTGACGTTGACCGCATGGTTCAAACAGCGACTGAAATTATCCGAAGGAACGAGGCAACCGTAACAATATTCTACGGTGCAGATGAGGAGAACGCTAGGATAATGGTCATGGCTGGAAAAACCGCGCTTGAAAAAGGCGTAAACGCCGGCGAAATAGTGAAAGAGGCTTCAAAACTCATAGGCGGCGGAGGAGGAGGAAGACCCAACTTCGCCCAAGGCGGCGGAACACAAGTTGAAAACGTGCAAGAAGCCGTCAAAAAAGCGGAGGAAGCCTTGAAGAAACAATTGAAACCCTGACGTGAAGCTTTTAGGAGACATTCCATCTCATTACACCTGCTTTGAGGAGTCTGGATGAAGTATAGGAGCTTTGGAAGACTAAACTGGAAAGTTTCAGCTCTCGGCTTCGGTGCGATGAGACTGCCGATCCTTGGGAATGACGCTGCAAAAATCGACGAGCCTGAAGCGATCCGCATGATAAGGCACGCGATCGATAACGGCTTGAACTATTTGGACACGGCGTATCCGTATCACCGGGGAAATGCGGAGACCTTGGTTGGAAAAGCGTTGCAGGACGGGTACAGGGAGAAGATCAAGCTGGCCACAAAGATGCCAACGTGGCTCATCAAATCCGAACAGGACATGGACAAGTATCTGGAAGAACAGTTAAACAGGCTCCTCGTGAAGCAGGTCGATTTCTACCTTCTGCACGGACTGACCGGCGAGCGCTGGCAGAAGCTCACTGAACTGAACGTGTTGAAATGGCTCGAGAAGAAAAGAGACGAAGGAAACATCAGCGGTTTTGGCTTCAGTTTCCACGACGAATACGACGTGTTCAAGAAGGTCATAGACAGCTCTGACGAGTGGACCCTGTGCCAGATCCAGTACAACTACATGGACTCGAACTATCAAGCTGGTACAAGAGGGCTGAAGTATGCCGCGTCGAAAGGCCTCGCGGTCGTAGTTATGGAGCCGATCGCCGGTGGAAGACTTGGCGTTAAGCCGCCAGCCGAGATTGAGGCTACTTGGGATGAAGCAGACTTCAAGAGAACCCCAGCGGAGTGGGCCCTGCAATGGGTTTGGAACCAGCCTGAAGTGTCCGTGGCGCTCAGCGGCATGAGCACCATGGAGCAGGTTGAGGAAAACCTTCGAAGCGCAGACCGTTCAGGCCCAGAAACTCTGACCGAAAGGGAACTTCAACTTGTCGACCGAGTCAAGGCGAAGTACATGCAGTTCGGTTTCGTCGGGTGCACGGGCTGCAGGTACTGCTTACCGTGTCCTGAAGGAGTTAACATCCCAGAGATAATCTCGCTTTACAATGAGTATTACATGAAGGACAAGGACGATGAGATAAAGAAAAAGTACTGGGAGCACATCACAAAGGAAAGTCAAGCGAAAAGATGCGCAAGATGCGGAACGTGCGAGGAGCTCTGCCCACAGAAGCTGACGGTAAGAGACGTCCTCAACAGAGCGGCTTGGATATTCGAACAAGACACTGGTTAGGCGCAGCTTGTTGTTCGGTGTCTCGATGATTAAGGCCGTACTATTTGATATGGACGGAGTGATAGCAGAAACTGAACACGTTCACGTCGAAGCGGAGAAGCAGACCTTGCTGAAGTACGGCGTTCAAATCACTGAGGATGAGCTGCACCGATACACGGGGACGACGGCCAAGCAGATGTTCATGGAGCTGATCGCAAAGTACAAGCTTGACACGACCTTCGAGAAAATATTCAATGAGAAAGAAGAGATCATGTTCAAACTTCTGGAAATGGACACTCAGCCAGTAAAGGGAGTCATTGAGTTAATCTGTAAGCTGAAAGAGAAGCATTTGAAGTTGGCAGTGGCTTCGAGTTCGCACAGGAGATTGGTTCAGTACGTCTTGAGAAAGTTGGAGATAACTGAGCTTTTTGATTCAATAATCAGCGCGGAAGATGTTGCACGTGGCAAACCGGACCCAGAGATATTCTTGATGTCCGCAAAGAGGTTAAAGGTGAGTCCAGCTGAATGTTTGGTGGTCGAGGATGCAAAGTTGGGCGTTGAAGCCGCGAAAGAGGCGGGAATGAAATGCTTAGGCTACAGAAATCCGCACAGCGGAAATCAAGACTTGTCAAAAGCGGACATCGTGACTGATGACTTCTCCAGCCTAGACGTTCAGGAACTGCTTTCGTGAACACGCGATTGGAGCCAGGAGCAAATGACAGAAAGACTCACGAGGGTTGAGTTCAGCAACTTGGACAAGATCCTATATCCTGAACTGAGGGTCACGAAAGCGCAGGTTATCGAATACTACATCAAGGTAGCTCCGAAAATGCTGAATCTGCTGACAGGCAGACCGATAGTCATGACGAGGTTTCCCAACGGCATAGATAAGGAAGGGTTCTATGAGAAGGACGCTCCGCAGGGCACGCCGGCTTGGGTGAAAACGTTCAGAAGATACTCTGAGACCGCAAAGCGAGAGATAAGCTACGTACTCTGCGATGATCTTGACTCGCTTCTCTGGTTGGCTAACCTCGCATCCTTAGAAATTCACATGACACTTTCGAAAGCTGAATCTTTTGAAAACCCAGATCTCGTCGTGTTTGACCTAGACCCAAAACCTCCAGCGGATTATGATGACGTCGTCGAGGTTGCTCTCCTGATAAAGGAGAGACTGGATGGCTTGAGCTTGAGGTCTTACGTCAAGACTTCTGGGAAAAAGGGACTCCACATTATCATGCCCATCGTTAAGGGCTACACTTTCCAGCAGGCCAGAGAATTCGTCCAAAAGATCGCAGCACACGTGGGAAAACAAACCGAGAAAGTCGTTGCTCAGCGTTCTCGGTCAGACACGCCCGGAAAGGTCTACTTAGACTATGTGCAGAACTCGCATGGAAGAACGATGATTTGCCCATACAGCACGAGAGCTACACCGCGGGCCACGGTGTCAACGCCGCTTGAATGGAGCAACGTGAAGAAAGGATTAAACCCAGAAGAATTCAATCTGTTCAGTGTGGTCAAGGTCTCCAAGAGTCCTTGGGAAGGATTGTTGGAGAACAGGCAGAAGTTGGAGGCGAGTTGATAATGACCGATGTAGAGAAAACCCGAGTGCGCAAAGGGTCTATCTGGAGTGGCACGGTTACGATAGGTCTGGTCAACGTGCCTGTTAGGCTGCAGGCCATGATTTTTGACAAGAGCGTTACCTTCAAGTTCCTTCACAAGACCGATAATTCACCCCTGAAGTACGAGAAAGTCTGCATCAAAGAAGACAAGGTCGTGCCATGGCAAGATGTCGTCAAAGGGTACGAGGTCAGAAAGGGCGAGTTCGTCGTATTCACCAACGATGAGCTGAAGGCAGCGAGGCCGGAGTCTGACCAGAGGATTCGCATCGACAAGTTCATTGATTACTTTTCAATTGACCCTGTTTACTTTGACAGGTCATACATCTTGACTCCTGACAAGAGCAACGATGCCTACAGCCTGCTTCTAACGGCTCTGGAGAAGATGGGCAAGGCGGGGGTTGGCAGAATAACGTTAAGGACGAAGGAGTACCCGGTTCTGGTGCACCCTTACAAGGGCGCCCTGGTTTTGACCACTCTGCGCTACGCTTTCGAGGTTGCTGACCCTGGAAAACTGGAAGAGATCGAGAAACTCAAGGAACCTAAGAAAGAAGAGCTCGACCTAGCAAAGAAAATAGTCACCGATCTGTCAGGAGAGTTTGACATAACCGAGTACAGAGACACGTTCAAAGAGAAGATCGATCAACTGGTTCAGAAGAAGACGAAGGGTGAAACCATCACCCTTGAGAAGCCCGTGAAAGAGGAAGCCAAAGAACTGATGGTCGCGCTGCAAGAGACGCTTAAACAGCTGAAGAAGAAATGAACAGGCACTACAAGCCGATGCTCGCACAGTCCGCAAAAGCCCCGTTTAACTCAAAGGACTGGATCTTCGAGGTAAAATGGGACGGAATCAGAGCAATCAGCTACGCCAACGATGATCTGAGCATAAGGAGCCGGAATGACAAGGAATTAAGGTACAACTTTCCCGAGTTGGAAGAACTCAAAGACCTGGCAAAGAACGCGGTTCTCGACGGCGAAATCGTCGTCATGAAAGAAGGCAGCACGGACTTTCAAACACTCATGGAGAGAAGCAAGATGAGTTCACCACGGGACATCGAGCACATGTCTCGCGAATTCCCAGCAACTTATGTTGTTTTCGACATACTCGAAAGACATGGCAAACCTCTCATCGACCTTCCCCTAATCGAGAGAAAAGACATTCTCAAAGAGACCTTGAAAGAAGGAAAACACGTTATCATATCGTTGTTCGTTGAGGACGAAGGCGAGATTTACTACAAGGAAGCCCTCAAGAAAGGCGTAGAGGGGATAATGGCAAAGAAAAAGGACAGCCCTTACATGCTTGGAGTGCGGAGCGACAACTGGTTGAAGATAAAGAAGCTGCTGTCCTGCGATTGCGTGATTTTCGGGTACACTGCAGGAGAAGGAAACAGAGAAGAAGCATTTGGAGCACTGATCTTGGGACTGTATGAAAGGGACAAACCAGCGTACGTTGGCAAGGTTGGAACGGGTTTCTCACGGACCAGCATGAAACATCTGATGGAACTCTTCCGAAGATTGGAGACAAGGGAGAAAACGCTTGAAGGAGTCGATGCTCCTGAAAAGGTCACTTGGCTCAAACCGGAGCTCGTGTGCGAAATTGTCTATCAGGCTGCGACGAAGGATGACAGGCTGCGCATGCCCAGATTCCGCGTTCTCAGACCTGACAAGTCTCCGGTCGAATGCACCATAGACCAGATACGGCAGAGCAGCCTTCTGGAATACGCTTCGAAAAGAGACTTCACGGTCACGTCTGAGCCGGCGGGCAGCAAGAAGGACAGAGAAGGACAGGTCTTCGTTGTGCAGGAGCATCATGCCAGAAGATTGCACTATGACCTTCGCTTGGAAAAGGAAGGCGTCCTCAAGAGCTGGGCGGTGCCGAAGGGCATTCCGGAGAAGGTTGGCGACAAGAGGCTCGCTGTTCAGACGGAGGATCACCCGTTAGAATACGCCAACTTTGAGGGAACGATACCTGAGGGGCAGTATGGAGCTGGAACGGTAAAGATATGGGATAAAGGAACTTTCGATGTTAAACTCTGGAAAGAGGACATGGTAGAGCTCACGTTGAAGGGAGAGAAGCTTCACGGAAGGTACGTTCTGACAAAGTTCAAGAAAGCAGGGGACGATGATTGGCTTCTGCTGAGGGCGAGAGACTGAGATGAACAGCGTTCACGTGGGAAGTATGGGCTGGAGCTACAGCTTTTGGGTTGAGAACTTCTACCCTAGAGGCCTTAGGCCGAGCGAGTTTTTGGCCGAGTACTCGAAGCATTTTGAAACGGTGGAAGTGAACAACACGTTCTACAGAGTTCCCAGCGAAAGCACTCTGTTGAAATGGAGGGAACAGACGCCCAAGGGTTTTCTGTTCTCCGCAAAGTTCCCCCAAGTCATAACGCACAAGAAGATGCTGAAAGACGGTGAGCCGGAAATGCAGTTTTTCATCGAAAGAATCTCCGTTCTACAAGAGAAGGTTGGGCCCCTGCTTCTACAGTTTCCACCTGTGTTTGGACCGGAAGAAGCCACTCTTCTGGGAGATTTTCTAACCAAGCTGCCGAAGAAGCACAGGTACGCCGTGGAAGTAAGAAACAAGAAATTGCTTGGCCACAAGCTCTACTCTCTTCTCAAAGAGAACGGAGTCGCACTCGCCATCAATCCTCTCATGCCCGAGACAGAGCAGATCACAACCGACTTTGCGTGCATAAGATGGGAAGGAGACAGGAGAAAAGTGAACGGCGCGCTTGGAAAGGTAGAGGTCGACAGGACGGACGACATCGAAAAGTGGGCAGCGAAGATCAGCAAATTCCTCGTTGAAACAAAGGAAGTGTTCGGATATTTCAGTAAATACTACTCGGGTCATCCTCCTACAGACGCAAGACAACTCGTCGAATCGCTCGGTCTAATCAGCTGAAACTGAAGCTTTTTTTGTTATTCTTCTCAGAGTCGTGCTAGTGTCTTTTGACAAGCATGGCTTAGGTCTTTGGTGGTGGTGGCGATGGAATTCTGTCACTCGACACGTTGCCCTTACGCCTTCTTGCAACTAAAAGAACAGTCACTAAGGCAAAAACTATGGTAGTGACCATAAGCGTAAGAGCTATCCCTTGATAGAAGTTTAAGCTACTTTTTAGTGAGTTGGTGTCACTCAGATACGTCTGATTTAGAGAAGCATAGGACTGTTCTAGTGAATCGTAATTTTGTGTAAGGTTGCTATACGTTACAGGATAGATGTTTCCGATTAAAAAGTTTGAATAGACTGAGTAGTCTTGCCCATTAAAGTTATAAGAGGCTTGAATTTCCCCTGTTAGATATCCTGCATTACCATAGACTCTGGAAAAATTGTTATTCACATAGTAAGTGTTGTTTGCTACATAATCAGTATCTCCATGCATGGTCATGTTTGTCCACGTATAATTCCAAGATGTCCATTCGCCAAGGGGTCCAATGTTTCCATAAACCGCCACAAAGATGCGGGACACAGAAATATCATCAAAGATTGGTCGAACATCAAACGCTATAGAAAATTCCTGATTCGTCACCGCTTCAGTGGGTGCAATAACAGAGCATTGAAATGGAAAATCTTCAACTAGAAGAACGGATTGGTTTTGAGCTAAAACTGTATTCACTACTAATATAGATATTAAACAACTCAACATTAGAACAAACAACATTCTCTTCATAATCCAATCACTAGTCCAGCTTCTGTTGCTATGCAGATTTAAGATTTCTGCCCTTAAGGTCTTACCTATGAGTAATACTTATTAACAATGATACTGGATTATTGATATAGTACGTTAGCCAAAACGCTTAAAAGTCTGTATTACCGCAAAAATCACGGATTTGAATCCTCAAACCCAAGTTCAAGAGTTGGGATGCCGAGGATGGGAGTTGAACCCATGCTCCTTAGTGTGTGCCCGTCCCAGAGCAAAGACACGCTAAGGCTCGTCCGACCGAATTGCCTCGGCATTCCGGCCATATATCCACTGTCGAAACTTATTAAATTATCCGTAAAAGTTTTTGGGTTCCAATATGATTAAACTGACTCACTTTTTTGCCTTATATTTCCGTGTAAAACCATTTTTGACCATTTTAGGAACAAGCCAGCGCGCTATGAAAAAGACTGTTTGGGTTTAGGAGGTAAAGTCTTCTATTAACTTTTTTTTGGGTGAAAACTAATACGTAACTCGCAAATCTCTGCTTCCGCCAGGATGCCAGCCAGCCATTTTGAGCCATACGATGCTCAGCACGAGGAAATATGCCCACACTCCGAGAACGTAGATCAGAAAAAACTGAATGGTCATGGTAAGCCAGAAAAGGACGCCTGCAATAATAAAGGGCGCCGGAAATGCGGCGGTTAGAAGAATTGCGATCACTACCTGATTCTGCAGTATGTTTCGATGGCCTATAGGCATCTTGGTCTTCAGGTGTGTGAGGGCGTCGTCCTCGAAAAAGTAGATTAACTGCATTAGAAAGAACGTTTTCAGTTTTTGTTTCAGAGAAAGAAAGAGGGACTTGATTGTCATGAATCTCCCAACGACACGTTTTTGGGGCCTGCGTTATTTAGCCTGGAATCCAGCCCTGGCGCGCGCTCACAGCAGGACCAACTATGTATTTCACTAGATAGATGTTCGCTAAAAGCTTGTTGGGTTGGGGTTTGGGTTTGAGATAAAACTTTACCCCAACCAACCTTTTGCGTACTATGAGACTTGCTCACATGGAGAAAAAGGCGCCGAGGAGACGAGTAAACGCCCTATTTGTCTTCGCCGAGTATCTCGGCTAAGACTCGTTCTGCGTATAGAACATACTCGTCCATGTCTGGACCGAGAAGTACATGCATGACTTCATGGAAAACCACTAGAGTAAACTTTCTCAGACAGAAATCGAAATCGTTTTTCCAGTCGCAGTTGCCGACGTATATGTGGATGATTCCGTCTGGATTCTTCTTGTTTATGTCATACATGCCTTCAATTGGCGGAGGAACATAGTCCGTGCGAACCTTGCGTACGTACTTCTTCTGTGCTTCTGACAAATCTAGAAGAATCACGATTTCCAAGAAGTATCCCATCTATCAAACAAGATTATTGACAGATGAAAATAAGAGACTTGTGTAATGTGTGTCATTAGTCGGTTTGGGTTTGGGGGTAAAGTTTTATCCACACCACAACGCACGCAAGAATCCAAGGCTTTATCTTTTCTAACGATGTTACCCTGTCCAATAGGTCGGTCGAATGAAGGCAGAGATTTTTCCTTTTTCTCTCGGGTTCAACGAATGCTACATAATTCGAGAACAGGGCGTGATAATGATTGACGGTGGGACACCAAAGAAAAAAACGGATTTCATCAAGGCAATGAAAAACATTCCATTGGAGCCTGAGAACATCAAGTTGGTCGTCATAACAGATGGACATCCAGACCACATAGGCTCTGCCAGAGACATCAAAGAGGTCACGAAGGCGAAGATTGCCATGCATCGATTGGACAAGGATTGTCTTGAGTCTGGAAAATGGAAGGAGCGGATAAGACAAGGGGGGATAAGTAATAAACTGTTCGGTCGAGTCGTCGCATGGTTCTCTGGTGAGATTCCATCTGCTGAAGTTGAGCTAGTTGTCGAAGATGATGGTCTGTCTTTGAAGGAGTATGGAGTTTCTGGAAGAATTGTCTACACTCCTGGGCATACGATGGGTTCAGTCAGCGTGCTGTTGGATTCTGGAGAGGCTTTCGTGGGAGACCTTGCGATGAACAAGCTACCGCTCAGATTCGGCCCAGGGCTACCTACCGTCGCTGAAGATAGAGTGAAAGTCAAGGAAAGTTGGAGGAAGTTGCTGGAACTTGGGGTAACGACGGTCTATCCTGCGCACGGAAAACCCTTCTCAGCCGAAGTCATCAAGAAGGCTCTGAAGTAATAGACTAAACACGTAAGTCACGTAGCAGTGTTTTTGGTTTGGTTGTACGTTGGTTGGTGGGTTTGTCATGAGTGGGTGGCTGCTTGGGCGCGCGCGACAGCAATGAGTGAGAAATTCCTATTTCGTTTTGTTTGCGCGCGTGGGGATTGATTAGAACCGTTTTGGTTTTTGTCTGGTGTAGATTTCTATCACATAGTTGTCCGGGTCACAGAATGAGACAGCATAGTATCCTGGCTCGAATTCAGGATGCTCTTCACATGGGAACAGGGCTTTAAACCCTTTAGTCTTCATTTCTCTCTCGATGTCATAAACAGCTTTCTTGTCCTGAACGAGGATCGCTAAATGATCAGTCACGACGAACTCTTCCCCAGTCGGAGCCTTGCGCCTAACCCTTGGTTCCGGCAACGCACTCACCCAAACCGAGAAATTCTGGTTGGAGAATCCTACTCCATCTTCAGTGTCCATCATGACCCTGAAGCCTAGCCCTGCCAGCAAAGCCTTGTAAAACTTCTTCGAATTGCCTAGGTTCGAGACTTCGATTCCAACATGACCAACAATTGCTTGAGTTTGCTTATCTGAAGGCAAAGCGTCACCCCACGAAACCGATTGATGTGGCTTCTCCACTTAAATAACTTTCATGTTGATGAAGCTCCTATCTGATGATCGCCTCAAGCGTGCGACTTGAGCAGCGTTCAATTCAGGGTCTTGGTCGGTCTCTAAGTTGTAGATACGTGTCGAAGAATTCTTCGCTTCCTTGTTGTACGAGCTTTCTGAGTGTTTCTGTACCGAGGCGATTCTCGATCTCTTGAGCCATGTGGCAGCCTGTGATGTACCAAAGCCGTGTTTCTTTTCCACTCATCTCCTCAAAGATTTTGAGACGAGATCCGTTAACACTATTCAAATCGCTTTCAAGCTCACCAAGCAGTCTGAAATAATGGCTAACTCTTTTTGCTCTTTCTGCATTATTCAAGAGTACCCTGTAGTCGTTGTCGAGCAAGCCGCTTTCCTGAATTCTGAGTCTCAAGGGACTGATGACGCCCATTCCTTCGAGATGCGTCAGAAATTTGACGACGCTCAACAGCTCCGCATTTGTTCTCACGTCCCAAAGCTCGGGCAGCCGATGATACCTCAAGTAACCAGCATGAGCAAGCTCGTGGATCAAATAATAAATCGATTCACGCTTATCCAAACTGAACTGTCTAAAGTTCAGGTTTAGGGCAACGTTCTCGCCAAAAACGATGTTGTCGTACCCCATGTTGAGATAGACAGTCGTGTTGAAAAAATGACTTTTCGGAAGATATCTCAGAACTTCACTCAGCCATTTCGTTTCTTCCTGTTTCAGCAGGTACTCTTTGACGGCGTTGACATCGGATTCAAGCTCTGCACTCCAAGAGACCTTCGACAGTTGTGCCGACCAAAACTCCTCGATAGTCGCTTCAGAGTCAAAGGAAGACCACGAGTGATGAGCGTACGCAAGCTTGTTTCCAGGCTCAGATGCAAGCAGTCTGAGGCTTTCGTCAGTTGGATTTTGCAGATAATTGAGAGATGCCTCTAAACCTGAATCGTCGAACGTTACGACCTGCTTCTTGTCTGACGTGTCAATTGAGTTCAACGGTGTTTCCTGAGATTGAATTGTTGCCTTTCAACTTTATCAACATACTGTTGTGAAGCATACTATTTCGTCCACGTTCGGTGTGAGCACACACGCAAGACATCCATTAATCCCTTATGAGGGAATTTAGACCAGAATCTTCCATCTCCCATTTCTGAAGAGAGTTTTTCTACGCACAGCCTCCTTGCTTGACCTGCCTTTCCAAGAGCGTTCAGGCTAGTTCCAAAAAAAGAGATTTTTTGAAAAAGTGACAAATAATGAGCCAGGAAAAATGGAGTGTGGCGCGCGCTTGTCTGATCGGTAAAAAGTCTTAAAACTCTCACTGTCCAATATTGAGAATGGCAAGTGTTGCGTAGTGGAGATTTGTGTATGCCTTCATTGAAGAAGAAGAATGTTCAAAAGAAGAAAAAACACGCGGACAAGATTGGCAAATAGTGGATTTCACGTTTGCTTTCCATGCTGGTCTTCGTCGCTAACATATTACGCCGTTGACGAGGGTTACCTATTCAGGAAAAGATAAGCGCGCGCGTCAACTGCAAATCGCTGTCTACAAGATTCTCCTTTTCAGATTCCGCCGCACAAGATATATCAAAGACAAGCAAACCGTTTGGCTAGTCCACACGAATTTGAATGACTACGGGGGTGGGTGCATGGAGACCTTAACGATGATTATTAGTAGTTCTCCTTACGGAGACGAAAGAATCTGGAATGCCCTGAGGCTGGCAGAAGCGTTGTGTTGCATCGGTGAAAAAATGAAGATCAACATTTTCCTGATCGGCGACGCCGTAAACGCTGCCAAAAAGGGACAGAAGCCCCCTAGAGGCTTCTATAACATCGAGAAAATGCTTGCGGACCTTGTCAAGGCGGACGTGAACGCCCGCGTTTGCCACACAAGCATGAACTTAAGGGGGTTAACGGAGCAAGACTTGGTCAAAGGAACAAAAATGGGTACAATCACAGAGCTGTCCAAGTGGATACAGCAATCACAAAAAGTCATATCCTTCTAGGGCACTAGTGTGCGCCCGTGGTTTTGAGGCCCGGTTCTACCCTCTGCTGAGCGCTCGGCACGCGCTATGCTTCAAGCCCGCGCAAAGTCAGAAAGGCCTCTCCCAACGCCCACATGCAGTGCTAGCACCTTAGGGGGGGTAGGTGGAATAGACGGGGTGAAAACGCGAATACAGGGATGTTGCGTCCGCTTCTTCAAACGCCCTGTCATTCTATCTGTTTCAGCATCTGACATGTCCTGCAGACCTTGTCGGTCGTCGGCTCCCCGCATTCGCTGCATTCGCCTAAGTCTTCCTTGCTTGCCACGTCTTCCAGGGCCGGCCTTATCTTCTCAATCGACTTGAAGACCGTGAACTTGATCCCTGCATGTTTCTCCTCCATTCTGTTAAGCATCGCACGCGCGTCGTTTCTCAACGCTTCTGAAGCGTACGGACACGGCCTGCTCTGAAACCTGATTCCTCTAAGGTAAGCGTACAAGGAAGTCTCCCTCTCAGGAACCTCGCAGAACGGCTTAATCCTCCGCACAAGCTTCGGATGCACTTCATCCGTGACCGGCTTCTCCCTCGCGATCCGCAAAACATCACCGTGAAGAATGTTCAGCAGAATCGTCTGCACCTCATCATCCAGCGTGTGAGCCGTTGCAAGCTTGTCTGCCTTGACCCTTCTTGCCGCTATGTTGAGTGCCTTTCTTCGGAGGACACCGCAGTACGCGCACGGTGTCTCTTTCGCACTGGCTTTTCGCCGTAAGCGCTCAACCATTTGGTCGAACGTGAAGCCAAAGAGTTCTTCAAAAGAGATTGTGACGTGCTCGACGCCGAGCTTTTGACAGTTTTCTGAGGCTATCATTAGGGCTTCGTCCCGATAACCCTTGATTCCCTCGTCCACAGTTATTGCGACAAGGTGAGCCCTGGGGTATTTTCTCTCTATCCTCGCCAGTATGTGCAACAGGCTGACGCTGTCCTTTCCCCCTGAAACGGCAACAGATATCCTGTCGTGAAACTCGAACATGTTGTACTTCGCAATTGTCGCTCTCGTCTTCTCTTCCACGGACTTAGTCAAACATCGTCTGCACAGTCTAACACCAGAGTATTGCCTAAAGAAGAACGCTTCTCGGCGGCGGCACACATCGCAAACGCTCGCACCCGTCATCATCCGAACTACCATCGTTGACTTTTTCTGCGGAACCATCGGAATAAGAAGCAAGACCTGTGTATATGTTAGCTGGTTGAACGATGTCAGCAACTCGTCCTGACCAGACGACTATTTCAGCATGGCAAAGTGCTACAAGCCCTTGAATATTGTTGCAAATGCTAACCAAGATTTCGGCGGGCACTCTGTCTCTAAACACACCGAGCCCATCCAACATTCGGTTTTCCACAGTCATCGAATCCTAAAAATAAATGCTGTTCGCAATTGTATCAAAGAGGCCAAAGGATGGCAAAAAAACCCACAAGGCGCTCAGAGCTACGAGAGTTAGTCTACGGCACCGAGCGTTGGCTCCTGCTTGAACAACTCAGGAAAAAAACCCTGCTGATAATGGAGCCCCTTGAAAAATCTCACCTTGAAGCCATCGTGCACGGCAGCATCGCAAGAGGGGACGTCTCAAGGAAAAGCGACATTGACATCTTCATACCAGCTCAAGTCTCATCATTCAGTGTAGAAACGGCCTTGGAAAAAGCAAGCATATCAGTCAACAGACGTTTGATTGTCCAGGCCACCCCCACCTACGACATGAAGGCCCACATCGAGGTAGACGAGAGCACAAGCGTCACGTTTCCCCTGATGAGACTCCGCAAGGTTGAAAGAGAATTCTACAAGTTCGGCGGCGAAGTCGACTCTGACAGCGTCAGAAAAGGTCTGCGAACACTCGGGGTCGACAAGCGCTTGATGCTCATCGAACCGATGGAGAAAGGCCACAGAGAGAGCACGGTCGTGGGCCGAGAGGAGCACGTTGCAAAAACGTTAGGCATAGCTGTGGAAACAGTGCTGGACCGGGTTCATGCCCTTCTCAGAAGAGACGAAGTCGGCAGAACAGGCGTCTTCATAAAACAGGAGCTTGCTCCAAGCGAAACTTTCGAGATGGTCCTGAGAAGGCTTGTCAGAGAGAATCCTGCAGTTCGCAGGCGACTGAAAAGCCTATCTTAAGCTTCACGCATCAGGGGGGTAAAAGATGAGCTCCTTTTCCTCCAGTAGCTTCTGAAGCTTGCCGACCGCTTCGTAAACGTCTCCCTCCCGCTTTGCCCCCACGCACACCAGCTTTCCAGCTGAGAATATGAGGAACACAACCTTCGGGTCATCCATCCTGTAGACTGCTCCCGGAAACTGCTCGGGCTCATACATCACTTTTTGAAGCTTGTAGACAACGTTTTCCAAGTCTATTTCTCCGTTTAACTCTGCAGAAGCAACGATGTTCTGGATTTTAACCTCAGGCTTGTTTGGAAGCGGTATCCCATGGCTTCGCAGCTCCTTAGTAACCTTGTTCACCGCTTGAACCGCTTCCTTCTCAGATTTCGCACCTGTGCAGACCATCTTACCCGTCTCAAATATGAGAGTAGCCGTCTTCGGCTTCTTCAGCCGGAAAACGAGTCCCGGGAACACACGGGGGCTGTACTCAGCAAAGGGGAACTTCTGAACTATCTTTCCCAAGTTTATCCTCTGGTTAAGCGCCGCTGACGCAACAATGTTTTGAAGCCGTATCGTAGGTTTTGTCTTCGGCATTATTTCATCTCAAACTCATTCGACTGATATAGCATGGCTTTATATAATACCTTTTAGGCAAACCAAACCAGATTGAACGGAAAATCAAGTGTTCAATAGCTCTCTTCTGTTTGCGAGCGACCCCATTTCTTGACAAAGTCATAGCCAATTGTGAACACGAACTGGAGTCCTATGGCAAGCAAAATACCGCTTGTAAATGGAATATTATCGTAAAACGATTTTTCATTTATGTCAATAGCTTCGATGGTTACGGAGTTCTGAAGTGTTCCAGCGTCCCATGTCATCGATGCCTGGGCTTGTGTTACATTGAAGTGTGATGGAGGATATTCAAGTCCTCTATTCAGAGGGAATGTCGTGGTTGGCCTAAAGCCCACAGGAAGTGCAACATACAGCGTGATATTCACACCACCAGAATTGAATGGCACTTTGAGTGCTTGCCATAGGTCCCGAACCACTTCAAAATCCATACCCATTCCGAATGGAAGAATGATTGTGTATGACCCTCTGGTTCCATCCTGAAATGTGTTTTCAATCACGAAATCGCCCCATATTTCATGACCCAATCCCCATGAAGAGACGTTGTCTACTACATATTGGAGCCAGATTGCTGAACCGTGAGGCCTCGATCTCGTTGCCATTTTTTCAGATGCACCAGTTTGTTCCAGAATGTTGAAAGGAAAGGCAAAAATGAAGTTATAAGTACCATTCGCATTGCAAATGAAGTAATAATCAAAAAACAAATGCGGCGGATTGACTGATACCAGAACTGTCATCGTGACAGGCGTGATGCTGCTGGTGTTATGAGCAATCTCAAAACCGCTGTAGCCTGCTTTGAACGAATAAACAGGTGCACTGTAAAAACTGACGAGATAATAGGAAGCAAAGCCAATGCAAATAAGTCCTATTAAAAAGAGTGCGATCATGGTCCATCTGGTAATCTCTCTACGGTAAAACCGCATCCTCAGTCTAATTGTCCTCATGGTTCTTTCTAATTGTCATCTTGGCGTTATAAAGTTACTTCGCAAGTTCGTAAATACTAAAAAAAAGATTACGGCAAGGCGTACAATTTCTTCGCTCTGCCTTCCTTCGGCTCAACAGCCTTAACCTTGCCGTCCTTGATCAACTTTTCCATCCGTGTCCTCACCATCTGCCTGCCCTTGTCTGGGTTGGTTAGCCTGCGTCCTAAAGAATTATAAGACAGAAAACAACCTGTTGTTTAAACTGAGAAAGCATGGCTGAGAACATAGGAAACCAATTCTGGCAAATTCTTACATATATCTTGATACCTGTTGCAGCAATAATCGTCACAGTCACTCTGTGGTTCAAGGGTCGCCGACGTAAAGACTTGTCTTTCTTAGCATCCTGCACCGCTGTCCTGCCAAAGGTAGAGGATACAGTTGGAGAGAAGTTGAAGATACTGTTTGATGGCAGATGGGTCAGGCAGATATATCTCAATACTGTCACGCTCTTGTGTTCTGGCAATGAACCGATAAGGGCTGACGACTACGAAAAGCCAATTGAAGTGAATTTCGGAACTGATGTTAGAATACTTTCAGCAGAAATTGTCAAACCGTCTAAGAGATGCCTCGAACCTGCAATCATAATCGAAAGAGGATCAGTGCACCTCACACCGATTCTTATGAACCATGGAGACAGGATAGATATGAAGATAATAACAGGAAGTCGCCCTGAGAAAACAGCGATACGTGCTCGGATAGCAGGTGTAGATGAAATAAAGGCGATAAACAGGCACGAAAGGATGAGCTTTTGGGCTGCTGAGCTCGGAGTGGGATTCTTGCTTGCGACATTTGTATTGGTTGTTCCATTAACACAAGGGTTTACTTACTTTTTCGGTTGGCAGCTCGTTGGATTTCTAATACTGGCTTCTGTTGGAATCTCGCTAATTGCAATAAGCCATTTCATATCAGGACCGAAGCTATAATTCATGTGATACCGAGCCTCAATGACAAGCCATGCTTCGAACGGATTTCGACTGGATTTCGAACTTTGCTCATCAACTTTCGAACCCCCTCACAGCGCAACCGTATGGAAATCATCCAGTCGAAGCGTCGAAAAATCCCATCAATTCCCATTCGAAGAAGCGAAAAATTTAAAGATTGCCGCTCGACAATAGCATGCAAGCGCGCGCGGGACGTATTTAGGACTACCTATAGTGTTTTGGTTTAGTTACGCAATCATATTATACAGTTTTGATTCGAGCGCGGGCTTCTTGCATTCGAGAATGGATGCACGGTTGATTTTTTTCGAGGTTCAGAAAACTGGGTAGCGAAGAAGCGCGGCTATCCCGCCCAAAGCAAGCAGTTTTAACCCCGCTTCATGCTCAGTGCTCACAATCATAGTGGTACCACCGCCCTTCTGTTCAACGGTCCTCATGATCTCCTCGACCAGCAAGCGCTTCTGTTCGTCAGCCTTACGGAGCACCGCATCTGCCAAAACAAGTTTTTCAACAGCCCCAAACTTCGCTGCCTTCTCAACCTCTTCAAAACCGTAACTAACGTTTGATTCGCCCTTTCCTAGCCTCTTCAAAACTTCTTCTACCACTCTTGCTTCTTCAGAAACCCGCAGATGCTTCACCGCTTTCAGAAGTATTCCTGCGCGTAGCGCCTCGTATATTCCAGCAACACCGCCGCTGTTGACACTTTTCACGTCTACCACCGACTTCGCCAAGTCGGCCGCCTCGTTCTCTATGAACTTTGCAAAATCATTCTTTGTGAAGCCGACGCCGATGACTGCTATGGGGCTACGCGTCTGGGTCCAGATTTCCCGCAGACTGTTGAGTGCTCCCCTAAAGTATACGCTCGTAGCGGCATCTCTCTTCTCAGTCTCCAGCTTTCCAGGAAGCCTCATTCTCTGCTCAACCCTTTCTTCAACGCCGTACTGAGCCGTTGTAGCAATGGCATAGCCCTCGTCGTCTATCGAGATTATTATGATCGGTTTCTCAGAAGTCTTGCTCGCCCTCTGTAACCTCTCAATTTCATGTTCAGCCCAATCCTCTTTAACGATCGTCATCGGCGTGTTGAGCGTGATGTTAAGCGTGTGGTGCACACCTGATGGAACGTCTTCAGACGCATCGCGGATGATTCCGTGAACTCTGAGCCTGCTTACGAGCTTGTCCCAGTCTACCTTTTCAACGCTGACGCCCAGAAAAACAGGGATTCTTTCTCCGCGCTTGGGTCTCCCGTACTTCTCGTCAACCTTCACTTCTCGAGTTGTTCTAGCGTAAACCAGGTCATCCTTGCGAATAATGTTGTACAGATGCCAGAAATCATCCGCTGTTTCAGGAACAACCTTCACATACTCCTTCTTGCGGTTTATTTCCAGTATTCTCAAGGCTCTCAGCCTGCAAGCTTGGTGTTCAACATCCAATAATCCCTTCGCCTATTAAAGGTGTAAATCCAGCAACACGAGGCCAAACGGTTCAGTTCTTTGAGGCAGAAGATCGGTTTGGTTTGAAGTCTTCTCTCAACTTCATGTCGAAAAGTCTATTTGTTCGTCTTGTGTTGCTCTTGCTTCAAAATCGTGAAGGCCACCGTGTTTGGTCATCGCCGAGTTCAGGTACAAGCTAAACAGGGTTGAAAGAGGCTACAACAACAGAACTCTGTACGTAAACCTCTCAAACATGCAGGTCGCAAGCAAACCAGTCAGTCAAGAGATGAAGGAAAAATTCATAGGCGGTCGCGGCTTCAACCTCTGGCTTCTCTGGAATGCCCTGCCTAGGGACCGTATCGTCAAATGGGACGACCCTGAAAACGAAATTTGCATCGCATGCGGCCCATTAGGCGGAACACCTGTATATCCGGGCAGTGGAAAGAGCATAGCTGTTTCGATATCTCCGTTGACCGACACCGTTGTCGACTCGAACGTTGGCGGATACTTTGGACCTTACTTGAAATTTGCGGGATGGGACGCGCTTGAAATTCAGGGAAAAGCCAAGTCTGAAGTCGTTGTTCTAATCGACGGTGACGAAGGCAAGGTTCAAATTGAAAGTGCCTCACAACTGCCATCAGAGACTTATCCGATTACGGACTATTTGGCCAAGAAATATGGCGGAGAGAACGGCCGATGCGTATCCATAGTTTCTTCAGGTCCAGGCGCTGAGCACACGCGATTTGGATGCCTTAACCTCTCATGGTACGACGCTGCACGCAAGATCCACAGGTTCAAACAGGCCGGCAGAGGGGGAATAGGCACAGTCCTCAGGAACAAGAGGGTGAAGGCAATAGCTGTCAAGTACTCTGGCAAGATTTCAGTAGACACAAACGGCCCGGCTGACCCAGAAATGTTTAAGCAGGTTGGCACGGCTCACAGTCAGGAGATCAGAAACCTTGACCCAACACAAAACGAAATGGCGTCTGTCGGCACGACTCATCTCGTGCTGATAATGAACGACTTCGACCTGCTTCCCATAAACAACTTCAGGTTCGGTAGCAACCCTGAAGCAGAGAAATTGGGACGCGAAGTCTACAGAAAGAAGTTCCACAAAGGCTTTGACGGTTGCTGGATGGGCTGCGCAATGTCATGCGCCCACGGCGTCAAAGACTTTGAGCTCAAAACAGGTCCCTACAAGGGGCAGAAAGTATTCGTGAACGGACCAGAATACGAAACAATCGCCGGCGTAGGAAGCAACTGTGGAATATTCGATGCCGACTATGTTGTTGAAATGAACTTTTACTGCGATACGTACGGCTTGGACACAATTTCAGTGGGCACAGCCACCGCCTTTGCAATGGAATGCTACGAGATGGGACTCATCGACAAGAGAGCGACTGAGGGTATGGACTTGAGGTTCGGCAACAAGGAAGCGGCTCTTGAGTTGGTTCATCAGATGGCGAAGGGTGTAGGCTTCGGCGTCGTGATTGGACAAGGGATCAGACGGATGAAGAGGCTTTTCGCAGAGAAATACGGCGCAGACTCCAAGGTCCTGCAAGAAATCGGCATGGAATCAAAAGGGTTAGAGTTCTCCGAGTATGTGACAAAGGAATCGTTAGCCCAGCAGGGCGGCTACGGGCTTGCCCTGAAAGGTCCTCAGCATGACGAGGCTTGGCTCATATTCTTAGACATGGTGCACAACTTGATGCCCACCTTTGAGCAGAAGGCTGAAAACCTGCACTGGTTCCCCATGTTCCGCACTTGGTTTGGCCTGAACGGCCTTTGCAAACTTCCGTGGAACGACGTTGTTCCAATGGACAACAAGGAGACGAAAGAACCGGCCAAGGTTATTTCGCACGTCGAAAATTATGCGAAGTTTTTCTCAGCGGTCACGGGCATCAAGACTACTCGGGACGATTTGATCTTCATGAGCGAGAGCGTCTACAACTTTCAACGAATCCTCAGCCTGAGGATGGGTTTCGGCACCCGTCAGCATGACACATTACCCTACCGCGCTGTAGGCCCAGTAACCAGGGAAGAGTACGAAAGCAGAGCAGAACGCTACGATGAGCAGCTTAAGGAAAAACTCGGTTACAACCCTCAGGGCAAGTCAACAGAGGAGAAGATAGCTGTTCTGAGGAAGTACAGAGAGACGGAGTACGAGAGACTGAAAGACGCTGTTTACGCAAGACGAGGTTGGAACGCAAACGGCGTGCCCACTGTCGAGAAAGTGAAAGCTTTGGGAATAGACTACCCCGACGTGGTGGACTTGCTCGAGAAGCACGTCTGAGCCAGCTTCTTGAAATCGTTCAGATGCCTTCATCTTTTGGATTTTCACAGAATCTAAAGCATTTAAAAGCATGTCTTCATCCACTAATGATAGTCTAGCATGGAGAATCTTCGATGAAAGTCACTTTTTGGCTCTTAGACTTGAACTACGAGGTTAAGGACGACGTTCCAGAAATCTGGCTCTGGGGTGTGACCTGTTCTGGAGAAAGAGTGCTTGTCATAGACAGGAACTTTGTCTCGTACTTCTACGCTGTGATTGAAGAAGCGGCAGACCCTGAGAAGGTCGTCAACGAAATTGGTCAAGGTCGTTTTCCTTGTGTTTCGAAGCTTGAAATTGTTGAGCGAAAGTTCTTTGGAAAACCCGTGAAGGCTGTGAAGGTTTACTGCAAGAATCCTGATGTTATGCTGGATTATGCGAAGGCTCTTCGAAAGCTCGAAGGCGTCAAAGACTGTCTCGAAGACGACATTCGATACACTATGCGGTACCTGATAGACAACAACGTTGTTCCATGCGGATGGCATGAAACAGAAGTAGTTGGCGAACCCAACAAAAGTAAGGCTCGAATTGACAAGGCTTACTCAGCAAAATCGTTTCCGCGACTTCTTGAAAAGGTTGAAGCTCCGCCCCTGCGCATACTGGGCTTTTCATCAATCTACTACAGCAGAGAAGGCTCGCCTAAACCAGACAGAAATCCCGTGATAATTGTTTCAGCCGCAACCAACGGGGGTGAACATAAACAGTTCTTGGCCGGCGATGACAAGAGCGACAGGCCAGTATTGGAGGCTTTTGCGGAGTATGTTCGAAGCTTCGACCCAGACATAATCGTAGGCTACGGTAACAATGGGCAAGACTGGCCTTTTCTCAAAGAGAGATGCAAGAAGCTCGGCTTACGCTTGTACGTTGACAGGACTCAGACTGAACCTCACACGAGCGTGTACGGCCACGTTTCGCTGACCGGAAGGGCAAACCTGGACCTTGCAGATTATGCGGAGGAATTTCCAGAGGTAAAGGTCAAGACTCTGGTCAATCTTGCCGACTACTTGGGTATCATGAAGATTGAGAACCGAAGGATCATCGAAGACATAGACTTCGCAGACTTCTGGGACAGTGAAGACAAACGCGTGTTCTTGGCGAAGTTTTCGGCAGACAATACCCGTTGCATTATGGGTATTGCAGAGGCGATTCTGGACTTCGCCATGCAGCTTTCCAATCTCGTAGGTCTGCCGCTGGACCATGCTGGAACAGCGGCTGCGGGCTTTCGTGTGGAATGGTTTCTCATAAAGCGTACTCACAGGATCGGCGAGCTTGTGCCAAGGAGGGTTGAGCAGCCCTACAGGTCCTACGCGGGCGGTTTGGTGCTTCAGCCAGAGCCAGGGCTGCACGAAAACATCGCTGTCCTCGACTTCAAATCGATGTACCCCAACTTGATGATCAATTATAACCTCTCGCCGGACACCTACGTGTCGCCCAAGGATCCGTTGCCTGCTGGCGGAGCGTTCGAAGCTCCTGAAGTCAATCATAGGTTCCGAAGGGAGCCCCCCGGCTTCTACAAGGAGGTTCTGTCTTACCTGATTGAGGTTCGAGACGAGATCCGGCCGAAAATGAGTAAGCTCAAGCCGGGAAGTGTGGAGTATCGTGTCTTGGATGCTCGTCAGAAAGCCGTGAAGATCTTAACCAACGCGTCCTATGGGTATGCTGGGTGGATAGGTGCAAGATGGTACGTGAAGCCTGTTGCTGAGGCAGCCGCTGCGTGGGGAAGACACACGATACTGACAGCGATCGAAATGGCCAAAGAAGAGAAGTTGAAGGTTGTCTACGGTGACACTGACAGCATTTTTGTTGAGAATCGGCCAGAAAAGGTGGAGAAACTGTCAAGAGAGATAAAGGAGAAAATGGGGTTGGAAGTCAAACCGGACGAGATCTACGTGCGCATTTTTTTCACTGAAGCAAAGAAGCGGTATGCTGGTCTTTTACCAGATGGGCGACTTAACATCGTTGGTATGGAGGTTGTACGCGGGGACTGGGCGGCCATTGCAAAGAAGGTGCAGGAAAAAGTCTTAGAGATCATCTTAAAGGAACAGTCGCCCAAGAAGGCTGCCGATTTCGTGCAGCAGTTCATCTGTGAGCTCAGACAGAAACGTGTTGCTTATCGAGACCTAATCATTTGGAAGACGCTGACCAAGCCTGCTAAAGAGTATGAGGTTAAGGCCTCCCACGTTGAGGCTGCCAAAATGCTTATGGCAAAGGGCTGGGAACTTGCCGTTGGCGACAAGATCGGCTTCGTAGTCATTATGGGCACGGGGCGGCTCTATGAAAGGGTCAAACCGTACATGCTCGCTTCGTATGACGAAGTGGACTTGGAGTACTACGTGTCGAAGCAGGTTGTGCCAGCTGCAACCAGGATTCTTGAAAGTTTTGGCATATCGGAAGAGCAACTTTTGCAGTCGGAAAAGGGAGAAAAAGAGACTAGAAAGCTCTCTGATTTCTTTGGAAACTAGCCTTCTGTAACATCCGGGAAGGTTACCAGCTGAACTGTCAACGATGGTTTTACAGCGTCTGATAGACGTGAAGCAATGATTCGTTTTATGTTCTTCTCGCTTGCAACGTCGACGATCCTCTGCGTTATGATGCCGTCGAAGACGACTGTGTCCACGCCTTCTGCCTGCTGAAGTTTTTCGGCAAGCTGGTTTACGGGTAATCGTTCTATCTGTTCGAGCTTTTCGTTTAAGAGAACTGCCTCTAAAGTGCCTTCAAGCGTCTTTATCGTTTCAACTATTTCTTTGGGAACCTCCGCCTTCAGCTTCTCTTTCTTCGGTGGCTTGTACTGTTCCAGAATTGGAACCTTGGCCGCCAACGCGTCAAAGATTTCTTTGCAGTTCAATTCTTCAACTTCTTTTCCCCTTGGCGCCCTAGCAATGTATTTCACGTCTGTTACCTGTTGCAGTTCCTTCAGGATTAAGTCTCCGCCCCTGTCTCCGTCAAGGAGGGCTGTGGCTTCTTTTTCCTTGCAGAGTTTCTTTATTGCCTCAGGAACCTTTGCCCCTTCCAAAGCCACCGTGTTCAACAGTCCGCATCGCATCAGGTTTATGATGTCCGCTCTGCCCTCAACAACAACTATTTCCTTTGCGCTTTCAAGCCCAGGTCCAGCGGGAAGTTCTTCAGGCCCGTACTTCTCAACCTTACCGAGCTTCAAGGTTTCCGCGACTTCTTTGAACACTTCGTCGACCGAGGGCATGGACTCAATCGTCCACTTGTGAAGAATCTCTTTTGCTCTATCGATTATGATTTTTCTCCGCGCCTCTCTTACATCCTCGATTTTTTCAAGTGTAACCTTTGAAGCGCAGGGCCCCACTCTGTTTATGCTCTCTATGCTTGAGGCGATCAATGCCGTGGAGACTCTGTCTAGGCTTGTTGGAATGGTTATAGTGCCCGTTGTCTTATCCTGTTTAGAGTGAAGTTCAATCTCTATTCTTCCGATTCTGCCTGACTTCTGAAGTTCTCTAAGGTCGAGCTCCGGCCCAAAAAGACCTTCCGTCTGCCCGAAAACCGCTCCGATAACATCCGGCTTTTCAACTACGCCTTCTATTTCGAATTTAGCGTTTATAACGTACTTTATAGTAAACGTCTGTGACGAACCCGTAATTATGCACCTCCTAGTGACGAGTTAATGGTTAGAGTTAATCACGTGGGTCGAGAATTTTTCTTCTCAACCACGAGATCTTGTCTTAACATCCACTATATATTACACTTATGAATTACAAATCACACTCTATAAGCTTTTCTCATTCCTAACGTATTTCGCCAGCTTTCTTCTTCAACGTTTGAACGTAGGAGGCCAAGCCTTCAACATCCTTGACCTCTCTGCCTGCGAACCGCATCAGCTCATTCCAAAATGTGAGGTTTGGTTTTATCCTCGCCTTTTCCAAGCGTTGCTTGAGCACTCTTGTCCATTCTCTGCCGTGCCTATCAAAGTCCAGCAGCATAATCACTTCCTTTGCTGCGCTTTCCTCCACTTCACAGATAACATCCAGTTGTGTCCTTCCGCCTGTTTTTGCGGATATTATCTCTCCCTCCACACCCAGTTGTCTCAGCGTCTTAACGTCATTCCTTCCTTCTACGATTATGAGAATTCCTTTTGACGATTCTTCTATCAGACACGCTAGTACTTGCTGAATTCTCTCCATTCTCTCTTTCAGGTGCGTGGACAAGGCTTCTACCTTGTAACGTCAGCTTTCCTCACGAGGTTCAGGCACTCAGTTGCTTCTCTGTTACAGTCGAAGTACCTTTTTACTGGTGCAAGGATTTCTGCCAGCTTTTCAGCCACTGAGTTCTTAAGGTCTTGTGGGTGTAGGCTTCCGCTGGCGTAGGAATGTGCAAGCTCTCGGAAACTGTGGAACTCGGCTCTTCCGCCGTACTTGGCAGGCCTGTCTATCGTGAATGTCTTCTCTTCTTTGAAGATTATGTACTTGCAGATTTCCAGTATCGGGTTATACTCGACGGCTTTTTCCGGGCAGAAGGCCATTGAAATCTTTTTCTTTATCTCTTCAGGCGAGTCGTAGATGAAAATGCAAGTGTCGGGCCTGCTTTTTGACATTTTTATCGATGACAGGATCTCTCTCTCTTTTTCTTTCGGGATGGGCCAGACGGGAGGTTTCACAAGTCCTTGAAGGTAGCTGTGGTGCACGCACACTGGCTTCCAGTATCCGAGGCGTTCGCCCAGTTCTCGGGCGACAACGTTGGCTTTTCGCTGGTCCATGCCTAGCTGACATATCTTCACCTCCATGTGGAATATGTCAGCGACCTGCATCGGCGTGTACATGTAATCTGAGACGCGTCTTGCTTCGGATTCTTTTCTTCCAGCAATCTCCAGTGTCCTAGTCACCCTGGCTATGGACAGGTTCTTTGCAATCATAACTACCTTAGCCCAATAGTCTACATCGTCGTACAGTTCGTCTGAGTAGATGAATTCAACCTTTTCCGGCGGCACGCCTAAGGCTATCCACGAGTGCTTGAAGAGTTCTGCTGCTTTTCTGATGAGTTTGAGGTCTCCGCCCATCTTGTTGTTCAGCCATGCGTGCCACGTGGAAAGGTACGCTTTGTAACGTATTCCAGCCTCTATGAAGTCCTTAATCTTGTAGACACAGATCAAGCCTGTTCCGAGGTGAACCAGGCCGGATGGTTCCCATCCATTGTAGGCTATCGGATGCTCCTCTGTTTGTAGAAGGTGCCTCAAGTCTTCTGGTGTTAAGACCTCTTCAGTCGGCGGTCTGCAGACAAGTTCCATCTTCGTCTCGATGTCCAAGTTCAACCTTACCTATGCGGTTTTCTTCCTAGCTTCTATGTATGAGTGCAACTTAAAAGTTGCTTCCGACTCAACGCGACGGTCTGAGCTCGATGTCTATTGTTTCTTGCTGCCTATGACTAGGAACCATGGGACGGGCTCGTATTCGTCACCGAATTCTCTGTAGTGTTTTTCAATGGCCTGCTTTGATGGCGTTGTTTCCTCAAAACCCGTGATCATGAACTCATGTTTGAGCAGTGTCCTAATGTACTCGGAAAGTGGACGGTGGAAACTGTAAAGAGGCGCCGACTTGCGTCTGACGCGCGCTAGAGCACGTTTCTGAACGTTGTTTTGTCGCGGGACAGTGTCTCCCACGTAACCTAACACTTAACTTCATTGTGGGGCGATGCGCTCCTCTAAGCTAAGCTCTCTCCGTCGAGGGAATTTTGCCCGCGCCCGTCGTGTCCCACGTTTGGGTAAACCCGTCGTCATAAGAATAGGCAAGCACACAGCTTGCTCTCTTCTGTTGGGTCCGTCTGCGTGGATGTATCGACGGGATTAGGAATGGCTCAACTGTGTCATCGCCAACCAGAAATAGGCGTGTTAAGAAAGTTAAAGGTTATTGTGCTTGCCTCAGTGTTCATGGCCTGATTCTGCCTATTCTGTCCATGTTTAGTTCGAAGACAGCCACGGGGTTCTCAAGCGTCCATGGTTCCAGAACTTTTGGATGGATTTCGCCCAGCATCCCGACTTCTACTCTGTTAACGATCACTGTTCCCACTCTTCCTTCTATGAAGCTCGGATGCTCTGTCTCTCTTATCTTCCATTGGAGACCAAGGTTCATGAGCAGCGCGTCTAGAGCCGACTTTGTTTCCGTGAAGCTCGCGTTTGCATGGGATATGACCGCTGCAAGAGTGTGCACGTCTCTCGTTCTTGTCTCTGTCTTCTCATCCAAAACCGTGACCGTGCCGAGTTCAAACACTTTCTGGGGATATTCAATGTGAAGGTTGTGGCTCAAGAACTCCAGTAGGCTCGGCAGCATCCAGTTTCTGAGGCATGTCAACGTTTGAACCTTTGGGTTTGCCAACTCTACTATTTTCTGTTTCTTGACGTTCATTTTAGTGAATAAGTCTTCTGGGTTTGTCATGTTGAACGTGAGAACTTCTTGGAAGCCCAGCCCCACCATTAACTCTCTGGCAACGTTAAGAAAGGCTTGCGATGGCTTGGCGCCGCCTCTCGTCGACAGTTTGCGCCAGAATGGTTTGATATTATCGTATCCGTAGGCTATGGCAACATCTTCAATCAGGTCTATCGGGTGCATTATGTCAATTCGGTAACAAGGGATCTCCACGGTAATCTTGTCCCGTTCGAGTCTTGCTACTCCGAAGCCAGCTTTCTCAAGCAGTTCAACGATCCGTCGGGCTTTCAGCTGAAGGCCTAGTACCTTGTTTGCATATCCAACGTCTAGGTCCATCTGTCCCGTTTCAAAACTCGGCGTCACCACTGTCAAACTGTCATCTGGATAATGAACCGTGGTGGAGTAAGCCTTTCCTCCTCTGTCAATCAGGGACAAGGTTACTATCTTGAGGGTGTTGAGCACAGTTTCATGAACCGTGCCCGTGACTTCGACGAGGACGTTCTTAGTATCCTCGGTCACTCTTCCAAGGTCGTTCGAGTTTATGATCGGTGGGAATGATAGTACTCTCTTCTCACTGTCAAGAAGTATCGGGTAGACGCTGTTTCCCCTTACGATCGAACCGTACTCTAACCCTTTGGGATGGTGCTTCAGAATCTCCTTCAGACTCATTTCTTTCTCAAAGCCAAGTGGCACAAAACTGACTTCTGTTGGCTTGGCAACGGTATAGCTGAATGGAGGGGTCATGAGGTCAAAGTTGTACAGGCCGATGGACGTTCGGCGCCTGTTTCTCCCATAAGTGTGATCCAGCTTGTCCTGAAGCTGCATCACTGCTCGAATCATCGGGTCTGTCAATTTGAGGTTCTTGATTATGGAACAGCCTATGTACGGTCTGATATTGGCTAATCTCTTGTCAACGTACACCTCTGCTATTTCTTTGACTGTCTTGTACCGCTTCAAGCCTCTATCCAGTCCTAAGAGCAAGCGCAGAGTCCTGACTAGTCCTTCAATGTTCCATAGATCTGGTCGGTTTGTGTCCTTGACCTCAATGGTCATTGCGCCTGTCTTTTCATCGAAGAGTTTCATTTCGCTCTTGGCTAAGGCTAAGACTTCATTGATTTTTTCAGGGTCTTTGTGTAGCTCTGCCCCTAGCAGTTTTTCGAATTCTGCGTAGTCGACGTCTATGGTTGGCATGCTATGCGACCTCCTTGGTCCTCAACCACAGCAGATCGTTAGAGAAGATGCTGCGTATGTCGTCTATTCCTGCCTTCATCATGAACAAACGGTCTATGCCCAAACCCCACGCGATAACAGGAACATTGATACCCAGGGGCAGGGTGACTTCGGGCCTGAAGATGCCTGAGCCTCCGAACTCGATCCATCCGTATCCTTTCTTGTAGGCGCTGAGTTCCACGCTGGGCTCTGTGAATGGGTAGTAGTCTGGCTTCAGCCTGACTTTGTCAGCCTCGGCTATTTCAGTGGCGAAAGTCAGCAGAATTCCCAAAAGGTCTCGAAGGTTCAGGTTCTCGTCGACGACGATGCCCTCAACCTGGTTGAACTCGGTGAGATGAGTTTGGTCAAGCACGTCTGGTCTGTAGCAGCGGGCGATCGAGAAATACCTGCCTGGAACGTGTAATTCTTTGCTCAGAAGCGTTCTGGCGCTGAGGCAAGTTCCATGACCTCGCAGGATCAGACGTTTTGCATCTTTGATGGAGTATCTGTACCGCCATCCGGTTGAGCCTGTTTTCCAGCCGTTCTCATGGGTTTGCTTGACGTTTTGCAGGACATGCTTCGGAGCGCCTATGCTGCCGTACTTTGGAGACTTCACCAGGTATATGTCCATGATCTCGCGGGCCGGATGGTCCTGAGGCATGTACAGAGCATCGAAGTTGAAGAAGGACGTTTCGACGTTGGTGCCAGTCATCTCTTCAAATCCTAGGTTGATGAGTTTTTCCCTGACTTTGTCGATGAACTGGAGGTAGGGATGTTTTTTGCCGGGCCATGTCTTTGCAACTGGGGCTCGTATGTTGTACTTTTGAAGGCTTACCTTCCGCCATTTACCAGTAATTATGAGTTGAGGGGTGAGCTGCGTCACTTCCGCAGCGGCTTTCATACCTCTCCTGACTATGGCATTACCCGCTTCTGTTATCTCGATTATTCTCTTCGTCTTCTCTTCGACATCAAGGAGTTTTCTCCTCTTCAGAAGTCGAAAAGCTTCTTGAAGAGGAGGATTCAGATCTTCAACTCTGGCTTCTTTCCGTTCGGCCAAAAGCTTCACGAGTTTCTCATCGTTCTCCTCTTCTTGTTTTCCCTGCAACTGCAGAGTGTTCGCTTTCGAGTCCAGAGTTGCCCATTTCTTTCTTTGAATCCAGCCTAACACGATAGGAATGAGCTCCTTCTCAAGCTCAGTTTTTTCGAAGATTCCTCCAAGAGGCGCTTTGCCGCCTAGTCTGCTTAAAGCGCGTATGGCCTGCCTCTCCGGGAGTCCGTTTGTTGCGTACACTTTTCCTTCCGCGTTAAGTCTCGCGATTGTCTCTTCTTCTTCATTGATCTGTACAAGTTTCTTGTCCTGCAGTGTTAACGCTGCGCGCATCACTGCAGCATCGGAGAGTCCACTTTGGCTTATCAACTGTTCAGCTGATGTTTTTCCGCCTAGCTTGGCCAAGGTTGAGAGTGTTTTTTGTTCGTGTTCTCTGAGGTCAACCATCGTTTTTCCCTTCAAGGTGGTGTGAACAGGAGTCGGTAATGTAGTTGTTCTGTTTTTAATAAAAACCCAACGGTGAAACTTGACGATTCCAAGCACGCAACGGAAAAAAAGAGGCCGCGGGGCATGCTGGGTTCGCGCCTCATGCCCTGCGAACGGTGATTGACCCATCAGGGTTTTTCTCGATTTTGAGCGGCATACCCAGTTTTCAGCCGAGCGCTTCAAGCCAGACGTCTCATTGCGTCTTTGGGTGAGTGAGGCGTAGCTGCAACTTTTCTGCAGAATTGAGAATGTACCCAGAAATCCATTTAGGCAGTTGAGCGCGCCCAGGAAAATTACGCCAAGGGTTCGACAAGAGCGCACAAGGATAGTCGATCATGCAATTGTGAGGAAACTCGTCCAGCTCAAGATTAGAGAGTCAACTCAATGTCCCGCACGATAATTTCAGAATCCTTAAATCCGCAGAATGGAAACGTATACGTGAGGAATAAGGAGAAGGGAGAAACAAAAATGAAGAATAACCTAGCTAAAATGCTCTCTGCACTAATGATCGTAACAGCCCTATTCGGATTCGCAGCAGTACTTCCAACGCTCGCAAGTATACCACAACCCGCAGCCTACGTCATCGTAGACCCAGCCTTGAACTTTTTCACAACACCATCCACGATCGTCGGCAGCACGTTCAACGTAAACGTTAGCCTCGTAAACATCACAGGCGTCGCAGGTGTCCAGTTCCAGCTCACGTGGAACCCGACCCTTCTGAACGTCACAACCATGACAGAAGTCCTGTTTCACACAAAAACACCAAGCGCACACTGGGGCAACATCTGGAATCTGAAGTTCGCCTACAACAACACTGCCGGCAAGGCAGACTACGCGCAGGCGTGGTCGGACTCCGGCACAGCACAAGCCGATGGCTACGCGCCGTTAAACGTAACAACGGCCACTGACCCGCCTGAGGGAAAACTGGCTGCTGCCACGTTTACATTCCAGGTTTTGAAGGTTCCGACGATGGCGCCACACAATCTGACCTGCGCCTTCCACTTAACCATCGTCAAGATACTTGACCTGGCAGTCAATCCTATAATAGATCCTTCTAAGAGCACGGGCAACCCACCTGTGGACGGAACCTACGTAATCACATGGACTCCACCGGCAATACTTCCGTACTACTCAGTGTCGTCCCACACCGCATTATCGTTGGGTGAAGTCTTCAACATAAGCGTCAGAGTCAACAGCCTAGACCCCGGCTGGGAAGCCGTAGGCTTCGGATTCAAGCTGGGTTACAACAGCACGCTGCTGCAGGTGTTGAACGTTTGGGAAGGTTCGTGGCTCCCTCCGTACGGAGCTCTGCCAAACAATGGCACATCATTCGTGAAATCCTATGGTTCAGACTACGTGGAAGTTCAGGATGCTGTGCTCCCAGATGCTAACGGCACGTGGCACCCACCTTATCCGAGCGCACCTAACCCAAACTCTTTCCCCCTTGCGATAATCGAGTTCAACTCAACAATGCAAAGCATGTTCCCAATCATATACGAGTGCCCGCTACACCTATACGACACAAACGTTACTGACTGGCTTGCCGAACCTGTAACTCCGACTATTGCAGTTGATGGCCTATACCAGATTCTTCCGGCGATCCCCCTCGTCTCCGGGCATGATGTAGCGGTAACCAGTGTCGAATGTTCTAAGACTGTTATCGGTGAAGGTTACAGCGAGATAGTGAATGTGACGGTCGCAGACGTAGGCAACTACACAGAAACCTTCAACGTCACGGCCTACGCCAACACGACCGCAATGGGAAAGGAGGAGGCAACTCTAACGAGCGGAAGTTCTATGAGCCTCATGTTCGCGTGGGACACTACAGGATATTCATACGGCAACTACACCATCAGCGCTGTGGCAGACACCGTTCCAAACGAAACGAACACAGCTAACAACAACATGACTGATGGTTCAGTAGTCGTAACCATCCCAGGCGACATAAACGGTGACGGCACTGTTGACATCTATGACGCCATACTGCTAGCTGGCGCCTTCAACTCCAGTCCAGGCAGTAAAAGGTGGAACCCCAACGCGGACATAAACGGTGACGGCATCGTCGACATCTATGACGCCATAATACAGTCAGGCCACTTCAACCAACACTACCCATAGCGCGCCCTGGGTTCCTCACCCAACCTTTAAGAGACTTTGCTTTTCAACCTTAAATTGAGACGGTTTTGCCACAAAAGGCGCACATTGGGTTCAGATTTGCAGGGTGCAAGGCGATCACACTTTCTCCCCCCCAAGTTTTCATGGCCATCGGTCTCTGAGTTGTGCCCCAAGCCGTCGTGCATAACTTTGAAGTTATGCAGGGTCGGTACCCGCTATCCTAAGGTGCAGGCTCCTCAAAGGAGTTAAACCCCTCAAGGTATTCGCCTCCACGACTTCCAACACTTTCCGACGCTTTCCAACACTCACCACCAACACTTTATTTGTAATGGAATGTCCTTGATCCGTTATAGCACGGTAGAGTGGGTTGTTCCCTGAGAACACGGTGCTTTCTGGGCCTTGTAGCCTTGTAAGAGCCCTCGATTACTTTAAACTCACTTTGAATTCTCTTGAGGAAAAAGTTGAAAAATAGCACGGCAAATTGTACAGAAGAAATATGCCCTTTTAGAGAAATTGGCAGGGCATCACTAACCCACAGCAACCAGAGAATCAAGAATCATATTCATGTCTTATTCTTGCAAGCATCGAGCACACGTGGGTTCTCAGAGGTTCACACAAGATTTAATACGTTTTCCATGAATTGTATAGAGAGCTAAGGTAATCGGGCGGATTCAAGCTTGACTGATGAAGAAAAAAACGAAATGGTCGTTACTCCTTGGGAAGTGAGGGGCAAGGTTGACTATGAACGGTTGATCCGAGAGTTTGGAACCGAACCCTTAACCGAAGAGCTTCGGCGAAGACTTGCCAAGTACACGGGCGGCGTTCATTTTCAGCTGCGCAGGGAACTGTTCTTTTCTCATAGGGACCTAGACGTTGTTCTTGACTTGTACGACGAAGGGGTCAAATTCGTGCTGTACACGGGCAGAGGCCCTTCGGGCCCTGTTCACATTGGACATCTTGTCCCTTGGATTTTCACGAAGCATCTGCAAGACGCGTTTAACACGAGGCTCTACTTCCAGATGACCGACGATGAGAAGTTCGTGGTAGACGACGATCGCATCCTGTCTGAAACCACGAGGTTGGGTTATGAGAACGCTTTGGACCTCGTTGCGCTGGGCTTTGAACCGAAGAACACTTTCATCATCTACGATGTTGATGACATCGATCTGCTCTACGACATTGCGTTGGAAGTTGCCAAGCGCATAACATATTCCACGGCAAGAGCGACCTTTGGTTTTCAGGACAGCACAAACCTCGGCTGGGTGTTCTGGCCAGCTGTCCAAGCGGTGCCATGTTTCATACACAAGAAACTAACTGGTGAAAACGTTCCCGCTCTTATACCCGCAGCGATAGACCAAGATCCCTTCTGGAGGATCACGCGAGACATCGCCCAGAAGCTTGGGTACTACAAGCCAGCTCAAATCCACAACCGCTTCTTGCCAGGATTAGGCGTTGGTGGAAAAATGAACGCTTCAGAACCTGAGACAGCGATTTTCACTACAGACCCGCCTGAACTGGTTGAGCAGAAGATCTGGAAGGCGTTTACTGGCGGGAAAGGAACAGTCGCTGAACAAAGAAAAGAGGGCGCCGACCCTGATGTCTGCACAGTCTTTCAATATTTCCTCTATCTATTCGAGGAGGATGACCAGAAACTTGCAGAAAGGAAGAGACGCTGCAAGGCTGGCGAGGTTTTGTGCGGCGAGTGCAAGAAAGAACTCGCTGAAAGAGTCAACAAGTTTCTTGCTGGGCATCAGAAGAAGCGTGAAAAAGCAAGAGATGTGATCGAGAAATTCCACATAAAAAGGTAAAGTGCAAGATCACATGTCTGGAAAAAGTGACTTTGATGAGCGAATCTGAAAAGGAAGCTCTTGAAAAGCTTCGCCAGTCAGGGAAGATTCTGCGCGAGACACGAGAAGAAATGAAAAATTATGTACGTGAGGGCATGCCGATCATCGACATCTGCGAGAAAGCGGAGGGCCTGATAAGGCAGAAGGGAGCAAAACCAGCGTTTCCATGTAACGTCTCCGTGAATGAGGTTGCTGCACATTACACGTCTCCACCGAATGACAAAAGAAGAATCCCCGAGAACTCCTTAGTCAAGGTGGACATCGGCGCCCACATCGACGGCTACCTTACTGACACCGCAGTTACGGTTTGTTTTGACCCCGAACACGAAAGCCTAGTAGAAACGGCAGAACGTGCCTTGAAGACTGCCGTCGAAAACATTCAGCCAGGAATGTCCACGGGAAAGCTTGGGACAATGATAGAAGGTGTAATCAAGTCTCGCGGTTTCAAACCCATCTCTAACTTGACGGGTCATCAGGTCGGCAGGTACGTCGTGCACACTGGCACGTCGCTGCCAAACGTTTCACAGCTTTTTTCAACAAAAATCAAGTTAGGCGGCGTTTATGCTATCGAACCTTTCGTAACTGTTCCAAACGCTGCGGGCAGGGTTGAAAACGGTGACGAAGCCACGATTTTCCGTTTTCTCAGGTCGAGGTCTACGAAAAACCCACACGCGAGAGAACTTCAAAAATACATTGAGGACAACTTTAGAACTTTACCCTTTGCGGAACGCTGGCTGCAGAATGTCGTGCCCCAACAACATTACAGAGGAGCCTTCGATGAACTGCTGGCATCGAAGACCTTGATGAAGTATCCAATTTTCGTCGAGGCGAGCGGAAAAACAGTTGCCCAAGCAGAGCACACTGTTTTGACCGTTGCGGACGGCTGTTCCGTGTTAACCTAGAAAGATATTTTTTCTTTCTCTTTCTCCTTGACTTCCCTGTAGATCGCTGTTATCAGCATCTTTTCATTGCATTTTTGGCACGGTTCGCCTTCTTTGAAAATGTAGTCTCCTCGCTGGAACTCTCTGACGTTCTTGAAGCCACATTTCTTGCATTCTATGGTGGTCGTCACGGGGGCAGGCACCATCTTTAGCTTTGAAAGTCGTCTCCGCGTCTGGAACAAAACGTACGTGGACAACGCTACTCCCACGAATCCCATTATCAGGAAGATCGATGCAGTTTCATAATCTTGATCAAGAATGCTGAGCGCGTATATGAGGGCTACGAACGAGAGTGCGAGGGCTAAGAACACGGCTATTATCACGGAGGACGATATTCGGGGTGTTGGGCCTGATGCTTGGGTTTCAGTCATTTCGTTTGTCTCCTACTGTCCGATTCCGATGCTGTTCCCCACGCCGGCGATTACTATTTTGTCTCCTTCCTTCGTCCTCTCTAACACGACCGCTTTTATCCTTTCTATGACGCCGTCGATCGAGTCGAAAACTTCTTTGCGCAGGGGTGAAACAGCGTCTCCTATGTCTTCCTTTATTACGATGGCGTTTACGGGAATGTGATATTTCAGAATCGCATCCTCGATCTTGTACTGGTCAACTCCTGGGCCTCCGATAGCCGCACCAACACCTTCAGCCAACTCGCCCAATCCCTCTCCTTCAAGCTTCAGAGCAGCATCGATCATGACGACCATGGCAATCTTCCCCTCGTTTTCGTCGATGACTGCTTTTACCGCGTCTCCCGGTTTGCCCACGTTTCCTCCTGGCCCTTCAGCCTTTATGACGAAGGCTGTTCGTCCTTCGAAGGGAACGGATGCGACAACGCAGTCCTTGGCTATTTTCCTCGTCTCAAGTCCATGCATGAGCTTTGCCGCGACCAGTGCGCCAGCACCGTCACCTATTGGCTGGCCGTACGCGAAGGCTTTTAACGCGCTTGCGTAGGCCTCTGCCTCTTTCATAATCATCGGCAGGATCATCTGTATCTGCATTATGACGTACAGGCTGAGTGTTTTCTTGCCCAGCAGGTAGAAGTGCCTTATCACTTTGTAAATGAAATTGAGGGCCATCGCTGCCTCAAGGGTGTTCTCCAGGTTGTTTGCCTGGGTTTCGTCTGCAGACGGAGCCATGAACTTGACCTCATCCTTAAAGCGCGTGTCCCTTACATCCAGTATGTGCTCAAGCTTCCAAACTATGCCCGCAGGGTCAAGAGACTGAGGAGATATCGTGAAATATTCCAGGAACCTGTCAACCCTTACCGTTGGATCCGTCTGCGGCTTTCCAATCTCTTTTATCGTTTCTATAGTTATCTTGCGTCCCTCTTCCTTTATGTACTTCAGTTTGTAGAGTGACCCCTCTACTTCCCTGATCATCACGTACGTCTGAAGTCTCTGCCCATAGAAAATGAAGACAATGAAAACGACATAGAAGAGCACGTTCAGAATCCAAGTTACACTGGTATCGCCAAACTGTGCTTGGATGATCCGGCTGTGTAAGCCTAGTATTGCCGCCGTTATGCTCACGAACTCACCTTCGCAACACACTATAGATGCTCAGTTATAAGTTTTGGGTAATTCTCCTCCAAATTCACGGACTATTTTGAAGTGGGGTTACCAGCTTTTCCGGGTTCACATGGCCGAAGACCAAATTACAGCCGGAAACGGAGCGTGGTTTAACTTCTGAGTTCGGTATGGGATCAGGTGGGACCCGCGCCCTATGACCGGCAAACCCCAAACTAGACGACAGACCTGTGCTCATAAGCTTATCGCTCTAGGCTGATGTGTCCTCTCGAATCTCTGGCATGTGCACAGATTCTGTTTCTGACGCAATAATGCATATATTTAAAATCTGGCAAGTCGTTCTCAGTGTAGCCGTGGGGTCGTAGTCTAGGCAGGTATGACGACGGGCTCCAGAAAGTAGCTAACGGGTTTGCGGACCTCAAAAGGGATGAAGAGGTTCTGGAGCTGTTAGAGAAACCCGTAGGAGCAGCGCCGAAAGCACTGTTTCCGGGGAAAGGTCGTCGGTTCAAATCCGGCCGGCCCCACCAAGACATTATTTTGCCAAAACAGACCATCTTGATGAATTTCCATGAAATTGCGCCTCAATTTACGCATTTGCAGTCTGTGCAGACAATTTGGAACGGTTTCATTAGAGATCCATAGCGTCAACATAAACCATTCTCTGAGTGCTCAGAGCTTTATCTTTAAGGCTCTTTGCATAGATGTGATATGTAGTCCTTACCGGTCTGTATCTTGCGATCAAAGGAATCGCAGGGTTTAAAGGATCAAGAGGAAACACAAGGAAATTGCATCCACAACTATAAGATAAACTGAGGCAATGCTTTATTAGTTCCCTGATAGGGTCCGCTTTTCCTGTGAAGGCAAAGTCTGTAACATACATTAACCTGAAGAATTCTCCAACTGAAGGCAACTTCATAGTTCTTGTGAATAGGTTGGCAAACCTTAGGATGTATGTTAGCATCTTCAGCCTTGCTGTGACGCGAAGAACGCTTGCTCTGAGTATTCTAGAATAATCCCATAGTCCAGCGCAAGCAACGATTCGATTCTCAACTTCGACGACCTGTGTGCTCTGAAACCCATAATCTGTCAGTTGTCTTGTCCTGTTGAGAAAGCTGTCTATGTTAAGTGGTACAAAGAAGTCATGGTTGCGGTAGTGATCATTTATCAAGTCCACAACGCTTAGCGTATCATCTGCATCCATTTTCCTAACCTTGCTAGCAGTCTGCTCTTGTCTCTTGTAGAGCGACACATTCAACAGCATGCAGTCATGAATATTCTGGAATCCCATTCGCTTAAACAGAGCAATAGAAGGATAGTTCTCTTCCATTATGTGTCCGTATGCAAGGTCCGCTTCATTTTCCTCAGCCATGACATGCTGAATGAGTCTTGAACCTATGCCTCTTGCACGAAAAGTTGGATGAACTCGCAAGTCATAAATGTAAACGCCTTTTGCAACCTCTTTGCCCATGTTGAATTCTTTAAGAGCAGCCCCTACCGTCCCTACAATTTCACCTTCCTCTTCTGCAACATAGACCCTATAGCTATCATAAACCCGTGACCTAAGGAAGAAATCGGGACTTCGGTCGAATTGCAGGACTAAACTTGTGCCTTGCGGGCACATCTTTTCGAGATCCAGAAGTTCCGCATTGTCAGCATCGTCCGCTATTCTGATAGAAACCAAAGCGCATCCAACCGCAGCACTGATACCAGATATCCAATTCGTAAAATTTAAACGTAAGTCTAAACCTATACGGCCCCACCACTCAATTTTCATCGTAGCGGCAAGTTTCTGGCTCGTCTTGAGAAAATAGCTTGTCTAGGAGATATTGACTTTTTGCTCTCATTCCTTTTTCGGATTCGGTTTGAACAGCAGGAGCTTCGCAATTTCCCGCCAAACGATGGTGAGAAGAGCGAAGGCGAAGATCAAGCCAAGCTGACCGGCCGAGACTGTTGAAAGCTTGAGTTGGACACTTACGGAGGGAACGGCGACTGCTACGAGCAGGAAGGACACGGCGAGAAGTGCCCACAGGTCCATCACCTTGTTTGACAGGGGGCCTAGAATGTAGAGCGGTTCGTTTTCTGAACGTGTGACGAAGGCGAGGATTATGTGTCCCATCATCCAGGCCGAGAAGGCGAAAGTCTGTATTTCAAGGGGTGGAAGATTCTGCCAACGTGCGTAGAAGTATGCGAGCATCACAGCTGAGAAAAGGCTTGCCGCGGAGACTGCTAGGTCCTTTATCATTCTTGAATCAGGGAACTTTGCTCTGGGGTCTCTTGGTTTTCGGCTGTAAATCGTTTTTTCAGCGGGTTCCGTGACAAATCCGGCAGAGGCAGCGAGGTCCATGAAAAGTTCGAGGACGATTATCTGTATTGGGGCAAACGGTAAAGGTATGCCCAGAGCAAGGGGCAAAAGGAAGATGGAGATCAGTGCAGCTTTGATTGCTAGATAATACTTGAGTCCTTTTCTCAGGTTGTCAAAGAACGTGCGGCCTTCAAAGACCGCGTGCCCGATGCTTACAAAATTATCGTCAGTCAAAATGACATCTGCTGCTTCTTTAGCCGCGTCGGTGCCTTTCACGCCCATCGCAATGCCGACGTCTGCTCCCTTGAGGGCCAATGTGTCGTTGACACCGTCGCCGGTGACTGCGACAACTTCGTTGTTTGCGTGCAGCGCCTTCACGAGTCGATACTTGTCCTCGGGCGTGGTTCTTGCGAAAACGGATGTTTCCTTCACGACTTTCTGCAGATCCGCGTCGGAAAGCCTTTGAAGGTCTTCGCCAGTGAGCACGTTTTTTGAGGGGATGCTGACGCTAGTTGCGATGTACGCGGCTGTTTGCGGATAGTCACCAGTGACCATGATCGTCCTGATCCCCGCTCGGCTGATTGCCTCTATGGTTTCCTTGACACCTTGACGCGGGGGGTCTTCAATCGAGATCAACCCGACGAAGTCCCAGTTTCCCTCCAACTCTGAGAAGGGCAGGTCTGCTTCTTCAGTGGAGACGGCTTTTTCTGCAACGCCGATTACTCTTCTTCCTTTCGCTGCTTCCTCTTTCAGTTCTTCGTCAAGAAGTCCATCACTGCCTTCAGAGTCAAGAATTTCCTCCGGTGCTCCAATCGTTGAAAGCATGAGACCACCGTTTCTCGCGCGGAGGACAGCTTTGGTTCGTTTGTTGATTTCAAAACCGCGTTCGCGACTAACGCTTCCGAAACTCTGTGCGATTCCGAGTTCGTCTGCTTTCTCAAGGACAGCCTTGTCAGTGGGGGACAGTGACATTTCGGTCAATGCCGCGGTTGCCGCACCAAGCGTTCTGGCTTCTTGTTTTCGCGGATAGACCTGAGCAACTCGCATCTTGTTCTCAGTGATCGTGCCTGTTTTATCAGTGAGGATAACGGTTGCGTCCCCCAGAGTCTCGGCAGCTTTGAGTTTCTTGACTAGAAAACCTTTTTGTGAGAGTCTGTAGGAGCCCAATCCCAATATCATGGTGATTATGATTGGCAGTTCCTCTGGGATGGCTGCAAAGGCAAGTGCCAGTCCGGTCAAGATTAAATCCTTGTCCTTAGCTAGGTCTTGGTACCCAAAGCGGACGACGCCGAGAACAGGGATGATTACACTGAAGAATATGGCAACGTACGCAAGCGTCTTCGAAAGCGACTTCATTGCCAATTGTAATGGTGTTTTCGGAGGCTTAATCGCCTGCGCCAAGGCCGAAATCTTGCCGAATCTACTGTTCTTGCCAGTAGCGTATGCTTCTCCTTTTCCTTCGCCAGAAAGTACCAGTGTTCCAGCATAAACTTCGTCCCCAACCCCCTTCTCGCTGGGAAAAGACTCACCCGTCAAAACGGACTCATCGACTTGAACGTCATATGCCACGTTAAGCTTACAGTCAGCTGCAATTCGAGTGCCATCGGTGAAGACCAAAAGGTCGCCAGGGACCACTTTCTCAGTTTCAACTTCAACTATCCTGCCATCTCGCACAACCCTCGTTTTCGGAGCTGCAAGCTCAGAGAGTGCAGATATGGCCTTCTTGGCTCGATACTCGTTCCAGATTTCGACGAAAACCAACACGAAGATGATGCTGAAGATCGTCAGGGCGTCTTGAAGATTCGGCCACGTGAACGTCGTGTAGAGCACACCCACGACAAGTAGCAGCAGAATCATGGGTTCAACTACTTCTTCTTTAGCAATACCGAGGAAACTTATCCTCAGGGGTCTAACAAACTGGTTCGGCCCGACCTGTTCGAGCCTTCTTTGAGCTTCCGCCTCAGAAAGTCCCCTTGACTCTCCACTCGAGCCTTCCATGCCCCGCATTAAACCACTTCCAATCTTTAAGAGTTTTTGCCTGAAAGCATGTGATACACCGAAAGGAAGCTGACTCAGTCAAACAATGACGGAGGCCAGAACTGCAAGGTCAGAAGCGTCGTATTCGAAAGCCCACTCAAAGAAGACTAGGAAAAGCTGAAGACAAAGGAGACCGCGCTCTTCCAAATGAGCTGGCATGCTCTACGCTTTGCTTTCCAATCGTTCATACCCGAAAACAAAAAGAAGCAGTAGTCCACCCACAATGCAAATAAGCAGTAAAGACGGGCTGTTTAAAGCAGGACTTCGAAGTAACGTGTGGCGCGGCACCAAACCCTCCCTCCTGCTCAGACGTCGGTTTTCCTTTTGATAACTTTGCAGAAAATGCTGGATTCGTCTCCTTCAATGATGGACGCCTTCACTCCAAACTCATTGAAAAGCTCAATAAATTGGTCTCCGCTGACTGTGGTGGCTGTGAACCCATCCTTGCACACTATGGTTCCCCAGCGCGTCGCCTCTTCATCAATTTCCCCAAGAAGACCTAGCTGGGACTGCTTTCTAAACCAGTCGAGACGCTCCTGCCATATCTTGGGCGAGTAGCTGGAAAACAGGATTAGCCCATCGTCTTTCGTTACCCTTATGGATTCTGCAATGAGGTGCTTCCTGTCCACTCCAAATGCAGAAATCCCGTTCTGGATACAGAATACAGCATCGAAGACGCAGGGGGAGAAAGCCATGTTAGATGCATCCATCTGAACTATTCTATGGTTTCCGCAAGGTTTCATGTATGAGTTCGCAAGCTCCAGACTTGCCCGCGAAATGTCAACGCCAACAATCATGGAAACGAAGGGAGACACTGCTCTCATAACTCTTCCATAACCGCATCCAAGTTCGAGAACCAGATTTGCGTCACGAACATTGGAAATAACGAATTGGATTTCCGCCTCAAGATACTGCTTGATCCTGGGAGTGGCCACTTCGTAACATTTGAGCAATTTGCTGGCAGAAAGCTTGTCTTTGTAGTATGTGCCTCTGCGCATAAAACAAACTGAGGTTCTGGCCTTAAATCTGTTTCATGTTCCCAACAGGTGTCATCAGGCAATCTTCAGCCTTAACCCTGTGCTGGACCAGTTGATGAGCAAATGCTAAGAGCGAAAATGTGAAAAGGTGAAAAGGCAGGAGCTAAATAGCAGCCATGGCAAGAAGCAAGAAGATGAACTGAATGTCAGGACCAGCGGGAACAGTAATGAATGTCGCGGTACTGTTTGATCTGGAGGATACACTGGTTAAGACTCCATGGTCAGTTCGTAAGCACGTGTTGGAATTCAGGCGTGATACGAGACGGAAGCTCATTGACCTTGGAATTCCAAAAACCGTCCTTGAAGGAACAAGACGCGCTACCCTCATGCGTAACATTGCATCGGAATACGTTCAACAGCATTTTAGTGAAGAGAAGACCAGAATATACCGGCGAGAAATGGAGATATTTCTAAACCATTACGAACTGGATTCAGCAAAGAAGTCAAGGCTTTTCCCCGAGACCATTTCCACACTGCAAACACTTAGAGAACTTGGAGCGAAAATAGGGCTGGTCACTAATACTTCGAGACGGGCGGTGGACGTTGTCTTTGAAATTCATGGTTTGAAAGAATATTTCGATGTTGTAGTAACAAGGGAAGATGTTTCAAAGTTAAAGCCTCATCCTGAAGGCGTTCTGCTGGCCATAAGAAAACTCAGCGTCGGGCGCTTTCTTGTCGTGGGCGACTTGGTGCTTGACGTGTTGGCTGCCAAGGATGCAGATGGAGTAGCGATAATTGTTGCAAGAGACCTTGAGAAATCAGATTCCCAAGATCTCTTTAGGAGCCTACCGGAGATTCTGAAGGAAAACAAGCGAGCTCGCGGAGAGGGAGGAGCCTTTCAGGCGGACTATGTTATTAAGTCCTTGCGTGAGGTTCCAGTAATCTTTCGAGCGGAAGAAAGAAAAGACCGATGCTGATCGTGGAGGGGGAACGGCTCGTGAAAGCTTTGGCAACTGACTGGATTTGCTGTTCGAGGAGCATCTTAAGCTTTTTATTCCAAGACTTTCCAAGTTGTTCATGTTGAGGGAAATGTTTTGAAGGCCTACATTCTCATGAACACGGAAGCCAGTGAACTGTGGAGTGTTGCCGAAGCGGCGCTTAGAATTGAGGGTGTCAAGACGGCGGACGCAGTGACAGGACAGTTCGACGCAATAGCCTTGGTGGATTTTCCCAAGATGGATGATTTGGGAAGAATGATTGAGAAAATCCAGTGCCTGAAAGGCGTGATCCGAACACAGTCTCTGATAGCCATTCCGCCTCCTGTGAGAGAATAGACAAAGACAAAGAGTGCAGCAAGTTGCGTAGCGCGCATGCGTGTTCCTAAAATGGTCTAAAATGGTTTTAATTCCGTTTTGCACATTTCTGCCAGTGCTCAAGAAGACAGTTGCTCAAAGAAATCAAGAACAGATACGAAGCCCAAAACCTTCCTTAAATCATGGAAGGCGAATAAAAACCATTTTAGGCCAATTTCGGAACAAGCATGCGCGCGTCCGCCAAAAGTCAAACGCCGATATTGAGTCGGGATGCTGAGGGCTCTTCAGAAAAATAGTCTTTCGCGGAATTTCTTTGCGATGTGTTTGGAGTCACAATTTAGAAAATCTTCTTGCTCCGTCTATGGTGGAGGAGGCGATGGTGGAGGCATGCTGATCCTTGGATGAGTTCGCGGGTCTGGCAGAGGCTCAAAGAAGTTCTGAAAGTTGAAATGACCGCCTAGCAGGTCCCTCAAGATCGTGGCGAACGGAAGAAAAACGATGATCAGGTTCATTAAAAGTACCCCAACCCCGATTGACGGTGCGAGTCCCACAGAAAGGGCATTCCAGGTCATGTGAGCGATTAGCCCTAGAAACAAGAACAGTACTCCCAGTCCAAGAAGTACTCCTTCATCAGATGATTTTTTGGCTAAGAGAACGAAGATTCCCATTCCGACGAAGGCTGACCAAAGCGGATGCATGAACGGTTCCACCATCAATCTGGCCAACAAGGCGTCCGTGCTTGCGCCGCCAACTGCGTACACAACAGTTTCAGCGATTGCGAACCCCAGTCCAGCTGAGGCTCCTACGGCCGCTGCCCACCGACGATTTGGAATCGTTTTCCACATAAGTAGAACCACAATCAATACGCTTAAGGCTTTGAAAGGCTCTTCAGTGAGAGGCGCAACGATCACTAATGGAACCCAATCACCTGCTTGCAGACCATATGCAAGTTGCACGATTAAGGATAGCACAATGCTGAGTGTGGCCCCGAGGAATAGAGCCACGATTAGACCTTTTCTCGGACTTCTGCCCATTGACAATTGAAGATTCTGTTCAAGAGTGGCTAGGCGGGCTCTTATGCCCAAGAAGAAACGGGTTTCAGGTCCGTGAAAACCCCTCATTGCTGGGATATCTTCGGGAGGTGGTGGAGGTGGGTAGGACTGTTCGGTCATGTTTTTCGCCACTCACAATTCGGCTTCAATATTCATTAGGTTTTCGCAACTGTCTTGGCTAAAGGCATCTGATGCTTAGAAGATCCAAAACTGAGAAGCGCGCGCTCCTCCAGTAAGGGAATAAATGAAGATCTGAGACTCCGGCTAGTTGTGGGCCAGAGTGTTTGTAAACGGGCTAAGTCTCGGAGGAGTTTTTGTCCCGTGATAAGATCGCGAGATAAACGTGTGTCGGGCTGATGATACTGTAAACTTATTTGTCATGGGAACCTTCAGTCTTTTGCTTGACTCCATCGAAGCTAGCGCGCATGCTTGTTCCTAAATTCTGTTCAAGAGGAGGTATCGCGTTTTTCGATGGTCAATGGTTACTGTCACGGTTCATGCTGGGTTCTTGCGTGCTCACACCCTCCCCCGGGTATCCTATATGATCCAAATATGGCTGAAGAGCAAATGAGCAGCACAAGCTACTTCCCAAAAGAATTTAGGAACGCGCTAGCGCGCTACAGTATCCGGGCTGATTGAGTTGTCTTTGATATTGGAGGCACGGATAGACAGTGAAAGCACGCGCCTTGCCACCAGAGAGCCACACATCTTCTGTCATGTTCGTCTTTCCAGATTGACCGTGATTCAAATCTTGATCCGTTTGAAGCTCCAAGCCGCCAAAAGAAACATACCTACGCTTTCAACCACGAGCAACAAGACTTCGTAGCCAAGATAGCTGGTTTGAAGACCTAGGATTCCAAATCTGAACATGTCGGCGGCGTAAGTCAGTGGGTTAGCTAAAGCTAATGCACGTATGAATGCAGGAACGTTTTCAAGTGGGTAAAAAGTCGAACTTAAAAAAAGTAGTGGAGGCATTATAATGTTGAACACGACGTTCAAGACTTCATCGGTTTTCACGGCCGTGGAGACTACTATGGAAAATGAGCCGAACAATAGAGATCCGAGCATCCAAGCGGCCGCAATGTATAAGATTCCAAGAGCATTGACCGATAAACCAGACAGAAGTGGAGATGTGAATAGAAGAACTAGAAAGGCCATTGCAAGACCCTGAAGGGCTACTGAGAGAATCTTGCTTGCTATGTATTGCGTTTTCGTGAATGGTCCAACAAGAATCTGTTCAAACATCCCGAATCTTTTGTCGAACCATATCGACGCTCCCGCAAGGACTCCTCCCGTGAGAAACTGACTTACAATTATGCCTGGGGCGAGGAATAGGACGTAGCTCATGCTGATTCCGCCTGAAACAACGCTAGGAATAGCACCGCCAAGGGCAAATCCCAGAACAAAAATGTAGATGAGAGGTGAAACAAGCATCGATGCCAAGAATAAGGGTGACATGAGAAGACTTCCTCGAATGTCCCGAACAAGTAGCTTGAGCATGCTGTTCATGCTTCTTCCTCCTTCTTTGAAGTCAATCTTAAGAAAGCCTCTTCGAGAGTTGACTCTTTAATGTTGATTGTTGTGACGTGCTGTCCATTTGCAAACAGAGCTTGAAGTAATCTGGGCAGCACGGTTGATGGGTCGTCTGTCGATATCCTGAAAAACTCATCCTCTTCTTGCGGTTCATAGAAAGCGTTAATCCCCTCAATAGGCGTCAAGATTCTTCTCAGTTCTGCACCCTTCTCAGCAAGTGTAAACTCGATGATCTCTCCCGTTCCAAACCTTGACCGAAGTCTATCAACCGTGTCATCAGCCAAGATCTTGCCGTGGTCTATTATCGCCACCCTGTCGCACAGGTATTCAGCTTCTTCCATGATGTGGGTTGTGAAGAAAACCGTCAAGCCTTCTGAAGCACGTTTCTTCACGTAGTCCAATAGTGTTCTTCGCACTTGAGGGTCGAGACCAAGAGTAGGTTCATCCAGGAAAAGGATGTCCATGTCGTGCATCAGCTCGCGGGCAATTTGAACTCTCCTTCTCTGGCCGATCGAAAGCTCCGGACCTTTCGTTTTCAAGCAATCCTTCAACCCGAAAAGCTCACTCAAGAACTGAATCTTCTTACTCCTCTCCTCTTTAGGGATATCCCAAAGGAAACCAGAGCTATCCAGATTTTGCTCAACCGTCATGAACATTTCGAGACTCGGCTGCTGCTGAACCACTCCGATCCTGCGTCTAATCTTCAAAGGCTCCTCAGTGACATCGTGGCCAAGGACGATGGCTTTGCCGCGTGTAGGGGGAATCAAAGTTGTAAGCACCTTTATGGTGGTCGTCTTCCCAGCACCGTTAGGACCCAAGAAGCCAAAAATCTCGCCTTTTCTTACACCAAAAGAAACGCCGTCAACGGCAGCCTTTTCACCGTAAACTCTAACGAGCCCATCAACCAAAATGGTATAGTCTGAAATCAAACCGTTCCGCTCAAGAAATGTGCGTCAGGCTCTTCTTTTAAGTTCTCCTGAAGTTTCAGTAGCGTCAGGGTGGCCATAGTATTGTTTAATTATTGGGTTTCACTAGAATGTATTCGAGTTGTTCTGACAGTGGCGAGGGGAAGTTTTTGAGGGCGGCCGAAGCTATGAGAACAAGCACAGTCACCGTTGAAGAAGGCATGTCTGTTGCTGAAGCCTCTCTAGGCATGTACAAAAAAGGAGAGGGATGCGCTATTGTTTTGCGGCAAGGGAAACCGTTTGGCATAGTAACTGAACGCGACGTGACTTGGAAAGTTGCTGCAAAAGGGCTTGACCCCAAAAATGTGAAAGTCGCCGAAGTAATGTCGACGCCCTTGATAACGATCGATCCGAACGCGGACCTGACAGAAGCAGCTAAGATAATGAAAAAACACAAGATCCGGAGACTAGCAGTGGTTAGAGAAGGAGCCCTTCACGGCGTCTTAACAGCCAACGATGTTGCCCGCAACCTTGAAAACTACATGGATAAGGAGATACGAGATATTCTAGGATATTTGTGGACGCCTCGCTATCTTCCCGAAGAGGGTTAAAATAAACCTCTGAAAAAGCGGAAGCGCTCTACCTCGTATCTCATATTAAGACGCATTATGATTTGTCACGGCCAATCACGCTTATCTCTTCGATTGTCCGCATAGACTATTGTGGTGTGTCTGTTCCTGTTTCTTCTCTGAATTGCAGTCTGTAGAATGAGCTGTACAATCCTTTCTGGCGCATGAGCTGTTCATGCGTGCCTCTTTCCACGATTTCGCCGTGATCGATCGTTAGGATTTCGTCGCACAGTCTGATTGTTGAGAGTCGATGTGCGATTATTATCGTCATTCTGTTTTGCATCAGTCTCTTTAAGGCTCTTTGGATCACCAGTTCGGTGTAGGCGTCAACTGAGGATGTTGCCTCGTCCAGCACTAGGATTTCGGGATTTGCAAGTAGTGTTCTGGCGAAGCTTACGAGTTGTCTTTGACCTATGGATATATTTGAAGACCCTTCCTGTATGACGTAGTCGTAGTCGTTGGGAAGTTTCATTATGAAATCGTGGGCACCGATGGATTTTGCTGCGTCCACGACTTCTTGGTCTGACGCTTCAAGTCTCCCGAATCTTATGTTTTCCCTTATGGAAAGTGAAAAAAGAAACGAGTCCTGCAGCACTATGCTCATGCGGCCTCTTAAAGAAGCAAGCGGGATGTCTCTTATGTCATGTCCATTGATGAGGATTCTGCCTTCGCCTGGGTCGTAGAATCTTGCAAGCAGGTTGATTATCGTGCTTTTTCCCGCGCCTGTCTGGCCGACAATCGCGAGTTTCATGTTGCGTTTCAGGGTGAAGTTGATGTTCTTTAAAACTGGGACGTCGATGTCGTACGCGAAATTGACGTTTTCGAATCTCACTTCTTCTATCATTGCAATGAGATACTCCTTTCAGGCGGTGCGTCCACGACTTCGACTTTCGTGTCTATCACATCGAACATTCTTTCAATCGCAGACATGGCTGACTGGTACTGGTCGTACATGGTTACAAGGTCAATCAGCGGCATGAAATATGAGAACTGGTACTCGATGAAGGCTACCAGAATTCCCAGCGTGATCGTTGGCGGTACTGCCACCAATGCATAGACGCCGAAGAACAGGATTATCATGGTTCCGATCAGTCTCAGTGCCATCACAAACGGCGTGTACGACGAGCCTATGAGGATGGCTCTGATGGTAGCCTTGACGTTTTCGTCTTGACTTCTCAGGAACTTCTTTTCTGTCTCTTTCTCCTGCGCGTAGGCTTGGGTGACTTTTATGCCTGCCAAGTCTTCCTGTAACCTGGCCGTCAACCCTGAAGTCGTGATCAGCGTTCTCCTGTAGGCTGCTCTTGAGTATTTTCCGAGGTACCAGACCAGCACTATGGCCACGGGCAGAACTGAGATGGCCAGAAGTGACAGTCGAAGGTCAAGATAGAACATAATTGCGAAGGCGCCCAGTATCGAAGAGATGTCTACCAGAATGCTCGTTAGTCCAACTCTGATGAATATTCTGACGGTGTTGGCGTCGTTGGTCGGGCGCGAGATTATTCTTCCAGCTTCGCCTTCTGAAAAATACCTGAGGGAGATGACCTGCAGCTTTTCCATCATGTCGTCCCGCATCTTTGCAACCACTTTTTCTCCCACTATACGCATTTGATAGGTTTGGATGTACTGGAACAGATAGTTGCCTAGAATGATAGCGGCGAACAGGGGGATCCACCATATGAAGCTCGAAAGGTTCTTCGGCGTTATTATGCTGTCTATGGCTATTGCGTGCATGTAGGGGGCAGCTAAGCCGGTGAAGGCGCCTGCTATCGTGGCGGTAACGCCGATTTGCAGGTTTCGTTTGTGGGCTTGAGCGTACTCGTAGACCCTTCTAATCAACACCCGGTCAGGGACGGTTCTCTTTCTTCTTTCTTCCTGTTTTGTCGAGAAAGTTCCGTACGAACCTGACATTAGGAATCACCTGCTTCTCGTAGGATGGGTGAAGTTTTTTGGACAAACTGGGTTTCATAGACCTTCTTGTAGACGCCATCTCTTGCTATGAGCTCCTCGTGTGTGCCAAATTCCGCTACTGAACCGTTCTCAAGGACCAGTATCTTGTCAGCCGTCTTTATCGTTGAGAATCTCTGCGCGATTATGAGGGTTGTCCTCGCCCTTGTTGCTTCTTCTATTGCGGATTGAATCTCTTGCTCCGTCTTCGCGTCCACAAAGGAGAGCGAATCGTCCATTATCAGCATCCTCGGGTTGCCCACGAGCGCTCTCGCTATGGTTATTCTCTGCTTCTGACCTCCCGAAAGCGTGACCCCCCTTTCCCCAACAGCTGTGTCGTAACCAGATGGAAGGGATTCAATGAAATCGTGTATTCTGGCCGACTTGGCAGCTTGCACTATTTCATCCATCGAGGCGTCAGGCTTACCGAAAGCAATATTCTCCCTCATCGTTCCAGAAAACAGGAAAACATCCTGCAGGACCACGCCTATCTGCCGCCTTAGGGAAGCCAGCTTGAATCCGCGGATGTCCGTGCCATCTATCCTTATGCTGCCCGCCTGGATGTCGTAAAACCTTGGGATTAGGTATATCAGAGAGCTCTTTCCTGACCCCGTTGCACCCAGTATCGCTATTTTTTCACCTGGCTGCACCGTAAAAGTGACCTTATTTAGCACAGGCCTGTCTTTCACGTACCCAAACGCGACGTTTTCCAGCTCAAGTTTTCCTTTTTCTATCCTAACGTCTCTGGCGTTAGGCACATCTTCAACGCTTCTTGGAGCATCTATCATTTCTTGGACTCTTTCCAGTCCAGCATAAGCCGCAATCCACGTTCCCAAAGTCTGGCTTACGTCCCTTATGGGAAACGTCAGTCTCATCATGTACCTGACAAAGAGAATCAAGTAGCCAATTTGTTCAACCGCCAAGGCTGAGTATGGAACTCCTAGCGTAATTCCTGCGTACACGTAGACCAGGGCCGCTCCAAGCGTCAGCAGCGCTGGACCGAGTGGCATGTAGATTGACTGTATTTTGCCCGCGGTGATTGCCGTGTTCACGTATACGTCTTCCACGTCTTTGAATCCGTCAACAACATCTTTTTCTCGGCGGAATATCCTGACTGTCTTCATTCCGATGATGTTTTGCTGTATGTAGGAGGTCAATCTTCCCATGATTAGCTGCATGTTTCTGAAGAGGGGCATCGTGTCTATCCATAGGCGCGTTGTGAAATAGAAGATGAGCGGCATCGTGGCTACGGAGATCAGGGTCATGGTCGGGCTTATTGGAAGGATTATCGCAATGATGATGATTGTTGTGAAGACGGCGTTGAGAACAGTGCCCAGCCATGTTCTCAGAAACATGTCGACCAATTGAAGGTCTACTGTGGCTCTTGACGTCAGATCTCCAACGCCTACAGAATCATAAAAACTGAAGGATTTGCTCTGAAGCGAACGGTAATACTCGGACCTTATGTCTCGCACTATGTACTGGGACATTACCCCGTGCATGTAAGTCAGAATGAAGTTTGTTATGGCGTAGCCTATTCCGGCCAGTACGATAACGAGCAGATAGCCCAACAATAGACTGGTGTTAGTCGGGGGTCCTATCACATAGATGATGATATAGGACGTGTACAATGGTTCGAGCGAGAACAGAATGGATCTTATCACTGCAAGAACGACTATTGCCGTGACGTGCCAAGGGTATTTCCTGTGGTACTGCAAGAGTCTTTTGAAAGCCGAAAAGGATTGCGCGAAACCCTTCTGCGGTTTAAGCGACTTTGCATAATCGAGAAGAGGCTTTGCTATACTCATTGTGATCTTCTTAGGTTAGCCCAAACGCCTCAAATCAATATAAAGATTTTCAGAACGCCCCTTTTTATTGCGTATTAACAAGTGGAAGTTGGCTGCCTGGAGGCTGCGCGCATGCCTGTTCCCAAATTCGCTGAAGTGTAATAGGTTGAGTGCCGTACCTCTTTTTGAGGGGATAAATGAAGAGATGCGAGACTCTTGAGACATTGTTTGGCAATGTTCACTTTTGAGTTTAAGGCTCTCACAAGGGGTATGTTTTATTATTGCCTGTTACGAGTAGCACTATCGTTTAAACAGAATCTGCGTTGCCGAACAACTGAGTTATTGTGAGAGTGATGTATTGTCGTTGCCTCTCAAAGAAGGTTGGAACAAAATCTCGGACGATTACCAGCAAAGAATGGAGATGCCAACAGACGACGTTTATTGAGGCGATTTTGTAGCCTCGGAAAGTCAACTCGGAGTGTTGGGCGAGGTTAGGGGCAAGAGAATCCTGGAGATTGGTTGTGGCGCGGCTCAAAACTCGCTAGTTCTCTCAAAATGGGGAGCGCATGCTTTTGGAATAGACTTGTCGTGGAACCAGATACTTCACGGTAGGCGACTCTCAAGAAAGGAAGCAGTGGAAGTGAACCTATTTGTTGGCAGTATAGACAGCTTGCCCTTCAAGGATGAAACTTTTGACATGATCATTGCGGCGAGGGCTTTGCACTATGTGCCAGACCTGAAGGCAGCAATCAGTGAAGTACATAGAGTCCTTGTGGAAAATGGATGCTTCACCATCAGCACTGTTCACCCGCTTATTTGGGGAAGTGCGGGCAAACTAGCTAAATACAGAGGAAAACCATCTGTCCAGTCAGAAACTACTTCGAACGCAGGGTTGAACACTGGATAAACAAACTGCCGAATGGAACTCAAGTAAAGATGCATTCATACTATCGAACCTTGCAGGATCACTTTGACATACTGATTCAAAATGGATTTACTATTGAACGATACATGGAACTTGAGAGATTACAAGAAAGTGCGCTGCATCCGCTGAACCAAGGGAAGCTCAAGAAAGACAAGAAGGCGCGCCAGCTCTACACAAAGATGAAAGAAGTGCCTTATTGGATAATCATCAAAGCCCGTAGGTGAGGTGGCGCATGTCTGTTCCTAGTTAGTTTGTGAAGTACCTTATGCTTCTTGCTTTGCTCGGTTTGTGTGTGCTGATGCCTGCTTGAGCTGTGAACAGCATGACCAGCAGGGAGAGTTGAGCGTGGAATGTGATCCTGGCCAGTCCTCTCATGTCGTGCTGCGTTAAGCCTGCAAGGTTCTTGATTCGGCTGAAGACTCGTTCCACGGCCACTCGCTAGCGCGCGCTCTACTTTCCATAATGTTCTAAATAGCCCTCCGTTTCCTTGAATAGTTTCTGGAGGTCTGCTTCTGAGTGGGCAGTGCTCAAGGCTCCGCAGTGCGTCGGTAGGAAGAAGATTCCGTTTGCCATCAACGTCAAGTTGTATTCGAGAAGCCTCTTTTTGTCGGCTCTGAAGACGGCGGGGGCATCTCTTATCCGCTCCTTTGTGAAGTGAACATTAAATAAGGATCCTAAGCCTACAACTTGCGCGTCAACATCATGCTTCTCAAAGGTCCGTCGCAGTCTCTCCCTGATTTCGTCGCCCTGCCTGTTGAGGCGGCTTGTTACCCTGCCATCTTCCAGGGTTTTCAGTGTCGCGAGTCCAGCAACCATTGTCATCGGGTTTCCAGCGAAGGTTCCTCCGTGAAAAGAGTAGTGCGGACGGTTGTAGGCGATGTTGTCTATCCTCTCCATTATCTTCTTCGACCCGCAGAAGGCACCGACAGGGAAGCCTCCTCCCAGAATCTTTCCCAGAACGGTTATGTCAGCGTTTACGCCGTAGAACTGTTGTCCCCCTCCAGGAGCCAATCGGAACCCTGTGATCACTTCATCAAAGATTAATAGGATATCTTTTCGGTCGCAGAATTCTCTCAAGCCTTTCAGGAACTCCTTTTCAGCTGGCACTGCTCCTCCGGCTCCTAATACGGGTTCGATAACGATGGAGGCAGGCTGCTTGTTTTTCAGCTTCTTCTCAACCCCTTCGAGGTCGTTGAAAGGCAAAAGAACAGTGTCTTGAAGAGCTCCATGTGTGAGGCCTGCCGACTCCGGAAGGTCGAAGGGCTGCTTGACCCCTACGTGGAGTGCATCGTAACCTCCATGCCATCCACCTTCAAATTTGGCAATCGTGTCTCTGCCCGTGAACGCGCGTGCCAGTCTGGTGGCGTACATGTTTGCTTCTGTTCCAGAATTGGTGAAGCGAACCATTTGGACGCTCGGAACCATTTTGACAACCTGTTCAGCTAGAGCAATTTCCAGTTCGTGCGATGTTCCGTAGTGAGTTCCGTTTTCCAGTTGTTTCTTGACAACTTTCACAACTTCCTTTGGGCTGTGTCCCAGGATAAGCGCAGCATGTCCGAGCCAAAAATCGATGTACTCGTTTCCGTCAACGTCCCAAAGCTTACTTCCGTGCGCTTTGACAGTGTAGAAGGGGTATGGCTCAAAATAACGTATCCCGTACGAAACACCCGCGGGAAAAACCTTCTTTGCACGGTCATAAAGAGTCCTCGAAGTCGGAGTTTTTGAAGTGTATTCATCCATCTGTAAGACCGTTCCTAATGCTTCTTTTCTATGGCTGATAGTCTCAACTCTAAGAATTCATTTAAATTGTTTACCGTGAAAACACTGCGTTCTAGGAAAATGAGACTGACATAGGCACGCTTTCACAAATGCTTTTTATCCTCCTTTGGCCAGGTATTCCAGCTAACTGGAAGGTTGACAAATGGACTTTAAGGGAAGTCAAACTGAAAAGAATCTGCTGGCAGCCTTCGCCGGCGAATGTCAGGCCAGAACTAGGTACACCTTCTTCTCGAGCGTTGCTAAAAAAGAAGGATTCGAACAGATATCCAGCATCTTCCAAGAAACGTCTGACAACGAGAAGGAGCACGCGCGTCTGTTCTTCAAGCTTCTCAAGGGTGGACCCGTTGAGATCAAGGCTGCATATCCTGCAGGCATCATCGGATCAACTGCACAGAATCTCAAAGCCGCCGCAGAAGGAGAAAAGTTCGAATGGGGAACGCTGTACCCTGGGTTTGCTGAAGTCGCAGAAAAAGAAGGCTTCAAGGATGCGGCCAGAACTTTCCGTCAAGTAGCTAAAGTCGAATTTTACCATGAGCGACGATACTTGAAGTTGCTCGCAAACGTCGAGCAAGGCAAGGTCTTCAAGAGAGACACTCCGATAAAATGGATATGCAGAAACTGCGGCTACGTTCACGAAGGATCCGAGGCGCCTGAGAAGTGCCCAGTCTGCGACCATCCGAGAAGCTTCTATGAGGTTTGGTGCGAAAACTACTGAGCAAGCAAAGAAAAATCGGAGTTACTAAAACTGTCAGAGCCTTAACCTGTGACCCTTCGGTTTCACACTCTGCTCAAATTCTCTGGCCAACTGTTCAAGTAGGGTTCTCTGTTGCTGGGTCAACTTCTCAGGGACCTCTATCTCAACTCGCACCAGCATGTCGCCCCTGCCGTACCCTCTGAACCTCGGCATGCCTTTTCCTCTCAGTCTGACTATTTCGCCTGGCTGTGTTCCAGGATGAATTGTCAAGCTCGTGTTTCCTTCAAGCGTGGGGATCGAAACATCTGTGCCTAGGGCCGCTTGTGGGAAGCCTATTGTTAGACTGTAGAGGAGATCGTCTTCGTCTCTTTTGAAGTACGGGTGGGAGGCTATATGAATCACAGCGTAAAGGTCCCCAGGAGATCTTGCTTCTGCAGACATTTCCCCCTCTCCTGAGAGTCTGAGCTGGTATCCTTCATCTATGCCTGAGGGCACCTTCACGGTGATTCTTCGTTCTCTCTCTATCAAACCGTTGCCTCTACACTTTGGGCACGGTTTGTCTATGATTCTTCCTCTTCCGCTGCACGTGGGGCATGGTATGACTCGTACAAACGTGCCGAAGGCGTTTCTCGTTGTACTCTGTACTCTTCCAGCCCCGTTGCATCTGGGGCAGGTTCTCTGCGGGGTGTTAGGAGCCGCTCCACTGCCTCCGCAGACGTCGCATTTTTCGACTCTCGAAATCTGTATGTCTTTCTCCGCGCCTCTTGCTGCCTCTTCCAGTGTGACCTCAAGATCGTATGCTAGGTCTCTGCCTCTCGTGACCCTTTCCTCAAAGTCTCCTCCGCCGAAGAAGACTCGGAAGACGTCTCCCAGACCGAAGCCGGAGCCCATGTCCCTGAATATGGACTCGAAGTCCGCACCCCTGAATATGTCTTCTCTAGTGTAGCGTTGGTCAAAACCTGCGTGGCCTAGTTGATTATACTGCGTACGCTTTTCGTCGTCTGATAACACGGCGTAGGCTTCGGATATTTCTTTGAACTTCTCCTCTGCGTCGGCGGCTTTGTTTCTGTCTGGGTGGTATTGCAACGCCAGCTTTCTGTAGGCATCTTTAATTTCGTCTTTAGAAGCGGTTCTGGGAACGCCGAGAACCTCGTAGTAATCTCTTTTACTGGCCATCTCCTTACCATCAGACTAGTGATGCAGGTACTAGATCGGCTCGGCCTAGAACTCTATTTCACCTTGTAATCCTCTGAGTCGACCACTTTGTCTCCGCTTGGGCCAGGCTCTTGAGCTGCTTCTCCGCTTGGTTGTCCCGGTTGTCCTTGCTGTCCCTGCTGCTTTGCCTGTTCAGCAGCTGCCTGCTGATATATCACTGTCCCGACTTCTTGGAGTACTTTCATCAGTTCTTCAGATTTTGCCTTGATCTTGTCCGTGTCTGTTCCGGCCAGTGCGTCTTTCAGAGCCGAGACTGCAGCGTCTATCTTGTTCTTTTGTTCCTGATTGAGTTTCTCTCCTAGGTCTTTCTTGGTTTTCTCCGCTGTGTAGATCATGTTGTCAGCGTTGTTTCTAGCCTCAGCTTCTTCACGTTTCCTCTTGTCTTGCTCGGTAAACTGCTCCGCGTCTTTGATGAGCCGCTCTTTTTCTTCTTTGGACAGCTTCGTTGAGGCGGTTATCGTTATTTTAGATTCCTTGCCCGTGCCCAGATCCTTCGCCGTCACGTTTAGTATTCCGTTCGCGTCGATGTCGAAGGTTACCTCAATCTGCGGTACACCTCTTGGAGCCGGTGGGATGCCTTCCAAATTGAACATGCCGAGGGAAACGTTGTCAGGTGCCATTTGGCGTTCACCCTGAAGAACATGAATTGTAACAGCTGTCTGGAAGTCTGCTGCCGTCGTGAATACTTGGCTTCGCCTCGTCGGGATCGTGGTGTTTTTCTCCATGATTCTAGTGAACACGTGGCCAAGCGTTTCAACGCCGAGTGAGAGTGGGGTAACGTCAAGAAGCAACAGGTCTTTAACCTCTCCTGTCAGCACGGCTCCCTGTATTGCTGCGCCGATTGCAACGCACTCCATCGGGTCTATGCCTCTTTCTGCTGGTTTTCCCATTATCTGCTCGACAAACCGCTGAACGTAGGGCATCCTGGTCATTCCGCCGATCAGAATTATCTTGTCTACGTCTTTTGGAGTCAGCTTCGCGTCTTCAAGGGCTTTCACCATTGTGCGCTGCGTCTTCTGGACTATCGGTTGAGCTAGGGCTTCAAGTTTAGCTCTGGACAACGTGAGGTGAAGATGTTTGGGTCCTGAGGAATCAGTGTGTAAGAATGGCAGGTCAATGTCTGTCGTCATCAGAGTTGACAACTCTATCTTTGCTTTCTCAGCAGCCTCCTTCAGCCTAGATATTGCCATTTTGTCGCCACGGAGGTCTATGCCTGTTTGTCTTTGGAACTCTTCTACGAGGAAGTCTATCACCGCTTTGTCCAAGTCTGTGCCGCCGATCTGTGTGTCTCCGCTTGTTGATAGTACTTGGAATACTCCTTTGCCGAAGTCCATAACCGTAACGTCGTGTGTGCCGCCGCCGAAGCTGAAAACAAGAATCTTCATCTCCTTCTCCAGTTTGTCAATCCCGTAGGCCAAACAGGCTGCAGTCGGCTCGTTTATTATCCTTGCAACTTCGAAGCCAGCTATCTCTCCCGCGTCTTTCGTGGCTTGACGTTGGTTATCATTGAAGTGAGCGGGGACCGTTATCACGGCCTTCCTCAGCGTTGTGGCCAAGTACGTTTCAGCGTCTTTCTTTATCTTCTGCAGTATGAAGGCAGAGATCTGCTGAGGAGTGTATTCCTTCCCCGCTATGGTTACTTTGTAGTCAGTCCCCATTTTCCTCTTTATTTCATATACCGTGCCTTCAGGATTCGCCGTCGCCTGCCTCTTAGCTGATTCTCCGACTAGAAGCGTCCCATCCTTGGTGAACGCGACGACTGAAGGAAACATCTTGCCAGCCATTGTGGGTCCTTCAGCACTCGGGATCACAGTGGCCCTTCCGCCTTCATAGATGGCGGCCGCAGAGTTTGTTGTTCCCAAGTCTATGCCCAGAATTCTTTCCCCGGGTTTCACACTACTCATTTGAATTCATCTCCTCTTGTGACTTTGAAGGTTTCACCACGACCTTAACTATGCTCGGTCTAATCACCTTTTCTCTCATCGTATAGCCCTTCCTCACTTCTTCAACTATCTTACACCCCTCGACGCCTTCCTTTTCAATTTTGGCAACAGCGTTGTGTTTTGAAGGGTCGAAAGGTTCACCTACGCACTTTATCGGCGCGACGCCCTCGTTTTCCAAGATTTTTCGGAGCTTCTTGAGGGTCATCTCAACGCCTTGGATGAGCGCTTCCGTTGAGCCTGAAGAGCGGCCAGATTTGATGGCCAACTCCAACTCATCAACGACATCCAACAGTTCAGTTACTATGCGTTCATTAGCGTACTCCTTCACTTCGGCTATTTGCCGGTCGAACCTCTTCTTGAGATTCTCGATGTCTGCTTGGGCATACTTCAGTTGCGTGAGGTACTCTTCTGAACGCTTTTTCTCCGTTTCCAGAGCCTCTTTGAGCGATTCGATTTGTTCATCGCTCTTTGGTTGTTCTTCCTGCTCTTCGCCCATTTGAATAATCCCCATATAACCGGCTAGTTTTCTAGCGTATGCAAACAGAAATATATATGTTTCAGCACGCGCGTCTTCTCCCTTTCAAGGCTCTTCCATGGATTCGACTGTTTCTTGATACAGTTTCTGGAAATGTTCACCGAACGTTTCGTCGCCCCTCTCCTTTCTAAGGGCCAAAATCCATGGCTCCAATCTCTTCCAGTCCGCGATGATGTAAGAGCCGAGGCGGTAAACGATGATGTCGATATCAACAAACTTTTTGACGACGAGAAAACCGACCTCCTCAAAATAGGCTTCAACCTCGTAGGGATAGTCGCTCACCTCAAAACTCTTGTCCTCTTCAGCCTTGTACTTCTCATAGTTCTCAAACTGAAACTCCTCTTCGATCCACCTGAAGGCTTTGCGAAGTCTCTCGCTCTCCGCCCACTCGAACAACTTCATAGAAATCTCCAGGTTTCTATGCTGCTCCATGTGCCTAAGCTGAAGGAGAATGAACACTGTTGCAGACACACCGGCCAAGGCTGAAAGAATCGCAGCCCAATCAGTCAACGTCACCATACGAATCCACAACCCGCACATACCTTGGAACAAACCGATATATTAGAGTAAAGAAACTTCTAGTACCGTTATTCTGCATTATTTGTTGCTCCTTAGCCTAAGATGCCAGAACACCTATATCACAGATGAAACACTAGTCCGCCGAGGCGAAGCTTGTTGACTGAGCTGAAAGTTGGCGACAAAGCTCCAGACTTCTCTCTGTTGGACGAAAAGGGTCGACCGGTGAGTCTAAAAGACTTTCTCGGAAAGAACGTCGTGGTTCTGTACTTCTATCCGAAAGACTTCACGTTCGGTTGCACCGCTGAAGCATGTAGCTTCAGGGATAATTACAAGCCTTTCGAAGAAAAGGGCGCCGTCGTGATCGGGGTCAGCGTTGACAGCGTAGAATCGCATGAGAGGTTCTCACAAAAATACAACCTGCCATTTGACATACTCAGCGACAGCAAAAAGGAAGTTGCCAAAGCCTACGGTGTCCTCGGATTCGGAGGGTTCATAACAAAAAGGGTCACCTTCATCATAAACAAAGAGGGAAGGATCACTCACATCTTCCCCAAGGTCGATGTGAAGCAACACTCCGAAGAAGTCCTGAGGGCACTCGAAGAGATTAAATAGACGTTGACGGATCATCTAGAGCCATCAGAGTCGTCACTCCAGTTTTCTGATGTGTGTGACCAGGTCGTCAGTAGTCAATGAGCCCACATTTCCTGTCCCGTGTTTCCTAACCGACACCTTCTGCTGTTCGACTTCGCGTTTGCCGACGATTGCCATGTAGGGAACCTTTTGAACCTCTGCGCTCCTGATCTTGTAGCCGACAGTGGTCGGGCTTTCGTCAACCTCTGCTCTCACGCCGCGAGCCCTTAGCTCTGCACAAACTGCGCCAGCATACTCCAAGCAATCATCTGTCACCGGGATAACTTCAACCTGAACGGGTGCAAGCCAAGCTGGGAGGCTGCCGCCACAGTGCTCCAACAGTATCGCGAAGAACCTTTCAACAGCACCAAGTAGCACCCTGTGAATCATCATCACTCCGTGTTGCGTGTTGTCTGCGCCGACGTAGGTAACATTGAACCGCTTAGGCAGGTTGAAATCAAACTGCAACGTCGTGCACTGCCACTCCTTGCCTGCTGCGTCAACGATGTTCATGTCTATCTTCGGTCCGTAGAACACGGCTTCCCCGGGCATCTCCTGATAGGCGATTTGCTTCTTTTCCAGCGCTTCTGAGAGAGCCTTCTGAGCATCGGTCCATTCCTTGTCTGAGCCCATGTACCGCTCAGGATGTTCTGGGTCACGAGTCGAAAGGTAGACGCGGTGTTTCTCGAAGCCGAACTTCCGCATCACGTGTCTCGTGAAGTCGAGCAGGTTCAGGATTTCCTGTGTGACCTGTTCGGCCGTGCAGAAGATGTGCGCGTCGTCCTGCGTGAACCCTCTCACTCGCAGCAGTCCCTGCAAAGTTCCTGACCGCTCGTATCTGTACACCGTTCCCCACTCGGCGTAGCGAATCGGCAGCTCTCTGTAGCTTCTCGGCTTGCTCTTGTAGATCGCGATGTGAAGTGGACAGTTCATGGGCTTAACGACGTAGCCTTCCCCGTCCTTTTCAAACACGTACATGTTATCCTTGTAATAATCCAAATGCCCTGAGACTTGCCACAGTTCTCTGCGTGCAATGTGTGGTGTGCACACGAGCTGATAGCCGTTCTGCAGATGTTCATTCTCCCAGTAGTCTCTGATCAAGTTGCGGACAATGGTGCCGTTCGGATGCCACAGCACCAAACCACATCCAACGTCCTCGCTTATCGAAAACAGATCCAACTGTTGCCCTAGCACTCGGTGGTCTACGCTTGAAATCACTCTTTCCTTACACTTTTTATGCAAAACATTCGCGGGTTCTACGGGGTGTCCACTACGCTTCAAAATGCGTTTACGGTTGTGTTTCTAAATACCCCATTTTCGAAGCACCAACCCTCAATGATAAGAACATTCTATTTAACCATTGTTCCTGACGAGCCCGATATATTTTGCAGACTGAAATATCCCACTTATACTGAACCCTACTCTAAGTTGTTTTGAAGAAAAACAAGAATGCCGCATGATCAGAGGAACAGTAATGGCCAAATCGCTGAAATTTGTCTTCCAGTTTCCCCCAATTCACGGGATTTTCGACGCAGGTTACGGAATCGTCTACATTTTTGGTGGACTGTACGAAGGCGAGATCGAAAACATAATAGTTCATGAGACTCTGCACTACGTTCTGCTAAGGCTAGCTGGAAAAAAAGCAAGCCTGAAGCTGGACAGGATCTACACGGAATTAGATGACACAACCTAAAGGCACAACCTGCGTAATATCGTTTTTCTGTCATGCAAATTAGCACATGCGGTCAAACCGGCGCGGGTGCCAGAACAGAAATCGTATTATTGACGTACCCGGTTAGGAAGGTCGGGTGCTCAGGAACACGGGTCTATTCAAGGTCAGAAGCGAAGCAGTGAAGCCCTTTACGACGGTTTGGATCAGCCACATGCTGATCGAAGTTTTTCTTCTCATGCATCCAGCACTCGTGCCAGTTTTCATGAAGGAGTTTAGCCTGTCAGTCTTTGACGCCGGGCTAATCATAGCAGTTCCAAGCCTTTGCCGTTTGATCTTCACTTTGCCAGCCGGAATCTTTGCAGACAAGTTTGGTCAGCGGCGTCTTGTAATTCTGAGTATACTTGTGAGCGGACTAGCTGCCCTGCTTGTAAGCCAATCAACGACAGCATCACTTCTCGTTTTTTCCCTGTCCCTAATCATGATTTCCGTCACACTCTATCACCCTCCAGGGCTAAGCATTCTCCAAGGATGGTTTTCAGACCCGAAGGAAAGGAGCGCCGCCATAGGATTGCACGGAGCTTCTGGTTGCATAGGCCAATCTTTGGGAACCATTTCCCTAGGTCTGCTGTTGGTTCAGTTTGGCTGGCGTTTCTGCTACCTTCTTTTTGCAGTGCCACTCTTGGCTTGGGCCGCGATCTTGGCAAGGACAAGAACCCAGCGACTTCCAAAAAGACCACCCGAAAGCACACGAGACCCAATTAGTGCAGATGATGGGGGCGTTCACCATAGTGCTCGCAAATCGTCCCTCATAACTCTGGGATTCATAGTTTTAATGGCTTCTATGGGATTAAACGCCTTGGCAAATGGCAGCGTAAGCGCATTCATGACGACCTACATGACTTCGCAGCAGCACTTGGCCGTAGACATAGCAAGCATAATCTTTGGCGCCGGACCATTAGTCGGCATCGTAGGCTCACTACTGGGCGGGTACCTAAGCTCAAGGCTTGGAGAGAAGAACTCCCTCGTACTCATATACATTGGACAAGCGATATTCCTTCTTGGCCTCATAACCATTCCATTGACACCCCTCGCAATCGTCTCCTTTTTCATTTATCAACTGTTCTCGAACGCAATGTGGACGCCAGCATCGTCGATGGTTGCGTCTCTAACGGACGCGTCCAGCGGAGGAAGAGCTTACTCCCTCTATTTCCTCTCAAGTGACGGACCGGGCGCTGTCTCGCCCTTAATAGCAGCGGCCTTAATTACGAACTTTAACATTGTTTTTCCATTCGGTTTTGCCATCATCCTGCTCGCTTCAAACGTTTTGCTGGTCCGATCGATATCGAAGAAATGAAAAATGGCGAGATCTAACAGCAAAAAAAGCCTGCGAACTGGTTGTATTTGCGTTGCTTCAGAAAGTCTGTGAAACCTAACTTTCTGCTGAACGGAGAGCCTGGGGCAAAATCAATTTAAGATTCTGTACAGCGCATCCGTGAGACGTTCATACGGTCTGCCCAATAGGCTGTAAACTCTTTTCCCCACGTATTTCCGCAAATAGAACTGTGACATGCCTTTGAAAATGGCAAACTTGAGCTTGGCCTCAGAAAAAGGAGAACGAAAGAGTAGTCTGTGCTTTATGAGATGAAACCCTTCAGGCTCCTTCCAATCGTCGGAATTCAACCTGTCTCTTACCCTTTCAAAGAGCGGTGTTCCCGGAATGGGGTAGGGAAAGGTGAAAGAGAGATAGTCCAAAGGAAGTGAAGACGCGAAATTGACGGTGTCCAGAACTGTCTCATCGTTTTCACCAGGGTAGCCTATTATGAAAAACGCACCGACCTGAACTCCAACCCGTTTGAAAACGCAGACAGCATCCATAGCCTGTCTCGTGGTCGCCTGTTTCTTCATGATTTCGAGGACTTTTTCATTCCCAGATTCTATTCCGAAAAACACGCGAACACATCCAGCTTGCTTCATCCTCTCAGCAACTTCCAAGTCTACGGTGTCAACTCTTGACAAGCACTCCCAGCCGATGGTGATGCGTCTTCGAACCAGCTCGTCGCAAATGCTCAGCATCCTCTTTCGGTCCAGCGTGAAGCAGTCATCGGCAAACCATACCCTCTCGTAGCCGAGCTCACGGACTGCCTCAACCTCCTCAGCCACGTTGGCAGCCGTTCTCGACCTAAACCTGTTGCCAAATATCGGCCTGCTACAGAAATCACACTTGAACGGGCAGCCTCGAGAGGTTATAATCGACGTTGTCGTGTAACCGAAGTTCCTCGAATAGTAACTCTTGTAGGCTTTGTTATCGAACAGTTCCCTGGACGGGAACGGGACATCATCAAGGTTCTCGATGAAACTCCGAGGAGAAGTTATCCTGACCTCGCCTTTTTCCTTAAACGCAATTCCCCTGACGTTCATCAGACTTGTGCCACCTTGGACTGCACGGACCAGTTCAAGCATGGTCTGTTCGCCTTCGCCGATGACCACAACGTCAAAGGACGAGAGAAATTCTTCAGGTTCCACTGTTGGAAGTGGTCCGCCTGCAACGAGAAGTGCACAGTCTTTCTTGGCAAGTTCTGCGATTTCAAGAGCCTTTTCCTTCATCGAAAACATCACTTGCAACCCGATTATTTTCGGTCTCGAATTCCTAATCCTTTCCAACGCCTCCCCCTGGTTCATGAAGGTGCAATCGACCACCTCAACCGAGATGCCGTGACTCTTCAAATACGAAGCTATGTAGCCTAACCCCAAAGGCGGAAATCGGAAAATCGAATTATCACCCGAAGGCTGAAAATACGGATAGACCAACGTCACCATTGTCAACGTTAATGCACGTCCAGAACCTCAATCACATACTCGAAAACATCCATGCCGGGATTAACCTCGTAGTCCAAGCCAACCCAATCCAGAGAACCCTCCAGAAACTCGCGACCTCTGCGCAATACACTGTCTTCAACCCTCCACAGGCGAAAGCCAAACTCACCGTTCAGAATTTTCAGACACGCCCATTTCGCGCTTATTCCGTCCCAAGCACCTATCCCAGTGTCCACGAATTCTGCGCCCTCAGAATCTACGTATTCCCTGAAAAACTTCGACCCCTGCTCATTCAGCATGAAAATCTTCTGAAGTCCCCTCTTCTCTAAATCCCTGAAATCTGCCCTCACCACAACGCGGGGTCCATCCATCGTGTAAGTGACAACAACCTTACCCCTTGAAATTGCCTTCAAAAAAGTCGTTTGGACATCCATCTTTCCAGTCAGATCTTTCAACGTTAGAGACCGAAACCTGGGATGCCTTTGGTAAACATCCGCCAAGCGCGTGAAAAACCCTCGGGCTATTCTGTTTTCCAGCGTCACATTTCTAAACCTGTTTCTGGCAACCCTGTCCATCACAAACTCTTTACAAACTGTGCGAGATCCATCACCCCGAGAAACATCCACCTTTGAAGACCCTGAAAAATACGTTTCGTCTGAATAGACGAGAACAGGAACCCCGAAACCTGTTCCTTCCCCAACCGTCTCTGTCCCGTTGTAGACGAGGATCAAGCCCTTCTACAAATCACCTATCTTCCAGTTGTGCGGTTCCGTGCTTGAATAGATCCGGAAAGACGCGGAACTTGAAAGAGGAAAAGTGTGCATTCCTGCTTGGGACAAGTTGAGATCAGACTTCCAAACGTGAGGCAAGCTTGAAGACAATCAAAAACCACTTATCCTCGATATTAGACGCCTCAATCCCCAATTAGCCGTGCCCATTCTTTAGTTTTAATACTCTGTGCAAAGGTCGGGTTTCGGTCAGACTGCAAGACGCGTGCGCCATTTCACTTCTTAAAAAACTCCTTCAAGGGCTCCCAGTAAAATTCATTCCAACCTTGCGCAACGTCTTCAGCCTGTTCAGCAGGAACCCCAGAATGAACCATCGAGATCTCGGTGCCTTCTTCTGTCTTCCTAAGAGTTAACTCCAGTCTGGAAGGAGGAAAACCTTTGGGCCATTCTGTCGTCAGCCACTCCTGCACTATCCTCTTTCCCTTCTTCAGCTCCAAGTTTTTTCCTGATATGTAGCCATCCCAAGCTGTAAACTCTCCGCCGATCTCGAGATCGAAGGTTGCCCTGCTACCGGTGAACTTAATGTTTCTTCGGGTCAACAAAAGCCTCATAAACCTCATTTGGCGTGGCAGGAATTGCCACCCTCTGCCGTATCGTCTTGCCCTTCATATCGTCACACACCCGTATTGAACCAATAGGTTTCTTTGCACCATAAAGCAATATACGTAATAAATCTTCGTGGCCTCTAGATTAAGGATCAGACGTCTGTATGGTAAGCGCTGCCCTTCTCCCGTTGGAAGCCAGATTCATCCTGAACACACGAGCTCAGTAGACTGCAACGATCTTTCCAAAGTATATCGTGTGATAGTCGCCACGCGGATAGAAGGTCTTCTTGACGTTTGCAGGAACTAAACCTGGAACAACCTCAAGCTTGTGCATGACCCGACACTCATAGTGTACCTTGCACTCCTTGATCACAGGCACCCGTACCTTCTTGCCCTTCAGTAAACTCAGTTTGCACTCCGCAAACTTGTCGTGCTTCCTTCCTGACACTTTGCCACAGTACTCAACACAATCATCCATGCCCTCGCCGGGAACATTCACTGTAAACTCGCCGCTCTCTTCGATAAACTCGTGACTGAACCGCGAAGGCCTCACGGCCACCATAAAAACTGGCATCCTCCAGAAAACGCCCACGAGCCCCCAACCAACCGTCATCACATTGTTCTTTCCATCTTTCTTCGCACTCACCAAAAGCAACCCAGGATCTTCCATTCTCCTCATCGTCTTTACAACATGCTTCTCGAATTGTGGATTCATGCTAATCAATGACGAAGCCTAAGTCTAAAATGATTTGCTCTCTCAAATGATTCGACCGGTTTTTCAGACCACGCTTCTCATGTCGAGCGCGTGTGCGAGTGGTGGAAACCCCTGTCTCCTCGGGTTCAACATGTGATCCAAATATTATCTAGGACGCATGAGAAGCCGGGTGAAATGGATTGGGCAAGGCACGGGGCAGAATAGAGGTACTACTTGTATATCTTTATCGGTTTTCCCAGAAGCTCAGCGTCTATTTCTTCGACGCCCAAGCCGCAACCCTTTGAGAAGGTTCTCGCAGAATCCTTGACACTCGTACCGCCTTTCTTGACCAGTCTGTCTTTGAGCAGAAGGTCCGAATCCAAGTCTGCGTACTGAATGTTTTTAACCCCTGCGGCCAAGTGGGCAGCCGCGGCTATGCCGATTTCAGACTCGCTCATGCATCCAATCATGCATGGCACGCCAGCAGCCTCAGCGACCTCGGCGATTTTCCTCCCATTCAGAATTCCGCCGCACTTCATCAATTTGATGTTTATCAGGTCAACCGCTTCCGCGCGTATGAGTCGCAGAGCATCTCGGGGCGAGTGAACACCCTCATCAGCCATGATCGGCACAGGCGAGTTCCTCCTGACTTCGCGCAGGCCCTTGATGTCTTCTGCAGAAACGGGTTGCTCTGCAAACTGTATCTTGAACTTTTCAATCTTGTTGAGCACGTCAACAGCCTGTTTGACTGTCCAGCCTTGGTTAGCGTCAACCCGTATCTGCACGTCGTCACCTGCTGCTTCACGAACTGCCCTCACACGTACAACATCCTCAGCAGGGTCTGTGCCCAACTTCACTTTCAGCGCCCTGAAACCCTTCCTAACAGCGTTGGCAGCATCGCCAGCCATCTCCTTCGCGGATTTGATGCCCAACGTTATGTCCGTCGTGACTTCAGTCCGATAACCCCCAATCAGCATGAACAATTGTTTCCCAACTGTCTTTCCCAAAACATCATGCAGCGCCATGTCCACGGCTGCTTTCGCCGCAGGATTCCCCTCAACGATAGTGTCCATTAATTCAACATCCTGCTCGATCCTCAACGGGCACATACGAATGAGCTTAGGCCCAATTTTGTCTAGGGTTTTGATTACTGTCTCGGCCGTTTCACCGGTCACCCTCTTCGACGGAGAAGACTCGCCCCAGCCGGTCACTCCATAGTCTGTAATCAGCTTCACAACAACGTTGTCCGCTTCGGTGCTTGTCCCAGGAGCAATTCTGAAAGGTTCCCTGTACTTCAAAGTAACGTGATAAACCGCAACCTGTCGAATTCCCATTGGAGCCCTCTGAAGACAACCAAGTGTGTTATGTAAGGAAAAGCTTTGCTGAAGTTATTGATCGTGATCTCAACTTGAATATGCGCGCAGAGAGTGATTCTGCTTTTCTATGGAGACGAAGAACACTCTTCAGTTGTACGGAGCCGCAAAGGGTCCCACAGATTGCATAAAATTTATAACGCATACTCGAACATATAGGGAATTCCGTGGTATAAATGGAAATGAAAGAAGTGGCTAGGTGGGCCTTTCTCGCCTTTGTGGTCATAGCAATCGTGATGGGCTTGGTCATTGGCTACATGGCCTACAGCGCAACGGGTCATTGGCTTGACACCAATGTTATGAATGCTGACGCGGACGTGATGTTAGTTCTTCTAATTCTTGGAATAATAGTAGGGCTCATAAGCATTGGCGTAAAGGACGTAACGCCGTTCCTCATAGCGACGATTGCTCTGGTCGTGGCAGGAACATTGTCGAATGTCTGGCAACCGTTAGGAACTATTCATCAACTGCTGTATGACTGGGCATTGACGATTCTGAAGTACATCGTCGCGTTCGCAACGCCGGCCGCCGTGATAATCGCCATTAGACTCGTTTTTTCAATAGCGAGAGAGAAGTAGAGCGTTTCTTCCACCTTCCCATTTTATTTTCTATAATTTATCTGCTTACACATTCGAAGAAATGCCTCACGTCTTTGTTCGCCGCTTGCTTGGCAATGAAGCCCTACCCTGTTTCGTGTGTTGAACGATCTATTTTCACTTACCTCCCTCCCTTAGGGTTTCAGCCCTTTCCTTAGGTGTTGGGGAAAGCCCTTCTGGATTTCCGCCGTTCTGAGCCCAAGTGGACGTGGAGGACTTCGCGGAAAATATGAGCGAGGCAGGGAATTGCTTAAGGGGCTCTGCCAGTGCCAACTCCGATCATGGTTGGAATCATTGTCAGCAATTACGGGTGGAGATCCCTATGCACGCTTCCTCTCTTCCAGTCGAACGCTTTGAAGGCTCAGAGTTTTAATCGTGAACATGTCTACTGTTTGTCGGTGGTCAGGTTGATTAGAGGTCTAAAGGTAACGACTCTCGCGGAGAACATGGTCGGGTCTGAGTGTCTCGGTCAGTGGGGCCTCTCCTTTCTTTTGGAGTTTTCGGATGCAAAGGGTGATGAGAGGACGATGGTCTTCGACACTGGCATGCACAAGCAGGCGTTGCTGTATAACATAAAGAAGTTGAAGGTCGACCTGAGCGACGTGAACTGCGTCGTGCTCAGCCATGGTCATCTTGATCACACAGGAGCCACGGTTGAAGTCGTGAAAGCTGCGGGAGGAGTGAAGGTCTACGCTCATCCTCACACGTTTTTGTCCAGGTTCCACGTGGACAAAAGCGGAAAAAAGCGGCAGATCGGGGTTCCCAGAGGAGAGCAACTGAGCGACGTTGAAATTGCCGGCGGCAAAGTTGTGCTCTCAGCGGAACCCGTCGAGGTCGTGCCGGGACTCTGGACCACTGGTCAGATTGAAAGAGTAACGTCGTTCGAGCGGCCGCTACCCCTTTCTGAAGGGGAAAAGTTGACCATACTCGTCGACGGGAAAACGGTTGATGATAGTATACTTGATGATCAAGCGTTGTGGATGGACGTTGAAGAAGTCGGCCCCGTGGTCATCACGGGCTGCGCTCACGCGGGACCTGTGAACACGCTCCTACACGTTCAGAAGATCGGCGGCTTCAAACGTTTACACGGACTGCTTGGCGGCACACACCTTGTCGGGCGCTCCGAGGAATACGTTCAGCAAACGGTGAAGGAGCTAAGACGGTTCGGGTTGAGTCTGATTTCACCATGCCACTGCACCGGGTTCAAGGCAACGGTGAGGCTTTGGCAGGCGTTTCCAGAAGCGTTCGTCATGAACTTCAGCGGCAGAATCATTCAGGCTGGAAAAGAACCAGAAAGTCGAGTTTTCTAGCTTGCTCTGTTCTCCCTTGAAGCTCTCGTTACTCCTTGAGATTCAGCGATTTTATTTGCATAGGATATGCTTAATCTGCACCAAGAGTAAGCACGAGCCGCGCGCTCAAAGAAATAGGGGAAGCCATTTGAGAGATTAGCTTCTTAGGATTCTTGTACGCACTTGAAGCCGATCCTTCGTCGGCGAGGCACCGTATAAATAGCAGACTGTGATGAAAAAGATGCGAAGATCAAAGAGTCTGTTCGAACGAAGTGGATGAATTTGAACGTTGGAGCTTGGGTTCTGATTCCCCTTCCCATGTCTGGAAGATACTTGATTTGCCCAAGATGTGGGAGGGAAGTCTCCTCCGTTTCTAGCTACTGCAATTTCTGCGGGGCCTCGTTGCGTCCGGAACTTGTGTTGAAAATCTGCCCCAACTGCCAAAGCAGAATACCCGTTTCGGTGCGTTTCTGCCCTGAATGCGGAAGAAAACAATAAGGGGCAATCTGTTGGCATCGTTTGCTTGTTTCTTCAAGCGCTGACTACTTATTTTGGGCACCTTTTGCTGATACTTCGAAATATTTTTTCCAGTCTATCTGTGTGGCTTCAAGGACGTTACCGTCTGGATCCTGAAACGTTGCTTGTCTCCCGCCCCACGTTTCGTCGTGCAGTTCTTTTGCAAACTTGATCCCCTTCATCTCTAGATCTGTGCAAAACTGGTCAACGTCATCCACGAGCAACTGTACGGTCGGCGACGTGTTGCACGGCACTTCGCCTTTTGGTTTTTGGATTAAGCCTATTTCTATGCCGCCACATTCGAACCCGACGTAACTTGGGAACTCGTACTTTCGCTCCAAGCCCAATGTTTCCTCATAGAATCTTGCAGCTCTCTTCAAATCTGACACGTAGAAGGTGATTGACCAAACAGTTTTAATCACACGTTTCCCTCGGTGACATAAACATCCGGAAACGTATAAGTACTCTTCTGGCGGAAAATCTAGTCCAATGAGCTTGTGTTTCGCTCTAGGACCGGTATTTGCTCTCTTCTTATTTCTAGTGCATCGAAATATTTTGTTGCATTACCGGTTAGGTAGAGTAGTATAGTTTCGTCTGGGTCAAAGGCGTTTTGATTTTCCAACTTTTCCAGCGCTGCCAGCGTGGCGCGCGCGTGCTAATCACTCTCGTTCACATGTCGCTTCTTGGTATGAGCAAGTTTATAATGTGAAACAAGGATGGTGGTTGTAGCTATCAGACAACAATTGCAGTGTGGGAGGTTCTGAGTTTAGCAGGTCGTTTGATCGTGTCGCAGAGATCTATGACGCAACCAGAGGTCTGCCTGGCGAAGTCATGAAGAGGCTGATGGAGACATTATCTGCTGAGCTAAATGGTTGCACCGAAATCTTAGATATCGGCGTCGGGACTGGAAGACTTGCTGAGCCTCTGCAAGACGCAGGATTTGAAATGGTCGGAATAGACATCAGCAGGAAAATGGCAGGCAAAGCAAGAGAAAAAGGCGTGAAACAATTGCTTCTCGCGGATGCGCGTTTTCTCCCCTTCAAACCAGAGGCTTTCGATGCTGCGATCTGTGTCCACGTTCTTCATCTGATAAGTGAATGGAGAAAGGTTCTGCAAGAAATATGCCGAGTAAGCCGATCTGCCATGTTTTCCTTGTCTAACACTCACAGGAACCCTGTTCGAGAAGCCTACCGCCGGCTGCTGCGACGCTATGGGTACGAAGGACATCGGCCAGGAATGTCAGAGCAACAACTGGAGGATTTGTCTCTGTCTGCAAAGTCGTTGTTTGTGTCTTCCTATGATGTGCACGCAGACGGCAGCTTGACCAGTTTGGAACAACAGGCTTCTTCAAGTCAATGGGAAATACCTGAAGATGTGAACTTGAAGATAGTTGAAGAACTGAAAACCAGGTTTGTGGGAAAGGTCTTCAAACAGGAACTGTTTCTCTTGGTGTGGGACATAAATTCTTTGAAAGCATACGTAGATAACCTTCAGCGATGCTAACGCGTGGGAAAAGGCAGAGTTTCCTGTAAGGCTCGTTTTCCAAAATCTGGGCGACCGCCGCGTGTAAGAATTGAAGGCAAGCATGGAAGGTAAAGAAAAGACTTGAATAGCTCGAAGGGGTTTTTTAAGAACTGGTGATTTCGAGTTGGGTGAGCTTAAAACGATAGCCGCGAAGATCGAGTCTGATGTACTGCATGTGCCGGAAGAACTGAGAGAGATTTTGGGCCATGACACAAGACTCATCGTTGGCACGGCCGCAGTCGTCGCGTTCTCAGCAGGCACTTCTTACGCGGATGTCCTGAGGAGTCTCGAATTGATACGGGAAGACGTACAGTTTCGCCTATCGAAAGAAGAGTCACAGCATCAAAGGCGAGGAAAAAAACCGTGAAGCGCGCTCTTCCTCCGACAAGGCGGCGGATCGGCTAGAGGATTCTAGTAGATGATCGAGAACGTCAGAATCAATGGCCGCACTGCGTAGTATGGAAAAAGTAGGAGTGGGACTTGACGAAGGATTCGAGCCGTTCACGTTTTGAGTGTGACTATCTTGTTGGAGACGATAGTTGCAGCGCGATAAGGGAGAGCGACATGGGAGCGCTCCGAGCTCAAGCGTGCCGCAATGAGGTCAAGGACGCTTGTTGCTATCTGTGCAGTCTGCGCAGGACTTGTGACATAAGATGCGATTTGCCTAAGAGACAGAGGACGATGAAAGAACGGGAAAGCGCTCAGCTGCCCACGTCCACTGGGACCCTGAATGAGAGTTTAGAAATGGAGTGCGGCAACTGTGTTCACTACATGAGACCGAAGTGTCCAAGAGGTTACGATCATGACAAAGAGCTCTCAAGAAGACAGGAGCCATGTGAAATGTTCCAGCCAGCCAAGACGATCAGTGGCAAACAGTAGTAACGAAAATGGTAACAAAAAGCGGTAACGAAAATGGTAACTTGTCTTCTGCCTGAATAGGGCTTATTTTAAGTGTGCACTACAGCCGTTGGAAGACGCTGGTGGGTTCTTCCTCCTTTCTTCCATGCCAGTTGTCTCCTCGTCGTGCCCAGGCTTGTTTCTGGTCAAAACTGGAGTTCGCACCGCCATTTTCTGGTCGCTTGAGCATGTGCTTCGAGAAACACGTTTTACAGTAAACTGGCTTGCCTGCCGTAGGCTTGAAGGGCACCATAGCGGTTTGGCCGCAGTCGGTGCATTTGATTTCGAACATTCTTTTTTGGGACGTGTAGGTTCACCTCTGTTGGGCTTGAGCATAATTGAAAAATTTGGATTTCCAATTATCATCGATTACAAAGCCCACGGCAGACTTAAAGGTTTCCATGAGTTTGCGAGAATCTGGTCTTTCATGTAGGGCGCGCTGTGCTCGTTGGGGTTTGTTTTCTCATGATGGTCCATGTTGTCCTTTGGAATTTGAAGCTTCGTCTGTTCGCCACGATCAGATAAATGAGTATAGCTGCGAGGACGGTCCATGCTGTTGCGTTTAGGACTATCGTCGTCGGGTTCAGGTCCGTGGACCATCGTATTGCAGCGTCAAGGTGGTCATTCAGTTCGATGCTTACTTCTTCGAGGTTGTTGACTGTTCTCTGGTAGCCGTCGGATCCTGGGGTTTCGGTTGCGGAGATGTTCAGGGCTGTCTGGATGTTTTTGTCCAGGTCGTGCTTTATGAGGTCAAAGTCGGTGTCGGGAAGGTGGAAAAGCCAGTTGGGGTTTCCTGTTCTGTCTGCGATTGCCGTTTCGGCTCGGCTCATGTAATCTGCCATCTGGTCCAGGTTTATTGATGCTCTTGCCCTCCACAGGTATTCTTTGGCTAGCATGATGTCCACAACCATGGAGTTCCTTCCATAGGCGAAGTAGTAACCGTAGACGGCGATTCCGAAAAATCCGATTATCACGAGTGCTGATAATGCTATCTTGTTCTTTCTCTGCAAGGCTCTTACCTTTTAAAATACGTCTTGGGAATAAGCATTTAAGTTTTCCATTTCTGCCTCTTCGTGTGCGCGCTGAACACCAACTGCGATATGCAGATTGCTGTGAACACTGACTTCATAAATCTAATAAAACAAAAGTGGCAAATCTCAAGCCGAGAATGTAGGATGAAGATTCTCCGTAGAAAAAGGTCCACATACGCCCTCAGCTTAATCCTATGCTTAGCAGGGATAGCTGCGCTTTTGACCACGCTTTGGAAAACTTGGCCACAGGTTTCGTCAGTCAAAGACCCTTTTTCAACTTTTCTGACGCTTCTATGGACGGAAAAACTGGACTTCATTCCGGGTCTTGAATTTAAACTGGTATACCTCGTCGTCTTAGGGGATGCTATGCTCATTTCAGGAGTAGTATTGCTTGTCTTGAGCGTGCAACGGTTTTATCTCCCGGGAAACGTCGTGTGGTATCGATGCCCCTTCTGCAAGAAAGATTGGAAATCAAGCGGAGACAAAGGACTAATACACTGCCCTCATTGCCGCCAACTAGTTCATCCGATGATCATTGAAAAATGAGTCCAATAGCCTCCCGCTAAGAGCAGAGGAGTCGTAGCAACTAGTTCAAACTCGGGAAGAACATCGCCTAGATTCCAAGAATCGCAGGGTGTTATTTTCGCGCGAAAAAAACATGTTTTGACAGAGCCTCAGATCTACTGGGTCAGTGATTAGTCTTTGCGCTTCTTTCTTGCGCCGCGCCTACGAGCCTTGCAAAAGCTTACTTGGCTATCATGACTTCAGTTGCTTTCACTATCGCTTCTACGATGTCCCCGACTTTTATGTTCAGATCTTCAAGGGCTTCCTTTGTTATAACAGCCGTCACTACAGAAGGCGCGGTTACGTCGATCTTGACTTTTGCTGTAACGCCGTCTTTTTCGACTGCCACAACTTTTCCTTTCAAACGGTTTCTTGCACTAATCTTCAAATTCTCCACCTCCCAGTATCCTTTGTTGGCAAGAATCTCACTCAGACAATTCTCTAGACGCTCGTATTCGTCTAGCAGACTCTCACCGCACTCGGTCAATCTCGCACCGCCACCGCCAGACTTGCCTCCTCTGAACGTTTCCAAGACCGGTTCGCCAAGGGCTTTTTCCATGTTCTGCATGTAACCCCAAACATAACGATACGACATGCCGAGCTTCTGAGCAGCCTTTGAGATTGATTCTTCCTCTTTGATGCTTTCTAGGATTTTGGCTCCGCCCTTGCCCAGTAGCGGTTTTCCTTTGTACTCTATCCAAATCTTGCCTGAAGGCTTGTGTTTGCCGCGGGAGAGCATTCTGGCTGTTATTGTTGTAGTGCAATTCTTATAAAGTTTAGAGCCGCTGGCGCGCATGCTTGTTCCGAAAATGGTTAAAAATGGTCTTAATTCGTCTTTGTGGTTTGGGGGCAATTCTAGGCCCCGCGTCGGTTCTCGGTCTTCTCGCATTGTCCGCCTTTCTCGAGCTGTGGAGGGTTAAGTTGAACGTCGCAGTGTGACTTCGCGATGATCAGGTCGGCTGATGCTCAAATTCATGATTTTCCATCCTCAGCACGATCAAGACTTGGCTACAAGACAAGCCCGTATCGGACGTGAACAGGCAAAAGAAGAATAGAAACCATTTCAGACCAGATTAGGAACACGCATGCCCGCTAATCCATGGCGGCTGTAGCTGTCGGTCGATTCATTTAGATCGATCGAAAGCACGCCTAACGACTTACGGTATCTCTCGTCGGGCAACAGTGTCTCTTCTGCTGCGATAATTTTATAAAGGTCATCGAAATGAATAAGAAAACATATCGGCGATCAGAAATGGAAGCATGGCAAAACATCTTAATTGTGGCAGTAATAGCGACAGTCGTTGTGATTGCAGGAACAATAGCTTACTTAGATTTCTCCCCAACACCTCGCCTGACAATATCTACAACCACGAGCCTCTACGACACCGGATTGCTTGATCAAATAAAGACACAATATGAAGAAACTCATAAGGTTAACATCTACTTCTCTCCACAAGGAACAGGTATCGCCCTCGCAAACGCAGCAGCTGGAGAGGCTGACGTAGTTTTAGTTCACGCGCCGTCATCTGAATATCCTTACCTTGCAAATGGAACTTTAGCCTGCAGAAAAATCATCGCTTGGAACTACTTCACCATAGTTGGGCCAAGCTCGGACCCGGCTAAAATCACAGGCAAAAACGCTACCGAAGCGTTGAAAAGCATACTAGCATATGGAAGAAACCAAACGGGCACGATAGTTTGGGTTTCGAGAAATGATGCCTCTGGAACATACACAAAAGAGGTAAGCCTCTGGAAATCAGCAGGCTACAATTGGACGACAATATCAAAAGAATCGTGGTTTACGAGCACAGGGCAAGGCATGGGCGCAACGTTACAAGTGACTGACCAAAAAAACGCATACACGCTTTCAGATATAGGCACCTACCTTTCGTTTTCGCACAGCGGCACGATCTCTCTGGCAGCACTAGTAAAAGGTCCTGATTATTCCTTGCTTAACGTCTACAGCGTGTACACGGTAAACCCCCAAGCAGTCAGCAACGTCAGTTTCAGCCAAGCGATAACCTTCATAAAATGGCTTGTTTCAGATGCAGGCCAGCAAGTGATAAGCAGCTATGGTACAGGCAATTATTCGCAACAGCTGTTCTATGGTGCAGTTCAGCCTCTCAAGAATGGCAGTCCACAGCCTGACGTTTCTTGGATAAAGCAATATGCGTTCTTCAACGGTACAGAATGCCCAACGCAATATCAAGGTGGCCATCCAGAGCTCTATTCTTAGAGGCAAAATGATTGAACCAGATCTTAGATGGCATAGTTAGAGCTCTTCAACTGATCTTTTCTGGTGATCCAACCGTCTATGGCGTTGTCTACCGTTCTCTTCTTTTTTCTGGAGTTGCAACGATTCTTGCTGTACTCTGGGCAACACCGATCGCAATGCTGTTGGGCTTAAAGGATTTTCGAGGCAAGTCCATAATCAAAGGTTTCTTCACGACTTTGATTGGCCTGCCCACAGTGGCTTTAGGCTTGTTTCTCTGGTTGATTCTTTCAAAGGCTGGACCATTGGGATTTCTGGGATTGCTTTATACTCCGGGAGCAATTATCTTGGGCGAAGCTTTGCTTGTGACACCTCTGATTGTAAGCATTGCCACGAATGCGATTGAAGCTGTCGATCCAGAAATGATGAATCTTGCAAAAACTTTGGGGGCTTCCGAGTCTCAGGCTTCAATCGCCGTTTTGAAGGAAGCGATCAACGGGATCATTTTTTCTAATGTTGCAGGTTTCAATCGCGCGATTGCAGAGTTGGGAGTTGCCCTGATGGTGGGGGGCAACCTTGCCGGTTTCACTGACGTTCTGACAACGAACATTTCGACTCTCACTGCACGTGCTGACTTCTCCACGGCCATTGCCCTCGCCATAATTCTGCTCGTAATAGTTTTTGGCATAAATTTGATAATAGTTATTGCTAAGAACCCACAGGTGCTACTTGCCCTCGGCAGGATGCCCCAATAAAGCTTCGTTGAATGATGGTAGTCAGAGGCCAAGAAATGACAGTGCTCGCAGAGTTAAGAAATTTGACGCAGTGCTTCGGCAGCAGGATTGTGTTGGAAAATTTAACGCTGCAAATTCAGGAAGGTGAAATACTGGCGTTGCTCGGGCCTAATGGGTCTGGAAAAACCACTCTCCTAAAGGTTCTCGCCTTCCTTCTAAAACCTAAAAGCGGAGAAATCAAATTTCAAGACGAAATAGTCACAGACAAGAATTCAGAAAGAATGCGTTTGCAGAGTGCATTGGTGTTTCAGAAAACAGTGCTCTTTAGCACTTCTGTATTTAATAATGTTTCTTACGGTTTGAAAATGCGAAAAATGCCCAAAGCAGTGATTGAGGAAGAAGTAAGGAAAGCATTGAAACTCGTGAAGTTGGAGGGATTCGAGAAGCGTTCGGCTAAGAGACTCTCAGGTGGAGAGCAACAAAGAGTGGCATTAGCCAGAGCCTTAGTTTTGAAAACTAGGCTGCTTCTCTTAGACGAACCCACTGCAAACTTGGATCCCAAGAACGCTTCGATAATTGAGGAGGTCATCGTAACTGTCAATCGGGAGCTGAAGACTACCATTGTGATGGCCACTCATAACATGTTCCAAGCCAAAGCAATACCTCACCGTGTCGCCCTGATAGACCAGGGCAGAATAACCGAAATTGGAACATCAGCAGATATTTTCGGCAGGCTTTCTAGGAATCTGGCCAGTTTTGCCGCGGTCGACAACACTTTCGTGGGAATCGCAAGAATCACGGATACGGGCACAACAATCGTGGATGTGGGCAATGGCGTGCAAATCGAAGCAGCACTTCAAAAACAAGGTGAAACCTCAATTTTCATAAGCCCCCAAGACATAATCCTATCTAAAAACCAAGTGACATCAAGCGCCAGAAACGTGTTTAAAGGCAGAATCATTCAAATCTCCGATTTAGGGTCGCTCGTTAAGCTCACTGTCGACATCGGAAAGCCTTTCGTGGTTCAAATAACCAAACGGTCCTTTGGTGAGATGGAGCTCAATTTAGAGAGCGAAGTTTTCATCGTCTTTAAAGCATCAAGCGTTCAGGCGATCTAGCTCGGTCCTTTCCTTTGACAACTCACGCAAAATGACTAGTGTTTTGCGCGTTGTTAGGAAAAAGAAAGTGATACCAGCGGTTCAAAAAACATTATGTAAACTGCCCAGTCATAGTGTAAATTCCCATTTCCACCAATGAGTGGAGACATCTCCCGCGCAACCTCCCTTTTTCTCAAAAATTGAACTCTCCAGTGAAGAGCATTTAAAACGCGCCCGATTCTGAAGAGTACGGTAAAGAAGGGAGCAGAGCGGACTGCAGACCTATTGGTTCGTTTTTTCTTCAAGATTTTTCGACGACCGCCGCTGAGAATTCGTGTCTTGAGACTTGTCGAACGGACGACTTGACGATCGCGCACAAGCTCTCAAACGGCGAAGTCATCGTCAAGCGCATCTGCTGACCCACCCCCCCTAGTATTTTTTCCGAGCTTCAAAGAGTCTCCCTGCCGGAGTTTAAACGTCCGCCGACAGAGAGCGCGCTCCTGAAAAGCATACGCAGCTCCTAAACCTTCTTTCCATATTCACGGAACTTTTTCCCGCAACACTCGTACTGCTTAACATGTATCTTTTTGTTCCTGCCCATATCCCACTCCTT
>JBEKHN010000011.1:0-73046 GCA_050012255.1 Bathyarchaeia archaeon
TTCTTGGCAGTGTCTATAACGAACTGCTTCAGAGCCTGATTCGGAATCATGGAACTGTCAAACGTGAGTATCGAAGGGCCCTTGCCCATTCTGGCCGGTGCCTCCTGAGGCTGAACTCCCGGAACGTCGCCTGCGATGTCAACTTCCAGCACGACGGCCACGTCTGGGTCAACGATGTGAGAAACCGTCGCTGCACCCCTCGCTCCGACTTCTTCCTGCACCGTGGCCGCGCCGTAGACCGTGTTCGGATGCTTCACTTTCTCCTCTGAAAGTCTGCGCACGACTTCCATGGCGATGAACGCGCCTATCCTGTCGTCAAAAGCCTTTCCCATCCCAAGCTTGCCGCCGCGTATAGTCGAGAAACCCGAGTAAGGCACAACTGGGTCGCCTATCTTGACTCCCAAGGCCTCAGCTTCCTTCTTGCATGTCGCACCGACATCAATGAACATCATCTTCTTCTCAACCACCTTCTTCTGCTCCTCAGGCGGCAGCAGATGCGGCGGCTTCGCCGCGATCACGCCGTGCAAGTCTCCCTTCTCGGTTCTCACCACCACGCGCTGAGACAGTAGTACCTGATCCCACCATCCGCCCAATGGGTTGAAGGTCAGGAAACCAGTTTTTTCATCTATGCCCGAAACGACGAATCCAACCTCATCGATGTGCCCGCAAAGCAGAACACGAGGCTGCTCCGCTGTTCCTCTGTGAGTGAAGATGACCGAACCAAGCTTATCCGTGGTCACCTCATCAGCATACGCTTTGACAGCCTTCTTCACGATCGCCGCCGTCTCAACCTCAAACCCAGCCGGCCCGAAGGACTCAAGCATTTCTTTCAAAAGACCCAGAGACCTCTTGTCTATCATGTTTCATTTCACGCCTTAAACGCTGATTTGGGGTCTATATATGTCTCTATATTTATGTACTTTGTGTCCATACGGCCTGAGCTTGCATCAGCAAGATTACGCCACTTCACTGCGTTGAAAAAAGGGGTTACTCTCAAAGATTTTTTCACTCATTCCCTACAAAACTCAGTTATATATAGAACATCCAGAGTTCTGCAGACAGTCAGGGGCTGTCGGTTTTGAACCACCGCAGGTTCTATGGTGATGAAGCTGAAAGGCGAAAGTGGCAGAATCCTGAAGCCATCCTGACTGCCATCGACTTGAAACCAGGTTTCACCTTCATCGATGTTGGTTGTGGAGAGGGCTTTTTCGCTGTTCCAGCCGCAAAAATCGTCGGCAGGAAAGGCAGAGTGTACGCTTTAGACCTCGACCAGGACGCGATCACAGAGTTGAAAAAGAAAACCGCGAGAGGAGGCTTGAAAAACCTAGATGCAGTGGTCGGCGGGGCTGAAAACACGGTCTTCTGTGAAGGCTGCGCCGACATTGTTTTCTTCGGAATCGTCCTCCACGACTTCAACGTGCCAGCTAAGGTCTTGGCCAATGCTAAGATAATGCTCAAGCCTGCAGGGCGACTTGTTGATCTAGACTGGAAAAAAGAACCAACGGGCTTCGGTCCACCGTTACAGATTCGTTTCAGTGAGGAGCAGGCTTCCAACCTGATCAGAGAGGCAGGCTTCAAAGTGAAACAGGCAGAACAAGCCGGACCCTTCCATTATATCATCATTGCAACTCATCGAGCTTGAGACGGTCCAGAAGAAAGCGTCCACGCGGAAGCCTCAACTGACCTGTGAGCCTTGACTTGAACGGTGTTTGGACCAATTTTCTCTTCAACGCCAGATAGGTAAACGAGCGGAATTATTACAAAGACACGACTCAAACGCGGTTTGAGGTATGCTACAAAAAAGATGGGAATAAATTATGGCCCTTTCTTCGTGATCTCTTTGACGATGCCCGCGGCCACTGTCGTGCCCATGTCCCTGACTGCGAAGCGTCCTAGCTCTTCGAATTCGGCGAAAGTTTCTATGGCAATGGGGTGAAGCGGCTCCATCTTGACTATTGCAGCGTCTCCGGTCTTCAGGAAGGCAGGTTTTTCCTCGACAACTTGTCCGGTTCGTGCGTCGATCTTTCTTATGAGCTCTGTAAGCTTGCAGGCAACTTGCCCTGTGTGATAGTGCAGCACCGGTGTGTAGCCTGCTGCGACGGCTGTCGGGTGGTAGATCACAATTATCTGTCCGATGAACTCTTTGGCCACCGTCGGCGGGTTTGGGACGTGTCCACACACATCTCCGCGGTGGATGTCCGTTTTAGCCACGCCTCTAATGTTGAAGCCTATGTTGTCGCCTGGTTCAGCTTTCGGAATCCTTTCGTGGTGCATTTCCAGAGATTTGACTTCGCCCTGCTTGTTGGTTGGCATGAAGATGACAACATCGTTTTCTTTGATCACGCCGGTTTCGACTCTGCCGACGGGAACAGTGCCTACACCTGTGATGCTGTACACATCTTGAATGGGAACTCGTAACGGCTTGTTTGTGGGTTTAGAAGGCACTTCAAACGTGTCCAACGCTTCAATGAGTGTTGGTCCCGTGTACCATGGCATGTGTTCGCTTTTCTTCACCAGGTTCTCCCCTGTCCAGCCCGATGTCGGGACAAACGGAATCTTTTCAACCTTGAAGCCCACCATCTTGAGCATTCTGCCTACCTCGTTCTTGATCTCGTTGTATCGGTCTTGGCTATAGTTAACTGAAACGTCGTCCATCTTGTTGACAGCAAGGATCAGTTGGCGAACACCCAGAGTGAAGGCCAAGAACGCGTGTTCCCTAGTCTGCCCGCCGGGTCCTATGCCAGCCTCAAATTCTCCTCTTCTGGCCGAGCAGAACAGTATAGCTCCGTCAGCCTGGCTTGCGCCAGTAATCATGTTTTTGACGAAGTCTCTGTGACCCGGCGCATCTATCACAGTGAAGTAATACCTCTTCGTCTCAAACTTCATAAACCTAAGGTCTATCGTCAAGCCTCTTTCTCGTTCCTCTTTAAGGTTGTCCAGCAGCCATGCAAACTTGAAGCTCTCTTTTCCAGCTAACTTGGCTTCCTCTTCGTACTGCTTTACTGTTCTCTCGTCAACTGCTCCTGCGAGATAGAGCAGGTGTCCTGTAGTGGTAGATTTTCCGTGGTCTACGTGTCCCATGATCACGAGGTTCATGTGCGGCTTTCCTACTTTGCTCATTTCTTCTCCTCCTGTTTTCTGAAATCTCCATCAAATTTTGGTGAATTCGTTTACACAACTGTTCATTCAGTTATTTTAAGTTTATGATAAAGAAAAATGCTGAACTGCTCCGCATCGGAACGAATATAAAACTTGGTTTTTGAGTTATAACCTGGACGAGTTTAGGTTATGCCAGCAAACTTGCCTCATGACGCTAGAAAGAAATGGGCAGAGGTTGAAGCGACAAAGAAGCCGAAAGAAAGACTCCAGCGCATGGAAGAGTTTCTGAGTTTGGTTCCGAAACACAAGGGCACAGCGAAGACCTGCGCACAGGTCAAAAAGCAGATGGCCGTCCTGCGAAGAGAGTTGGAAGAGAAGAAGAGGAAGAAGACCGGAAAAAGCGGACCCAAACTTTTCATAGAAAAAGAAGGTGCCGCCCAAATAGCTTTGATAAGCCTAACAAAAGCCGGAAAGAGCAGCTTGCTCTCGGCTGTTACCCACGCCAAGGTTGAAGTTTCAACCAATCCCTACACCACAAGGGAACCAGTGCCGGGAATAATGGATTATCAAGACATGCAGCTTCAAATCATTGAAGCTCCTGCACTCATTGAAGGAGCAGCGGACGGTCGGTCCTGGGGACCCAAGACTCTAGGCATCGCCCGGAACGCAGATGGGTTAATGCTTCTGGTCGACTTGTCGCAAGACCCCGTCAAACAGATGTCTCTTATTTTGGAGGAAATGAACAAGGCTCGCATATCAACAAGCAAACCGAAGTCAAGGGTTGAAGTTGAAAGAAGGTACATGGGAGCCGGATTGCGAATCATACTCACGGGAAAGCTTCTGGACTGCACCTTCAAGGATGTTGAGGAGTTGCTCAAGAGCTACAACGTTAGAGACGGGGTCGTGAAGATACACGGTGAAGCCACGCTGGGCGAAGTTGAAGACGCAATTTTTGAAAGCACCGTGTACAAGGCGGCCGTAGTGGTTGCAAACAAAATCGACATCGACGGAGCTGAAGGAAATCTGAAGCTTCTCAAGGCCTACTTGGGGAACAAGCTGCCGGTAGTCGCCGTTTCAAGCAAAAAAGGAACAGGTTTAAAGAACCTGGCCGAAACACTGGTCAAGGCATTGGAAATAATACGAATCTACACAAAGGAACCTAATGAGAAGGAATACTCCAAGAAACCCTTTGTGCTTAGGAAGAACTCAACGATATATGATTTGGCGAGGAGCATTCACAGCGATTTCAAGGACAATTTCAACTTTGCCAAGGTTTGGTCCGGCCGCCTTGTCTTCAGTCCACAGAGGGTTGGGGCAAACTTCACCCTGGAGGATGGAGACGTCGTCGAGATTCATTTGAAATAGACCGCGAAACCTGCGCTATCTTGACGCCTGAGCTATTCTTTCGATTTCGTTGCGCTTGGCAACAGCAAAGCTCTTCATGTCGTTGTTCCCAGCCATTATCAACTCTTCTGCCAAACACTCCTCTGCTGAACGAGGATTATTTATTGAAGCCTGTCTGGCTCCCTCAGTTATGTTTCTCAGTGCTAGGTCGATTCTTCTCTGAGGCGCAACGTCCACGGAAAGATGGTACACGATGCCACCGTAACTGATCCTTGTCGTGTCCTCACAGGGAGCAGAATTCTCCACAGCTTTTACCAAAACTTCAACAGGGTTCTTGCCAGTGCGAAGGTTGATTATCTCAAAAGCGATTTTCGCCATGTTTATGACTCTGGCCTTTTTCCCAGAGTTCTTTCCAGGTCGCATCATATCGTTTATCAGCCTTTCCACGATGCTGACGTTTGCTTTCCGAAAACGCTTGTGCTCATGTCTTCCCATGCTGTGAGGAATCACAATTGGTCTCAGTGAGATATATCTCTGCAGCCCGGCGTCCCTGGCTTCCACACCCTTGAAGCTCCATTTCGCGAAAAGCTTTATCTCTTTTTCCTGTTTCTCCGCTTGCTTCTGACTCAAAATGTTCACCGAGCTGGCTTCTGCTTCCGCCCATAGACGAGTTCGTTGAGAGAAACACCGTTGACCGTTATGACCTTCCACCGCACCCCCGGAATGTCGCCCATGCTTCTGCCTCGTGAACCTCCTATGCCTTCGACCAGGACCTCATCGTGCTCGTCAACCACGTTTAGAGCTCCATCTCCAGGCAAGAAGGCAGTGATCGCTCGGCCATTCTTGATCAGCTGGGTTCTCACGCATTTCCTTATAGCGCTGTTGGGCTGCTTGCTTTCAACGCCCACTTTTTCAAGAACGATACCACGCCCCATGGGTGCTCCTTCAAGAGGATCAGCCTTAACGTCCAACCTCAGCATTCGACGCTTGTAGTACATGCTGCTCCAGCGATACTTCTTCCTTTTCTCCACAAGCGCTCTTGCGGCGAATTCGCCTCTTGGGGACTTAGAACCCATGCGTGGTTTCCTCTGGCTACGTCTAATCATCAGACTGATATTTAAACTGAGCTACACCATTCAGACCGCGCGTGTCATCTGACAGCGTTTGAAATCAAAGGCTTTAAGGAACCTGATTCCACCAATTGAGCAAAGAGGATGAGTGGCTTTGAGATACGTGGACTTTGTTGACTTGAAATACGCTCCTGAAGACACGGATGTCCTCTGCACGTTCATTGTCGAGCCAAACGGCGTAAGCATGAAAGAAGCTGCTGGAGCCGTTGCTGCTGAGAGTTCTGTAGGAACGTGGACAGAACTCACAACCGTTAAGCCTTACGTTGACAAGCTTGCCGCTCATGTTTTCAGCATACGGAACAGCGTAGTGAAAATTGCTTATCCAGCGGGGCTTTTCGAACTGGGAAACATGCCTAACATCCTGAGCAGCGTTTCGGGAAACGTTTTCGGGTTGAGAACCCTGGCGAATTTGAGGCTTGACGACATCAGCTTTCCCCATAGTCTTGTCAGAAGCTTCAAAGGTCCAAGGTATGGTGTTGAGGGAATTCGAAAGCTTCTGAAAGTCTACGGGCGTCCGTTGGTGGGTACGATAATCAAGCCTAAGCTGGGTCTCAAAACCAGTGACCACGCCAAAGTGGCCTACGAAGCGTGGGTCGGTGGGTGCGACATGGTTAAGGATGATGAGAACCTGAGCAGCCAGAGTTTCAACCCTTTTGAAGCCCGTCTCGTGAAAACCTTAGAGAGCAGAGACAGGGCTGAGGCAGAGACGGGTGAAAGAAAGGTCTACATGGTAAACGTCACGGCGGAAACAGAGGAGATGCTTAGAAGAGCAGAACTTGTTCTTAGACAGGGCGGAGAGTACGTGATGATTGACATTTTGACGTGTGGTTTTGCGGCTTTGCAGACTTTTCGAGAGCAGGGCTTCAACCTTGTGATTCACGCGCACAGAGCTGGGCATGCAGCCATTACGAGGAACTCGAAGCATGGTGTTTCGATGCGAGTGTTGGCCAAAGCCGCAAGAATGATAGGTGTGGACCAGCTTCACGTTGGCACCGTGGTCGGAAAAATGTCTGAGACCAGGGAAGAGGTGGCCGAAAACTGTGAGGCGCTGAAGACGCAGATGAGTGGCTTAAAACCAGTGATGCCGGTGGCTTCTGGCGGTCTGCATCCTGGGCTTGTTCCAGCGTTGATTCGGTTCTTCGGAAAAGATTTCGTTATTCAAGCCGGAGGAGGCATCCACGGCCACAAGCATGGCACAACATCAGGAGCCAGGGCGATGAGGCAGGCAGTTGAGGCCACGCTGGAAAGCACATCTCTTAGGGATTTTGCTGAGAACCATCCGGAACTGAGAGCCGCTCTTGAAACTTGGGGATGTAGCGCGCAGTAGGCTGATTATTCGAAGACCCACGGGTATTTCCTGTGCATCACTTCTGTTATCGAGTGTGGAGAAATCATTCCTTCTTCGCATATTATTCCGTGGATGAAGTCTCTTCTGGTCACGTCGAAAGCGGGGTTTCTGACGACTAGGTTCTTAGGCGCGTCTTTCCAGATCTCGCTGGGACGTCTTTCCTCTATTTTTTCATAGTCACCGTACATGGTGGCTGGGTCGAATTTCAGGAGCTCGGACACGACGTAGAAAGGCGTCCGTGCTTCATGGGCGGCGAGGGCAACGATGCTGGTCCCGACCTTGTTTATCACGTTTCCTTCGGACGTTATTGCGTCGGCGCCCACTACCACGAGGTCGACTTGGTTCATGAAGAACCGCGTTGCCGAGTCAATGATGAAAGTTGTTTTTATACCTAGTTCGAGCAGCTCCTTCGCGGTGGTTTGTCCCTGAAACGCGGGTCTTGTCTCTGTACAGATGACTTCGAAGGTTTTTCCTTCATGTTTGGCTCTTCTCAACAGGTTTGTGACAGTTGAAGAATGGCAGTGCGTCAAAATTGCCGAGTTGTTCCTGATTCTTCTGGCTCCTATCTCAGCGATTTTCCTGTTTGATTCTTCGAGGTCTGTGAGGAACTGTTCTGACGTTAGTGAAACCGTGTCTGCGAGCCTTTTCACGTTTTTCTCTTCGCTCTTTTCAACCTTGTTTATTATCATTCTGAGAGCGTTTCTCATGAGCGGCTCGGTTGCTCTTGAGGCGAAGAGGGTTACCTTGGCCTTTGAGAGTTCTCTTAGAAAATCCTTCTTACTGGGGGCTTCCGTCTGGCCGGCCAGCGTCTGCACTGCCTTTATGGCGGCGATAGCTACGTTCCTTGCGCCTTGAACTTCGAGCCTTCTTATTCTTTTTGCTGTGGTCTGGATCGGGTCTGACAAGTGCTTCACCTGCAGATACAGATAGCTTTCTACTTGAGGGTAGAATAAACTTTCTGTGAATTTGTCGTCGTGAGAATCTGCTGTCTTATTTTGCGAATCGATCATTCTTCCAGACGTTGGCGGTGTCGCTGTAGCCCAGTTTTTCCCAGTATCCGAGCTCTTTCTTCGCTGTGAACCTTATCCTTGTGACCCATAAAGCGCTCTTGTAAGCGTACTTGTTTGGGACGACGAGTCTGAGCGGGAAGCCGGTGCCTTCCTCGAGGGGCCTATCGCCTAGTCCGTAGGCTAGGAGAACGTCTTCGCCGGAAAGCTCCGTCATCGAAAGCGAGGTCGTGTAACCGTCGGCGCATTCGAAGGTCACGAACCTAGCAGTTTCTTTGGGCCTCACCAGTTCGATCACCTTGCTGAAGCGGACGCCCTCCCATATACAGTTGAGGACGCTCCATCCTTCGACGCAGTGGAAATCGCTTACTGAATGGACTTTTGGAAGTTTGAGGACTTCATTCCATCTCAGCGTGACGGGTTTTTCGACTTCGCCGCTGATCTCCAGTGTATAGGTTTTTAAGTCGATTTTGGGGTTCGAAGGCGTGATGCCTGGGTGGTCTGTTCCCCATCTTAAGAGACGCTTTATCGGCCTTTGGCCGGGAGGAAGTTTTCCAGGCTTAGTGTTCGGGTTCTGTGAAGTCATGCTTGTTCATGAGGGACTGGAATGGTGTTGGAGATAAGGCTTACTAGGATATGGTTGACTCGCCCTTTTTCGCGTTCGCTGCTCTGTCGCCTTTTGCTTCTCCTTTTTGTGGAATACGCTACATCCCTGTATTCGCGTTTTGACCCCGTCTATTTTACCCTCCCCCTCCCCCCTAGGGTACTAGTACTGCACGTAGGCGCTGGAGAAGGCCCTACCGACTTCACGCGGGCATGAAGACGAATGCGTGCAGAGCGCTTTGGGTGGAGCCCAAGCAAGGGTCGTACCTTTTCAATCCATTATGCTTTCACGCCGTCTTCTTATTTCATCTGGCCGGCTTAGACCTTGCTAACGCGCCTGCCTCTTTTTTCTAAGCACAGCAAACCCAAATAAGACGGTGTGAGTTGAGGTTATTTCTGCTGGTTGAAAACATGTCTGGGAGTGAAAGCTTGCTTCCTTATTTGCGAGAGAAAAAACGGGCGGAGCAGGAGCAGCCGACGATAATTGTGGACAGTCGCGAGGCAAACACTGCGTCGAAGATTGTTAAGGGGCTCAGAGAGCGCGGTGTGAACGTGAAGACTCAGGTTTTGGAGAAGGGCGACTATATTCTGTCCGACGTGTGTGCGGTTGAGAGGAAGACTGTTCAAGATTTTGTTTACACTCTCACGCGGCGCTTTCTTTTCGAGCAGCTGTTCAGGCTTAAGGAGGTCTATCCGAAAAGCCTCATATTGTTGGAGGGTTACCTGCCCATAATTTACAAGTACAGCAGGATCCAGCCCGCGTCGGTTTGGGGTGCGATGTTCAACTTGGCCAGAAACGGTGTGGCCATTATAAACACGACGTCTTACAAGGAGACTGTTGACTTCCTCTACGTGGCCGCGCGGCAAGAGCAGATAATTGAGAAGCGGGCACCGACGGTTCACCCCTTCAAGAGAGTTGACACGACTGCAGACGCCCAGGTCTACTTTTTGGCCAGCCTGCCCAATGTTGGCAGAGAGAAAGCCTTGGCAATACTTAAGTGCTATCAGACTCCTTTGAACGCTGTGATAAACGTTGACGGATGGTCCGAAACCGTGTACGGACTTGGCCCGAAGATAAGCAGCAAGGTTAAAGAAGTGTTGAACACGCCGTTCATGGAGTGAACAGACATGGATGTTGAAATCAGTCCGACAAAGAAGATTAGCCTTCTGGGCTTGGATAGCCGCTCGAGAGAGAACATCGCCTGGTGCGCAGCAACCTACGGTGCGAACAGGCTGTACTGGATAGATGGCTATCTCCTGTGCTTAGAAGTCTACGAGAAATCCTTCGAACAAGAGTTGAAGAAGAAAGAGTTTCCCATAAGCCAGGTCTGCTACGTGAAGTTTCCGAAGTATGAAAAGATCTACGAGATCGACAAGAGCTTCCAGATCCCGGTGGTCGACGTTTCCGACATGAAACTGTTCCAGAGCATACTGAAGGCCATACTGGAAAACGAGAAGGCAAGCACAGCATCTTCAAAATGTGAAGGCACCTAAGTCTTCTACTTTCCCACTCTCACGCTTTCCAGGCCCAGCTCGAAGGCTCTGAGGTTCATGTCCAGATGTTTTGCAGGAACAAGCTCTCGGACGGCTTCCCTCAGGCTTTCAGTCTTCACAGGCAACACCTCAGTGCCGGCCAAAGCCCCCAATAACACAACGTTCTGTGCAAGACTGCTTCCAGCTTTCTTAGCTAACCGTGGCGCCTCAACGAGAAGTACGCGGCTTGTGAAGATTTGAACCTTCTCGACGAGTTTTTCTATGCTTGGATACTTCACATTCTTCGCCGCCAATTCCGTCGGCGGAATTCTTTCCGTGCTCATCATGACCAGCGTCTTTTCTGAAGCGTACTTCAGGTTCCGCAGCGTTTCAAAGGGCTCAAACCCCAAAAGCACGTCTGCTTGTCCTTCCAACACCGTTGAAGACAGAGCGTCTTCGCCTATTCTAACTGTTGAAACGACTGCTCCGCCCCGTTGGGCCATGCCATGGATCTCGCTTACCCTGACGTTCAGTTCATCCTTAACAGCGGCCACTCCTATGGCTTCAGCCGCCAAGAGCGTGCCTTGCCCGCCGACGCCGGCCAGAACGATGTTGAACTCCTTCATTCTGCACAGCTTCCTTCTATGGCGCCGTAAGGACAAACCGAAATGCAAAGTCCACAGGCAGTGCAACTGTCTTCGTCGATTTTCACCTTTCCCTCTTCAGCGACAATGGCTGGACAGCCTAGAAGTTTGATGCAGGCCATGCAGTTCGTGCATTTATCAGTGATTCTGGTCGGTTCGAATTTGATTCCTCTCTGCCTCTTCTCCCGGACGGCCATCAAAGTGCAGGGGGCCCTGAAAACGACAACTGAAGGCCCAGGTTGTTGCAGGGCCTCTTTCACCACTGCCGTCGCTTCTTTTGTTTTGAACGGGTCCACCACCTTCACGTATTTGACGCCACATCCTTTAGCAACGTTTTCAATAAGAATTCTCTCCGTTGACGCGCGCATTCCAGTCATGCCCGTCCCAGGATGCGGCTGATGCCCGGTCATCGCCGTTGCAAGATTGTCCAGAACCACTGTGAGGACCTTGCTCTTATTATAAACAGCGTTCACCAGTCCAGGAATCCCCGCATGGAAAAACGTCGAGTCTCCAATGATCGCAATGGTTTCTCTGCCTGATGCTTTGCTCATTCCCTGAGCAGTGCCGATGCTTGCACCCATGCACGTCATGATGTCTCCAACGTTCAAGGGTGGAGCGATTCCCAAAGCGTAGCAGCCTATGTCGGTTGAGTACAGTGCAGTGTCTCCTCCGACCCTTCTCATCACGTAGAAGGACGCTCTGTGAGGACAACCAGCACAGAGTATTGGCGGTCTTGAAGGCAAATCTTTTGTGGCTTCAGCATATTTTTCACTGATCTTCTGGAAATCTATCGGCAGTTTTCTGCCCGTTATCTCGGCCAAACCCGCTGCGACTATGCGAGTTGAAAGCTCCCCTTCTTTCGGGAAGAATCGCTTGACCATTTTTCCGAATATCTCGACGTTTGGCGCGTGATCCTTAGCTATTGCTTTGACCTGCATTTCCAAGTATGGTTCAAGCTCTTCAACGATGACGATTTTGTCGCAGGCTTTCAAGAATCGCCCGATCATTTTCTCTGGAAGCGGATGCGTCATTCCGAGTTTCAGAATGCCCGCGTCTAGGCTCAGCAGGTTTGCTGCCTCCAACGCGTAGTTGTAAGCTGAGCCTGAGGATATAATGCCCAATTCTTTGCCTTTATTGACAACCTTGTTGTAGGGAGATGCCTCGCTGATTTCCTTTGCCTTTGCGGCCTGTCTCAAAAGCACTTCGTGCTTCGGCCTCGAAAACGCTGGCACCATCACCAAACGCTGCACGTCTCTGATGAACTTGCCCTGCAGGTTTGGTTTCACTATGCTTTTGTACTCGACTGGTCCGCGAGTGTGGCTCACGCGTGTCGTGGTTCTCAGGAGCACTGGCAACTCGAGCTTTTCGGATATCTCGATGGCTGAGACAGTCATGTCCTTCGCTTCTTGAGGGTTGGAAGGCTCCAAGCACGGCAGGTTTGAAAGCAGAGCGTAGAAGCGGTTGTCCTGTTCATTCTGGGAGCTGTAACACTCAGGGTCGTCTGCCGTGACTATCACGTAGCCTCCTCTTACACCGGCGTAAGCCAACGTCATGACCATGTCGGCGGCCACGTTGAGCCCAACATGCTTCATCGCTGCAAGGGCTCTCACTCCACAGCTTGCAGCTCCGGCGCCAACCTCAACCGCAACCATTTCGTTGACGGAGTATTCCATGTACACACCGGCCTCAGAAGCGATTTCCGACACGGAGTCGCCTATCTCAGACGCGGGTGTACCGGGGTACGTGGTCACAACACCTATCCCTGCCTCGAGAATCCCTCGGGCAATGGCCTCATTGCCTAGCAGGAGCACCCGTTTTCCCAGCTTGTCCTGTAACAGGACTTTCGAATCAGGCAACAAACTTCTCCTCAGACTTGTTAAAAATCCTCACAGTCTTAACCTTTCACATATAGCTTTTGGTGAGAAAACTGACGATGGTTGAACAGGAATGTCAGACCGAAAGAATTATAAAAACGTAAACGTGATAAGAGCAAACTCTCGAGGTTTCCATTATGTCTATCAGACTCTCTTCGGGCGAGGAAATTCCGATCGAGATGCACAAGGCCAGAATGGTGCAAAAAGTCCAGTTAGTTCCTGTTGACCAACGACTCAGAGCCATCGAAGAAGCTGGCTACAACACGTTCCTGCTCAAAACTAAAGACATATTTCTCGACATGCTCACCGACAGCGGCGTAAACGCCATGAGCGACAACCAGTTTGCTGCCATGATGAGAACTGATGATGCTTACGCTGGCAGCATGACTTTCTACGAGTTTGCCAAAGCAGTTGAAGACATCCTTGGATACAAGTACGTAATGAACGTGCATCAAGGCAGAGCGGCAGAACATCTCCTGGCAAAGGTCTTCGCCAAACCGGGCGGCGTCATCCCCACGAACTACCACTTCACGACTACAAAAGCTCACATTGAGCTCCAAGGCATGCAGGTTCTGGAGATCTATTATGATGATGCGTTGAAAACCGAGAGCACAAACCTCTTCAAAGGATGTATGGACCCGCAGAAGCTCAGGAACGTCATCAAGAAGTATGGCAAAGACAAGATTGGCTTTGTGCGAATGGAAGCAACGACCAACCTGATCGGCGGACAACCGTTCTCGATGAAAAACCTGAATGAGATCAAACAGATCTGCACCGAGAACAACCTGCTTCTCGTCATAGACGGAAGTCTGATCTGTGAAAACGCCTATCTCATAAGACAACGAGAGAAAGCATACGAGAACAAGACAGTCGCGGAAATAGTCAAAGAGATGTGCAGCATCGCAGACATATACTACATGAGCGGAAGAAAAAACACCTGCGTCAGAGGCGGCTGCATAGCAACCAACAATCTAAAACTGTTCGAACTGATACAACCGTGGCTGCCAGTGTACGAGGGGTTCTTCACCTACGGCGGCATGTCGATGAGGGAAATCGGCGCAATGGCCGTCGGAATGAGGGAAATGGTGGACCCCGACGTCGCAGGCTGTTCAGTCGAACAGATCAAGTACTTCGTCAATAAGCTTGTTAAGGCTGGAATACCAGTAGTCACGCCGCCAGGCGGATTGGCCTGCCATCTCGACGCGATGAAGTTTCTGCCAAACATGCCCCAGTCGGAATATCCGGCAGGAGCGCTCGCAGCTGGACTTTACATCGCCTCGGGAATAAGAAGCATGGAAAGAGGCACAATTTCAATGGACAGAAACAAGGAAGGAAAAGAGGTCTTTGCCGACATAGAACTGACAAGGATCGCATTGCCCAGGAGAGTCTACACAGTGTCGCACATCGAATACGCAGTTGACAGGATAAAATGGCTTCACAAGCACAGAGACCTGGTGAAAGGTTTGAAGTTCGTGTCCGAACCGCCAGTGCTCAGGTTTTTCCTTGGAAAGCTCAAAGCCCTAGACAACTGGGGAAAAGACTTGGCGGAAGCATTTAAGAAGGAATTAGGCACTTCCTAATCGTGGAATAGAAAGACAAAATCGGGAAAGGCACGCGCTTGAACAACTACTAAAACCTTCAACGCGCGCTGTGGAAAAGTGCAGAACAAGGTTTATGAGAAAACGGGCAGCACATTGCGGGGGGAATTCAAGATGCGGCTTAAGTTTCTTGAGGGCAAGTACCTGCTTAACACACGCATCGAAGAGTGTTCTCCTCTAGTTAAGAAAGCGTTGAATGAAGTGGGGCTGAAAAACGTAGCGGTGAAAAAAGAAGTTCCCCCTCGTTACTTGCTGATAGAATACAGCCCCGGTTGGGTGGGAAAAGCGTTAGAGATAGAGTTCGTATTCAAGGAAAGGCAAAATGGCTCCGAGGTCTCCGTCAAATGGCCCTTCGCCAGCGAGATTCCCTCTTTCATAGATGACAAAGATCATGTTGCACTTTTGAAAAAACACGAGGATGAAAGGAAGCAAACGGCTGAACGCCTGATTGAGGAGTTCAAGAAAAGAATTGGCGCAACTGATATTCGAGTCGTCGAGGAAGGGAACGTTCTACAAAAGAGGAAAACGGAAGACGAGTAGCCAAGCTTCACTCTTACTCTTAGCCCAGCGCGCGTTTTTGATTTAAGAAGGATAGTGTGGAACACGCCAGTTGCTGCGTTGTGCTAGAGATGACTTGAGACTCGTCAGGCTAGCTTCAACTGTCTTATCTGTTTAAGGATGCTATCGACGGCCACTTCAGGCGGCAGTTCAAGGGACTCACACTTAAACTCTGCAAACGGAGTCCCTTTCTCTTTATAGTACTGCAATATGGGTTCAGTCTGACGTTCATAGACGCCTATACGGCTCTTGATCACATCCGGCATGTCGTCAGAACGCTGGTAAAGCTGCCCTCCGCACTTGTCACATATCCCCTCCACTTTGGGCTTCAAGAAGCGTATGTTATACACTTCTCCACAGCTCCTGCATAGTCTGCGGCTTGACAAACGCTCTATAATTATCCAGTCGGGCACCGTCAGCTGGATGACACCGTTGATCTTGACAAGCTTCTCCAAAGCTTTGACCTGCTCAATAGTGCGCGGGAAGCCATCCAAAATGAAACCTTTCTCGCTGGAAGACTTGTCCAGACGTTGTTTCAGGACTTGTATCACAACATCGTCGGGAACCAGCTGGCCCTTCTCTACGAAACCCTTGACTTTCCTACCCAACGCGGTGTCCTCTTTCATGATCTCTCGAAGAATGTCTCCTGTTGCAATGACGTCAATGCCTAGCCTCGTCTGCAAGCGCGAGGCATACGTGCCCTTCCCCGAACCTGGAGGACCAAAGATGACTAACTTCATGGGTCATCACTGAACTGTTCACTAGCAACTAACCAGTTTTCTAGGTTTCAGAGCACACTCATATATCATTTTTGAGTAAGATCTCAAGAACTTGGCTCCAAAAAGGGTATTTCGAAGAAGGAAAAGATTCAGGAGGGGAATCATTTGCCCTTAAACACAGGCTTTCTTTTCTCTGTAAACGCTGAGACGCCTTCCTTAAAGTCTTCCGACGAGGCAACGACGCCGAAGCCTTCCCGCTCTAGCGCTATGGCCGAATCGAGGCTTATGTTTGCGCCCTTGTTGATCAAGGCCTTTGCCACTTTAAGCGCAACCGGAGGCTTGGATGTTAGCTCGAGGGCAAACTGTCGAACGGTTTCCCTGAACTTGTCTGCAGGGGTTACTATGTTTACTATGCCCAACTGCTCCGCGGTTGTCGCATCGAACATCTTTCCCGTGAAAACAAGCTCCTTAGCCTTCGTCATGCCCACCAGACGCGTGAGTCGCTGAGTTCCACCCCACCCTGGAATTAAGCCGAAGTTTACTTCCGTCTGTCCCATGCGAGCGTTTTCAGAAGCTATGCGGAGGTCGCACGCCATGGCAACTTCCAAGCCTCCGCCCAAAGCGTAACCGTTGATCGCTGCAACGACTGGTTTCTCCAAGTTTTCCAAAGCTAGGCACAGGCTTTCGCCCATGAGTGAGAGTTCTCTCGCCTTCAAGGCAGTCATTCCCGCCATAGCTTTTATGTCAGCGCCGGCTGAGAACGCTTTTTCGCCAGCTCCGGTCAGCACAACAACGCGCACGTTTTCATCACTCTTAACATCTTCCAGTGCCCGAAGTATTTCTTCCACCACTTCCTTGCTGAAGACGTTCAACGCCTCAGGCCGATTCAAAGTGATTGTGGCTACACCTTCGCTCTTTTCATAGATTATGAACTTGAATTCCATAGGTCATCACTCCCGCGTCTATTTTTGGGTCCAGTCGTAAAAGCCCTTGCCCGTCTTTCTGCCCAGAAGCTGGGCTTTAGCCATCTGCTTCAGTCCCGTGGTTGGATGGAACTTCGGATCCAGTTCTTTCGTGAGCACCTCAGCAATGGCAAGCGTCGTGTCTGAACCTATGTAATCCAACAGCATGAGAGGGCCCATGGGCCAGTTTAGTCCAAGCTTTATGGCCTTGTCGATGTCGTCCCTGTCCGCAACTCCTTCCCAGCACAGGGCTACTGCTTCGTTCAGCGCAGGGATGAGTATCCTGTTCACTATGAAGCCTGGGCTGTCCTTTTTCACGAGCACCGTTTCCTTCTCCATCTTGTGGGCAACAGCCAAGATCGTTTCGATGGTTTCATCCGAAGTCTTGGCTCCTCTGATCACCTCAATGAGCTTCATGAGTTGCGGCGGATTGAAGAAGTGCATCCCACAGACTCTTTCAGGGCGTTTGGTCGCTGAGGCCATCTCTGTGATGCTGACAGAGGAGGTGTTCGAAGCGATTATTGCGTGGCTCGGAGCGTAACTGTCCACTTCGCGAAACGTTGCCTTCTTCAACTCCAAATTCTCGGGAACTGCTTCAATTATCAAGTCTGCGTCGGCAACGGCCTCTTTCAAGTCGAGCGTTGGATGGATCCTTGCCAACGTCGCATTCATGTCCGCTTCGGTGAGCTGGCCTTTCTTCACGAATCGCTGTAGACTCTCCCTTATCATGCCCATACCGTTATCGACGAAACGCTGTTCAACATCTCGAAGATTCACTTCATACTTGCCGACTTGAGCCGCCACCTGAGCGATCCCGTGCCCCATCAAACCCGCGCCAAGAACTGCGACTTTCTCGATTTTACTCAAATTTTCCACCTCTTAGAGAGATGCAACGATTTTTGATAAAAGGTTTTCCAGCAAGGCATAGCGCGCACGGCGCGCGCGCATATATACGACGGCCGAAAAAAAACAGCATATGCGCGCAGCTGCTAAAGAAATAGGGGCTAAGAAGAGCCGTTTTTCCCAAAGTGTTCTGCGATTATTATTGCGTCATAGATGTCGGTTATGCCGTCCCGGTTGATGTCAGCGTCCGGATTCCATCGTGCGTCTCCCTTCTGTAATCCGAAGTAGTTTGCGAATGTGATCGCGTCATAGATGTCAACCGTTCCGTCGCCGTTCATGTCGCCTAAGATGGTTACGAGCACGTAACCGTCAGTCATGTTGTTGTTCGCGGTGTTGGTTTCGCCCGGAACAGGCCAGACATAAGCGCTTATAGTGTAGTTGCCATAGGCAAAGCCAGTTGTGTTCCACGTGAAGGTTAGGGTTGTGGAGTCTTGGCTTGCTAGGGTGACATTTTCTGTTTGGATAGCTGTGACGTTGGCGCAAGCTGTGACGCTGAGGGCTTCTGTGTAGCCGCCTTCATTTGCCACTGTGACGTTTATGGTGACGCTGAAGCCTTGACCAACCCAAGTCTTAGAAGGCGCAACATTGGTGACGGCTACATCATGAACGCCAAAAGCGTAAACCTTATCGTCACATGAGCCCACATAGACCACACCATCAACAACAGCAGGAGAAGACCCCACCACGTCGCCAGTTGTATAGCTCCATATGAATGCGCCTGTCGTAGCGTTCAGCGCGTAAACATTGTCGTCCTCTGAACCCACATAGACGACACCACCAGCAACAGCAGGAGAAGAAACCACAAGACTGCCTGTTGTGTAGTTCCATACCTGCGTGCCCGTAGTGGCGTTCAAAGCGTAAACCTTGTCGTCATCTGAGCCCACGAAGACAACACCACCAACAACAGCAGGAGAAGAAAACACGTGACTGATCGTCGTGTAGTTCCATACCTGTGTGCCCGTTGTAGCGTTCAAAGCGTAAACCTTGCCGTCCCATGAGCCCACGAAGACAACACCACCAACAACAGCAGGAGAAGAATCCACCGCCCTGCCGGTTGTGTAGTCCCATACCCGTGTGCCCGTCGTAGCGTTCAAAGCATAAACCTTACCGTCCCATGAGCCCACATAGACGATGCCACCAGCAACAGCAGGAGAAGAAGAAAACACGTAGTTGCCGGTTGTGTAGCTCCAGAGAGTTTGGTTTGTGGTTGGCGCCGTTGAAGTGGAATATCCGTTGCGCGTCGGGTCGTGGTGAAACATCGGCCATTCGTCAACGGTGGATTGTGCCACGAGACCAGAGGGTCCATAGCTACTATGAGAATCAGATGCGCTAGAGGAGATATTCATGGGAAACACCGAAATCAAGAACAACGCAACTGAGAGGAAACTAACGACGGCTCTTCTCTTCATTTTTCAAACCTTTCCCCCGTCTTCCCCTGAAAAGGTCCGCTCGACCAATAGTGGTTAGCCCAGTAGTGCTATTTAAACTCGTTGAAACAGAGTTTCGGTCCTTACGAGCTGCTTCGTCTCGTCCCTTATGCACGATCTATCCGTGAGCTGCAGAAGGCTAAGGCTCTCTTATGGAAAATTGAGCGTGCTTTGCCGAAGAGTTGCATTTCATTCTTCCAAGCCAAGAGCAAACAGAGTTTTACATCATTAACTGGAAAACAGAAAAAGAGGCATCATGCGGGAGACGTCGCCACTGGCCATAGGATTCGAATCCTACAGCCCGCACCACCTATGGAAAAAATTAGCGCGCATGCTTGTTCCTAAATTCAGTTCAAGAGGCTGGCGTGGCGTTTTCCGATGAGGGATGGTTACTGTCACGGTTCGAGCTGGGTGCTCTCTCGCTCTCACGCCCTCCCCCCCCCGGGTATCCTATATGATCCAAATATGATTGAAGAGCAAAACGGACAGCACTAGCTGCTTTCCAAAAGAATTTAGGAACACGCTAGCGCGCTACCAAAATTAACCTTACCCCTGAAACAAGGCTATTTCAATTTTTAGTATGCGGATAGCGTGCGCACAGCTGTCTGGCAAGCATCCTGTCACTCGCACGCGCTAAGCTAGATCATGAAAAAAGCAGTTATCCCAAGTATCGTGGAAAGATCAGGAAGATTGAAAGTGGAATGTTTTCTTGAGATGGAGGATCTTGTGGTTGCCTTTGATGGCTAATAAAGCTGGGAAGGAAAGTTATTTAGTTTGAGACAACTCACGATTCTATGATTGAAATGCGTTGGAAATCTCTCACGATAATCGGCATCATACTTCTGGTATTTGGAATGTTTTTCCTGGTTTACGGGACTGAACTTCCTGTCTACTATAAAGGTGGAGGAGCAGGAATATCTGAGACTGGCAGAGTCGTGGGAGGATTAGCGCCGGATCATTGCGAAATTAGTTTTTTTACATTGCCAGACACAATTCATATCCGTGTAAGGTCAATAGAACCAGTAATCGTAAGCATTGATGCGCCGAACGGTACCACCTTAGCGCAATGGCAAAACGAAACTGTAAATGAGGATTATCCCGTGTCAGAATGTGGCTCCTGGCAAGTCAACGTCTCACAGCCTTCGGGATACTTCGTCTATGGTGAAGTTCTGGCAACCGCCCCACCGTATGCACATCCAGCGCTGATGTATGCCTTGATTCCCCTGTTATTAGGTTCTCTCAGCACTGTTTACTCAATGAGCAAGAGGAGACAGGCAAGGTATTTTGAAAGCGTTCTGTTTCAGCAAAACATTGGCGGAAGATGGGTCTTCTTGCAGTGGGCCTTCATTCTGGCATTAATTTCTCAAGCGCCAGTGCTTATTCCGAGCTATCCATGGCTTTACCTTGTCTTGCTTTTCATAACCGTGTTTGGCGTGTTTTCATCGATTGCACTTGCATACGTAAAGATTTACCTGTCAACCGGGGGCTTGCTCATCGAGGCTCCTTTCCTCAACTTTTCCAGACTATACAAAATCAACAAGATCTATGGCTATACCGTCACGAAGGAAGAGAAACAGCGATGGTTCTTTCTTAAGCCTCTACCATCATTTCGAGCTAAGAAGGAAGATCAAGTGACCATTTTCATGGTTGACCATCTGCCAACATGGTTCTGGATCCTATCCCTTGGAAAGAGACTCCTTGCAGACAGAATAATCCTGAGACCCAAATCCACACAGAACTTCGCAACCGTAGCAGAAAAACTAAACATAGTCGAGAAGGAAATCGCAACGATCTGAAGTGCCACTAAGTTTTTTCTTTTCTTGTTTGGGTGGGTTTGGGTTTTGGGGGCTAACTTTACCCCAACCAACCACCAAGTGCGCATGTGTGTTCCTAAATTGGTCAAAAATCGGTTGTTATTCTTCTTGGGACTTGGGGACTGTTTTGGACTTCCTGCACGTCACTGTCTTCTTTGAAGTCATCAGAATTGTGCATAGGGCCCGTTTTAATAGAACTGCATTAGGGCCCGTTTGGAAACGGCAAAGCACTCGATGTCCAATAACGCGCGCGCTAAGAAAACGCGGGGTAGGGGATGGTCAGAGGACGATGAATCAAGCTTGTCTGGCCGCTTGGTCGTTATGCTGGTGTATGGTGCTGGTTCCTCGTTCTTTAGCGGAACCCGTGTTTGGATTCAAAAACTTTTTTAGGTGTGTGAGGCATCATTCCTGTAGGTGCTGCTTGATGGGTGAAACAGTCACTCTGTCTGCCGTGGTGTGGAAGGAGGGAAAACTGCACGTTGCCTGGTGTCCCGAACTGGACATAGCAAGCCAGGGAAGAGACATAGAGCATGCCCTGAGCAACTTGCATGAAGCTGTTGAGCTTTATCTTGAGGATGAAGATGCCACTGTCCCAAAAGGAAGATCGGCCATCGTCACAACTCTGAGCGTTGAAACCCATGCCAAGGCTGCCTCTGGTCTCAGGCCGTGAAGTAGTCAAGGCTTTAGGCAAAGCCGGCTTCGAGGTAGTAGGGAGAAAGGGAAGCCACATCAGGCTGAAAAGGAAGGCCCCTGATAAAATCTACATCGTTATCGTGCCCCTCCACTCAGAGATAAAAAGAGGTACGCTCAAATCGATCTTGCGACAGGCTGGATTGACAATGGAAGAACTCCTGAAACTGCTGAAAAAATAGATCAGTAAGGGCCTAGAGAGCTGACGAGAATAGTCATGTTCAGCAACGCGCGCTAGTTTATGTCCTTGGAGCAAGGGGTGAGGTTTGCGCATGGCAAGAACCTCGATCTATTGTTCAAATTGCCTTCTTCAATCGTTTATGGAGGCGATAGTGGCGGCCATGTCTGACCACTTTCATAGTACCACATGAATGTCTCAGGGGTACGACCAGCGCTCAAAGTTCCATTTATAAATGCCGCCGTTTTCCAGTAGCCAAGCGTCGCAGCCTACTGGACCGCTCACCCACTTTTTCTCTTTGCCGTTCCAGTAGTACCATATCCATGTGTAGCCCCAGGCGTAAGATGGGTCAATATGCGTTGATTTGTTGTTGATAGAATCAACTAGCACATGGCCTGGTTCAGTGAGGGCGTAGTAGCTGTATTTGATGACGGCTATCTCTTGTGTTAATTTGAAAAGGGTATAACCTGCGGGCACTTTGGTTTCATTGTGCCATTCCACGGTTTCGTTTCCATAATTGATTTCAACGTTTACGGACAGTGTCGTAGCTTCGCTGATTGACAGTGCTAGCTCCCTGAGTGCAGAAAGGCTAAACAAGTCATGGTACTCGCTAAGCAGATTACCAAAATCTGTTCTTGTTATGTTACCTTTCTGCTGAAGTGTTTCGTAGTCGCTTAGGAGTTGATCGTACGTTTTGTTCATGTCCTCCTGTTCGAAGAGGTTGGTGTAGTTTTTGCCCAAGCTTGTGATTGCACTTCCTAAAGGTGGCATTAAAGTCACGTAATTGCTGCTCGTGAAGTATGAGTAGTTGCCATATAACGAGGCGTATTCAGTCAACAGCAAATCATACTTTTCGGTTGCATTGCCGTAGCTTGATGCGACTTTGTTTAGCGAGTTTTGAGCGCTGTTTAGTTGCTCAGTGTTGTTTCCATTCTGGAGGAAGTAGTACCCAGCAAACGATGAGGCCAGGGCTGCCCACACGATTGAGGCAAGCATCAAGAATACAAACGTTCTTTTTTCGACCAAGGAGATTCGCCAACCTTTAAACTGTTTAACGCATTGGTGATTGGAAGAAACAGAACTCCAAAAACCACGCTGTTAGATACTATGTGTATTAACGAATAGAAGGAGCCATAAGCTACGGCAGTAAACAAAGCCAAAGATGAGTCCTCGCCCGTTAGAATGAGCTGAACGCCAAATCCCAAGTTAGTAATCAAGTCATAAATTAGAGCAATAAAAGCGCCTAAAACAGCCGTTTCTAAAAAGAAATCTCTGGAAAGATTAATGTCGCGCGTGAATCTTCTATACACGCCCCCCAGACCCCCCGCGATCATCATGCCTACTATCTGAAAAGGGATGTTTAAGCCGCCAAATCCCCATGGAGACGAAAACCCGTTTATGAGCATCACAAAGCTACCGAAAAACGCGCCAACGAGGGCTCCTTCCATCAAGCCGAAAACAAAAGAGAAGAAAGATGTAAACTCTACATTTGGCGGCCTAGGAGTAATCTGAAGAGCTATACATAGCCCGGTCAGAATTGTTAGGAGAGCAAGTTTCCGCGTATTCATTTAGGCTCAGCCGCTGGTTAGATAATCCAGCCAACCTATATAAAAATTCCTATAAACAACTAGCAACAGCTTATACGCGAGGAAAAACGCGGTTGACGACTCTTGAAACTGTTGCCAGAGTGGCAGCTAAAATCGCGCCTGGACGGCTGCCCTCGTTCGCTGAGGCTCATGTCGTAGAGGCTTTGGAGGACATTAGCGGTCTAGGAGCTGTGGGCAGGCTGAGACTTTCAAGGGATCTCGACTTAGGGGAAGGTGAAACTAGGACTCTCGTCAGGCATCTCAAGAACGAGGGGCTGATTGAAGTTTCAAGATCAGGGATCTCGCTGTCTGACGCTGGAAGGAAGCTGCTTTCTGGCCTGAGAGCGGTCTTGAGCGAACAAGTAGCGATTCCGTCTACGCCCTTGACAGTCGGACGCTTCAACATTGCAGTTCGAGTGGCAGGAATGAAAAACTCCGTAAAGTACGGCCTGGAACAGAGAGACGCTGCCATAAAAGCAGGCGCAAAGGGAGCTACGACTTTAATCTTCACCAAGAACGGGTTAGTCATGCCTGGCACTGGAGAAGACATGTCAAAAAGTAGTTCCTCCATCATTGCCGCGTTGTCAAAACTGAGCTTGAACGCGGGCGATGTCATAATAATCGGAAGCGCAGATGAAAAGATTAAGGCAGAACTTGGAGCGAAGACGGCCGCACTTGACCTCCTCAAATCAAAGACCAGAATGCTTAACAGAGATTCCGGCAACGTGACTCTCAAAATGCGAAACGCGCAATGAGCACTCAATGGCTCGCGAGATTGTCGGCATGGCCTAGAAGATCAGTTCTCTGCTCAGCCAGTCTGGATACCACTTGTATTTTTCTAGAGGCCCAGCCTTGCGCAATCCATCATAAGTCGCCTTCGCAAGTGAAATTGTCTTTCGCGAGTCGCGGTAAACTTTTGCCAAACCCTTAGCCTCAAGTCCCTTCAGAATTTCGTCGAATTTCTCGTCGCTTGTCTCTGTGAGTCTCTCTTTCAGGTCTTCTCGCGACATGTAGAGGCCTGGGTTCACCGTGTAATCTTCAGCCAAAACTTTCATGATGCCGTCTTCGCTTGGTTCCATCTTGGGTAAGGGTTCAATTGTGGATATCGGAACTCCGAGTTTTCGGTGAATACGTCTGTGCGGCATCCTGAGGTCTTTGCCCATTGCTTTCAATCCGCCTCGGAAGATCACGAGCCTCATGATCTCGTTGGTTCCAGCGCCGATCTGGTTCACTTTGGCGTCTCGAAGATAACTCTCAACGGGGTAGAAGCGCGTCCAGCCGTCGCCTCCCATTACCTGAACAGCGTCGCTGATGAGCTTCTCAAACGTGTCTGAAGTGAACATTTTAGCGGTTGCAGCTTCTACCATTGCCTCCTTGTGCTGGTCCAGAAGGTAAGCGGCGTGATAGACGAGCAACCGCGAAGTGTACAGTCCAGAGAGCATCTCGGCAACCTTGGACTGGTTTGATGGGATATCTATGGTTGGTTTGTCGAACTGCATCCGTCTCTGCGTGTAAGCAACTGCATGGCGTATCGACTCTCTCATGGGACCAAGCATGCCAGCTGAAAAAACGACTCGTTCAAAGTTTAGGCCCGCCATCATCACTTTCCACCCTGCTCCTTCGGGTCCTAAGCAGTTTCCAGCCGGAACCCCGACGTTGTTGAAGTCCAAGAACCCGTTCGGAAGGCCAAACCATCCTGATAGTTCATTGATTTTCTCAACGGAGAAACCGGGCGTTTTCTTTTCCACAAGAAAGGCCGTGAGATGTTGGTACTTTGCCTTGTCTTCAGGTTTTTCGCTGGTCTTCGCGTAGACAACGTAGACATCAGCCAGTCCCGCGTTTGTTATGAAACGTTTTTTCCCGTTTAGAACGTAGCCGTTTCCCTCACGCTTAGCAGTTGTCTCTATCCCTGCAGCATCGGAGCCGACGAAAGGCTCCGTGATGCAGACAGCGCCGATGACCTCGCCCCTGGATATTCTTGGAAGCCACTTGCGTTTTTGCTCTTCAGTTCCAAAGGTCAAGAGTTGTTCGACGCCGCCGAACATGGATACGGCGTACGCCTCTGATAGGGCTGAGCAGACTCTGCTGAGCTCCTCAGTTACGATGCTTACGCCTGTGACTCCTGTGCCCGTGCCACCATACTCAGTCGGGATGACGACTCCAAACCATCCTTTCCGAGCAACTTCCCTCAACAGTTCATGCGGGAACTCTTTCGTCCAGAAAACCTCTTCACCCTTTGGGAGACTCTGGTCAGCGAAGGCTTTAGCTTCCTCCATCAGGATTCGTTGCTTGTCACTCCACCATGAAAAGGTTTCCATGTTTCATGCACCGAGAGTACTATTGGCTAGGAGTCCATTCGAATTTTAAACTTTCGCCTAACATTGGAAACGAAGAGGCAGGCAAATGAGATTCTGGCTGATTGCTTCAAGGATCTTATCTGCTTATAGCGCCGCCGATTAGCCCCCCAATGGCAGATATTACCCCGCCTACGATGCTGGCCAGTATTGCCACAATTCCGACGAGCGAGCCTATTACTACACCTAACAGTCCTCCCAAGATGCCGCCTGCTGCTCCTCCGATTGCTCCTGCAGTGATTATTGCAAGTATGCCGAGGATCAATCCGCCGAAGATTCCAGCGATGAAGCCTGCTAATAATCCTCTGCCTGCTCCTCCTGCTATAATACCTGCGACAAGTCCACCGATTATGTGACCAGCGAGGGAACCAATCCCGGGGGCCACCGATCCGAGGAAGACAGTGACTAGAAAACCGACGAAGGCTCCGAGCAACAGGTGGCCCATGATAGCACCGATTCTTCTGTACTTAGGCTGAGTATATAAAAGATCTGTCGCTACTCTGCCGATAGAATGCGAAGGGTTGGGCTTTTGAACCCAGCTAGCCATGTTAAATCTTATATGAGCGGCTGCAAGAATAGGAGGTGAGTCCAGGTTCAACCTTGTTTGGATTGTGCGCGAATGAGAAAGACAATATTCAAGAAGCTTGAGGCTCAGGGCTTAATCACAAACTATAACCATCTGAGAAAGAATCTACCGCCAAAACTTCCTGAGGACGTCTTGATATGGGATGAGACGTTGAGGGAGGGTGTTCAGGCCTTGGCGGTCTTTTTGACCTATGTTGAGAAAGTGAAGTTGGCCAAGATGATGGATGAGGTGGGCGTGCCCATGATCTCAGTGGGTTTTCCAGGGCTCTCTGAAGAAGAGAAGAGTGCGGTGAAAAAAATCGCGAACGAAGGTTTTCAGCAGGCAACTCTTGTTGCTTCGGCGCGGATCATTAGGAGCGACATAGACGCGTGTCTTGAGTGCGGGATAAGAGAGCTGTCCTTGTTCACACCGTTTAACGGGCTGCACCTTAAGTACAGACTGAAGGAGACCAAAGAGCAGGTCTTGAAGAAAACGGTTGAATGCGTCGATTACGCTAAGAAGCACGGCGCAAAGGTGGATTTTGTCCTCGAGGATGCTTCGCGAACGCCCTTGCAGGACATTCTGCAGATCTTTCAAGCAGCCGCAAGAGCTGGTGCGGACCGGCTGGTGATCGCCGACACTGTTGGTTTCCTTAGACCCTTGTCTATGCATTACCTAGTATCACACGTTAGGGATGGTCTGTCAGAGCTTATCAAGAAGCAGGTTCCGCTCTCCATCCACTGCAACAACGATTTTGGCCTCGCAACTGCAAACACGCTGGCAGCCGTGGAAGAGGGCATTGCCTGTGTACACACCTGTGTTGCAGGGTTTGGCGAAAGAGCTGGCTGTGCACCCTTAGAGGAAGTCTGTACAGCCTTGGAGCTACTCTATGACATTGACACCAAGGTGGATCTGGGAAAGCTGAACAGGCTTTCACAGTTGGTAGAGAAAAGTTTTGCCTTGCCCATTCAATTTCACAAGCCGATAATTGGGGAAAACGCTTTCTCCTACGAGATGAACGAAAACCTCGGGGCGATGCTTGCGAACCCAATAATCTACGAGCCTTTTCCGCCTGAGATAGTTGGAAGGGAAAGCACGTTCCACTTGGGCAGACAGACTGGAAAGAGTGTTGTTGAAGAACGGCTGAGGATGGCAGAGATCAATGCTACGCCCGTGCAGATACAGGAAATCGTTAGAAGAATAAGAACAAGCCAAGAGTCTTTGGACAAGGGCGAAGCGCAGATGACTTTTTACCAAGTCAAGAAGCTGATGAAGGAACTCAGAAAAGGTCTGACTGAAGAAGAGTTTTGGCGAGTAGTTGAGCAGGTCACGAAGCAAAAACCCAAGCTGGTCCAACCGTTAGCAACTGCGCCTACTTAGTTCTTGGGATGTAGATCCCAGTGGGGTCTATCGCTCTCAGAAGCTCAAGCTCCTCGCACGTGGGCAGGTCCGTGGTGGGCACGTCCTTCGGCACGATCAGGTCAAAGCCCGTGTTCTCAAGAACCTGCTCAACCGTCACGCCCGGATGCACCGTTGCCAACCTTACGCGTTTTGTTTTAGGGTCAAAGTCCATTTGACAGAGGTTTGTGACCACGAGTGATGGCCCACCTCCGCGTAACCCAGCCTTTTCTCTGGCTCCAGGTCCGTCAAGGAAGCCTGGACTCGTGAGATAGTCCAGTTTTTTCACCATTTTCCTTTTTTCATGCGTCATTATGACCACTGTGCGCTTGGCTGACGACACTATGTCGTTTCCTCCTCCGCTGCCGGGCAGTCTGACTGATGGCTTTTCGAAGCTTCCAATGTAGGTTGTGTTTATGTTTCCGTACTCGTCGATCTGGGCCGCACCCACGAACCCTAGGTCAACGTGTCCGCCCTGCAGCATGAGTCCGAGAGTCTCGAACAGACCGATGGCTCCTGACGCGCGCCAACCTAGTCTCGAGTCAGCTATGGACAAGGCTATGTCCTTCGCGTTTGAATCTATGAACCCTGCCTCGAAAACGATTCTTGCACTGGGCGCGTGCGTTCTCTTTGCCAGCAACGCTGCAATCATGGGTAGGCCTGTTCCTATGAAAACAACTTCACCGTTCTTTATCAATCTGGAGCCGCAGACCGCCATGAGTTCCAATGTGTTGAAATCTCCGGGTTTTGCGATTTTGGCCATATTTCTCTTTCCTCCTTCTAGTACGGGAACGGCTTTTTCGCCCTGAGCTTCATCAGTCGTTCAATGCCTATCTTCTGCAGGAACTCATAGTGACCGTCGACGCTTGTTATGTAATCTTCACAGTATTTTTGCCACCCTTCCTCCGTCTTGCACTGGTCATAGTACATGCGAACATGCTCCATGTCATAGTCGTAATAGTTGTAAACCATCATCGGATGCGAGCCCCATGGGCACTCAACGACATGAGTAACGTAGATGTTGGGGATAACCGTCTGGTCAGGCTGAGATCGAATAAATTCAGTGTCCACGATTTCCTCGGCCGTAACGATGACCTTCTTTCCAGCCCTTGCCCCTTCCACGTCTTCGCCCCTGATTCCGTCTATCTGCACGTTTCCTTCTCGGTCCACGCGTGAAGCGTGCACTATGCTGAAGTCTGGACGAACTGATGGGACGAGGACCACTTTTTCTCCCGTGAATGGACAATTGATCACTTCTGCCTTCTTGTCCCTGAACCTCTTTTTTGCAAGCATGTCGGTTGCCAGCATGCTTTTGAGCGGCATGAAAGGGACTCCGAGCGCACCGCCGAAGAAACGTAGAACCATCGCAAGGTTTGAATAATCTTCTATTTCGATGGCACCCTCACGGATTCTCCTCTGAATGTTAGGCACCAGACCTATGCCCTCAATCGCGTAGAAAGCCAGCTCGTACCGTGAAACGACCCGCGCGCCTGACAGGATGTCAATATCCATTTCTGACCCGCAAGTGTAGATTGTCAAATCTCTCTTCTTCTGCCTGACAAGCTCGTAAGCGAAAGCCATAGCCGGACGCTGGAAACCGAAGCCTCCCCAGAAAAGGTGAGAGCCATCTGGAACAAGCTTCACGGCCTCTTTCAGTGTTATCCTCTTATCTTCGACCGGGGCCTCAACCAAATTTTCACCAGCCATTTAGGCTTGCATAAACGTGTATCCTACACATAGATTTTTCGACTCCACAGTCTTGAGGAGCACGGCAAACATCACCATTCGCTCACGAAAAACCTAATTGTTTAACTATGCATGAAAGCTCGTCTTCCGTCAATTTCCTTGGATAATTGTAGATTGGACCGCTTGGGTTCTCGTTGTAAAATGGACGGTTGCAGTAAGGACATCCGGACGTGAGAAATGGCTCGCCCGTTTCAATCACCTTCATCAGGGTTTCCCCATCGACTCCAAAATTAACCAACGAGCCCTGCTCATCAAAACTCATATCTTCATATCGGGCGGTTCCCTGCAAAATCAGGTGCCTTGCAACTTGTATTCGCCTATATGCTTCAATCGGGGGTCTCTTTTGGCTGGCAAGTGTTGTCCCAGGAATCGGTGTGAAGGCAAAGAGCGCTGGAAGAATCGTCATATCCACGCATTCTTGCATCGTTTTGATCATCTGCCTTTGGGTTTCTCCAAGTCCAACGATCAGATGTGTACTGACCCTTCCTTTTCCAAAAGTACGCAAGGCTTCATCCAACAGCTGGAACTGTCCCTCCCAAGTGTACGGGCCTCCGGCAGAAGAGCCTTTGATTCTCGTGAAGACACTTTTGACTGCCGCGTCTAGGGGTATGCCTATTCTTTCGGCTCCTGCATCAGCCAACTGGGCTATGTTTTCTCGCGTGGACGGCTGGCACGAGACTGAGATAGGCATGTGAGTTTGTTCGAAGATTGTCTTCACCAGAGCCGTTAGATGTGTGAAGACTTCAGGATAGTTCAGGGCTTGGAAGCAGACACGTTTTATGTCGGCTTTTTCGTGGGCTCGGGCTATTCCGTTCAGCACAGGTTTTGTTGGATAGACTGGCCATGAAACCCTTGAAAGCATGTCCGTTCTGCCGCGGCTCTCCCTGGCTTGAGGACAAAAACCACAATTTGCGCTACACTTGCCCCGTCTGTATGTCATAAGATAGATAGTCGTTGGGGTAGCATCAAGTCTCGCGTTTAACAGTCCAAGGATTACTGCAGAACCTAGGGAGACACGAATCTGCCTTGGCAAGGGGGTCTTTTTGCTCACATGTCTCACAGCCTGGACATGAAATGGTTTGAAAGGGATGTTTTACAGACTTGCAGAAGTTTTGAGTCGGATTAAAGAGTTTCTAGCCTTTCATTCGAAAATTCCCCGAGGGCATGTTAAATAAACTGCGAAGTCTTCAAGTACATTTCAAAACCCTGAAGGAGTTCATGCTTGAAATGTCTGTGGAGATGACTTCTGAAGAGATTGAGCAGTTTCTAGTTTGTGCGCGAGTTGGGAGGCTTGGCATGGTTGTGGATAATGAACCGTACGTAGTCCCAGTTGGCTTTGGATATTGCAACGGAAAGGTGTTTTTTCACACGTGCGACAAAGGGTTGAAAATGAACGGTCTGAGAAAGAACCCTAGTGTTTGCTTTGAGGTCGACGAAGCTTTGTCCGACGTAACGATGTTTAAGAGTGTGATTATTCTTGGCAATGCTGAAATCATCAATGAGGAGAAGAAAATGATACCTTATCTTCAGAAGCTCATCGATAAGTACCGTGTTCCATTGATCTTCGACGAGTATATGAGCAAACCAAGAAGAAACAGGGAAAGCGAACTGAAGGCCGTAAGAATCTGCGTGATAACTCCACGAAAGGTAACAGGCAGAAGATTTGTACAAAACAAGGCCTTAGCTGACACTGCTGCTTCAGACTCAACTTCATGAAACAGATCCAAAAGTCCGTCAGGAACCAATAAGTGGATGTTGGAAAACACTGAAAAATTAACATGTTTTCTGCTGAAGATTGAGGATTCATAAACGATTTATCTGCAGCGAAACAAGACCCACAGAAAGGGTGCCCAAAAGTGCACAGATCAAAGCTGGAATCATATGAAGCAATTCTGGAAGCCTTGATAAAGAAACCTCTTACAGTCGACAGGATAGCATACGAAACCACCATAGACTGCACCGTCCTCAATCGTCGCTTGGACTTCTTGACGGAAAACGGGCTAGTTGAGGAACGACCCTTGCCCAAGAAAGCGCTGTACGCCATCACAGAAAGAGGCGTGGCGGTTTTTAAAGCCCTGAATTTCAACAGATACCTCGAGAAGATCTCAAGCACACTTTCTGCAATAGACGAAGCGATGCAGACCATACCGGTGATTTCAAAGGACTGTAAGGAAACAGAAGAAACACGATAAAACGAAAAGTATTAAGCGAGTCATGGGACAATCCTAACCGAGAACAATGACTAGACTCTCGGCTGAAAGCATCTGGCGCATGAACGAAAGGGAGCTTTTGAACGTTCTGAAAAAGGACGCTTGTGTTGTTAAACGTAAGAGAATCCGCTTTTACGCACCAAGCTTCATGTACTATAAAACAAGTCGTTACGCTTCTTCTTCGAGTGATTTTCCGACGATCTCCATAACCGGTAAGGCGTGCGCTTTGATGTGTAAACACTGTGGTGGAACAGTGCTGAACACGATGTACCCTGCCACGACGCCTGACGCGCTCTTTGAACTGTGTACACGATTGAAGGAAAAGGGAGCAAAGGGATGCTTGATAAGTGGCGGATGCCTGCCCAACGGGGCTGTGCCTCTCGGAGGGTTTGTGGACTCCATCGCAAGGATCAAGCATGAGCTGGGCTTAACAGTGTTTGTGCACACGGGTGTCATCGACCTCAAGACAGCTGAGGGACTCAAGAAAGCCGGAGTCGATGCAGCCCTATTAGACATCACTGGTTCGAACGAAACCCTAAAGGAGATCTTCAATCTAGACGCGTCAGTCAAGGATTACGCAAATTCCTTGAAGGCTTTGCATGAAGCTGGAATCGAGTTTGTACCGCACGTGATCGTGGGGCTGCATTATGGAAAACTTGAAGGTGAGCTGCATGCCTTGAAAATGGTGTCAGAGCTCAACCCTTCAGCACTTGTTATAATCGCGTTCATGCCCATACGCGGAACAGAGATGGAGAACGTCAAGCCTCCAGGACCGATCGACGTAGCCAAAGTGATTGCGGCTGCAAGGTTGATGTTTCCTGACACTCCGTTGGTCCTTGGCTGTATGCGGTCTAGAGATAAGCATAGGTCTGAAACAGAGATCCTCGCCATAGAAGCGGGGGTAGACGCTATCGCGTTTCCAACTGAAGAGGCAGTTGAATTCGCTGAGAGCCAAGGATACAAAACATCTTTCTCTTCGTTTTGCTGCTCGCAGATCTACTTGGACATGAGAACCTCCACTACTTTTCGCGTATCACCACCGCTACCATGACCGCGAACTCTGACATCGCAGTAGCGAGAAAGACTAGCAAAAAGAACGGCGGAGCAAGGAAGAAGGCCGCAAACGCGCAGACTATCGGTATTGAGGCCACGATGTACCCGGGAATCAAGATCATGATGTAAGTGGTAATTCTTGAGTAGATGTTGCCGACGGCGAAGCCTTCTTTCCAGAACTTCCTCAGCAAAATCGTCAGTTCCAGCATGATCGCAGCTGCGACAGAGAACGTGTGTATCATTCCCAAAGTCAAGATAAACGAGAAGCTTTTCCCCAACAAGACTGCGACGATTGAAAGAACGATCATAGAAATCATGTAGGTGACCGTTGACAACAGGGTTTTCGCCGTTACCATCGTCCTTTTCTTCATAGGAAGATGCCTTGTGTAGGCAGATGCTAAACCCTCAATGGCAAGAAGAGTTGGTGGAAGCAGAAGCGTGATCATTGATATTCCAGTCAGAATCCCCAGTGCAGCGCTCGGCCCGACATCGCTGAATGAAGAGAAAGTTATTGCCACAACAATTGTCTGTACAACTGGCAAAAGAAAAAGACTTGCGTATGAAGGCGCTCTGGACGCCACTCTCAAGTCCTTCCGAATGATTCCTAGCCATGGAATTTGAGGTCTGATGAGCGTGTCCTTCACGATTTCTCTTGGACCTGCAGCAAATCCTCCGACCCCGATCTTTCTAACGGTCCGCGTGACCCACTTTAGACAGTAGTACGCAGCAACCACATATGCGACTGACGCGATAGTCGAAAGACCTAGAGTGACGTTGTCAACTCCGTGAAGGAACGTTGCATAGGACACTAGAAACCCGTAGGAAAACGGGTAAACCAGAACTAGAATCTGGGAAATCGAAGAAAAACCCTGCGCAAGATGCGCAAACGATTGAACTATTTCTCCCGCGAAATTCACGACAAAGTATGCGGCAAAGGTTGGCAGAAGCCACACAAGCATGAACCCAAATCTCAGAAAAGTCTTCCATTTCGATTTGCCCCCTGCCCGTGCGACTCTTAGGTAGAAAAATTGAGCGGAAACCGTGGTGAGAGCCAGGGCGAAGATCTCGGTGACTCCGATGCCTACGACAGACACTATGCCCCCTAGGATCGAGCCGCCGATGACGAAGTAGACGGAGAGAAAGATGATTGCTGCTGCAACTAGAGGTATGTCGAAGATTCTGATGAAACATAGAAATATTGTTCTTGAGATTTCCTTTTTTGAAAGCGGAAGAGGACTGAGGACATCCACAATTTTTGAGGATACAAAAGACGTTGACATCTGCAGCCCCATGAAAACTATCAAGAAGAGTACGACGGCAAGGAAAGCCGAGACGCCGCCTTGGACCGCTATTTCTCTCGGCAGGGCTGTACTGACGCCGCTGATTGTTAGAGGAAGGAACACTACTCCTGCGAAGATAGCGATGAAAACTGTCGTGACCAGCTTACTGATCAGAGTGTTTATCCTGGCGCTAGCGACGAGTTGTTTGACGTCTCTTCTACCGCTTTGAGGCAGGGATGAGCCTGCACGAAGGGAAAAGATGGATTGGAACGAGACTTCTTTGTACACTTTGCCCGACAAGCGCCAAAGCTCAGAGAATCTCACTGCATTTTACTCCTCTTCTAAGGCCTTTATTATGTCCTGCATCCCGGCTTCCTGCTCTGTCACTTTCAAGAAAATGTCTTCTAAGGAACCTTCTGCGCTTCTGACAAGTTTGCGGAGATCGGCAACCGTGCCTTCTCCGACGATTTTGCCCTTGTTTATTATTCCAACTCTTGTGCACAGTTTTTCCGCGACTTCCATGATGTGGGTCGAGAATATGACGGCTCCGCCCTTCTTGGCGTGAAAGGTTACAAGTTCCTTGAGAATCTTCGAAGACCGTGCGTCCAAGCCTATCAGAGGTTCGTCCAAGATCAGGAGTTTCGGATCGTGCAGCAGGGCCGAGACAACAGCGACTTTCTGCTTGTTGCCCATAGACAAAGCCGCGATCGGAGTGTCAAAGTACTCCCTGAGTTCAAAAGCGGACACGAACCTTTCAAGCTTGGAGTTGACAACTTCCCTGTCCAAGCGTCTTATTGAAGCTACAAACTCGAAAAACTCTCTCGGCGTGAGCGAATCAAGAAGCACAACCTCTTCTGGGACATAGCCGATTTTACTCTTCGCCGCGACTTCATCCGAGAGCGGCGTATCGTAGATCTCAACTTTTCCCGCACGTGGCTCCAGAACTCCCACAAGAACCTTGATCGTACTCGTCTTGCCCGCACCGTTAGGACCCAGCAACCCATAGATTTCCCCGTTCTTCACGGTGAACGATAGGTTTTCAACCGCCACGAAAGAACCATAACTGACAACAAGGTCTTGGACGTTAACAGCAACGGTCTCCATGTTTAGCCCTTCAACGCGTGAATCATAGTTTTTCTTGATTGGTTGCCTTAATACGTTTCCCTAAACAACAGCCAACTGGCACAACCTGACCGTAGGTTTCGAACAGGTTCGAAGTGTCTGACCCGGGGGTTCTGCCACAGCGTAACCGAACAAGTGGTTAGTCACTGGAATGCGAAATGCCCCTTGCCATGTCGGAACCAATGATCACAACCCAAAGCGATGCTGAAAGCGCAGACAGTGCCTCCGGAATATTAGCACCTGGAACGTACCGCCACAGGAACCTTGCAATCCACACGCGCGCGCTGTCTCCTCGGTCTATCTTATCGCCACTGACTGTTTTTGAAAGATGTGAGCTCATGCGTCTTAGTCGGGTCACACGGGAACAAATCGTCTGAGTCTCTGTAAGCACCGTAATTTCTCTGCGTTGCCAATCCTTGCCTCTTGGACTGATTGTCTCAGGATTTGGATGGACTCGTCCATTGCCTCGCGGTTAACAGGGTACGGCACGCCGTCTTTTCCTCCGTACGCAAAGGAATACTTCACAGGGTCTTTCCAGCTTGGCTTTTCGCCATAAAGCAGTTCTGCAATCAACGCGAGTCCTCTTACCGTAGCCGGTCCGACACCCTTGAAGCCAAGCAGCTCCTCGTAGTTGCTGGGTTGGAACTCGTAGATTTGCTTCATCGTTCTCCAGTTTGTGTTCCATGGCATGCATAAAACATCCGGCAGTTCTTTGTTCCATCTGGCTTCTGCGGCTGCTGGCAACCATTCACTCAGCGATTTTTGAAGATGAGGCCTCACAGACACAACCAGTCGCATGAGCTTCTTGGTGGGTTCCTTGGCCACGTCTACAGAAGCTTTCCTGCTTCCTTCACTTTCTCGAGCGGTCATGTCCAACGCGCACTGACGTTTCGTGTCGCCGACGATTGCGCTGTGAGGTTCAACGACGAACTCTTCCAGTTTCTCGGAGAGCCAGTGATAGCGTCTTGCGGTTCGATCTTGTGCGCACATGCCTTGCTGGACGACTGCCCATTTCCTGTTCTCCGCAACGAAGAACGCGTGATGATAGAGCTGATAGCCTGCTTGGATCGCAGTGTTGTCAACCTTTGCACTCATCCTGCTTGCATAACGCAGACTCTCGATGTTTTCAGTTGGAAAGCCAAACTTCTCTCCAACAGTCTGGATCTCCTCAGGCGCCAGACGGGAGAACTTGCCCTTCCCGCCGCAAACCGCGATACCGTGCTCCTCAGGAATGATTGCCTGTTTGAGGATCGCCGTGACAACGGTGGTCACTCCTGACGAGTGCCAGTCATACCCTAGAACACAGCCTAGGGCCTGAAACCAGAAAGGGTCAGAGATTCGCTTCAAGAACTCGTTTGAACCATACTCGTCGACGATGATGGTGACCATTTCTTTGGCGAGTTTTCGCATTCGAACGATGAGGTACATCGGTGCTTTTCCGTAATGAAGTGGAAGCTTGGCAATCCCTGTCCTCTGCATCGGAACACCGCTCGTAATACAAGTGCTCCACAAATGGTTTAATCATTTTCCTTTCTTCTTCAGAATGTGACCTTCTCTGTCGGTCTCGCCCGTGCGGATCCGTGTTGTCGAGATTGCCACGTGATTTTGGGAGGGGACCATGTCAATCACAATTATTTCAAGGGGATCTATTCCGATTTCTTTTCTCTTTTGGTTGATTTTAAGAGCGACGGGCTTCGTCTCGTCGCTGACGACCAATGCTTCGATAGGATCTTTAGAAAGCAGCACACCGCCATAAGCATCATTTATTGGAATTATTTCCGCTCTCTGCAGTACTCCTTGATATTTTAGGAAATCTCTCAGCTCTCTCGTGCGCTCCTCGTAAGATGCCGTCTGGTGAGGCTTGTCCATTTTTCTAGCAAATTCGTCTGAAGAGACGCCGATCATCACGCGTTCGCCTATTTCAAAAGCTTTATTGAGCAATGCTCTGTGTCCCTTGTGAAGCTCGTCGAAAGTGCCGCCAAGACCGACAGTTCTGAACTTTTTCCGCATCGATTTCACGTTTAACGCGTCTGGACTGTTTATGAGACTATTTTGGTTTGATCCTGTCAATCGTGACATCGAGTATCTTCCTTGCAACTTCTCGCTTCTTGGCCAGTGGCACATGCACTATGCTCTTCTCCTTGTCAATTATGAAAACCTCGTTGGTATCGGTTGCGAAGCCAACCCCCTTCTTTCCCACGTCGTTTACGACGATAATATCTGCATTGGCTTTCAGCAGCCTCTTGTACGCGCTCTCAATCAGCCTCTTCTTGGGCAGCCTGTATTCAGCGCGGAATGCTACGAGAAAAGTTCGGGGACTCACCTTTTTCACGCTGTCTATGATCTTCGCTGTGGGCTTCAGCTTCAAATCAAGCGAACGCAACTTGTGCGACGAAACCTTGTACGAAAACGGTTTCTCAAGCGCCCAATCAGCAGCCGCAGCAACAGCTATGACCAAATCATACTTCCTAGAATTCAGTTCAGAAACGACCGCCTCATGCATCTGCCGTGTTGACTCAACTCTGAGCACATGAGCTCTTGAAGGAGGAGCTTCTGTTCCTGAACCGTAGACGAGTGTCACTTCTGCTCCCCGGCTCAAGGCTTCCTCTGCTATTGCAACGCCCATTTTTCCAGAGCTTTTGTTCGTGACGACGCGAACTGGGTCTATGTGCTCCAAGGTTGCGCCCGCCGTGATCAACACATTCAGACCCGAGAAATCCTGCCTGACCGTGAGTCTACGGATAACCGCATCAACGATTTCTTCGGTCTTAGCGATTTTTGCCTTTCCCTCCTCGAATCTTGGACCTGCGAATTCTACTCCCAGAGCTTTGAGTTCTTTGACGTTCTTAATCAATATCGGATGGTTGTACATGGATTCATGCATCGCTGGAACAATGATTATTGGACAGTTTGAGCCGAAGGCCGTTGAGACGACGGATGTGACCGTGGTGTCATCAATCCCGCAGGCGATCTTGCTTATGGTGTTTGCTGTGGCAGGTGCCACTAGGACAAGGTCGACCCTCAAGGAGTGCTCGCCGACCAAGGCCACGTGTTCAATTTTGCCAGTCAGCTCTGTTATCACTTCGTTCCCCGTCGCCCATTCCATCAGATAAGGGTGAACGATTTTCCTAGCCATCGACGACATCACAGCGAACACTTCGGCGCCATGTCGCATCATGGCACGTGCAATCTCTGGACTCTGAACAGCAGCCACGCTGCCGGTTACACACAGAACTATACGCTTTGACCTCAGCTCACTGCCTTGAGTTCCAATAATGTGCTTCGACGGATGCGTTGACAAGACTGATCCCTCCAACCTACCCTCTTAATTCTTTTACTATCTTGTTTAAATCTTGCAGCAAATCCTCAACGTGCCGCTCCTGAACGTGAGGCATTATGACGATTCGAATGTGGCGCGGAAAGAGAGAGACAGCCCATTTTCTAAGCCTCAATTCCTCAGCTATCCTACGGACATCGAACACGTCTGATATCAACCCAACAATGTTCATTGTCGGCTCCATTGCAACGCTCAACCCCTCAATCTTCGGAATATCTTCCGCAAGCCTCAGCGTTAGCCGCATGCACTTTCCAACGATTTTTCCGTAACCTTCTCTTCCAAGATGCTTCATCACGGTCCAGACAGCGATGGCTGAGGCGCCTGAACGTGTTCCAGCAAGTGTCGCTTGTTCGGTTTCTCCGCCCGCTAGGTAAGCGATGTCCCATGACACTTTCTTTCTAAGACTTTCATTACGGAACAATAACCCGCCAGCCGGGATTGCAGCTAAACCCATCTTGTGCGGGTCAATCGTTATGGAAAGGACCCCGGGGACAGCAAAGTCAAAATTCTGCACCTTATATCCTAAGTCTCTCAAAAACGGAAGCACGAACCCTCCGAAAGCGGCGTCCACGTGGAAGTACAGGTTCTTTTCCAAGGCGAGCTCGGAGAGCTCGTCTATCGGATCGACTGCACCTAGCCCCGTTGAGCCGGCTATGCCCACGATCGCTATAGTTTTCCGATTTATCGCGTTTTTGACGGCTCCCACATCGACTTGGAACTTGTTGTTCAACCTCACTTTGACGAGTTTCAAGCCTAGCAGATCTGCGGCCTTGTCGAAGGAGCAGTGAGCTGATCCGGGCACTACCACTTCACAGCTGGTTTTCTTGGCAAGCTTCTTGGCGGCCCATAGCGCGAGAACGTTGGCTTCTGTCCCCCCTGTAACTATGTGCCCTGATGCTTCTGGATTCGATAGAAGAGTGCCGAGCATGCTAATTGTTTCTCTTTCTATTTCTGCCACTGCACGGAAAAGTCCAGAGTCCCCCAGGTTCTTCTCGAGAAAACGACCGTACACTCTTCTGGCTAGTGGATGCGGGCATGTGCACATTGAACCGATGATTCTTCCAGAATTGTACGTGAAATCTTCTTGCAGCCTTGACTCAAGGGTTTCCATGAGTGTTTTTTCAGGCAAGCCTTTGGCATTCATTCTTCACGACCCCCATGCAGCTTAATGGTAGGTGTGTTCCTCGTCCGGGTATTTGCCCGTGGAGACTTCTTCGATGAACTTCGCCACAGCTTCCGTTATCGTCTTGTTCAGATTCGCGTACGCCTTCACATATTTCGGTTTGAAGACCTCGTCGAAACCAAGCATATCATTTACAACCAAGACCTGTCCGTCACAGTGTTTTCCGGCTCCGATGCCTATCGTGGGAACAGTTACGGATTCGGTTATCGTTTTTGCCAGACTTTCAGGAATGCATTCTAGCACTATGGAAAACACGCCGAGTCTATCCAGAGCCTGAGCGTCCTGCAAAATCTGCGCGGCTTCTCCAAGATTTTTTCCTTTAACGTGGTAGGCTTCCGCCATTTGAGGGAGCATTCCGACGTGACCCATCACGGGAATTCCGCCACTTATCAAGGCTCTTATGGCATCTGTTTTCTTTCCTTCGATTTTGACTCCGTGCGCTCCTGCTTCCAGAAATTGTCTGGCGTTCTTTAGGCAGTCTTGTACGGCGTTGCAACTGTTGATCGGCATGTCTCCGATTATCGGCTTGGATCTGACTCCTCTTGCCACTGCCTTCATGTGAAAAATCATGTCTGCCATCGTCACGCTTTTGGTGTCGCTGTAACCCTGCACCACCATGCCTGAACTGTCGCCCACAAGAATCAAGTCGACGTCAGTGTGATCCAGTATCCTGCCCATCTGAAAGTCGTAGGCCGTCAACATTGTGATTCTTTCTCTGCCTTTCTTTTGCTTAATTTTTTCTTGAAAGTTCACCTTTTTCCTCCAGAAATTTTATGAGATGGACGAGGGTTTCGTTCACTGGTGTCGGGATATGGTGTTTTGCACCGAGCTCAACTATTTTTCCGTTGAGGAAGTCAATTTCTGTTCTCTTCCCCCTCATTATGTCTTGGCACATCGAAGAGTAATTTGTGTAGCTGCTGATCTCCTTGCCGATTGCTTTTTCTAAATCCTTCGGAAAGGTTACTCCTTCAGCGTTTCCAACTTGGACGCATTCTTGGATAATCTGATGCCTAACTTCTGCCAGAGGCTGCGTGGAGATTTCGCGATTTTTAACGCGAAAGATTGCGGTCAGTGGGTTTATCACGCTGTTGAGGACGACCTTACTCCATGTTTCGTTGTTGATGTTCTTGGAAACGTGTGCCTTGAGACCGGAGTTATTCATTGTGGCTGCGATTTCCTCCGCCACACCATCGTGTTCGATTGTTGTTTCACCTGTCCAATACTTTATCTCTCCTGCTTTGAAGAACTCTGCCGCCATGTTTGTTATTCCTCTTAAAACCTTGGCTTTGTAGCCGGCAGCGCGTTTGACGATCTTTTCGTTTTGAAGACCATTCTGGAGAACCAGAATGACCGTGTCTTTCCTGAGAAGTCTACTTATTTCTTCCACCGCCTTTTCCGAGTCATAAGCCTTTGTGGTCAGGAAAATCAGAGTTCCCTGAGGTATTTCTCGAATTTGCGTGTCAGCCCCTAAGCGAAAAGTTTCATTAATGTTGCTTGAGACTAACAAACCCTTTGATTTTACGGCCTCTACGTGTGCCTTGTTTCCAATTAGAGTTGCATCATTCTTTTTTGATAGCAGAGCGCCGATGACACTTCCTATGGCACCAGCGCCTAGGATGAAAATCTTGTTGAATGTCACATTGCTCGCCCTCGTTCAGTAACCCCTTCTGCTGCGAACTTTGAGAGGTTTTCTTTGATCAGAATTATGGATTTGGCGAGGTTTTTCCTGTTGTCAAAGTTTCCTAATATTTCTCTACATTTGCCCACGCCTTGATTTTTCAGCTTCCCAACAGTTTCAACAAGCTTCGGCGCTGATCTTACAATGTTGTCGACTATCGTGATGGTCGCTTTTACCGCCGTCCGAGAAAGAGGGTTCAAGTCTATTGCTATCACCTTTTTTCCAATCTTAACAAGAGCTTCCGTCCTATCTCCATCTTCCAATGGCACCATGACAACGTCAGCCGCAAGTATCCCCCTTGGATCAACGCGTCGCCTCTCGCTGCTTAACTCTGGAATTCTTGCAGATGCGTTTTTTCCTACTCCAAGAACTTCATGCGCACCTGCTTTTTCAAGCAACTTCTTTATTGCAAGCTCCCTTGCACGAGATCTGTAAAAGAGGTTGACTTCAATCTTCGATCCTGTAACGTTGGCGAGCTTCACAACTTCTTCAGCAACTAAAGCCGCAGTGTTCCCGTTGACAGAGATAACAGGATTTCTTGCTGTCAGAAACATGGCTGCTGCAGCTTCAATGGCTTCCAGAGCCGGTTTGCTGGTTTTTTCGCCCAGCAAGTAATCGAAAGCTTCTCCACGACCATGCGCAATGAGGCCTGAAGCAGCGACGATTCCTTCGAGATAACTATTGATCAGCTTCTCTCGTGTGAACAAGGACTTTGCTCTTGGATGATCATCGGGGATCTTAGTATCAGTCACTGAAGTCGCGCTCCTTCATGATCCACCTTGCTTACGACTGTATGACCGCCGGAGCCATCTTTACGAAAGACCTGAAGAATTCGCCCGAGCCTATCTTCGTCGGCTATTGTGAAAGCGCATTCTCCGAACATCGGCATACTGCACACTACACCAGCTTCGTCCGCTGCGTCTAAGATGTTTCTGACTTTCTCAGTTATGAGTCCAACATGTTCAGCGAACTGGCGAGATAGCCTCATGAAGTTGATGATGGTTGGTGCTTTGACCAATTCGTTCACTAGCTCCCCGCCAAATCTGTTTATTCGCGAGCGAGTTTCCGGGTCGGTCAGGTATTTTCTCGTGGAAAGGGGTCCGAAAACGTGGCAGGCAACCACAGCGTTTTCTGGGGTTGGAAGGCACCTAATCTCCCCGATTCCAGGCGCTCCTGGTTTGATCCTGATTTCAAGCCCGCCGAACGTTTCGGCTATGACTGTTCCAAGCCCAGTCTTGCATTCGATTTCAGCGATGTGGGCAATTTGGGCAGACTGTATTTTGGACATGCCTAACCCTAGGGCTTCGTTCAAGGCAAGGGCAAGACTTAGCGCTGCAGCTCCACTCGTCCCGAACCCTGCTCCTATTGGAGCTTGTATCTGATGTTCAACTGTGATTTCAAAGTGGGATGCCTCGCTCAACCGCGAAAGAAAAGCGCTGACAACATGTTTTGATACGTGCGCACAGTCTGCGGCTTGATGGTTGATGTTGACTTTCAAACGGGGTCTGGGACCTTTTTCGACTTTAACGGTTGTTTTGGCCCCTAAATTCAATGAAACGCCAGCACCTTTGGAGCCCGCGCTTAAAATGTCTGCTGATTGATCAAATATCTGGAAGATCCCCGTGATGTGGCAGGGTGCAAACGCCGCAGCTTCTTCCAATTTCAACGCCTAGAGGTCAAGTTTAATGAAATGGCTTCAAATAAAAATTCTGTATGGACTGTTTAAACACGTCTAGATTTGATGAACCTTTCACTGAACCCTCCCAGGATTGGCCATTAAATCCACAGCAAAACTGGGACGTTTGGGTCGCTTGGGATGCTCTCCACTCTATTTCCACGTTTGGTGTCGCAGTGAACGCTGACCATATTTGTATCATATGTCAGACCGGAGGGGTAGGCCGTACGCGCACATGACCAGAAAGGCCGCGGCCATCATCGGGCATCACGCAGTCGTCAAGGCCGAACAAGAAAAAATAGAATTGCACGGGATATATCTCCACCATGCGCAGTTTGTTTAACCAAGTTTAGACCCATCTTTGCTTCGTGCGCCACCGAAACGTTCTTCACTCGCCCATCGGGCGCTTTCGAGCCGCTTAAATATGGAAACGCCTACTTCGTACTAAACGCGAACCGAGGCTCCTAGATGATTGAAAACCATTCTTCTCGGCACGTGTTCACGCTGCTTAAGCTGGCCGAAATGGGAGCCCATCGAAGAACCGCCAAAATATCCACTGAGTACCTAGCTCAGAAGCTGAACATATCTCAGCAGACAGCGTCGAGATATCTTATCGAGCTTGACCGCAAGGGGTGGATCAACAGGACCATAACGCCTGAGGGCTGCCTCATAAGAATCACGCAGACAGGCATCACAGAGTTGAAAAAGCTCTATTCAACCCTGCGCTTCCTGATGGAGGCAACCTATCCACCGTCGATAACTCTGGAGGGAACGGTTTTCACCGGTCTCGGAGAAGGAGCCTACTACATCTCAAGAGAAGGGTACAGAAAGCAGTTCATCGAGAAACTGGGGTTTGACCCTTACCCGGGAACCCTCAACCTGCGGCTCACAACTGATTATGACGTCAAGGCTCGAAACGAACTTGAAGCTTACCCCGCTGTGGACATTGAAGGCTTCAAGAGTGAAGACCGAACGTTCGGACCGGTGAAATGCTACCCTGTGATAGTAGAGAACAAGGCAAAAGGCGCCTTGATCCTAGCGCTCAGAAGCCACTACGATGCTTCCGTTCTCGAAATCATCGCTCCAATTCCCCTGAGAAAACACCTCAAGCTCAAGGATGGACACAAGGCTAAAGTCGAGGTCTTAACCCTCCCATGAGTCCCGAACGCGCGATTTATCCTGCATCTGATGTGTGAAATAGGGGTTCGGGTTCTTCTAGCCTTAGACTTTACCCTCCGCCTTGCGGTGTCGATCCTCCGCTTGGACAGCCACATAACTCTCTCTGACGATGGCTGACGACTACGCGAGCCGTTGAGCTAGAGTTGGCCTCAACCTGGTTCAATGAAGCTTGTTATTTGCCTCTGGCTTTTCCCTATTCCAGTTAAGGTTGAAACCTTGACGCCGACTCTTCGTGTTTCGAGCTGAGTGTCGCTCTGAAACTTTACAAAAAGCTCAGCCACAGTCTTCTTCATCAGTTCAAGGCTGTTCGACGGGTTTTCGAACGTTCTGGACCTGGTGTGAACCTTCATGTCCTTCGTGATCGCAATTATGCCTACTGTTTTGAAAGTGAGCTTTTCCTCCATGATCCTGTCGTATACCTCGTTGCAAAGGTGATCAGTCTCGTCTAAGATGAGAGTCAGATCCTTAGTGTCTTGTTTCAAAGTGGCAATCCTGCTTATAGATTCTGCTTCGCCCCTTTCCTGGACAGGTTCGTTGTCCACGCCGAGTGAAGCGTTGTGGAAATAGGTTCCAAGGGTCTTGCCGAACACTGCAATCAACTTCTGCACATCATAGTTTGCCAGGTCGCCGACCTTGCTTATTCCCAACGTCTGCATCTTTTCCAGTGTCTTGGTTCCAACACCGATGAGCCGATTCACCGGAAGTGGTGCCAGAAAACTCGTGATTGAAACCGGGTCTATAACGGTCAAACCGTCCGGTTTTTTCTCGTCGGCGGCGATCTTTGCGACAAGCTTGTTGGGCCCAACCCCGACTGAACAGGTGAGTTTCTGCTGATGTCGCATCTCAGTCTTTATCGTCTCAGCCAACAGCTTGGCTTCTTGAAAACTTCCACCTACCCGTTCGGTCACATCAAGGTACGCCTCATCTATGCCCACTTGCTCGAATTGGTCAGCGTAGGCTTCGAGAAGGTTCATCACCTTCTCTGAAACTTCCTCGTAGAACTGATGGTCAACTGGCAGAAATGCGGCATCAACGCTTTCGAGTTTCTTTTTCGCCAAAAAAATCGGCATGCCAGACTTCACTCCGTATTTTCGAGCGATATAGTTTGCAGTGCTCACGGCTCCGCTGTCTTTGCTGCGCCCAGAATAGACGCAGACCACTACTGGTTTGTCTCTGAGCGCTGGGTTTCGCAGCTCCTCGCATTGCGCAAAGAAGTAGTCCAAGTCAACCAGCATTATGACTCTTGTCGACAAAGGCTGCCACAGATGGATGAAGAATCAATAAGATGATTTACGTTTTTCCTCTTTTGATTCCTATTCAGGCTTCGGTCACGTGAAGCGTCACCTTCTCTCCGCTGCGATTGTAGACGACCACGTATTCCTTGTTTCTGAAGGGAAACGCTGTGATCATGAGTACCACGCCGAAGAAATGGTTTAGGTCAGTGTGTGAAGGCATCAGGTTTCCTGAAGGGTGACTGTGCGCTGTTCCCACGATAGAGAAGTCCATGGGCAGCATGTGAAGCGGAAGGCTTGCGAAGCCTCTACCGTACTTGGCGAGCGGGGGGATGAGAAGGTCACTTATTTCTATAGAGTTCTTGTTTTTTCTTCCCCTGAGAAGCAAGATTGTTTCCTTAGGATATAGCCTCCTTGCACCCTCAAGAATTGCTTCAAGCAACTCTTTGTTTATGGAAATCATAAAACCCGCGTTCATAACTTTCACAGGCTTTCTAATGTTTGACCCATGTTGCAGTTACAGATCGCTATTCTTCTCTCCACCTGCTCTTGATGGCCACCAACAGCAACGAGACTACGGTCGTTATGATAAGAACGAGCCAGCGAAGCAGGGCTATTTCAGACGTTAAAGGCGAAATACCTGCGTAAGACTTTATCAATCCTGCAGCATTCGAAGTTGGAAAAATGATTGCCAACCACTGGAAACTCCCCCAAACCTGCTCAGAATAGAATACAGGTGGCAGGAAAATGAACAGTATTCCAAGGATGTTGGACACATTGTTCAGCGTGTTTATGTTCGCGTTCCTCAGATAGGTCGACATGACGAACCCGATGCTGCTTAAAGCCGCCCAGCACAGAAACACCGCGCCTATAACCCAGCCTAGCGACGAAAGAGGAAGGATCCGAAAAACAGTGGAAATCACTATGAAGATTATGAAACCAGGAGACGCGTACAACAGCTTGGACAATGCCACACCGAAGGAGTAGGAAAGAGGGTGAACAGGCATGGCCACGATCATCTCTCTTATTTTCACGTACCGGTCCCAAGTAATATCCTGCACGGCTGAGGCCAAACCGATGAAGCCGATGGAACCGACCATTCCGCCCACGAGGGCGTAGGCGTAGTTTTGCCCCCCGAAGAAGTAGGTGAAGAACAGCGGAATAAAACTCAAGAAGGTTATGATGATTAACGTCAACGGCTGTCTCTTAATGTCCGGAATCGCCTTCATAGTAGCGATGATGTAGACGTCTTTCAAAGGTTTAAGGTTCATACTGTTCTCCTCCGACAAGCTCAACAAAAACGTCTTCAAGCGTGGTCGGCGCGATCTCAGCCTTCAACCCCCTCTTCAGCGCCGCTCTCGTAAGTTCCAAGGCCGCATCCTCAGCCTTGAAGTAGAAGATTTGCCTGCTGCCAAACTTCGCAGTACGACAAATCGCCTGCAGAGCGGAAATGTCCTCCAGCTTGCCTTCCACGACAACGCGATACTTCTCCTTTGCCAAACCCCTTATCTCCTGAGGGGTCCCCTCAGCAACGACCATTCCCTTGTTAATAACGGCCAGCCTGTCGGACAGCATCTCCGCTTCCTCCATGATGTGCGTCGTCAACAGGATAGACCTGCCCTGTCCAACCATTTCCCTGAGTACCGCCCAGACCTTTCTTCTTGCTACTGCATCCAACCCACTCGTCGGCTCATCAAGCATCAGAAGGTTAGCATCAGAGCACAACACAGAAGCTATTACGGCACGTTTCCTCTCCCCGCCGGAAAGGTTAGTGCACTGCCGGTTTCTCAGACCCCATAAGTCAACAGCCTTCAAAGCCTTCTCGCCGTTTCTCTGCACCTCACCCTTCGACATGCCGCGCAACATCGAGAAGTAATAGCAGTACTCCCAAGGTGTAAAGCTGCCATAGGTCTGAACGTCCTGTGGAACAACAGCAATATGCCTGCGCACATCCTTCGGCTCCCTCGTCACATTGAGCCCAAAAACATACGCCTCCCCGCTGGTCAGCAGAAGCTGCGTAGCAATTATTCTCAGAAAAGTCGTCTTCCCTGCACCGTTCGGGCCCAAGAGAGTAAATAGCTCACCCTTTTTTACAGAGAGATTTACCCCTTTGAGAGCGTGAACAGTCTCTTTGCCCTTGTAAACCTTGACCAGGTCAACAGTTTTCACAGCTTCCATCACTTTATGCTCCTTTAAGCATGCTGAACCAGCGTAAACGAAAGTTCTCAGGCAAAGAGAAGCTGACAACTTACAGCTTCGTTTCCCATTCATAAAGGCCAGATATAAGAGTTGCCATAAAAACAGAAGACAAAACGAACGCAGGCTGGCCCACAGTCGCTCATGAAAACCAGCGCCACAAAACAATACCGTTGAACATAGTTTGTGACTCCCAAGGTTCCAAGCCTTGTTCTTCTTCTCTCTGACCCTAAAATGTCTGTCAGACGACAAAGGATAGCATCTGATGAGATCAAAACGTAATTAAGAGCAATGTGGGTTTCAGTCTTGGCGGATATTAACTTGACTGCCTGGCGTCTGCTAGAAGTTGAAATTTATGACGCGTTCATGAACATGGCTATTGATGAAGCTATTCTAAGAGCGAGAATTCAAAGCGTAGTACCGAACACTCTAAGATTCTATCGCTGGAAACCCTCCGCCGTTTCTGTTGGAAGATTCGAAAACATAGAGAAAGAAGTCCAACTGGACAACTGTAGAAAACACAACGTTGATGTCGTAAGACGGATAACAGGCGGAGGCACAGTCTACCATGACGCTCAAGACGAGATCACCTACAGCGTGATCGCCAGAAAAGAGGACTTGGGAGCTGAAGAAATAACCGCGATCTACTCTAGAATCTACGCTGGCCTAGCTGAAGCACTCCGAATACTTGGTATTCACGCAGATTTCAACCAAGGCACAGCAAAAGCCTGCCCCAACTTAACGGTCAACGGAAAGAAAATCTCTGGAAGCGCTCAGGCTCACAGAAGCGGGGCCTTTCTGCAGCACGGGACGCTTCTCTCTGAAGTCAACCTGGAAAGGATGTTCACTTTCCTTCGCGTTCCTTGGGCCAAAACACGTATGCAAATCGTGAGCATTGCAGAGAATAGAATCACTTCAATAAACGATGAACTTGGAAAAACTGTTTCAGCAGCAGAAGTCAAAGATGCGCTGGTTAAGGGTTTCGAAAAAGCTTTAGACAGCAGACTCAGGAGCGGAGAGCTAACTGCGGGTGAGCTAGAGCTTTCTAAACATCTTTGCCAGGAAAAATACGCTACTGACGACTGGAACCTCAACGGCAGAACCAACGAACAGAAGCAAGAAGACTTTACAAGACACGTGTTGTATTAAGGAGCGAACGAAGAAATGCGACGACGCGCCGATCAATGCTTGCAGTTGACGTTCAGGGTCTTTGCCAACCGTCTCAGGTCTTCATCGCTCATCCACTCTGTCTTAAGATAATTGCGGATTTTCTCATCACTCAGTCCCAGTCTCCTTGCCTCTCGGACTGCTACTCGGTAAGCTTCAATCTCAGTCGGCCTCGCGGTGTAGCTGTAATGAAAGTCGAAAAGCTCCTTGCCTTCCATGAGCTGTTTTACGTGAACGAGCTCGTGTATGAGGTCGAGGTAAATGTCAACCCTGTCGCCGTGGTTAAGGTAGTTGGAGCTTATCATGAGGTGACCGTCTGCGCTGTTGACCCACATGTAGCCGCCTATCCAAGTTAAATCGATCTTAAGATTGCGCAAGACTTCATCTGTTCCTTCGCCGAAGATCTCCCTGACAGCTTGAACCTTTTCCATGCCCTTGAAGTATTCCGTGAACAGATGTGATGAGATACTCAACCGAAGCATTTCATCCGTGTGGAGCACCCTGAGAATGCGAAACACGTTGAGCATCAGGTGCTCGCGCCAATCCACAGTTACACCATCCCTACTTCGTTCGAGGGCTCCTTTGTTCGAAGACATGCTGAGCTAGCGCTTCTCAAGTCTCCATTTAACACCTTGAGAGGTGTCCTCTACTATCACGCCCATAGCCTTGAGCTGCATTCTAATCTGGTCGGCTGTCTTCCAGTCTTTAGCCTTTCTGGCCTGCTCTCTCTTCTGGACAAGTTCTTCAGCCTCTTTCGAAAGCTTCGCTTCCTCCTTGACTTCGCCGATCACACCGAGAACCCCGTCGAATCTATTCATCAGACTCTGGACTTCTTGTGCCTCTTCTTTGCTGAGCAGATTGCCGTCCAGAAGGACGTTGACTTCCCTTACAAAATCAAAAAGTGCCGCCAGGGCCTCACTTATGCCTAGGTCGTCATCCATTGCTTCGGTGAAGTCTTTTTCCACGCGTTCCATGAGCAGCTTTGCGCTCTCTCCAGAACCTTTTCCATCCGAATCTCTGAGTCTGTACATGAAATTGGTCAGGCGTTCAATGGCTCCTTTGGCAGCCTCGAGCCCTTCGAGAGTGAAATTGAATTGTTGTCTGTAGTGAGTTGCTAACAGCAGATAACGAACGGCTTTCGCGTCATAACCCTTCTTCATTAAGTCGCTCAGAGTGTAATAGTTGTGGAAGCTTTTGGCCATTCGCTTTCCTTCGGATAGCAACCACTCGTTGTGAAGCCAGTAATTCACGAACTTCTTGCCTGTGGCCGCTTCGCTCTGGGCAATCTCGTTTTCGTGGTGCGGAAACAGGTTGTCCACGCCGCCGCAGTGAATGTCTAAGGTTTCGCCTAAATATTTCATCGACATCGCCGAGCACTCGATGTGCCATCCGGGTCTCCCCTTGCCAACCTCTGTTTCCCAGAAAACAGGGCCGTCTTGTTCGTCCCAAGCTTTCCAGAGGGCAAAATCGCGGGCTTCCTCTTTTGCGTACTCGTCAGCCTTCACTCTGGCGCCGATCTTGAGTTCTTCAACCTTGATTCTTGCAAGCCTGCCGTAGTCTTTGAACTTTGAAATGTCATAATAGACTGAGCCATCCTTGCCTCGGTATGCGTAACCCTTCTCGAACAGTTTCTTGATCAAGGAAACCATTTCAGGAATGTGTTCCGTGGCTCTTGGGTAGTACTCTGCTTCTTGAATGTTCAGTCTTGTCACATCTTCAAAGAAGGCCTTTACGTATCGTTCTGTGTACTCGTTAAGCGGTTTGCCCTCTTCTCTTGAACCCTTAATCGTTTTGTCATCCACATCCGTCAGGTTCATCACTTGGGTGACCTTGAACCCGCGGTATTCGAGCCACCTCCTTAGGAGGTCTTCGAAGAGGAAGGCTCTGAAGTTTCCTATGTGGCTGTAGTCATAGACTGTTGGCCCGCAGGTGTACATCTTGACTTTTCCTCCTTCTATGGGAACGAACTTCTCCTTTGAGCGCGTCAAAGTGTTAAAAAACCGCAGGTTTTCAGCTTCTGATGTTTTCATGAGTTTTCCCATAGAACTAGCGATGGAACATATTTAAGCATTTTAGCTTCAAGCCGAGATACAAGAGTCACGAAGCACTGAAGGAGACTTGAGCAACTGATATATGCAGTGTTTATAATACATCTGGAATCCTCAAAATGAGCAGCTGGGTGGTGCAGAAATTTAAGACGTTCAAAGTGGTCCATCTTCTTTTTATCATGGTCATCCTACTTTCAGTGATACTTCTCACTTTCCGTTCATTCTGCCAGTCTACGGGTGGAAACATATGGTACGTTCATGACACCATTGACCCATCCTCGGACACGGTAAAATGGCGGGAAGTAGGAGCCATAGAGCAGACGCCAGATTGGATATTGGATGGAAGATGGTTTGCGATGTCAAAACGTGAGAGCTTGGTCAGTGCCAACGACATCTTCGTCTCGATGTATGAAAGCTTCAACTGGTCAGCTGTCAAGTCTGCGTATCTCTTGCCTTTTCCCTCATTCAGCGAATTTGCTCAAAACCTGGCCAGTAACCGGCTGTCGTGGCTGAACGACACCTGGTTGATAGACACAGAATGGTACGGAATATCAGCCAACACGACTAAAATAAGATATTCTTACGACGAAGTTACGTCGGAGGCCCAGCTGTGGACTTGGTTCCACATCACCCGCATACCCGAGTACTTCGTGGGCAGCGAGAAACTGACAGGCTGGCTCACGGGCTTCGACTTGAGCCCCATTTCCACGGGAGACCTCAGAGTCTACGAGTTCTCCGAGGACTCGAACGTAAATGGAACTGCCTACAGCGTTTACTTTGAGGCGCCGGCCAACATGCTCTCTCAACACGGCGACAACTTTACGCTGAGCATCGGAATCTCCCCATCCTACCGTGGCCAGGTCGTCAACATGCAACAAACTATCGACATCAACATGCCCGCAACCACTGAAGTGAAGGAGATGTCCCCTGCTAACCTCTCCGTCGCTGCGAGCAATACTGCTTCGTTTGTTTTAACCAAGGATGACGTATACCCAGCATCGTTCTCGGTGGTAAGCGGCTCTCCGACGAAGCCGTTCGGTCAGGTCGTTTGGGAAAGCGCAAGTCTGTGGTTGGTCACGCCGGGTGGTTGGGCAGCGATCGCTACTTTGATCGTTCTGGGTTTCACAGCCATGCGCGGCAGAAGAATATGGCACCGAAACAGGCTCTACCATCGCATGTACAAGAGCATGGTTACCATCTACCATCTCTATTCAACGGACATGCTGAGGTTTCATCAGGAAATGGCGACCGTATCAAGTTCCATCTTTCAACTCGTGATCGAGGACAGGATTACCGACGAGCAGTTTGAAAGACTTCTGGTCAGAAGGGACGACCTGCTAAAGAGAGTGCAAAGTGAACAACCGCCCCCTCCAAAACAATGACCAGTGAACTTCAACGATGCGTTGTGATTCCTAAGAAATCCAAGACGAATTCCAAACAATGAACGAAACAAAAAGTGGAAAGGCTTGAAAGAGGTCAGCATCTTCTGACAATCGTAACTACGGTGGCGGTGGAGGCGGGGGAGGCGGCGGAGCAGCCATGAACCCTTGCTTCACGTTGATCACAGTTGTGCCAGCGATACGGTCAAAGTATCTTTGCCGCGGGTCGGGTCCAGGAGTTGCAAAGCCGATCAGAATGTCAATGAGAAAGATGATCCAGAAGATTTTGCTTATGTTTCTGGTCAACACTTTGTTGGACGGTGCTTTGCTACCATCAAGCATCTGCACCTTCAAGCCCATCACTCTCTTTCCCAAGGTAGCTGCAGAAGTCGACGATTCCATAACAGTGGAATAAATGACGTAGAGCAGACCATAGAAGACGGGCACGAAGAAAACCCACACGAGCCACCAAAACGATGCAAACGCTCCATAAAGTGGTGCTCCAGTCCCGTTCCAGACTAGCACCCACCAAACGACCCAACCTACGATAGCCCAAGGCACACTGTCGATCAAGGCAGCCACGATCCTCAACAACCAATGCGTTCCGACATCAACTTGACCACCAGTATTTCCATATCCTGCAGACATCTTTCCATCTCGCACAGATATTCAATGTGATTCATTTTTATTGCTTTCTATCGATCCATGGTAACAATGTCATGCGTGTTGAAATATCGCAAGCTCCGCGCCTGCTTTCAGAACGAAAATAGATTCGAGAGTCTGAAAGCTTATAAATCGATTCGCCAACTGAAGTCTGTGAAAGGGTGAAGTGATGAAAATGTCCAAACAAGAAAAAGCCATGACGAAAGACAGGCTGATTGGAATGCAAGTGATCGATGCTGAGGGAAACAATGCCGGAACCATAAAGGACATAGCGTTCACCGTTGGAAAAATGGGTATGACCATAATCGTTGAGACTGAGAAGAGTGGGGACATGGAAGTCCCGTGGGAACAGATTCAAGCAGCAGGAGACTACGTCCTGCTAAAACCAGCAACTACTCAAACCCAGACTTTCGGGCCGCAACCAACGTTGCAGACGCAGCAAGCACAAGCACCTGTCTGCCCCACGTGCGGCGGACCCCTAACTTACATTCAACAGTATCAGAGATGGTACTGCTACAAAGACAAGAAGTACGTGTAAAAAAAACTGCGCAATTTGCACCTCTTTCCATCTGCAGTTTTCCACAAGATCATATGGAAACGGCATTGTCATATTCATATCAAGATTTTTCTGTAAGCTCGGGCCCTGCGGCAATCACTTAGATAAAGTCTTAAATACTCATGGGAAAGAAAACATGAGCTAAAGAAAAATCAATTATGAGGAATTTGCATGGATTCAAGAGAAGGATATCTACACGACTATCTTGTAGCAAGCTTCGTTGGAATAGCTTTCGGCATGGTTGTTGCTTCTCCTGCGGGACTTGTGCTTGGGGACTGGGGAAGATACATAGGCGCAATGGTCGTAGCAGGTCTATTTGGCTTCGTTCCGGGCGGTCTGGCATCAGGCTACATCAACTTTAGGTTCCATCAGATGGGAGAAAATTCGGAGATGAGCGGTCTGAGCGCTGGCTTCTTCACGGCCATTGTCTACACCATCGTTGATCTCATCATCACTTTGGTCTATGCGATACTGGGTGCTGATGCTGGCAGGGTCTTCATCGGTTGGGTCATAGCGGTGGCCTTCGGATTCATATTCTTCACACTGGGAGGCTATCTTTCAGGTATGCTTGAAAAGAAACCGTTTGCGATGCCTAGCATGTTCAATCTTTCGCGAATTCAAAGAGGCGCTACGGCTCCTCCGCCACCACCGCCAGGAGCTGCGATGACGTGTCCGAGCTGTGGCAGTCCGTTGAGATACATTCAGCAATACCAGCGATGGTACTGCGACAAAGAAAAGAAGTACGTCTGAGCGCTTCCTCCTTCCTCTATTTTTCTCTAGACTCAGGGACAGAGCAGATTTTTCCCTCCAGCTGACGGAAACGCATAAAGCACCTCGGGCAGAGTAGTTCTTGAACGAGATGTTACCTGAAGAAAGAAGTGCCACAGTTTTCTGGCCGTTGATAGGGCCTTGGTACGAGTCCCTGAAGAAACCTCAGGAGACCCAGAGGCAAGTGCTTTCTGGCTTGCTGAAGGAATATGCAAAGACGCGGTACGGAGAAGAGCACCACGCGTCCCAGACAGAAGATATCAGCGATTTCAGAAGAAACTTTCCAATAATCAACTATCAAGGTCTGAGCTCCTACTTGTCAGACATCATGAAAGGCGATTATAGCTCTATTCTTCCAGAACCACTCGCATGCTGGGTGATGACACGAGGTTCCACCGGCCCTGCAAAAGTGTTGCCCGCCACAAAGACACACATTGAGCAGATCCTGACATGTGGATCCAGAGCTCTGATAAACCATGCGCTAAGAAACAAGGACTATGAGCTTCTTGATGGCAAAATTCTGAACCTAAACTTCCCGTCCAATGTCCACACGATCGTGATGAACGGGCAAACGATGACTTACGGCTACAGTTCAGGAACTTACGCAAAATTGATCCCTGCACTTGATAGGGTCGGACTTCTACCAAGGCAAGAGGAAATAGATGAGTTAGGATCAGGAATCACCAAGCGAGACTGGGAAAAAAGGTTTGAGCTGGTTTACCAACAAGCGCTCCACGAAAACGTGACTGGCGCGATGGGTGTGACTCCTGTGATCCTGTCTTTTGCTAAGTACATTGTGCGGAAACACGGTGAAAGACCGAAAGGACTTTGGAAATTGCGCGCACTATTCTGCACGAGTGTTCGAAAGATTCAGTTCAGGTACGCACCAAGGCTCCGTGAACTCTTCGGAGATGTCCCAGTGGTGGAGATATACAGCGCAACGGAGGGAGTTTTCGGTCAGCAACTCGACGAGTTGCCATACGTTACTCCGAACTATGACACCTATGTCTTCGAGGTCAAAACTGGCCGAGGGATAAAGATGCTGCATGAACTTGAACGCGGAGAATGGGGTGAGTTAATAGTGTCCTCATGCCTGTTCCCAAGGTACGCCATCGGAGATATGATCGAGTCTGCGGGGAAGAACTATTTCCGCGTGTTTGGGAGACGCAATGCTCAAACGCTTCTCGAGCATAGGCTTCACAGATTCTTTCTCGGATGGCTACTCTAAGGCCTCGGATGCCTCTTGACCAGCACGAAAGCGCCATAAATTGCCACGACGATCACTATTATCCCAATCAAGAGAAGAAAGAAAGCCCCAACCGTTCTCCAATCGTAGCCCGGATTAGAAACTCCAACAAAAGCTGCTACACCCAGAAATATGAGGATTAGACCCCCGATCAATGGACCCAAAAACCCAAGCTCATGCTTCTCCCCTTTTTCACCTTTCTCGCGTTTCTCGGCTTTTTCGCTTTTCTCGGATTTTTCGCCTCTTCGATACTCTCTGAATCTCGACTCAGCAGGAGCTTGTGCCGCTTTCAATGGGGCCCCGCATTTGGGGCAAAAACTCATCTCTTCTGTGACTTCGGCACCGCATTTTGGACAGTATGACATGGTCCTTCACTCCTGTTTTCTGCCCTTCTATTTTAAACACTTAGTATTTAAAACATGTCCAAACCGAGAAATGTTATATACGTTCACGTGGTTAGAACAGTCCAAGAGGGGAATATTGATTGAACTTCGGAGGATTCTCAAGAAGGCACAGAGAAGGACTTTTGAGTGCCGTCTCAGCGGGTTTCTTTTTGGTGTTGATCGGTCTGCTTTTCATTATTACACCCAATCTCTACAATTACACAGTCACATTCTTCAATAACTTCAACGCCACATCAGCTGTTCCCAACACCCAAATACAGCTCCCTGCTCCCGACGCCCAGCAGTCAGCAAGCAACTTCACAGTGCGCGAGGCGAACCTGTATGTTTACTCAGCAGTGTGGCAATTCAGCTTGGCCTGGGGAATATTCCTCATTGCCCTACTGGTTATGAGGTTTGCATCCGATTCATCGTGGCGCAAAAAGGCAGAAAACATTTCAGACATTGTCTTTTGGTTCGGCATGATCTACTTGGTCCAAACGTGGCTCATAGATCCGACGAACAAGTACACCTCTCTGGCTCAAAACTACACGTCTCTGACTCAAACATGGTTCGAGTTCTGGTCTATGATAATAGTGCTTCTGGGAATATCCCTAATTGTCAGAGCAATCTGCCTGGCCGCTTACAGAAGAGAACACGCATAAATAGACATGAACAGAAAACCAGATCAACAAACAAAGATGACGGTGACGATTATCCCGATAGCGTATTCCGAAGCTCCGGACGTGAAGAAGCTGGCCGACGAGATCGCAGAAAGTCTCGGGTTGTTCCACGTTGTTCCACAATATGTGTTCTGTGTCAGAAGCAAAGGGTCCGCATCCAGACGCACAATCGCCCGCATTCATGGCCTCGGCAAGGTCTGGCAGGAAACTCTCAACCGTCCAGCCTCATACGTGATCGAAGTGATCTCTGAAAAATACGACAAAATGACCGAGGAAGACAAGGAGAAAACCATGATCCATGAGCTCCTGCACATCCCAAAAGCGTTTGCAGGCGGATTCCGACCCCACAAAGGTTACATCGACAACCAAACTGTGGAACATCTTCACAGAACTTTTCAGAAAGAGAGATGTTCCAGAGGACAACTTTTTAAGGCGCACGAAGAATGAGAGAAAAGAACCTCAGAATGACGGTTCACGCAGCATCATGAGAGACGAGAAATGAAATACTGCATGAAAAGTCTGGCACATAACGGAATCTATGTTCCCCAGTATGAATACAAAGGGTTTTCCGTCAGGATTCAGGGACAACCAGTAAAGTTGGGTCCGAAGACAGAGCAAATGGCAATCTTCTGGATAAGAAAGAGACAGTCACCAACTTCTCCTCCCGGCAAAGTTTTCTACAGGAATTTTATCCAGGATTTCCTGACAGCTTTGAGGTCAGAAAACGCCTCACTGCGGTTTCTTGAGAGCTTCGAAACCGAGCATTTGAGCAGCCTAGACAAAGATGACAACGAATGGCTGAACGACGGAAACACCGGCGTCGACTTCTCCGAAGTGGCGGCTTATCTGCTACAGGAACAGCAGAAAAAGCTGAACGTATCCAAAGAGGAAAAGAAGAGACTTGCGGCCGAGAGGAAAGCGGCGAGGGAGACTTTGAGAGAAAAGTATGGTTACGCTGTAGTTGATGGGAACAGGCTTGAAATAGCAAACTGGACCGCAGAGCCATCATGCATATTCGCAGGCAGGGGAGAACATCCGAAACGGGGGAAATGGAAAGAGGGGCCAATGCAAGAGGACATAATTCTCAACCTGCATCCTGACGGCCCCATGCCTTCAGGGAACTGGAAGGGCAGAGTCTGGGAAGCCGAAAAGATGTACCTTGCCAAATGGGAGGACAAACTCACTGGAAAGATGAAATACGTCTGGTTTTCCGATTCCGCCTTCTTGAAACAGAAGGCTGAGGAAGAAAAGTTCAGAAAGGCTGAGAAGCTGAGCAAAGAGATTCCAAAGATCAAAACTCACTTAATGAAGAACTTGGAATCTGAGGATTTGGATAGGCGAAAACTGGCCACTGTTAGCTGGCTGATTCTTGAAGTGAACATGAGGGTAGGCGACGAGAAAGATCCCGGAGAAGCAGACACTGTCGGAGCAATAACCCTGAGGCCGGAACACATCAAGATTGAAGGAAACACTTTGAACTTCGACTTTTTGGGCAAAGACTGCGTCAGATGGACCAAGAAAGTTGAAGCACCGCATGTCATCATCAAGAACATCGAGAGATTCTCAAAAGAATGCAAAGAATATCTTTTCGAAGGAACAGACTCGAGAAAAGTGTCAAGATTCCTCTCCGAGAAAATGAAGGGCTTAACGGCCAAGGTGTTTAGAACTTGGAGATGTACAACCACTGTCCGTGAACACCTGCAAAACTGCAAAACAAACAAGGAAGATCCAGAATATGTGAAGCAATATTGTGCCAAGAACGCTAATCTGGAAGCGGCCAAAATAGCCAACCACAAGCGGAAGATCCCTCCAAATTTCGAGGAGAGACTCGCCAAAAAGCGTGACAGAGTCAAAGAACTCGAAATGAAGCTAAATGAGAAAACAGAACAAGGCAAGAAGACAGACACTCTTGTTAAAAGACTCGAAAAGAGCAGGCTTGATCTGAGACTGTCAGAGGAGACTAAAGAGTACAACCTTGGAACTTCTCTTAGATCCTACATTGATCCCATGACTTACGTGAAATGGGCCGAACAGGTAGAGTTTCCTTTGGAGAAGTTTTATCCGAAGACCTTGAGAAATAAGTTCAGTTGGGCGCTAAGAAGAAAGTGCTAAACCCTTGTTGTTTTGGGTTCACTGAGGAGAATGGTAGAACTGCTTTTTGAGCGGGGAAAGGGGAAAATCAAAAATTGCTTTCTACCATCCTCCACGGTTAAGATTAAATTGCGTTGTACTCTTAACCTTGTCGTAATCTCTGGCTCTTCGGAACTTTGTCCCATGACAGATGGGACGCATGAGAGACAATGTTAGTTTCTGGTGGACGGGCCGGGATTTGAACCCGGGGCCTCCACGATGCCAACGTGGCGATCGTACCAGGCTGATCTACCCGCCCGTTGATGTTGGTTCTGCAACTTAACCGTTTATGACAAGCTATAAGCATTTCTTAACGGTGCCAGCACAACTAGCCGTAATGTAAGTACTGCGATAGTGTCTTCTGCATTGCCTTTGGTTTGCTGGAAAGTTCCTTCCACAGGTTTCCATCATTGTAGCTGTTCAGCTTTGAAATTGTCTTGTCAATCAGCGGTCGCGGAAAGACTCCACTAGCTTCGTAGTACTTTCTGTCTTTCGCAAGGTTCTTTGCAGCCTCGGCACACGAGCGAGGCAAAAGTCTGAATCGCTTCTCTTTATGGCGCACAGGGTCTGCATGCAAGTCTTCGGCGATCTTCAGCGATTCCTTAGAGTTTTCCAACCCGTAGTTTGCGGCTATGGCTAATCCTGCAAAGAGCAGGTGAGCGTTAGCGAAGGCGTCGGGAGCTCTGTATTCGAAGGTCTCTCTGCAACTTTCAGTCTTGCCGATTTTCTGCTTGAACTTCCACCAGAGAGGTATCCGGATCAAGGCGAGACGGTTTCTCGCACTCCAGCAGATGTGCATGGGCGATTCACTGCGCGCAATGAAACGCAAGTACGACACTGGGGTTGGGTTTCCGAAGGCGGCGAGGCTTGGAGCGAACTTTAATAATCCACCAATCATGCTTAAGGCTTCGATGCTTACGTCTCCTTCACGGTTAGCAACGATGTTAGTCCCATCCTTCAGCGCGCACATGTGAACGTGCATTCCACTTCCCGCATGGTTCAAGTCAATCTTTGGAACAAACGAGACAGACACACCGTGTCTCATACAGACATTTCGGACAACCCACTTTGACACTGCTATCGTGTCAGCCATGTCTGGGAGGTCCTCCGGTGCGAACTCGATTTCATGCTGCTCCCAAATCTTGCCGTCACTTCCCACTGCGCGGCCAACTTCACCATGCGCGTACTTAGTCGGTACTCCAATAACATCTAGCGTGGCCAAGACTTCGTTCCGAATGCCTTCAAACTTTGCGAAGGGGGAGGATTCATGATAATTCTTGTCTGGTGCACCTAGAAAAAGCATTTCAGTCTGTCTTTCGGCAATTATGTAGAATTCAAGCTCAGCCATGGCCTTTAAGGCAATGCTGCTCGAAGACCGCGGCTTTTCTTCAGCCTTAGCCAATACGTTTTCGGGAGCAATGTTCAACGGTTTCCCATTCTCATCCAAATACTCGCACAAAATGTTCAACGTTGGCAGTATCGCAAAAGGGTTTACGAAAGCTTTGCCCAGACGAGGCGATATATAAATGTCACTCTTCGCCGGGTCGATAAACGAAAATAGACTTGAGCCGTCAACTCTTTCACCGAACTCCAAGATCTCATGAACCCTGTTCTTATTCGCAGTGGAAAAGCTAAGGGTCTTCAGCCTCCCCTCCTCCGGAATGTGGCAGAGGTTCAGTATCTTTATGTTGTTTTCTGAGATGAACTTGAGGACGGCCTCTTTTCCAGAGAAGTTCAACGTGTCGTACATGAATACGCCTTCCCGCGAGCACCTAAGTGACTCTAGAAAACCGATATTTTAACTCTCTCCACGGGGATCTTCCATTCAGCACAACCTGCTGCACATTATTCTTAATAAGGATAGGTAGCTCTTCACAACGATACATTTTGAGGATTCGCTAAGTTTATTTACAAAGCATGGTCTGTAATAGGATGACCAAACAGCGGAGAAACAGTGATGTCGAAGAAGATTCCATCGAAAGATGAAGCGCTAGAAGCCCTAGACTTCATCGTCAATGTTCTCAAGGAGCACGAAAAGGACTTGGACAGGCTGATCAACGAACTAGGCAACGTAACCGAAAAGATGGGCGACACAGGCGAACTTAGCGGAAAAGTCGAAAAAGTCGAAGAGCGATTGACCACGCTGCAGAACGAAATAACAAACCTCATCACTTACCTTTCTGCCTCACAAGAGTCACAGCCAGTCACGCCGCAACTCTTACAGGGAGCAAAAAGCGAAAACATGCAGGTTAAGGAAACACGAGGGCCCCCAGTGATTCTTCGATGCAAACTGTGGGAGGACTTTCAAACGATGGCTACTCAGGCTCAGACGCTCTCTTTCATGTACCGAGAGGCAGAGAAAGCGTTTCAGGTAGACGCAGTAAAGGACAACCAGATCATCACCTACAGCGGCCAGCTGCCTAAGGAAGCATCAATGTTGAAAGCATGGCTTTCGAAACAGCTGGACGTTCCAGAAAAGAAGATTTTGGAAGGCATTTTGGCCATAGGCTAGCATCATTTTCAAATTGGCGTATGTTTTCTAGCTAAACAAGGTTTTTATAGTGGGCTTGACTCGTAAGTCTTACGATGTGCTGGAGGGCCAAGGTTGAAGGCTAACCACAAAAGCCAAAATGGTTTTTTTCCGTTCTCGAAGCCTTCTCCTTTCTCCTCAGTGACGGAAAATGGCTGAGTGGTTAGCCAAAAAACGATGAAAACCCTCGGCACACCACAAAACCTGGAGACCAAAGCCATGGACCAAAAGAGCGCAGTAGTACAAAAGATGCACGAAGAATTCACTAGTTTCCGCAGCACGATGGAAGAACTGTACATGCTGAAGAAAGTGGCCGCAGACTTGAGAAGCTATAGAAGAATGATAAAACTGAAAAAGTACGACTGACGTGCGCCCCAATTTGGTAAAGATCGCCATTCAGCCCTCGCCTCAAAGTTGACACTTAACGGATCGTTCTCTTTGAAAACTGCCTGTGACTTCTAAGCCCCATTTCTAGTATGGATACCGCTATTAAACAATAATGGGCGGAAACCCATTGAATCACAGTTTTTTACTCGAGGCCTTCTCGGTTATTCTTCGGGATACTTCCTATTGGCGGCCTTAGCCCTAAGAAGGATTCTAGCAATATTCCCTGTTCACGCACTTCCATCAACAATGCATTGGTGTGCAAAAACTTATCCTTGTGCCAAACCATAGATCAGAAAGATGATCACTCATGAAAGAGAAGACCTCAAACAATGTTCATGAGGCTTTCGTCGGCGAAGCCAAGGCTTTTCAAAGGCTTTTGATGTTCGCAAAAAAAGCAGAAATGGAAGAACTTCCGCAGATAGCCCACTTGTTTAGAGCTGTCGCTGCGGCTGAAGGAGTCCATGCGCGCAGGCATTTCGCTTTGTTGGAGTCCGTTGCAGACACGCAGACCAATCTGGAGAGAGCGTTCCAATCAGAGAACGCAGTGAACGCAGTCCACTACCCGAGGATGCTCCAAGAGGCCGAACAAGAAGGTGAAGAGGCAGCCGTTCTAGTTTTCTCGCAGGCCAGGGATGTCGAGGCGGAGCATGCTAACCTCTACAAAAGAGCTTTGAGTCACTTGATAGCACAACGCTCCACAGACTACTATGTCTGCACAGTCTGCGGCCACGTTTCCGAACGCGAACCGCCTGAGACATGCCCAATCTGCGGCGCATCCAAATCGGCCTTTGAGAAAGTTCCCTAGAAACGCAACTAAACACACACGTTAGCGCACGCTGTCAGAAAGGTATTGAAGGGACCTTCATCATTATTCTTTGGAAACAACTGCGTGGATAGCATGGAGTTTTGTGATAAATGCGGTTCCCGCATGACCAGAACAAAGGAAGGCTTTCTGTGTCCAAAGTGCGGGGTTGCAATTCCTGCGAAGTCTGAAACGCCGGTGGGGAAGCAAAGGAAAAGAAATGATTTTGGGTACATTTACGTGTCCGGCCCCTCAGAAGGCGGCTATTCAAAGGTTTCCCGACGATGTCCACGATGCGGAAACACGAAAGCGTTCCGCTCGTCGTCCGGAATTCTTGGCGAGCACGCAGGCATCGGGCGAGAAAGAACACTAGAGCATTTCAGATGCACAAAGTGCGCCTACTCTTGGACAGAACAATCCTAGGACGGTGACGATTGATTCGGGGCTTTTTGCCTCTCTATGTGAACAGCAATAATATATCCGCCAAAAACACCGCAAAGCAAAGAAGCTGAACACTGAAGCAGCCACAGCAAGACAGTCTCTCTGGGGAAGTAGGTTTGCCCCGAATAAGACAATATTCTCAACACAACATAACTGAAATTAACCAAAGAGATCCCTATTAGCGCAATCCCTACAGCCAAGTATTCTTTCATCCCTTCGTTCACCATGCCTATTCCTCATTGTTAAGAATTTATGGTTTTCCAATGGTAATGCTGGACAACCTTTTTGGAAGATCTGTTAGCACGGGCATTCCGAATGAAGACACGTTTGTGACTGATTTCGAACGTTTCTTAACAGTTAATGGTTATTGAAAACCGGCTCCCTCGTTTCTTGGTGACCACGTCAGGTATTCATGGAATACGCTTTTCTCATGCGCTCAATCTCCGCTTCTTCGGAGCCAAGGAAGGGAAGAGGAGCCCCTTGAGGCAGGGCAACGCCAATTCCGTTTGGCCCAAGACTGTTACGCGTAATGTTCCAGACGTTGGGCGTACCGCTTGTAGAACGTCCTTTTCAGAGATTCCACTAGTGTTAGGTAGGCCACGATGAAAGCTGCTAGGAACGGGAAGAACTCGAGCGGAGGTGCGACAAATCCAAACACGGCACCTAATGGTGTGTAAGGCAGGAACAGAGCTACGCCGACGATCGTTATGCTTGTCACCAACAAAGGCTTGCTCGGCTTGCTTCTGTAGAAAGGTGACTTTCTTGTTCTTATTGCAAATATGACTAGCGTCTGCGTGCACAAGGACTCGATGAACCAGGCCGTTTGAAACAGCGAATCGAAGTGAGCGTACATGCTGAAAACTTGAAACATGATGAGGAATGTTAAGAAGTCAAAGATCGAGCTTATCGGTCCGAAGAAAATCATGAAATTCCTTATATAATTAGTATCTAGTCTCTTTGGTTTTTGGATGTATTCTTTGTCGACGTTGTCTGTTGGGATGGTCACCTCGGACACGTCGTACAGCATGTTGTTAAGAAGTATTTGTGTTGGAAGCATTGGATAGAATGTCAAGAACACAGATGCTCCCGCGGCGCTGAACATGTTTCCGAAATTCGAGCTAATGGCCATCAAAATGTACTTCATCGTATTACCGAAAGTCTTTCTACCTTCCAGAACCCCCGCACTCAACACCGTCAGGTCCTTGCGCAGCAGTATGATGTCAGCTGACTCCTTGGCAACGTCAACAGCGTTCTCAACGGATATCCCAACGTCTGCTATATGCATTGACGTTGCATCGTTTATGCCGTCTCCAAGAAAACCAACGACGTGTCCATTCCTTTTCAAAGCGTTCATGATTCTATCCTTTTGGGCTGGGCTAACCCTCGCAAAGACGTTGGCTCCTTCCACAACTCTTGCAAGAGCATTATCTTGAGCCCTAGCAACATCGCTTCCGAGAACAATCCCTTTGATCTCGAATCCGAGCTGTTCACAGACTTTCTTGGTGACCAGCTCATTATCACCGGTAAGAATCTTCAACTCTATTCCTGCTTCTTTTAAGAGCTGTAGCGATTCTCTAGAACTCTCCTTAGGTGGGTCCATAAAGGCTACAAAGCCCAAGAAAATCATGTTCGTCTCATCTTTCACGGAATAGGTTGATTTTTCTTCGACCCATTTGTACGAGACTCCCAGAACTCTGAACCCCTGCGAGCTTAATTTGTTATAGTTGTCCTTCATTCTCTTCTGCTCTTCACTTGTCAAGCGGGTTATCTCGTTTCCAAGTTCAAACTCTGAACACACATCGGCAATTTCTTCAAGGGCTCCCTTAGTGATCATTAATCGCGCGTTTTCATACTCAACAACGATGGAGACACGCCTTCTGATGAAATCGAATGGCACTTCGTCCACTTTGTCGAAGTTCTTCACATCCAATTGCTTGTACCGAAGTATAGCATCGTCAAGAGGGCTCTTCAGCCCCGTTTCATAATAGCTGTTAACGAAGGCATACAACAGCACTTTTTCATCGTCTTTTCCTTCCATATCAACGTGCAGAGTAAGCGTAATCACGTTCTGCGTCAGCGTACCTGTCTTGTCAGTGCATAAGACATCCATGTTCCCGAAATTCTGAATGGACGCCAGACGCTTAACTATGACGTCCTTCTTCGACATTTCAAGGGCCCCCTTTGAAAGGTTCACCGAAACTATCATGGGCAAAAGTTCAGGCGTCAGCCCTACTGCAATGGCCACGGCGAATAGAAGGGATGTTAGAACGTCTGATTGGCCGAGCGCGCCCAAAAACACTGGTTTGAGGAAGACGTTTATGAAGAAAATGAATATGACCAGAACCAAAGCGACTTCCATTATGAGAAAACCGAATCTCCTAAGCCCTCTTTCGAATTCCGTTTCAGGTGCTCTTGCAACGAGCTCCTTTGCGATTTTCCCGTACTCGGTTGAGCCACCAGTTCTCACCGCAACCGCGGTTGCAGTTCCACTTACGATCGAAGTTCCAAGGAAGACGAGGTTACCTGCTTCGGTGATCGTTGCACCCCTAGTCGCTGCCGGTGCTGCCGCCGCCTTTTCCACCGGGAACGACTCGCCTGTCAATCCTGACTGGTCCACGTACAGGTCCTTCAGGCTTATCAACCTCGAGTCAGCCGGCACGACATCTCCGGCAGAAAGATAGACTATGTCGCCTGGAACGACTTCGGAAAGCCTTACTTCAGTCTTGACAGAATCTCTGAGAACCGTTGCAGTGGTGACCACCCTTTTCTTCAGCATCTCAGCGGACTTTTCAGCTTTGGACTCTTGATAGACATCAAGAACCACACTAAAGAGCACTATTATGAATATGATTATGGCATCTGGCAACTGTCCAATAGGAATTGAGATCAAACCCGCAAGAAGCAATATGAACACAAGCGGATTCCTGAGATGGTAGAAGAACTCGACGGCGCCAGTACGTCTCCTTCTCCGAGCAAGTTCGTTGTAGCCGTACGTTTGAAGACGGCTTCTTGCCTCTTGAGAGGTCAGGCCTGACGGAGAAGTGCCCAACCTTGCAAGAACGTCTTCGGTGGGCAGGGCCAGAATCTCATCTAGGCTGGTTGATTGGGACCAGCTCAGTGTCTTCTCCGTTTCCTTCTTTTTGGATGCACCCGCAACTTCCATGACTTTTGCCTCCGTTGACCTTGAAGCGCAAGAGCCGAGATATCATCTGGCTTAAGAGGCAGATTGCTCAGATGATCTAATACGTGTTTTGGACGTGTTTTGGCGGATGGCTTGTTGTCTGAACGATGCTGATTCTCTGCAAGTTCACTGCCACGGTGAGTCTGTTGTTCTCCAAGATCTAGACCAGATTTGCGTCGGCGTCGACCGCTACGCAGACATTGGTGGCCGTTTCGCGCACTGGCTTGTCCCTAAATTCGCCAATAGCGCACACGTGAGAGCATATACAGTTTGCATATACAGTTGACGAGCATCGTTGAAAACGGTGAGGCTTTTCAAGTTGGATGCGGAGCTACGTGGCTGTTCAAGTGCGCACGCATAATAAAGGGACAAGGCAGCGCGCAATTAGAGAATAAGAGTGCGAGGCGTGGGACGTTCACCCAAGTTTATCGGTAAGAATATGCTTTCAATATGCTTGGCGAGAGTTCGAATCTCTGCTGGGCTACCATTCCACCCAATTCAGAGTGACGCTCAAACTCGGGTTAATAGCGGTGCAAAAGGGAGGCATGGGGTTTTCCGATGGGGATGGTTACTGTCACGGTTCGGGCTGGGTGCTTTCGTGCTCAAGCTCTCTCTCCGGGGTATCCTATATGACCCAAATGTGATTGAAGAACAAAATGAGCAGCACGAGCCACTTCCCAAAAGAATTTAGGAACACGCTAGCGCGTTATGGTGGTCTGCGGACTTGACGTCCAAACCGTGAGGGCAGATGAAAGTGCTGCAAGTGAGGTCTTTTGACTTCAGTTCCGTTCGCTTTACCAAGACAAAACAATTAGTGGTGTTCCACTAGGATGTCTTTTCCTTCAACTTTCACCGCGTAAGCAGGCTCGTCTTTGATTTTTGGGTGCATGAGGAGAACCCTTGGGTCCGAAACCACTTTGCCGGTTGTGACGTCGAATTTTGCTTTGTGATTGGGGCAGATTACTATGTTTCCCTCAAGTGTTCCTTTTGATAGTTCCCCATTCCTGTGTGTGCAAATGTTTCCGATGACGTAATAAATGCCTTTTACGTTCGCAATCAAAACCTGATTTTCCACGAACTTGAAGGCCTTCATTTGTCCCAGAGGGATCTCAGACGTTTCCGCAACTTTCACAAAAGTCAGTTTTTCCACCTTCAATCGTTCTTCATGCTTTTCTCGCCTATTTTCAATCGCTATTAATTGCTAATGGCAGGCGCTTGCCGCAGATACTTCGTATCCTGGACTTGTCTGAGCAGGAAATCGGCCAAATCTGCACGGGAAATCCATGTCCCCACTTCGCCCTTGCCTACATAGCCAGCTTTGACTTTTCCAGATTTGGGATTATTGTTAAGCATTGTCAAACGCACGATGGTCCAATCAAGATCGGAGTCGCGTACCGTTTCTGCGACGCTGACTATCTCTTCATACGCATCATGCATCGTGACCTTAACAAGGTTGACCAGAGCTTTGGTTCTGAAATTCAGCGGGTCGTTTGGATCCTTAGCGCTAAGGGTTGAAGTTATGATTAGTCTTCGTATGCCTTGTTTCTTCATGGCAGCAATGATGCTGTGCATTCCGCGCGTAATTGGTTTGTTTTTCGAATCGCCTCTTGGACCCAGAGCACTAATGACTGCGTCTGCCTCACTTACTGCGCTTTCAATCAAAGGCTCATCAGTCAATTCGCCTTGTATAACCTTCAAATGCTCATGGCTTATGTTCAGCTTGGATGGATTACGAACATAAGCTACAACATAATCTCCGGCGGCAAGTGCCTGTTCGACGAGTCGTATGCCTGTGTTACCGGTTGCTCCAAAAACAGCGATTCTCATGTCATCACATGCACCCTAAGCTCTTAGCAAGATGTCGTTGCCCTCTGCTCTTACTTCGTATGTGGGCTGATCATAGGTTTTGATAGACTCTTGTATTTTTCGTTGGCGTTGGACCAATTGCGATATGGTCTTCTGGACTTCTTCGGGGCACTTTTCAAATATGTTTGCACTACCTGTCATTTCTACTGGGCCCGAAACCATTTTCCCCGTAATCACATCAAATCGTGAGAAGTGTTGAGGACAAGTCACGATGTTCTTGTCCAAAGTGCCCATAGAAAGCCTCGCGTTCATGTGACTGCATCGGTCACTTGTTGCGCAGATTTTGCCATCCACGTTTACGAGCATTATCTCTTTTCCGTCTACTTCAACGTGCCTTATCTTGCCCAGAGGAATCTCCGAAGTCTCAGCGACTTTGATAAAACTCAAATTTCACACCTGATTGTCTTCTGAGGGTTAGAATTACAGTTAACGTCAAGCTTACTCATCACTCTGCGCTGCCTTCTTCCATTGCTTGGATTTGCTTTCTGTCCTTTTGCTCGGACCGTTCTAGTTGGGCTACTCTCCTGTTGATTACGGCTAGCTCTCTCTGTAACTCTTTGATCATTTTCTCAATCTGTTTGCGCTTGCCTTCTAAGACGTTCATCGTATCTCCCGGTTTTTCTTTTCTCTCTTCAAGAAAGACTGAGAAAAGGTTCGGTATTCTTGGGATAGAAACGGTCTTCTCTACATCCAACACGTCTTTCATGAATTCTGTGAACAAGCCGCTCATACTATTGGCAATTTGACTCTCTTTGGCCAGAGACCGCTTTAAAACATGCTTGCCCGCCTCAGTGATTCGAAATATCTTTCTTTTCCTTTTCTTCTGAACCTCCCATTTTCCCTCGATATATCTCGAGTCTTCTAGGTCTCGAAGTCTGGGATAGATGCCGCCAGCGGTGGGTCTCCAAAAACCCATGGTTCTTTCCTTGATCTCTCTCATTATTTCATAGCCATGATACGGCTTCTTGCTGAGAAGAATTAGCACGGCAATACGTATGTAGCCCTTCTGCGTTTCCTTAAGCCAGTGCCCAGCAGTTATTTCGTCTTCACACTGCATTTAGGCTCATCTTTCTCATCTGAGTATTATCGGAATATTTATATTTTACTGCGATGTATTGCACTGAACAATATTGCGTGGTGATGCTCTCTTGGAAAATGACCCAATAATCGACGTCAAGAACTTGACGAAGTCCTTCGGCAATTTCGTGGCGGTTGACAACATCTCCTTCGACGTGAAAAAAGGCGAGGTATTCGGTTTGCTCGGTCCCAACGGAGCGGGTAAAAGCACAACCTTAAGAATGCTCTCTACGTTGGCCAGGCCAACAAATGGAACTGCCACCATTGGCGGTTACGACATAGTGAAGAACGATACTGAAGTGAGAAAACTGATAGGAATCGTTTCCGAAAAGATGATAATGTACAACCGACTGACGGCCAGGGAGAACCTAATCTTCTTCGGAAATCTCTTTAACATTCCCAAAAACGTCTTAACGAAGAGAATTGACGACCTGCTAGAGCTGGTTCAACTCACCAAATGGAAAAACGCTCAAGTGGGTACATTTTCAAGTGGTATGCGACAGAGGATGAACGTGATACGGGCGCTGCTCAATATGCCCCAAGTGCTATTCTTGGATGAGCCAACTTTGGGTTTGGATCCTCAATCGTCTGTTGAGATTAGAGAGTTCATAAAGAAACTCAATAGAGAAAATAACACCACAATTATCATAACGACGCACATGATGGTTGATGCCGATTTGCTATGTGATCGCATAGGCATTATGGACCATGCCAAAATTGTTGCGCTTGACACATCCACGAATTTAAAAAAACTCATTTCTGGAGAGGACACAACAATACTGAACCTAGAGATTGGAAATTTATCACCCGATATTATTGAGGCAATCCGGGCGTGCAAGTGCACGGACGCCGTTTCTCAAGAGAATTCTACCCATTTGAGAATCATTGCCCACGGCGATGAGGCGTTCAACTCAGTAATTGACGCTGTGAGGGAGAAAGACGGAAAGATAAATTCTATGGAAAATCCTCAGCCTTCACTTGAGGATGTGTTCTTGCACATAACCGGTCACGAGGTAAGAGATAGCGCAGATCAAAGGATACCGATGGCGATGGGTCGTCGACGCTTTGGAGCGCCCCCGCAAGGGAGGATACGGTGAGGCAGTATGGGCGCAAAAGCTCTTCTTTCACATAGTTTAAGGATTGCCTGGAAAGATTTGAAGGAGCTTTATCGGAACCGACTCGGGTTAGTCCTGCTTGTTCTGATGCCTTTGTTCATGATGGTCATGGTTGGCTTTATATATCCATCAAGTAACAGCTCCCCGACCAACTTGCCAGTTGCTCTCGTGAATGAAGATACAGGCTATGGTAATTCAATTTTTTTAGGAAAGAATTTTACAATGGCATTGCAACAGATTAACAGCAATACAAGCATGATTGCTCTTTCCAACGCATCAAGTGTGAGCGATATCAAAAGCATGGTTCAGAAAGGCGATATCGAAGGAGGCATAGTCATCCCAAGCAATTTCACTGAGAGCATCTTGAACGGAGAACAAGGTACTCTGATCATTATAACCGACCAGTCTAACCCGCAAGTATCGGCTACCATTCAGGCAGCTTTGTCAGCTGTTTTCGACCAGATGGGCACATTGATAGCCCAAAATAAGGTTAAGGGCTTAAACCCGGCGGTAGTCAACGACAACAACTCCCTCGCCTACGTGAAGCCTTACAGTGTTCAGACAGAAGGAGTTGTACCCGGAACTCCCAGTTACTTCGACTTCATCGCCCCAGGAATAATGGCCATGACCGTGATGATGAGCGTCATGACAGGGCTCCCTGTGGCGATCTCCCAAGAGAAGGAAGTCGGTACTTTGGACGGAATGATGGTTGCACCAATAAACAGGCTGTCCATAATACTCGGGAAAACTCTAGGTCAGACTGCCAGAGGCCTGCTGCAAGGAGCCATTATACTGGTGATGGCTGCGGTTTTGTTCCACGTCGCAATTCAAGGAAGCATCCTGCTTGTCTTCGCGCTGCTCTTGCTGGGCGTGTTCAGCTTCGTAGGCCTCGGCATCGTAATAACATCCTTCGCAAAAGACCAAGAGACAGCGCAGATGATGATGATGACGCTGATGTTCCCCATGATGTTCCTCAGCGGAGTATTCTTCCCCATACAGCAAATGCCCTGGTACATGCAAGACATTTCAAGAGTGCTTCCCCTTACCTACGCATCGCAAGCCCTCAGGAAAGTCATGGTTCTAGGCGCAGGAATACCGGACATAACCACTGAGCTTACAATAATGATAGTGTTCGGAGCGATCATGACAGCAATAGCTGTGCCCGTTTTCAGAAGAATGATGACAAGGTAAGAAAGAAAGGAGTTTATCACCTTGGCAAATCCGTGTATCGAAAGTGCAAAACTTTCCAAAAAGTACGGCTCTTTTGTAGCAGTGTCGGATCTAAACTTGAGAATTGAAGGGTCGAAGTGTGTTGGATTCTTGGGCCCGAACGGCGCAGGGAAGACAACTACTCTCAAAATGTTTACTGACCTGATCAGGCCGTCTTCTGGAGAGGCTCTGATAAACGGTTTCAACGTGCACACTGACAAGAGAAAAGCACTGGCTTCTGTGGGTGCTCTGATCGAAACTCCCGAAATCTACCCTTCGCTAACGCCGAGGGAAGCGCTCATGATGATAGCCGAGATAAGAGGAGTGCCGAGCACGGAGCGGAGCAAGAGAATAGAGGAAGCCGTTTCAGAAGTTCGCCTGGAGGAATGGATGGATAAGAGGGTTGGCAAGTTCTCCAAGGGAATGAAACAGAGAATATGCATCGCCTCTGCGCTTCTGAGCGATCCAACCATACTTCTCCTGGACGAGCCCACCAACGGTCTTGACCCAAGAGGAATGAGCGAAGTCAGAGGCATCATAAAATCCCTTAAGAGCAAGAAGAGACTGATTTTCATGAGCTCCCACATTCTCAGTGAGGTTTCAGAAGTCTGCGACGAAGTCGCAATGATCGACCATGGAAAACTAATCGTCTACGACACGATTCCCAACGTGACAGCCAAGTTCACAGGAGGAGAGAACATCGTGGAGGTTGAGCTACAACGTCCAATCGATTCCGAGCTGACAATCAAGAAAATAGCGGCCATTCCAAGCATAGTCACGGCAGAGAGAAAAAACGACAAGAACTTGACAATCAGGTTCAACGGAGGCTCGGACGCACAAGAAAAGATCCTCTCTGACCTGGTGAAAATGAACATTGGAGTAATCAGTTACAGACCAGCGTCATCAGAACTCGAAGACGCATACCTCAAACTTATCACGAGCACGTTGTGAGCAAACATGAACGAAACAGAAACAATATCTGAGAACAAAGTGCCGAGCAGCCTCACACAAGTCGGCATCACGATGAAATACACGTTCCTCGACTACTTCAGATCACGCAGATTCTTCATACTGCTAACCATAACCCTCGCAATAAGCGCCCTACTCACCTTCATAGTCGGATACTACCGTCCCGCGAGTTTTCTCGCTTCCAACCTGTCGTTCTACTCTGGCTGGTGGGGCAACTCAACAACCTTCGTCGTCGTATTATCAGGCATCTTCTTCGGAGGAGACGCCATCTCAGGAGAATTCCAAAACAAGACAGGCTACTTCGGAATCCCAAACCCGATCAGAAGATCATCAATATACGTGGGAAAATGGTTGGCAGCTCTAGTCGCGTCCACTATAATATTGAGCGTATTCACGGCAATTACACTTGGCAATGGAATGTACTACTTTGGCTCAAACGTGCCATACCAATTCGGCGAATCCGTGCTGTTCGCATGGTTCTACCTCGTGGCAGTCCTCGGATTCACATTCTTCTTCAGCTCCCTGTTCAAAAGCAGCTCAATGTCCATACTCGTAACCGCTATACTCTTCCTCTTTGCATTCACACTCATCGAGACACTCATCGCAGACCTCGTTCAAATCGAACCTTGGTTCATCCTGACCTACGGCGGACAAATAATAGGAAACGTACTGAAAGCATCCTACCCGCCATCGACCTCTGTAAGCAGCTTCGGGCCCGGAGGCCAGCGGACTTTCATCACCTACAACGTTACCATTTCAGAAGGCCTCGCAATCATAGGACTCTACTTTGTCATTACCGCGATACTGGGATTGGTCCTCTTCGAAAGAAAGGAGTTTACATAAACGAGAATTGACGGTGAATGACAGAGAGTAAGGAAATACTGAACATCAAAATGAGTAGCACAAGCTACTTACCGAAAGAATTCAGGAACACACTAGAGCGCGAGAGTTTGAAGCTATCCTCGGCTACGAGTGCCAGGCACTTTTACCAGTAAACGTGTGTTCAATTTTCAACCCCCTCCTAACATCATAAATCGTGTTCTTTTTGCCGAAATAAGCTCAACTCATACCTGAAATTATGGTGCGGGGGGTGGGACCCCCACCTTATTTTACCAGTAAGAATATGCTTAGGTTATGCTTGAAGATTATAGAAGACAATAAATTGTGATTTGGAAAGAATAAATGGTTAGTCACCTTTTTTTGCACGTGCCTTCTTGGCTGCACAAGATGCTATTCGACTGTCTACTTCCATTTTGTTAGGATTTCCTCCCGCTGGAACGTGCC
>JBEKHN010000012.1:0-71608 GCA_050012255.1 Bathyarchaeia archaeon
GTCGTAGAGAGCGAGTGTGCGTGCGTGCTTGAGGGGTAAAGTTTTATCCCAACCCAACCCCAACAGCCCATTGAGGCATAAACATGCTCTAAAACCTTCCCCTTTTACACCTTTCATGCTATACGCCCTAATAACGTCCGGTCTACTTATGGAAGATTCAACGTTCTTTCTGGAAGAAATAGCCATAATTGCCAATAGCAGCACAAAGCAGTCCGTCCTTGGGTAACGAGCTTTAACTCAACGGTTTCTCATAAGACTTAGCTGGTGAAAGTCGAAATAATCATGGCGCCTATGATGATATCACGTCAGTATGAAGGGATTTAAGTTCGGTTCTTTTTTCCCAAGATGATCTGACATTAAATTGATTCTGAGGCGCCACAACACCACCTTCTAAAGTAGGCTCACAATAAGCTTGCAGAGCAACTGAAAGAAGAGAAAAAGGGTAAAGTTTTATCCCACACACATTTTTCTGGAGAGAAACCGTTCCCGAGTGCGCGCTACTGCGGTTTCTGCTCGGTTGTTTGTTTCTCTGGGTGCGCGATCAGGGCGCCGCCGAATCCGGCTCCCCACATGAGAATTGGATAAAGGATCATGCGTTCCATTCCGCCTGGCCCTAGTCCCAAATAGTTGTTGCTCGCGAAGAGAACCAACGCTCCAAGCGACATCAATCCCAGTATCACAGCTATAACAGAAAACGGCTTTCTCACCAACTTGAACGAGAATATAGCTGAAAGTCCGCCGAACAGAAAAGCGATCAACGATACAATAGGGTGAATTGCACCACTGTTTTCTGTGAAAACGCCGACGCCCATGGCTCCGACGGCCGCCAGGACCAGCAGCACGGTTAAAGCCTTGAAGTTGAAGGCGCGTTGAAGAAAGTATGTTCCGACGATCAATAATAGCCCCATGAGGAAGACGGATGAGTTGAAGATCATCGAGGAAGGCCCGACTCCGAGGTCGCTTATGTAGCGATCAGATACGCTGTAGCCTGAAAACAAGGCTTCCGCAACGATTAGACCTAGGACGAACTGAGAAGCTGCGATGAAAAAGAGCGTCCCCGCCACTTTTTCACTGGAATATGCCATACTGTTTTGTATTGCCTCTGAAACGGATAAGATTTGCGTCTCAAGTGAATATTAGCCCGCGGTAGCGTAGCGCGCGCATCTGTGAGAGAGTGGGCGAGTCAATTGCGTACGTCTTCTACTTGAGATGTCCGAGCGAATAGCAGAGCAGATCTGCGGCGATTCGCTCTCTTTTCTTGCACACCGCCTGTAGTTCATTAAGCTTGTCTAATCTCGATAGCTGACCATCGCACTCACGTTCAAATTCCTCGTAACTTTTCCAAGCCTTTTTGCTGGCAAGAATCTGCGAATCCGTCAGTTGATTGAGGCTTTCAATTGCAGAGTCCAATTTATCCAAGTCTCCAGGTTGCTTTTTCTCTCCAACTCTTTCTTCAAGTTTGGTGATATGATCTTTCAACGTTCTCAGAGTCTCCAGCAGTTTTCTGTCATCTTCTTCAAAATCCCGAATTGCCTTCTCTACGCGTTGAATAAAAGTGCCACCTGTTGCTATCTTCATTTTCCTCACGTTTCGTCAACATGATTAGAAGGTATTTCAAGCTAACCGTTTCGATTCAAGAAAGTCTTATTAGAAAAGGCCCAGCACGTTACGCTGGGTCGCCGCAAACAATGATGAAGATTCTCTCTTCTACCGTAGAATTCTCAGGCGGAAACGTGACGCAAAAGACTAAGGGGTTTTTGGCCAGACCAGACGACGACGAGAAACATGCCGCTGTCATAGTCATCCATGAGATATGGGGGCTAGTAGAGCACATCAAAGAAGTTTCTAGAAGATTCACAAAAGAAGGTTTTGTATCTCTCTCAGTTGACCTCTTTGACGAAAAAACCGTTTCGAAGATAGAAGAAGGTCGCACTTTGCGAGAAGAATTTCGTGAAGAGAAGATTCTCAAAGATCTCAGAGGCGGATTCAACTATCTCCAATCTCTGGATTGCGTGAATCAAAAGTGCATAGGCAGCATTGGGTTCTGCATGGGCGGGGGACTGTCGCTTCTCTTCGCATGTCATAACAAGAACCTCGCGGCAGCCGTCGTATTCTACGGTAGAAACCCTTCACCTATCGACCTGGTGAAGAGTGTTCAATGCCCGATCCTCTGCAATTATGCCGGCGCAGACATGGCGATCACAGAATCAGACATCAACCTTCTGAAACAGACACTGACGAGATACGGAAAAACGTTCGACGTGAAAATCTATCCTGAAGCTCCTCACGGTTTCTTCAACGATACCCGAGAGAGTTACAGACCTGAAGCTGCAAAGGATGCATGGGAGAGAACACTCAACTTCTACTCGAAGTATCTGAAGCCTGCTTAACATTCAGAGATGAATCCTCGGCTCCGCTTGAAGTATGCTCCGGATCTTTTCGGTTTTCTGAAAAAGACCTAAGAATGCCCCTTGATCTCTGCCTTCGAGGTACAATCTGTTGGGTTCGCAGGTTGCTGTTGTCAAGGGTGAGAGAAGCGATGAATCCGTTTTGAAAGCCTTGGAAATGAAAGATCACAAGCCTGCTCTGTCGGGCTGGGAAACGGTTCTTATCAAGGTCAACTTCATCACGGTGAAAACTTCACGCACGACAACAGACCCAATCGTGGTTGAAGCTATCATTAGGAAGCTAGCGCGCGCTTCGCCCATGCCTCAAAAACACTATGAGAATGATAATCACCACAAATAACTTAACAGTATCTAAAAGCCCCCGTAACCGTGCACCCGCTCTCAGAAGCCAAATCCTTGAACCGGCCGCACAGCTCCGCATCCAACCTGAACATACTCAGCGTTTTCAACAATGCTCGCCAACTGTATATGCAAAATGTATATGCAAAACGTATAAGCTCTTTTGGCGCGCTTGCCACAGGGGCCACGGCGTGTAGGATTAGGGGGTTCGACGCCCGCGAAGTTGCTCACATTCGAATGGCTAGGAAAAAGGATTCGGCAAAATTGACAACATTGAAATTATGGGTTAGACACTGAACAACGTCACGCAGACGTTCAAGAGAGCTTCCCAGTTCCATTGAACTGAAGCATTCCCTATTCTCATAAGACTCTCTTTAAAGAATATTGCAGTTTTTCGGGTTTGCGCATTAGTCATGACGATCAAGCAGGTTTGATCGTTCATGCGCGCTTTTCATCACAGTAGCATCGCCAGTCTGCTGCTTCGGTTCCTCGGTGCCTAATGGAAGAAGTCAAAGACGCGTGCGGACTGTGAGGGTGGCGACGTGAAACATGATTGTTTCTCCCATCTCCCCCTTTCGAGGTGAGCATGGTGCCGCCAACGAGATGAAGAGTCCGCACGCGCCACTTAAACCATAGACAACACTGAAAATACGCTTTCTGGAACAAGCCTATAGAGGAATCTTCTAGAAGCCTCTCTCTTCTGTCATGCTTCAACCGCAGTTTGCCCTGCACTTGAGTTAGATCAAGAGATTACCATGCAGGCTTCTGAGCGTTTAACCTTCTGGTTCCGGAGGGGCTATCGGCATTCTCGATGCCCCCTTGTGCGTACATGTTGGAATGTATGCGTATGGAGCGTCGGCGCCAAGATAGATGCGTCCGTCAGGAAGAGGTGTAGCATTCGCAGGGTCTTTGTCTTGGCTGCTTCCCCCCGGGTTTGGGGAAGATGCATCTGAGGCTGCAGCTGATTGGTTAATGGTCAGCCGGCTTTCAGGTTCCGCATCGCTGGGCTGGTTGTCTGCAACATTCGGCTTCGGTCCCTGAGATGAATCCGTTGCTTTCACGTCGCGCGTTTCAGGTTTCGAAGCATTAGGTTGTGTGGCTTCTGAGTTGGTGGATGGCCATTTGTTGCCACCTGAAGGTTCAGTTGTGTTGGAGGGCCATGCTCTATCTAGATTCGGCGATGTTGAAACCACAACAAAAAGTAAGAATAATGCTGGCATCAACACCGCAAAGATCTTTTTCAACAATTCCTAGTTTCTCCGCAGCCTTGACGACTGTTTTTGCTCGACATAGCCTACGTTCACGCGAGTATTTCTCCTTTTCTGTAAACAGCGGCAACCGACCACACGTTCAAATCGTATAGAAGAGGGTTCCACAAAACTCAAATGCGCAGTATTACAATATAGCTATGCTCAAATTATAGGAGAGAGGAAAATGGAAAAAACGAAAATAATTGCGTTACTGATAGCAGTTCTATTGGTTTCAAGCACATTTGCTATGCTTGTTACAACAGTTCAATCATCGCAGCCTCCGTTTGTTGAACCAAATTATGTCGCGGTCAAAGACACTCCAAAGATGGCAATGAGTCCCGTTGTAATAGAGGACCCAATTGTGCCAGATCCCACACCATACTACAACATTGGCGATGTCGCGACTTGGATCTACGCCAACACCTATTACGGTGGCTACTACACCAGGGTCTTCCGACTGGTTGACATCACCGCCGATGCGGAACTTTGGATATCCAACACCGGCTTTGGTTGGCCCGCCGGGGATCCCAGAGCAACCCCAACAATACTGCCCAATGAAACACAATTCCTGATAAATGAGTTTGAGAACCACATTTACCCAATTGACCTCAACGATTTTGGTACCCCACTGGTTCGCGATGGCAGCGGTGCAGGCTTTGGTCCTGCAGGCTACTTCAACGGAAGCACGCGCGTGGTGATACTGGTCATGAACATTCGGGACGAAAACTACTACGTTCCGACCTACCCGTACTATGTTGCTGGCTACTTTGATCCCGGCATCACATATTACACGGGTAGAAACGTCGTTACCATCGATTCCTACGCATGGGAAAGACGACTAGGACCTCTGAACAGTCAATGGAATACGTATCCGAATGGAACTCAGATATACGTTAATCGTCCGTATGTCTATGACAGCACGCTTGCGCACGAGTTCCAACACTTGATACACGCTGACTGGAACCCCAGTGATCCCGCTTTCATGAATGAAGGCTGCAGCATGTACGCAGAATATGTCAACGGCTTTGGAATCGATCCATCCTACATAAACAGCTACTTCTACACTCCATCCAATTCCCTCACGGATTGGGGTGACCAAGGAGACATAAACATACTTGCGGACTACGGAGAATCAGCACTGTGGACACTCTACTTATCAGACCACTTCGGCGGATCAAACTTCATAAAACACTTTGTCCAAGCTGGAATACCAGGCATAGACGGAGTCAATGCGGCGCTAGCCTTTTTCGGATACAAGAAAACGACCTTTGACACTGTGTTCCACGACTGGAGAATCGCAAACATCGTCCACGCAGACCACCCCGGCGAAGGCAGATACAACTACACGAGCATAGACCTCACTGACCCCAGCATTATCCCGATAAACGTGTTCCCAGAATCTGGAGTACCAGTTCCGCAGACTGACGCTACCACAGCCTTCAGACCCCCACCCAACGGCACAATTACAATCTTAGGCCTCCCCACTGGCTCAACTAGGTTGGGGCCGTACAGCTCAGACTACATCAAGTTCACAGACTGGAAGAAGCCAGGCTTCATTTACTTCAACGGAGATGACACAGCTATATACGGATGGACTTACGACGCAACTTCTGGCTTATGGTGGTCAGGCTATGGCAACCTTTTGGACACAAAGCTTTTGGGTCAAGCGTATGTGGACCCAAGCAATCCGACGCTCACACTGGTCACAGCATATGGCATAGAGACGCAGTGGGACTTTGGATTCGTGCAGGTATCCACTAACAACGGACAGACTTGGACTTCGCTCTCAAACGCTTATACGACTTCCACCTATCAAACAGACGTCCCTGCAATACAGAATAACATGCCAGGATTGACTGGCTACAGCCCAGGCTTTCCAAGTTGGACTACTATGACCTTCGATCTTAGCTCATACTCTGGAATGAACGTGATGATAAGCTTCCGCTACATGACTGACGAATTCGTCAACTATGAAGGCTGGTTCATACAAAGTGCAAGCGTGAGCGGAACGGCATTGACGCTGGCCCCCGTTTATCCAAAGGCGACCTTCCAGGTAACTTTACTCTACGCTGTAGTCGTCTGCGGAAAGACACTATACGTGCCACTAGACATGTGGCTCACGAAGGACACAAACAAAGGCATGACCGTCGCATTTCCGTTCAAAGCATCCTACGTGGTCATGATTGTGAGCCCAAACATGCCCCACGGCACAGTAGACTACACGTTCCAAGCAACTACAAAACCCATCTTCAAATTCTGCGACCCGTAGACCAACAGTGCAAAACAAACCGCAACAGTTCCCCCTTTTTTCTTGTTGTACCCCCAAGAACTCGCAACGGCGAAAAACAGTTTTCTGTGGCTAGTTCAGAGGTAGAAACCGAAAGCACTTTGCTCGCCTTGGCTATAATGCTAAGCTTCACGTGGCGAAGCACGCTCTTCTTGCCTTTTTGCAATTCAAATAGAACCTTCTTCAGTAGCGCGAATCAGGAAAACCTAAAAATAAGACCCTTTCCAAAGGTATGACTAAGAGGGAGGAAGGAGAAATCAAAGGAAAAGCCTCTCGAATCATGCTTATCTTGCTTTTTCTCAGCATGTCAACGTCAGCTTCCAGTCTTCACATGGTCAAGGCGATTTCAACAATACACATCAGAGCTGACGGAAGTGTTGACCCGGTGACTGCACCAATCCAAAGAAACGGTGATGTTTTCACATTGACGGGCAACGTAGCAAGCGATACTGATGGGATTGTAATCGAAAGAAACAACACTATACTGGACGGGATGGGTTACACGCTTCAAGGCACATCGGCTCCCCTCTCAAACGGCGTATACTTGTCGGGAATAGGCAGCGTAACAATCAGGGGCGTGAAAGTGAAAGCATTCGACTATGGAATCTATCTCTACAACTCCCCGAACAACAACATTTCTGAAAACGAGATAACAGACAACGAGTATGGCATCTACATCGACACATACTCAAGTAACATCAAAATCTCTGGAAACAAGATTGCAAACAACAATTATGGCATCAGCTGCGTATTGTATTCAGACGACAACCTCATCCTTGGAAATAACATAACAGAAAACAGTCTCGTAGGCGTCTGGATCGTTGGGTGTTCAAGCAACAACATCTCTGAAAACAGAATAGTGGCAAACGAACAAAACGGAATCAGACTCGAGACCTCCTCAGACAGTTCTATCTATCACAATGACTTCATGGGCAACGCAAATCAAGTCTACACCTACGACTCAACGAGTGTCTGGGATAACGGCTATCCTTCCGGAGGCAACTACTGGAGTGACTACGCGGGCAGTGACAACTATTTTGGCCCATATCAGAATCAGCCTGGAAAAGACGGAATAGGAGACACACCGTACAACTGCAGTGGAAACGATCAAGATAGGTACCCTCTCATGAAAGCTTGGACCAACATAGCCATTCAAACCGTCTCACCCTGCAAAACCGTCGTGGGACAAGGACAAAACGTGACCATAACGGTATCAGTGCAAAATCAGGGCTGGGATGGACAAACGACCAACATTACGGTTTACGTCAACGCAACGATCGTCTCCACGTTTGAAAACGTAATAATCGTGGGAGGAAGCCAAACGACTCTCAATTTCACATGGCAGACCGGTACCTTCTCCAGAGGAAACTATGTCATAAGCGCGCAAGCAGACCCTGCTCCGGGCGAAACTGACACCACGGACAACACTTTTCAAAACTGGATTATCGTAACGATCAAAGGTGACATCAACGGAGACGGGACAGTTGACATCTACGACGCCATCTTATTGGCCGGAGCATTCAATTCAGTTCGCGGTAGCTCAAACTGGAATCCCAACGCAGACATCAACAGCGACGGCACAGTTGACATCTACGACGCCATAATTCTTGCAGGTAACTTTGGCAAGAAAAGCTGATGTGAATTCTGAGCAGAAGCAATGAAGATACAATGTTCTTGTCACTAGAGCGCGCTCACGTCTCTGTGAACAATCCGCAATCCAGAGAAATCAAACATGGCGGGCCCGGAGGGATTTGAACCCCCGTTCTCCGGCTCCGAAGGCCGACGCCTTGATCCAGACTGGGCTACGGGCCCAGACATGAATAAGCCTTGAAGCAATTAAAAGTGTTATGTGAATGCACAGTCTAGATCTCTATACTGGGTGACGATTAGAATAACAAGTTTGGAGGACGACAATCTTTGAGAAAGATAGAGCTATCAACGTGGGAAAGCCTTCCCCTGAAGGCGGACAGTCTGAGAAGAAGCCTCGAAATCATATACGGAGTGAAGCTCGAAACCGATTCTTCGGAGATTCAACTCGACCGACTCTATCCAACCGAAGATTTCCTTGAGAACGACAAAATAGCCCTCGTGTTTATGAAAATCGTTAACGAAAGTTATGACGTGCCAATAATAGCGGTCGAGCGTGGGGAAGATTACTTCGTTCTGGACGGCCACCACCGTTCCTTCATTTCAAAGAAACTCGAGAAGAAAACTATCATGGCTAAAGTTCTAAAGTTCCCTAAGGACACAGGCTATCGAGACGTCCCAAAGTCTTCCCTCGAAGACCTTCCAATCAAGGAAGTAGCCGCCATTGACGATCTAATTGTGAAAGCGTGGGGACGCATACTTAACATCTTGAAACAGTATGAAGTCTTGTACCACATGCATTTCCACATGAAGGAAGAACAAGTCCATTTGAAAGACCTGTCCCCCACTCAACCTGAAGTGTTGAAGGAGCAGATCGACGGAATAAACAGGCTACTGGTCCCCGTAGCCTGCATAGAGTACGACAAAAGATACTACGTGCTGGATGGCCACGCAAGATGCTTACGAGCCAAACAACTCGGCCTGAAATCAATACAAGCCATAGTCCTGTTGCCACAAGTACACGTAGATTTCGGAATAGTCAAAACCGCCAAAGAAATGAAACTCGAAAGCCTTGAAGACATCACCATAACAAAGCGAACCGGTACTGATACTTTGCAGTGATGTAGCCTTCGCATGCCTGGCAACTCGAAAACCCTTAAAAATAGTCAATAACCTATACTAGATGTCCCAACTCATGGGCCGGTAGCTCAGCTTGGCTGGAGCGTTCGGCTGATAAAGAAGTTGAAGGAGATTCCACTGAAAATCTCCCCTAACTTCTGCAGATACCGAAAGGTCGCCGGTTCGAATCCGGCCCGGCCCACTGAACCCAAAAATCTTATTAGCGTATTGAAAAGAAATCATGTAAGGTGATGTTTTGCCTAAAGATGACGAAATGCTAGACGAACTCAAGAAGATCAGAACACTGTTGGAACCGAAGCCTGCTCCTGCTGCACCAGCGCCAAAAGGCCTGTGGGCCGAGTTCATGGACTTCATATCGAAATACAAGGTTATGGGGCTTGCTGTCGCATTCATTATCGGCGTCTACTTAGGTGCAGTAGTGTTGGCATTGGTCAAAGACTTGATAATGCCAATAATAGGTCTTGCAATACCTGGACTTGGAAATCTAGCGACTTTCAAGATTCCAATTCCCTCGGCAACATTGGATCCCCAAGGAAACCCGCCGCCTGGTTACGGAGGGCAAATATTCGGAATAGGAGACTTCCTTGTAGCGGTGATAACCTTCATCATCGTGGCGTTAGTGATCTTCCTACTCGTTAAGGTCACGAAGAGATGGGGTTTAGAGTAGCAGAAGAAGAGAACCGACGAACACCTCAAGGTTCCACGGAAGCCTTCAATGAAAAACATCCCCAGTTTTTCTGTGTGAACGGAAGACGAAAAGCTGAAATCCTGACAGAACACATAACTTGTGTTCGGTGGACTAGATGCCACAGTACATTCTGCTTTCAAACTTGACGGACGAAGGATGGAAAACCGTCAAAGAAAAACCTGCAAGAATCAAAGAAGTCAACAAAGAACTTGAAGCGTTCGGCGTTCGAGTCATCAGTCAGTACGCTGTTCTCGGGCCCTACGATTTCGCAACCATCGTCGAAGCTCCAGACAACAAGACTATCGGCAAAGTTTCTATCGAACTCGGGTCGAGAGGGACAGTCAAAATCATGAGCATGGCTGCCGTACCCATAGAAGAATTCATAGCTTCAATGAAAAAACGATGAAAACCTCGGTCTCCCCCTTTTTCCATTTCAGTTTGATTCCCAATTCTCGTCACTTTCTAACAAGTTGTCAAATTCTCGAAGGGCTGATTCTTCACTTCAAAAAGAGCCCTTTGATTAGCATCGCAAACCATTAGGCAACCACAGAAATGCCCCAGGACAGCCAGCGAACAATATAAACGAATCCTTGGCATCTGGAAAAGCAGAGGATTTCAAAATGAAAGTCAGGCTCAAGGGCAATAATCAGATAAGACTTTTCAGGCAGGTGGCTGAAAGGCTTGTTTCCAAGATAACTGTTAGCAAGAACGTTGCAGGAGTCATTTTCCTCGGCGGCCTAGCCAGAGGTTTCGCAGACAAGTACTCGGATATAGACATAATTTTCCTCCTCAATAAGAAGGATCAACTCTTGCGAAGAGAGATTCACAACATGGGCTTGGAAGAAAGAAAGAGCTCAGGCCTCGACATCGACCTCGAGATTCATTATCTGAATGCCTTTCAAAGATGGAAATGGGATGAAACTGACAGATGGGATTTCTCCCATGCTGAAATCGTCCATGACCAGAGGGGACAAATCAGGAAACTGTTCAACGTTAGACTCAAAGTTCCAGAGAAATTCTGGGTCAAACGCATCGTAACGTGCGCTGAGTATATGAAATGGTACTGCTGCCCCTCTGTAGCAGGTGTTTGCACCATCGCCGAGGCTTGGATTGACCGAGGAGACCTGCTTTCTGCACACTACTGCTTGAACTACGCCATCGACTTGCTCCTCAAGACAGTCTTCGCCATAAACAAGGAATTCCTGCCTCCGCCAAAGTGGAGAACATTCTACTTCCAGAATTTGAGTTGGCTACCTCGAAAATACAAACTCTTGAACGAAGCAATCAGCATCAAAGATCTTTCGGCAGAAGAGTTCAGACGAAGACAGAATGCCCTTGGAGAGATGTGGCAGGCAGTTCTCCCGATGATACAGGAAGAAACAGGGTTAGATCTGGACCAAATAAACAAGTACTACGTTGAACGGATGCTTCGTCAAGTTTCCGTTCGCTAGGGCAAGCTGATTTCAACTTCGCAATCCAGAAACCTTAGCGCGCTGGCTTGCCCCTAAATTCGCTAATAGCGCGCGCGTAAGAGCATATACATTTTGCATATACGTTTTGCATATACAGCGGACGAGCATCGTTGAAAACGGTGAGGCTGTTCAAGTTGGATGCGGAGCTACGTGGCTGTTCAAGTGCGCACGCATAATAAAGGGACAAGGCAGCGCGCGCAATATTGTGGATGTATACTGTGTAGTGAGTGGTGGTTGTGTGAGACGCGTTCATAGTCACTGTGAATGGGTCCAGACTACGTGCAGTTCGCAGGCTTTATACTTCCAGATGTGAACGGCACATGGCATGCTCCGTTCCCGAGCGGAAACGGAACTATCGCAACCATAACGTTCAGAGTCATATACCAGCCCTATGGACTTCAAAACCCCACAAACTATTGCAATCTGACGCTCTTTGACACCAAACTTGGCGATTTCCAAGCAAACCCAATTCCACACGACGTCCAAAACGGTTCCTACGGAATAGTACCCACACCTTTAGGAGACCTGAACTTTGACGGAACAACCGACATATACGATGCCATAATATTCGCTAATTCCTTCGGAACACGCCCCGGCGATCCACATTGGAACCCTTACGCTGATTTGAACAAGGACGGAATCATAGACATCTACGACGCAATAATTTTGGGTAGACACTTCGGAGAGAAAAGACCAGATCCGTAAGAAGCTGAGGAAAAACTCTAACACCTCCTTTTTTTGTTCTCTGCAATGATCAATTCTTCCGTCCAAGTAGCCCAGAACAAGAGCTAAGGGTTGAAATCAAAACATGGTGTCGTGCTGAGTGAACTATCGAATAGACTTCTGCAAAAACCGTCATCGTTTGACGCAAATTAAACTGAGGGCCGAAGGCTCTAAGAGTTAAATTTAAGAACAGATGAAACTTTCATATACACAAGCCGAAGCAGGTTGCTACCAGCGTCCTCTCGAGGAATCTAACAGTTGACGAGCAAAGACTTCCACAAACTCTTTCTTCAAGCAGTAGACGGTGCCTTCTCATCGCTTGGTGATTCTGCGAGACAATCAATCTACTTCCACCTTGAAACGAGATTCAGGATGCCACGAGACGAAATTCCAGACCGTCTTAAGGATTTCGAGAATGGACTTGAGAAAATCTTCGGAGCAGGAACCAAGTTCCTGGAAATCTTGATAATGAAAAGACTCTACGAAATGATGGAACCCAAGAGAAGAATCATGAAATGGAATGACGACAAGGAGTTCAAATTCATCGACTACGTTAAGGCAACGGAACAGAGCTTTTGCAAAAAGAAAAGGAAACTCTAGTATCTCCTCTTAGACTGAACTTGCTACTATTGCAGGACCACAGCGTAAATTCATATTCTCAGTTCACAAACGATTTATCAAGGCTTCATCGTGTCTTATTCTTAACTTACGTTAAGTGAGCGAGGGTGACGTTTGCCTCAGGGAAAATTCAACAGAGTTCTCTTAGACGCAATTGAGGGAGGCCTGTCCTCGCTCGGAGATTCGCCGAGAGAAGCGATCTTCTACCATCTCGAGACCTCTTTCCGGCTGAAAAAAGAGAACATTCCCCTAAACTTGTCGGAATTCCAGCAGGTTTTGGAAAGAATATTCGGACCGGGAGCTCCATACCTTGAAAAGCTCATCATAAGATGCCTCTACGAAAGGCTGGGGCTAGGTTTTGAAGAGCCTGAACACGTGGACTTAGTGGTCTACGTCGACGATGCGAAGAGGCGAGTCATGCGCGAAGAGGAGGTGAAACAGTATGGATAAAACCGTCAGAATCCTCATTGTTGACGACGACGAAAACATCAGAAAAGTGCTCCTAGCTATACTCGAAGATAAAGGATACGCTGTCGAATCTGTCGGAACGGCTAGGGAGGCAGTAGAGAAAAGCAAGAGAAAATTCTACAACCTAGCTTTAATCGACATTCGACTTCCAGACATGGAAGGGATAGAACTTCTCACAAAGATGAGAGACACGACGCCAAAGATGCGAAAGGTGATAATCACAGGCTACCCGACGTTGCAAAACGCTGTAGATGCGGTAAATAAAGGTGCAGACGCTTACATTGTAAAGCCGTTCGACGTTGAAAAAGTCCTTAACACGATTGATCACCAACTGAGGAAACAGCAAGAAGAGAAGAAATACAGCCAGGACAAAGTCGCAGAATTCATAGAGGCAAGAGTCAAAGAAATGGGCATGGAAACCGAGGTAGCAGAAAAACAAAGACGATAAGAGTCGATCCTAAACACGTTCAATCCTTTCTTCACCTTCATACCCTGAAGTTTCCCACTGATCATGAAAAGGTCGGTCAGCTTTTTCTCATGAAATTCCTGCGTAGGAACTTGACATGGTGGCCAACTTCGAAGCCTATGTTCCGCAACAAAGTGACAGATGGAACGTTGAGCTCTGATGTGTGTAAGACCGCGGTGTCCATTCCCTTTTCAAAGAGGAAGTTCATTGCCCGCACTGTGAGAGCAGACGCAAGTTTTCTCGAACGAAACTCGGGAACCGTTGCCGCAGGACCGAGATAGCCTCGCCTTCCACTGAAGAGCTCATTGTATTTCACGGCAGGCCATGCAACGACAACAGACAGTATTCTGTCCTGGAGCGTTGCTAAGTGAACCCATTCTTCGTCGAAGGGAGGAGACTCAACCTTGCCTCTCTCAATAAAGTCCTGTTTCAGCCTTTCCCATCCAAACACCAAGTTCACAGTTTCGACAACCCTTTTTTCCTCCCCAGGTCTCGAGCCGCGGATAGTTACGCCCTCTGGAACGGCTGGAAGCGGCCGAACATGCTCGAGCTTTGCAATCATCTGGTACAGACCGCCCTCAGGCTTGTATCCCCTCTCTATCCAATCATTGGTCCTTGGACTTCCAGCGTCGACTGAGGTGAAAACCGTTTCCCCGTGGACACACTTCTCAACCTGCGATACCAGCGCGTTTTCTACGGGTTTTCGCTCAGGCCTCTCTTGAACAACAAGCCACCTGATCTCCTCGCCCCAAAAGCCGTCGTTGTACGTGACGGAACCCACAGCCTCACCGTTCTCCTCGGCCATCAGAGTTCGAAACTTCCCTTCCTGAATTCTAACGCGCACATCGTCTTCTGTGAGGGGAATGTATTCATATGATCCTTCGTTCATCTCATTCAGAAGTTTGACGAGCGCTGACAGATCTTTCTCTATAAAGTCTCGAACTTGAACAGTCATGGTTTGTCTTGATCAGAGGCGTTTGAAAACGCAATAAACGTTTAGATACCTTTCAATTTCCCAGACAACCCAAAGATACTCAGTTCCAGAAAGTCTAAAGCCTAAGCCCAGAAATTACTACGTGGGGAGAAGATGAAGCAGAACGCGCGCGGATGGAGTCCTGATTGCACAGAACTACCGAAACACAGCATAGAAGAACAAAAGTCCTATTTTCTTTTGCCCTTATCTAGGAATTATCACGCCTCTAAATATCAGAAGCAGATCCAAGACTAAGCCCTATTTTTGTCCCAAGCGCGAAATTTGTCCCCTACTGCGCGGTAACGCATTGTGCACTGCAATGTAAGATGAGCCTGTCCATACCTCTTCGAAAAGAGCCACTTTGGCAAGATTTAAATTCTCGTGCCGGTCTCTGTGCGCTGAGTGATGTCTATGGTGTTTTGCTCGAAGTGTGGCGAAAAAGTACCTGAAGATGCGTATTTCTGCCCAAAATGTGGTTTCAGAACCAGAAAAGGCGTTGAAGCCGGCGTTGCCGCCCCTGTAGAAGATGCGAGAGAAGCCTTCGCTAAGGTCGAAAAGGAACTTGAAAAAGCATTTGCGACGGCCGCAAAAGAGATGCAGAAGGCGTTCAAAACCGTAACAGACAACGTTAAAGAAAAAGGTTTTGCAAGACAAGTTGTTTGCACAAGTTGCGGAGAAAGGAATCCAAGTGGCGCCAGCTTCTGTTACAAATGCGGCAAAAAGATCGATTGACGAGGCCCGAACAGATGAGGCCCGTCGACACGTATTTGACTCGATAGGTGAAGAGTTTGAAATGGGTGACTCGCGAGCACGTGCACGTGGACAGAACAGCTTGTCCTTGGCTCATAAAGAATTTCGTTGATCCAAAAGCAGAGTTCATTTTTGTTCCTATTGAGAAAATCGAAGAAGTCATCAAAAAGGAGAAGGCAACCCCTTATGATGTACCGGGAGTTGAGCTGGGACATCACGGAGACAGGTGCAGTTTCGACGCAGTTGTTGAGAAGTACGACATCAAAGACCCCGCGGTATTGGAACTCGCAAAGATTGTGCGAGCCGCAGACACAGGTAAACCTGGCGCACATGAAGCAGCAGGACTCGACGCCGTAATGACAGGAATCTCCATGACTGCAAGAGATGATCACGAAGCGATAAACAAGGCCTCCGTCGTATACGACGCTCTGTACACCTTCTGCAAGCTGAAACTGATAAGTGAAAAGCACAAGGCTGAGATTGAAAAACTGGATAGAAGAAAGCGCAGAGAGTTTCTCAGGAAGAAGCTGCAGAAATAGGCTAGGAAGGGCGTCCAGACAATTCTCCTTATGCCTCTAGTTTTATTAAGCCAGCGTTTAGCAGTATTCAAGCTGATTTGCCAATGAACTCTCGTTCCAAGGGTACGAAGGAAATCGTTTTCTTGACTGTTTGTGTCATGGGACTACTCGCGATTCTCAGCTCCACGATGTCGAAGACGCCAGTGCTGCCCTACTTCGCTGGTTACCTTAACACCCCTGGATTCTGGGAGGGATTGGTTTATTCCGCATCGACCATTCCCGGAATATTGATCAGCCTGCCAGCTGGCTCTCTTTCAGATGTTCTGGGAAGAAGAAAGGTGTTATTGATTTCAAGCGTCATCTTTGCTTCAGCCCCCTTCCTGTATCTTTTAGTGAATCTATGGTGGCAACTTGCCCTCGTGCGTTTCTACCATGGATTCGCTACAGCAATGTTTGTTCCCGTCGCTGAAGCCCTCGTCACGGAGGCTTATCCTACTAGACGCGGAGAACGTATCTCGCTTTTCTCTTCTGCCACAGTCATTGGGAGAAGTATTGCTCCCCTGCTCGGAGGCTCTATCCTGGTTGTCACGAACCCAGGACTTCTTCCCCAGCAATATTCAAATTTCGGGGGTCTCTACCTTGCTGTGGGCGTCGTAGGGGTAACTGTCTTCATCACTGCACTTCCTTTTCTGAGCAAAACCCAGAATGCTGATGCCAAGGAAGCAACAAAGGTGAACCTGAGAAAAGTGATCCGAGGATGGAAAGACATTGCCAAAACTCACGGCGTGCTCGCTGTGAGCTTGGTTGAGGCGGGCCAATACTACACGTATGCTTCTGTAGAATCCTTCCTCGTCAAGTACATGACGTATGTCGCGTTCATAGATGGATTCTCGCAGGGTGTGATAATGTTTAGTCTGGTGATTGTCGTCGTGCTTTCTAAGCCTCTCATAGGCAGGCTTTCAGACAAGACTGACAGGCGAACACCAATCGTTCTCGGCTGCATAGTCAGCTCCATCCCTGTAGTTGCAGTGCCCTTTTTCACCCAGTTCTCCGCCTTGTTGATTCTCGCAATGGCGTACGGTTTAGGCTTCTCCATGGTCACTTCTGCAACTCCCGCTTTAGTCAGCGAGCTTGTGCCAATCGAAGCCTGCGGAGGCGCCATTGGATTCATAAGTACCCTCATGGACGTAGGACAGACGCTAGGACCGATAATCTGCGGTGTCATACTCAGCACGTTCCTAGGATACTTGGGCATCTTTTCCTCCCTCGTGATTATACTACTGTCAACCGCCGCAGCGTTTGCACTGTTTGGAATTGGCCGTGCAGACTCTGAATCTAAAGTGTGTCAAACAAGTAATGAGACGAAGGTACTGTCGTGACCATCATCATTCAGCGTCTCAAAATCGTTCCTGCCAGAAGGCTTGAACACTTTACATTCAACCTGTGCAACTTCAATTTCTTCAGAAAAAGCGAACATGGGAAGGCCATGCTCTTCTTTGGGAACTCAGGACAGCTAGCTGTGCTAATCGCTGTGCCCTACATCCTGGGATGCGAGCTTGCCTTTTTCAGAGAGGAGAGATACTTCGTCAAGTTGAAGAAGCAAGTAGTTGGCGTTTTCATCCTCCGCGAGAAATCTAACGCTTTATACGTGGGGAGCTTGGGCGTAGCACCCGAATACAGAAAACATGGTATTGCCACTTTCATTCTAAGCCACTGCACGCAAATCGCAAAGAGGCTCGGCAAGAAATGGCTAGAACTCACAGTTTTGAAGACGAACATTCCTGCGAGGCAGCTCTACGAGAGATTTGGCTTCTCGGATAAAGAGGAAAGGAAATGGTCTTTTGTGATGAGAAAAAGAACCAACAGCAATGAACTCAGTTAGGAAGCAGTTCGATGCGAAAATCTTAAACAGCTTCACTGTTGGCCAGAAATGAAGCCCTTTTGCCTAAATACACTTCCTTTGCCAACCCCATTTTTTGGTGATTATGTACACATCGAACATGACCTATCTGCATGTTCTTCAGATAAATTCAACGTTATTGTAGAAAGGATTTAAATAAGTAAACGCTAGATACAGCGTTCGCCTCAGTTGTGAAACACTAACAACTTGCAGAGTGCATACATGGTGATGCTTTGAAGTGTCCTTACTGCGGGTCTGAAAACCTGAAAACCCTCGAAACGAGGGATTCACCTGACAACGCCGTCAGAAGACGCAAAGAGTGCGAAGACTGCGAGAGGCGATTCACAACGTACGAGTACATAGAAACGGTTGAGTTAATAGTGAAGAAGAGGGACGGCAGGCCAGAGCGCTTTGACCTCAACAAGATCATCAGAGGTCTGCAGAAAGCCTGCGAGAAAAGACCCGCGACGATGGAGCAGATCCACGAACTGGCAGAGCACGTCAGACAAGACCTGATGGCGCCGGGAAAAGAGGAAGTCAGTTCTCAAGAGATCGGGGATTTGGTCATGAAATATCTGAAGAAACTTGACCGAATAGCCTACATAAGGTTCGCCTCGGTCTACAGGAAGTTCGAGGAACCTGAAGATTTCCAGAAATTGCTCAAAGAGGTAAAAGCATGAAGTCTGTAAGAAAACGTGATGGAAAGTTAGAATCGTTTGACCAAGAACGTATAACAAGCGCGATTTGGAAGGCGGCCAAAGCTGTCGGCGGAAAAGACCGCGAGCCGGCGAAAAGACTCAGCGACCAGGTAATGGCCCAGCTGAACCTTCATTTTGGCGAAGACGGCGTTCCCACCGTGGAAGAGATTCAGGACCTAGTTGAAAAAACACTCATAGAGAACGGCCATGCAAGAACGGCGAAGGCCTATATCCTGTACCGAAAACAGCATCAGGATCAAAGAGAGCTCGCTGCTCTCTTGAGCGATGCGGACCTCGTGGACCAGTACTTGGAGATAGAGGACTGGCGCGTCCGAGAAAACTCGAACATGAGCTATTCACTGCAGGGCTTGAACAATTATCTCTCATCAACTGTCATCGCGAAATACTGGATCAGCAGAATCTACCCCCTGAACATCGCAGACGCTCACTTTTCCGGCGACATGCACATCCACGACCTCGGAGTGCTAGGCGCGTACTGCGTCGGCTGGGACCTAAGGGAACTGCTAACATCGGGGTTCGGAGGAGTTTCAGGAAAGATCGAGAGCAAGCCAGCCAAGCATTTTAGGACAGCACTAGGGCAGATTGTCAACTTCTTCTACACTCTTCAGGGCGAAGCCGCGGGAGCCCAGGCTTTCAGCACGTTCGACACGTATCTCGCGCCGTTCATCCGCTACGACGACCTGAATCAGAAAGAAGTTGAACAGGGACTGCAAGAATTCTTCTTCAACATGAACGTGCCCACGCGTGTGGGTTTCCAGACGCCCTTCACAAACGTTACTTTGGACCTGACCGTTCCAGACTACATAAAGAACGAGTCTGTAATAATCGGCGGAAAACAGACTGACGCCACCTATGGAGACATGCAGACAGAAATGGACATGTTCAACGCTGCTTTTGCAGACGTGATGAACCAAGGCGACTCCAAGGCAAGAGTGTTCACTTTTCCGATACCAACGTACTGTGTCACAAAGGATTTCGACTGGGAATCCTCCATAGCCCAGAAAATCTTCGAGGTCACAGCCAAGTATGGAGTGCCGTACTTCTCAAACTTTATCAACACCGACATGAAACCTGAGGACGTCCGAAGCATGTGCTGCCGACTCAGAATCGACAATCGCGAACTGCGCAATCGGGGTGGCGGTTTCTTCGGCGCAAACCCGTTGACGGGGTCAATAGGCGTTGTGACTCTGAACCTGCCGAGGATCGGGTACTTGGCGAAGGATGAGGACGAATTCTTCGAACGGCTAGAAGCTCTCATGGAAGTTGCCAAAGACAGCCTGGAAATAAAGAGGAAGGTTCTGGAGACGTTCACTGAAAACGGACTCTACCCGTATTCAAAGCGTTATCTTCAGAGCGTCAAAGCGAAACACAGCCGCTACTGGCGAAACCACTTCTCAACCATCGGCATACTAGGCATGAACGAGGCGATTCTGAACCTGTTCGGCGTGAACATCGTCTCAGGCGACGGAACAGACTTTGCGATAAGGACGCTTAAGTTCATGCGCAACAGGCTTCTGGAATATCAGGACAAAACAGACAACATGTACAATCTTGAGGCCACTCCGGCCGAGGGAACCAGCTACAGGCTGGCAAGGATTGACAGAAAGAGGTACCCTGACATCACCGCTGCTAATCAGAAAAACGTGGTGAACGGCGCAGAACCCTTCTACACCAATTCTTCGCAGTTGCCAGTCGATTTTGAGGGTGACCTGTTTGAAGCGTTGGAGCATCAAGACAGACTGCAGACGCTTTACACCGGCGGCACAGTCTTCCACATCTTTCTGGGCGAACGGCTTCCTTCATGGAAATCCTCGGCGGAACTCATCAAGAAAGCCGCTTGGAGTTCACATCTGCCTTATTTCACGCTCACACCGACGTTCAGCATATGTCCAAGCCACGGCTACATCAACGGTGAACACAAGCAATGCCCAACTTGTGGAGCAAAGTGCGAAGTCTACTCAAGGGTTGTAGGCTACTTGAGGCCGGTGGACCAGTGGAACGACGGCAAACAAGCAGAGTTTGCCATAAGAAAAACCTTTGACAAGTCGGCAGCCATGACCGCGGTTCCAACCCAAGTGATAAGCCAATGAAGTTCAGTGGGATTCAAAAAACAAGTCTGACGGATTTTCCAAGCAGAATATGCTCTGTGCTTTTCACACCTGGCTGCAACCTGCGCTGCCCCTTCTGCCACAACTGGCGCATAGTGATCAACCCCCAACCGCCCTTTCTCAATGAGGAAACGGCCCTGAAAATTCTTGAAGAACGCAAAAAATACGTTGACGCAGTCGTGGTCACCGGCGGAGAACCGACGATCCACAAAGAGCTGCCTAAGTTCTTGAAGAAGCTGAAAGAAAGAGGGTTTGCAGTGAAATTGGATACCAACGGACTGGACTCCCATATGCTGGAAGAGTGCTTGCAAAGCGTGGACTACGTAGCGTTGGATGTGAAAACGAGCTTGGAGAAATACGAGCTACTGGGAGCCCGAGACACGGCTGAACTTGTGCGCACAGTGGACATCTTGAAAATGGGCAAAGTCGAGTACGAGTTCAGAACAACGGTCGTGCCGGGCTTCTTTGAACCTGCAGACGTGTGCGCTATGAGTGGACTTGTCAACGGCGCAAGAGCATGGGCCTTGCAGCAGTTTGTGCCAGGAGACACGCTTGACAAGAGCCTCAATGCACTGAAACCGTACACTCCAGAAACAATGTCCAAGTATGCTGAAGCCATCAGAAACTATGCTGAGGAAATAATTCTTCGAACCTAGTTATCGAAGGCTTGCTAGGTTTCATCCTTCGACATAAACAACATTTCCACGAGTGATTTCTTCATGAACAACATTTCATTGGCATCAAGCGTAAGGTTAGCGCGCGCTGTTGGATGCACCAGTCGACTTATCAACGTGGCAAGGTGTTTTTGTTCAGGGGTTAATCATCTCGCCTGTTTCCACGATGCCTCGTTAGGAAAAACTGATATACCCAGAGAGCCAAATCAGGAGGAGCGATAACTTATGAGAAACTTGAAAGGGAACAATCTAAGAAGTATCTTGCTGGCAATTCTTGTGGTAGCAGTATTTGCTCCCGCACTGGTTCATGCCAAAGATTACACAGTCGGAGTTAAAGCTGGAGACTGGGTTAAGTATGGCCAAATCACAGTCACATGGACTGGAAACGGAACTGAGCCTTCATACGTCACAGACGAAAAGAAACTGGACTGGGTGAGAATAGACGTCTTAAGCGTTGCGGGCACGACAGCCAGCCTGAACTTGACTTTACACTACAACAACGGTACGCAAACGTTCCAAAGCCAGAACGTAGACGTCCAAAGCGGCGGCTCAGCGGGAATGGAATATCTCATCGCATCTAACCTGACATTGGGAGACCCGCTTAGCCTACAAACACCCGAACCCACCATAAATCAAACGGTGACAGGACTGTACGCAGGAGCAAACAGAAACGTCAACATGATAGACTCCATAAATAGCTATCAAGGCGTCCAAAGCGAAAGCAAAATCTACTGGGACCAAAACACCGGCATCATGGTTGAAATTTACTTTAAACAACCAGACTATAACAATCCTGGCGCATACACAGAAGTCTCGATCAAAGCAACCGAAACGAACCTATGGTCAGCAAATACTCTCGACCTCATACAGAACAATCTAATCTACATCATCGCAGCCATAGCCGTCATAATAGTCATCGTGGCAGCAACCATCGTCCTCCGAAGAAGAAAACCCCCATCTTCCCAACAACCTCCACTTCCACCTCCTTCCGCGCCTCCACCAACGCCGTCATAAAACGGCAAACCGTCGCACGCCTGAATATCCCACCTTTTCTTTCCACTCTGTAGCGGCATGCCTGTTCCTAAATTATGTTCAAGGGGGAGGCATGGCGTTTTCCGACGGTCGATGGTTACCGTCACGGTTCGAGTGAGTGTTTGCGTGCTCACACCCTCCCCCCGGGGTATCCTATATAACCTAAATATGGTTGAAGAGCAGAATAAGCAGCACAAGCTGCTTCCCAAAAGAATTCAGGAACACACTAGCGCGCTAGTTTCCACGTTCTCCTGCAATCTGTTCCCAGAGGCTTTCAGAGCTATCATTCCGTTTCGGCTTCAAGGTCTTGGGCGCTTGACCTGTCAACAGCCTTGTTATCTCGTTTTGATTATGTCTATCTCTGCAATTATTCTCAAACCCCAAAAGAAAAAAGGGAGGTTGTGCGCGAGATTTCTCCCTCCCTTAAAGGAAAGGTTTAAGGGTTAACGGGTTGTTTAGGTTTCGAATGTTCTGTAACGAGGCTTAAGCTTTGAGCAAGAAAGTTGTGACTCTTGAAGAGCGCAAGGCCGAGGTCTTGATTAGGCTCAGAGGATACAAACTCTTCAAAAAACAGAAACGCGAAGATGCTGTTGAATACTTGGTTGAGATTCCAAGGGACAAGCAGAAGGCCGTCGTTTGGTGCGTTCCGGGTGAGACCACCGTGGGCATAAACAGCATAAACCGTCTCGCGAAAGCCATGAAAGACGCTGATGTGGAAAGAGGAATAATAGTCACTGACGGAAGATACACGCACGCCGTTAAGCAGGGTGCTAGGAAGAAGAAGATTGAGCTCCTGCCCAAGACCTTCCCCGCTTTCGACCTTTTTCAACACAGGCTTGTTCCGAAGCATGAAATTCTGACTGAGGAAGAGAAGGCGGAGCTCCTGTTGAAGTACAGGGTGCAACCGTACCAGCTACCGCAGATAAGCTCGCTGGACCCAACCGTCAAGGCGATAGGGGCCAAGCCGGGCGACATACTGCGGATAATAAGAAAAAGCCCGACAGCCGGCGAGCACCTAGCGTTCAGATACGTTGTAGAATAGCCCATTTAGCCATCATAACCTCTGTTGCCTTCACAACGGCCTCAACTTGATCCCCAGCGTTTACATGCAAGTCTTCTTGGCGCTCAAGGCCTCAAGCGCCCACGGAGTCTCGATATCCAGACAGATTGCCTCAACTAACGAGAATATCTTTAGGTTGGCCACGTTCTAAGGTACAACGGCGCGCGCTACCTACAGAGGCATCGGCACCGAACTAGGGCTGGACTTTCCTTTCGCTCGCCAGTTCGCACAGAATCACTAAGGCCTCGCCGAACGGCATGTTCAGTCTCGCAGCCAATTCTGCGGGGAATATCTCGGGTTTTTCAGGAAGAACGTTGTCCCTTGTGAAGGCCTTATGGTGCGGGTACATGACCATGGCGTGGACCGTTTCAACCAATACAGGCCATAGTTTCTCTCTCGTGTATTCTTCGAAGTTCATGCTGGATCAATGTCTTACAGTGTTGAAGGTTAAATATTGAATTTACCTTTGGTCACGTCGAGCACGCACACGTTCTTGTTCTAGGATAGCGTACAGCAAAGAGTCTCTCCATTTTCCTTTTGCCCACATGTGCTCTCGGAGGCGACCTTCGCGTTTCATGCCAATCTTCTCCAGAACGTGTGCAGACGCGGTGTTTGTGAGGTCGCAGGTGGCGAATATTCTGTGCAAGCTCAGCTTACCAAACCCGAAATCGACGAGTGCGTTTGCTGTCTCGGTGGCGTATCCTTTTCCCCAGAAATGGCGATTGAGGCAATAACCGATCCATCCTTCCCGGTTGTTGAGGTTTGAAACACAGATCGAGCAGCCGCCGATGAGCTCGTTTTCGTTTCTTACGACGATTGCGAGCGTGTAGTTTCTGCGGGGTTTCTCGTTTTGGCCTGCGAGCGCTCGCTGGATAAAGCCTTTCGTTTCTTCCTCTGTGTTGGGCCCCCAACTCATGTATCGAACGACCTCTGGGTCGGAAGCGTAGCAATGAACAGATTGCCAATCGGCTTCCATCAGATCTCGCAACAAGAGCCGCTTAGTTCTAGGGACTTCCACAGTTTTGCCTCGCGAGGACTCATCTTTATGCGATTTGGGTCTAACTTAAAAGGTTTGTATCAAGGACCTGACTGCGATGCGTGCGAAGTTGCTCGACGGCTTTATGAACGGCACGCAAAGAAGAACCTTCCCGCGTCATCTGCCCAACATGAAGCCCATGTTTCCCTAAAAGAAGCTCGCTATCTTTGGCTCATGTTGAACCTAGAGACCCAAGCTTTCGCTTTTAGAGCTCGTTCTTCTCGTCTTACCGCAAAGTATATCTCTACTCAAGCGTGATTACAGCCTTCAAAATCCATCAGGAAAGGTTGAGAGCTGATGGCTGTCAAAGCGGTGGTCTTCGATTTGGACGGCACGATTGCAAGCTTCAACTTAGACTACATGATTGTGAGGGCAGATGTCAGGAGTTATCTCATCAGAGTCGGGCTACCGGGCTCGATACTGTCGACTAACGAAAGCATATTTGAAATGCTGAAGATGACCGAGATTTTCTTGAAAAACAACGGCAAATCCGATAGGGCTGTGGGCAAAGTCAGGAACGAAGCCTTGGCCATAGCTGAAAAATACGAGCTGGAAGCCGCGAAGACCACTGGCCTGCTTTCAGGCGCTGTTGAGACGCTGGGAGCCTTGAAGAAGATGGGCTTGAAAATCGGCCTGTGCACTATTAACAGCGAGAAATCGACAAACCACATCTTGAAACGGTTTGGCATATCTAAGTTCTTTGACGCCGTCACGCCTAGAAACAAGGTCAAATATGTTAAACCCAGCCCCGAGCATTTGAAAGCCACTTTGAAAGCTTTGCACGTAAGCCCGAAAGAAGCGATCCTTATTGGAGACGGAACCCGTGACATGCAGTGTGCAAGGGAATTGAACGTCATCGCCGTAGGCTTGCCAACCGGCGTGTCGTCTGAAAAAGAGCTGATCGCTTCCGGAGCGAGCCACTTCATCGCTTCAATCAGGGATCTGCCGAGGCTAGTGGAGACGATAAACAAATCATCAAGATCCAGAAGAAAGGCTACGTACAAGAATTCTGGGAGTGCGACTTAGATTAGAAGCTCGCGACTCCTTTTCTCTCGCTGAAATCGTACCATTTCCAAATTTCATCCACTGTCCTTTCGGAGTATCCGTTCCGCTTCAGCAAGGATCTCAAAGATGAGGGCGGCTTCATTCACTGGGGCCACCAAAACAAGTTTGATATTCGTGTTAAAAGGAAATTAAACGTTCTGTATTCTGGATTCTGTTCCTGTAGACATGTACAGCAGATCTACAGGAGCACTTGGCACGGTTTGACCATGGCCAATCCCGTCTGGTTTCTTAGTTATTCACGTTTTTATGCTGCACACGTGCCAAGCGGGATGTTTGACCTTTGTTTCGCGATTTGCCTACATGGGGTAAACATTCCCTGTTTCATGTTTTTCCTCGTCTATTCCACCCTCCCCCTCGGTTTTCAGCACACACGACCATCCTAGAGTACTTTCGCAGAGGCTCATGCGGACCCTGGTATTTCCTCACCAGTAATGCAAGACTTTCCTCGAGACGGATTGCCTTCCGGGCCGATAGGTGTGCGCGCTTCTGCCTTTCTGATTCTGTTTTCTTTCTGAGGTTCGAACGACATATCTAGCCTTTTCAGCGCACGCAATTTCTAGCTCTAGATGGAGTGGAATTCTTCCTTATACAGTTGATATGCCGAAAGTATTAGTTTTTCCGCAGCCTTAGCGTCGCCCCATTCTTTGATCTTAACCCACTTCTTTGGTTCAAGCCTCTTGTAGTTCACGAAGAAGTCTGCGATTTCTGCCTTCAAGTGTTTTGCAACGCCGTCTATGTCCTGGATCTCCTCGAACCTCGGGTCGTTCACCGGCACTCCGAGGATCTTGTCATCCTGTCCGTTTTCATCTTCCGTGGTGAGGACACCTATGGGGCGCGCGGTGATCACGCAGCCCGTGAACGTGGGCTTTGTGGTCAGCACAAGAATGTCCAAGGGTTCTCCGTCTAATGACCATGACCGTGGGATTATGCCGTAATCGCCTAGGTAGTAAAGGGCGGAATACAATACTCGGTCAAGCTTAAAGAACCCAACCTCGCAGTCAAACTTGTACTTGTTCGTGCTTCCACTGGGAACTTCAACAATCGCGTAGACCTTATGCGGAGGATCTGGGCCGCATGGAATGTCTCGCCATAAATTGACCATTTCAACACCCTCCAGTTTCACCTAGCTATTTTCGGTTCACACATTTAAACGTAACATCAGCCGGAACCCAACGGGTTCTGACGAACACGACCCTTTCGATCGGCACGTATCGGTTTTCGACATTCTACCATTTTCGCAATTGCCTGCATGCATCGGTATAGCTCTGAATGGTTGCTACGATGCGTTACAATGAGCGACAAGCTTCCGAGAAAGAAGTTGTTACAACTGCTTGACGCATCGCGCTAAGCGCGCGCTAAGAGGGGGCCAAGAATCAGGCACGAGAACCCCGACAGTTGGGCTTGTCAGAAGTTACTTTAGAGCTGTCTGGCCTTTCTTTTTCTGTTCAAAAAACCCTTCCGGCGAGGATATTTTTATCTAGGACTATGCATTTTAGGAAGGCACGCAATGGCTTTGAAGAGTGGGTGGACGAAATATCCGTAAGAATGTCTAATAGCTTGAGTGCAGTTACTCTCGTACTCATGGTCATAGGCACGTATGTGCTTGTGTTCTCAAGCATTTCGTTGCTGTATAAGGTAGTCATTGTTGTCTACATTTTTGTTTTGCTTTTCCTGCTCACATTGGCGCTGCAGACCTTAGAGACGATAGCAAAACCCAGAGCTGAATAGAGAACTCTCACAAAAAGCCTTCACTGGGCGTGGAACTTTGTCTAGCGCATTGTGTAGTCTTTTGAAACGTATTCCCTAGCTCAAGCGATCTCAAGTCTATGTGCAATCATAAAGGCAGCTCGCTGCTCAGCAAGTCACGCAGGTTTGAAGTAGTATCTAGGCCACTGAGGCCAAGGCTGCACAGCTGCACAGGTTCCGAAGTCTACCGCCAGGTCCATTCCTACTTTTACTTGTTCCAGCGGTACGCCTCGGATCATCCCGGGAAGTTTCAGACCGTTTTCGAGTTGGACAATGCCTATGGCGTACGGGGCCATTGATTGGAACTGCGCTGGGGCGATGTGGATGACCGTGTAGGTTAGCAGTCTTCCTTTCGTCGGAATTTCGGTCCAGTCAAACTCTTTTGAGTAGCAACTGTCGCAGATCGGCCTGGGCGGGAGGTGCACCTTTGCACATTTTCTGCATTTTCCGCCTAGCAGCTTTCCCTGGTTGATGTTCCTGTAGAACTGTTCTATCGTGAAAGGTGCTTGTTCAACCATTTCTATGTCCCCCTGTAAATGTGAACCGTGGCAGTCGCGCCTGAGCCTCCCACGTTGTGCGTGAGTCCTATCGCTGCATCCTCGACTTGGCGTTTTTCGGCGCGGCCTGTCAGTTGTAGGTAGATTTCGTAGGCTTGGCCTGTTCCGGTTGCGCCAACCGGATGCCCTTTAGCCTTTAGACCTCCGCTGGTGTTGATGGGAATTCTTCCTCCGAGCCTTGTCTCGCCGCCCTCAACCAGTTTTCCGCCTTCACCTGCCTTGCAAAACCCCAAGTCCTCGTAGGCTATGATTTCTGCTATGGTGAAACAGTCGTGGACTTCTGCAACGTCAACGTCTTCCGGTTTCACCGCGGCCATTTCACATGCTTTCTTGGCGGCGACCTTTGCGGCTTCAAGTGAAGTCAGACTAGTCCTCTCGTATAGGCCAATTGTGTCACTGGCTTGGCCGCTTCCAACGATCTGCACAGGGGTGTCCGTGTATTTCTTGGCAAGTTCAGGTTTGGTAAGAATCAGACAGCTCGCACCGTCAGTGATGAGCGAACAATCATACAGTTTGAGGGGCCATGCGACCATGCGTGAAGCGAGAGCGGTTTCAAGTGTTATTTCCTTCTGCATGTGTGCCTTCGGGTTTAGACTTCCGTGATAGTGATTTTTGACTCCGACCATGGCTAACTGTCGCTCTGTCGTTCCATATGCATGCATGTGGGCGGTGGCCATCAACGCGTACAGCCCTGGAAAAGTTATGCCGTGCCACTGCTCGAAAGGATAATCAGAAGCCATGGCAAGATACTCAGTCACTTCTGCCGTCGTCCTATGTGTCATTTTCTCGACCCCGCCGACCATGACAACATCGCTCAAGCCTGAACGCACCGCGCAGATCGCAACCCTGAGAGCAGCACCGGAAGAGGCACAAGCAGCCTCAGTTCTTGTGGCAGCAACGTGTCCAAGACCAATCCAGTCAGCGATTGTTGCAGCCGTGTGACCCTGATGCTCGTAAGACTCTCCCATGTGACCAACAAACAAGGCCTGAATGTCCTTCTTAGGGTCCAGCCTTGGACAGCTGTCAAAGGCTTCCTTCGCCGCCTCCGCAAAGATCTCCCTGGCGTACAAACCTTCGAGTTTTCCAAACTTCGACAAACCAGCAGAGACTATTGAGACAAGAGGTTCCCCATTCAAATGAGTCGCTCCCTCCGAAATACCACTGGGCGGAGAAAATGACTTACTGATTGAACGACTATTTAAGTTTCGTTGGCAGGTTCCGCAGTTCACACGAAAGAAAAATAGCGGAGATTCTTGAAAAGGGCTTAAGTTAAGCTTGGATCGACTCTCATTACCTTGGTCCGAACGTCTTCTTGACCCAAGCTCTTGTCTTTTCCATGTCTTCTCTGAATCGCTTCAGCTCCTCCGGACTTCTTTTCGGAGCGACTGGCTCTTCAGCTGGCGTTGCGTAAACGTCCAGCAGGTCGCCTTTGGGCTGCTTTGCGATGTTTATGTTGACCTTCAAGCCTATGTTGACTTTTTCCGGGTCGATGTCTCGCATGGTCATCGGGAGGCAGGTGTTTGTTCCGCCAATTCTCACCATTGCTCCAACTAGGGGTTGCAGATGTGCCATAGAAGGCCATGCAATAGCCATTATTGTGTGAGCGTGGATTTCCCCTTTCTTCGGAAGCTCAACCCACCTTGTTTCTTCCAGTCTGCATTTGGGGTTGAAGCAGTGCGCGCGTGGAGGACAATAGACAAGGCCGCACTTAGGACACTTTGTTCCGTAGAGTTTTCCTTCGAGCAAGCCCATGAAGAACTTTGACACTTTGCCGTAGCTATGGTGGAACATGCTCCCATGTGGCCTGTGCACGATCAAGAACTTCTCAGGTTTCAAATCGTTGAGTGTGGGACCGTCGTTCATTTCCACAATTTTCCAGCCTTCAGGCCTCCAGCCGCCCTTGCGTTCCCACTCTTGCCACCATTTTTCGTCGTACGCTGATTGCTTCATTATCTTTTCTGGTCCAGGTTGCTTCATTCTTCTACACCTCCAAGACTACAGCTCCTGCTTGACATCCTGTGCCTCCGTGTCCATGAATGAACGCTTTCTTCGGCTTGCTGAGCTGCCTATTAGGCGCGCCCCACTTCTTACCGATCTGGTTGCTCAGCTGCCAGTAACTGTCTACGACTTGGGCAATTGATGTTGAACCAACAGCGTGGCCCTGAGCGGTTAGGGCGCCACTAAGTTGACATGGAAGCTCCCCTTGGGCCTGAATTACACCGTCTCTCACTAGCTTCTTTCCTTCGCCCCGCTTGCAGAAGTCGAAGTCTTCAAGCCCCGCGAGAACGACGCCTGCATACGGGTCGAAGATTTCAACGAAGCTGATTTCTTTTCGCGGGTTTTTGATTCCAGCGTCCTTGTAGGCCATTCTGGCGGACACTCTTAATGAGCCGAAGTTCAACAAATCAGGGTATGGTGACATCGGCTTAGGAATCCCCTCAGGCCATACCTTTTCATCCTGCGGGTACAAGCCTTTCCAAGCCGGGTTGTCTGGACGGTCTCCAGCCCTCATCGTGTCGGAGCCGAAGCCTACACCGCTTATCCAGACAGGGTTGTCGGTTAGCTTCTTTGTCATCGCTTCATTTGCTAGGAGCAAGGCTGAGGCTCCTTCACTTGTCATCGCACATTCATAGAGCCTGTAAGGCCATGAGATCAGTCGAGACTTGTACACGTCTTCGACTGTTATCCTGCTGAAGCCATGCTGAGCTGGCCACTGAGCGTACGGATTTTCAAGCGAGTTGTTGTGGCACATTGCTGAAACTTCAGCCAAGTCTTCCTCGGTGTCTCCGTACACGTGCATTCGACGGGCCTCCATCGTTGCATAGAAAGCGTTGTAGGTGAAACCTGAAACAAAGTCCCAGTCGGTGTCTCCAGCAATGGCTATGGCTTCGTTGACCTTCTGGATGGGCAACTCGTTCATTTTTTCCCATCCAACCACGAGGACAGCTGGGAACATGCCTGAACGTATCCACAAAGCTGCGTTCACTACTGCGTCGATCGGCGTTGCACCGCCTGATTCAACACGGTAACTGGGCACGCCTGACAAGCCCAAGTAGTCGTTTATTATCCAGTGCATACACTGCTGCTGCTCCAAGATGTCGCTGAAGTAGGAGTAGCAACAAGCGTAGCCCTTCCTGAGAAAGTCTCCAAGCTCAAGTTCTGGAATGTCATCAAGTATCATCTTGACAGCTTCAGCGCACATTTCTTCCTGCAAGGTGTGTCTGGGGTTGTCAAACCTTGAAATGCTTCCAGCGACTATTCCGACTTTCTTCAACCTTCCACCTCAAGTTTAAAAGAGATAGTTAGTGGATTTCATCAACTATAAGATTTTTGCGGAGACCGCAAACAACAACTGATGTCAGTCGCGGATTGAAAGCCTTTGCAGAATCTTTTTATAATTTTCACGTCACCCTTACTGACATGCACATATTACTGCAATGCTCAGCATTGCCAGAAGACAACTACGGAACCGAAGAACTAATAGGTACTTTTCCATGCAAGCTCCCTGAAGGCGTCAGGCAGAATATTCTCAACTTGGGAGTTTCAAGACGATCGTTCATTGAACGAGTGTCTATAGGTTCAAAATCGGAAAAAGTCCTCAGCGAAGCTGGTCTCGTTGACCTATGCGTTGATGCGTGTAGGAGCGTAATCAAGAAGACTGGCATTCCAATCAAAAAAGTAGGCTACTTTGTTGCAGCTTATGATGTGAACCCGATCCTAAGCCCGGGTCTCAGCCAACTCTTGGTCAGGAAAATCGGTTTCGACCCATACGTCAAGCATGTTAACGCTCAGGGAATCGCCAGCACAGCCTTTCCTAAGGCCCTGCAATTGGCAGAAGACCACTTGGCAACACATCCCAAGGATAACGTTTTGATCTGTGTCTCCGGAGTCAGCTCATACTGGTTCCAGAATCAGGTACGTGGCATGAAGGACGTCATGGAAATAAGCCGAATCAACGGGTTCAATGATGAGGGGAAACGGCAGATGGAGCTGAGGAAGTGGATTGCAACGATGGAGTATTTTCTTTTCGGAGATGGAGCAGCTGCTGCTATCGTAGCAAATGAAGGGGAAGGGTTGGCCGTTAAGAAGACAGTTGAAGTGACAAACGTAGGAGAGGAGGACTATCTGGCAGGTTACGCTAGACTCGCAAGCTTGCCAGAACCTTTCAAGTTCGGCTTCCACTCACACTTGGACAAGGAGATTCCAAAACTGGGAGTCAAGTACACAGGTGTGGCTCTGAAGAAACTGCTTGGGAAGAACGCTGAGAACACGATTAGGATCTCTAAGAAGTGGGCAGTTCACACAGGTAGCCAAAAGATACTGGACGCTTTGGCTAAGCACCACGGACTTGAACGTGAGAAGCTGGAGGAATCGCGTGAAGTACTCAGAATGCACGGCAACCTGTCTGGGGCAAGCTTGCCATTCATCCTTGAAAGAATAGTCTCCACGCGTAGGCTTTCGAAAGGTGACATCGTTCTGATGCTAGGCTACGGATGGGGATTTTCAGCCGCTGCCTCTCTGTTAGAAGCTTAAGAACTGCCGAGTCGGTGTGCGCCGAAAGGGAGCTTCAGCGAACACTGCCCCCTTTGATCATTTCTTGTCGCCATGACCCTTCTCTTTCAAGCGATTCCTACCACTGGCCGGTGTGGAAAGTAAACTAGGCATAATGAAGTAATACGCCAGCAATGCGGAATAATCGAGAAAATAAAGTCATTCCTAAAATATAACTCCATCAAAAAGTGGCCTTATGTAGATTGAGTATAGTCTAACGATAGTTTCATCATTAGTATATGGTAATTATACTGCATGGTTAGTCTATGGACTCCCCCCCTATCTGCACCCTAGTCAATGGTCTATACCCTAGCGTCCCCAATTGAGTATGTAAGTTGAGTGGTTGTCATTCTATGGCCTTAGATCACGTAAAGAAAATAATAGACTTACCGCTTTGAGCAATTCTGCATTTCTCTCGAAACTAACTTTGTGCTTTGTCACGGGGAGCTTCATTCTTAATACTACCTACGTCTTTCTTATTCTTCATCGTTTAGAGTGAATGTTTTTCGGTTTTTTAATCAGTTGATTAACTACCCTTCCGCTCATATTCCTCTTTCAGCTTGACTAGAGCTTTTTGACATATCTTAAAACTCAAGAGGTTCAGATAAGAAAACGTTCGCAATAATCTCTTATCTGGTTCATTTGAGAAACAAGATTAATCAAATCACCAATCATGCTACGTGTGGTTTTTTTTCTGAGTTGTGCCATAGGGAACATTTTCTTCATAGCTTCATCTGTTAGGTCTAAGCTTTTTTGAAAGTCATAGATTATAGACGTATATGTCTGTTCAAAAGATTCTATAGTTTTCAACATTTCCTCTGTAACAAGGTCTTCGGCTACTTCAGGTCGCCTAATTATAGGGTCTGCTGTAGATAGAATTTCTCCTATGAACGTATTAATACGCTTGCAAATTGACATAACTGCTGAACGCTTTCGTAGTTTCTCAGTATCTTCTATCTGTTTATGAGCTTCCTTTACCTTGGCTACCATAAGGCTCCGTTCAAGCTCTGCTTGCTGTTTCTCTTTTTCTTCAAGACGTTTATCTTTGCTCTTAGAGCCTTCTTTTTCACTCATTTTTGAACCTCTAGTTTGTCTTCTGTTCCCGTGCTGATTTAAGATTTCTGTCTTGGTTTTACACTCTCCATAAAGTTTTCATGGAATTATTTATAAGTTGGCTAGGATAACATCAAAGGTTGAAGAAAATGAAAATTAGATACTTGGCATTGGTTGTTCTATGCCTTTCCTTCTATATCTCTTCTATAACAATCATGATTCCTAAATGTTCGGCTCAACAAGCTTTTCCCACTGTGACGTATGATGAGTATGGATGGACATCCGACATGAAAAGATTCTCAATGACCACGCAAGATGTTGGATTGACTTTTGAAATCACCGTTTACAACAATAGCACTAAACCATTTGATAGTGCATCAGTGTCTCTCTATATCTACATTAACGTGGTAAATAATGTCATGGTGAATAATGCCCCTCAGAGTATCAGCATCTATAATAAAATATTTACCTTTGACTCTACTAACGAGTTATATTTGCCACCTAGCGAGTCGTCTGTCTTTTTTGTCAAGGTGAAAAGAAGTTTCTCCGATACCCCCCTTGATATTGGAAGCTATACAGCGGACCTTTCCTATTCAAATTACCAAATTTCCTATGGGGGTCAAGGAACACCAATGGGACAATATCCTTTCAATTTTCAAGTAGAAACCCCGCAGGTGCTTCAACAGAAAATAGATCAAAATCCTCAACCAACAAGTCTTGGCTTTCTAGTTTTGGTATTCAGCATCATTGTAGTCCTAGCCATAGTCTTATCAGTTGTTATAACCCTTTTAATTGCTACTAAAACCAAGTTCCTTAATAAAACAAAACGGAAGGTGGAATTTTTCGGTTCTTTAGCTACCATCTTAACTGTGGTCTTTGCTGGTATAAGTTTGTACCTTCAGATAATAAGATGGTAAACACAAGCCAAGCAACCTAGTTGATTTTCGGTTTTTTAATCAGTTGATTAATTCCCGTGCCTTTGTTGTGTCTGAAACGAAACTAATCGTTTTTTTATATGTAAATGGTAATGCTTGTTGGGCACGTTTGAAGGGCCCTTTTGGAAATAGCGTCTTTCTGGAATTGAAACCTCATACTTTGGAACATATTCGTAGCCTATGGTCTCAAGCGGCCCAATGCAGTCCTGAGCATCGGAAAGACGGCGTATACCAACCATAATGTCGATGATCGGCTTAGCTCCCAAGCCTGAAACAGCCGTGCTTCCAACATGCTCTATGGCAACAACCTTCTTTCCAATAACGCCCAGAATCCTTGCCTTCTCCCTTTCAAATATGAGCGGCCATCTTGGGTCGAAGTCCACGACTTCCACAGGGCCTTCTATCCCAATTCTCTCCCTCGCTTTTTTTGTTGGGGTCGACGATGACCGCTTTTGTTAAGGGTTCCTTCCATCGCTCCTGCCAGAAGTTCTCCGAGAATCTTTGCGTTGTCGAACGGGTTTAGGTCATCATCCTCTTCGATCTTGCCCTTTCCGGCCACTCCATAGTAGGGGTAACTTTTCATGATTACGGGTTTCATTTTGACAGACAGCGCAAAACCTAGAAGATATTTTAGCACGGGACGGGGATCGTCACCGCCAGAGACGGCAACCAAACCGCAAGGTTTGTCGTTCAGAGGATGCGGTTTCTTGAAGCCCTTTCTTTCATAGAAATAGGCTAAGCAAGCAAGTCTCTCCATCATCGCTGTCAATCGTGAAGGAATCTCGAAATATAGAGGTGAGCCTATCACGATTGCTTGAGAGCTTTTCATTTCTTGAAAAGTCCGCTGCAAATCATCATCTTCTATGACGCATTTGTACGGTTCTTTTGAACACTCTTCGTAGCACCCGCGGCACGGTTCAATGTTTAGGTCTGACATCTGCAACACTTTTGTTTTGATCTGAGGGTTTGCCTTTGTTGCTGATTGGAGAACTGAATGTACCAAGTGACTGGTGCTGCCTTTCTTCCTCATGGACCCAACTATTCCTAGGATCTTCATAAGATCAACTCGTGTGTCAGTACTGATCTCTGTCGTTATCAGATAAAAACTTGTAGAGCCACTTTCGCTGGATCCATTCTTCAAAGCCTCGGAGCGAGTTTTGCGGACGTAACAAATTCCGCTTTTTTAAACCGATAAGAAAATATCTTTTTAGGCTTAATGCTGATATGTTACTTTCAAGCAATGCATAGCTTCAGCGAGGGCATGATATGACAACGTTTGATGAGAAAACCATTAACGAAATAAGAAAAGAACGGCAACGCTGGGAAAAGACAACACTGCCAAACTGGACAAAGCAATGCAAAGAGAGGAAAAACGAGTTTCGGAACACCTCTAATATGCTGATAAAAGGCTTGTACACGCCAGAAGACATCAAGTCAATGGATTACATGCGCGATCTAGGCTTTCCTAGCGAGTACCCGTTCCTTCGGGGGGTTCACGCAACCATGTACCGCGGTCAATTGTGGACGATGCGACAGTTTTCAGGATTTGGCTCAGCAGCACAGACGAACCGGCGCTTTAAGTATCTTCTCAAAGAAGGCGAAACTGGTTTGAGCATCGCTTTTGATTATCCAACGATAATGGGCTACGATTCAGACCATCCGATGGCGCAGGGCGAGGTCGGGATATGCGGAGTGTCCATCACATCGTTGAAAGACATGGAAGTGCTGCTCGACGGAATTCCTCTTGACAAAGTCACAACGTCGATGACGATAAACGGGCCTGCAGGCATGCTGCTAGCCATGTACGTCGCAGTAGGCGACCAGCAGGGTGTGCCCAGAGAAAGGCTCGGTGGAACCACGCAGAACGATAACTTGAAGGAGTATTTTGCTCAGAAACTCTGCATCTATCCGCCGAAGCCTGCACTGAAACTGACAACGGACATAATAGAGTACTGCGCGAGACACTTGCCGAAGTGGAACCCTGTAAGCATAAGCGGCTACCACATCAGAGAAGCCGGCGCAAACGCTGTGCAAGAGTTAGCCTTTACGATTTATGATGGAATAAGCTATGTTGAATCCACGATGGAAAGAGGTCTCAAGGTCGACGATTTTGCCCATAGACTTTCATTCTTTTTTGCGTCCCACAACGATTTCTTCGAGGAAGTAGCCAAATTCAGGGCTGCCAGAAGAATATGGGCAAAGCTGATGAAAGAACGGTTCCACGCCAAGAACCCAAGGTCCATGTGGATGCGAATGCATGTCCAAACCTCGGGTTGCACACTCACAGCACAGCAGCCTTTGAACAACATCACACGCACTACGATTCAAGCATTGGCAGCCGTTTTGGGTGGAACGCAGTCGTTGCACACGAACTCTTTTGATGAAGCCTTGGCGCTGCCGAGCGAAAAAGCCGTGAGAGTTGCACTGAGAACACAGCAGATAATTGCCTACGAGAGCTGCGCCCCCAATACCATAGACCCTTTGGCAGGCTCATACTACGTAGAAGCCTTAACCAACGAAATGGAAGAAAAGGCGATGGACTACATACGGAAGGTGGACGAAATGGGAGGAGCCATCGTAGCCATAGAGAAAGGATTCTTCCAGAAAGAAATTGCCGACAGCGCTTACAAGTACCAGAGAGAGATAGACGAAATGAAACGCATAATAGTCGGCACAAACGACTTCACCATCGAAAAGGAAGAAATTCCCATAGAGCTCTTGAGGGTAGATCCTAAGGTCGAGAAGGAACAAGTTCTCAGTCTCCAAAAGCTAAGGCGGGAGAGAGATAAGAGAAAAGTTGAAGAAACCCTCGGAAAACTCCGTCGATGCGCAGAAAAAAATGAGAACCTCATGCCCGTTATAATAGAGGCAGTAAAATCCTATGCGACGATGGGCGAGATCTGCGAAGTGTTACGTCAGGTTTACGGAGAATACAAAGAGTTGATCATAATCTAAAGAGGGAAACAGCATGCGAAAAGATAGAAAAATCAGAGTGTTAATTGCAAAGCCTGGTCTAGACAGCCACGACAGAGGAGCAAAGGTCGTTGCCAGGGCCCTAAGAGACGCTGGGATGGAAGTCATCTACACTGGTCTAAGACAGACCCCCCAACAGATAGTCGAAACCGCCCTTCAGGAGGACGTTGACGTCATAGGCTTAAGCATCCTTTCAGGAGCCCACAAGACCCTTTTCCCGAGAATAATGCGGCTTCTCAGAGAACAAGACCTCACAGACGTGATGGTTTTCGCCGGAGGCATAATCCCTGAGGAAGACGTAGTTAAAATGAAAAAGCTGGGAATAAAAGAAATCTTCGGACCTGGAACCACAACAGAAACGATAATACGCTACGTTTTGGACAACCTTCCAAGAAGAAGCTAAGAGTCAAGATGTGCGAGTGCATTGACGAAAACGGAAGAATTGGCCAAAGGCGTTCTTGCTGGAAACCGCAGGAGCGTAGCGAGGGCTATAACCACTATCGAAAACAACGACCCTGAAGCTCAGGAACTGATTGCCAGAATCTACGCCCACACGGGAAAAGCTCACATTATAGGCTTAACGGGCGCTGGCGGCGCTGGAAAGAGCACTCTTATTGAAAAGATCGTCAAGGAATACAGGCGACGGGGGAGGACAGTGGGTGTAGTCGCCGTGGACCCTACAAGCCCGTTCACGGGCGGGGCATTCTTGGGTGACAGGATTCGCATGCAAGAACTCTGCACCGACGAGGGCGTCTTCATACGTAGCATGGCAACCCGGAACTATGCAGGAGGAATAGCAAGGGCAACGAAAGACGCTGTGAAAGTCCTTGACGCCGCTGGAAAAGACGTGGTAATAGTCGAGACTGTCGGTGCAGGTCAATCTGAAGTCGAGATTATCAAGGTTGCACAGACAATAGTCGTCGTCCACGCCCCAGGGCTAGGAGACGAGATACAGGCGATAAAAGCCGGTGTGATGGAGATAGCCGACATTTTCGTCGTAAACAAAGCTGACCGTGAGAACGCGAATAAGGCTGTAATTGACATCCAGTCAAACTTGCAGATGAACAACAAGGAAATTCCGTGGAAACCGCCTGTTCTGAAAACCATAGCCTTGACCGGCGAGGGTATTCTGGAGCTGGTCGACAAAATTGAAGAACACAGATGTTTCCTTGAGGGCGACCTTGAGTGCAGAAGGGTCTCATTAAGAACTAAAGCCGAGGCGGAACTCATTGACGCCATCAGAGAAAGAGTGACAGGTTCTCTGATTGAAAAGTTGAAGAAGGAAGGAAAGTTTGACGCGCTCGTCCACGAAATCATGGAAAAGAAGACAGACCCAACGTCTGCCGCTGAAAAACTTCTCAAGAAGGCTGTGCACGATGCCGAAGCTTGAAAAAGGATTGGTTCAAGTTTACACGGGGAACGGAAAAGGAAAGACTACGGCAGCTTTTGGACTTGCGCTCAGAGCGATAGGGAGAGGACTGAGAGTCTGCATAATCCAGTTTATCAAAGGCGGGTTCGACTACGGAGAACTGTACGTAATAGACAGGCTTCCGGGCCTCAAGCTGAAAGCCTATGGCAGAGGCAAATTCGTTGACGGAAAGAAGCCTGACAAGACGGACGTGGATCTAGCGGAGGAAGCCCTAGCGACGGCTGAAAAAGCAATCAAGGACGGCGAATGCGACATAGTCATACTAGACGAAATCAACGTGGCTCTAAGCCTCAAGCTGATAAAGACCGAGAATGTCCTAAACCTGATCAAGAAGAAACCTGCACAAGTCGAGCTGGTGTTAACTGGACGGAACGCACCAAGCGAAATCGTTGAAGCAGCCGATTTAGTCACAGAAATGGTAGAGGTCAAACACCCGTACAGCAAGGGTTTTCATGCTCGAAAGGGAATCGAGTACTAGGCCCCCAAGAGAGCACTGGAGGAGTTGACCTGCCCTACTTCTCTTCTTTCAATGCGAGAGGGTATATTTCCTTAGCCACGTACTCCAAGTATGGCTCCTTCTCTGTCAAATTGAATATGGTCACGGATGCGTCTCGAGTTATGCCCACGACATAGCCATGCTCCCTTGACCTTGCAACTACGTACCACAGGTCACCATGCTTGCCATAGTCCTCGAAAAGAGAAGTGTTTGTGAGGTCCGGCCCGTACAGAGACAGTTTGTCGATGTTTGGAATATCCACGTTGTCAAAGAATGTTATCTTTGTGTCCTCAGGGTTCTTTAAGTGAAACTCTTTCAATGTTTCAGGAGAGATTCTAGCCTCCAGTACCCCACCTGCTTTTTCAAACAGTACTTCACTAAGCTTGTTTGCTATGAAATTGGCAACACGCTTCTTTTCAACTATGGTCAAGAACGTAGTACCTTCGCGTTCAGCGAAGCTAAACATTGCCTCAACTGTTCGAGGGGTAGGCAAGATCTTGCCCCTGTGGAAAACCTGAGTGACATAGTCGTGAGAATAGATGCCTCTCAACATGTTTTCCTTAGGAAGGAGACCAGTGACCTCGGTTATGAGCGCAAGTTTGTAGTCTCCCTCTTCATAAGCCTCTTCAGTGCGATACCCTTCAAGTCTTGAAGCGATGTCCGCCACGGCAAGAGGCTCAGTCAGTTTGAAAACCTTACCAGCAACAACCATTCTCGAACCCCAAGCCCTTAGTCTAGAAGGTTCTGCTTATGAAACTTTACGCTTCCAAACCTAAGAATGCAGATTGCGATCCTTGACTCCACCTATATCTCACTGAGCATTTGTCACAGTGGCAATGGAGCTCTGTTTGTTCTTAACATAGGTTATTAGTCAACGCCATGAACATCCATGCCGCCCATGTCCATTGCAAACGTGCCACGCACGGACCTAATCAAGTTCGAAAAGCAATCTCGAAGGATTGTGAAAATATCTTGGACATCGAAGGTATCGAAATCCTCAGGAAAGCAGAATGCATGACCTAATCTATTTGTTGCAAAACTGTACTAATTGTTTTAATAAGAGTTATTGCGCTTTGAAAATACACATGAACAACGTAAAAAGGTTAAAACATTTATGGGCCCTTATTCCGCGCGGAATATGAGGTCCTGGTCAGATGTCTCGAGAGTCCCCCTCGGATCCGAGGGGCCGCCTCGGAATAGGATCCGCGCACCTCTGAATCAGAGGGGGATAAGCTGTCAATCGGAGGGGGAGCCCCTCGAAATCAGAGGGGGAGAACTCTGCGCGCGCTATAGGTATCTTCTGCCTTTCAGTCTCCGACGCCACTGACTGTAAACCTCAATACTGTCCCGCATAGCATCATAGTTATTTCTCATCCGGTACAGAGTGTTCCTAGCAGTCGTATAGTGAACTTTTATCGTGTCGGCAGCGTGCTTCAACGGGTTCTTGTACCCCTCATTCTGGGCCTTGATGATCTCCTCGATGAGTTCCCGCTGCCTCTTAGTCCACAGCAACCTGTTCGACAAAACGACCATCCCGACCTCTAATGGCTATCTATAGTACATGTACCACGTTTTAAGAGTTTCTGTACCTGTCAAAACCAAACGTTAGATACTTTGAACTTCTACTCCCTGAGCAAACGGTCTTGAAGGTCATGTCCTTGGCGCCTCTGTCGAGAGCTGCTCGAGTTTCGCCTGGACTTGCTTAATCTTTTCAGAGGAATTATGCACTTGCTACCCCCCTGAAATTGGACTTTTCTGTCCGCTTAGCTTCTCAGCCTGCAACGCGTTGAGCCTCGTCACATTCATCAGGATCACTTCCCCACCTGCACGCATGCCGGACGTCGACGCGCAGACGTCTTCGTCTTTGTCTCTCCACTCCTCGAGTTTGTCCCATTCCCCTGGGGGCAGGGTGAAGAGGATGAAGACGCTGCGAGGTATGTCGAAGTGTCTTTTTTCTACGAAGGGGTCTTTGATCTTCGGTCCCTTCTTCTGGACCGCTGCGCGCATGAGATCACTGACTGCCTCTGATAGCCCTCCCGGATAGTGCGCATAGACGACGCGGTCCTGGAAGTCTTGAAGCAGCTCCTTTGAAACCGTGCAGCAGACCTGGGCCTCTCCTTTTAAACTGTTCTTCTTTGCTTCTTCAATGGGTTTACGGATTCCAGCTGCAAGGTCATGTAGGAGCTCACCCTGATTAGGGCGCGCGTTTTCTCCCTCCTATAGAATACTTCAAAGATATTCCCAACAGTAGTAAAAGGATAATGCTAATATATAAGAATATCCCTAGAGTATATCGGTGAGTCGGTGTGCAGGCCTTGCCGGTAAAGTTTCAAATGAGCGTCGTCCTCGTTGGAAAAAGCTTGAAAGTCACGATTCCCAAGGAGATCTGTGAGTACCTCGGTCTGAAGAAAGGCGACGTCGTGAGCCTGTGGGCCGACAACAGTCACATCATCATGGAAAAGAGGGAGTCCTGACGTCCGGGGAAGTCACGGAGAACTTCGACGTAAAAGGGCATAGAACGGCCTTGTTTTCACAATTAGCCCACGTTCTAGTCGTCTCCAAGAACAAATTTGATAAGGAGTGTGCTGCCAACCGCGATCGACAGGCCTGGGGAAGACTCATCGTCACAGGGATTGAGGCGTACGCGAAGCTGCTTGAAACCGTTCAACTTGACGTCTTGGAGAAGCGTGTAAGCCAGCTTGAAGGTCGCGAGGGTGAAGCTAAATGAGGAGTAAGGAACTGGAGAAGCGCCTCGAGAAGCTTGAGAAAACGGTGAAGGTCAACGACAAGCCAAACATGATCCTGATCCGAGGGGAATGGTTCCCCCTCGATAATCGGCCTGAGACCATCGAAGCGGCAAAGACGACGCCTATCCCCTGGTACGGCCGCTGGTGGAGGGAGAACAACCCCCCGATAAAGGAGGAACCGTGAAATGAGTACAGATGTAGCGATCCATTTGGTTGCGTATGACGAAGCTTCTGAAATAATTGAGCAGATGGGGTCTAACCTTTCCGCAACTTTCACTGACATTGGAGGGCGAACGCAAGACTTAGTGACAACTACTGATGGCGCGACTTCCAAGATTACAGATGACTGGAACCAGGTCAATGGTGCTGGACAGAATCTTAAGAAGACCCAAGAAGACATGCAGAGCAGTACAAGCGACACAGCAATGAGCATGAACAGGCTGGCGCAATCCGGTGCCAACCTCTTCATAAGTTTTGAACGTGTTGAAAACGCTCAGGTAATGGTTGACAGGGCAAACCTGATGGTACAGCGAAGCACGCAAACCTGTGAAAAAGCTCAAACCGCGTACAACGACGCCGTTGCAAAGTACGGGCCGAACAGTGCCGAGGCGAAAGCCGCTCTTGACAGGCTTGCTATCGCCCAGGAAGCCGTTGTGGTCTCGCAGGAAAGGGCCGATATGTCAGCGAGAAACTTCAACAACACGATAATGTCGAGCGCACTGATGGTCATTCCCAGTTTCATCTCAATCATTGGAACCGTCAACAGTCTCCTGCCTGAAACAACCGCGGAAACTTTCAGTTTAGGCGCCGCCATAGACTTTGCGACTGGGCCCATCGGATTAGCGATAATCGCTGTCAGCGCCATGACCGCTGCTCTCGTGCTTATCCCAGGCGCCATGGACGCGGTTGTCAACGCGTTTGAAACTGCTGGAAACTTTTTCGTAGGCATCGCAAATGACATAGGCAATGCTTGGGGCGGCTTCGTCGGACTCTTCACAGGCGGAAACCAGCAAGCCGAAAAGTCAATAAATCCTCTGACGGCCTCTGTTGAGGACTACACGAAAGCCGTAAAAGACTCGACAACTGCGACTGATGATTACGTAGGGTCTATTAACACTTTGAACTCTACCGTCCAAAACCTATCAACAACTGTCCAAGGCGCGGGACAGGTTTGGGGTCCTTTTTCGCAAGCGGAAGAGACTGCGAGGCGGACAACGGAAGACTTCACGGTAAACGGACAAAAATATATGGCGGACATGGAGGAGACGTGGAGGGAAGCGCAAGCATCAGCTAACGTTAACCTTGGACAGATCAAGGCAGAATATGAGGAAGAGATAGATACTGGCCAATTTACAAAGGCAACCGATACCCTTCTCAAGTTCGCGGAACAGTATGGCTTACTCGTGCCTGAAGCTAAAAAAATCGTCTTGGACTTCAAAGCTGTTCAAGCATCGATTCCAGAGTCAATTGAGGAGCAGCTGATTGGAAAGGCTCAGGCGGATCTTCAGGCGTTTCAAGACTGTGTAACAGGCAAGTTCGCAGGCATGCAAGGCGATTCTTCAGGCTACGTGAAACAGCTTGTTACCGATACGAATGATTTGATCAGCAGGGGACTCGTGGGCCAAGCTCAAGATAACATTGCAGCCTACGTGAAATGCGCGACTGACAAGCATGATACACTCGTCTCCGATATCGAGGCTGACTTGGCAAAGCTGAAGGTGGACTACGCGGCCGGTGCCACTGATCTTGCGCCGATGATAAAGCAGCTTGAAGAGTTTAAACTTGCAGCAACATTCGGCGAGCCTGGGGTAGACATTTTCGCTGCTATAAAACTGGCAGGCACCACGGCCAGTGAAGTTGCTGCTGAAACAGAAACGGCAACGACGCAGATCACAGCTTCGTTCCAAGGCATGGCGAACAATGCGATCTTGCATGCTCAGAGACTTCAGGATAGTCTTGTCGGACAGAGCATCTGGACTGACATGCTGACTAAGATGGAAAGTACGACGGAGAAATCAGTCGCTAAGATCCAGGGGCAGTTCCAGATGCTTCAGCCAGAAGGCCTCATCGGAGGCGGCTTCGGCGTTCCAGAAGCTCTCCCCAGGGCCGGAGGAGGAAAGGTGATCAACGCGCCAATCAGGATCACTATTGAAGGAAACGCTGATAGGGCGACTGTTGATTTGATGAAGAAAGAGATTTTTGCGGCTTTGAAGTCAGTTGTTGTTGAGCCTACAAGCAGCAATGCGCCCACTACGTCGAAGAGGATAAGGCAGGGAAGTACGTTCTAGAGACAAGTAGTCGTGTCAACACTCAGTATCTCGTCTTCTTCAAAGTCCGCCGCGGACCGGTTCCTGAGCAACTGTTCATAGGCCCTCGGATAGCTGATTTGCAAGTCTCTGAGACGCCCGTTGTTGGCGTCTTTCCTGTTTTCGAAGGTCCCAACTACTTTGCCATAACTTTTGGGCGGCCGCTCGCCTTGGCGTATGATCCAGTAGTCGCAGAAACCAAAGGCCTCGCATTTCAACACGTAGACTCGGTCGAAGAATTGCGAGATTTCCTCAAGAGTTGATATTCGGCGCTGCAAGTTTTTCGACGTATCACTCGCCTCCTCTAAGTCTAGCCCGTCGCGCGCGCTCTTTCGCCTTCGCCTCTTCTCGGATTTCGGCCTGATGGTCCTTGGACTCCTTCACGAGTTTGAGCGCGCACACGTATCCTGCGCGCGCGGCCTCGGCATCCTGACAAACTTTGACTGTTTCATTGTGGCTTTCATGAGCCCTATGGAGTCTTCGAGCGTTCTCAATCACTTCAGTTGTTGAGGGCCCTTGTTCCTGTTCTCCCTCCGGCTGTGGCTTTTCGAAAGCGAAAGTTGAACCTAGAGTCTCAGAGACTTCGGGCGGCGGCGCCGGAAAACGCTTCTCATATAGGGCCCGTATACGCTCTCGCTCTTCCGGAGTTGCGATTTGAGGCCTAGCTTGCTTTGGCACTTTTGAGTCTAGCGCGCGCCTGCATTTGTTGCAGCCGCTGGGACATTGACCTATCAGAGGCGTAAATTCAAGGGCTAAGGTGACCCGGTCAGTTCCAAGTCTCGTTTCATTCATGTTTCAATATCACCTCCCAGTTGCGTAATAGACTCAATTGTTTATCGTCTCCCAGGAGGAGCAGCGTGCAGGGCTTGTGGATCCTGCCGAGGCTGCCCGCCTCGAATCTGACAAGGCGCCCCTTAGCTTCCCAGCCTGCGCTTCGCACCGTCACCCATCGGCCGACGAAATAGACTAGAAGATTGCGCTCCTCAAAGACTATGACGTCCTTTTCGTACTCTTCTCTTTTGCTTATCGCACTGTCCTTGGACAAGGGGATACAGAACCGGCTTGTCATGCGTCGTTCAACCTCTTCTCAAGTTCAATTCCACACTCTTCACAGAGGAGGCCCCAACTCCCATTACGACAGGTCGCTTGCCATTCCATGCGCCCTCGAAAACCACACGCTACGCACTTGTCCTGATAGTTCATGGTCAGTCGTTCGAGCTTCAGCGTTTGACTGGCTAGGGCTTCTAAATTGCCTTCACTACCTTCACTTTGTTCACTTCCTTCACTCTTTAGCCCTTCTTCAGAGGCTAATTTTTCCTTAGTCCGTGAAGGAAGTGAAGGTTGTGAGGGAAGTGAAGGTGTTTCAGAAGGGGGTTCATACCGGGCCTTTAGTCTTTCAATCAGCTTAATGTCCCAGAAGAAGCCGGACTTACCTCCTCCGAACCGGCACTTCTCAAAGCCCAAAGCGGCGACCTTACGTCCCACTTGAGTGGTCTTCAGCTGCTCCTTCTCTGACAGGCCCACGTTGAAAGTGTCCGTTATCGCCTGGGTCGACAGCTTTCCTTCTTTGATATCCTTTTCGCATTTGAGCACAGCGTCGAACATCCGTGCCTCGATGCTGGCCTGCTCCTCGTCCAAGCGGCTCTTTGTGATCTGCTTCATGCAGGTTATGAGGCGGGCCCTTATGTCTTCTGTAGGAGCAACTTGTAGAAGACTCACGAAAAGTTCAATTACCCGAGCATTTTTGAACTGACCGTTTAGCCAGGACATCTCAAAGAGCCCAGGTTCTTTCGCCAAGTTTTTGAAGCGGTACATCAGCAACCTGTTTCTCAGGTCCTGGGCCTTCTCCTCGTCTATGAAGAGGTTGATCTGCTTCACGTTCCGTGTCATCGTCGTTATCACGCAGCGGCTTTGAAGCGTAGAGGCGAGTTCCTGAGTTCCGGCGAGAACCTTGAAACCGAAGGTGTCGAACATGGCGATCTGAGGGCAACCCTCTTCGACCTTTTCTATTCTGATCGCGTACTGACCTTTCCGGTAGCCGCTGTTAAGCAAGGCAAGTACTTCGACCATTGCTTCTCGGTTGTAGATCTCACATTCGTCCAGCAGAAGAACGGGATGCCAGGCCTCAAGGGCCCGGAACAGGCTTGCAGCACTCATTGAAGAAGCTATGACTCCTCGGTAACAGATTCTACCGAAGCATTCGAGCGCGCGGGTTTTGCCGCTTGCCATGGGCCCGAGGAAAAAGGCGTAGGGCACAACGGTGAACTCTTCAGTTCTCCAAGTGGCCAGGGTGAAGGCGGCGTAAACATCGTAGAAGAGGTCGTTCGCAATGTCCAAGTGTTCAACGTAGAAGGCCCGGACGTCAGAGAACAATTGGATCTCGCTTTTATAGTCTTTCGGCCGGGTTGCAGCCGGCCAGGGAAGGCGCTTCAGAGGAACATACTCTTCTCCCTCATGATAGAAATGATGTGGGTCGCTGGGAGCTTCAAACTTGCTCTCGTTTCTGTCGAAGATGACATAGCACCCGTTCGTTACCTGTTCAAAAATGACGGTTGGAAAAGCGAAGCCAGGCGTCGACGTCGGCTTGACTTTCTCCTCCTTCTCTTTCGCCACGGCCGTGCACTCCCTTGACCCGCGCGTTAGTTTGCTATTTTACGGTCCCCTTCAAAATCGCAAGTGCTTCCTGCAGGATCTCTTTCGTCTCCCAGATGAGTTCGCGGAGAGTCTCACGGTCCGTCATTTCGTCAACTCCTTCACTCGTTCAAGTCTTTGGCGATTTTTTCTCTGACTGTTTGTCTCAGGAAGTTGCTTCTGTCGAGTCCTTGTTTCTCCGCGTACTTGTCGATTTGCTCGATAATTGCGTTCTTCTCTTTGAACCCGATAACCTTGTCCGCTTTCATCGCGTTTCAACTCAATTTAAAAGCTTATAACGGAAGAATCGTATACGGTTTAGTGGAACTCGGTTCCAGTAGAGGACGCTATTTGAAAATCAGATGGCAAACTCACCGAAAGTGGCTCTCTCAAACTAAGGTCTTTGAGGCTTTCAAGAATGAGAAAGGGGCAGTTGAGGCAAAGACCTGGTCTGAGTTGGAGGCTAAGGTTCCAAGGGCTACTCTCTCCCGAACTCTGAGGGATTTGATGAAGGAAGGTAACGTGCAAGCCAGTTTACGCCTTGGCAAGAATGGCAAACTAGAAACCGTCTACAAACTAGTGCACGAGTGGCAGACAGTCAAACATCACGTGGTTCAAGCCTCCTACAAGGGGAAACCATTCGGAACGTATGAAGGGATGATTTACATGAGACGGGGAAAACTCCATTGCAGACTGCCTGAAGACGAAAAGAAAAGATTATTGGATGACCAGAAGAGGGCCCAAGGGGCCAGGTCCACTTCTGAGATCTAACTACTCGCTTTCTTCTTTCAGTCTCCTCTCGAGTTCTTCAACCCTTTTGAGCAGCCCCTCGATCGCGGCTGCCTTGCGCAGGTCCTCCTGGCCTAGGGCCTGGCCGCCCTGGAGGTTCAAGAGCTCGATAATGCCGGCGTCGGTCAAGAGTTGTCTGAGCTTTTCGTCCTCGGGCATGTAGGCGCCGTTGAACCTCAACTGGTGCCCGGTCATTTTGTCGATCAGGTCGTCGCTGACCTTGTTTCTCAGCTGCGCGCTGAACCAGAGGCGGCAACAGTGAAAACTCAGCCTTTTTCCGTTATCTGTCAACCCGGCTTTTGCGCATAGGGCCTTGAAAATCTTGTTCGGCTGCCCATTCTCAACGTGTTTCTCCTTGTACCCTGGGAACAGCCAGGGACCCTTAACGGTTGCCACGTACGTCTTGAGCATTGCTTGAACTTCAGGCGTCAAGACTAGGAGGATCTCACTGTTTGTTTTAGGCCTCACCAACTCGACAAATTCAAGCCTTACGCCGTCAAGTTTTCCCTCGAAATCTGTGACCTTCAACCCTGCAACCGTGCTTTCATCTTGACCCATTAATCCGAGGGCCAAAACACACTTGTCACGCAGGTCCGCGAGGTCGAATAACCGCCCTATCTCAGGGCCCATCAGCTGGTGTTTCTTCCTTTCAATCCGAGGCCGCTGCATCCGCACGTCTTTCTTTCGGAATTTTCTAAGGCTAATCGGCAGATTGTAAAAAGCGAAGAAACTCTGCACCACCGTCACCGCGTGTTTGGCCGTCAACTGACTCAGCGTCTTCTCCTTGAACCGTCCAGTCGTGCCTCCGGCTCTGCCCTTGACGCTGCCCGTCAGTTTCGCCTTGCTTTCCATGAGTTGTTGATAGTACGCGAAGACCCTGCGGTTGTACGTGTCTGATTTGTCAGGATCTTGTAGTAACTGGCGTTGCTCAGCGATCATCTCGGTTCCAGTTTTGCCAGTGAACTGCTCGAAACGTTTAAAGGAGGACTCATACGTTTGTTTCGTTGCGATAGAGGTGAAAGTCTCTAGCCATTCTCGCACTTTCGGGTCGTTTGTCACGCACTTCACCGATAGAAGTGTTATAACAAACGGACATATATGCTTTACCTATTTGAAAGTGTAAGAATAAGAGAATTTTCACCTTTATTATCTACCACACACTGGGAAAAATCATCAATGCTGATTCAAGAGGTAATCCTCGAGAACTTCATGAGTTACGAGTACGGCAGAGTGCCCTTTAAACCAGGCGTGAATGTTGTCTGTGGACCAAACGGTTCGGGAAAGTCGTCCCTTCTTCTGGCCATATCCGTGGCTCTAGGGCAGTCTTACACTGAACGCTCTAAGAAACTGAGCGACCTCATACGTTGGGGCAAAGACCAAGCCCGGGTGACCTTGGTCCTGGATAACACCAGGAGGGGAAAGAACAGGCCAGTGCCAAGATTCAACAAAGACCAGATTTTTCTCACACGCGTCCTGAGGCGTGACGGAACGTACTGGTTCTCTCTTGAAAACCATGCCGTCAACAAGAACGATGTTGAAAGACTCTTGGGAAGGTTGGGCGTTGACCCGGACAACATACTCATCATAATGCATCAGAACATGGTTGAACAGTTCACTGTGCTTTCTACCCAGGAGAAACTGCGAATAGTAGAAGCAGCAGTTGGACTCGAGCCCTATCGTGAAAATGTTTTGCAAGCACAGAAAAAGCTGACCCGAATACTAAGCCAGGAAGAGTCGATGAGTAAACTCTTGGAGTCAGCCGAGCAGACATTGAATTACTGGAGAGGACAATACGATAGGTACCAAGAGAAAAAGCAGTTACAGTCGAAAAGAAGGTTCCTAGAAAGAGAGCTAGCGTGGGCCGAAGTTGCAAGAAGGGAAGAAACGGTAAGGCAGCTGGAGGCTGAGAGAAAAAAGCAACAAGGCATTCTTGACCAGATCGAAGAAAAGACAAGGTCGGCAAAGGGTCACCTGCAGACTCAGGAACATGAGCGTGTAAAGCTGAAGGACGACTGGAGACAACTTTTTGACGAACGCCTGAGCTTCGAACGTCAGAAGGCAGGAAACTCATCGACCGTTCCGCTGTATGAACAACTTTTGAGAGAAACAGCGACGCTAGAGATGCTCAGTCAAAACCCTGGCAAGGATACAACTCTTGAAACTGGGCAGGTTTCGAGGAAAACAGTGCAGATCAAACTCCTTAGGAGTGAAGAACTCAAAGAGTTGATACAAAATTCGAAAGAACACGCCTCAAAATTGGACGCTGAAATAGAAAGAAATCAGATGAAGACGAGGAACTGGGAAGAAGCAACCGAAAAGGTGAGTACTCAAATCTTGAACCTTCGCATCGAATTGGCGCTAATGCAATACCGAACGGAGAGCTCCGCGGCCAACGTCAAAGAACTTGAAAGATCCCTGAGTGAGGCGAAAACTCGTCTGGGTGAAACAGTAAAGAAGGCTGAGCAAGTCGGAGCCAGAATTGCAGTAATAGAGGAATTTGGCAAAATCCTCGACGAGATACGCGTCACAGAAGGACACTTGGCTGCACTTTCAGATGTCTCAGAAGACATTGAACGCATGTACGAGTCCTATTCAAAACTCTATCTTGAACTGAAAGAGAAAGCCCAGCTTGTTGCCGAAAACCGTGAAAAAACACTGGAAGAGGTGAAGACGAGAATGCAGTCTTGGCGAACAGTCATTGGCAACCTTCTCGACCACGTCAACTTGGAGTACCAGAAAACCTTAACCCAAGCTCAAGCCGTAGGAGAGGTTAGACTCGCCAACGGCCATGACATGGAGACAGCCGGACTCGAAATTCTCGTGGGGTTCAAAGGCGGAAGACCAGTCCCTCTTGACGCTTACACGCAGAGCGGTGGAGAAAGAACAACCGCAACGATGAGCTTTCTGCTGGCCTTACAGCAACACGTCCGTTCCCCGTTTCGCGCCGTCGACGAATACGATATCCACATGGACCCGAAAAACCGTGAACTCGTCGCTCAGATGCTCGTCTCAAGAGTTAACGATTCAAACGCACAGTACATCGTGATAACTCCAAGCCAAGTAACGTTCACAAAAGAAGGAACAAACATAATCACTGTTCAAAACATTGAAGGTAAATCGATAATCAGAGAGGTGGCGTAATGCAGTCCAGAAAAGCACATGAGAAGCTCGGCAGAGAGAAGCTTCAACGCATCATCGAAACGTGCAGGTCCGTTGAAGAACGATCGCTTGACCCGTTCTTGATAGACCTTAAGGAGAACATCAGTACGGTCAGAGAATACTTTCCAGAATGGAAGATTCCAGAAGACCTTTGCTTGGACGCTGAAACCATACACCGCCTAGCCTCCGTAGTCAAGCTTCAAAGCGAGTGGGTCAAACATCGGTCAACCTCACTCTACACAGACCCCTTTGTTCTGGAAGAAAAACTCAGGCGACTAGACAAGGAGGAGATCGTTAGAACCTTTATCAAAGCTTGGCATCCATTGGTTGAGTGGGAGCAGATATCACTTCACAGCCTGGCCGAAGCCGTCAGGTACTGGAACAGTCTGGTGCCACTGAGAGAAAGGTGGAAGGAAGCCCCTCCGGCCGAAGTTGGCTCAGGCTCAGCAACGCGCGAAGAGCTTGTTCGCGAAAGGATTCTGCGAGATAAAGCCTTCTCCGAGGAACTCGAGAACTTCTGGCTTGAATTGAAGAACGTCGTCGCCCAGAAGGGTCAGAACGGAAAGATACGATACTGGGATTTCATCGGCGCAGAATCTTACGAGGAAACCGTGAACAGAGCTTTCATGACAAGCTTCCTCGTCACATATGGCTATGCCACCTTGGAAATTCACCCGTTGGAAGAAGAAATGTATATTGTACCCTACCAAAAACTGCTGGTTAAGACGGGAAAAGAGCAGCTGGTGTCAATACCCATCTCAGTTTCAGCGACTGACTGGCAGAGGTGGAGGCGAGGAGAGCTGAAGTGAGCAAGAGAAAAGCAACGTATGCCAGCAAACTGAAAAGAGCAACTCACATGCTCTTCTTCAAACGACACGCAAAACCTGGTGTTAAGGGTTGGGAACTGCGTAAGGCGTTGGGCGCTGATTATCCAAAAGTGTTGAAGATTATGGATGACTACCTGAAGGGCCTTGACCTCGAAGTCAAAACCGTGTTCGAAGAAGGAAAGCAAGTTGAAAAGCCGAGTGTCGAACAGCTTGACAAGGCCAGATTCTACGTAGCGCTACGAGGGGAATTGGTGCCTAAAGAAGCAAAGATGATAGGGTGGCGGATAGACGACTTTGCAGGACTGGCAGTCGCCATTGCCTACGTCTTGTCCAAGAAGGGAAAGGCGCCGAGAGAAGAGGTTGAGCAACTGTTGCGAGAAAAGATCCCAGGATGGAAAGTGGGCCTTAACGTTGACAGGTACGTCAGGTATGGTTACTTGGCTGAAGACGAAAACGGACAGCTTTACTTGGATTGGAGAACTCGCGCAGAAGTCGACCAAAAAGCTTTGATTGAACTTCTTTTGGCCGTAGAGACAAAAACCTAGGAGCTTTACGCAGTTGGTCTATTTTCTTATCTTGTGGTAGACGAAGGCTATTACATCGATCACGACCAGAGCTACCAGCGCCAACAGCGGACTGCCCAAGAACTGAGATGTGAACGAATCATCTGCGGCTCTGACTGTGCCGATGAGAGCTGAAAGAAGTACTAATGCGCACAGACATGTTTTTACTAGTCGCGCCATAGTCTCCGCATCTCTTAGGCTAAGTTATGCTGACGTTTTGTATATCGAAGTACCGTTTTGCCAAGAACCGTAACCTTTCAGCGTTTCTGCCGTTCTTTCCTATGGCGACGCCTTTGTCCTTCGGGTTGACAGCGACAACGGCTATTGTCTTGCCGTCTGGTCTTTCGGTTATGCGGATCTCTTTGACGGCTGCTGGTTTCAAAGCGTTCTTGATGAATTGAGCGGGTTCTTCTGCGTACTCGATTATCTCGTGTTTCTTCCCAGTCATTCTTTCTAAAGTGTGGATGTTTCGTCCGCCTCTGCCTATCGCGACGCCCACCTGGCCCTCGTTGACGACGTAGAGCACGCGAGCTTGCTCTTCGTCGATTATGCAGTCTTTGACGCTGGCGTTGGTTATGCTTTCAAACAGTGCGATGTACCGCATCTCGTTGCTCGTGAACTTTATCCCTGTTGTCATTCGTTTCCTCCGCCGGACTCCTCAGGCTCAGCGGTCTCTGTCAACTTGAGGATTTCTGAATCGCCTGGCTCTCTTATACTTAACGCTGAAACCGTGAAGGGCTTGCCGCATGCAGCGGCCAGATCCAACGATGACCCCCTGTAGAGGATTAATGGAACTTTTGAGAGGTTGCAGTAGTATTCAACGTCCTCGCGGACGTTCTTGGGAGCGTTTGACGCGAGAATTATGAGCTTGGCTCTTCCTGTTTGAGCGCTTTGCACTGCGGAGCTTGCTCCAATCGACACTTTGCCGGTTTTCACCGCCGCTGAAATTGCTTTGTTTACGTCTATCACTTCTTCTCACTCTTCTTCTCGAGCGTTGACATGAACAATTCTACGAGTCCCGTGCCAATCGGTATGGACTGTCCGACTATTACGTTTTCGGTCACTCCGGCCAAGGGGTCGCTTTCACCCTTGACTGCCGCTTCAACGATGTTAGGGACGGTTATCTCAAAGGCTGCTCTGGCCAGGACGCTTGACTTCTTGCCGCTGATCCCATGTCTACCTATCTGCTGCACTTCACCCGTAGAGGTCATCATGTCGGCGACGAGCATGACGTGGCGCGTGTCTACATCCAACCCTTGTTCTTCTAGGACGCCCTTGGCCTCGTTCACCAAGGCGTTTCTAGCAGCCTCAATGCCTATCGTTTTGGCTATTTCATGAACGTTGTTCGTTGTTGTCCTTGAACTGTCAACGCCCAGGATCTCCAAGACCTTGGCCAGGTTTGAACCGTCTGTGTTTATGACCCATTCTCCATGTTCTTCAGTGACGAGCACACGCTTTATGCCGGGGACACCTTTGATGTGGAACACAGAGACTTTTCCAAGCATTTTCTTTATCGCTTCGACTTTTTTCGGCTGTATGTGTATGGTGTTGCCCTTTGTCTTTATGGTGCAGTTCGGAATCTGCAGTTTGTCCTTCAACTCCTGCATCGTCACTTCCCGGTCTTCCATCATCGTCTTGTCGGGTTCTATGATTATCTCTTCGTGCAATGGGTCTATGTAGACTGATTCGGCCAGGTTCTCCATGGTTGTGTACACGATTTCGCGTGCAATTTTCACAGCGGCTTCCCTGTTTTTTCTGTTCTCTTCTGTCAGGTAAATCTTCATGATCGGAGTGGACGGGATTCTCCTTGCATCCACGATCTCAATCAGTCGAGGCAGGCCGAGGGTCACGTTTTGTTCCCTAACGCCTGCGTAGTGGAAGGTCCTGAGCGTCATCTGCGTGCCAGGTTCTCCGATGGATTGAGCCGCAACGATGCCTACCGCCTCGCCGGGTTCCATCAGGGCACGTTTGTAGTGCTCAACTGTCATGTTGACCGCTTTCTCGACGCCCGTCTTGCTCAGCCCTGCCTTGGCCGACGTTTGCCTGAGCTGGTCTACGAGGATCGGCGTGAGTCGCGTTTGAACCTCATCCAGTTTCTCTTTGATGAATTCGGCGGAAGCTGGTCTGCCCTTCTCCTTAGCAATTCTTATCTGGTCAACCAACCGGCTAACGTTCACTGCCTTTCCATGATCGCTCTTAGCCGGGTCGACACCGTCTTCGCCGTATTGGAACTGGATTATGTCTCCCGCTGAGTTTCTCACCGTGCTGTCGTACTCCAACCGTATGTGCTCGAGCGCGTTGATGAGTCTTCTCTGCATGTAGCCGCTCTGCTGTGTTCTGACGGCTGTGTCGACGAGGCCTTCTCGGCCACCCATGGCGTGGAAGAAGAACTCTATCACGTCAAGCCCTTTCTGATACGAGCTGTATACGAATCCTCTGGCTCTCGGCCGTTGGTCTCCTGATTGGAAGTGGGGTAGAGCTCGGTCTACGTACCCACGGAGTATCCTCTTCCCACGGACTGATTGTTGTCCCACGCAGGCGCTTATCTGGCCGATGTTCAGGCTTGAGCCTCTGGCGCCGGTTCGCGTCATGATTATTCCAGAGTTTTCCAGAGTGAAGTCTTCGTCAGCTATCTTGCCTGATTCATCTCTTGCCTTTGCCAGCTCGTTCATGACGTATATCTCAAATGAATCTTCCAGCGTTTGGCCTGGAAGCCTGGGCAACGTGCCCTTACGATAGCTTTCAATGAGATCCTCTATCTTCTTCTCGATTCTTTCCATGGTTTTTTCTATTCTGTCCTCAGCCTTGGGAGACAAGACCAGCTCGTTGTACGAGTAGGTGAAGCCTCGCATAGTTATGTAGAGCTTCAGCATCCTTGTGATCTTGTTGAGGAACTCCCGTCCCGCCTGACTGCCATAGTCCTTGATAATCCTGTGAAGAAGGCTCTCAGACTGTTCGGCACCTATGGAACGTCTGTCAATCACGCCGCTTACAAGCTCGCCGTTCTTCACGACAACGTAGGCGTCATATTTGCATTCTTCTTCTAGACATTTAACGCATCCTTGACAGATGTTGGCCTTCAAAACGTAGTTCATGTCCTTCGGTAGGAACAGGCTGAAGATCTGCTTTCCCGTCCACAATGGTTGCGGCTGTTTGACCTCTGGCGGAGGCAGTTGGCCCTCGTATTTGGCTGCCAAGAGCAGCTTGTTGACTTCGTTTCTTGTCAAGTAGTTTGCTTTTCTCGTGAACAGGTATGCTGAGGTTATGAAGTCTCTGATGGCCCCTATTATTGGACCTCCAAACCTCGGCGAAAGGATCTGGTCCTGGACCTGCATAAGTAGGAGGGCTTCCGTTCGAGCCTCTTCGCTCTGAGGAATGTGCAGGTTCATCTCGTCGCCGTCGAAGTCTGCGTTGTACGGTGGACAAACGCACAGGTGCAGGCGGAACGTCTTGTACGGCAGAACGCGGACGTAGTGTGCCATAATCGACATGCGGTGAAGTGAGGGTTGACGGTTGAAGATGGCTATGTCCCCGTTCTTCAAGTGCCTCTCCACGATGAAACGCAGTTCGATGGCTTCAGCGATCTTTTCTCTGTCGACGACGAATTCGAGTCTTATGCGTTTGCCATCGGGCCTGATGATGTAAAGGGCTCCAGGGTACTTTTCAGGTCCGTTTTTCACGAGGGTTCGCATCTCTTCGATGTTCCATTCTGTGACTTTTTCGGGCACTGAGAGGCGCATCGCAATTTCAAGCGGAACGCCTACCTCGTTTATGTCGAGGTTCGGGTCCGGCGAAACAACGGTGCGTGCTGAGAAGTCTACCCTTTTTCCAGAAAGGTTGCTTCGGAATCTTCCCTCCTTTCCCTTCAATCTTTGTGAGAGTGTCTTGAGTGCTCTGCCGGAGCGGTGTCGAGCCGGGGGAATTCCTGAGGCCTCGTTGTTGAAGTAGGTCGTCACATGGTACTGAAGGAGTTCTGACAGGTCTTGAATTATGAGCGTTGGCGCTCCTGCGTCCATGTTTTCTTTGAGCCTCTGGTTAATTCGAATTATGTCCACGAGCTTGTGAGTCAAATCGTCCTCTGAACGAATGCCCGATTCCAAAGTTATTGATGGGCGAACATAGACGGGTGGTACAGGAAGAACCTGCAGAACCATCCATTCTGGGCGAGCCGCTTTCGGGTTGAACCCCAACAGTTCAAGGTCCTCGTTAGTGATGCGTTCCAGTCTTTCTCGGACCATGCTGGGCGTCAACGGTTCTGAGCCGCTTTCAGGGATCTGTTCGCTGAACTTTGTTGGCTTCTCAAAAGTGATCTTGTACTGCACGGCTGCGCATTGAGGACACTGCCTTCTCTTCGTTTCCTGCATGATCGCCTTATAAACCTCGTCCGGAACTAGACCCAAGAGTTGGCGCGTCTTCTCCACCTTTGCCTTGGCCCTCTCAATGACGTCGTCTGGAAGCATTATGCGTCCACAGTTTCGACACATCGCCCTCAAGAGGTCGTATATGATTTTCGTGAACTCAATGTGTATTATGGGAACTGCTAGTTCGATGTGACCAAAATGCCCTGGGCAGCGAATTGCCGTGTTGCCGCAGGTTTTGCACCTCTGTCTTGGTTCAAGGGTTCCAAGCCTCCCGTCCATCAGGCCCGAAGAGATTGGAGCCCCATCTTCATCGTAAGTGTCTGGTGTCTGAATTTCCACCACTGAAAGCTTGCGCACGTCGTGTGGCGAGAACATGCCGAAGTTTATTTCATTTACAACTTTGCGGACAATTTCCTCGCTCATCTTATGCCTTCTCCCTCAGCGTTAATCTTGGCGCGATGCACAGGCTCATCAGTTCTTGCAGCAGAAGCTTGAACGCATAGGAAACTATAACTGGAGAGATTCTGGCCTTGTCCTCGCAGAGCTTGCAAACGTATTTTCTTTGCTTCATGTCATAGTAGGCTATGTGTCCACACGTTTCGCAGATGTAGAGCGTGTACTTGTCAGATTCTTCAAGCAGTCTGTCTCTTAGGAGCATAGCGGCTCCATGGCCAATCAGGCAGTCGCGCTCCATTTCACCGAACCTGAGGCCTCCTCCTCTGGCTCTCCCCTCAGTCGGCTGCCTCGTCAGCATCTGAACCTGTCCACGGGCTCTGGCGTGAATCTTGTCCGCAACCATGTGATGTAGCTTCTGGTAGTGCACAACGCCGACGTAGATGTCCGCGACGAATTTCTGACCTGTCACACCGCTGTAGAAGACTTCACTGCCGGTGCTGCTGAAGCCCAGCTTGATCAGGGCAGACCTCAGCTCGTCGGGCCCTTCATTTGAGAAGGGCGTTCCATCAGCAGGCCGTCCGCGTGCAGAGGCAACCTTTCCAGCCAGTGATTCGATGAACTGGCCGACGGTCATCCTTGAGGGGATAGCATGCGGGTTGATTATCAAGTCTGGAACGATGCCGTCTTCCGTGAAAGGCATATCTTCCTGAGGGACTATCAGGCCGATGACACCTTTTTGGCCGTGGCGCGAAGCAAATTTGTCGCCTAGTTCTGGAACGCGTTGGTCGCGGACTCTGACTTTCACAAGTTTGCTTCCTTCTCCCGACGCTGTGATGAAGATGGCGTCGACGACGCCTGTTTCTGATGGGCGCATGTCCACTGAGGTGTCACGCATTGAAGGCCCCTTGACTTCAAATTCCTTGTATTCTTCAAGGAACCTTGGCGGACTGATTCTGCCGATGAGGACGTCTCCGCCTGCAACGGCCGACTCCAGGCCTATTATTCCGTCTGGTTCAAGCAGCCTATAGTACTGTTCGCCTCTGTATCCGCGTGTTCCTGCTTCGGGTAAGGTGAACTTGTCTCTCAGCCCGCCCAAGTACTGGCGACACTCAGCCTCGTAGATTCGGAAGAAGGTCGAGCGTCCCAGACCTCTTTCTATCGAGGCCTTGTTGAAAACAAGGGCGTCTTCCATGTTGTAACCCTCAAAAGACAGCACCGCGACTACGTAGTTTTGACCTGATGGGCGCAGCTTGTAGCCCATCGTGTCCATCAGTGCTGTTTCAGCAAGCGGAGCCTGTGGGTAGTGTAAGATGTGTGATCTTGAGTCTACGCGTTGCTGGAAGTTTGTCGAGTAGATTCCTAGGGCTTGTTTGGCCATTGCGGCCTGATACGAGTTGCGGGGTGACTGGTTGTGCTCTGCGTAAGGTATAGTTGACGCGCAGATTCCTAGAATGGTGTACGTGGCAATTTCTAAGTGTGTGTGGTCGCGGCTCAATTCTTCGGGGCTCAAGGCGACGTAAGCGTTCTCCTCTTCTTCAGCGTCCAAGTATTCAACGATTCCGTTCTTTACGAGTTCTTCCCAGGACCATCCTCCCGCGGCGATCTTCTCAATGTGTTCAGGCTGAAGCTTCGGCACAGCGTTTTCAACGATTATAAGAGGGCGTCTGACTCTGCCCTCGTCGCAGTTGACGTAAACTTCTTCCCTCTCCCCCTGGGCCTTCGAGAAGTAGGTTATGTTGACTTCGGTGGAAACCTCTCCTCTTCTCCTTCTCTCCCTGAAGTCTCGGGCCAGTCGATCTGGAGAGTTGCAGTATCCTATTATGTTGCCGTCTACGAAAACCTTTGTTCCAGAAAGCTTCAACGTTTCGTTGGCCTCAAGAATCGGTGTCACGCCGCTAGCGAACAGAAGCTGCTTCATCTTTTCTGGGTTCACGCCCACAGAGATGCAGGCAGACAGGGCCAAGTTCTTCACCAGTCCGCAGTTTGAGCCTTCTGGTGTTTCGTTTGGGCAAAGGCGGCCCCAGTGGGTTGCGTGTAAGTCCCTTGCCTCGAAGTTGGGTTGGCTTCTGCTGAGAGGCGATTGGAGTCGTCGCAGGTGACTCAGTGTTGAGATGTGGTTTGTTCTGTCAAGAAGCTGGGTTATGCCGACTCTGCCTCTTCCCCAGTTTCCGGTTGCAAGCGCATGTTGAAACCTTTCAGCTATTATCCCCGGCCTCACCGCCGCTGAAACGGTTATTATCGGCCCCTTCACACCAATTCTTTCAAGTTGATATTTCATGTCGCGGGTGAGATTTCTAAACGCCACTCTGAAAAGGTCTGCAAGTAGTTGACCTGCCAGTCTCAACCGCTTGTTCTTGAAGTGGTCTTTGTCATCTTGCTTCCTCCTCCCAAACTGCAGTTCTATTGCCCTGCAGGCCATCTCGCCCAAGAACAGGGCCTTGTCCTTCCTCTTCTGTTCCGTTCTGCCTATGTGTGGGAGGAAGTTCTTGTCCACTGCAGTTTCGGCTTTCTGCACGCGGTACTCTTCTACCTGTCCATGAGCAACACGGTTGCCAATGAACAAGATGGCGTCTTTTGCTGTGTCGACTCCGAGGGCTTTTTCGAAGGATGACTCGAGTGTGGTCTGGATTTCGTTGTCGAGGGAAATTGCCTCGGCAATTTCCTTGTCGGATTCAAGTCCCAAGGCACGCATCAGGACGACGAAAGGAACTTCGGAAGGAACGCCTGGCATTGAAACGTACAATGCTCCGTCAGTCTTGATCTTCAACTCGATTCTTGCCCTGAACCCCACAGTTGTTGAAAATATCTTTGACTGGTACACCGGAGTTGCTCCTTTCTCGTCAACGTCGACTATTATGCGGTTAGGAGCCAAGTCTTCCATTGCCACTACCACGCGTTCTGAGCCGTTGACAACGAAGTAGCCGCCCGGGTCATCAGGGTCTTCTCCACATGCAATCAGTTCCTCTCTTGAGAGTTGTGAGAGGAAACACAGCTTTGACTTTAGCATTACAGGGATGTTTCCGATGTAGACAAGCTCCGTGTCCTGTTCTCTGCCGTCTATGACAGGCGTCATTTCGAGGGCTACCGGCGCCGCGTAGGTTAGGTTTCGAAGTCTAGCCTCCAAGGGGTAGATTTCGTGTTTTGTACCATCGACTTCAGTCGCATACGGCCCGGTTATTCTGGTCTGCGGGTCTATTATCCAGATCTGACCTAGCTTGACCTTGTAGGGGCTTTCAGGCACCTCTATGGGGATTTCGCCTACTTCGTCTATGACTTCCTGCAATCCGCGGTCGATGAACTCGTTGAAGGAGTCCAGATGCTGTCGAACCAATCCCTTGTCTTTAAAAAAGGCGTTCAACAGCAGATGCGTGTCTTCTTTTGATATCTCAGTCAATTTCAACCATCCCCCGCAACCTTAGGTTTAAACTTGTGCTAACGAAACTTCTTCGTGTGGGTTTTGTCAAATTTTGAATTTCCTCCGTTTGTTGGGTCATTCCAACTCGAAAAATGATCACCAATGTTAAAGAGCTAGAAAACGTAAACTGCACAGCTTTCTAATAAACTTTTTCATGTTCAAAATTCTTTTTGCTCGCCTTGCATTGTTCAAGGCGATCTCTGAGCACTCGAAGTCCATCGAGCCGCCGACTGGAAAGAAGGGTTTAAGCGGAAACTCATGGAAACTGTCCTTGGCTCATCCTTGAAAAAGACGTTGGACTACTGAGCTGCCAGTCTGAACACGTGGACCGCACGTTGGCAGAGGCTCGGGAAATAATTAATAAGAAAGTAACGGTAGTTCTGGAAGAGGTGCAGGGGTAGCAGAGCATGGCCAATCCCGCGTAAGTAGGGGCCTTATGCGCGGGACTCAAGATCCCGTCCCGAAGGGGTACGTGAGTTCAAATCTCACCCCCTGCACCATGTCTTTTCTATTGGCAGAAGATTTCTTGAGGGATTGTATTTCTGTTGGGCACGTTTGTAGATATGTTTATTAAGACTTGCGATACACTGGGCAAATCTTGGGGTTAACAGATAATGGTGAAGAAATTTAGAAAGGACTCAGATGGAAAGGATGAAAGCTCTGCTGTATTGGTTATCGATGACTTTTTCTCTTATGAAAACCTAGTTCACAAGAGACTGACTTAGGTGTCTAGCCTTTTAGCATCCTCTCGAAAGTCACCTAAAGAAGAAAGAACAAAGACGAAACCGAGGCATGGCCGCGGGAAATTGAAGAGAAATTCAAGCGTCCAAGATGTTGAAACCATCGTCCCTAGATTCTTATGATAGCCGAGCGTTGCGACCGCCAAGCAGGGCTTTCAAGTGGCCAGTGCACGCTAACGTGTTCCTGAATTCTTTTAGGAAGAAGCTCGTGCTTATCATTCTGCTCTTCAACCAAATTTGGATCATATAGCATACCCGGGGGGGAGGGCGTGAGCACGCAAACATCCAGCCGAACCGCGACGGCAACCATCGACCATCGGATGACGTTAGCCTTCCTCTTGAACGGAATCTAGAAACAAGCATGCGCACTGAGACCATTCTTGAGCTTCCTTTTCTGGTGCCTGCGAATCAAAACGGAAAATTCTGTTTACCAGCTAAATGCATATATCTTTCCATACGCCTAGAAACCTTCACATTTCGTGTCCAAGGCGGAACCATGACTCTTGCCGACAACATACTCAAATTAAAAGCGGAGAAGAACGCGTTAATTTTGGCTCATAATTATCAGAGACCTGAAATTCAAGACATCGCAGATTATGTCGGTGACAGCATAGAGCTGAGCAGAAGGGCCATGGAAGAGAAAGATGCAAGGATCATAGTTTTTTCTGCTGTCGACTTCATGGCAGAGTCTGCGGCTATTTTAAACCCCAAAAAGAAGGTGTTGCTGCCTGTGCTTGGTGCACGTTGTCCAATGGCGCAGATGCTCACGGTCGAAGAAATCAAACGTTCCAAATCGCAGCATCCAAGGACCCCGGTAGTCCTTTACGTCAACACGCTCGCTGCAGCCAAAGCAGAGTGCGACATATGCTGCACTTCGGCCAACGCTGTGGAAGTCGTGTCCTCTATAGACGCTGACACGGTGCTCTTGGGACCCGACCGCAACCTCGCAGAGTACGTTCAGAGAAAGACTGGGAAAACAGTAATCCCAATCCCAGAATGGGGTTTCTGCCCAACACACCTGTTATTCCAGCCCGAAGACGTTCAGATACTCAAAACGCAACATCCAGAAGCTGCAGTAATGGTTCATCCAGAATGCACTTTTGAAATGCAGAAAGCAGGCGACTTCGTTGGAAGCACATCGCAAATGTGCAGATATGCAAAAGAAAGCAAGGCCAAAACGTTCATCGTAGGAACTGAAGAAGGAGTTCTGCATCGACTTAGGAAAGATAATCCAACGAAGAAGTTTTTCCTAGCCTATGACGGTGCTATGTGTCCAAACATGAAGCTGAACACCCTTGAGAGAATTTACGCCTCGCTCAAAGAAGAGAAATATGTGGTAACCGTTCCAGAATCGATTGCAAAGCACGCAAGAAAAGCCTTGCAAAGGATGTTTGAGGTGAAGTAGACCCACGTCCCACGGGTCACGTCACCGATTGCTGATCACGTGAGCGCTCAAGAAAGCAAAGGTGAGGAAATCTGAAAATAGCAGGTGAAGAGAAGGAACTTCAAGCAGCAATAGTCGATGCTGTGAAGCTGCATGGGCATTTGGGCCCCTTTCTGGTTGTCGGGGTCAGGATGGGAGGCGTTGCAAAAAGAGTCTTTAACCAAGATGCTGGGGACAGCGTTAGGTTTCAGGTAACGGTGAAGGTTCCGTTAGTCATTCCCTTTTCATGCACTATCGACGGAATACAGGCTGCAACCCGCTGCACACTCGGCAACCAGAGACTCAGGATAGAAAACACGCAGAAGCAGATATTTGCGAGCTTCAGGGCTGAAAACTCAGATCATGCAGTGCGAATATCTGTCAACCCTAGAGTAATCAGAGACCTGATGAGAAAAATGTCAGCGGGCATTGGTAACGATGAACTTGCCGGAGAAATCGCTGCTATGCCAGAGAGACAGCTCTTCACGATCGAGAAAGAATAAGCACTTCCAGCTGTTTGAGGTTGAAGTTGCGATAGGCATGAAGGACTTGGAAACAGCCAAGAGGAGACTCAGTGAAAGGCACTTAACGCTTTCTGTCGTAAAGGAAGGACACGTTATTTTTGAAGCAAAGACCCGCGGAGTCTCGGGTTTTGTGGAAGCTGTGGAAGAGTTCAAGGACAGGCTTGATGGTGCTTCAATTGCAGATCGAGTTGTTGGAAAAGCAATCGCACTGCTGTGTGTCTATGTTAACGTCAGAGCTGTCTACGCGGCAACTATCAGCAAGGCAGCGAAGGCACTACTTGAAGGAAACTCGGTTTACCTTGAATGGGATAGCCTCGTCGAAAACATACTTGGCGCAGACAAGTCGAAGACTTGTCCGTTCGAGCAGCTCGTAGCCAGAATTACGGATCCAGCTGATGCGTACAGGAAGCTTAAGAGCGCGTGCGGTTCAACGCGCTTCATATCGCGTGGATGAAAATGCATGAGCGGTGAACACGAACGATTTATATCAGAGGAGAACGAAGAACTGAAGCGTATAAGGGAAAAGAAACTGACCGAGTTCAAGGCGAGAAACGAAATGGGCAATGAACCTGTTCACGTCACTGACGCGGATTTCGAGGAAACGGTTAGGAAGCATTCGCTGGCGTTGATTGACTTCTGGGCTCCTTGGTGTGGTCCATGCTTGGCCTTGACACCGACGATTGAGGATCTGAGCAAGGACTATGCTGGAAGGGTGCTCGTCGGGAAGCTTAACGTCGATGAGAACCCGCAGACTGCTGAATGTTTCCAAGTCTTCAGCATACCGACCTTGCTAATAATGAAGAATGGACAAGAAGTCGATAGAATCGTAGGATGTGTTCCGAAGAAGCACATCGAAGTTGCATTAGGAAAACACCTTGGATAGGTAAAACATGGACATACCTGAAAGGAGATTAGTAGGAGCGCTCTTGCTCCTTTTGGGCGTTTCTTTCCTGGCTATCGCCGTCCACACGGGGCAACTCGAACTCGTAAGGAGACTCTTGATAAGAGGATTCCCTTAGGCTGCTTGAAGGTCAACATTCTTAAGGCAAACAGGCATACTCTAACATCGTCAACTGCTTCGCTATACGAGTGGTGAGAATGGGCCCACCAACAATAAAGAGCGAGGACGGCGAAAAAGAGGCTATTCAGGAAGCAGCTAGGTTCATGCTCATTGCTGCGCGGACAGCTCCCAAGACGGCTGGAGTTGACGATATTCTAACGTTGATCGTTTATGGGCCAGAAAAGGATCTTATCGCAGACAAGATGGAAGAGATCGGCGTAGAACGAGGATTGAAAGGCTTCGAGCGGGACGCAAGGAACTTGAGGGATTCTGAGGCCGTGATCCTTATCGGCGTCAGAGGAAGCAAGAGCGTCGGCCTGAACTGTGGAAGTTGCGGCTTTGAGGACTGCAAAGAATTCGATGAACAGGAGAGAAGATTTGGCAGAGACTTCCGTGGTCCTACGTGCATCTTTAAGGCATTGGATCTCGGGATAGCCCTAGGCTCTGCAGTTAAAACTGCTGGCACCTTGAACGTGGACAACCGCATCATGTACCGGGTGGGTGCGGCGGCTGTGAAGCTGAGGATGCTGCCTGAAGCATCTGTTATCTTGGGCGTTCCAGTTTCAGCTCATGGTAAAAGCATTTATTTTGACCGATCTAAGTAGTTTTTCTGACTTTAGCCCTTCATCTTCTCAAGCATCTTCTCGAAAGTCCAGCGGATGCTTGACTTTAGCTCCCTTAAACGGTCTGAGTCGAAGTTTCTGATCACTATCTCGCGTATCACGTCGCCCTCTCGCACGATGTCGAAGCACAGAATCTTGTCAGGGGCCAGTTGACCAGATCTTGCAAGCTCGCTGTCCCTCTCCTGCATCTTCAGCAAAACCCTTTGGACGAAGAACTGGTTGAAAGGCGGTGTGTTAACGCTGAAGTCCTTGTCTTCGGCAGGCACCACGTGCAGAGAACCATCATCGACATAGAAGTCTGCGAGCACCTCTCCGTTGACGGACTTCAGCGTGCTGATGCTTTCAGGTTCCACTTCGGCCTCAATGGTGCCGTGCTCAAGCCCCGCGGTTTCCTCCTTCTCTTCCGATAAGGGCCCGGCGACATCGGGCTTCGGCTCTATTTCCACGCGTCTGAATCCCTTTTCCAACAGTATCGAATTCACGGTGTCAAGCATAGCTTTGAACTCTTTGAGCTCCGCTTCCAGTTCTTGAAGTCTCGTCTCGATTCTTTTCTTGAAATCGATAAGCCTCTTTACGTTTTCAGAATCTTGGGACATCTGCCTTCACAGGGATCATTGTGCAGGTTATCCCTTATCAAGTCTTTGAAACTTGAATTCAGGCCATGGCTGCTTCTTCGCAGCTACTCACTTTTGCCCTTTGGCAAAAAAGGGGTGGAAGAGGTTCAACTCTGACCTTCAGTTCGCTTTGAAGAAACTTCTCAAATTCTTGAAACACTTGACTGCCAGTGTTGTTCAATCTCACGCAGAGGTTCTTGCCCTTTGTCACTTGGCTCAAGTCATAGAGAGCTATCCTCTTGGAGAGAGCTGGGTTTTCGCAGATTGTTCTCACCAATTCTTCTGACGGAGTCTGTGAGAACAGCCAAGCGGTGTAGGCGGCTTCAACAACGCGGTAGCCCATGCCTTCTCGAACCACGCATTTCTTGTCAAGTGCTATTCTCTTGAAGGAAGAAGGATGCACGTCTCTAGCCCATAGAAAATTATGATAGTTATTCTCCATTTCAACCCAGTCTTCGCTCTCAGAAGTTTTCCAGCCGAGACGCATGCAGAAAAGTTTGAACTTGCAAAGTATTTCCCAAACTCTAGAGATCACCATAGTTTGCAGGCCCGCCCTCGAAGAACGTTCTAGAACAATCTTCTATTCAACTGACCACAAATTTAAGCTTTTTGCCCCATTTATTCGCACAAGTGAGCCTAAATAGCATAGCCTTCCGAAGATTTGTAGCTTGATCGCCTCTGCAGCCCACAGATGTACGGCAAATGTCCAATAAAATTGACAGAGAAAAGTCTGAAAAACCTACAATTATCCGACGGCAAACGATAAATTCAAACATGATCACTTGGATAGTGGAGGAAGCGGCCCGACATTGAGGCGCAAGAACATCGCTTTATCCTTGGATGCCAAGGACTTGGAAATCTTGAAGGCTTTGCAGGAAGATTCGAGGCAGACTTATACTGCGATAGGTAAACGTGTGGGAATTGCCCATTCCACGGTCTATGACAGAGTGAGAAGAATGGAACTGCAGAAAGTGATAAAGAATTACACGGCGCTTGTTGACCTTGAGAAGGCTGGAGTGAAAAAGATCATGGCGATCATGACTGTTTACACCGACCCTAAGGAGGCAGAGAGAGTTGCGGAGAAACTTGCTCAGTCGCCAGAGGTCCTTGAGGTCTACACGTCGCTTTCAGATGAGCTGCTGATAATGGCAAAGGTCGTTGCTGCAAGTCAAGAGGGCCTTCACGCTTTCGTCGCCAATTCGGTTGCGCCCCTGAACGGCGTCTTGAGAATTCGCACCTCGATCGTCACGAGGAAACTCAAAGAAACTCATCTTTTAATCAGCGATTGTTTGGAAGGGTTACACTTATAAACGGAAACGCATGATATAAATAAAGGGATAGAATGAGTTCAGAAACGGGTTCAAAGATTCTGAGAGCGGTCCCAAGGGAGAAGGCATTCTATTTCTTCACTTCTATTGGAAACTACAGTGGCGTGAGTGCCTCGTCTCTAAAGGAATTCATGGAAAGGATCAACGAGGTGAACGTGAAGTCCTTGGAATTTCACCTTTACCGAGGGGACTTTGAAAAGTGGATAGCCGAGGTCTTGGAGGACGCTTGGTTGGCAGGAGAAGTTAGAAGAGTGCAGAAGTTCGGTTTGATGGGCGAGCCCCTTAGGAACCAACTGTACGTCACTGTTTCGAGACGGTTCAAAAGATTAACCTCTCCTCCAAGCCCAATTCAATTCTAGAATCGTGTGCCCCTAGGATCTTCAACTTTCTCGGAAACTGGCACATTCATAAGTGCGCTGTTTGCGCTATCATGCTTCCTGTAGTTAGGTATAACGTAGTTTCCGACGTCAGAGTTGACTGGGTCGTACTGCAGTCGGGCTAGCCCGAATTCAGGTGAGGAGGACAATGGTATTTTGCTTACAGCCACGCTCACAGTGTTATTCTCATCTATCAGATACTGAAGGAGGAGACTTGTTGCATAGTCGTTGTCGGAAGTGCTGATCCAATTGTCCCAGCTTATGATCACCTTTGCGCCCTTTGCCTCAAAGGCTTGGGCCGTCTTGAGGTAGTGTTGCTGTAGCCCGTTGCAGCTCATCAACACGATTACAGTGTCTTGGAATCGTCCTGTCATGGCCTGCTCAATGAATATAGGGGTTATCGCAACATACAGAGTGGGGTCTCCTGTTATGTTGCAAAGGGTGAGACTGTCGCCTGGGTATTGGTCGTAGTTTATCGAACCATCCTTGTCGGTTGTGGATATGGCGATGTACTTATTCTTCAAATCCAAGGCTGAATGGGCTCTCCACAGTATCAGCTTGTAGCCCGCTGATGCCAGCTTACTGTACTGCTCTACCGTTGCGTTGTCTGAATAGTAGTCGATGATAGAAAACCGCTTGTAAAGCAGTTCCTTTGCTGATTCTAGGAAAGTTTGGTTTTCATCGCGAATAGCTTTATCTAGCTTGGAGCTGCCTAGTTGGTCTATTATTGCTGCTTTGGCTTCGCCTGGTTGAGTGAGAGAGACGGAGTAGAAGTAGACTGCTGGGATGAGCACAATGATTAGAGCGACAGCAGCGTAGATGAGTTTTTTACTGCGGTTGGACGTTTTTGTTTGAGGCTTAACGTTCTTTGGCAATAAAGAAAGCACCAGATCTTGCGACGTTCAGCGAAGAGAATATAGGAAAAGCGATGGTTATTTCCTTTTTCTTTTGACCACGATTATGGCCGCGGCGAACAGGCCGATCAGCGCTGTGTAGGATGCCATCTGAATGAGTGTTGCGTGTTTAGCAAGCGACACTGAGTAGCCTCCAACCGGAGCCGTGAACACTGTTACTTTTGCGTTGTTGGAGTAGGCGGTGTTGTTGTTGGCGTCGGTTACCTTCAAGTAAACGAAGTTCATGCCCGTCGATGTTGGGAAGAAAGTCCAGCTGACTGCTGTTGCGCCCGACACTGGTGCTCCGTTCAAGTACCATTGGTACGAGTAGGGGGCGGTGCCTCCGCTGACGCTCGATGTGAAGAACACGGATTTTCCAAGAGTTATTGTGGAATCTGGGGGACTTATGGTGACTGTGGGTGGGGGTGGGGCAAGAGAGAAGATGGCCTTCAAAGTGTGGTTCATGTTCATCGTGACTGGGATTGGGTTGAGGATTGAGCTGACGTTGTTGCTGTATAATTCCCAGTGGTCCAGGACGTAGCCTGAATCGGGGATAGCCGTGACCAGGACCGTCGTGCCTGATGAGTACGTGTAAGTGCCCGGAGACGGGTTTGTTGTGCCGCCTGGCGTTGTTATTATTATGAGCGTGTAAGGTGTGATCGGCGTGTACTGTGCTGTGGCGTTCTTGGCGGCGTTCATCGTCAGCGTTATCGGGTTGACGCTTGCTCCTTGCGAGACTCCGTTGACGAGCCAGTATGCGAATGAGTAGTTGGAGACTAGTGGTGCGGTTAGCGTGACACTTGCAGAGTCGTTGTACCAGCCTTCTCCCGGAATCGTTGCAATTCCTGGCGGACTGGTTGCAACTGTCAGGTAGTATTGAGTCTCATAGTTTCCGGTTATGTTGCCGCAGCTCACGACGACTACGAAGTCGCTCTGCTGAGTCGATAGGCCGCTTGTTGAAGTCCAAACGTAGCTTTTTGCGTTCGGGGTGACTATTAACGGGGATTTGAAGTCAAAGCTGTGAGTGGTGCCGTTGTCCCAGTAGAAGGTCGCTGGCAGGGCTGTGACGTTGTAGTTTATGGTGTCTATGGCCACGACTGTGCCAGTGAAGTCTGACCCTCCGCCGACCTGCTTGAAGACCACAACGTATTGGGCGACGTAGTTGGCTGTCACGGTTTTAGCCTCGTCCATGAGCACAGTGGTCGGAGACCTCGTTGGGTCCGCTATTTCGGTCATGTTGGTCGTCGTCCATCCGTTGAACCTGTACCTGGAGCAGCCGGGCACAATGTCCACAAAAGCCGTTGTGGATATAGTGGCGTTTGTGTTGGCGTCGTACCATCCTGCGCCGGAGGGGGAGTTGACGCCTGAAGGTACAGTGGTTAAGATGAGGTAGTATTGAGTCTTGTAGTTTCCGGTTATGTTTCCAGAAGTTGTCGCTGTTATGGTGTCGCCTTGCAGGGTTGACAAGCCTGAGGTGCTTGTCCAGACGTACTTCTGGGCGCTTGGGGTGACGATTAATGGTGATTGATATGCAAAGGTGTGAATTGAGTTGGTGTCCCACCAGAATGGGAGTGGAAGCCCTGTTACGGTGTAGTTGACTCCGTCGATGGTTACAACGGTGCCTGTGAAGTCTGTGTTGACTCCTGTTTGGCTGAAGGTGATTTGAACCTTGTTTTCAACCGTATAGTTGCCCGTTACGCTTCCGGAGCCTGAGATGAGCAGGGTGTCGCTTTGGAGGGTTGACAAGCCTGAGGTTGATGCCCAGTTGTACTGTTTGCTTATGTTCACGACTAGGGGTGAATAGAACGAGAAGGTGTGTGAGGAACCGTTATCCCACCAGAAGGAAGACGGAAGTGCACCGTAATTGTAATCTGTTCCGTCAATCCTCACGATTGCTCCGCTAAAATCACTGCCAACACCTGTTTGGTTGAAGGTTACCTGGTATTGGGTCTTGTAGTTTCCTGTGGCCGTCATCGGGGAGGCCACAGTTATCGGAGAAGGCAGACCCGTCACGCCGATTAGAACGAATGTTTTGCCGGTAGTCGAGCTGGACACGTTGTTGTAAGAAAACGTGATTGAGTCACCGCTGTCAGCCCAGACGGGGTAAGGCAGTTGTCCGTAGGTCACGGGGGTGCCGTTGACAGTCACAACTGTGCCAGAGGATGAAGGATCTAGGCCCGACTGAGCAAAGGTGACACTGTACTGGGTCTTCCAGTTTGTGACTGCAGTTTTCGGTCCGCTCATCGTTAATGGGTTGCTCTGGGCGTAGTTTGTTCCGGAGGCATCACTACCCCAGCTTGTGAAAACGTGGCGTGTGCCGTTCCCATGATCGACGGAGCTGATGTCCAGAGTTGCATAGGCCGTTGTGCCATTGTCGTACCAGCCTTGGCCGCCAGCCGTTCCGTAGGGCGAAGAGACGGATAAGTAGTATTGAACCTTGTAGTTACCTGTGACGTTCGTGTCTGCGTTCACTGTTATCGGCGAGGAGGGACCTGTGATGCCAGTGAGGCTGAATTGTTTGCCAGACATGCTGCTCGTCACTGTGGCCCCGTAGGAGTAGCTTGTGGTGCTTCCTGCGTCAATCCATATACCATAGGATAGACCAGCATAGGTCACCGTTGTACCGTTGACGGTCACTATGGTTCCGCTCGCGTCAGACGTGAGTCCTGTCTGTGTGAAAGTTACGTAGTACTGGTGGACGTAGTTGGCCGTCACTGTTTTGGCCATGTCAACTAGTACGGTGGTGGATGGGGAAGAGGAGTTAGTAATCTCAGACATGTCGGTTGTTGTCCAGCCTGCGAAGCGCCATCGTGAGCCTCCGGGTACGTATTGGTCGGAGGTTATCGAGGCGTAGGTTCCATCGTCATACCATCCTGAGCCTGATGGATTATTCAGCCCTGATGGATTTGTTGCTAAAGTCACGTAGTATTGGGTTTTGTAGTGTCCCACTATGCTTCCGAAGGTCGTTATGTTTATGGATCCGCTTTGAGCGGATGAGAGACCAGTTGTGCTAGTCCAGACGTACTGCTTGCCGTTTAGTGTGACGACCAGTGGCGATTGGAAGGTGAAGTTGTGCGTTGTACCAATCGGCCAATAGAAAGTGGCCGATAACGCGCTAATGTTGTACGAGTTTCCATCGATAATGACAACTGTGCCGGTGAAGTCTGAGCTTGCTCCTGTTTGACTGAATGTTACGCTGTTTTGTATCATGTAGTTCCCAGTTACGCTTCCGGATGCGTTCACTGTTAATATGCCGCTTTGCAGACTTGACAAGCCGGATGTTGAGCTCCAAGTGTACTGCATGCTTGAATTCACTGTTAATGGCGATGCAAACGCGAAACTGTGATTGGATGCTTGGTCCCACCAGAATTGAACGGACAGACTTGTTAGGTTGTAGTTGATGCTGTCGACCGTCACTACCGTGCCTGTGAAGTCTGCTCCAACTCCTGACTGCCCGAATGTGACTTTGTACTGAGTCTTGTAGTTTCCAGTCACCGTCACAGGGCCAGTCACGGTCAGAGGCGACGATGGGCCTCCAACGCCTGTCAAAACGAATTTCTCGCCTGGGCTCGAGCTTAAAACTGTGGAATTGTAAGAATACGGGATAGAACTGCCGTTGTCAACCCACAACGCGTACGAAAGGTCTCCGAAAACCTTCGCACTGCCGTTCACTGTGATCACCCTTCCTGTTGCTGTTAAGTCCAGACCAGTTTGAGCAAAAGTGACCTGATACTGTGTTACGTAGTTGCCAGTAACCGTCACAAACCCCGAAACTGTGATCGGCGAGGACGGACCACTCACGGTGTTAAGC
>JBEKHN010000013.1:0-66774 GCA_050012255.1 Bathyarchaeia archaeon
AGAAAATCAGGTTCGAACTCATCCTTGAACTCAAGGCTCTCGCTGAACAAGCGCAACAAAAAGCCATCGATACGCACCCTGCTAAAGTCGAAACGAAGCAAAACTGGTCCCGCCTAGCAGCGTACATCAGCCAAGTCATCAACGGCATCGGCAAAACCTACGACGAAATCAAAACAGACAACGACCTGAAAACCCTCGAAAACCTCATCAACGAAGTCAAACAAAAACAAGAGAAACTACAACAACCACAACAATAAAGGCCGGCGTGTTGGTCGTAACCCGTCTTATATCCTTAGTAATTTCTTCATTTTGTTCTTTTTGTCCTTGGCTCTGCGTGTTTTCTTCGTTCATTGGTCTTCGTCTCCTTTTAGAATTTTTGAGACCTTTATTTCGGCCAAGATTTGGGCGTATCGCATTTCTTGTTTGGTTCTTTTAAGGGTTGTCCTCATATTTATCACATGAATTCATTTCTTGCGGTTGACGCGACGACGAAACAATAAACCTTTTGGGAGGGTGGGCGTTCCCGAAAGTGTTTATGTTTTGGAGGAGATGGTTTGCGTGGAAGTGTATGAGAAACCGTTACCTTGATGGGTTGGACTTCTGGGCGGCTATGGTAATGGTGTCTCATGTTATCGTGTTGTTGTCTGGGGTCTGTGTGCGCGCTTCGAGGCTCAGGTCAGATGCCTTCTCCTGCAGACTATTGTTGCAAGTAGTGTGGCCATCATGAATAAGGATAGAATCAGCAGAAATGGAAACTCTGGGAGTATGTCTATCGATGTGACAGGTTGAGTAAAGGTGAAATATATTGTCGTACTGGTGCTGTTTGTAGTGATAATCGTGCTTGAGGATTGGTTCTCCTGAAGATCTACACGCCAAGGGTAGTTTGAGGAATTCAGCCAAGCATGTGAAAATGTCATTCTGCAAAAACTACTTGTTTCGTTCTGACCACTGATTTCCGATAACCGTAGAATTAGATCCATGCCTATGGGGGAAAAGACATCATCAGCATAAATTAGAATAACCTTTCCAATGGTTGCATTACTGATGATATCTACTTCATCGTACAAAGGATAAGAGAGACCAGAGCTTGAAACATTGAAACTCTGGAAAGTACCCATCAAAGGATAATGGTCTGTGTTGTTTTCGTCAATGACATACGGTGTATCGCCTATGCCATCCTGACTGTTATCGGTTCCATTGTAGTCACTCCAGTAGTTTCCCTCAGCACCATTATCCCAAATTTGCTTTGATCCATCACCCTCTACCTGCCCCTGCCAACTTTGCATTGCTGAGAAATTGTTGTGAAAGAACATGTTGCCAGTAGTAGAAGTGAAACGAGCAGAAAAAGAATAGAATTGAATGTTCAATTCATTCTTGTCGAAACTGTTCTGAGAGAAGGTATTGTTAGAGGAATCCCAGAGCAAAATGCCTTCCCTGTCCTTTGTCATGTTGTTACATGACACAACGTTTCCAGATGAAGAGACAATCGCGAGACCATAATTGCAAAATGTGACGTTGTTGTCGGTAACGGCGTTGCCAGAGGAGAAGTAAAGCTGAGCACCCACATAAGCATCTAAATTGTTGTCAGACAAAGTGATGTTAGAAGAAAAGTGGACGTCAATGCCGGTAGGGAAGCTTCTTACGTTGGTGTTCATTATCTTCACATTGCTTACATTTGTCATGAAGACCCCAGATATCTGCGACCCGTTTCCAGCAAACCGCCATGGGCCTTGAACCGCGTATCCATTTCCATCGATGATTGTGTTGTTTCTTTCAACTATAATTCCATAATCGCTGGTGGAGATGTTGTCAGTCAAAGTGTAGGTGACGTTGTCGGTGGTGGAGATGGGTGAAGTCGGTGGGTATATTGAACCGTCTGCGTTGATGTAGATTGCACTATCTGCTCTCGCCGATTGGATCCTAAATGAACCTCCTATTCCTGAGATGAAAATCAAAATGAAGATCATGCAAGTAGCCTTTCTCTTCAACAAGAGAAACAACTCCTAATCAACTCTGAATGAAATCTTTAACTCTTAAGGCTGTTCATCGCGCGCGTATGAGATGCTTTCTAACTTTTCCTCTTTTTCAAAATGAGGGGAAAGCTTATGTCTCCGAGGACATCGTCCTTTCGTATCTCATCTGCCTCGAGCGTAGTTTGCTTTCTCTGTTTCTCTGTGCATGAGATGTTAGTTCTAGTAATATAGTCAAGATCGTCAGCACTAGCGAAGCCCAGAAGAGTGGACATCCGAGAAGAACAGCAAAGAAGGAATTCTTAATGGGATAGCAGAAGCAGAAAGTATAGTCCACTGGACTCTGTGAACGCCATGTCAGATAGTTTGCAACGAACGTTATTATCCATAGAACGATCGTTGATAGTATTAGTGGAACGCGTATCTGGGCGTGTGCCTTATTGAATTCGGTCATTCATCGCGCGACCGTCAAACCATTTTTACATCCTCGTCTGAAGGTGCTGACCCAACGTTAGTTTCAGGATGAGCGCGCGCTCCTTTAGTGGCTTTAACGTTTCTTGCCTTTGGCAGGAAGTTGCTGTCTCATCTGTTTCTTTTTCGCTTCTTTTTCCCGTTCTATCTTTTTCTGTTGTGCGATTTGAGTATTCTTTTGTTTACGTTTCATTACACTCGGCATAAATCTCAGCTACAAATTAACGATAAATAAGCAAGCTAAAACATATTTCTTTCGCATTAATGGAGGAAGCCAATAATATCCAAAGCTGACGCGTCTTTCTTTCATTTCATTGAAGAAGCCAACTTTGTGGTAAAAACAGAAAAAGAGTTTGCAAAGCTCTTTCTTGGGGCTTAAGAAATCTGTGTTTTGCTTTGCTTTTCCTTATGTTTCTTCCTTTTCTCGTCTCGCTCTTTCTTAGTTAACGGTTTGTCTTTTTTCGGCATTTATGTTCCCAGAAGGTATGATATGCGTAATAGTGCTTTAATAATTTTCGAGCGCGCGCGTCGATCCACAAAACACTTTTAGACTGTAAGATAAAGATGAGGATTAGACTATAATGACACTTCATATTAACACGATAACACCAAACCATATTATTTCCGTTTCAGATAGACTTCTTTCAACATCCACTGGATATATTGAAGACTCGACTGATAGATATAAGCATCTTATTCTGATAACCGATGATGCAAGGGTCATAGTAACCTTTTCAGGGTTTGCTGGAATTATCGGAAAAAACGGAGTGCTCGAAGAATCAACAATTGATTGGTTGACAACTGTAATCATGAATACAGGTCATGATGGTCATCACAGGTTGTGGGAAGACCATATTAAGGACATAAAAAATGATGCAGAGAAACGGATTGAAAAACTGCAATACATACACAAAATACCTCTAAGCAAATTGCAATTGGCAATATTTATTGCTGGAGATTATAAAGGCGACCTTTTTGGTTTCATAATAGACAATAGTATAGAAAAAAATTGGACTTGGGCAAAAGTTGCTCGGACTTCATTTAGAACTGCATATAAAAATTATAGTATGGAAAAGTTTGAAGATGGTTGTTATATAGCCTTCCTTGGGAATGAGAGACTTGCGATGAAACAAAGAGTGTTACTGCAGTTACTTAAGAGATATGCTCGTAATGAGGATATAAAAAATATATTTCAAACATCTGTTAATATTATTAGGGCTGTTTCGGAAATGAGTGAGGGGTCTGTGGGTTGGAATTGTTCTGGTGTTAGAATAACAAGAAATAATCCTGGAATTGAAGCTTTTGATGATAGAGATACAAAAAAATATAGTATGGTTATGCCAAATTGTATTTCTTCTACCTCCAAGTTTTCAGGTTGTGTGGGGAACATTAAAGGACGCAATTCAGATTAAACGATTAGCTTTTCTACCTGCTTAAAAATAGCGCGCGCGCTAGGAAATGCAATCTGCTTTATGATCGTCAGAACACGTGTATGTTGAGTAAGGAAAGTAAATAAGGTAAAGTTTTGTATCAGTTAGAAGCCATCGATCGACTCGCGATGGTGAAAAAATGAAGTTGGCGGTTCTTGTTTGGGAATACCCTCCTATGATTGTTGGGGGATTAGGCACCTACGCTGCGGAGATTACTCGGAAGTTTGTTTTGGACGACAATGATGTGACCGTGTTTACGATGAATGATGACGCCGGTAGCTTGCCGACACGGGAGATTTGGCGCGGTATCGAGATTCACCGTCCGTTGCACATTGACATTTCCGATTCTCTGCCTGACGTTGTTGCAGAAGACATAAGGAAGTGGGGAATGGGGAAAGGAATACAATTCTTCTCTAAAATTCTTGTCTATAATTATTTGAGTGCGTCGAAGCTGGTTAATGAACTGATCAGGAAAGAAGATTTCAAGTATGACATAGTGGTCGCTCATGACTGGCTTTCTGCCATAGGAGGGATGACTGTGAAAAGGGAGGTTGGAATGCCATTCGCTTTTCATGTTCATTCAACCGAAAAGGGAAGAACTCTTGGGAACGGTTCGGTCACTAAAAGCAACATTGAACTTCACGCCGCTCGAGTGGCCGACCTTATCGTGACAGTTTCTTATGCTATGAAGGATGAGTTGGTTGGACTTGGTTTTCCGAAGGAGAAAATCCAGGTTTCCTATAACGGTGTCGACCCTGACAAGTACAATCCGAGCACGGTGACTCCTGATCAAGTCAAAAAGATCAGAGCTATGTATGACGTGAAGGACGATGAGGAAATGATTCTTTTTATAGGTCGACTCGTCGGTGTGAAAGGTGTTGATAAACTGATTATGGCTTTGCCGCATATTTTGCAGAAGAATCCTAAGGCGAAGCTTGTTATCGTTGGTCTTGGCGACTTGCAGGAATACTTGATGAATCTGGTGAAAGCTACGAAGATGAGTGATTTCGTGAAGTTCAGGTTCGAATTCATTCCCGAGGAAGAACGTATTCTTCATTATGCTGCATGTGACGTTGCAGTTTTCCCAAGTTTCTATGAGCCCTTCGGAATAGTTGTTCTTGAAGCCATGGCGATGGAACGACCTGTTGTTGTTGGAGCTGCGGGTATAAGTGGGATGCGTGAAATCGTTGTCTGTTGCGGAGATGAGCAATGTGGTTATCACATAGATCCTAATAATCCGTCGGACATAGCATGGGGAATAAACAGCGTTTTGGAAAATGCTGACAAGAAAAAGTGGCTTGGAAAGAACGGTAGAAAGAGGGTTCTGAACGAGTTTACTTGGGATAAGATCGCTGCAGAAACGTTGGGTTTGTACGAACAGATTCCTAAGTGCTAAGCTTGAGTTTTAGTCAGCCTCGGGGTTTTTCATAAGACTTTGCCCCAACCAACTTCCATGGGCGATAGCAAAACGTTCAGCTAGTAATTCAGCTTGATATGTCTGGGATAAATTCGTTCAGGTCTTTAGCGCGCGCGCTTCACTTGAGCCTACAGGTTCTGTTCGCCTGTAGTTTGTCGTCAAATATCTCCTAGATCCTATTTCAACTTCTTGGATTGGACATCCTTTCTTCTGAAGGATGTTCCACCAGATTTTCTTCAGCTCTTCCTCATTCAAATAAAAGAGCACTCCTTCTGCCGCTGAACGCATAGTGGTAGAGAGTGACTTATATTAATACTCGAACTTGTCGTGGAATGTTCCAAGCAGAAACGAAAGGTATTAGTCTTCGTGGCGAATCGTCTGGAACGTGCGAGTGAGCCGAAAGACTCACGAGCTGACTTTTTGTTGGATGAGCGCGAGCATGATGCGAGCTTCACTGTGGAGCTGGAAGTAGCGTAATGTAGCACGTGGATCTAACGAGTTCCGCGAGAATTTCGCTGTAGTGAGAGTAGAAATAGTTTGCCGTTGTTCCTCCTTCTAGATTGTGTGAAGAATAGTTGCGTATCATCAAGAGTATTCTTAAACACTTTTCTTGATCATTTTGACGAGTCAGCTCCAATGGTAGTTTCGTGTCAAGGTCACTCATTTGTGCTGCACTAGACGAGCTGACGTCAATCCCAGGAAACTTGGCTGCTATCAGACCTGCAAGTTTCCAACGTCTACTTCGAAGTTCCGTCTGAGACATTTTGCTCTTCAGAAGGTCTTCATTGAATAGACAGAAATCTTGGGTATATGCAAGAAGGCGACCAGCTGTAAAACTATTCTCTTTATCCTTCCATATGTCCCAGTTTTGGAAGATTCTAGCAAATGTGCAATTAAAGAAGACTCTTTGATCGTCGTTCAGTGAGTCTAGGAAAGTGGTTACGAACTGCTCAGGGTTTGGGACGACAGCAATTCCGAGCGTCGAAATTATTGTCTGGAGACGGGTCTTGACGTAAAGAATTTCGAATTGAGTAAACAAATCTCGTCTTCTCAAATTGTACTCAGGGGTGTTTTCAGAATAGGGAGAGTCCTCAATCAGAGCCTTGAGAATGTTGGCGAAACCTTCGTCAAGTTTCATCTGTGCCGATTGTGCAACACCGAGGTTGGCGTAAATCATGCCCTTGTTAAAGGTAAAATTCTGAGTCTTTTCGAATGCTTTCACTTGTGCCAGAAGAACATTATAGTACATTTCGTTGAGTGATGGATAAAATCTCCACATTGTAAGATACCAAAGATTGCTGGATGATCTCACATAGTAGTCTTTTTCGACATATGGATAAGGTGGTGTATGTCCGAGAGAACTGAATGGTGGCTTATGGTCAACATCCTTCCACTGGGTCATTCCATAGCTTAGTCTCCACTGTCCATATTGAAAGAGGAAGTTCATATCCGCCAGCAATTGTGAAGAGTTCTTGATGAAATCAGCTATTTCGTCGCTTTTTTCATGATATTTCTCGGCCATCGTTTACACCCATAGAATCTAAATCACACTCGCTTGTTTTATGTAGCTATTGTCGCATTAATATTTCTTCAATTCAAGAAGTTTGAAACACGATTGATCGTGAGAGTGCGAGTTCAATGCAAGCGCGACACTGATGACTTGAAGCGATTGATATGAAGGGTTGAAAGTAAGAAAGAAGGGTCATTTGCGTTTTCGGAACATCATTATGTTCTGTGGGGTTGTGCAGATGTACGTCCATCCGTTGTCTATTAGTTCGCCCGCTTCTTTTTCGTCTTTGGCTATTGCGTGGTGGTAGTTTTGGCTTTCTTCGTCGAATTCTACTACGTGGGTGTAAAGCATTGTGGAGTTTATGTTTCTGTGTCCGAGTTTTTCTTGTACGAGGGGTAGACTTTTCGTTTCTGTGAAAAGTTTTGTTGCGTAGTAGTGTCTGAAGGTGTGGAAGTGTATTTATTTGAGTCTTGGATTTTCTAGTTTTTTGGCTAGGGCTGTTTTTTGTCTGTCGAATGTCCAACGGATTCCACTTAGGTGGGTTTTGCCAAATAAGTATTCATTGGTTTTTGGTAGGGCGTTGAGTCTGCTAATGAGTTTGGCTGATATTCTTTGTTCTCTTGGTTTTCCGTGTTTTTCTGCTCGGCATTTGATAGTGCTTTTCTCTTCGTCTATGTCTGTCCATTTACATCTCCATAATTCACCGATACGAAAGCCTGTTTCTTTGAGTGCTTGCAGTACGATGCTAACTTTTGTCGATGTTCCAGCTATCAAGGCATCAATTTCTTTTTCTGTTGGAACGAATGGCAAAGTTTCGTTTTTGTGGTATTTGGGTGGGGTCCATGAGATTCCTTTCATTTTACAGTATTCGAGATAGGCGTATGCGGCTATGCTCTTGTGTCCGTCGCTCCATTGTTTTCGATTGTGAATGAAAATAGCTACTTTTTCGGGATTCTCCAAATCTACGCCATGGTTAAGCATTGTTCGGAGGACTTTGAAACGTGTTCTGATGGTTTCTTCGGATAATGCAGTTTTCTGGCAATGGATAAGAAACTGGGTTAACATCCCATTCCTATCCATGCTAGACGGGGCGGGTTGTAGTGAAAAGCTGGCGTGTTGGTCGTAACCCGCCTTTTGTTCTAAGTGGCATTCGGCTAATCGGGCTACCCGCGCTTCCGGTAGACTCTTCATCAGCGTCTGCTTGCCCTTTCCACTTGCAGGACAGCCGTTTCACCGCTTCACACCCAGCATCCTCAACAACTTAACATGCATCACCGTCACCTGCTGAGCGGACGTTTCGTTTCTGCTCTGGAGCCAAGGTTCTCACCTTGCGTCCTTGCGGACGCTGCAACTCTACACGTGGGCGGAGTTTCCTCAAGCCTCTCACGTCGAGGCTCGAAAGCCACACACCAACTCGCCAGCCCAGTGTACACTGCGCGCTCGTGTGCAATAAGAATTTTGGAAACCACATCATCCTTACTTGGAAACGCACGTCCAGAATTCATTATCCCCAAGAAGAAGAGGACAGCCGCGCCTTGAACCGTCAAAGCTAACACTGTCCAACAGGGATCAACAGCGACGTCCACAACTTATTTAAGAATCAGTCAGCAACGGTCGATGGTCGAGTGCGACTAATCATGGAACGATGGAACCGAATAACGTTGTGTCTTCTTCTCATCAGCATGTTCACTCTAGCCTTGTGCATTCGGTCAGGCTTCGCCGCGTCAGGGTGGAGCCAAACCTACGGAGGATCAGGAGACGACGAGACCTATTCACTTGTTAAGACCAGCGACGGAGGCTACGCGTTAGCGGGATACACAAACTCCAGCGGCGCCGGCAGCTACGACTTCTGGCTCGTCAAAACAGACTCTTCTGGAACGAAACAGTGGAACCAAACCTACGGGGGATCAAACGACGAAGGAGCCTTTTCGGTCATCCAGACCAACGACACGGGATACGCAGTAGCCGGGATCACAACTTCCTACGGTGCAGGCGAAACCGACGCCTGGCTGGTCAAAACAGACTCTTCTGGAACCATGCAGTGGAGCCAAACCTACGGAGGATCAGGAGACGACGAGACCTATTCACTTGTTAAGACCAGCGACGGAGGCTACGCGTTAGCGGGATACACAAACTCCAGCGGCGCCGGCGGCGACGACTTCTGGCTGGTCAAGACCAACTCTTCGGGAAGCATGGTGTGGAACCAGACGTATGGTGGGACAGGAGACGAACAGGCTTCCTCTGTTATCCAGACTAGCGACGGAGGCTACGCGTTAGCGGGGTACACGACCTCTTTCGGCGCCGGCGACTACGATTTCTGGTTGGTTAGAACCGACTCCTCGGGAAACATGCTGTGGAACCGAACCTACGGAAGCGCAGGGGACGATGAAGCAGAATGCGTGATTCAGACCGGCGACGGCTACGCCTTAGCTGGGCTCACAAACTCTACTGGCGCAGGCGGCCTCGACTTCTGGTTGGTCAAAACCGACTCCAACGGAACGCCACAGTGGAACCGAACCTATGGAGGAGCAGGCGACGAAGCGGCAAACGCGTTATTACAAACAAGCGACACAGGCTACGCATTAGCAGGCTGGACGACCTCTTACGGCGCGGGCGGCTACGATTTCTGGCTTGTCAAAACCGACTCTTCTGGAACGATGCAGTGGAGCAAAACGTACGGGGGAGGAGGGGACGACGCGGCGTTCTCACTTGTTCTGACCAGCGATGGAGGCTACGCGTTAGCCGGTTTCACGGGTTCCTACGGCGCAGGAGACTATGATGGCTTCCTAGTTAAAACCGACTCCTCTGGAAACAGCGTCATGCCGCAGTCATCATCCTCCATCCCATATTTAGCCATCGTAATAGTCGCGATCATAGCGATCGTAGTGATAGTAGCAGTTGTCATAGTCCGCAGAAGGCGTCCGAAACCCGGCACGCCCACCGTCCAACAGGTATCGCCTGCAGATTCTGAAGTGAAACCGACTTGAGCATGTGCATGTACATTTGCCTGCTTACCGATTTGAGTTGACGGGAAACATCTTATCTTTCCGAGGATGCAACTACTCTGCGAAGGAACCGCCTGATCATGCCTAAACGTGTCATGTTGCTGACCGGAACTCCCTGTGTCGGCAAAACCTCCGCAGCACGTCTGCTCACGGTCAAGCTCAACGCCTTATACGTCAACCTAACAGACCTGGCCGTGCGCAACAAACTTATCTCAGGAAAAGACGAGACGCGAAACACCATCATCGTTGACGAACCACGGATGAAAAAGAAAATCCGCAGCATCATCCAGAAAACAGACAAGAAAGAAGTCGTCATCGACGGACACTACGCCGTCAACGTCGTTCCCAAGGAACTCGTGACCCGCGTCTTTGTTCTAAGGCGCGACCCCGTGGAACTGCGTGGACTCATGGAACACTGCGGATTCCAAGGTCGAAAGCTCTTCGAGAACCTGGCCTCCGAAGTGTTGGACGTCTGCTTGTTCGACGCTCTGAAAGCTGTTGGTGAGAGGAGAGTCTGCGAGTTAGATGTTACAGGCAAGAGTGTGGAGGAGACAGTCGAGCAGATTCTGTTTCTGCTACGCCATCCCAATGAATGTTGTGTGGGCGTGGTCGATTGGCTGGGCAAGCTTGAGAACGAAGGCTTGTTGGATGAATACGTGAAGCTTAATTGACCATGTGTCTGAGGGTTATCTGCTGCTTCGTCAGCAGCGTAATCTTTCTTCTGTTCGCGTAAGACTTCGCGTGACCGCTGAACTTTCCACCTATGATTATCGGGCTCGAAAGTCCCACGTCTGAGGAGGCCTTGTCAATGTTAATTATGATGTTCACGCCTATGGTTCTGTTCCAGTCCCTTATCCAGACGCCTTGCGCCACTTGTCCCTTCTGAACTATGAGGTCGAACTTCTGCGAGATCCCGCTGAAACCCTCGAGCGATGTCTCGTCCTGCTCTATCTTGTAACCATCCTTCTTAAAATAACGTATCACATGCTGAAGCAGGTTCGGCTCCAGCTTCGGCCTGCTCTCTGCCTCACTGCTCACCCGCTGTTCCCCCTCTTACGCATAGCGTTATCTAGCGCGACGTGGAAAAGGCTTTCGATCAGTGGAACACATGGCATCGACCCTCGTAATCGTCTGCCCCAGATGCGGCGGTCTCCTGCTGGCGAAGACTGAAACGAAAACCAGAACCTGCCCCTACTGCGGTCACACGGTCGCCGTGCAGAAGGCAAGAAAGCTCGCTTCAGCGAAGAGTGCAAGCGAAGCATCAGCGATCCTGCGCAAAATGAAGAGCGAAGCAGCCAACAGATAAGCCGCCAGACCCGCAAAACCCTCGCGAAGCCAGGCCTCGCAAGCTAGACCTCAACGTTCTGGCACGTCGATGACATCAAGGATGTCGAGTCAACAGCGCCATGATGGCGAGGGCAACTTTTCAGACAGTTATCTCCACCAGCTCTCTTTTTCGCTTAAGCTGGTCAAGCTCCTCAGCGCGCTAGCATGTTCCTGAATTCTTTTGGGAAGCGGCTTGTGCCGCTCATTCTGCTCTTCAACCATATTTGGCTCATATAGCATACCCGAGGGGGAGGGTGTGAGCACGCAAGCACCAAGCTGAACCCTGACAGTAACCATAGAGAAACATCATGCCTTTCCTCTTGAGCGGAATCTAGGAATTTAGGAACAAGCATGCGCGCTATGCTAATAAGACATGTTTCCCGATGTTGTGTTGGAAGTCACCTTTCTTGCTAGTGGTCAGTTGTCCTTCAGTTTCTTGCGCAGGATCTTTCTGACGTTTTCGACGCGAAAGCCCAAGCTTCGCAGCAGAGCGATGGAAGACACGTTTTTTTCCGAGGTTCCCAGCCGGACAGTGTTCATTCCTTTTTCGAACAGAAGGTTCATGGCTCGAGCCGTGAGCGCCGATGCGAGATGCTTGTTTCTGAACGCGGGAAGAGTGGTTGCGGGCCCCAGATAGCCCATTCTGCAGTGCAGATATTTGTTGTAGTCTGTGTCTGGTTTCGCCACGACCACTGAGACGATTTTTCCAGCGGCTTCGGCGACCTGAACCCATTCCTCGTCGAACGGCGGGTCCTCAGCCTTCCACCTTTCAAGGTCTCCCAGTTCGAGCCTCTCCCATCCGAACCCCGCATTAACGGTCTCAACGAACTCGGCTTCCTCGCCGGGCCTCAAGGTTCTGAGCGTTATTGCCTCATCAACTTCGGGAACACGCGTCGGGCCGCGAAGCTCCACCGTCATGCGCTGAAACCCCGGTTCCAGCACGTAGCCTCGACTCTCCCACTCCTTAATTTCAGGGTTCCTTTCATCTATCATCCTCATGAGCGAGTCGCCCTCCGCGTTCCTCTCAGCCTCGCTCACAAGCATGTCCCTAACGACCTTGCCTTCCGGGGCTTTGCGAGTGGCGAGCCAGTGAACGTCCTCTCCCCTGTCATCTGCATGGGTTCCGATGAAGCCGACCACGCTTTCATCGTCTTCGGCCACCAGAACTCTGATACGGCGCCTCTGAATCTCCGAGACAAATGTCTCCTCGTCAAAAGGGATAAACTCCGGAGAGCCTTCGTACTCCTCGTTCATCAGCTCCGCTAGGAACGGCAAATGCTTCCGGTCGAGGCTTGAAATCTTGACGGTCATGTTCGCGTCAAGCAGAGTTGAAAGAACCTATAAACCTTTAGCCGGTGCGAGGACGCTCAACGTGCGCTATTGCCGAGGCCCTGCAGCAACGCTTATTATTCTCGCTCTACGACATTCTTAGGTCAAAAATGAAGGTGAAAGAATGGACCACACAGTCGTTCATTTCGAAATTCCCGCAAACGACACCGAGAAGATGAAGAAGTTCTATTCAGGAGTCTTCGGATGGAAAATCGAGAAAGGCAGCGAAGAGATGAGCGACGGCATGGAATATTGGCTTCTGGGAACCGTACCAGTGGACAAGCAGATGAGACCATTGCGACCAGGAATCAACGGAGGCCTCTACAAGAAAACGAAAGAAACAAAAGACATGAAGCCCGTCATCTACATCCAAGTCGAGTCCGCCGACGATTACATCGAGAAAATCAAGAAGCTCGGCGGAAAAATCATCGTCCCAAAACAAGAAGTCCCACAGGTAGGCTGGACCGCAATAGCCGTGGACCCTGAAGGAAACCAATTCGCCATAATGCAACCGATGCACTCATAACCGCACTTTTTTTCTTTTTTTTACGAGAGCGAACTCACCTTCACATGCATCGTTGCTCAGATCACGGAATTTAAGAAGAATTGCCATAGAGCGGGCGCTGAGCATTAACGACTCTCAACGACAGCAAGCCATCAGCAAACCGATAGAGATAAACTGCTTAAAAAAAAGAGAACAATGAGTATAGCGCGCGCCATTAAAAGTTACTACCCTTGTCGAGACTCTGCGCTAAGGGCTCAGCACGCGCTCGGCCTCAAGCCCGCACAAATCCACTAGGGCCTTCTCCAACGCCTACGTGCAGTACTAACACCCTAGGGGGGAGGGGGAGGGTGGAATAGAAGGGGAAAAACGCGAATACAGGGATGTAGCGTTTCTAATTCTCACCATCATCAGTTATAAAGTGCGCTTGCCCAAGGAAAGAGGAACAGAAAAGGATTAATGCACGGTTGAACAAGTGTTGTGCGGTGTCTGAAGTGAGGAATAGCGTTCTCTGTTCGTAAGAACAAAACCTTTAATACTAAACATCCCAACTCAGACAGTTTCATGGAATTTTCAAGAAAAATCGAAGAGAAATGGCAGAAGAAATGGGAGAAAGCCAGGATCTTCGAAGCAGACCCAGATCCGTCGAAGCCTAAGTACTACGTGACCGTGGCTTATCCGTACCCCAACAGTCCGCAGCACATCGGCCACGGAAGAACGTACACGCTCGCAGATGTGCACGCGCGGTACATGCGGATGCGCGGCTACAACGTCCTCCTGCCCATGGCTTTTCACTACACGGGCACGCCTGTCCTGGCCATGGCTAAACGGCTCGCAGACAACGACAAGGGCCTCATCAGCGACTTCGTCAACGTCTACAAGATCCCAAGAGAAAAACTGAAAGATCTATCTGACCCGATGGCGATGGCCCGCTACTTCCACCAAGAAATCAAGAATGGAATGAAAGAAATAGGCTACTCAATCGACTGGAGACGCGAGTTCACAACCATAGACCCGCACTACAACCGCTTCATCGAGTGGCAGTTCCAAAAACTCCGTCAGGGCGGCTACATAAGCCGTGGAAGCCACCCCGTCGGCTGGTGCCCCAAAGACGGAAACCCAGTGGGCCAGCACGACACGGTCGGCGACGTGGAACCGGAAATAGGCGAATTCACACTGATAAAGTTCAGACAAGACAGCCTGGTCTATCCGGCGGCCACACTGCGCCCCGAAACAGTCTTCGGCGTCACAAACATCTGGCTCAACCCCAACAGCACGTATGTGAGAGCCAACGTTGACGGCGAACAGTGGATAATCAGCCAAGAAAGCGCTAAAAAACTTGTCCACCTCAGCCGAAACGTCAAGGTCACAGCAACCGTCGAAGGAAAAATGCTCATAGGAAAGCACGTTGAAAACCCAGCCACCAACACTAGTATCCTGATACTGCCAGCCGACTTCGTCGACCCAAAGAACGCCACCGGCGTAGTCATGTCCGTCCCAGCGCACGCCCCATACGACTACGTCGCCCTAGAAAACATCAAAAAAACACCAAACAAACTCAAAGACTACGGAATACCAGCCGAAACCATAGACTCAGTCAAACCCATCGGAATGATCGAGGTTCCAGGCTACTCAGAGATACCCGCTGCAGACGCGGTCAAGAAGATGAAGATCCAAGAACAGACCGACCCGAAGCTTGAGGACGCAACGAAGGAAGTCTACAGACACGAGTATCACAACGGCAGACTGAAACGAAACACCGGCAAATACACAGGCACATCAGTGGCCGAAGCCAAGGACAGAGTGAAAAGAGACCTGATCCAAGATGGCAAAGCCACAACCATGTACGAACTGCTGAACAGACCGGTCTTCTGCCGCTGCAAGACAGAGTGCATAGTCAAAATCTTCGAAGACCAATGGTTCATCGACTACGGAAAACCAGAGTGGAAAGCACTGGCGCACAGGAACCTCGACAAGATGGAGATACTGCCAGAAGAACTGCGCCAAGAGTTCAGCAACGTGATCGACTGGCTGCATGAGAAAGCCTGCGCAAGAAAATCAGGCATGGGCACCCGGCTCCCCTGGGACAAAGAATGGATAATAGAATCACTCTCCGACTCCACCATCTACATGGCATACTACACGATAGTCAAACACATCAAAGCAAACAGGCTCCAGCCGGGCCAACTGACAGACGAAGTCTTCGACCACATTTTCCTCGGAAAAGGCGAAGCAAAGAAAATAGCTGAAAAAGTCAACCTAGACACCAAAGTCTTAGAGCAGATGCGCAGCGAATTCACGTACTTCTACCCATTAGACAGCCGCCACTCAGGACGAGACCTAGTTCCCAACCACCTGACCTTCATGATATTCAACCACACCGCCATATTCCCCGAAGGCCTGTGGCCACGCCAGATAGCAACCAACGGCAGCGTGATGATGGAAGGCTCAAAGATGAGCAAGTCCTTCGGAAACATAATCCCACTCAGGGAAGGCCTGAAGAAGTACGGTGCAGACCCCGTAAGGCTCAGCGTCATGTCAACCGCAGAACTGCTACAGGACGCCGACTTCAGCCCCACAATCGCCAAGGCGATGCGCGACAGGGTTGAACGCCTCATCAAGTTTGCTTCCAAACTCATGAAAGCTTCGGAAAAAAGAAAGACCACAAGGCAGCCGCTCACAGCCATAGACAGGTGGATGCTGAGCCGACTGCAGGAACACGTCAAGAAAGCGACTGAAGCCATGGACAAACTCGCCGTGCGCAAGGCAATACACGGCGTCATGTACGGGCTGGACCAAGATTTCCAGTGGTATCAAAGACGCACGGCACAACACAGCGGAAAGAGAAAGCTCGCAATCGCGCAGGTGCACCATCAGGTCACAGAAGCTCAGGTCAGAATGCTAGCCCCAGTCGCTCCACACACATGCGAAGAGCTGTGGGAGATGATGGGCGGCGAAGGCTTCGTTTCACTCAGCTCATGGCCAATTCCAGACGAGTCAAAAGTGGATATTCGAGCCGAGGAAAATGAGGCTCTCATCACGAGCGTATTGGAAGACACGTTGAACATCACAAAAGCAACAGGGGCAACACCGAAGAAAATATTCTACTACGTAGCTGCCAGTTGGAAGTGGCAAACTTGGCTAAAAGCCTTGGAACGATCCATGTCAGCGAAGATCTCACAGAAAGACCTGATGAAAGAGCTGATGGCAAACGGTGAAATGAGAGCAAAGGCTGAAAAAGTGTCCAAGTTCACTGCGCAAATCACAGATGACTTGAACAGGATGGCAGAAGAAAGAAAGAAAAGACTGGTGCAGATCAAGCTAGTGGACGAAGCCCAAGCCTTGAAAGAAGCCAAGAACTTCTTCGAGAAAGAACTCAACGCTGAAGTAAGCATATATGATGAAGAGGACGCAGAACGCTACGACCCGAGGACGAGGGCGCAAGTCGCCAAACCGGGTCGCCCTGCAATCTTCATAGAATAAAATATATCAACTAAGCCCGTCTTTTTAGTTCCGAAAATGGATCCGTAGCGCAGCATGGATGCAGGTTACGCCATAAAGCGCGTCGGCCTTCTAAAGCCGAGGCTGAGGAAAGCCGAAAGTCCTGGGTTCAAATCCCAGCGGATCCGCCAATTAAACTCAGCCAATTTTGTCATGGTGAACGCTTTCTGTCAAATCATAATTGGATCACATATTGAACCGTGTAGGGCACCCGCACGCACATTCACAACCGTAGGACCTAGATGGCCCCAGTATGTGTTCCCAAGCTTCCCTTTTTCAGCCGCAAGAGGGTCAGTGCGCGTGTAAACAACGCTTCGCAAGCCCAGAGCACCTAACATCCATAGGCGAAGCTGACCAGAAGCGCAACCCACCTCGCAGAAAAGATTAGGAGACAAGCGCGCTGCCTTCTCCCTTTATTGTGCGTTCGCACTTGAACTGCCCACTCGGCTCAGCATCCGACCTGAACAGCCTCACCGTTTTCAAGGATGCTCGTTAACTGTATATGTAAAGTGTATATGCAAAGTGTATATGCAAATTGTATATGCTTTTAAATTCGTGTTTTTTGCGAATTTAGGGACAAGCCAGCGCGCTAACTGTTCTTCTTGTGAAAGCGGAAATTATAAATCAGTAATGAAATAATAGAGTGTAATCACTTCAGTATTTGACTCATCTCTGTATAAGGGGGGTAGGATTACGAGCACTCACGCAGAAGACTTAAAACTTCGCCTAATGACGATCGAGCTGCTTAGGACTGCAAAGTATAAGAGAAACATCACCTACCGCGAACTGGCCTCAAAAACCGGTTTGCCCGTCACCGTGCTAAGTAGATACGCAAAGGGACACGTCCTTCCAAACACCTCGAGGGCGAAGCAGCTGTGGAAGGTTCTCACGAAACTCGTTGGCCTTGAAACCGAGCTTCGTAGCAGAATAAAGTTTGATGAAGAAGGATACTTCGACAACACGGAAATCATAGGCGATTTCAACATCCTCCAGCAGGCGGCAAACCACGCGCTCGCCGACTTTGCTGGAAAAAGAGTGACAAGAGTTCTCTCCGCAGCCGTGGACGGCATCCCGCTGGCAACAATGGTTGCCAACGCCCTCGGCGTGAACCTGGTGATCGCGAAGCGAAGCAAGGAGGTCGGCGTCAAGGCCTTCCTTGAGGAAACATACGTTCTCATGAAGGGATCAGGCGTCACGAACACGCTTTACATTCCCAAAGAAGCCATCAGGAAGCGCGACAGCGTCCTGATCGTGGACGACATGATCAAGTCGGGCGAAACGCAGGCCGCATTGGTGAACTTGGTTCGGAAAGCGAAAGCTGAGATGTCAGGAGTTTTCTTCCTCATAGCCGTCGGCGACGAGTGGAAGAAGACCCTCAAGCTTTCAGGCGAATGCCCGATAGAAGTGATCACGTACGTCAAGCCGCCGTACGACCAGAGCACGCGCTACTAGCTAGAGAAACGGGGGACTTTTCCCCTTTCTGAAATAATCCTTGCCCAGTCTTAGCAGGGCAGTTTCAAAGTTGACGAAAGACTTTCCGCTGAGCTCGTTTCTCGCCCAGAAAACCTTCAGCTGCCTCAAAGCGTCTTCCGCAGTTGCCTCTTTCTTCACGATTCCAAACCGTTTCGCCGCCTCGACGACCAGTGGCGTCGGACTGGGATCAGCTTTCCGCCAAAACCCACGCAGTTCTCTCAGGAAAACGCTCACAGTTACGTCACCGATGCCCTTACCCAAGGCTTTCAGCCTCCTCTCCAAGTCGCGAGCATCAAAGGCCTGAACGTGGATCAGGTTAAGGCTTCCCCGGTACGTTTCGGTCAGGTTTCGCATAACCTCCAGCAGCTTGTCCGCAGTCTTAAAGTCGTAGCGCGTGTAGCTTCCTTCGTCCAGGATCTTGACAAGCCCATCCCAACCTCTGTCAAGTATCTTCTTAGGCGTCAAGGCATCATACTTTTCGAAGCACTTGTAGGTCTTGATGACAGAGGATTCAGTTATCGGCGCACCGAAAAGCAAAGACGCCAGGAACCACTTGAAAACCTCTCTATCGTTCCCCGACGAGAGATTTATGCCTAGAGTTTCGGAGTATTTCTGCCCTAGGCTTTCAACAAGAGCTTTGACACTTTCCTTTTTCAATACGTTTTTCACCTACCAACAAGGCTTATACGGTCAAGCCATAAACGGTTTACGAGGATGAAACTGTGCGGACCATAGAATGGCGCAAAGGAACGGTTGCAACGATAGACCAGACAAAGCTTCCAGACGAAGAAACGCGCATCATCATCAAGAACTGCGGCGAAATGGCTGAAGCAATAAGGTCGATGAGAATAAGGGGTGCGCCTCTCCTGGGCGTTGCAGCTGCTTTTGCGCTGGCCTTGACAGCTTTTGACTCGAAAGCAAAGAGTAAGGAGGAATTGATTGACGAGTTGGAGGAGGCAGCAGACACCATCAGACGAACAAGGCCGACTGCTGTCAACCTTTTCTGGGCCCTGGACAGGATCCTGACCAAAGCTAAAGCACTGCCTGGAAACCGTGATGCCATAGCCGGCTTCGTGGTAGAGGAAGCAAAGAAGATAGCTGATGAGGACGCGGCGGCAAACCGGGCGATTGGCAAGTATGGCGCGGAGCTCGTTCATGACGGAGACGTCATACTGACGCACTGCAACGCTGGGGCTTTGGCTACAGTCGAGTATGGCACTGCTCTCGGCGTTATTCGAGCAGCTTGGGAACAGGGAAAACGCATCAAAGTGATCGCGGCTGAGACTCGCCCGCTCTTGCAGGGCGCACGACTGTCAGTTTACGAGCTTAAGAAAGAGGGTATACCGGTCACGTTGATCACCGACAACATGGTCGGATACCTGATGTATAAGAAGATGGTCAATAAGGTCTTGGTCGGTGCAGACAGGATAGTCAGAGACGCGGTAATTAACAAGGTTGGAACGTTCACAGTCGCTGTTCTGGCCAGAGAGCATAAGGTTCCCTTTTACGTTGCCGCACCAAGCTCAACGTTCGACCTTGTTCACACTTCAAGACAGGTTGTTATCGAGGAACGAAAGCCAGAGGAGGTCACCCACATAGGCTCAAAGCGCATCACCGTCGAGGGAGTGGACGTGCTAAACCCGGCTTTCGACATAACTCCACTCAAGTACGTGACAGCGATAATCTGTGAAAAAGGCGTGTTACCACCGGAATATTTCAGGGAGCACAAAGCCAACCGCTAATAGGAAGATACGATAACTTCATGACAGTTGTGGAATTGGATGAGCAAGAAAGAAAAGCTAACCAACAGCGGCTCAGAACTCAAGATTAAGGGCTTACTCGTTGAAAATGGGGTTCGAGTCACTGAAAAGGAGTCCGTAGACGAGCTCTCGTCAAGAGGTTACGGTGTGGTCGAAGGCAAAGAGCTGCTGCTCACCTTCTACGAGGCTCTCTACCTCTTGGACAAGCAGATGCTGGAAGCCGAGGATGAACAAGGTAAGAAGGTGAACTTTCAAAGTCTAGTGGAACTCTACGAGAGCCTCAACGAGAACGCTTGGGCAGGATACCTAGTTTACCGAGACCTTAGAAGCCGCGGATACGTGGTCCGAGAAGGATTCGGTTCAAGAGTTGACTTCCGCGTCTACGACCGAGGAGACTACAGCAAAGCCACCGCAAAATATCTGATCATAAGCGTTCAGGAGGGAAAACCGACCTCGCTCGAAGACCTCATAGGCTCGTTGACAGAAAGCCTAAGTCTGAAGAAGGAGCTGGTTTTGGCCGTCATCAACCGCAGAGGAGAAACAGTTTATTATTCAGTCTCAGAATTGAACCTAAAATGATGCCGAGGAAAATGAGGAATGCCTGAGTTCAAAACCCTGCGCGGAATGAGAGACCTCTTGCCCGAAGACGCCAAGATGATGATTTACATTGAAGACCAGGCCAGAAAAACAGCTCGACTCTACGGGTACAAAGAGATCATAACACCGGTCGTAGAATCCTACGAGCTTCTCGCAGCCAAAGCAGGCGACGAAGTCAGGTCTAGAATGTTTGCCTTCAAAGACCTGGGCGGACGAGACGTCGCGTTGCGACCGGAGTTCACGGCTTCAATAGCAAGGCTTGTCGCCACGACCATGAGGAACGAGCCTAAACCGTTCAGACTCTTCTGCATGGGCACCGTGTACCGATACGACGAGCCACAGCGCGGGCGGTACAGAGAGATCTGGCAGTCCAACTACGAACTCGTAGGTTCAAGCAGACCTGAGGCAGACGCTGAAATAATCATGCTGACTGATGGTCTGATGCGGGAAGCTGGCCTGAAGAGGTTCGATGTGAAAGTCGGCCACGTTGGGGTCCTGAGAGGAATACTAGGCCAAGAAAGAGTGGGAGAAAGAGAGCAAAGCGCAATTATGCAGCTAATGGACAAAAAGGAGTATGATAATGCCCTGAAGCTGGTAGAAAGTGCCGGCGCCTCACACAGATGCTTAGAGGTTCTGCGCCAACTGGTCGAATGTAGAGGAACTGACGTTACAGAGGTTGTGAACAGGATAGAAGAGCTTGTTAAAAACTGCGAAAAGTCCGTAATAGCAGCGGAAAACCTGCGGGAAACTCTGAAGCTTATCTCAGAGAGCGGATGCAAGATCAACGTGACCGTTGACGCAGGCTTCGCCCGTGGGCTCGAGTACTACACGGGAATGATCTTTGAAGTCTACGTGCCAAGCATTGACGTCGCCCTCGGAGGCGGCGGGAGATATGACAAGCTTGTCGAGTTGTTCGGAGGCGAACCTACACCGGCTGTGGGAGTTGCCCATGGAATTGACCGCATAGTGCTTGCGATGAAGATGCAGAAGACTGTGCTGAGAACAGGAAATGAGAAGACGGTCGTTGTCGTTCCAATCAAAGAAGAGTTGAGAGCTGAGGCCTTGAAGATTTCGCGGATGCTCAGAGATGCTGGTGTGCTGGTTGAGGTTGAAGTAATGGGACGAAGGATGGCCAAGGCGTTGGAGGATGCTGACAGAAGCAAAATGGATTATGCGATAATCGTTGGAGAAAGAGAGCTAAGTGAAGGGGCCGTCGTTGTTCGTGACCTGGCTAAGAGACAGCAGAGCACGGTGAAAGTTGAAAGAATAATAGATTTAATAAAGGGCTGAAGACTTCTAACGCGTACGCGCTTCTCTCCTGAGGAAGTCGCCTATGTCTGATATGTTCTTTATGACAACACTCTCCTCTTCCCTGCCTAGGTCAGAGACTACTCTGCCGAAGCCCAGGCATTCACCATGACAGTTCAGCACTAGAACGTGATCGCCCTTTCTCCCTGGGCCAGTAACCTTCACTATTCCTCGTTTGAACACGTCTCTTCCACAGATGAACAACCACTCCGTCTTCATGTTGACGACAACTCTGTTTGCTTTCTTTTCTGCCATCATTCTCAACAGTTCAAAGCCGGGGAAGAATCTTCCATTCTTAACTTTCCCAAGGTACGCGCCGGCGTAGAAAAAGTCCTTCAAAGTCAACTTCTTCAAACTCGCGCTCAAGAGGAAATATCTGCTGCTCTTCTTCACGATCAGACTCTCGTCTAGGCTTATGCTTGCTCCAAACAGGCTGACAAAATCATCTATTGGCTTCATCATGCAGATTCGCTCTTCAAAAGTTTGCACACGAAGAAGCCCTGCGTCTGCCCCGGCCAGATCCTCATACAATTCCGCACTGAACCGTCCAGATGCTTTCCGAAGACTTCTGTCAGCCCTTCCTGTCCGTAACCACTGATTTTTTCAACTTTCATGTTTAGGCTCCTGATCGCCCAGTCGATGTTCAGCTCATTTTCTTCAGGCTCCAGGGAGCATGTGGAATAGATGATTTCTCCATCGTTTTCCAGCATCTTGACCGTTTCTGTCAGTATCTCTCTTTGCAGCGCCGCGTTTCTTTTCACGTCTTTGATCGTTCTTCTTTTGAACCAGTTCCTGTCTGTTGCGAAGTTTCCTGAGCATGGCATGTCGAGAAGTATTCGGTCATAGCTTGTTTCCAGCTGTGATACGCGTCTTGCATCTAGCTGGTAGACTATTGTGTTCTTGATTTGACATCTTTCCAGCTGGTTTGATAAGGCAGTGAGTCTCTGCCGGTTAATGTCGAGAGCCACTATTGCACCTGTGTTGCGCATGAGGTCTGCTAGCTGAGTGGTTTTGCCTCCCGGAGCCGCGCAGGCGTCGAGCACTGTCTTGTCCTTCAGTTCTGTGAACAGCGTGGCTGGGATCTGAGCGGCTGCTTCTTGGATTGAGTACAAGCCTGAGAGATACGCGGTTGTTGCGCCAGCAGAGAAACGTGACTCTTCAACCCAATAACCAGTCTTGAGAAAGGGAACCTTTGTGAGCACTAGCCCTAGGTCCTGCAGTCTTTTCACGAGGTCCGGCGGTTTCTTGACGTTAGCAGAGTTGATTCTGATCGTTTTCTTGAGTTCAACGGTGTGGTATTTCCAGCCTAGTTTTCTGTAGCGGTCTGTGAAGAATTCTTTACTTGACATCAACGATAGTTTGGAGAGCTGTTCATAAAAGGTTGATGCAGGCGAAGCCCGCTGGCTGGTCGTTAAATTCGCAAAAAGCGCATAATTAAAAGCATATACATTTTGCATATACACTTTGCATATACACTTGACGAGCATTGTTGAAAACGCTGTTCTTCTAGATGGGAAACGCTACATCCCTGTATTCGCGTTTTCACCTCGTCTATTCCACCCTCCCCCTCCCCCCTAGGGTACTAGTACTGCACATAGGCGCTCGTGAAGGCCCTAGTGGCTAAGCGCGGGTCCGAGGCCAAGTGTGTGCTGAAGGCTTCACAGGGAGTCTGCGCAAGGGTCGTAACTTTTCAATGCGCTTCGCCGTCACCTCGTCTTCTGATTCTATGTGCTTTGACCGTTAGCTTTCTAGGCGTGCCCTGAACCTTGGTCTGTCTCTTTCCAATGTTGTTCAGACGAGATCTGTGACCTCCCGGTTCTTGGCGGTTTGGTTCTTGTGTTGCGTTGTTTTTATGAGCGTGTTAGCTTCTTTTATGACTGCTGTGCAAGTCTTAAATTATTAGGGAATGATTAGACGCTAAGGGGTTTGATGAGCGAGCGATATGCTTTCGTCATGATGGTCAGGGAGAAATGGTGGGTTGAGTTTTGCAGGCGTAGCCAAGAAGGAAAGAAGGTTCATTCCTTTGTCATCAGGGGAGCGGCACCGCCTAAGAGCACTTTGCTCATTCATTTTTACGTGACCAAGCCCGTCAGCGCAATCGCTGGTTACGCTCACTTCATCGAGCGCATGGTGGGAAACCCGCAAGAGTTATGGGGCAGGTTCTGCGGTGAATCGGTTCTCGGTTCCGAGGCTCGATATGAAGAATTTGTTGGCAATGCGTCGAAAGTCTCTTTTGTCAGGTTCAAGGATTTGAGTGTAGCCTTGAACCCGGTATCTCTCAGCCGTCTTCTCATGCTTCTAGGTGTCAAGAGGCTTTCGAGAAAAGGTTTCTACGTCAACAAGGATACGTCTGATACGCTGATATCAATGATGGAATAAGCAGAAAGGATTCCTGTCCGTTCACTGATGTTCCCGCAATCATCGGCAAAAAGTTAATAGGTCGCCGTTTTTACATGCATGTAGCTCATTTAGGCGTGAAAACCTAATATGTTTGTTGAACTCCTCAGGAGCCACATCTGCGTTAGGCAATCTTCTTTTAGGGTAAAGAGGGTTTGACGATGGTAAAGTACAGGCAGGTTGAGGAAATTCAGAAGTTGATGAATTATCCAGACATGATCAGGAACACAAGCATCATCGCCCACGTGGATCATGGAAAAACCACTCTTTCAGACAGTCTTCTGGCCGCTGCAGGCATAATAAGCGAGCAGAGGGCAGGTCAACAGCTTGCCCTTGACTCGTGGGAGCTTGAGCAGAAGAGACAGATGACCGTGTTTGCTTCAAACATCAGCCTAGCTCACACGTTCGAGGGAAAAGAGTACCTGATCAACCTGATCGACACGCCGGGGCACATTGACTTCAGCGGAGCAGTGACGAGAAGTCTGCGAGCCGTTGACGGAGCGCTGGTCGTCGTGGACGCTGTTGAAGGGCCCATGACCCAGACTGAAACGGTTCTGATGCAAGCCCTGCGTGAAAGGGTTAAGCCGATTCTCTTCATAAACAAGGTCGACAGGCTCATTAAGGAGATAAAGCTCACGCCGGAAGAGATACAGCGGAAGTTCGCCAAGATAATTACAAGAGTGAACAATCTCATCGAAAAGTATGCGCCGGCCGAACAAAAGAAGGACTGGCAAGTTAAGGCTGAGGACGGGTCAGTAGCCTTCGGCTCAGCCCTTCACAAGTGGGGATTAAACCTGCCTCACATGAAAGCCAAAGGCGTAACCTTCAAGGACATCGTTGACGCTTACCTCGGAGAAAAGGAGGAGATTGACAGGAAAGTCGACGCGTTAAGTAAGAGGGCGGCGCTTGCCGAGCCTATATTAGACATGTTCATCGAACACCTGCCCAATCCGTTAGAGGCACAAGCGTTCAGACAGAGCCAAATCTGGCCAGGAGACCCGAACAGCCCAGTGGGCAAGGGCATGGCCAAAGTGGACCCAAAGGGGCCCCTTTTGATGTGCATCTCAACGATTGAAGTTGACCCTAACCGCGGAGTCGTTGCCATCGGACGCGTTTTCAGCGGCACGGTTGAGAAGGGTAAAGTCGTTCAACTCATCACGGCCAGGGCGAAAGGTCCGATTCAACAGGTCTTCATGAGCATGGCCGCTGACAGGGTGATAATAGACAGGGTTCCAGCTGGAAACATAGCTGCACTTTCTGGGCTACCGTCCATGCACGTCGGCGAAACCGTCGCCGAAGACGGTGTGGAAACACATGCGTTCGAAGGGTTGAAGTATGTTTCAGACCCAGTGGTCACCGTCGCCGTGGAGCCTGTCGACGTCACGGAACTACCGCTCTTCGACAAGGTTATGCGCAGGCTGACAACCGAGGACCCGAACTTGCACTTCCTCATAAACAAGGAGAGCGGAGAGTACCTCCTCAGCGGCATGGGGGAACTGCACCTGGAAATTACGGCTTATCGAATGCAGGAAGCAAACCTCAAGGTGAAGACTAGCAAACCAATAGTGATTTACCGCGAGACGATCAGCCACGACTACAAGGGACCGCCAGTGATGGGGAAAAGTCCCAACAAACATAACAAACTGTGGGTCACACTAGAAAAGCTGCCGGAAGAGGTGATCGAAGCGATGAAGGCTGGAAAGATATCCGAGATGCAGACTAAAGACGAAAGAGTCAAGATCCTTAAGGGGTTCGGTTGGGAAACAGACGACGCTAAGGGCGTCGTGGCGATCGAGGGCAACAACATTCTCGTCAACAGGATAAGGGGAAGACAATACGTAGAAGAAGTGATGGACCACATCAAATCAGGCTTCCGCGAGGCAACGTTCACCTCGGTGTTAGCAAAAGAACCCGCGTATGGGCTGAAGGTCAACCTGGAGGACATCACGGTTCACGAGGACCCGGTGCACCGAGGACCAGCACAGATACTGCCCATGACTTGGCGGCCAATCTGGTGTTCCTTTCTGCTGAGCGACCCGAAGCTACTCGAACCGCTCATAAGTTTCGAATGCAAGGTTCCAAACCAGTTCGTGAGCAGCGTCATCGCGACGGTTCAGAAACGCCGGGGCAAAATCTTGGACATGACAAACGAGGAAGACATGATCATCGTCAAAGCAGAGATGCCCGTGTCTGAATCCTTCGGTTTGGCTGAAGAGCTGCGTTCATCAACGGAGGGCAGAGCCTTCTGGGCCACACAGTTCAGCCGATGGGCCCAGGTTCCCGAGCAGATGCAGCCTGAAATAGTGAGTCAGATCCGCGAGCGCAGAGGTTTATCGCCGACTCCGCCGAGAGCAGAGGAGTTCTTCGAGGAAGCATAAAAAAAGACAAACGCTCTTTCTCCACTTTTCATCCGTATCACTGTCCCCACTCGCTTTCAGCAAACTTTATTGATTTTGACGAGCATAGTTCTTGACGAATTGCTATGATAGTCGGCATCTGTGGCAGTCCGAGAAGACAGGCAACGGAGCACGTGTTAAGGGAAGCCTTGAACATGCTTGAAAAGAAGGGTTTCCAGACAGAATTCTTCACGGTCAGAGGCAAGAACATCGGGTTTTGTCAGCACTGCGACTATTGCATGAGAAGCAAAGAGTGCAAGCTGAAGGATGACATGTACACGCTTTATCCTTCACTCAGGGATGCTGAGGGACTGGTGATTGCGACGCCCGTTTACAACGGCGGAATAAGCGCACAGACAAAGGCGGTCATGGACAGATGCAGGGCTCTGTTTGCAGCTGACAAGAACGCTTTCAGGCGCAAAGTCGGGATGGCCATCGCCGTCGGAGGAGACAGGGCTGGAGGACAGGAGTTGGCGATCCAGCAGATCATAACGTTCTATGTTTTGAACGGGGTCATTCCCGTCAGCGGAGGCGCCTTCGGAGCGAACCTCGGTGCGACCTTCTGGTCAAAGGACACGTTGAGAGACGTAAAGCAGGATGAGGAAGGCTTCAGAAGTCTGAGAAAGACGGTGACGAAGTTCGCGGAGTTTCTGAGAGAGTCTGAGGAGAGAAAACGAGTTTAGAGCGTGGAACCACGAGCGGAGATCTGGCTAAAGCAGAAAAGAAGAGGAAAGTGGCGTGGGGGATCACAGGCAGTGGAGACAGACTGGGAGAAACACTCAACGTCATGAAGGAGATAAAAGAGCGATACAAAAACGAGGTTGACATAAGAGTTTATCTTTCAAAGGCCGGGGAACAAGTCGTCAGATGGTACAAACTGTACGATCAGCTGAAGCAGAACTTTGAAAAGGTTTGGGTTGAGTTCAATTCTAACTCGCCCTTTCTTGCCGGCGACTTGGAATTGCGGAAGTACGAGTTCTTGTTGATTGCGCCTTCAACATCCAACACCGTGGCGAAAATTGCAGCCGGAATATCTGACACGCTGCTTTGCAACTCGGCAATCATGGCCTTGAAAGCCTCCGTTCCCGTGTACATTATGCCAAGCGATTACAAGGAAGGAACAGTGGTCACAAGGCTTCCGAATGGAAGAGATTTCACGTTGAGGGTGAGAAGGGAAGACGCAGAAAACACGAGAAAGTTGGCCAGTATGGACTGCGTGTTCGTGCTTGAAAAGCCTGAAGATGTTAATCAGGTCTTCAGGAGGCACTTCGGTCCAAGAAAGAGTAAATGAGAAGTCTTGGTGCATGAACAATGGTCAACTTTGCAGTGCTCGTGCTCCCGTTGATTGCCGGATTATTCTTCGGTTACTTGCTTCGCGAAAGAAAGAAAGTTAACCTCGCCAAAGTCACGCTGGGCATCATTTTGATCCTGATCTTCTCACTTGGGTTCACCATAGGATCAAACAACGAACTGCTGGGTTCAATGTCCAGCGTCGGGCTCAGCGCGCTTCTAATGGCGTTGCTTGCCATCGGGTTCAGCGTGCTTTTTGTAGCCTTGATAAGGAGACGGGTGAGAATATGATTAAATTCATTCTCGCAGCCCTTACGATCGGAGTAGTTGCCGGCTACGTAAACAACAATCTGACCTCCTTCGTTGCGAGCAACTGGGTTACCGATTACTTGTTCAGCGCTTCTCTTTTTGTGTCGCTGTTCGTGATGGGACTGTCGTTTGGAATTGATAAGGAGGCTGTGGCCAAGCTGAGGAGCAAGGGCCTCAAGATCCTTGTTGTTCCCGTCGTTGTTGCTTTGGGAAGCATCCTGGGTGGGCTAATCGGCGGATTGATTCTCAGACTCGACATATATGCATCTATGGCTGTAACTGCCGGGTACGGTTGGTACACCTTAACGGGCCCCTTGATCAAATCGATTCTGGGAACCCAATGGGCCGCTATGGGGTTTGCAGTCAACTTCTTAAGAGAACTGCTGACGATATTCACGGTCTCATTGATGGTAAAGGTTGACAAGTATGCGCCGATCGCCTCTGGTGGAGCAACAACGATGGATACAACGTTACCTGTGATCGTGCGCTATTGCGGATCTGACGTGTTGGTAACGGCGTTTTCAAGTGGTTTCGCATTAAGCATGATCGCACCGTTTACAGTGGTGGCATTGGCCTCGTTGAAGTAGCACGGCACCAAATAGCTTTAAGTACATGCCATCATCTGACGGAATATTCAAGGCGCGTGGCAGTGTGAGCTTCGATTTCAAGCGAAGATTAGTCAGCCTTCAAGAAAGGATGGAAGAGCTCGACTTAGACCTGGTTGTGTACGGGTCATGCCAGAATTTTCAATATTTGACAGGACTTCTGTTTGACTGGCGTCATGGAACAGACCTTGCAAGCCAAGCAAACAACATCTTTGTACCTAGAAAGGGGCAACCGATTCTCACGCTTGGCGAGGAATGGTCAAAACAAGCTGCTCAGACCTGGGTAAGAGAAATCAGGACGCCGGAAGAGAAAGACAGTTTTGAGAGACTGGTTCGAAAAGTCATATCGGACTTGGGATTGAACGTAAAGAAAGTTGGAATTGGAGACCATGTCTGGGGATCAACCGTCATAGAAATCGCTAAAACGGTGAAAAGCAGGGTTTTCCACAAGGCTGAACATCTCATGGACCATGTTAGAATGATCAAGGATCCTGGAGAAGTTTGTAAGCTGAGGAAAGTCGCCGAGCTGACTGACAAAGCGGTCGAGGCGGTCACGCAAAAGATTAAGAAAGGTGTGACTCAGCGACAGATGCAGATCGAGGTTGAGTTTGAAGGCAGACGTTTGGGGGCGTCGGACGTTTCCTTCCCGGCTACGGTTGGCTTCGTCAAGTCTGGGTCTGAGATCTCGCCAAACCCGTTTACCTACCCGAAAGAGAAAGGTTTGGTGCCGGGCACTTCGATAGCTTTTGACGTAGGGTTTGTGCTTGAGGGGTACTGCTCCGACTTTGGAAGAAGCTTCTACTTTGGACCTGCTGGCAGAGAGGTGGAGAAGGCATACGAAGCTTTGCAACAGTCAGTTGTCGAAACGGTGGAAAAAATGAAGGAAGGAAGCATGCGGGTCTGCGAGATCTTCCCAGCAATAGAAAAGACGCTGGACAGATTGGGCTACGGCGACTACTTGCGCGCTCGGTTACAAACGAAATCAGTCGGACACAACATTGGTGTCGAAGTGCATGAGCCCCCATGGCTGAGCCCTGAGTATGACGAAAGACTGCAATCGAACATGGTAATGGCTTTGGAGCCTAAGGTCTGGCACAAAGGCGAATACTACCTTCGAGTAGAAGATATGGTACTAGTGGGACAACGAAAGACAGAATTCTTGACGAACTTCGACAGAAAACTCTTCGAGTTGTAACGCGCGCGCTCCAGACGCGTGAAGAGGAGAGGTGGGTCGAAATGACTGAGAGAAAAGGAAACCTAGAAGAAGAATTGAAACCATTCAAGGACCTGATTCCGAGCGACGTAGAGAAAGAACTGAAAAAGGCGATAAAAGAGAATGACGGAGACAAAATCAAGACTTTACTTGAAGAAAAAATCAACCCCATACTTGACAGCTACACAGCGAAAATCAAAAACCCTGACCTCAATGAGGGAGAGCAAACCTTATGGGTTCACGAAGTCACGAGAGGAATTTTTCACAAAGAGACAGTTGAAAAATGGATCATTACAAACTTGAGAGCGCTGAAGTACTATCCAGTGACTAAGGAAAACCCGACACAGCGTTTAGACTCCGTCGGCCTGGCCGTCTGTGAACCAATAATCATGAATCAGCATAGGGTCTCCAAGGGACAGCGAGTTGGCAACTTCACAGGAGTGTCCAGCGGCGTTTTTGCAGGTACAAGCGTAGGCTCAAGCACAAGTACAAGCACAACTTACGGAGATTTGGTTTTCTTTGTCAAGGGCACAGAAAAGCTTCGGTTTCTATGTATCAGTGATCCCCATGGCGTTCAACATATGATTCAAACTATCAAGAAGCAAAGCAAACGTTAAGCCTCGACCCTGACCTTTCCCGCTTTGATTTCTTGCGGCAGTTCTTTCAGCGTTTCCAAATCCTCGCCGCTGATGTCAAATTTTCCCGTTTCAGCAGGGTTGGTCCACCGCGGGCATGAAACTTGCGTTTCCGAACTGTGCATGCCAGGTACTGGTGCGTTATTGGACATGGAATTTTCCTTAACCTTTTAACGAAAAGTCTACTAGACTGGCTTCATTGACGATTCCTTTGGTTTAACTATCAACTCTTTGGGAATATCAACAGCCCTAACGATGTTCTGGGAGTTTATCATATAAATAGGCGTTCCGTCAGGGTTGTGTTTCTTGAGTTTCTTGATTCCGAGAAGAATCAGTTTCACCTTTAGAGTCGATCCATCCTTGAGTCTATACACATTCCAGTGTTCCTCTTTTTCTTCAAAGTCTACATCCTGACCTTCAGCCAAGTCTTGAGGCGTTATTGGTGGAGTTGCCATAAAACCACTCACTTCGTTTAATGAACATGAGAATCTAGTTGTTCTTAAGACTTCTGGACAATCTCAGAGGCTCAAAAGGCTGCAACTGGCATTGGCTTTCAATGTACTAATCCTTCAATGAACTTCGCTACTGCTGGCAAATCTTTGTTGACCAGATCGTTGGCTTCCTCTTCAGTTGGGTTGTCCTTGACACAACCGTAGCGAGAATTGACACTTATATCGTAAAGATTGTAATAGACATCAAAAATATCTTGTAATGATTCAGCAACTTCCTTATTCCTGTCTACATGACGCTGAAAATGTATACCTAGCTTGGCATAATAAGCATCAACGAAGTGTAGAGCACTGTAGAAAGCAACAACAGCAACCCACTCGGGGCATTGTGCAACTAGTTTCAACAAGTAATTGAGAAGTATTTCTCTGTTCCTTCGCGCCTTGGCCAAGTTTTCCATCGCGCTCAACGCAAAGACTTTCAAACTGGGATCACTGAACCTTCCGAAATTCGGGAGGAACGACTTGCCTAGTTAGACGGCCTCTCCGCTTAACTATGTGTAGATCGAACAACAGTTCTGAATTGTTGCGCATTAATTTTCCTAATGAAACATATACTTCGTGTTCTACATCTCGATTGCTTTCTGGAATGACTACCAATATCTCTATTATAAACCCAGGGTCATGGTCTGGATCATTTTCGATGTTATAAAAAACATTCTCTATATTAGTTTGCAAATCTGCTGAAAAGGATTCAACAGCTCTTCTCGCAGAAACAAGACAAGAGGTATCAAGCGGGAGTACCTCGACATCTTTAAACTCAAGTGTTGGAAGCAATACAGTTGTCATCCAAGACTCAGTAAAGAGTCCAGAAGTAGGGAACGGGCATTTCTGAGGGACAAACAGATAGCATTTTCCACTTGAATTATCATAAATCTTGGAATCAGTTATCGTTACCTGCATGCATGTGTAGCTCAAAAGAAGATTTGCTTGATCCAACAAGTAGTCTGGAGATATTGCCCAAACCTCGGTTTCCTGCCCTTGAAGAACGGTTGACATAGTGAATATCCTATGTTACAGACCTACTGATTTAATATTTATTGCTTATTAATGAGTATTGTGGGATAGTAACTCAAATAAACCTATATCGAACACAGGAATATTAGAGAAATATGATTAGAATAGGGGAGTATCTAGGTTTTAAATCCTCCAAAGAGGACTGGAATCTCTACAAGTTAGAGGATGATGTCTTACTCAAAATGAAGCTTGTTCTGATCAAGGTTATTCTAAGGGAAATAGATGAAAATGGAAATCCTGGTTACGAGACAAACCATCAGGTCGTAATAGGTATAATCCCTCCCCTCATTGCTCTTGGAAAACCCGCCGACAGGATCTATTCACCAAAGGAGATAATGGATTCAATCACTATAAATGATGTGAAGATTGCTGAGGTAATTCATGAAGATTGGAACGAATATTTGCTTGACGACACGGCACGACTAAGTATTAAACTTGTTCTGACCCAAGTTAGCAAGACAAACCTATTCGATCAAAAAGGTGAACCAATTTACAACATTCAGCATCAGACTATACTAAAAGGTAATGTACCGCTAGATCTGAGACACGCTTATCAAAAGCGCTATGAGCAAGTTCTCAAGGGACTACCCCCTTAGGATTCAACTTCTCTAAGACTTTGCGTAGTCTTTTCGTTTTAAGCCATTGAAAGCGTAGCAATAATATTCTGATTCTTGCCAAAGAAATGGCTAGGAGAAAATGAGAGCGACCCCAATCAGCACACCACCCAGACCCCACAGACCAAAACCGCACAAGAGAAAATAGAAAAGAAAAGGGAACCACCATGGCGGTACAACAAGCACAATAAGAAAACTTGAAAGCAGAAAACCGATACCAAGCATAAGCAGGTTGGAACCTATTCCGCCTATTTTGTCTTGCCAAGCTTTGTCCACATTAAGAAGACGCAATGAAATTAGCTCCCAAAAACTTCCTAAGGGAAGAGATAGCCATGTCCAATAATGTCCAATAATGCACCAGTACCGCATGCCCAAAAGGCTTATTAGCGGATGTATTTCCGTGGTATCCATGGAATCTGCCAACGTTGTGATTGTAGGGGCAGGCGTCGTAGGTCTGGCTGTTGCCGCCAGCGTTTCTGAGAATAGTGACGGTGTGTACGTTTTTGAAAAGAACGCGCGGTACGGCCAAGAGACGAGCAGCCACAATAGTGCTGTCATCCATTCGGGCATCCATTATCGTAACAATTCTTTGAAAGCGAAGTTGTGCGTGAAAGGAAACACGATGCTGTATGAACTTTGCGAGAAATATCAGATTCCCTTCAAGAGGCTGGGGAAGTTGACTGTGGCCATTGGGGAAGAAGAGGTTGATGAGCTTGAGAAGCTGATGAGGATGGGCACAGACAATGGTGTAGAAGGCCTAGAGTTCCTAGACGGAGAAGATGTTAGGAAGTTGGAACCGAACGTTGAGGTTGAGAAGGCTCTTCTTTCACCGTCAACTGGCATAATCGAGCCAGATGAGTTGATGAATCATTTCTATACGCGCATGCGCAAAAACAACGCGGTCTTGGCAACGGAGACTGAGCTTCAAAGCTTGAAGAAGGTCGATGATCGTTATGAAGTGGGAGGGGTGAGCATGGGTGAGAAGTTTCACGTCACCGCCAAGACCGTCGTGAACTGTGCTGGGCTGTATTCCGACAGAGTCGCAGCCATGGCAGGGCTAGACGTGGACAAGATTGGATACAGGCTTTACCCGTGTAAGGGAGACTATTTCAGGGTGGCTGGAAAACCTCTTGTCAAAATGCTTGTTTATCCAGTTCCGAAGGGGCCCGGCCTAGGCATCCACTTGACGCCTGACCTGGGTGGGTCGATTAGGCTGGGACCGAACGCTTACTACGTTGACAAGATTGATTACACTGTCGAGTCTAACGAGAAAGAGTTTCGAGAAGACGTGACAAGGTTTGTGCCGAAGATCCGGGAGTTTCAGATTCATGAGGATTCTTCTGGGATAAGACCGAAGCTTGAGGGGCCGCAGGACGGTTTTAAGGATTTTGTCATAAGGCACGAGGCTGACCGGGGCCTTTTCGGTTTCATTAACCTAGTCGGCATAGAGTCCCCAGGTCTCACAGCTGCTCCAGCAATAGGCGAACTTGTCGCTGAAATGATAGAGAGCGAAATCAAGAAATAGGGCCCTGATCCGTACCGACACTGCCAGCACGTTTCGGGAACGTTCGAGGTAGATTTATCTTCTAGAAACTACTTCTATATAATAGTGGGGAGAAGGGTATGGACCTGACTTTCCCATCTAGAAGAAGAAGCTCTTTGGTTATTTCTATAGCAATTCTCAAGGCTGCAAAGAATGGCATTAGGAAAACGCGTTTGCTCAGTTCGGTTTCTTTGAGTTATGTACAATCCATCAGGTACGTTGAGTTTCTGAAGGCGCATGGTTTTGTGAAGGAATGTGATGGTTCGTTTCGGACCACTGATGAAGGATTGGAGTTGATAGAGGAGTTTGAGTCTTCGTCGTTGATACGCAGTGTTCTAGCCACTTAGGGCTGACTTATGGCATTTCGCAAGTTCCCCTTTTTTCTATGACTTGAGTCTAAAGGAGTTAAACAGTGCTCAAGGAATACGACTGACTAGAAATGGTTCTCTTTAGGCGGCGCGCGCAGAGGAGCTTACACGTTTTGCAAATACGTTTTGCATATACACTTTGCATATACAGTTGGCTAGGATTGTTGAAAAGCGCGCGCTAAAAATTGAAAACTCTTATGGGCCCGTCTCTAATCGCCAAACGAAAGTTTACAGGGAGACAAACCAAACAAAGAGTTTACAGAACCTGGTTTTGAACCTTGAATTATGGTGCGGTCGCCGGGATTTGAACCCGGGATCGCAAGCTTGGAGGGCTTGCGTCCTAAACCAGACTAGACGACGACCGCTCTGTTTTGTGCAGTACATTAGCATGGGTGGGCTAGATAAGATTTCTTTTCATTCCCTGCCGGGTTTTTCCTCTGGCTTGAACAGTTTTTTCTCATACTTCGGTATCGGCCTGAAACTTCCATGAAGGGCAGGCATGGATGTTCGCTGCCTTTCGAGATTCCTGATTCGAGCGTACAGCTTCGAAACCCTTGTCTTGGAAGGTATCTTGGATCTGGGAATCTTCACGTGAACCGGGGTGAATGGTTTCTTGATTTCCGCGAATGCACGTTTCCTTCTGGTCTGCACCTGCTTCACTTTTCTGAATAGAACGCAACCCTCTTTCAGATTGACTTCCCGAACTTCCCAGCCGGCGTCCAGCCAACCGTGAGCGTGCGGACTGCTCATCGAGTTGTCCCACCATTTCTCGCTGCGGTACGCGCTCATCGGCAAGTTCTCGCCAATTATACCATCAATTCGTGCAAAACTAAGCTTGACGCTTTCGGTGAAGGCTCCTCTAAACCGCAGGTAACCCGTAAGACCAACATACTTGGAAACGGTCGTTCGCGAAACAACTCTTCTTGCACAGTTCAGACAGAACAATCTGGTTGGGTCACCCGTCACGACGTCAGGGACCATGCAGTCCCTACAGTAAAGCCGTCCGCACCTCTGGCACCGCCTGAGATAACTTGTTCGAAGCACCCTCTTGCAGATTCCGCACTCGTCCTTAAACGGCATCTAAGCCTCCCCCATCTACCAGGTGACCATACGTGACTAAGGAGAAGCTTTTGATATAAATGGGAGGGCAAGTCCAAACACTTCCAATACAAGAGGCATACGTTGGGTTCAAATTTGCGGAGCGCAATGCCACGATACCTTCGTGCATGACTTTGAAGTTATGCACGAAGGCTTAAAGGGTTCAATAAAGTTCAGGTCGGCGTGCTGAAGAGGGCATGCGATATAGAAAACGCGCGCGTTAGCGAAGATGTTGACGATGTTTCTTTGAGGCGCACGCGCTTTCCACTTTCACTCTACGCTCTCCGTTTTTCGAGAATGTTGTTTTGACAAACTGCTTTTAACCTTCGCACCATGTGTTCTTCAATAAAGCTAATCTTGCTTTCACGGAGCGGAACAAATGTCTGATGACTGCTTAACCAAGCCTTGCAGCGTATGCGGCAATAGCATTCAAGGTGCAAACTACCATTGTCCAATATGCAAGATTTGCATCTGCTTCGGCTGCGGAGTGAAAATGATAAGCAAAGAAAACTACCCTCTTAAGTGCCCGAAGTGTGGCGCAAAACTTCAATAACAGCGCGCTATGGGTAGTGTTGGTTGAAGTGGCCTGAGAGTATGATGGCGTCATAGATGTCCACGGTGCCGTCACTGTTTATGTCTGCGTTGGGGTTCCACTTTGCACTGCCTGGACTGGAGTTGAAGGCGCCAGATAGCAGTATGGCGTCGTAGATGTCAACTGTGCCGTCACCGTTGATGTCGCCTGGGATGGTTACGAGCACTTGACCGCCCACAACCGTGTTGTCTACCGTGGTGTTCTCTCCAGGAACAGGGGCTACGACGGCAACGATGCGATACGTGCCCTTGACGAGAGTGGAAGTGTTGCCAACAATAGGTATGGTTGCGGAGTTTCTCGCCGACAACGTTAGGTTTGTGAATGAACCTATTACCGTGGTGTTTGCGTAGACGGTTATGTTGAGGGTTTCCTCGTAGTCACCCTGGTTGAAAGCGTCGACGTAGACTGTTGTCGTGAAGCCTTGCCCGATGAAGTTTTTGGACCATCTGACGCCCAGGGGAGCCACGGCGTGGATGAGAGCCATTTGGCCCATGACTGCGAATTCGCTAAGGTGCCATATCCTGGCCCATACGTATCCAGAATAGTTCTTACCTTCTATGCTTACATTGCCTACCACAAACCCTGTGTCATTCTCCACTATCCAGTCTGTCCCGTTCCAGTAGAACATGCGCAGAGTGGATTGGTCCACATATGTTGATACGACTTCTTGATCCGTGTAATAAACGCTGATGTTTATGGGAAATGTTATGTTCTCTGGCGGCACTGTTGTGTCGACAGTTACGCATTTAACGGAATGGACTTCTGTACCCTCTGTAGTTATTCCTTCCAGGTTGATGTCGCAGCTTGCTATAGTAAGATTCCCTTCCGAAGTTGTGTTGATAAACACTACAGTGCCAGTTGAGCTAACCGCATCGACTGTATTCTCGCCTGAAGTCAGGGGCCAAGGTGGAATGATTTCCTTCCATTCTTCATAGAAACGATCAGCGTATGTTGAAAAGAGCGAGTTGCAGTACCAGCCTTGCACCCAATCCCTCATAAACTTGCGCTGTCTAGGCTGAAAAAGTGGAACTCCGGGGCAGTCTTCCCAATAGAGTTGCTGCAGGTCGTAGTAGATTTCTTGTCTTCTACTTGTGTTTGTTGTGATTATTCCTTCGTCAACTAGAGCATCGATTGTCGAGTTCTTGTAGTTTTGAAAATCTGCGAATGTCCCATATTTCTCACTTGACATAAATGCCAATGCGAAATCATGAGGATCTGCGAAGTCACAAAGCCAGCCCCCGAAAAACAGTGTTAGTTCCTTTGCCTGGAGGAGGTTAAGGTATTCGTCCAAAGTGAAGTTTAGGATGTTGATGTGGAACTTGGAGTTGAGACTCTCAACATCGCTTTTGACTATCTCGCATGCCTTCTGCATATAATGGGCCGAATCAGAAAAGTAGCAGATTGTCATGTTGAAACCATTGGCCCAGAGCGTCCCATTCCATGCGGTTTGGAACAATGCTGCTGCTTCAGTCAGATTCTGTGCGTATTTCTCTTGGGATGGGTTGTAAAAGGCCAGCTCAGGGATTATTGGTGTGGCAGGTTGAAAAGCTTCTCCGAGCATGGCCTCATCTATCAGTTGGGTGTAGTTGAAAGCATAGGCAAAACCTCTCCTAACGTTTATGTCATTAAAGAAGTCTGGAGGGATGCCGCTTTCATTGATAGTTCCTGCTGGTAGCCCACCTAGAACACCTAGGTACGGGCTCGAGGTCGATATGTTAAACGTGAAAAGCATGGAGTAACACGACAGCTCAGGCAGAGGATACATGCATCTGACGCCTGGTTGTCCCAAGACTTCATTGATCGCTGCTCTTGGCACATCCAGCATATCCAGCTCCCCAGCTAGAAACATGTCTCTACTCGCGTTCCAGTCAACTATCTTCTTGAAGGTTACTCTTTCAAGCCAACCTTTCGCGCCGATTGCAGGCCAACGTCCCCAATAGCCCTTATAAATGATAATTGAGCATTCGACTCCCGATTTGATATAATCAAGCTTATAGGGCCCTGTTCCACACATGGCGTTGACATGTGGACCTGGTGGCGCCCTGTTTTGCTTGTTGATCGCCGTCGGTTGCCTGTTGTACGCGGTCCAATTGTCCCATGTTCCTGGCCAGTCTCCTAACGCTATGCACCAGTCTTTGTTGACCACAAAACCATAGGCGGCCAGTATTTGCATGAAAGGTGGATAAGGATGAGCCAAGTGAAACGTTACAGTTGTGTCATTTCGTGTAATTGCGTTATTAATCTGTGAAGAGTTTACGATGATGTTTCCTTGCGAGTCATGACTGCCAGGCAGCCCAAATAACGCGTCGTAGAAAAGCCAGGACGCATAACTAAGATTGTCATCTGTAACAAGTATTCTTTTGAAAGAGTATTCAACATCCGCTGTGGTAAGAGGATTCCCGTTCTGAAACGTGACTCCTTGCCTAATTGTGAACACATAAGTTAACCCGTCAGGACTTATTTGCCAAGAAGTCGCGAGTCCTGGAATGAAGCTGTCGATTTTCTCCCTGTCAAAGAATATCAACGTTTCATAGACATTCAGGCACAACTGAAGCAATGGCGTGCCTCGTATAGTGGCAGGATCGACAAGACCAGGTACTCCGTCCCCTCCTATCACCATGGAGTCCATATCGGCCACTGCTCGCAGGATGAACAGACTTGAAAGGCACGTCAGCATCAGGGATGCCACGATTAACAGGCAAACAAATCTTGTTCTAGTAAGTCCGAGCTTGTCTCTATGAACAGAAACAGTTCTTTTCAATAGTCATACTTCCTCAACTTGGGGATCGATCAGTTGGTAGATATGATTTGTGGAACTTTGTTTCAGACTCCTAAGCCTTCGGCTCCCGTCTATGAGCGTCTCACAGTTTAAGTCATCCGAAGATGCTACTAAAATAGAAAAAAGAGAAAATTGCAGGAGACATCGCCACCGGCCATGGGGTTTGAATCCCACCCCCGCACAGAATTTGCCCCCTGGAGCCTTGCAATACAGGGGCATTGAGAAAAAAGCGGTTCCACCGCGCCTACGCTTCGCAACATTAGACAAAATCAGAAGACAGTTCAACCACTATCTACTTATCAATGGCTACGTTGAACGAGTCAGCCGAGGGGGCCATGGACCAACTGTGCGACCTCACCCCTGGCACCATTGAAAAATCTTGAACCTTCTTTTGAAAAATAGCTTGGTAAGTTGCACAGAAAACAACAAGCAGGGTACTTTTCAGCCCTCGCACCACAACCCCCACGTAGGGAGTTCAAAGTCCCTACCTAGGGGTTCTCAAGGTTTTTCCCTACCTACGGTTTTTCAACTTTTCAACGTGACGCTTTGGTTTTCTGAATCTGGGCCTTTTCCTTTGAGTTTGTGCGACGCGTGCGACTCGCTTTTGAGACCTGAAAACCCGACCGGGTCGGTGGAAAACGAGGTCTGAAACCGAGTCGTACGCGTCGTGCACGATGTTGGCTCATGTTGGCCGTTGGACTATAAAGCCGCCACCCCTCAGCTTGTGGACTATCGTCCAGCCTTCTTGCAGGTGCTCTAAGAGCTCACTTTCTGGAATCTTCTTAAGACCGTGGTCCGTCGTGGTTGAGATATCAGTGCGCTTTGAGAAGAGCTTTATGCCGTAGGCTTTTATCTTGTCGTAATCTTCCTTTTCTAGCGGTGTGCCCGAGACCAGTTTCGTCTGGATTTCGCTTATTGCTTCTTGCTTCTTGAGCCTGTCCTCGACTGAGGTGGATGTCTCGCTTGTAAACTCTAAGAACGGAACAGCTTCGCGGAACTTCGCTCTTAGCTGCTCTATATTGGGTCTTACTGTAGGGGCTTTCCTCTCCTTTGCCTTTCTCCCGCGGATTTTCCTTGCCCAGTTCGTGCTTATCCCGATTTGCTCTAAGGCCGTATTGACCCATCGCCTGCCATCGTGCAGGGTGAATGGAACCCCAGCCTCATCACTGAGCCGAATAATCGTGTTGCCGAGCATTATGCATGGCAGCAGTTTGTAGGGTTTAACGGTATGCAACCAAATATGGTCGTACGGCATTACCTTTCTCCCCTAACTTTTCTTCGATCCAGTCTTTGTAGTCTAGCGCGCATGGTTGTTCCGAAATTGGCCTAAAATGGTTTTTATTCGCCATTTATCATTTAAGGGCATTTTTGGAATCCATATCTGTTCTTGATTTCTTTGGACATCTATCTTTATCGAACCCGGCAGAAACGTGCAACCACGAATTTTGACCATTTTTGACCATTTTAGGAACACGCATGCGCGCTAATCTCCTCTTCCTTGAAAGTGTACTTGAAATTCATAACGGAATTAAGGGCAAGTTGCACTAATGCATGTTGTGAAAGAGCTTGCTCTTTAGTGAGTACCTTCACGAGAAAGCCGAGGAATCAAGGCACAACGAGACCATCGGCTACCTGATAGTAATAATCGGGTCCTTGTTCTTCATCGGAGGGCTTCTCGTGACGGTGATCATGACTGTGATAACGGCTGAGAACCCAGAATGGTTCCTGATAATACCATATTATTTGGCTCCCCACCCCTACAGCCTTCTCGGTTTGTCCATGACTTCTGTCGGCTTCACTCTCCTCATAATTGGAATAGCCTTGGGGATACACTACGCCAGAGAAAGGTCATGGTACATGCGAGAATTGCACAAGGCACATTCAATGGAGGAACAAAAACTGAAAGAGGAGAGAAAAAGCCTGACAAAAACAGTGTGGGCAGAACTGGCCGAAAACAAAGTGGAGAGTCCAGCTTAATAGTCTAGCCCTTCATGACTGCCAACGGGACAAATCTCGCAACCTTCGTGGCTATGCCAACCTTGTCGCTAACGTCGACTACCATGTCAACATTCTTGTAGGCCGGATCGGCCTCCTCAGCCAAGACCACAGTGCTCGCAGAGCGCACATGGATGCCACGTTCCTCCAAAGCCTTCTTGACGTCGCCACCCCAGAAATTGCGTTTTGCGGCACTTCGACTCAACCTGCGACCAGCACCATGAGCAGTCGAACCGAACGTCACCTGCATAGCCTTCTCTGCACCAACAAGAAGCCAAGAGCTGGTTCCCATGCTTCCAGGAATAAGCACAGGCTGCCCTGCGGAACGATAGGCTGCTGGGACCTCTGAATGACCAGGCGGAAACGCGCGGGTCGCACCTTTTCTGTGAACCCAAACCTTCTTCTGAACTCCATCGACGTTATGAGTCTCTATCTTCGCAATGTTGTGCGCAACGTCGTAGACGAGTTGCAACCCGAACTTCTCAGGGTCCTCATTGAAAACTTGCCGAAAACTCTCTCGAACCCAGTGCAGGATTGTCTGCCTATTGACGAACGCGTAGTTGACCGCGCACGCCATGGCCTGATAATAGTCCTGTGCCTCCTGACTCTTTCCAGGCGCACACGCAAGCTCTCTATCGGGCAACAACAGCTTGTATTTCTGAACCGCTCTTTCCATCACTCGCAGGTAATCCGAGCATACCTGATGACCAAGGCCCCTCGAACCGCAATGAATCATCAGCGTGACCTGTCCTTCACGTTCGATCCCAAAGGTCTTAGCCGTTTTAGCGTCAACGATCTTGTCAACCCTTTGGATTTCCAAGAAATGGTTTCCAGAACCAAGGGTGCCGATTTGCGTCAGACCTCTGTTCTTCGCGTTTGATGACACCTTGTCAGGGTCAGCGTTCTTCATGCAGCCGCTTTCTTCGCAGTGTTCGGCGTCTTCAGGCCAACCGAGCCCATGGTCGATGGCCCAGTTGACGCCTTCTGTTGCAAGTCTGTCCAAATCGTGAAGCGATACTTTGAAGTCTTTTCTTCGGCTTCCGAGTCCACACGGAACGTTGTCAAAGATCGTGTTTGTGAGTTGAGCAAGCTTCGGCCTCACGTCTTGTTCTGAGAGGTTTGTCGTGACGAGGCGAACACCGCAGTTAATGTCATAACCTACTCCGCCGGGGCTGATCACTCCTTCTTCGTAGTCCGTTGCCGCAACGCCGCCGATTGGAAAACCATAACCCTCGTGACCGTCAGGCAAGGTTATAGCGTGCTTATAGATCCCCGGCAGATGGGCCACGTTTGCGCATTGCTGAAGAGTTCTGTCTGTCTGCATCTTCTCCAGCAAGTCTCTGTTAGCGTACACTATGCCCGGAACCCGCATGCCCGACTTGTACTTGGGAATGCGCCACGAGTAATCGTCTATTTTCTCAAGCGGAACCCTTTCCTTAGGGGCCCGTCCCTCTCCCTCTTCCATCTCTTTCACCTACTGCTACAGAAAAGTGACAAAGCGGAAATATAAACGATTTTGAAAGGCTAGACTGATGAGAGCTACTTTGCGGAAACATTGCCGTATTTTTCCGCAAACTTCAACGCGCCCTGCACACTGTGGTCAAACACCACTCCGCATAGAACCGGATGAGCTTTGACATATTTCACGGCTTTGCGGACAGATTCGTCGCTCTCAAGAATCTTGTCGCGAACGGCTTCAAAACCTTGCTTGTCACGCAGTCCTTGTTCTGCAATGGACACCCAAAGCTTCAGTTGGTTCGCGTACGCTCGAAGCTTCTCAACCGCGCCAATTGCCTTGCCAAAATGACTATAATACAGAGCTTTTGGATTGAGACCTATCAGCTTCTCCAAGGAAGCCAGTGAGGCGTCCAAGCGGAAAGGCGGAGGTATGGTGGGAACGACAACGTCGATGTCTTTCAAGTAAATGCCGGCAGCGTCTCCTGGGAAGATTCCGCCGCTGAATGTTTCGTAATAGCTCTGGTGGTGAGAAGCGTGTCCGAGGGTTTCCACAACTCTGAGTCTAACGTTGTTTCCAATGTCAACGGTCATGCCGTCTGCGGCCGCGATGATTCGCTCGGCCGGAACAGGCTCAGGCGCACCGTACAGTTCTGTTATCTCCTTTCCGAGAACTTCGCTTGACTGTTGCCAGAGTTTTTCGGGGTTCACGAGGTGAGGTGCGGCTGCAGGATGTACTATGACCTTTGCTTTCGGCAAGTTCCTCATGAGGGTTCCGACGCCTCCGCCATGGTCCAGGTGGATATGGGTGACGGCAACATATGCGACATCTTCCGGTCTGACGTTAAGTTTCTCTAAGCCAGAAAGTAGGTTGGGCACCGAGGACGTAGGACCGGTTTCAACAATCGCCACCTGCTTTCCCTTTAGAACATAGCTGGCGATGAAATTCTCAAGTCCGCCTGGCGAAACGTCTACGAGAAATATGTGCTCCTCAAGTCTTGTCACGTTCATTTCAACATGAACCGCCAAGTGTTGGTGAAGTCTTAGCTGCCGCTAACCGTTTAAACATTTTCCTAGAAGCAGAAAACCTGCAGATTCGAATCTGACCCTGACTACTTGCGTAGCTGCTTCTTCTTCTCTCCCGGATCGGGCTCAGGCTCACCTGTGCCAAGAAGCACTCTGAGCGATCTGACTTCTTCTCTCAGCATGCTGACCTCACTCTCTAGGGCTTTAGCCTTAGAGTCGGCCATCTTCTTGAGCTCCTCAATCTCCAGCAGAAGATTCTTGCGCTCATTTTCCAAAGTCCTGAGATGCTCTACCATGCTCTTAAGATTGCTCATGAACTTGACTCCCTGTTCTCCCCGTCGATACAAACCGATTTGACAAATTTAAAGATTCTTGCAGAAGCCACGTTGGTGGAAGCGTTCTATATGTCAAGTATGAACCTCAGCGTGACCTCACTGGGGTGCTTGACGATTTCCATACGGTGATAAGTCACAGCTTTAACACCTACCTTCTGGAGGTGTTTGCTTGGGTCGAATTCTTCTCCCCATATTCTCGCATTAAGCACGAGCCGATCCTGAATTTGGCCTAGGTGCCAGACTTCGAATTTAGAGTAGAGCATCCCGCTCACGTCAAACTTCACAAGCAAAGCTTCAAGCCAGTTGTAGAGGAGAGCGAACTCGTCTTCACCGGTCACCTCAACCCTGTCTTCCACCTTGGGACTTACCTTTTCAACCTCTGTCATGACGTCAAACATGGCAAGCGCAGCGTTTTCAAAAGCTATCGCCAGGTCCTTTCCGTAAGCGGCTATGTAGGCATCTGCCGTGTGCTCTAGAAATTCGAAGCCTTTCTTCTCGCCCATTTCTTCAACCACGGAAATATTGAACGAGCTAATCTAAAAACAGTTTTGCTCACAGCTGAGAGCGATTTACTCACAGATTCTTGGAAGTTTCTGACACAGACTGGTGAAAAGTAGGTTGTCTCCGACTTGCTCGGAACAGCTTAAACATTGGACAGAACCTTTTCTTTGAGCCTCCTTCACACACTACTGCTCTCGCCACATTTTTCTTCAAATACTTCATAGAGAGGCTCAGTAGCTAGCAAAGGCTTTGAGTAAGCTCCAGAAGAATCTCGACAGCTTTTCTGACAAAAACCGTGCACCTTTCCTCGAAGACATTTGTCCTGACAGCTTTGTCCCACTGCTCGGGAACCGACAGATCAAATCCGATGAGTTTTTACACAAGACGCTTCCGTTCTGCGCCTCAAATTGATCGTAGAATTTCTGAGCGGTCTCATACGCCTTCAATCGCTCTTTCATCAAAGGCTCATTAGTTCCACATTTTAGGCTTATAGCCATCACGCCGCCAGTCAAAGCTCCGCAGACAGATCCGCATCTTCCGATTCCTCCTCCGAAACCCGTGGCAATCTTGGGAACTAATTCATTCTTCAAATGCCAGTGCTCCAACATCGTTAGGAGGACACTCTGAGCACAGTTGTAGCCTCGTTTGAAATGTTCTGCGGCTCTTTCACCGAGCCCATTGCCATGATCCAAAGGTTCGATACTCACCCTGGTTAGAAGTATTTCGGAACCTTCTTGACAGCGGCGACACAGAGCTTAACAACGTTCTCTGAGTCAGTTAGGCTGAGCAGCGATGTTGGGCTGTGAATGTAGCGTGTTGGAACGGATATGGTGCCACTTGGGACCCCTTCCTTCGCCAAAGATATGCGGCTTGCGTCTGTCCCCCCTGGCAATCCTGCTTCGAGCTGGTACGGAATCTTGTTTTCCTCCGCCGCATCGACCAGCAGTCTCAACACTTTGGGATGAGTTATAAGCCCATAGTCTGCAACACTGAGTGACGGCCCCTTGCCAACCTTCATGGGTGCGTCAGCTTCTTTAACTCCGGGCATGTCTCCGGCTATCGTTACGTCAAGCGCGATACCGACGTCAGGGTATATTCCGTAAGCGGACGTCATTGCTCCCCTGCAGCCGACCTCTTCTTGCACTGTCCCGACAGCATACACCGTGCATTCTGTTTTTTCAAGACGTTTCATCACTTCAACCATAACAGCGCAACCTATCCGGTCATCGAAGGCCTTGCCGATCACGATGTCTTTTCCAATCCGCGCGAATTTTACGTCAAACTCAACGGGGTCTCCGATCTTTACCCCCATTTTCCAAGCTTCTTCTTGGCTTCTTGCCCCGATGTCGATGAACAGTTCATCGCTGGCAATGACTCTCTTACGTTCGTCTTCTTTCTGTATGTGCGGAGGCTTAGATCCAATTATGCCATGCAGCGGCCCCTTCTCGGCGTAGACCATGACTTTTTGAGCAAGCAGAACGCGGTCGTCTATCCCGCCTATCTTCATGAATTGCAGAAAGCCCTCTTTCGAAATGGTTTTAACAAGGAGACCTATTTCGTCCATGTGGCCGGCAAGCATCACTCTCGGAGCATTCTTCTTTCCTTCCTTTACAGCTATCACATTCCCAAGCTTGTCCTCCTTGATTTCGTCAACGTAGGGTTTCAAGAACTTCTGAATCAAACTTCTAACTTCTTCCTCTCTGCCCGCAACTCCACAAGCGTTTGACAACTTCTCTAATATTTCAGAAAGCGTCATTCCAAATCCTCTTGAAGACTAACCAGTCTCTGCTGTTTCATATTAAACAATTGCGGTGACTCTTCCCCGCAAAAAGAAAAAAGTCAAACAGAAGCAGCCCAAGAAAATTGTATAGCAAAAATTTCTGTACTGATTCTGGCGCCTAGAATTGTGGTTCAATGCCCCCAGAACTGAAAAAATGACCAGTGAGCTTTCTTTGCGTGATTAAAGTCCACAAATGCCCAAAAGAACGGCAATTCTTAAACCTCACTTGCTCTAACGATTAGGTCAAGGTGTTGCTTTGCCAGAGTCGCAGTTCAAGAAGGTGTTCATTTTTCTTGACACTGATAAACATGCGAGTCCTTTTGATATACTAACAACCGTGGATATTTTCCCTGAAGCTGAAATTCTGAAATATGAGAACGTCACCGTCGAGGACGCTGAAAAAATAGTCTACGACACGATATTTCCACGAGGGCCTGAAGGCGCAAAGTACACGAAAATCTTCATAAACGGACGCGATTTCAGAATAGCAAACGAGATTCTAGAGAAAATTGAGAAGTGTATGTTCCCCCCGTTTGAAGTCGCAGTCATAATCGACCCTAGAGGCGCGTACACCACAGCCACGGCAGCGGTCGCAAAAACGCTGGAACTCTCTCTCGCAAGAGGTCTCGGAGACTTTGACAAGAAAAAGATCACGGTGCTGGCTGGAACAGGACCAGTCGGGCAAACAGCCGCAAGACTCTACGCGGCTGAAAGAGCCGAGGTAATCGTGACTTCCCGCTCCCTCCAGAAGGCCTGTTCTGTAGCGACCAAAATAAACGAGGAACTTGAAGTTGAAAGAGTTCGAGGCGTGGAAGCCCAAACCCCCGAAGACGTGGGAAAAGCTATTGAAAACGCTGACATGGTTCTCTCGGCAGGAGCTGCAGGAACAGAACTTCTTCCTCTAGAAGTGCTCAAAAAATGTGGAAAGAAATGCAGCATAGTGGCAGACATCAACGCCATTCCACCCATGGGGGTTGAAGGACTAAATCCTAACGCTGATGGAAAAGAGATTTTGCCCAACATTTTCGGAATTGGCGCGTTGGCAATTGGGAAACTCAAGAACAAGGTTGAAGCGGCACTCATCAAAAAGGCGGCTGAAGAACCGAAAGGAAGCTTCGACTACAGAACAGCTTACGAAATCGCCAAGAGCACTGTAGCGGCAAAGAAAGAAGAAAAGAAACGACTAGAAGCCGAAACGCCGAAGCACTGGCTACCTTAACGCATCTCATTCGCGAGGGGAAGTTGTACCGCTTGCCAGCGCAGGGGTTCAGAGCTGAAGGCTACCTGTGTTGAACCGTTCTATGGCACGTTCGAGAGCGTCGACCCATACCCCAAGCTCTGGTTTATTTTCGACAGCAACAACCTTTCCCCTATGGTCAACCGTCATTTCAACGACGTTCTTCAAGATTATCATCGGCTTCTCGGAGGCCCTTCCATCCTCTTCTTTGCGTGGAACCATGACCAAGTCTGCGCCATCAGCCTTGAGAAAAGTGTTCCTGTCCAAGAAGAAGCCGTTTAAATAGCAATTCCTGAGCTTCACCTTCAAACGGCGCAACTCGCTCATCCACGATGCCTTCTACTGGTTTGATAGTTGAAAGGACTCTTAAGGCTTTGATAATCGAACCGAGCAAAACCTCAAGAGATATGTGGATTGTTTTTTAGTTTTTGTTTAACCAATTGTTAAATCTCAAAATCGCTTGTAAGAAAAGAAGTGAAGAATCAACGAGAGGAGCTTCTCTCTATGAGCATAGAAAGGCAGATTGTTTCATACCTGATGAAGTATGGAAACACTAGAGAAATTGATCTGATAAGTTATGGTGTGCAGAATTTTGTTCGACCCCCTGAAAAAATGAAGAAGATAATAGACCGAATGGCTGTAAAGGGCAAGATTCACCGCATCGTCCACAACAAGCTCAAGCCACCCGAAGTGTACATAGGCCTAGAAGAGTCTCTCCCTATTCACCCGATGATAGAGGACCAAATCGCCAACGATGAAGCTAGGAGGATTCTTGAAGAAGCAGCTTCAGTGGCGGAACATACAAGTGGAGATGGACGTCCATAGAGTCTGACGCTTGCACCATGGCGTTACTGATTCAGCTTCAGAGCTAGTCAGTTTTGAAAATAGTCATCGCCAACAGGGAACAATGTGGAGTTTCGGACACTTTCGCCCAGATGCTCACTTTAATGGCGATGTACCTTCAAGGCCCCCTTTTCGCGCCGGTCTTTCAAGCAGGGTGCCGACGTAGGATTAGAAGAAATGTTGCTGCTCCGGAAATGCATGCACACCATGCAAGCCAATAGTTCGAACCAATGTGATCAAGAGCATCAATAGTGGTTTCGTTGACACCTAGAATTATGGTAACGAGGCCTACTGCCAACAGGAAGATGTACAATGTTTGATGGAGTTTACGTCCAGTCTCCAATGCCTACCCTCTCCTTCGTAATGTGTAACTGTGCCAGTTATAAAATACTGCTATTGAATGCTTGATACAAGGCTTGACTCGCATATACTGTATTTTAAAGAGATTTCCGAAGACCAGCTCCTTCAAAGCCCAGCACGCGCCAACAAGAACTCGATTCACTACAATGCTTAACCCACTTCTTGAAAAGCTTAGTCCTCCGTAGCTGGTCGCCTTTGAAGGCGGCGAGTACCATACAGCAACCGCTGAAAGCCTCAAGGAAGATGAAGAAGTACTCAAAGCTGGGTTTGAGTTTGTAGCGCGCATGCTTGTTCCGAAATTGGCCTAAAATGGTTTTTATTCGGGTTTCATGGTTTAGGCAGGGTTTTGGGCTCCCTATCTGTCCTTGATCGTCATAGGTACTTGTTTTCCTCGAGAGCGGCAGAAACGTGCAAAATGGAATTATGATCATTCTTGACCATTTTAGGAACACGCATGCGCGCTATATATGAGCTCGGAATGAATCTGAACGAGTCCATAGTCTCTTCAACGAGAAGTTGCACTTCTTCAACCTATTTTCCGTATAGGAATCTGACCTGTCCCTCTTCAACGAGGATCTGGGGATAGGGGAAAATGAGCTGTGCACTGCAAGTGCAGCATCTGTAGCGAGTGTAGCGGACATCTAGCAATACTCAAACTTGATAGACTTGACCCGAGTCAAGTCATGCTGCTGGTATCCCACGTGGCATAATCGCACGCGATGTTCAGCCTTTTTGTCTTTTCAAATTTTTCCATAAGTCTGAGACCCGTCCAGCTTTTACGAGTTTCCACTTGCCGAAAAGGTCCTTCTTATAGAAATGATATAAACCGCAGCCCGTGCATTGCATGATTCGCTTATTGTTCTCAAAATCAACTTCATAGAGGTTTAGGGATGAACCGCGATCAGCGCAGTTGCCCACAATGGTTTTCTTTGCCTTACTTTCCACCAAACTTGCTTCCTAAAGCAGAATGAATTAGAGTAAGGGAGCTGAATGTTTGAAGCTTACTGATTGTTAGCCGACTTTGGCCATAAACGATGAACAATGTGCGCCAAGCTTATCATTCTGTGGAACCATCAACGAAATGCTTTGCCCGTTCAAGCACGCCCCAAGCCCGAGATCTTTTTAGATGCCCAAATGAAAAAGAATGGAAATACTATACTGTCATCCAAGCAGCTTCTTTTTTCCCTTTTCGTATTCCTCTTTTGTTATTCCGCCACTCTCATAAAGAGTTTTTAGCTTCTTGATCTCATCTGCCATTGACCCTGAAGCACTGGGCCCTGTCTTTCCAGCCATTGCCTCCAGAGATCCTGCCATTTTTTGCTGTTGGAAAACAGATCTCCAGTCCCTTAGTTTGCCCACTAGTGTTTCTCTCGCCTGGTTGGGGTTAGCCACATCCCACAGCATGTTTCCTCTGCCCTTGACTACGTGAGGCGTCGCAGTTGCTCCACCACCGAAAACTCCTCCGCGAATTAAACCGCCGCCTCTGACGGTAGCACCAACTTCAAGACCTGTGGTTGTTACAAATACCAATGAACCGCAATTGAAAATCCTTGCTAGCATACCTTGATTAATATGTACATCACTTATTTGGTCAAATATCACTTCCCTCGTGTAGTTCCCAAAAACCCAAGACTTATCGATGCGAACTGACCTGTCAGTTATATGGTAGGTGAAAGCATTCTTACTAAGGTAGTACACGCCAAAGTACAAAAATGCAATAAGAGCAAAAAAACCATAAAAATACGCTCCGAAGGTTCCAGTCCAAAACAGAATAAAGAGGAACAAGATCAAAACGATTGTGATGACCCCGAAATATATCGCAAACTTAACTAGCGTCTTCTTCATGAACGGTTTACCTGTCCAAAGCTCTGGAGGCGGCGGAGCAGGATAAGATGAATCAGACACGTTTTTCCCTCAATAACTAATCTTGCTACCGCATTCTGCTGCATACGAATATAAAGCTTTTCACATTGATGATTCTTCCAAGTTTTTTCTTCGAGAACTCCGCACGCCTATGCCACGCGACGATCCCGTGACGCTAGTCTACGCGGTCGCTTCCGCATGAACACAAACTCGACTGCGACTTACAAACGGTTGGTCATTTGAAATGGATACTCCCCCATGTCAGACTCACCAAGAACATGGAGGAAGATAAGAAACTAACCGAAGTTGGCCCTGGGTACCTTTCCGAAAGGACCAGCCAAAAGACCCAATAAACGGAAACAGACTGGGGGTTTCCATAAGAGGCCGGCGTTTGGTTGTAACTTCACCTGAAGTGGAGACGTCTCCCGATAAGCCGAACAACGTTGATATAACATCAGTGTCCAAAATTTATGAGAGTGAAAAAGAAGCGCGCGCTTGATGGACGCAGGGATTAATGCGGCGCTTGTATCCTGCTGCTTTACCAGTGACTACAAAGGTCTAGTGGAAGTGCCACGACGTAGAAAAATTACCGCCAGCGTATCTAATCATAAGCATATTATTAGTCGGAGGCATAATCTGTTCCACGTTCTTGACTAGCGAAACCTATGCTCAAGGAAACGAGATAATAATCGTTGGCGCCGATTACAACTCGACAAGCACTATTGAAACACCAGACATCAACATCACTATCCCTGCGAGAATATTTATTGAATATGCTGATTATGCTTCTGTCGACGCGCGCCCAACCAGGACGTGGAACCTGCACCGTCAAAGCCGTGACCACCCTGGAAGAGGCAGAAAAGCTTATCGCTTTAGGCTACGAATTCCATTGTCACGCACAGGACGGAGCTAACCTGTTCCGGAAGAAGGTAATGGGACTTGACTGACTTAAGCAAGCACATTGTGGGCTACGACGAGAAGACTCAGTGCTGGAAGCTGGATTTCGGTACGCATTCCATAGAGATTCAGGACACCTTCGCCGAAATGTTTCCGATGTGGGTTGGAAGAGTCTTGATAACAGGCGATACTGAGAAGTGGGCTTTAGCGGCGGCCACGAGCGCAACCGGCCTGGCGACGAGTGTCATTATGTCGCCAGCAGAGGCAGGGATAGAAGGAACGGTTTCTTCAGACAAGACTCCCGACAATCGAGCGGGTGTCTTGATGCAGGTGTACCACAACAACAGGTTTCAGCTGAAAGCGCAGATGATACTGCGTATAGGTCAGTGCGTTATGACGTGTCCGACAGTCTCTGCTTTCAACGCATTGCCAAACGCTAAGAGAAGGCTGAAGGTTGGTCGGAGCCTAAGGCTGTTCGGCGATGGTTTCCAAAGAAAGGGTATGGTTGGAGAAAGGAAGGTCTGGAGAATTCCGGTGATGGAAGGGGACTTCATCGTTGAAGACAAGTTTGGAGTTGCACAGGCTGCGGCGGGCGGCAACTTTCTGATAATGTCAAGAGACAAGTCCTCAGGACTTCAGGCTGCGGAAGAAGCCGTAAAAGCAATCAAGGCCAGGCCAAACGAGGTGATCTTGCCTTTTCCTGGCGGAATCTGCCGCTCAGGTTCCAAAGCCGGCTCGCTCAAGTACAAGCTTAAGGCATCGACAAACCATCCCTTCTGTCCAAGATTGAGGACACTTATCGCCGATTCACAGGTGCCTGAAGACGTGAATTGCGTCTACGAGATCGTCATTAATGGTTTAACGTTGGAAGCTGTCAAGAAGGCCATGGGAGACGGCGTTAAGGCCGCTGCGAGCGTGCCGGGCGTCGTGAAGATCTCAGCGGGCAACTACGGAGGCAAGCTTGGTCCGTACAAGGCATTCCTGAAAGAAGTTTTAGAAGTGGCCTGAAGCCTGCTCCCAAAATCTTATCTGATGCATTGTAATGTAGGTTTAAGACAAAAAACCATTTGTGAGAACAGTTGAGTACCTCCAAGAAGACTTCTCTGGAACTGTTCAGGCTGAAAAGGACACTGATGACGCTGGCCAGCAAGGAGGGGCGGGGAACCGAGCTTGTTTCACTCTACGTCCCGCCTGGAAAGCAGATAAGCGATGTCATAAACACCCTCAGAGACGAGTACGGAACTGCATCGAACATAAAGTCCACGACCACGCGCAAGAACGTTATGGACGCCATCGTGAAGGTTCAACAACGCCTCAAGCTTTTCAAAGAACCACCCGAAAACGGACTCGTGATATTCTGCGGAGCAATCCCACAGAACGGCGCGGGCAGCGAGCGAATAGAGACTTACGTGATCGTACCTCCAGAGCCGATACACGTGTACCTTTACAGGTGCGACGCAAGATTCCATACTGAATACCTGCAGGAAATGCTGAGAGAAAAGGAAACGTACGGCATCCTCCTCATAGATTCCTCGGGCGCCACGCTTGCCACGCTGCAGGGCAGAAGACTTGAAATTATCAGGGAATTGACGTCCGGTGTACCGGGAAAAACTCGAGCCGGAGGACAGTCAGCCAGAAGATACGAAAGACTGCGAGAGATGAGGCTTCAAGAGTATTTTACGCGGGTAGGCGAACACGCTAACGAGACGTTTCTGCCCATTGAAAACTTGAAAGGACTGATAATAGGGGGCCCTGGACCCACGAAATACGACTTCGAAAAGGGAGAATACCTGAACTATATGCTGAAAAACAAGGTCATAGACACAATCGACACTGCTTATGTTGAGGAGCAGGGAGTAAAAGAAGTTGTTGAAAAAGCTCCTCAAGTAATGCGTAAGGTCCGTTACATCGAGGAGAGGAAGGTTGTCCAACAGTTCCTCTACGAGGTCGGCCACGACACTGGAAAGATAACGTACGGAGAAGAAGATGTCAGAAGGGCGCTGGAAACCGGTGCTGTTCACACTTTGCTGTTGTCAGAGGGACTGGACATGACAAGGGTCACATTGAAATGCAATGCGTGTAGCTACCAGGAGCAGCACACGGTAAAGAACAAGGCTTTTGCAGAGTTTGAACAAAGCCTCATCGGCAAACCCTGCCCAAAATGCAAAGCTCCTGCCCTGAACATAGTTGACAGACAAGACCTCATAGACGATTTTGCCAAGCTTGCAGAATACACGAACGCGACGGTGGAGATAATATCCACAGAAACAGAAGAAGGCCAAATGCTCAAAAACTCTTTCGGCGGAGTAGCCGCAATACTTCGATTCAAGCTTCACGAACAATGAGACCAAAGAGCGCATTCATCTACAGTCTCGATCCGACGAGCCCAAAAAAATAAGTGTTGAACAAAGTCTACAATCTGCGGGGGCGTGCATTGAAACATCCGTCACTGTATCTGGACTGGTACATCCACGTGCCCAACGTTAAACACGATTTCCGCTCAAGCGGGATAGCATACTTCAAGCATACTCTGAACCTAGGCGAAGTTGATTTAAGCGTCAACTATACACACGGCAACCCTGAAGCCGTCAACCAGATAGCTCACTTGTACAGCGTAAGACCCGAAAACGTGTTCATCTCAGGCGAAGGAGCCTCAGGCCAGAACGCACGAATGATCAGATACTTTGCAGAAAGGAACTCTGAGAAGAGAGAGGCAATAGTGGAATACCCAACGTATGAACCTCTGCTGAGGACGGTTCAAGAACACTTCTCTCGCGTGAAAAGACTGGACAGGCAGGAAAAAGACGTGTACGCACTTGACGCGGATAGGCTTCGCAAAATCGTCTCGGCGAAAACGGGATTGCTCGTCTTGACAAATCCTCACGCTCCAAGCGGAGCAGTGTCCGGCTTGAGTGAGCTCAGAGAAGTGATGAACGTGGCTCTAGAATACGGTTTTCACGTGTTGTGCGATGAGATCTACGGCGAATTTGACCGAAAGGCTGTCCCCACACTCTTCTCGGTTGACCCAAAGCTTGGTGTAGTGACGACGAGTTTCACGAAAGCATACGGGCTTGGAGGCCTCAAGCTTGGGGTGGCATTAGCCGAAAAACAGCTGGTTGACGAACTCTACACGGACGTGTTGAACACTGTAGGAAATGCCCCGAACATCGTGCAGCTCATTGGTGCAGAACTTCTAGCCAGAGGGAAAGAAAGGCTTCAGAGACACAAACAAGAATGGGGTCAGTTAAAGGAAGAAACTGAAAGGTGGTTTGGAGAAATGGGCCTGGAGTATTTTCCAAACAGGGTCGGCGTGACTTACTGGGTAAAAATGCCAATCAAGGACACGTACAAGTGGGTTACTGAACAGACAGTACCGAAATACAGCTTGGCCCCCGTGCCCGGCGCGTTCTTTCTCTTCAGAAGCGGCTACAGACTTGTAAGGTCAAACATGGTGAGGTTGGGCCTCGGAGGCATAAACCCGAAAGACAAGAACCTGACTGAGGCGCTTGAGGCGCTGGAAAAAGCATTAAAAGAATACAAATCTGACACCACGGACAGATAGCAATACCGTTCGGACTGGTCAGATTCTGCGCGTTTGCGACCTTCCGATCTTTGTACTTTCGCAGGTTTCACCGTCTAAGTGTCGGAAAGTCTATTAAAGTAGGACATAGTAGGTTTCATGATACAAATTGGCAGACAAAGATACGAGAGGCATCCGTTGCCCGTTCTGCGGCGCGCCATACAAAAAGCTCATTCCGACCGACGCCCTGCAGCTCAAATGCGACTATTGCGGAGCAACTTTCAGAACGCCTCCTCGCATCGGGGTTGAAATCCCAGAATGCGCCAATCATCCTGAAAGGTACGCAGTGGGCGTTTGTAACGATTGCGGACAAAACTTCTGCAGAGAATGTCTGCACACTTACAATCTGAAGACGCAGAGTGACAGGGCCGTGTTGTACTTGTGCCCGGACTGTTTCAGGAAGAGGTATCTCGATAGAGCTAACGGTCACGTCCTTTCAGGCATGCTAATAATCGCGATGGGAACGTTCTTCACATTTCTCGCGCTGCCGTTCGTATTCGTCGTCGTAATAGGGTTAATCCAGGTTTTCTACGGTGTTTCACAGAGAAGTGAAGCATCACAGGAACTCGGAACTATTCAGCAAGGGGCCAAGACGAAGCAGATAGCAGAGCCTCCAGGCACAGAAGAGGCTGATGCTGAAACACTCTATAATGAACTATTTGATAAGTACACGGAGCGTTGGGGAGTCCGAACTGGAACAGAACTCCTTGACAATGAAATAAGGGCTTACACGTGGGCTGGAGTGAGCTTTGGGGAAGCCGTGAACAAGGTCTATGAGCGCCAGCAAAAGAAGCCTTAGCAGCATTCTCAAAAAACCATGCTTAAAGGGAAAGCAGCATCCACTGACATGTTGCAGTTGGAAGATTGTTCCATAAATGATTTAGACTTGTGGCGCCTAACACAGAATTGGAGGAGCGCAAATTGCAGACGAGTAGGTTCTTCACTGTCGACTTGACGAAGATCAAGGGAAAAGGCGATTTCAGCTGTCCGAGATGCGGAACGAAGATTTCTCCCGATGACAGAAGCGAGAAGACCTACAAGATCTTAGAAACTCACATGAGAGGAGACGAGTTGGACAGCATAATGCTACAATGTAACAAGTGTGAGAGCCAGATACACCTGACTGGATTCCACGCGTTGAGTATGACAACGTGACAGTCGTGTCGGCTCAAGGCTGGTTTCCGATACTTCCCAAGAGAGTGGCTAGGCTCTTCAAGGTCAAAGGGCGATAGTGAACCTCATCATCCAGACTGATCAGGAACCCATCCATGTCAGATATTTCCAAGAAGGGGTATTCTCTGAGTTTTTTCTTGTGATTTGCGTAATCAGAATAGTCTCTGCAGTACGCAGCGATAACCCCGTCGTCTCCTAAGTCTATCCCCCTCTCAAGCATGACTACTCCAAAACTGCTCTTTGCTAGGTCGAGCTGCGCCCTTTTCCTCGCCTTTTCCACTTCTTCAGGAGCGAGAGTTCTCCTGAGTTTGACGAAGGTTAAGCCTAGCAAGTGATAACCGATCTCTCGGAAATCGTGAATTATGGTGTATTCTTTGATGACACCTTCTTTTTCAGTCTTGACCTGAGCCTGGTCACCGTTGGCTGAGAGACTCCGAGCACCTTTGATAGCTCTCTGTCGCTTCTGCGACTGTTCTTCATAAGCTCGGAAACAAGCTTCAACTCGATTTCTTTCATGTTTGCTTCCCATGTTACTTAGCCTCGAATGAGCGAATAACACTTTTGGGGAAACTCCACTGCGCGCGCTATAACTTGCGCAATGCTGCGGCCCTCATCAATTTTGACCTTGGAACAAGAGATTCACCGCTCGACGCCCAAATAATGGTTGAATGATGCTTCATTAGTAGAGAGCCTCGAGAATAGCAAGAGGCTCGAAGAGCTCGCTACTTTTATTTGGGTCGAGCCATTTACCAATAACATGTGATCTGCAATGAGCAAGAACAACGAGCGATACGGAATATGTGGTGTTTACTGCGGTCAGTGTCCAAATGGCATTGGAAGAGTCAGGATGATGGCGGGGGAGTTGAAGAGGCTTGTTGACACGACTCGCTACGATTGGATTAAGGATGTAGTGAAGTCATTCAGCTTTGACGAGTTCAGGAAGGGTCTAGAGTGGTTCTCTGATTCGCAGTGTCCCATGTGTCTGAATGGTGGAGGCGCGCCGTGCGAAAACAGAAAGTGCGCTCCCAAGAATGGCCTTCAAAGCTGCCTCCTATGTGGGGACTATCTAACGTGCAAGAACACCGAGTATCAGAGAGACGTGTACCCTTTCGTCGTCGAGAGTTACAGTCGCGTCAAACAAGTGGGCTTCGGGAAGCATCTGGAAGAGGAAGACGAAAGGGCACGAGCAGGCGTGGACCTGATGGGTCATCTGGAGCGAAGATGCTGCAAGGTAGTCAAACTAGAGGACAGGTAACACGCACGAAAAACTCCCCGCTTGGATTTTTCTGATATTGCGTCGATGTTCGATTTCTCCAGGTCTCAACTTGTTTTGGGTTCAAAAGTTTAATACTCTGATTCTGACGGATCACTCATCGGTGAAATAACCTAGGCGGTCTGTTGAATTGAGTTTGAAGAAGAGGATTAAGTCAAGTTTCGTGCCACTGTCCGACCTCATCTCCCTCAGGAAAAGGAAAGGGCTGATCACTGGTGCGGGAGCAGGCATCGGTAGGGCCATCGCCTACAGGTTTGCTGAAGCAGGTGCAGACCTGGAGCTTGTTGATATTAACGAAGAAAGCCTCAACGCGGTGAAACGAGAGCTCGATCAGTTCAACGTTGAGGTCAATGTTCACAAGGTCAATCTCGCTGAGAAAGAAGAGATAGATGCTTTGTGGAAGAGGCTAGATGGAAGAGAGCCCGACATTTTGGTGAATAACGCTGGCATATATCCTAGCAAGCCCTTCCTCGAAGTGGACGAAGCTTTCCTCAAGAAAGTCATGGAAATCAACCTGAACTCTGTTTTCTGGCTGTGCCAGCACATGATAAGGGCCAGGTTAAGGAAGGGCGGAGTGATCATAAACATGGGTTCAATCGAAGCTATTATGCCTCTGAAACAAGACTTGTGCCATTATGACATCAGCAAAGCAGGGATCATGGTTCTTTCAAGAGCTCTGGCCAGCGAGTACGGCAGACACGGTTTCAGGATAAACGTGCTCGTTCCGGGCGGAACATGGACGCAGGGAACCAAGAGCCTGGCGAAGGAAGCCGTGAAATTCAAGTTTAACGTCATCAAATCAGGCTTAGAGTATAACATGAGGACCCCCCTGGGCAGGTTGGCCAAGCCGGACGAGATCGCACGCATGGCACTAGTTCTCGCATGCGACTTGTCAAGTTACGTGAACGGAACACTGGTAGCCGTTGACGGAGGCTTTCTCTCAGCATAGCACCCTAGACTAGCGCAGTGGGGCTGCACGTCTCCATACCTAGTAGGGTTCAAGTTCGCTTCTTCCGCGCGCTAGTGCGTTCCCAAATTCTGCTGAAAAGCAGCTTGCGCTACTCATTTGCTCTTCAATTATATTTGGGTCATATAGCACACCCGAGGGGGAGGGTGTGAGCAAGCAAGCACCGAGCCGAACCGTGACAGTGATCATTGATCACCAGAAAACGTCACGTCTGCCTCTTGAACGGAATTGAGGAACACGCATACGGCTGCTTAATTCTCAACCTTGCGCGAGAAGCAAGCTTTAAGAACTTGAAATAGCTGGTTTGCTAAGTTGTGTGGAGCTCTGTCCGAATGAAAGTCTTGATCGTCTATGATACAGTTTCGCCTGTGAAGGTGACGGCGAAGGTCGCTGAAACCATTCGTGAAGTCCTCAAGGAAAAAGGAATCGAGGTAGACTCCTTCTACGTCAAGGATGTTGACAGCGCAGCGATCAAGGATTATGATTGTCTGATTGCTGGTGCACCCACAATGGCTTTCAGAGCTTCAAGCGGAATAATGCAGCTCCTCAACGGTTTCTCAGACATGGAGTTTTCTGGCAAGCTGGGAGCTGCCTTTGATACGCAACTGCAATCAAGGTTGAGTGGAAACGCAGCTGAAGGCATACAAAAGAAACTCGAGAAACTGGGTTATAGGATGATCGCGCCTCCATTGGTGGCCTATGTTGCAGGCAAGACGAATAGTATGCAATTGAAAGAAGGAGAACTGGAGAAAGCGAAGAATTGGACGCTAGAAGTCGCCAAAGCGCTTTCCAAATAGAGCTTAAGTCCTTCCTGTAAGTCTTTGTCTGCTATTGGCATGGTCTGGGCGGTTATGTGGCGCAAGGCCTTTTGTTGCCCTGCTGAACAGCATTGTCTAGCATGTTTAAGTTGGTGTGAAGGTTGGGCGAAGTTGGGACTTTTCAAGTGGTGACGAGGAATCGTGGTTGGGGAACTGAGATGCTTAACAGCGCGGCTGTGAAGAATCGTGTCTATGGGTTGATTGGGTTTGATGTGACTAAAGCCCGAGAGTACATTCGCAGTTACAAGGAGAATACGGGTGAGACGTTGTCTTTCACAGGGTGGATAATCAAGTGCATAGGGCAGGCTGTTAGTGAGGACAAACAAGTGCAAGCCTACAGAAGGGGAAGAAATAGGTTCGTGATTTTCGATGATGTTGATGTTAGCATTGCTGTTGAGCGGGAGATTCTTGGGGAAAAGATTCCCGTGCCTTACGTCGTGAGGAAGGCGAACGAAAAGAGCTTCAGGCAGATTCACGATGAGATTCGAGCTGCCCAAGCACAGAAAGAAATGACTGGACCGGTACTTGGGAGCGAGAGAACACCACAAATTATGAATGTCTTCCGATTTTTGCCCAGCGTCCTCAGAAGAATAGGTTGGTGGAAGTTTAAGAGGGATCCGTTTCTGAAGAAACGAATCATGGGGACAGTCGACGTAACAGCTGTAGGCATGTTCGGAAACATCGAAGGATGGCCCATCACCATAGGGTTCCATTCTCTGGAATTTGCTCTAGGAGGCATATCGAAGAAGCCGAAAGAGGTTGATGGTGGAACCGAACTCCGCGAATATCTCAGCGTGACCGTGATGTTTGATGAAGATGTTACCTACGGGGCTCCCGCAGCTCGATTCACTGCACGGCTCGCCGAAGTGATACAAGACGGTTACGGACTCCTCGAGTAACAGATCAAATTAGCTTCACACTGCGAAGAAATGAGGTTTTCATCCTCCTATACCCTATTTGGTTCAGGTCCTATGATGGGGCTGCCCGGATTTGAACCGGGGTCTAGAGAGCCCAAGTCTCCAAGCCTAGACCAAGCTAGCCGACAGCCCCTTTTTTCTTGGCGTTAGAGCCATTGTTGATGGTGCAGTTTAAGGCTTTTGTTCAGGCAGTGCTTAACGTCAAAAGATTCATAGCTTCGACGTCCATTTTGTTAGGCTTACGAGATTTTCCTTTCGCACGATGCATTCAGACTTACTAGGCTAGAAAAAGGACTGTCGTTGTTTTTTGAGGCTGCATTGGAGTATTTTTGGGCAGATTAGGCACTCGTCGGGGACGGGTATGTCCTTCGATACGGCGTTCACGAAACCTGAATAGTGGGCGCACTTCGCCGGTGAGTCGAAGACCTTTCCGTATTCAATTGCTCTGATGTCCACGACCTTCAGGTTCTCGATTTGCATGTCTATCTTGGACATGCAGTACGGGCAGGCGTAGAAAGTTTTTCTCGGAAGCGTGGAGGGGTCTGTGAGGATCGTTGGCCTCTCGAAGGACTTACCGCATCCCTTGTATGGACATTTCAGTTTTGTGGCATGGTGGAGATGTAGTGGTGACATCGCATATCCTTCTTTGGAGTGCCCGTTAATATCGTTAATATTAATATTTAATAAAGATTGCTGTTTAGGCGTGCAACAAAAATACACAAACTCAACTTTGCCATCTCCTTCGAAGAGCCTCGGCCGGGCTTTGAACCCGGGGCCTGCGGTTTACGAGACCGCCGCTCTACCGAGCTGAGCTACCGAGGCATGTGTCGCTTAGTAGTGAGGGGAACCCTTATTTTTAAGATGTTCGGAAATAGCCCTTGGACGCTGGGTCTATGGAAAATTTAAGCATGCTGGATAGAATTCTGGAAAGAACATCGATCAGGAGTTTCGAGAAAGACAAGAAAATCCCAGAGGAATGCGTGAAGAAGATACTTCTTGCTGGAATCAGAGCTCCCTCGGCCGGAAACATCCAGCCGAGAACCATAATAGTTGTGAAAGATGAAGTTGTAAGAGAGCAGTTGTATCAGCTTTGCGAAGGCCAGGCGTTCATGAAAGCCGCCCCTCTTTGGATCGTGATGTGTGTTGACCTCCACCGTCACCTAAGGGCTGCAGAGCTCACGGGTGTAAAGTATGATTACACGGGCGTTCTTCCTTACACTTTGGGCGTTTTGGACGCCTCGTTGTCGCTTGAAAACATGGTCATAGCTGCTGAAGCCTTAGGGTTGGGAAGTGTGATGATTGGATCAGTCATTGAACACCCAGAGGAAGCAAGAGAGATCCTGAAATTGCCCGAACATTGCCTGGCCTTCTGTATCCTGTGCGTTGGATACCCGAAGAGAAAATTCGGAACGAGAGAGAAATGGGACTACAGAGTGATAGTCTGCGAAGACCATTACAGGGATATTGACGCGACGGACGTTGCAGAGTACTGGAAGAAGTTTATGCTCAATGATTTGAAGCGTGGAGGGAAGGAAATCTCCCCCGAAATCATCGAAAGAATCTGCAACGAGAGAAATTATGGAAAGACTTACGCAAGTCACTACAAAGAAGAATTTGTCAGCGCTACGAACAGGAAGCTGACGGAGTTTCTCAAGAAGCAAGGACTACTCAAGGACTGAGTACCATTATGGTGGTTCTCATTGGCAAGCGCTGAAGAGCTAGGAGAGCGGAGGATAATCGAGATCATACAAAGCCGCTTAGACCAGATGCCCAAAATGCCTGTGCCTTTCGGCGATGACGTATCCGCCTGCGAAATTGGAGGCGGCAACCTCGTCGTTTTGAAGACAGACATGCTTGTGGACAAGACCGATGTTCCTAAGGGCATGAATCTCTGGCAGGCAGCTCGAAAAGCCGTGGTTATGAACGTCAGCGATTTCGCAGCGAAAGGTGTTAAGCCGATCGCTATGCTCGTTTCCCTTGGCATACCGAGAAGTCTGAGAGAGAGTGACGTCGAAGAATTGGGGGCTGGTTTGAACGCTGGGGCACGTGAATACGGCGCATACGTGATCGGTGGAGACACGAGCGAGGCTTCAGACCTCGTGATCAGTCTTTCAGTTTTTGGGATGACGAGAAAGGGCAAACTAATGTTGCGGAGTGGAGCAAAACCCGGAGACCTCTTGGCCGTGACTGGTCCTTTTGGAAAGCCGCCTGCAGGCTTGAAGATCCTTGTCGACAATCTCAATGCGTCAAAAGAAATCAAGAAGACTCTTGTGGAGTCTGTTTTGATGCCGCATGCTCGGCTTGACGAGGGACTTGCCCTTAGTCAGACAGGAGCCGTCAGCGCGGCCATCGATTCAAGCGACGGCTTGGCCTGGAGTCTACATGAGATCGCGAGAGCAAGCAAAGTTGGAATATCGGTAAGCTCGTTGCCTGTAGCAAAGGAAGCGGCGAGGTTCGCAAGGATCAACAAGCTTGACCCTTCGGCGCTGGCGCTGTACGGAGGAGAAGAGTATGAGCTTATCTTGACCGTTAAGCCCAGGCTGTGGGTTAAGGCTGAAAAGGCCGCTGAAAAAGTAGGTGGAAAACTCGTGAAAATTGGAAAAATAACGGCTGGGAAGAATGTGCTAATGGAGACGCGTAGAAACCACGTTGTAATTCGGCCGAAAGGGTATGAACACTTCAAAACATGAGTGCCGTTTTTTATTTTCTTAGCCTCTTAGCGCGCGGAGGTTGCTAAGAAACTCATAAGCGATATTGTTCAGCCAAAAGGTTCCGATCCCACAGTACAGATCTCTCCGTTCTTTTCTTGAAAAACCTCTGCCGCACGTTGAGTTTCCTGTGTTCTGAGAGAAAACTTATATGAGGGGGATTTTGGTTGTATTTCATTCTCGTGCCTGAGCTCAGAATTTTGGGCGATAATTCAATCTTCAGCGCTTTCTGGTTTTCTTTTTCCTCTTTTTTACCTTTGCCACAGTGACTGAACGTGCTTGGTTCAGCCTTCGAATTTGAGCGTTCGGAAAGGCGCGCCCAATATCTCTTCGCAACTGCGCAATGTCCACTTGGCCATAAGTCTTAACGTCGACTATGGGCCTTTCGTCTTCGCCGTAGCTGACGGCGACAGTGTATCCCGAACCTACTTCAACATGGTTTGGTTCCAGGATGAAGCTCACATCTTCTGAGTCTACCGTAACAGCATTCTCTGATCCGCGTTTGTTCTTTCGTTCAGCCATATTCGCCACAACATTCTAACACGCGAAAAGCGTAGATTAAAGCGTTATTAAGTCCAAATATGAATTACACATTTCAAGTCAGGACGTCTTGTGATTGCACGCGTCAGGACTCCATTCTCAGATTATTCTAGCGTGCATGACGTCATTTATCTGGAGAAGCTGTAAACGTTGGGCGGAGGCACTGAAGAGCGCTCAAGTGACTTTTCTTCTGTCCATCATGAAGTTCAGGATCGTTATGCACGAGGCTGCGAGGTAGGGTTGTTTCCCGAGGCTGATTTTTTCGCCGTATCGCAACGCGTAGCCTTCGACTGTCTTTGGCAGACCGATGTGATCGCCTAGCACGAAGACTGGGTGTTCGCCTATCTCTACCCCTTCCGCATCCTTTCCACTTTCCTCCAGCACGAATATTCTTGAATCATTCGCCTTTTCCTTTAACAAAGCTTCAAAGCTTACTTTTTGTGCAGTTATGCCTGGATGAGGCAAGCCTGACAGCGTCCTTCGAAGAATGTCTACCCACGTTTCCTGATCAGTTCGCACATCATAGAGGGTTGCGCCGTCGACCTTCAAATGCAACGGCGGTTTTGGCGGCCCGCTAAGCACCGCGTTGAAGACCACATTTCTCCGCAGCCCATGTGAGAGGAACAGCGACGCAATAATACACTCGTGCACCACGTCCAATCGACCAGCATCTCGCAGGTTTGTGAACTCAGCATCGGTCCTGCCCCTACGAGAATAGAGTATGAACTCTCGCATTCACAGCCCTCAGAGCATGATGAGCGATTGCGAGAATTATCGTTTACTCTATTGAGACACAACGATGGCATGCTCTGAAGAATGTAATTCTAGACGACGCGTTTTTGTTGACACATCTCTTGTGTATCGCGCCATCAAGACTTTAGAGACTCTTCTCAACAACTCCGAATAGCTTAATTTTGAGAACCTCAACAGTAAGCTAGCAACGGATTGCCTCCGTAGCCTAGACGGTTAGGGCGTTAGCCTTGTAAGCTGAAGGTCCCGGGTTCAAATCCCGGCGGAGGCTCCATTATACTCAGCGTTTTAGGCAGATGAAATCTCCAGAATTCGGGATGAAGAAACACGCGAGTTGCGTGACTAGAGTCGTGTGCTCTCAAGGCGAGAAGCTGTGACAATTCGACCTTTAGAACAACAAGCTACGATTTGAAAGCCACGAGTAAGAGTGTCTGATCGCAGCGACATAACCCTTATATCCACGAAAGCTGCTTCAGAAGTATTTTGGCTACTTATTTGAAGCCATAGATAAGATGCAACTCTCCATCGATAGGTGGTGAGTGAAGGGAAAAATGAGTGTGCTAAGCGCACGCTCACGATGACACCATGCATAGACTCAGGAAACTGAGAAGTTTCACCGAAACGTCAAACAGACACTGCCGTAAGGTTTGATATAATACGCCGTCTGGAGAATGGCTTGGCTTGAGTGCTGAAGAAGGGCGCGGCAAGCCGCGAAAGTGCCCCGGGTAAGCGCATGCAGCCTTAGAACCGGGGATTCCTCAATGGGACTTCCTATCAGGGTTCTTCGGAACCTTGGTGCTCCCAGTCGGGAGCGGGAACCCCCCGAACGGAAGCATCTTAGTAGGGGGAGGAAAAGAAACCAAAACGGGATTCCCTAATTAGCAGCGAGCGAAAAGGGAAAAGTCCAAACTGAATCCCGCAAGGAAACCTGTGGGAAATGTAGGGTTAAGGGCCCGGCTTCCTCCTCGTCAGTTAACTTGAAGTGGCCTGGAAAGGCCTGCCAAAGAGGGTGAAAGCCCCGTAAGGATAAGCTGGAAGGAGCTGAGCTGGAGTCCCGGAGTACCGTACCCTGGTTTGGGTGCGGAAAGTCGGAAGTCACCAACTCCCAAGACTAAATACACCTCAAGACCGATAGCGCACTAGTACGGTGACGGAAAGATCAAAAGTACCCCGGAAGGGGGGTGAAAAGTGCCTGAAACCAGACGGTTACAGACGTGTGCAGCCCGGAAGGGTAGATCCCTTTCGAAGGAAACCACCGTGAGGTGGCGGTACGAGAAAGGGGGACTAGGGTCGCACGTTCCGTCTATAAACACGGGCCGGGGAGTTCATGGCTGCGGCAAGCCTAAGGGTCAAAGCCCGAAGGCGCAGGGAAACCGATATGCACGCAACCAGCTTTGGCTGGCGAGGTGCGGAGTCTGAAAGGGCTCGGAGTCGCAGCTTTGAGACTAGAAACCAGGCGATCTAGCCCTGGGCAGGGCGAAGCTAGGCGAAAGCCTAGTGGAGGCTCGCAAGGGTGCTGACGTGCAATTCGTTCCACAGACCTGGGGCTAGGGGCTAAAGACCAATCTAGCCTGGTGATATCTAGTTCCCTCCAAAGTGGGTCGCAGCCCAGTCCCGGACGAGGCGGCCGAAGGGGTAGAGCACTGATTAGGAAGTAAGGAGCCGAAAGGCTCCATTTTCTTTTCAAACTCCGAATCCTTCGGCGTCGTAGACTCTGGGAAACGGGTTACAGGGGGTAAGCTCCTGGACCGAGAGGGGGACAACCCAGACTGAGGTTAAGGTCCCCAAGTGCTGGCCAAATGTCAAACTAAAGGGCGTCGTCAGCCTCAGACAGCGGGGAGGTAGGCTTAGAAGCAGCCACCCTTCAAAGAAAGCGTAACAGCTCACCCGCCGAGGCTGACGGCCCCGAAAATGGACGGGGCTAAGCCAGCCACCGATACCTCAGGATGCAACACCACTGTTGCGTTGGTAGGAGGGCGTCCTGACTGGACAGAAGCTGGGCCTTGAGGTGCAGTGGACCGATCAGGATTGCAGATCCCGGCGGTAGTAACAGCTAAGAGGGGTGAGACTCCCCTCCGCCGAAAGGGCCAGGGTTCCCCGGCAACGATCGTCAGCCGGGGGTAAGTCGGTCCTAAGATGTGACCTAACCGACCATGTCGAAAGGGAATCCGGTTAAAATTCCGGAACCACGAAGGTACACGCGGCAACGCAAGCTCAACGTCTGACGCTTCGAGGTAGGCTGAGCAAGGTTGTCGCCTTGTTTAACCGTATAAGTCTAGGAAGTGCCGTAATGGCGAGAACTAGGTGAAAGCGGGAATAGCCGCCCGTTTTAGGGTGGTTCAGCTAATTCTTGGAGCCAGTGAAAAGGGCGTTGGGATGGATCCTTCGTGTCCGTACCTAGAACCGACACAGGTGTCCCAAGGCGAGAAACCTAAGGCGTGTCGGGTATACACTATTGTGAGGGAACTCGGCAATTTAGCCCCGTACCTTTGGTATAAGGGGTGCCTGCCGTTTCTGCCTCTGGCTGGAACAGCAGGTCGCAGTGACAAGGGGGTCCCGACTGTTTAATAAAAACACAGGAAACCGCAAGCGCGAAAGCGTGTGAACGGTTTCTGAATCCTGGCCAGTACAGGTACCTGAAACCTGGGTCCAACCGGGCCAAGGGCCTGCAAACGCCGGGAGTAACTCTGACTCTCTCAAGGTAGCCAAATGCCTTGTCGGGTAAGTTCCGACGTGCATGAATGGATCAACGAGGGCCCCGCTGTCCCCACGTAGTACCCGGTGAAACCACATAA
>JBEKHN010000014.1:0-62970 GCA_050012255.1 Bathyarchaeia archaeon
GGGGCAAGTTTTTTGTTTTCAGCATGCACAACTTCAAGGTTGATGAGAAGTTTGATGTCATATTCTCTGCTAACGATGCCGTCAACTTTCTGAAAGACTTTGCCCAGTGGAAATCAACGTTCAAGACGGTGAATGAACATCTTAACAGGGATGGGCTGTTCATCTTTGACGTGTATACTCCGAAAATGCTGAGAGATACGCTTCATTGGTTGGAAAAGTACAACAGGTCTACTTCATCAGTCAGGGAATTTGCCAAAGGATTTTACTATGACAGGGAGATAGTGAAGGGCAACACGCTGACTTGGGATTCCAGAGTCTTTGAAAAACTATCAAATGGACTTTATCAGCTTCACAAGTACAGGTTTAAAGAAACAATATACCCGGTTGCAAAGATGAAATCTGCTCTATCTGAGTGTTTCGAGATCGTTGAAGCCAATTTGAGAGAAGAAGGCAGGAAAATATTCTTTGTCTGCAGAAAAAATTGAAAGTACGCGCATTGTGCGAGAAAGTGATCAAGTTTTTAATAGGTACAAGAGAATCATTTGTCTATTAGTGGAATTGAGGTGTTAACTGGTGTCTTCAGCAGATGCGTCTAGAGATCACGGGGTCTTATTTGCCCGGGCTTATCTCGATTCCAAACTTGCAGAGTTGAAAGAAGATCAACAGACGTATCTTGTCGAGACCTTGAAGGAATGGCTTGACAAGATGGATAGTAGTTCTTTGAAAGCTCTTGTTACGTCATTTGTAGGGCCCGTCCTTGATGTTCTGGGTCACATCAGAAGTGAACTTGGAGAGAATTCTCTTACTTTGTACAGTGACAGAAGTCGTCAGAATGCGGTGTCCTTATGTTATGTCGTGAGTCCTCACGAGAGTCTTGATCAGACATCAAAGGGCAGAAACTATGCCGTGTCCTTGATAATTGCGCTCAGGAAGATCGGCCTGAAGTGGGGAATACTGACGAATGGATTACTTTGGCGTTTGTACTGTGTTAGAGAGAAGGCTCCTTTCGAAACCTATTTTCAAGTTGATTTAGGCGAGGCTTTGCGAACCAGAGACTCCAAGGAGACCTTTTTGCTTGCAGAATTCTTTAGCGCCACAGCATTCCCACCCAGTGAGACGGGCACATGTCGCCTTGATGCCAACAGGCATGAGTCTGATGAAGAAACCAAAGAGATCGAGAAGCATCTTGAGAGCAAGATAGAGAGCATACTCAGCAAGATTTGCATGGGTTTCATTGAGTCGGAAGGCAAAAAATCATACACCGAAGATGAAAAGAGAGTTGTCTTCAGCAATTCGATATATTTACTATATAGAATTCTTTTTGCACTTTATGCTGAAGCAAGAGGTCTTTTGCCGCTCCAAAATAGAGAGTATTACGAGAAGAGCATGGAAAAACTGATGAGCATAGCTAAGGAGAATCATTCCAAGGGAGTCACGGATCCGCATTCAAGAGAAATGTGGAACAGTCTCTGCGAACTTTTTGACTGGATCAACAGAGGCAATCACGCTTTACTTATTCCTCCATATAATGGTGGATTGTTTGATGATGGCGAGAAGCCATACCTTGCAAATCATGTGATCCATGATGCACATTTGTCGGAAGCCTTGTTCAGTCTGGGATTCAGGGAGGAACATGGCAAAACTGCAAGAATAGACTATAATGACCTTTCAGTGAGACCTTTGGGGAGTTTATACGAAGGTATTCTAGAGTATCAGCTGTTTTTAGCACCTGAAAGGATGATTAGACGGAAAGAGGAAAACGCTTACAGATTTTTGCCTGAGACGTTGGCTGGCAAGGTTACAAGAACGGATATAGTGATTGAAAAAGGCGATATCTACTTCTCGCAGTCCAGCGAAGAACGCAAGTTTACTGGTAGCTACTACACGCCAGAAGATGTTGTTCAGCACATCGTTGAGAACTCGTTGGGGCAGTATCTTGACGATCTCAGCATAGAATTGCGCGCTCTTATAGACACCCATGTGGAGGCACACGCAACCGCCATCGACGACAAAGAAAGGAAAAGAGTTGAAAAATACATTGATTCTGAGCTTCTGTCTTTCATTGAAAGCAGGGTATTGTCTATCAAAGTCCTGGATCCTGCCATGGGCAGTGGTCATTTTCTGGTCAATGCAGCATATTTTCTATCTGACTTCATTGTTGAATTACTGTATTCATCTGAATGGGAGAATGATTCAGTAGATACGAGTCCCCTTTCATGGAGACGGCGAGTTGTTGAAAAATGCATTTTCGGTGTCGACTTGAATGATTTGGCTACTGAGCTAGCCAAACTCTCGCTTTGGTTGATCACTGCTGATAACAAGAAACCTCTCACTTTCTTGGATCATCACCTTAGAACAGGGAATTCCCTCATAGGAGTAAAATTGGATGACTTGGGGACTTTGCCCGATAAAGCCAAGATCATCGACGAAAAGAAGTTTCAGACTACCCTTTATTACCCAATTTTCAGAAAAGAATTTGTTCCCCGAGTCTTGAAGTTGGTGAACGAGATGAACTTCTCGACTGAAGAGATCGAAGATGTTGAGATGAAAAAGGGGAAGTTTCTCGAATGGGAGAAGTTGAAGAAAAATCTTCAAGTGGTTGCTGACACTTGGCTTTCCACTTTTTTTGGGCACCAGATCGAAGAAGAGTCATATCAGTTGCTTCTAAGAAATGCAGTTGAACTGAAGGAAGTATCGGCTGATAGCAAAGTTGAAGAAATTGTAGAGACGGAAAAGAATCGTTTCCTTCACTGGTGGTTAGAGTTCCCAGAAGTCTTTTTGAGCTCAAGCGAAAACAATGGCAGCTGTGGTTTTGATGTTGTGATTGGAAACCCGCCTTATGTGCGTTCAATTCTTCTTCGAGACGAACCGAAAACATGGGAATACTATCGTACACATTATAAGACTGCATTCAAAGAATTTGATATTTACTTGTGCTTCTTGGAGAAAGCGCAGTCCTTGCTTGCCCCTTATGGTCGTCTTGGCTTTATCATGCCTAATAAGTGGCTTCATGCCGGAATGGGTGAAGCTGCAAGAAGAAGGTATTTTTGACTCGAAACGTATTCTCAATTCAAGAAACGAGAGCAGAATAATCCATCTTAATCAGATAGCCTATATAAAGGAGACAAGCATGTGACAAAGATTAAGGAATTTGTTGAAATCCATTCGGGATACGCTTCAGCAGTTGACGTGAGAACCGAATTTATCGATCCAGAGAAGAATTTTGAAAGAATAACCCGATATGTTCCCATAAAGGCTCATCGTGACGCAATCGAAAGAATAATGATGGCACTCCGACCCAAGGACAAACGGTTCTATTTCCTGACAGGTAACTACGGAACAGGAAAATCCCACCTTTGTTTGATGATCGCCAACCTCTTCAGCAACAAGTCCAATAGCTCCGAGCTAGAAGGTTTTTTTGCCAACTACGCAAAAGTAGATGAATCAAAGGCTAAAGAACTGAAGGCCCTGCGAAAAGAAGGCAGATACCTGGTCGCGATTTGCGACTTCGGAAACAAGGACGACTTTGAAGAGGTCGTTTTGCAAGCTATAGCCCGAGCGTGCGAAAGAGAGGAAGTCAGCTACTTCATGGACACCCACTTCAATGAGGCACTGAGGAAAATCGATAACTGGCAAAAAGCCGACAAACAACAAAAACGTCTCCCGAAGCTTCCAGCATTCATACAAGAACTTCAAGAAAAACATCCTGAGTACACACTGAAGAAGCTGATGGAAGGTCTAAAAGACTATCGAGAAGAAGCAATGACAATATTCAAGGAGATCTACAAGAATGTTCTGGATACTGAATTTACCTATGAAAGAAGTAACTTGGTTGAAATCCTTAAGGATTTGTTGTCTAGTCCGAAGTTCAAAGAGAAATATGCAGGGCTTCTCGTAATATTCGACGAGTTTGGCTATACCCTGAAAGACAGGCGGATAAGCCTTCAGATAATTCAAAGCTTCGCTCAATTATGTGCCCAAGGATGGAAACAAGCCGGCAAATCAACTTGCCCGGTCGTCTTCCTAGCGACAGGTCATAGGCCTATCAAAGACTACTCCAGGCCTGAAGACAAAGCTGATTTTGACGTCGTAGCTGACCGCGTAGAGGAAATCGGGCTCACACCTGAGGGAATGGAGAAGATTATTGGAGCTATCGTAGTTCCAAACAGAAAATCCGAAATCTGGACTAAGGAGGTTGCACCAAACAGCGACATATTCAACACTCTGATACCTGACTGTAAGAGAACAGGCATATTTGACAAGCTCGACGCTGCTACACTGCGTGAAGAAATACTTGAAAAGATCTACCCAATGCATCCCATGGCAACATATTGCCTGCTGAAGCTTGCAAGTGAGGTGGGCTCCAACAACCGAACCGTATTCACATTCTTCTCAGGAGAATTCACAGCAGAAGACCAGTCCTACCCATTCTATGTAAACTACAATGAAGTCTTGGACAACCAAAACAATCTGAACCTCTACTCCACCGACTTGCTATTCACCTATTTCAAAGACAACTTGACCTCAACCAACAAGGAACTGAAAGAATCCACGAGAAGAATCTTGATGGACTATGAAGCCACCGTTCGAGAACTGAACAAAGTTGCAAAAAGCATCGACATCGAAGGTGACAAGACTGCAGAACGCATATTGAAAGTCATGCTGATACACGAAATAATCGGCGTAAAAAACGATCTAGAGAACATCTCGTTTACGTTGTATCCTAAATCAGCAAAAGAACGAGCCCTGATCGACGTAACTATTGAGAAGTTGCACCAAGCAAAAGTCCTCTTCTACAATGGAATCTCCGACGCTTACGAGTTCAAGAAAAGCGAAGCAGTGGACTTTGACACGGCAATTGAGGTCTACATAAAAGATACGACAAACTACCCACAAAACATCGCACAAGCAGTTGACATTGCAATTCCATTCACAAAGGATGATCTCTATCTTGAAGCAAAGGGATACAACGCCTTATACAATGAAGACAAGCGGTTAAGAAGAAAGTTAGTGACGATCGCAGATTTGGAACAGAGTGAGAAAGTAGATGGAGTAAACGTCAACCTTTTCACTGCACTTCAACGTCAACTTGAGGCACCGATGGACTGGAAAGATTCTTTCGAAGGTGTGGTCCTATGCGTGCTGTGCCAAACACTTGATGACATAAACAAAGCCAGAAAAAGCGCGGCTAAAAACACCTCAAATAGAGTACTCGTTGTTATTCCAAAAACGCCTACAGACTGGACCGATCTCCTACTCGATTTCAACGCTGTAAAGAGCATAGAGGACTCCGATGATTACGAAGCATTTTCAACACAAGATAAATCACGTTTGAATGAACTCGTGGAAGCTGCACTTAAGCGCCTTACCCAAGCCAAGACAGAAGCCATGGAAGGCCGCAATTCGATCTGGTATGCCGACCAAGGAAAGATCTTGCTTGACAGGATAACGAACCTATCGGATGCCGCCGATAAATGCCTAGAAACCCTATTCGGAAAAAGGAATCGGCTTAAGCATATCGATCTCAACTTGTCTCACGCGGCAAAGTTCCAGCCTAACAAGAATATCGCGCTGAAAGATGCAGTAAACAGGATCTTGTCCCCCAAATGGGACATAGAAGTAGACTCCTCATACTCAAACGAAAAAGGAGAAATCAGATATCTGAAGAACACTTTGGCGTCGCAAGGTGTCCTGAGGCAAACAGGAAAACCCGAAGGTTCAATATACCGATACCAGATTGAAGCAGACTCCTCGAAATTCTCCCAAATATTCCCAGCGCTCGCTGACATGATGAACCAGATCAAGATCAAGGAAACGACAGGGATCAAGATAAAAGAAGCCGTCATAAAGAAATATGCAGGTCCCCCATACGGCTTAGGTCCAATATCTCTTTCAATATTCCTAAGCATAGTACTGAAGATGTATGGCGACAGTGTCAGACTCAAAAAAGAACAAACAGAAATTGGCGACATTGAAATAAAGGATTTTGATGTCATCTATGATTTGATAGAGGGCAACTACCCGAACGCCGTGCTTGTCTACAGACAAATATCTCGACCCGAGAGAGATTTCCTGAATCAGCTTTTCGACTTGTTCAGCCTGGGAACGCCACAGAAAATAGGTGACAGATCAGTCTTTGAAACTTACAACAATCTCAAACTATGGTGGGATTTACTCCAGACTATTTCCAAGTCATCAATATACGACACCAAACTTCTCCCAACGATTCCCAAACTAATAGATGCGTTCAACAATATCTCAGAAATCGTTCCTCACGATTTTGTCTTCGGCAGAGTTCAAGTAATCTATGATTATGATTATGACGAATTGATAACTGAGCAAAAGGCAAAAGATATACTCGCAAAGCTGAAAACGGACAAAAAATGTATCGATGAAGCGTACGATTGCCTCAAGAACGAGATCCAGAACGAAATAAAACAGATATTCTCGGTCGAGGGCAACACACTTGAAGACCTGCGACTTGGAATCCAAAAATGGTACAATTCGCTTGATTATAATCAGCGAGACCTTGATGCCACATGGCATACAAACGAGAGCAAGACGCTAACAAAAAAACTTGGGCAGGTTCTTGACATATCTGACACATTATTCGTATCAATTCCGGAGGATCCTGGCTTCGGGCTCAAGGCTGTTAAGGACTGGACTAACGACAAATCGCAAGATTACATTCAGAAAATCAGGATAGGCAAGGGGCACATAGAAGAAAACAAAATCAAGGTAGATCCACCAATCTGGCAGGTTACCCCTTTTAACAAGTGCAAGTGTGAAGAGAGCAAGAAAGGCGCAAACATCAACTACAGGGTATCGGCAAAACTCATCGTAAAACCCCCAACAAAAGACACAGTGGTCTTCGCTACAAGCAATGGCGAAGATCCTTGGGACAGCAAATCTCAAAGAAGCGAAATAAAAACCGAAACAACCTTAGACGTTGATGGAGGCAACAAGAGATTCCGCTTGATTACAGGAGACAAGGAAGGCAATTGGAGCAAGGAAACCGAAATCAACTTCATTGACCAAGAAAAGAAACATGAGATACGTGTAGAGAAAAGCTTCGGAAAAGAGCAGACAATTGTTCAGTTTGTCTTTCCGCTGGACGAGCAGAGTTTCAAAACAAGTATCCAGTCGCTAATCAATGAAAGCCTTGAACATAGCATCGTGGATAAGAAGACAGTCAAGAAAACCCTAACGGAACTACTAAAAGAGACGGAAAAATGAGCAATGGAAAGGCATCCATTCACTACGATCCTCAGGGGATTGAGGATACTCAAGAGACGTCAACCATGGTGGTATACAGCACTTCTGACTATGTCAGAGCATATAAGTTGGCAACAGAATCCCTGAAGGCCAAGAACGCTGTAAGAATCATAGTTAAAGACCACACCGCATATGCATGGCTAAGTAAGCTAAAGGAAAAATACTCTGAAACAAATCTGGAAGTCAAAGAAATAAGACCTAGCACTCTTCTAGCCGAGAAATGGGGATTCAATATCCCTCCAGATGTGACAGATCAAGAAGTAGTGGAGCTGAACCTACTCAATTTTGCCATGGAAAAGATCTCCTACTCGAGTTTCACTGACTTCGTTCTTTCAAAGTTTGTTTCCGCCATGATGTGCTCAGAAACCACACCTTTGGAGAATCTATCCAATCTCGTTGCAGCGATTTGCGCGGATGAAGTTCAAGCAAATTTACAGAGAGATTTGATCCAAAGGGAATTTGAAAGAAAACTCGAGAATTGGCTCAAGAATGCAAAAGACGAGTATGAAAAAGAAGTGATTGAATATCTCTTACAAGATCCTAAAGGACTGAAAAGGGCATTGAGCCTATACGCAGTTCTGGCGAACTACCCAAATGAAGTAGGAGAACGCGCCGCAGGCAAAGTCATCCACGCTGTCAAGAAACTCCGCCTAGTGCCTTCCAGCATTAAAGTCGACCGCGCAGATATAGAAACAACCATCAACAACATAGAAATATTCCTGAACACACAATTCAAGAATGGGCTTTCCCAATCCGACGCGCTGAAAATCGTTGAATGGGCCAGCGGTCTCGTTCCCGAAGAGTTCAGGGTACTAGCAAGGACCTTCGAACAATGGCCTAACGCCCTACGGGATGAGACTCTAAAGTCTCTAGAAAAGAAATTCTCTGACGTGTTGCCTTTGGTCCAGCCTGAATTGCGAAAACTTGCTCTGCTGCTTCGCCCTAATGTCCCAAGCGCTCCGGAATCTTCATGGGATGCGGCAAAAATGATTGAATGGGCCACGCAGCAATACTTACCTTATCACTTCTGGCTCGAAGAAACAAACAATGAAGACAACAATCTTTCCAATCAATCCGAGTCATTTGGGGATTGGCTCTACTCCAACTTCGTCAACATCAGAAGCAACTTCCCAAACATAGTCTATAAGATCCTCCCAACAATCATCGGCATACACACAACCGACAAGTGTCTCCTGATCCTGGTAATCGACAACTTCAACTTCAAGTTCGCAGATGTCCTAACAAGTCTGTTACAAAACCATGGATTCAGACTTGTTCAAAAAACCCCCTACTTCTCCATGATCCCATCTGATACAGAAACATCGAAACGTTGTCTAATTGCTGGGCAGCCAAAAGCATCTGAAATACTTCTCGACTATGATTCTCTTATCTCAAACGAATGGCAACAGTGCTTTCCTGACAGACGTTTCCGCTACCTCAGAAGCACGGTGGAATTGGAAGATGCAAAAGCGTCGATCGGGGACGTGTTGTTTGTAAATTGTATCCAAATTGACGATGTCCTTCACCAAGATGAAAGAAAACTTGGAAAGAGGCACTCCGTAGCAGTCGAGGCGGAGCTGCAGAATCTGGCAAATCTTGCAACGGGCTTTTTCAATCAGAACGGCCTTACAAACAGCGCCATGATCGTCATATGCTCAGATCACGGATCCACGATGATTCCGACAAGCGTACATAATGAAATAGATCCAGCCTTCTTTGTTGGAAAATCACTCGATGCTCATCACAGATTTCTCACGGTTTCCCAAGAAGAATACAACAAACTCCCCGCAAACATAAAATTCCAGTGTTATTATCTCGATGCAGCATCGTTTGGCCTGCCGGAAAATGTTTTGATTGCCAAAGGATATTATCGTTTCAAGAAGACCACTGAACATTTCTTCGTACATGGAGGATTGTCTCCTGAAGAAACCATAGTTCCATTTATTGTCCTCGAGGGTGGCAAAATCGCATTCAGGAGACCAACTCTTAGACTTCTGAGGAATGAATTCCGATATTTGACAAAGACCAGCGTTGAAATTGAAATAGTGAATGAAAACTCAGTTTCTATTGAAGACGTAAGAACCTCAATAGTCCAGGAAGAGAGAAAGGACATAGAAATAGCCGAACCAGCTCCAGTGATAGAAAAGATTGATCCTGCAAGTTTGTCCAGGTCAACGATCATTTGCAGATTCTACAAGAGTTTTGACGCAAGCAAGGGCTTGGAAATTGCTGTCGAGTTTAAGTTCCTTGGCAAATCATATACTGAAACAAAGGGTTTCGCGGTGCAAATGAAGTCCTTGATGGAAACATCCTTCAAACTTGGGGAATTACCTTGAGGTGATTAGAATGGAAGCATTTGAGCAGAAAGCATTAGACTATTATGGCGAGGTCATCATCGACAAGAATCTCATACACCAAGCCGGATTTGGTGCAAGGTCTATCCCTACTTACGTCGGTGAATGGATTCTCTCAAATTTCGCCGAGAAAGGAACTTTAACTGAGAAGACTCGACAACAGATCGCCGATTTCCTCGCAAAATATCTTCCTAGCAAAGGACAAAAGGAAGAAATCAAGAACAAACTCATCAACATGGAAACCGTTCATCTTCTAGACGACTATAGCGTTGAAGTCAACCTGAAAATAGGCCAAAGGCGCCTAAGGATTCCTCTATTGGACATGAATGATGCGTTTATCGTAGACTCAATTGTAGAAGGGAACGAACTAATGCTGACAAGCGGAGTATGGGGAATTGGAGAGTTGCAATACGTTCCCCCCTCGATTTATGGAGAGAAAGGACAAGTTTGGATGCGGTCGTTCAAACCGTTCCAAATCCACAGCATAGATGTGAACTACTTTGCCGAGTGCAGGCACTATTTTGACACGCATGAATGGATAGATCTCATGGTCTCAAGCATAGGTTTCAATCCATTAGCACTGACTGAAAGACAGAAAATCGTCCTTCTGACAAGAATCATCCCTCTTATTGAACCCAGAGTCAACATGGTAGAGTTGGCACCTAAAGGAACAGGAAAATCGTTTGTCTACGACAATCTGTCCAGATACGCAAGGGTCATAGGGGGAGGAAAAGTGAGCCCAGCCGTCTTGTTTCACAACGTAGCAACCGGAACCCCTGGCATCGTCACAAGATACGACGCAATAGTACTTGATGAAGTACAAAGCATAAGAGGAGACAGCGCAGGCGAGGTGATTGCACAGTTGAGAGTCTACCTAGAATCTGGCAGATTCAGCCGTGGCAAGACAATGGGAACGTCGGAATGTGGCTTCGTGATGATGGGCAACATCAGCCTAGACGAAAATAGAAAGCCAATACATGCTGATGACGGCCTGTTCAACGAAATCCCCAACTTCTTGAGAGAGACTGCCTTCATTGACCGGATACATGGACTGATATCCGGATGGGATCTACCCAGAGTAACAAAGGACACACCGTCAAGATACTTAGGCTTCAAAGGGGACTTTTTCTCAGAGATACTGCATTCACTAAGAAAGGATGTACGGTTCGCCGACTACGTTTCCATAAACATGCAACTGGAAAACTGCCAAGATCTGAGAGATAGAAAGGCAATAACACGCTTAGCAACAGGTTTCATGAAACTACTATTCCCAAGCCTAGAGCCCACACACGAGGATTTCGTCAACTACTGCGTGAAACCTGCCGTCGAGCTCAGGCAACGAGTTAGAGACGAACTCCATAAGATGGATCCTGAATATCCACAAGTGGCAATAGGAGTTGCCACATAAGCTTCTATTCCACCCGAGACTGAAAGACCCATTCAGCCCTTCTTGCATAAGTCTATTAGGAACTGAATTCAGGATATATTCGTCGGGATCGGAATGCTCCCAGTAGGCTTTTCAGACGTCGTTAAACTCGTAATCGAAGACTGGAATTGGGATGAGCTTCCAAAACAACGCGACGATATTTGGGATGCGTTGCTCTACCCAATTTTCCTAGGAGCCACAGTTCGCAGTGCCCAAGCAGCCTATGTCAAAGAAGTGTTAGACGACATTCTGAAGTTCAAAGCTGCACACACTGTTCCAAAGGATCCAATTTGGAGCAAGAAAGCACTAGCTATAATCAACAACGAAATGAACAGCATTAATGGAACACCTGGAGAAGGCTTCAAAAGGGCAATACTCCAGGTTGCAGCAGCCGATATCGAAAGTCTCGATCTAAGCAGAACAATCGGCACAGCATTGAACTTCTTTGATAAATACGGCATCACAGTTCAGAGAATCAAGAACCTTCAAAACGATACGGGAGGAACTCTTGATTTGGTCGATCTAGCTGCTCGGGAAATCTACAATGTCAGATACATTAAGGGGGTTCTTTGGCTATATGGTTGCGGAATCGCTAAGGATCTTGTTCCACCAAATTCGCATGTCACTCGATTTCTGAATGAATGTGGATATCCTAGCTTCGGATGGTCACGTGACCCGCCTGATGATTGGCAAATATTCACTCCAGCCTGTAATTGTATGCGAGATGTCGCTAAACAGGTGGAAGCCGAATTGAAACAGCCGATTACCTCCAAGCAGGCACAGGCCGCAGTATGGTATCTACAAACTTGCCGTGGATTGTTACCCCAGGGAAAGGCACGACAACTAACCCCAATAACATTGATTGACTTCATGAAAGCCCAAAAATGGGACATCTGCAAATTAAGTCAGATGCTGGATGATGTGGAACAACTGGATAGCCTAGCGTCAGATCTTAAGGCCTCCCTGTAGCAAGAGTCAGAACACACGACTTCCGATGGATGATTAGCGCGCGCGAGAAACCGAGGTTATAGTGCATGCTCTTCTAGAGGGCTTTCTCAGAGCTATCCCAAGAGACATTGAATCAATCGAACAAGGAAAATACATCGCGTACTTAGTTCTAGCAATGGTAGAAACTCCGGAAATACGAGAGAAGTTTGAAGAAAAAGACTTAACTAGTCTCTACCAAATCCCAGGCTTCTTGGAGTTCATAATGAATTTGATCAATGCTTCTGAAAGACAACTCGCCGATGCGCTAGCTGGAGTTCAAATGATTAAAGAAGGACTTAGCACCCACATCCAAGCCTACGCAGAAAGCGGAGATTGAAAGCAAGACCTCCTCTTAGTAGGTCTACTACAAAAAAAGAAAGATGCGCGCGCCAGCTCTAAAGGGGTCATTATCGGGCTTCATATAGTTCTCGTCAGAACAAACAAAGGGGCCTGTTGCACAGAGTCCATAGGAACTCATCCAAGACTTTTACCTTTTGTATTTCATACTTTCCTGCTAATTCGGAAAAAACCACATCATATCTTCTAGTGAGGCCCTGCATCTTCTTCATAAACTCAAAGTATTCCTCACCAGAGAACTCCATAACGCTCTTCTCGAGTTCCTTATGAAACGCTTTTTCAATGGCACTGTCCCAAGCAAGAAAGAAACTTGGACAAATAAGATGTAATGTCTTGGCTGCGCTTACACCACTATCCTTGAATGCTTTCTTCACAGATTTATAAAGTTCCATGATGTCAGCAGAAGACTCATCGAGATCATAATCATCAGCGATACTAGAGGTTCGGAGTTTCTGGAGTTTTTCCTGATTGTGTTGTATCCATGGTGCGAGCCTATTCTCCCAGCCTTTATACTTGGATCTGCCCAAGACGCGTCGCATATGTCCCCATTCAAGCAAGAATGGTCTTACGATCAGCTCCACACTTGCCTTAGTAATATCCTGCAAAGCAAGCTTCCCAAGTTCATCGACACTCTTTTCATAAACTCCTTCGCTTTCTGAATCTGTCCCATCATTATATCTTTTCACGCATTTTCTTATTACTATAGGCTCTACCTCGAAACGATCCATTGTTACTCACCACATACTAGCTAGACCACATTACATTTATGACCTAGCATTAAGCGCGCGCCACGTTGCTAAGGGTCTATTAAGAACATTCTAATTCCTTTCACTGCCGGTGCTCCTAACATAGCAAGCAAATTAGGACCAGGCTGTCCTAGCCATATCGCGAAACTTCCAGTCAAAGCGATATAGTTGACAAGATTAACTGCTTTCTTGATGTGCCTAACATGGGCTCGCCATTCTTCTGGGACAATTCTCTCGAGATTTATTAATGGCAGGGCGTCAAGGCTTTCAAAGAGTTTGAATGTTTTTTTTAATCGTGAGAGTACCGATGAGCGAGTGACCAAAAAAACATATTCGTCTATGAGCATGTTCTTGAGTGGCTCGGACAAATGTGAGCCTTGTAGATGTGATCTAAATCTCTCAAAACTCTCCACAAGTTCTTTGGGCATGAATTCCGCCAGATTCCTCCATGAGAAAAGTTGGAAGAGCCCCTCAGTTCTCTCCACTACCGCCTCTATGCTCAAGATTTCTGACGCGTTAGTATAACTTCCATAGAACTCTTGAAACTCCGGATTTTCAATTTTCCTGATTCCGGCAGGAACATATATCAATCGCCTAGGGAGGATTCTTTGAAGTTCTTCTATCGAAGTCCAGAATCTCCGATGAATCAAGAGAGAAGGATCTAGAAGCACGGGTCTTAACTTTTCCGAAAACAAATTCTCCAAATGGGCTTCACCATGGCAAACGTCATTGTTTCTTGAACTATACTTAAATTCTTTGCCCGGCTCAGCATCTAGCGCGCGAGCTCTGCTTCGGACATTCTTCTTATATATCTCCGTGTTCTCGGTGCGGCCATGAAAATCATGCCGTTCTTTATTGTACTACTTTTCGTTACAGTTGAGTCTTTGAAGTCTAGATTGATGCCCAGTCTTATGTTGACATAGTCTAGAACTTTCCTGTCCTTGAAGTCATAGACTATCACATATTTCAGCCCGGAGAATAATCCAATCATGTCTAGCAGAAATTTGTCACCGCAAGGCTTGAGACACTTCAGAGCGGTTTCTTTGTTTCCTATTCCGTGAACGAGATTAGCCTTTACGTATTCAAGTTCTCTTCCAATTCGCTCTTTCATTGCATTCCTGAAATTTGTGTGATATCCATCAGCTATTGGCTTCTTGCAATATTCCCTTACATATTCAAATTCTGCGTTCGCCGGGGGAGAAAATGGAGGAGTGGTCTGCTCTGGATTGCCTGGGCTGAGCCCTAAGAACATCACATCCGCCTGGACTTTGGGTGGGAAATCTCGGAGTCGGAAGGGTTCGCATAAGAAATCTGCACGAACAATGCCATGGCAGGGATGGTTTGGATCATCTAAAGCCTTTTGATGGCAACGTATGATGTTTTCAATGAACTCTTCATAGCGCGAGATCAAAACCACACCCTCGACACTTTGTGATTATCCATGACCAACAACATAAAAACGGGGATTACGCGGGAGATATCGTGGCCTGAGTTTGAGTAAGCACGCGCTTCATATTAAACTCGATTGGTCATATAAATCTCAAGATGACGAAGAAAAAAGAGGGATTGGCGGGAGACATCGCCACTTGCAATAGAGTTCGTGACAACTCTCAGGGCAAAACTAAGTGTGGTTTGAATCCCACTCCCGCACCTGTATGTTGAAAAAGCCAAGGGGTTTGTCTGCGCGTGCCGGCCAAATACGCAACGCGTTTGGATGATGTTAACTAGTGATTTTCAATGGGTCACGGCAGTCAGCTCGCCGAACCACCAGCATTTGACAGACAAGAAACGTCTGCAATTGACGTGCATCGTACGTATGAGTCAGAGGAGGAGGGCGGCTTCCAAGTAAGAACAAACCGATTCTGTCTTCTCTTTTGCGATTCCTGTGTATTCGTCAGGGTGTCTAAGTATTTTCTTCTGTTTTTCCGTCATTTTTTCGATATAAGGTCGGATTTGCTTGTCTTCCCATATTGCTTCCGACAGTTTTTGCCCACTTTCTCTAGCTTTCGTTGCCATTCTTCTCACATATTCATATGCATCAGGATGCCCATGAATCGCTAACAGAATATAAAGAGGTTCCGCAACCACCTCTTTACTGCTTTCCTGCACATGCCTTTTGACGCTGTCCTTGTTTATCTTGATCTTTGCAAGTGCGTCTCTTGTCCAATTTACTGAGTGATCAAACGCGACAAACAATTCCGTCACAAATCTGCTTGAAGCCGAATTCGTAAGGTCACGTTGATGCTCAGAGATCTCATCCATGAAAACCGTTATTATTCTGGGCACGAAAGCCTTCCACATGCTTTTGACGTGCTCAAAATCCCAAGGGTTCACTTTATGAGGCATCGTCGAAGATCCGACCCGATTGTCTTCCTTCAATTCTTCGATTTCTTGAATCTCACTGCGTTGAAGATGCCTAAAATCATCTGCAAGGTTGGCTAAAACTGAGAAGCAGGAGGTCACTGCACATGCCAAATCTGTCACAAACTGAGGCTCGACTATTTGGGTAGAATGTGTGGCTGGCTTGAGCCCAAGTTCAGACAAGACTTCTTTTTCAAACTTTTCAGGATCCGAAACTATCAATGACAGAGCATTGTAGGCTCCAACAGCGCCCGAAATCTTGCCACGTAGATTTTCCGCCGCATGAACTATTGTCTCTATTCTATCAGCAAGCCGGCTAACATACTTGGTTATTGCAAACCCAAATGTGATCGGTTCCGCAAACTTGCCATGTGTTCTCCCTATCTGAATTAGATCGCTGTTATCCCTGGCCATTTCGATAAGATACCTCTCCAGCTCCAGCAGGTCTGGTAAGATTACTTTTTTGAACATATCTCTCAGACGCATAGCAGTAGCTGTATCGGTGATGTCCGATGAAGTCACCGAGAGATGAACAAACGGTTTGGCCCTTTCACTAACATTAGTTCTTATGCAATTCGCAAGTGCCCTCACACTGTGTTTTATTCTTTTTTCCTCAGCATATACATCCCCGATTCTGACCCTTTCACAAGCGTTCTCTATTTCCTCTGCGATTTCTTCAGAGCAGACTCCCCATCTACTCATCACTCTTACAAGAGCAGTCTCTACATTCAATTGGTACCTGATGAAGGCCTCTTCAGAAGCAAAGGGCTGGAGTTTTCCAAAAAGTTCCTTATTGTATCTATAGTCCAAAGGACTGACCATATCGAAAGGTCTCATTTCTCCACCTTCTCTCACATGTGAAGACGGTTCCGGCATTCTAACCGAACTAGCTCTCTTTCGGGGGTTCATTAACTCCCTCCTCATCCCTTAATTACCTTTCTGTTGAAGACGACGGGCAGTATCCACTCCTTTGCTAGAAAGCGAAATTCTGTAGTAACGCCGCATGCCTCGCTTCTCGGTCTTTACCTCGGCTAACTCTTCTTTTAGAAGATGGTCCACGTGTTTCTTGATAGTGGTCGATGACCCTGCCCCGACAGCGCGCTGCAATTGAGCATAATCCATTGCATCTGTCGTATTTTTCAACAAGACTGAGAGAATATTGGTACATATATCATCAATTCTGGAAGTCATATTCTCCTCTTTTCCACATATCTACAAATCATAATAATGCCAAGACTCGGATTTGATATATATGTTTTTCCAATTGAATCCTAGAAGCCCAACTGCCGTATCCAAAACCAGAAAAAAGGAAGTTGCGGGAGCCTGTGGAGACGTCGCCTGTTGAGATGGAGTTCAAACCCCATCCCCCGCATCATCATGTTGAAAACTGCGGGAGTTCGTTTGGGTGACGTTGTCAGTATTTTCGCTTTCTGAAGATCTTGTGTTCGTTGAAGCCGCAGACAAAGTCGAAGCCGACGTCTAGTAGCGCGCGCTTGCTGCTAGGGAAAATCCCGTCTAGGCGGGAAAATGACCCGTAACCTGAGAAGGCTGAGTTTGGGATACGTTCTAAACCGTTTATCCAGCCAGTAGCGCGAAGTTAGAATTCTTCCTTTCATAAAGAATATTCTTTCGCATGTTCTATCATCTGGGCGTTCTTGAAGTAGTGTCCGAACAGCTGCTGATTCTCAGTATGCACCGGAAAAACCTGTTTGGGTTGAATGCGGTTGATCAAGTCCACTAGTTGATCCTTATTCAAGTGTCCTGATGCGTGCAGCTGATGAAAGTGCATTCTGAAGTGATCTATCCAGTTGTGCATTACCTCATCTTCAATGTCTTCTTCGCTGAACGGCTCACTCATGCTGTGAATGAACTGACTTCCAGGCTTTGGTTTGATGTCTATCAACTCCGCGAACTGGTAGAAGTCCAGGTCCATGACAAGCTTTCCTTGGTTCTTGTGAATAAACTCGTGCGTCACCATTTTGTCCATGAACTTTCGCTCCCAAACATAGTAGTCCTTCTCATCGAAGCCACCTGACTTTTTCCGCTTGTAATAAACCAGAATGTCAGCATCCTTCAGCGGATCCGGAAGGTCGAGATGCTCATCATCAAGAAGTTTGCTCAGTAAATATGCAGTCTTCGGTGAAACAACGATTTTCCTTCCGTTTTTCTTGGCGACTTTGTAGAAGCTTCTAAACCTGTCCAAATCTCGACTGTAGCGCATCGCAAGCACCAACTTATCGGTTGAGGAAACAACTTCGTTGCTCAACTGCCTGACCTGAGATTCCGAATAGTTCTTGCGCTTCTCCTGTTCAACCATCCTTGTTCCCTCACAGATCAAGGCAACCGGCTCACAATTCTGGGCCTTCTCCAAGAAATCTTCGGTCAGATCTTTCCTTGGACCGTGAATTCTCAGGTCTCCCGTGTAGACCACTGACCCTTCAGAAGTGTGGATGATGAAGCCATAAGCGGCTGGAATAGAGTGATCCACATGCACCGGTTCAACCGTCACGCCGTCAACCTTGAAGCTGTGTCCAGTGCGAAACTTGTGGCATTCATGTTCTCCATACTTGCAGAAACTACTAGTCTCTTCCATCGACTCCATCAACAGCTTAGTGCCGACCCCGACGTAAATGGGAATTTTCGGGTCCAAGAACTGAATGTGAGCTACATGATCAAAATGAGCATGCGACAAGAACACAGCATCGACCTCAGGCTCAACGTATCAAAGACTGGTAGAAGCCAACATTTCCTGAGAATACAAACCGCTGATGCGAGGCAACAAGTTAAACGCAAAGTAATCTCCTAAACCGTTGACTCCTCTTGGTGCGAGCCAGCTCGTAAAGTAATCAGTACCAAAGGTGAAAGACTGCCCAAAATCGAAGAAAATCCTCGTCTTTCTGTCTTCTAGAAGAATCTTGTTGCCGCCAATCTCATTCACTCCACCATAGAACCTGAGTTTAACCAGATGAAGCCCCCTCAAAAGAGCATAAGTACAAGAGTCTTATAGCATCTTGCGAATGGAACGGAGCGGGTACGTATGAGCAAAGAAGCAGTTGCGAGACAATTCTTCCTCGATTTTATCGAGAACCTTGGAAGCGAATACGAAGATGAATACAACCAAGAACATGATGAAGAAGAAGCCAACCTAATACTAACAGATCTCTTCTTTTCAGGCTTGTAGAAGATCGAGTGGAATCCAAGAAAACATGTGTTAAGACTCAACTTCAGAGATCGCAAGAACAAAGAAAGCAAACGACAGAAGCGCGCCCTAGTGTTAATGTTCGAAAAGTAATGTTGCTTCTGCTCTTCCTCATACTATATTACAGAAAATACTGATTCCATCATTGATTATCAAGGGACAAGCGTTACGCACTAGCGCGCTAACCTTCGCGCACCGGCAAGAGCAAGTAGCCCTCCAACTATTGGTAGAGAATCGACTACTGCGGCGATCAAGAAGACAGACTGTGATGAGCCGCGCGCGCAAATAACTGCATTAATTAATTGTAATTGCAAATTCTTTCTCTGTTTACCAATTTGAAGTTCTTTGGTGGTCTCGAAAAGAAGTTCTGGATCATCCATTTCAGTAGATTGATTCCGAATTAGTTTGAAAGCAATGACTTTATATTTTCAAGGTTTTCAAGAGTTAGAACCTGCCAAAAGACTCTTTCCAATGATTTTCCTCGAAGATCCTTGTAATGGAGGATGCGTGTCTGTACGAGCTTCAACATTTTCTCTCTGAGATCGCCCACAGAATCTCCTGAAATCTTCCGCAGAGACGCCTCCATTTCCTTGCATTCCCTGATGATCTCAGCAACATCGACGGGTTCCATCTCTTTTAATAGTCGCTTTTGCGCGAGAATGGCCAGAAATCGTATCCTCAAAGATTCAGAACTCCATTCATAATACGGCTTCCTCTGACTTTTGCTCACGAAGAATTGTTGAAATCTCTCTATTTCCCTCTTCGTGAGGACGTCAGCACTGGGAGTATCTACCAGTGAATATTTGTTCATGGCTTTCACGACATCATTGAGGGCTTCGATCGGAGTGACCTTTATTCTTCTGAAAGATGCCTCAAGTTTTGTCAATTCGTCTATTGAAATAATCCTGTCACTAACGAACTGAGCTGAGACATCGCATGTCTCAAACAGTGCGTCGACGTCATAGATCTGCTTCGGCAGGTCTGCTTCAAGTTCCGTGCCTATGCTACCCCTGGCAAGCGTAAGCAGTTTGTCACCTATGAGTGCCCCAGCGGTGGAGCATCTTACTCTGTTGACTTTCAAGGCAAAGGTTTGGACGTTGTGGAGATCAGCGTGAGGCAAGTCAGGGCTCTCACATAGAAAATCAAGTTTGATCTCTAGCTTTTCTCTTTTCGGATCCACTTGGGAAGGAACGCTTGCGAGATATGTCAATAGAGGAAGCTCAAGGTTGGGCTTCTTAGGTTCATACCGCGAAAACTCTGCACATCCTTCCAATGTCTTTCCCAGCTGTAGGATGACTTCTTCAACGTCCTTTTTCTCCAATGTTGTCGCCAGGTCTGCGTCAACACTTCCTCTCTGTTTTTCCAAAGGTAGATGCAACTGAGCGGCGGCGCCTCCTTTCAGCACCATTTTGTTACAAAGAATCTGCAATTGTGCTGTGAGTTCGCAGTCCCAAAGAAAGATTTCGACGGCTAGAGGGTTTGGGTATTCATAGTACTCTGCTCTTCGTAGTATTTCATCCTTGGTGAAATACTTGGCCGCATGTATCAGCTTTATCGCCATTCTACGGCCTCCATGGTTTTCAGAAAGTCTTTCACGTGTTTGTTCTCGACTTTGGGCCTTGAAGAAGTCATGGGCTGGACGAAGTCTAGTAGCACGTCAATTTCCTTTTCAATTCCTCTCCTATTAGCAAACATTAACAAACGACTGTGGCTAATCGGCTCATTTCTTGATACCCTGAGAAAGATGCGAGCCGCTTCTTCTTCAGGAAAAGGTATTCTATTTCTAGTTGACTCAAAGTAGAGATCCACCAGAGCTCGTTCCAGAGAAGCTGTTCCATCAATGTTGCCAAGAAGCCCAGAAAACTCCCTTACAACGAAAATATCCCTTTCAGCGAAGTTCTCAAGGGCTAAGCTAATATCATTTCTTGTTGGATTCAACAAAGCTCTCATTCCTGCCTCGCGAAGCGAGAGAACTGCCAATTCTCCAGACCCTCTGATGATGTATATTAGTTCAACTAGACGCTTAGGCAGGTTGGGCAAGAGAGGAGCTTGGGAAGTAGATCACAGTCGGCCACTTTCGAGAGGCGGGACTGACTACCTAAGAAACCTTGTTCCTTCCTGCGTTGAATGTAACCGTAGCAAGGGTGATTTGGGAACACGTGAATTTGGAAACTACTAGCGAAAGATTATATCTGGATTCAGGGCGCGCTCTTGGTGGATCATAGCTTGATTGTGCCGTTCAAAAATATTGAACATACGTAAAATATTGAACAAGTTCAGTAAAACTGAACATATAAATACTTCACTGAACAATGATCGCATTATGGTCAGAAGCATATTCACAGGAAAATCCAGCAGAGTAGTCCGCGTTCTACTATCAAAACCTACAGGAACATGGAGAACCCGAGAACTGGCATTGGAAGCCAAAGCCAGTTTAGGGACGGTCTCCACAGTCACAAACAAGCTAATCGACATGGGTTTTCTGGTTAGAGACAGATCAATGCGCCTTAAGCTACGTAAAGAGGAAGAACTACTCAGAAGATGGGCATCGTTCTACGACCCGAATATTTTGCCACACAAGACGTATTATGCTCAAGGTACGGTATATGAAATAGGGAGAGCGCTGGCGAAGACAGCAATGCGATATGGTCTAGAATATGCGTTCACAGGACCCTTCGCAACAGATCTTCTCACGCAATACATCAGACCCGCAGAGATTCACATGTACCTAACGAATGAAGACGATTTGAAAAAAATCGTAGATGACCTAAGTCTTGAAATTGCTGAAATCGGTGGGAATGTGATTTTCCTAATAGCCGAAGACGAGTCAGTTCTATACGGATTAAGAAATACGACAGATGACAGAGTTGGCACGGTCTCAGTGGTTTCGGAGGTTCAATTAGTTCTAGATTTGTTCAACCTCACCGACAGAACGAGAGAAGCAGCCGAACGGCTCTTGACCAAGAATCTCGAAAGAAAGACTCAAGGAATGGACCTAATTGAACTTGCCATGCGGTTTTTCGAGCAAAAAGGACTAACCGCTGAGAAGGCACGAACAACAGGCCCCGTACAGCAACCTGACATAATCCTTTTTGACCCAAAGACTGAGGAATACATTCTGGTCGAATGCAAGAACACAACCGCAAAACTGGAAGCCGTGGACCAGTTGAAAAAGGCAATTGCATCTTTCCCAAAGAAAGCAAAAGGTGTTATAGTCGCACCACGCATAACTGGCGCTGCAATGAAGGAATTGGAGAAGGCACAACTGACATTTGAATCCATAGAGGCGATCGAACGTGGTCTACACAAAGGCACAAATCGAAACATCTTACAAAGCATTGAATGAAATCAGTGAAGCGTTCAATCGCAACAAAGCGCGCGCGCTATCCTCTGCAAAAGCGAAAAAGGTTTCACTTCAGAAGATTTATCGATGCACAAAAGCCTGAAGGAAGTGTTCAGACCCGTTTCTTTGTTCTCTTGGATCCGCTGTTCAGACCTTTCAGTATTGCATAGTTTTCCCTAATGCTTTCATGAAGAACGGCAACGGGGTCTTTTCGGCACTTTGCCATCTCTTAACCACGCTTCTATCTCAATCACATTATAAGACTTGATGTCTTTTATAAACCTGATTACTTTCAGCTCATCATCAACCCTTATTCTTTCTCCGTTCATTCGCAGGAAAATGTCTGTAATTGCGTAGGCCGTACGGTGATTTCCGTCGCAGAATATCCTTACATCTACAAGTCTCCTCAGGAGAACCGCTGCCTTTCCACATATGCCCTTCGTCCTTTTCATTTCTTTCAAAACGACATCGAGCAATTGGATGCCTCTCTCGAAACCAGCATGACCACCAAACTCCGACAGCATCTCTTCGTGGGTTTTCAGAACAAGATTCTTGCCAGGATACCAAGTTCTAGTTGGCACGCTTCCTAATTGTCATGACAAGATTAAAGGATAGCGTTTCGCCGCCAACGCGCGCTAAGCACTGACTAAACCAATGTAACATTGGCTTTCATGCAGCCTTTATTTGTGAAATCCCGTCTTTCTTTTCGATTTTCATGACTTGGTCGGCGAAGCTTTCTAGCTCTCTCTCGTGTGAAACCATGATTACTTGTGGGCATTTGAGTTCGTCTAGTATCTCTCTTATCTTGAACAGCTGTTCTTTGCTGAAGCCGTCGGTAGGTTCGTCAAGTATTAGAAGGTTGGACTTGATTCCCGCTGAGACTTTCTGCACGATGGTGTTAAGTGACAGTCTATAAGCTAAGGCTAGGCTGGTTTTTTCGCCGCCGCTCAGATAGTTGTAGTCTTGTTCATAGCCGTCCTGTTCAACTATCGGCGTGAAATCCTCGTCAATGCGGCTTTCTTTGCCAGGGTCGTCGACGAGCATCGTCCACCATTTCTGAAAGTGCTGATTAAACTCCTGGTTTATGTTCATCATCACGTGAGTTTCGATCGACTGCAAAGTGGGCACGAAAAACTCCTCAAGCCACATCTGATATTCCTTCAGTCTCTCCCCGGCTTTTCTCCCCTTCTCCTTAGCCTGGATCTCCACTTCCAGCTCGTCAACTTCTCTTGTGAGCATTTCACGGGTCCTCTGGCTTCCAGAGATGTCCTTTTCGACCTTGGTGAGCTGCCGCTCATCTTCTTTCAGTTCCTTGGATAATCCTTCAATCTCAGTCGAGATCCTGTTAAACTCCTCAACGTGTTGCATAGCCTTCTCAAGCCTGTCTCTTGCATGCGTAACCTGTTCTCTCAGCTTCTGAGCTTTTTCACGGGCCTTTTCTATCCTCTCCTGGTTCTTCTTGACGCGTTCGGCCAAGGTCTGCAGTCTATCTTGGGCTTTCTTGTATTCTCTGAGCGATTCTTGCAGGAGTCCTATATCTTCGATTCTTCTTTCACAGGCGACGACTTCTTCTGACGCGCTACTTTTCTCTTCTTTTTTGAGCCTGATCTTCTCTTCAAACTCCTCTGGGTCCGCTGGTCTGTCGCATGTTGGGCAGACCTTGTTTCTTTCAACAGACTCATAATCACTTATCTTTGCACCTATGACATCCTGCGCCGACCTCATCTCTCGCTCTTTTTCCCTCGCTGTCCTCAATTCTTCTTTTAGCTGGTCCTCAGTCTTCGGCGTAGGCTCCTGCATCTTGCTCAGTCTTTCCATCTCGGGATGCGGTTTTCCTGTTTCCGCCGCAAGCTCTTCAACCTCATTTTCGAGGTTAACAACTTCACTATTCTTGTCTTTGATATCCGCTTCTAGGAGGGGAACTTCACCTGCAGCTTTTACGAGCTGCTCCGTGTTTTTCCGTAGTGCATTGACCTTCTCTCGCAGCGTGGTCACTTTTCCATCAAGATCCGCCCTGTTCCTGCCTAGGCTTGTCAGTTCTTCCTCGCACTTTGCGATTTCGCCCTTTTTTGTCCTGCATTTTTCTCTGCGGCTCTCGAGGTCGGAAGCGTGTGACGCTAGCTTGATCGACTTTTGGTTAATCGAATTCGCCAGAGTTTTCGAGTTGTCCTGTGCGATTCGGTAATCCTCGATTCTGAACGCTTTCCGAAGAGTCTGCAGCCTAGAGTCTGCCCTCATCCAGATGATTGCTTTCATCTCTTCCTGCGGCGTGAAAATCGCGTACCTGAAGATGACGCTCTGCGCCTTGGGGTCTGCCGGTTCGTTGAAGGCGAGTATGTCAAGAATCCTTTGTTTCATTTCGGAAGCTGATAACTGCAGAACCGTGCCCTCGGTTTTGAGGGCGCAATCGGATTGCTGGATACTCTTGGCTTTTCTCTCCAGGCTGCGGCAGGCTTCATACTCTTTCCCGTCCACTTCGAAGCACAGTGTTACTAGACCTTTTTTTGCGCCGGCCTTAAGCAGGGCTCCGCCCTTCTGTGAGCCTAATCCGAACAGCGCGAATTCTATTGCCATCAGGATGGTTGACTTTCCCGAACCTATATCGCCCTCAAACAATGTCGTGCCCATGGGAAAAGTGATTGCCTGCTCGTTGTAGCTTCTGATGTTTTCAAGCCTGAGCGATTTGAGTATCACTAACGTTCATCTCCTAGGCCCAGTGAAGCCCACGCGTGCTTCTGGACGCGTTCCTCATAGTCCTTCTTTGTCTCGTTAACCCTCTGCTCCTGCCTCAAGATCTTCAGCAAGTCCTCCGCGAGTTTGGCGCCTTTGTCGGCTTTGAGCTCCTCCACAGAAACTTTGACGGCCCCTATGTTCTCCCTGAGAAGTCTACTCTCGACGGCAGGGACGTCTTCGTCCATAACCGCGACCGGCGTATAATCCTTGGATGAGAGCCCATAGCGATTCACGATCACGTCTAACGCACCGTTGTCTTTCAGCAGGTCTCTGATCTCGCTTGAGCTGACCTCTGAAGTCTTGCCTCCGGAGAGTGTTCCCTTTATCTTGACAACGGCAATCTTGTCTTGAACTTCAATCTTGCCTAGCTTGTCAAGCAGGGCTTTCCTGGCTTGCACCGAGTTCTTATCAGTCACGTCGTACTCGAAGTATTCGAAACCGCATACGGATATTTCGATGAACTTCACGTCTTGCACTATGTCATCAAAGTACACTATGTAGAAGCCTCTCTCCTCGCCTTTGGCAGTGTCCTCCAAGTCTCTCGGATACCCTGCGAAAAGCGTCCCTGGGAAAACCACTCTTTCGTACCCTGGAAACCCTGATTCTGTCCTCCGGTGTACGTGGCCGCTTGCGTAATAGTTAAAGCCTTTCGGGAGCAGAGACACCGGAACAGACTCCATCTGCGCCAAGAGCTCTGGCTTCAGCTCTGAGATTGCGCTGTGGAAAGCGAATATCTTGAAGCCCTGCTCCTCTTCTAAGTGTTCTCGGTCGAGGATTTCAAAATAGTTCTTTTCCAGCCCTGCTTTTCTGCCCGATATGCCGACGAGCTTTGCCTTCGTCTTCGGGTCTGTGAACACTTCCAGCCTGAGCTTGCCGTCTACGACTTCTCCTTTCACCACCTTCTTGATGAGGCCTGTGCTGTCAAGAATATCGATTATCGACGTGGCATTCGGGCTGTAGTCGTGGCTTCCATAGATGACGTAGATAGGAATGCCTGCATCCTTGACCTCCTTCATCTTCTTAACGGCTTCATTGGCAACGTGCATGTCCGGAAGGTTGGCGTGAAACAGGTCTCCGGCTATCAGAACAAAGTCAACCTTCTCCTGCACGCAGGTTTCCATGGCTTTGCTGAACGCGGCTAGTTCCAGTTTTTCCAGAACTGGGTCTCTGTTTGCCCCTATGTGAATGTCTGCCAGATGAGCAAATTTGAACATGGCATTACCCCACAAAAACCGTTTTCTCTTTCCGCTTCACCTGCGACTTGTCTTCAACATAATCTTCGAACAGAGGTATCTGGATGGGCACGGCGAATCGTGTGAAGTTGCTGCTCACGATGGCTTCTCCCTTGTCCAAGCTTGCGATGGTTCTATCGTCCGATGACAGGTCCTGTGCGGCGCTGTTCATCACAGCCTGCCTCTCGGCTGCCAGTTCGTTTCCAAGGATTATCTTGGTGTTCATGTTTGCAAGTATCGTTCCCGGAATCAAGCTGGCCAGCTGAGTTATGGCGATTAAGCCTACTTGGAATTTTCTGCCTTCTCTTGCAATCGTGCTGTAAATGTTGTCTCCACGCGTAGCAAGCACGTCTGCGCCTAGAACTCTGGGCGCTTCCTCAATCACGACGCTTACCACGGGCTTTTGTTCCAGCGTGCCCTCAGACTTGTACCTCTGATACTTGTAAAAGATTCCGCTTGAGACGATGCTTCCTATGAGCAGTTCGGCTTCGTCGAGCAGTTTTGACGTGTCGATAATAACCTTTTTCCCATCTTCAAGAGCCTTCGAAATTTCCCTGGTAGTGGCTAAACCCGCCGTGTCGCTGAAGACGCCGCTTCTGCACTGAAAATCGCCGCTGTCATCTATGTACACGCCTAGCACGTTGTCGAACTTCCTCTTCAACACCTCAAGCGTTCTAGGGGCAACAGCATCACCGATGTCGGTTCCCCGCACGATGTTCTCTATCCACTGGTCCCTGAACCGGTGATAGTACAAAGATATGGCATCATGCTGAGCATCCGTGAACTCTACAATTCCTTGGAAATGCGAAGGCAAAATCGACCTCAGATTAATGACAAGAGTATTTGTTCCCGCAACAGGGTTCGTGGAATAGTACAGCAAGTTCTGCTTCGCCATGGAATTATCTTTCAGCCCCTTCCCATGCCTGCCGTAATATTCATCATGCGGGTCCAGAACCAGTATGCCAAGACAGTCCTGGGCCAGAACGCTCCACAACATGACCTTGACAAGGTTGCTCTTTCCCCTTCCAGTGGTAGCCGGAATCAACACGTGATGCGTGAGCATGTCCTTTCCATTAACATAGACGTCCACATCCAGTATCTTCGACCCACTTCTGACTTTTCCAAGATACACGGGGCTCTCTGGCTTGGTGAGAAAACCAAGATCTTTCTCGGCAACGTGTCTGATTGTGGAAAAGAACTTGGGAAGGGTCTTGGGTATCTTCAATTCATTGTTCTTGCCGACCCGTAAGAGTGCCTTGATCTGTGCTATAACATAGTTCCGTAACTGTGGCTCAAGAAAATCCAAGTCAACGCCCATGCCCTCAAGCTTCATGCCCGCCAGAAGCTCCCTCACTAGTTGCGGCACTTGGCTCCCATAAACAAGCTCGTAGGCCTGGAGAATCACGTATCCTCCATCTTCTTCAGCTACAAGCAAATCTCCTATCTCTATTTCTCCACCAGCCTTTTCTCTTGCCAGAATCTGCCCGGTTTTTCCCGCAATTATCTGACCTGAAACTTCCAACGTCATATCCCGATCAACCCTTCAACAAGCCTAACACGCCGTGAGCGTCACCGGAGCAAATATGCCTCGACATCTTCTTCCACTTACCATGTTTCGATATTTCGGACATAAGCGGCACTCTATACGCATCTATCTCATCAACGCTCACTCTTGCAAAATTGTCAGCATCTATTAGGCCATAAGGATACCCAGGGAAGCTTATGTCTTTCGAATTGCTCGCCACGGCGGAAGTGACCCTGCAAAAGTCTTCTTCACTCATTCTCCTTGCCTGCTCACCATAAATCTCATACCTGAAAACATACCTTGCACTCTCATGCAGCTTGACCACGTAAATGAAGGCATTATGCAACACGTTAGCAACCTTAGCTATATGAAGACACCAAGGACCCTTCACCGCATAATCCTCAGCCAACTTCTGCACAGCACCCAACAAGGAAAGACCAGTGGTCGTGAACAGAGTACTCGTCTTCGAAATCCCAGCAAAAACGACCCCTTTGTTCACCGTTGCCTCAACCGCTCGCGCCAGGTACTTGTACTCATTAGTAAGACTCGTCTGCAAACTGCCATCATGAACAATCATATCTCCCCTCTCAAGCTCCTTTTCAATAACATGCTTAGCAAACTCCCACTCAGCAAACCTCCTCGCGACAGAAGCAACATGCTGAATGTCTGCCCTCTGACTTCCAATTGTAACCGTTCTGTCAAGCGAACTAAACGATAGGAACTGATCAGGGACGAAGCCCTCGAACTCAGGCTTCAGAGGAAAAACCGAAGTATCATAATAAATTCCATCATCTCTGTAATTCGCCGTCGTTGCAGAGTAAAACTCCACCTTTCTGGGCAAAGACTTAGGAAGAATTCTTTCTCGACCTTTGAAAATGTTGAAGTAAACCCTGTTCATCTGAACTGAAAAGTTCGGCGCACCAATCATTTCATGGTTTCCACCATCCACGAAAGCCGTGCGTATGCTCGGTTCCATATCTTGAATTGGAACAAAATTGGCAGTGGGAAACGGCAACGTTTCATAGTCTGGATTGCCGAAATACGGCTGACCCAAGTCACTTTCCTCAATTTCCAAATCTAGAAACTCTGCTACTCTCTTCGAAACATCTGCAGACATGTGCTTATCACACAACGATATACGTATGCTTTCAACTCATTAAAAGAGTATTTCAACAATGCACGCTTCATGAAGGGTTTCATCTCACTCAGCACCGTGACGAAGGAGTTAATTATAAATAATAAACGTGAAGACATAAGACGTTCAGGGTCAACCTATGACTAAAGAAGTTGATAAAGGACTAAAGAAGATCGGTCTCACAATGTCCAAGCCAGTGCTGGCTGCAATTGCCATAATATTCGGTCTGCTAGTCATAGCATTTCACGACTTGCTTCAGTGGATCGTCGGATTGTACTTCATAATACAGGGCATACTGCTTTTCATAGACTACTATGAACTGAGAAGAAAATAGTGTACAGCAGAACAGAATTCCCCACACTTTTTCTCCAATGCGAACGGAATTTTACTTTCTACAACACTTTCATGTCATACTATGAAAAATACACTAGACGATTGGCGGTTACATCGTTGCTGTCTGGCTAGTAAGGGTCATACTCATCTCTCTGTTTGTCCCAGCCACAGCGGCCACAGCGGCAACACTGTGGCATGTTTGAACAAGATCACTAACTGAGATGATGTGAATAGCTCTCGCTTTCTGGGCACATCATTCATCAGTCCGCATATGCGGCTTTTCTTCAAATCATTGATTAATCAACGATCCGGATGCTAGCTAACACCGGCGCACGCTCAAATCTTAGGTGAAGAAAGGTCGAAGAATTCCTTCGACGTTTCGAGCATTTCTTGGAAGAGACGTTCATTTCCAAAATAGTATTCATTCTTCTTTTTCAAAGCATCTGAGTTGCACAGTTCAAGCAGGCCAGCTCGCAGTTCAAGTTTTGACCGCGCTCGGTACTGAGCAATGTAGCGGTTAAACAGTGATTCGGCTCTTAACAAGAGAATCTTCTCAGCTTCTAACGCGGGCATGTAATAGCAACTGTCCAGATGTACAAGGGTCTCAAATTGCCTGAGATGGAATACTTCTTTGAGCATTGGGTAGCGCTCCTTCACGACGTATGCCAGAACCTGAGTGAGGAACTCTGAATCATCCTTCGCTTTCCTCCTCATTTCGGTGAAAATGTTGCCGTACGTGTATCCTTCCTGCTCTTTTCGTAGCAGCTGCAGATCCTCCAGCAAACGGACCCATTTGAGATAATTTTCCCTTAGCGCTTCCAGTTCTTCAAACGAAATTACAGTCGTCTCCTCTTCAAGGAAATTCGACAAGATAGTCCTGATAGGGTTTAGAAAGACTTGGGCCATGCCGGTGCCTGCAAGTTGGAACGCCGAAGTCTTGACTATGATACTCTCGGCTCGCTCTTCCCATGTTCTCAAACGTGTTCTAAGAGTGCCCACACACTGGCTTCTTGAAGTGGAGCAGTCTTTGACTATTGCCATTTCTTCGTTGACACATACAGTTCCTATGTCTTTGATGAGAAGCGTGCGAACAAACCGTTCTTCTGGATTGTCATTCTTGATCAATCTCGGGTAATCTGTCTTCAACTTGACTTTCCAGAGTCTTTCCCTTTCACTAAAGACAGGTTCATCTATGGAGAGAAGGTTGCCATAGTGACTCAGAACATATTCTCTGGATTTCTTGGCAACTTGCTGCAGAACGCTCATCTCTCCCCATCCCTTTGCTCGGTCTTCGGAACGTATTCCGGCATGATTCTTTGTAGCTTTTCGCCTACTTTAACTTTTATCAACGTATTGTCTACCTCTCCCCAGCAAGATATGAATTTTCCCATCTCCATCTGCCTTTTCCCCCTTTGCGGATCATTGTAGTAAACAATCAACAAAGTCGTATCTAACCCTGTTACCACGACTGAATGCGAGTATGGAATTTTGATCCACGCAATTACAGGCTTACCCTGCAGTATTTCTTTCTCAATCTCAAAGAAACTGCAGTTCATTTCTGTCACGAATTCGACAGACGGAACTGTTTTCAGAAGCTTGTCATTGATTTTCTTCACATCATCCAAGGATGTTCCGAGTTCATCGGTGCCTATCGTCTCCCCGATTTCTCGGGTCTCAACATTAGGAACATAGGCACCTGGATTTTGAGTACGAACGAACTCTAGCACCATTTTGATGCAAGCAGGAACACATGAGAAGTCATCCTCTTGATAAACCACAGGAACCTCAAGGTATGAAGGCAAAGACATGAGCGACTCCAGGACTACCTGCCTGCAATCCTCTTGTTGTTATATTTCTAAAGGTCATATCAGCTTTTTGGTAACGCTCGCATTGACTTGTTCTTTCACAAGCCATAAAAGACGAAAAGTCCGTGGCTACGACGGATGCAGTTTGAAAACAAAACTATTTGCGTTTGCTTCGGTGAGCCTTAGCAGGTTAATCAAGGCCAGTCTCATTGAAAAGGCCGACAGCAAATATCGCATTGCAGACCCGATACTAGCCTATGGCATTCTTAGAGAACCTTTCAACGAATGATAGCGTTCAGTAGACCTAGGTCTACATAGTAAGGGTACCCCTACCAAGACCCCGATTCTCAAAAACAAATCGGGGAAGATGCGGGAGAAATAGCGAGCTTTTAGCGGTTTTTTCTACGGTTAGCGCGCGCCTATTTTGTTACTTTAGGATTTTCCATACTGCTGCTGCCAAGAGTCCACCGATTATGGGAGCTACCCAGAACAACCAAAGCTGGCTAAGTGCCGTGCCGCCGACGATGACTGCGGGACCTAAGCTTCTAGCAGGGTTAACCGATGTGCCAGTTATGGGTATTCCCACAAGGTGAATAAGCGTTAGGCTTAACCCGATGGCTATTCCAGCAAATCCTTTCGGCGCGTTCTGGCTTGTTGCGCCGAAAACGACAAGAAGGAATATGAATGTTAACACGACTTCAGCAATGAACGCGGCAGTCATGGAGTAACCAGCTGGAGAAGCTACACCATACCCGTTTTGTCCCAGACCATTACTCGCTAAGCTGTAAGCGGGGTTACCGATAGCGATCCAGTAAAGTAGCCCTGCACCAATTACGGCGCCTATGCACTGGAAAACTACGTATCCTACAGTATCTTTGACGCTTAATTTACCAGCAGCCAACATGGAGATTGAAATAGCGGGGTTTATGTGGCAGCCAGAGATGCCTCCAATCGCGTAAACCATCACGAGCACAGCTAAACCAAAAGCTAAAGCAATGCCTACAGTGCCGTTACCGCCTAAGCTCGAAAAGTTTTTGCCTGCAATCACGGCGCTTCCGCAGCCCATCAACACCAGCACCATTGTCCCGACGAGTTCAGCAGTGTATTTCTTGAATGGACTAATTCCACTCACGCTAATACCTCGTACAATGTGTTCAACCTAAGAGGTTTTAAATGTAACCCAGCGCACGTGTGGCGAATCCGTTTAACTTATTGGTTAAATTTCGCCTTCTGTCATGTAACTACTCGCACGGTCAAAAAAGCGAGAGTTACTCGCTGTTTCGGGAGGAGTCGGTCCTGTGATGAGTGATTTCCGTTCTGAATCTTGCCTTCGCAAGAGTGTGCGCGTTGGATGGAGGCTTGTTTCTACCTTTCGTCTAGCCAGCATACTCTCCATTCGGAGATGCGGGCACCGCGTATTTTTGCTGTCCACATGTTTGGACCATCGAGAGGTTTGAAAGAGCACGTGGAGTAGCCAACCATAACGACAACATTGCCTTGAATTGTTACAGAGGTGAATATGTTTCTGTAATCCGGGTATTTCTTGAAGAACTCTCTCCAACCCTCTTTCACAACGTTTTTGCCTTTAGTCGTCTCTCCTTTGTTGTTTGCTATGACTATGAGGGTGTGGTCATCGGTCATTAATTCAGCTAAGCCTTCTAAGTCTCGCTGGTTAATTCTTTCATCGAACCTCAAAGCAGTCAACATTAACTTTGAAGAATCCATTTCGATTTGAAAATAAAAATCAGTCAATTTAAGCCTTTGCATTTTCGGTTCTGTTAACTCTTAGGGGTATTGGGAAAAGCTAAATACAACTTTCCATTAAACAACAGATTGAAGGGTAAAGAGAAATGAAGAAGATTCTGCAGATAGATTTTAAGTTCAAGGCGACAAGACCACAGGTTGAGCAAGTCTTTCTACAAGGTGCCCAACCCATCGCAAACGTCAAGGGGCTTCTATGGAAGGTCTGGCTTATGAATGAGGCTGAAAAATCAGCAGGTGGAATCTACCTGTTTAAAGACGATGCCTCAGTAGAGGCGTACCTGAAAGGAGAAATCATTGCAGCGACAAAGAACAATCCAGCCGTGAGTGATATCGAAGTAAAAGTATTCGACATACTACCTGAACCCACAAAGATTACTCGTGGTCCTGTAGACTGACATAACTCTAAGAAACAACAACCTTCCCATTTTTCACAGAAGTCTTTATTCTTCCATTTTGAATTGTGCTAATAATTCAGGAAAATCTTCCATCATTCAAGTCCCGAAGAGTTAACAAAAGCGCATTTTCTGCTGCAACATTCCTCTACCACTCTTTTCAAGCCAGTTTGACCCTTGGAGTTTAGCTTTTTTCCGTTCTACGCTTTCGACATATTTTTTCTAAGCCAGTTTTGGTTTTGCGGAAAAGTTATAGCAGAACCGAAGGATACCGTGTGGATTGGTGAATTCAGTTGAAGAATAATGAGTGCACAATCTACATCACAACTAAACATGGCTATATACAAAGATACCATAAAGAGAAAAATGGTTGGACACAAACCAATCCAAACAGTAAAGTTCGGCTACTTAGTGCAGAGCAATTATTATCACACATCTTGCCATCCCTTGCTGGGATTGGACCTCTCAGCGTTAGGGTAGAACCAGATAAACAAACCTAATGATGTTGCGGAAAAGTTAATGCTGAACCGACTTGACTATTTGGATTGGTGTTCGGATTGCTTGAAGGTAAGAATGTAAATCTGAGGGTAATGGAGAAAGAGGACTTACCACTAATTACAGAATGGTGTAACAACATTGAATTCGGCGGTGAATATCTTAGGCCGTTGCAGATGTCTAGGGCTGAGATTGAGAAGTCAGGCGAGAGTACCCTTTTCGAAACGAAGGTTTTTATCATCGAGAAGAAAGACGGAAGCAAAATTGGTCACATTTGGCATTTTAACATGCTTGCACCCTATGCGAAAATGCAGGAAATAGGATATGGTCTTGTTCCAAGTGAGAGAGGGAAGGGCTACTGCACCGAAGCTACGCAGTTAATGGTAGATTATCTGTTTCTTTCGAAGGACATTGCTCGAATACAAGCAACTACTCACACCAAAAATGTAGCTTCTCAGAAGGTTCTAGAAAAAGTTGGGTTTAAAAGAGAAGGCACTTTGAGAAAACTCGCTCTAATCAGAGGAGAAAAGACAGACATGTTCATCTTCAGCATCCTCAGAGAAGAATGGAAAGAACCAAAAATACTAACAAAAACCGCTTGAAGCAGAATCTTATCTTGAGTGGAACTGGCACTTGATGGAAGTTTTTCTATTGATTATATTGGCATTTCTTTGTGTTGCTTATTCTTGGACTCGGCATAAGTGGATGCCAAAAGAACTAGAAAACCTTCGTAAGGGTTTCCCTAAACCTAAAGAGTCAAGAAAACCTAAGGAAGAAAAACCAAATCAAGGTTCTTGACTAATCACATGATTAATTTCATTCATTCGGTATATCAGTGATGTTTCAAAAACCCGCTATTTGGCGGGAATTTCGGGAGATGTCGCTCACTCTAGCAGCGTTTCAACCAACAAGCCAGACTTTCCCACCTACTGGCCCACTCTGCAGTGTTTTGAGTATCGTGTTTTTCTACGGTCTGTTACTTGCTTCTTCGCAGAAGAATGGACATCTGGACTTCCACTATTTTGCCTTCTCTCCAGATGTCTTTCTGAAAAACGTATTTGCCATCTAAGAGGTATAATCGAAAGTCGTACACAAGATCGTCATGGGTTCCTCTGACTGAAACGAAATTTCCTTTCTTCACGCCTTCGGCAGAAAAATCCCTCTGGGACAAGACCACCTTGTTGCCCACTAGTCTTATGACCATGTCCCTTGTAACATCTTGCCCCTTGTCAACTCCCAGAGCCGTGATACTGAGTGTTTCAGAGTCCTTGATCTTCATTATCTCCCTGTATTCTTCCACTTTAACCTCATGGTTAGGGGTGACAGTAACGTCTCTCGTCACCCAAGTTCCCTTCAAAAACTCGACTATTTCGTTCGCTCTGCTTTTATCTTCTGTCAAATCAAAAGCCCCTACCTGTATTTAATAGGCAACATTTTCATAAAAACATTGCAGCAAGACCTGTCCTCAGATTGTTTCGCGCGGATGTATCGGTAATGTATTTATGAGTGGCGAGTTACCGATATATCGGTAACCTATTTAAATGCAAAGAGTTACCGATATACTGCGGGTGTAGACGTGAAAACCAGAGGCGTAATTCGAGAACGTGTGATACGTGTGCTCCTCAACGAGCCAGAAGGTACACTCACAAAGTATAGACTGGCCAAAAAAGCAGAGTGCTCATTTCCTTGGCTTCATGAGTTCCTAGGCAAGCTAGAAGAGTCAAAATTCGTGAAAGACACGGAAGTCACAGACTATTCTGGTCTTGTGAAGTACTGGCTCAGTGTCAAAGCCAAACCTCAAAAGCAGGAGTACATGTGCAAAGACCCAATCAGCCTAATCAAAAAAGCCCAACTACCATATGCACTTACAACATACCAAGCAGAGAACCTGGTTCAGCACTACCTATTCCCTTCGCGAACCGACTTCTATGTCAAGACCGAAGACAAACAAAAATGGCACGACATAACAATTATTGAAGGCCTCGTTGGAAAAGGCAACATGAGACTGCTCACAACCGATTCTCACGTTTTCTATAACTCGTTCAAGCGGCAAGACTTGGAAATTGTGTCTGTGCCACAGCTAATCGTTGACCTGTTCGAAGAAGGCGGCGTATGCACGGAAGCCGCAGAAAAACTTCTTGAAAAAGTGACGGAACATGCTGTACGAGCCCAGTGAAACAAAGACTTCTCAGAAACAACTGAAACAGATCTTCAAATCGCTCAAAGACCCAGCCGGCCTTCTAGGAGGATGGGCAGTCTACCACATCGTGAACAAAAACTTCGAAAAGGCCAATGGAAGATCTGCACTGAGATGATCAGAATGCAAATCACATATTTCAGAAAAAGCACGTGTTAGTTGCTCACATTTGCTCATATTTGAGTTAACCATTCTTTGTGCTTCTCCACTTTTCCAGCCTACGTCGTTAGGCAATTCGTTAACCGGCATCAGAGGGCTGTTTTTCCATGCAAAACGGTGAATATCTTATGAGGAACCTTGTTCAACCTTGTACGGTGCGTAAGCTTGGGAAAAGATGAGTCGAGGGGCCGCATCCGCCATGGACGAAGGCTTCAAAGGTTTTCACGTCTTTTTTCGAAGGCAGGCCTCTCTGGTTTGTCCTCTCAGGTTTACATCTTGGTTTTTCTGGGCTTCCTCTTCTCGCTTGGAAGGAACATTTCCTTTTCTTATCTTGCCATGTTCTTGGCTGGGAAAACTCAGAGCGGCGGATTAGCATTTGACCCTTCGCTTGTCGGCCTGATGCTGACGATAGGCGGACTCACAAGCATTTTCGCTCTTCCAGCGGCAGGGCACCTGTGTGACAGGTTTGGGCGAAAAAGAATAATGCTGTTCTCACTGGTTCCACAGGTTGCGCTGACCGTTGGCTTCGCGTACGCTCGCGCTTATGCAGAGTTCCTGTTACTTTTCACAGCTCTGTCGATCGTGATGGCGCTTTACCAACCCGCTCACAGCGCGATGATCGCAGACCTGGTTGAGCCGGAGAAAAGAGAGCACGCTTACGGTCTTGACTACATGATCGGCAACGTCGGCTTCATGGTCGGATTGCCCATCGGAGGCTTGATCGCAAGCACAAGCGGATTCTCTGTGCTCTACTTCTACTGCGCTGTTCTTGTGGGTGCAGCGGCAGCTGGCGTCAGCTTGCTGATCAGAGAATCAAAGCCTGAACAGGGCCGCAATGCGCCATCATATGATGTTGCTTCAGTGTTCCGAGACAAGGTCTTCATGCTCTTCTGCCTCATGATGTCCTTGACGAACTTCCTCTACGTGCAGTTCTACAGCCTGCTCTCCGTCTACACCGAACACCTCGGCTTCGAACCGTACGTCTTTGGCACTCTCTCCGCGATAGCTGGCGCCATGGTTGTAACGCTCCAAATCCCCATCAGGCTGGGCACAGTGCGAATAGGTCCCGCAAAAGCCTTCATTATCGCTCAGACATTCTTTGCCGCCGGATTCACCTGTTTCATGGTTGCCTCGAACTTCATCGAATTCCTGGCAGCCATTGCCGTTCTGACGCTGGGGGAAATAATCTTCTACCCAGCGGCTTCGGCTTTTGCCGCTAATCTTGCACCAGGAGACATGCGGGGAAGATACATTGCCGTGATGGGACTGTTCTCAGGAATAGGAGGTTCAACGGCTTCAATCACAGTCTTTAGCATTTACGGAATGTTGGTCAACAAAAACGTGGTATGGGGCATATGGGGAGCCTTCGGGTTTGCGGTTCTTCCGGGCTATTTTCTGCTGTCTAAAGTCACCAAGAACCACAAGAACTAGTAACGTAGACGATGGTGGTTCCACTTGTTACATTTCATGGACTTTCCAGCATTGCCATAAGCAGCTTCAAGTTACAGTTTGTTACAAAAACGTTGCCGTCAAAAAAACGCTATAGATCTCGAATAGTTTTACTGATAGATAAATCTGTTGGAGAACCACATGCACCAGCCAAATCCATTAAAACATATTGCACTACAACGCATTTTCCAGTTTTGGGTTTTGGGATGAAACTTTACCCCAAACCAACCAACAACAAGACTTTGCTCCCTTACGCGTTCGTCTGCGGAAGAAAACCTATTTGTGGCAAGATAGCGTAGAATGGTCTTTGAGGGAGGTTACAATGCAGCTTGCGAAAGACAATCAGAATCCGTCAAGCGACCAAGAAGGACATCTCGACCATCAGCAAGACATTAACGGAATGGCTAGATTGGAAAGTCCCTAGAGAATTGTCAATCAAGCGGGCTATGGAAAACAAGGAACTACTTGTGGCTGACCGAAAAGGCACGGTCATAGGTTTTGTTCACTACGTAATGCATGAAGACGTAGTTGATGGTGGTTTGAACGCTTTCATCACGTGCTTCTATGTCGCTCCAGAATTCCGTAACCAGAGAATCGGCTCTCTCCTTCTTGACAGAGCAATAGACGATGCTGTAAGGAAGGGAGCAGTCGGAATCGAGACATCTACAGCTAGTCCTGACGCACGACGACTCTATGAAAGACACGGTTTTAAGCAATTCATGGGCAAATGGACAATGGGGGAAGTCTTCCTCGAATTGGACATGGAAAAAAAGTCACTTAAAAAGCGTCGATAGGCGTGCGCTTTAGCGCATATTGAGACTTCTGCATAATTGAATTCCCATGCTTAACGTCAAAACTCTGCAAGACTAGTTCTGCCATTATCGACAGAAACTGCTCTGGGTCAAGGCAGGAATACTATGACTGCAAAGGCCGTAGACCACGCCTAGTTAGCTTTTTAAGGCCTGCTAACTTGATCAAGCTCAATACTGGGTTGGATGTCGTATGGATGATCATTTTTTCGCGGGTTTCGCCGCTCATGCACACACATTGAACGAGCTGGAGACTGACCCACAAAGAGAGTTGGAGCTGAGAAAAAGAAACGGTCCAGAAGAAGCCCAGAAACTAATCGGAACGGGTCTTGACAAGCTTGAAACAGACCTTCTGAAAAGCGACTGCAGTCTCGAAGATGTGAAACTGTTGATCTTGTACCTGAGTTACAGAGGGGAACCTGCAGAGAAGGACGCCCTGATACGTGAATCAATTCTTAGAGCAATAGGAGACAGATTCAAGAAACACGCTGCAGACCAGCTCAGATTCATCGGTCACACGACTGGTGGAGAATTAGAAAATGAGGACCTTGAACTGAAGGAGATTTCGGGAATAGGCTACAACGGTTTGTCTCTCTTAGCTCTGGCCACGGACCTTCCGATAGGCGTGGGACGAACTTGGGGTCTTCGAACGCCACAGGAAGCAGGGGAGCAGGGGAGGGAAATGACGCGTGACGCATGGGTCGACTTCACTCAGCAGACCGCTAGCAAAGAGCATCTTCACATGGGAAAGACTCTGCTTGTGCTGACTCAAGGGTCGAAGGTTGACACTCCAGGTTACGAACATTTCTTGGCGGAGGGAATCGCCAATTTCATGGGCAGCACTCGGGAGGCAAGGATAATGAACGTGATAGGCGGAAGCAGCGGTGATGGACTGACTGCCAAGCTTTGTCATCAGTTCTATGGGAGGCTGAAAGAGCATTCACAGTTGAAAGTCCTTAATGGAGAAGCCGTTTGTGCCTTGATTCCCAACCTGTGTGAAACCTCTTTCGGCCTAGATGTGAACGCCATAACGAGAATTGGAAGACAACACACATTTCATTTCAACAGCGAGAAGGAACCTCGCTTCAAGTACGTCAAACGCATCGGCAACGAAGATCCCCTCACTAAGTGTGCCAAAGTGATCTATGAAAACGAAGTTCAACTATCCAAAGAAAAAAGCCTTCCAACAGTCGATAAGGAAACAATTCAGGAAGCAATACGACTCTCTCAAGCACAGAAAAGGTTACTGATATTCAATCCTGTTGTGGCCAGATACGCCTTTGCCTTCCCTTTTGACAACTATGCTTGTGTTGCCGGCATGCGAATGGTAGGAGAAGATATTGAACTCATGTTTCCAATCCGAAGCTACACGCCTGAGATGCCTGGCTACTTTGTCATAGGCGATTGTGAGAAGGTGCAGAAAGGTGCTCGCCGCGTGTACGATATGCTGAGAGAAGACCAAGGCTTCAGCAGAAACGATGCCACCATCCTCGTTTCCTGCATTAACAGAAGAATGGTTGAGCTGATGGCTGGATGCAGGTCGGGAACTGAGGCTGAGATATTGAAAGAAGGGCTTTCATCAACACAGGTAATAGGATTCTTGGCATACGGCGAACTGTCATTCACTCATCTTATCCAGGAGCCTTACATTCATGCCTTCAGCTGCTGGGGAATCACTCTTCATTCCAAAACTGCAAAGACCAAACCAAAGGAAAAGAAAAAGGAAGTAGGGATTAAGGGCTGGCTCAAAGGCCCCAAAGACTAACCCTTACCTGCCCACTTGTCGTAGAGACGCGCGCAAAACGCAACTTCGACAAATTGAGCATGAGGCATATGCTACATCCAATGTGTTTTTTCGTTCTCCATCGCCTCCACCTCTCCCCAAACGTCAAAAGCAAAACTTGTCAAGGCCCAATTCCAACCTTGTCGGATTACAACAAAAACGCCAGCCTTTTGCAGAAACCTTTCTGTTCTTTTCCTAAGCTGTTGCTCACGGCTTAGAATTCTTGGCCCTTCCACTGCGCTAGCAGGTGTGCTGCCTGCTTGTGCTTAGACTGTTAAAGTGGGGGGTTTTTGCGCAGTAGAGTTGTCATTCTTTTTTGACTTTCAGGAGCAGTTTCATTCCTTCGAGGAGAAATATCAGCATGGTCACTGCTGTTGTGACTGTGAGGAATACGAAGTCGAACCTTGGGGTTTCGGCTGCTGAAAGCCGTACAGCTATTATGATGATTTCTGCGGTCAAGATGCCCAGGAAGAAGAAGGAGTAGAATATCAACCTGGGGACGAGGTTTCTTCCGACCCAGAGATGGCCCTTGATGCTGACCTTTTCTTTGACTGCGTATTGCCCATAGCTGTCTTTCTGTATAAACCCGAGATTCTCCAGTTTCTGCAGGTGCCTGTAAGCCACGCTGGGGCTGCTGAGTCCCAAGTCTCTCATAACGTCCCGTGGGCCTTGAGGCTTCCCCTTTCCCATCAGGTAGACGTACACCTTGAGGGTGGTGCCCTCAAGCTCTTCGTCAGCGTTCAGCCTGTCAACTCCTCGACTGGACGGACACGTCGAAGCCGTTGCCGATCTGTAACATCTGGTTTCCAGATATTAGAGCATTGTATAAGAACTCTCTGCCATACGCTTGTAGCTGCACCTGCTTGACGCTTAATCCGACGGAATAGGCTCCTTCTCCATTAGGCTGGGCTTCAACGCGCCCGTACACGTAGATGGTTCCACTCGTCAGTGACAGGTAGACCGTTTCAAAAACGTCGACCATTCCGGTCAGAGCGACCAGCCTAGACTCGTTAGGACTCCAGTACTGGTCCCAGCCGGGGTACCATTTGACTGTTCGAACATCGTACACCACGGGGTTTTGCATCTGAGGGCCGCCGTTTTCGACGCGAATCATCGGGCCCGCGGCCGCTTCGAGCTCTTCGACGTACGCGAGTTTGTCAGAGCGGTTCGTGATGTTGAGCACGATGAGGTACGTGATATGATGGCGCATGTACTCCTGAGGGTTGCTGGCATTTCTCCACAGACCCGAAATATTCTGGCTGAACACCTGATCGCCGAAATATGCGTACTTGACGTCCACAATCAATTCTATACTCGTCACCGGCCTCAGGTTTGAAACCAGAAGCGGAATGGAAAAGGCCAAACCGAGGAGAAGTGCGAGAACCCCGCCTAACATGAGCTTCAAACGAAGGTCCATGAGTCTTCGCCTAGTGAACACTTGATACGAGGTTGCTCATAGCTCTCCTTCAGGAACACGCGGTTCCTCCCACAGAACACTTGGTGGATATCAAACTCCTTCGAAGACAACGCCACTGAAGCCGTTTTCTCCACGGTTAAACAACACAGCTACCCCAACTCAGACAGTCACAATGATTGAGCCGAACAACCGGAGCGGCACACACAACTTCAAAGCGACACACGACCAAATCAACAAAACGTATATGCAAAACGTATATGCAAAACGTATAAGCAACACGCAAGCATCTACACGAAGCTGAACGACTCGCTCCCAGTCTGCTTCTTCAACGACAACATCAACATGACTAGGACCGAAGCAAGCGTGCGCTAGGCAACGGGCGAGCGAATCTCTGGCACACCCACGCTTCGATGAATTGCAGCATGCAGCAAGCTAGTTCATATTTCAACTTCACAAATGACATATCTCACCTGAAGAACAATTCGAAAGGTTGCAGCGAAGCGGACGAAAAAGGGCACGGTGACGGCTCTGTTAACCAGCATCCTCATCGTTGACGATGACGTCGCAGTGAGAACCATGCTCTCAACGGTCCTCAGCGACGAGGGATACCTGGTTGAAGCCGTGGAAAACGGCAAGCAGGCAGTCAAGACCTGTGAGAAATCCTCTTTTGACGTCGCCCTCATCGACATCGAACTGCCAGACATGAAAGGCACCGAACTTCTCAACAAACTGAAAAGAATACAGCCGAAAATGATCAGGATAATCATCACGGGACACCCCAGCCTTGAAAGCGCCATGAAAGCCGTCAACGAAAGAGCAGACGGATACGTACTGAAGCCCTTCGAGGTAACAGAACTACTGCAAAAAATAAGAAGACTCCTAGAAGAGAAGACCAACGAGTACCTGCGCATCTCCACAGAGGCCGCTCGCGAAAAAGAGAGCACTCCAGTCGTCAAGTACCAACGCTCAGACAGATGGTAGCGCTCAGCCAGCTGAATAAGAACAGACGACGCCTGAAAAAGGTTCTAGCCTAAACGTTAGCCCGTGGAAGTCGCCTTCTTGAAAGCTTTTTGTAGACCAAGCGTGAGTCAAGATCAGTAGCAACGATCTTGCGTATTGATTGCAGTTTCATAATTGCTATATCAACGGTTGGACTTTCTTGTCAATATTCTGTGTTTCAAGCATCTAATAGCATGGAAGATGGATAGATGACTGAATCCACTGCCGAGCCTATCGCAGAAGCACTAGTGGAATTGAACGAAAAGGAGCCTATTCGAGTTCTGCACGTTGATGACGATTCTGGCTTTGTCAAGGTCACTAAGCAGTGTCTGGAGATGGAAGCACCCGTCCAGGTTGACACGGCTGTATCCGTTGACGAGGCCCTGACAAAGCTGAGGACGGAAAGATACGACGTCGTCGTTTCTGACTATCAGATGCCCGAGAAAGATGGTCTCGAATTTCTAAAGGAGCTGAGAGAGAAAGGAAACACGATTCCGTTCATCATGTTCACTGGAAAAGGCAGGGAAGAGATTGCCATCAGAGCACTGAACCTAGGGGCTGATCAATACCTCAACAAAAGCGGGGATCCTGAAACAGTCTACAAGGAGCTTGCTCATGCAGTGCGACAGGCGGTGGAGAGAAAAACTGCACTGGAAAAAATCAGAGAATCTGAGCAAAAATACAGAAGCTTGGTTGAGTTGGCTCCTGATGGGATCATAGCCGTGGATTTGAACGGCACAATCACATCCGTCAACGATAGTTTTCTGAAGATAGTAGGCTATGACTCGGATAAAGTTGTTGGCAGGCATTTCACGAAGATTGAGTCTGTTCGACCGCAGGACATTCCCAGGTTTATGGAATTGTTCCGTTCAGTGATGGAGAGAAAGTCAGTTTCGCCGATTGAATTCTCTTATGTTCGGAGAGACGGAGAAAGTCGTTGGGCGGAGGTTCACCCTGGCTCATTGATGAAAGACGGCAAGGTGGTAGGGCTTCAAGTAATAATGAGAGACATCACTGAACGGAAACGTGTGGAGAAGGCGCTGACGGAAAGCGAGGAACAGTCTAGGGCAATAGTCATTAACGCACCTATCGGGATAGCCACGTCAGATGCGGACAAGCACTTCGTAAGTGCAAACGATACGTTCTGCAAAATACTCGGGTACACAGAAGAACTCCGAAAGCTGACGTTCATGGACATCACCCATCCTGAAGACATTAAAGAAAGCATTGCAAAGATGGAATTTGGCGCAGGCAGGAAATCCTTCTTCGTTCAAGAGAAACGCTACATCAAAAAAGACGGAAACGTGATAGTTGGAAGAGTCAAGGTCAGCGCAATACGCGACCAACACGGCAAACCTCGCATGTTCGTTGCAGAACTTGAAGACATCACTGAACGCAAGGAAACCGAAGAGGCACTTGCCCAGTCAGAAGCCAAGTACCGCTCGCTTGTGGAACAGTCTCTGCAAGGAATAGCGATAGCTCAAGGCGTTCCTCCTCGACTAGTTTTTGTCAACCCTGCTATGGTCGCAATTTCAGGCTATTCTCAGGAGGAGCTTGCTTCCATTTCAATCATATGCCTGATACACCCCGATGACAGAGACATCTTCTTTACCCGACTCAAAGAACGATTCGAAGGAAAACCATCTGTCTCAACCAACGAGTACAGAGCGATCCGAAAAGATGGAACTATCCTCTGGATTGCCTTAACTTCAAATCGAATCCAATATAACGGGCAACCTGCGGTGCAGGCAACCTTCATAGACATCACTCAACGTAAGAAAGCAGAAGAAGAGCTTCTGAAAGGCGCAGAGAAATACAGAGAGCTGTTCGAAAACGCCACAGATCTAATAGTCACGCTTGACCTGCAAGGAAACGTGACATCCGTTAACAATGCCATCCTAAGGTTCGGCTACGAAAAGAAGGAAATCATTGGTAAGAACATTTCAAGGTTCATTCTGAAGCCTTACTGGCCAACTATCATTAACGATCTGTCACAAGTAGCGCAGGGAAAATCTGTCCAGAACGAAACAGGAATTAAGACCCCGCAAGCAGACCTAACTGCAGAATACAGGGCCAACCCAATTGTGAAGGATGGCAACATCATCGGCGTCCAAGTGATTCTGAGAGACGTAACCGAACGCAAACGTGCCGAAGAGGCAATAAGCAAATCAGAAGAAAGATTCCGTAGTCTAGTTGAAAAAACGAGTGTGCCCATCGCCACAAGCGACTTGAAAGGACGCTTCACCTATTTGAACAAAGCTTTGGCAGAATTGCTAGGCTACTCAACGGAAGAACTGCTTCATCGCCCATTCAAAGACTTCTTGCACCCAAAGGATAGAGGAAAGATAACACGGTTGTTCCTCGGAGCTATTCTCCTGCGGAAAGAACCGTACAGCTTTGAATTCAGGGTGCTGCACAAGGACGGACACATTCTACATCTCATGTCAAAACCTACAAGACTCGCAATCAACGGGAAAACCGTTGGTTTCCAAGCGATAATCGTGGATATTACCGACCGCAAGAAGGCGGAGAAGCTGATTCTGGAGAGCCAGCAAAAATTCGCAGGCCTGTTCAGAAACAATCCTGAAGCGACCGCCTACCTCGGACCAGATTGTCGCGTCTTGGACATAAATCCCCGATTTGAAAAACTCTTTGGGTATTCCCTTGAAGAAATCAAAGGAAAACGCATCAACGATGTTGTGGTTCCAGAAAGCAGAACAAAAGAAGGAGATGCACTGGACAAGGAAGCCATGAAAGAATACGTTTACCGAGATACCATCAGAAGAAGGAAAGACGGGTCTTTAGTTCCAGTGGCCGCGTCTGCCGCTCCGATAAAGAGTTCGGGCAAAATCGCAGGGATCATTGTGACGTACCATGATATCTCTGACTTGAAGAACACTGAAAAAATGCTGGAGACGGTCAATGAAAAACTGCACGTGATCGGTGGCTTGACTCGTCATGATGCTCGCAACAAGCTCACAGCAATCAAGGGAAACCTGTACTTGGCGAAGAAGCACCTGTCGGGTAGCCCTGAAGCCTTGAAATACTTGGACGAAGCTGAGTCTGCGTGCCAACAAGTAGCCAAGATCTTTGACTTCGCAACCGCCTACGAACGACTGGGCATCGAGAACCTCGGTCCGATGGAACCAAGAAAAGCCTTTGATGAAGCCGTTTCCCAGTTCTCAGACATGAGAGGAATAAGAATCACAAACAATTGTCAAGACCTGACCGTTTTGGCTGATTCGTTACTTAGTCAGCTGTTCTACAACCTGATCCACAACTCACTGAAGTATGGTCAGAAGACCACTGCGATAACGGTGCGCTATGAGAAGACAGGGGAAGACACGTTAAGACTAATCTACGAGGATGATGGTGTGGGCATACCGGCTGCTAACAAGCCTCACCTCTTCCAAGAAGGATACGGTACGGGTGGCAGCACTGGCCTTGGATTGTACCTGATAAAGAAGATGATGGAAGTCTACGGATGGACCATACAAGAGACTGGCGAGCCTGGCAAAGGAGCACAGTTCACCATAACGATCCCCAGACAAAACCAGAATGGAAAAGAAAACTATCAGGTCCCCTAGTTCCAGTCGTGCGAGTCATCATCAACGTTGTGAGTAGCACGCGTGCGTGTTCCCAAATTCCGTTTTTCTAGTGTGAGAGTTGGGACGCGCCTTCTACCGATGCTCTCTCCCATCTCATGGCAGATCACAATCCATCGACGGAGCAAAGCCAGAAGCATAAAATACTTTGCAAACGAATTTAGGAACAGACATACGCGCCATTGTAATGAGAGCGGACGCCAAATCAATAAATACCAGTGAATGGCAACTTACGCACACTATGTTGTCTGAACTTAACAAAGCAGTGACTCGCCGATATTTTGAAGCCTACGGCACTGGAGATACAGATGCTGTAATGGAATTCATAGACCCTCACTACGTTCTACACCCCGGAGGAGGCGGAGAACCGATGAACTCTTACGAGAGGAAACGCGATGAACTCGTGTTTTTTCATGCTTTCTCCAGCATCCAAGCCATTGTGGAAGACCAGATCGCTGAAGGAGACAAGGTCGCAAGCCGCATAACAATGCATTGCACACACACGGGCGAGTATAAGGGTATTCCTGCAATTGGAAAGCGAATTGCCATCCCCTACATAGACATCACCCTAATCAAAGCTGGAAAGATCGTTGAAGAATGGGTCGAGTATGACACGATGAACATTCTCCAGCAAATCAGAGTTCGCAGTGCGGACGAAGCTTCAAAACGTTAATTCTACAAAGGGTTTGATCCTTATCAGATTGAGGCGTGCTCGGAAGAAATGAAGAAATGAAGGTCACATACGCGGGCATCAGAGTCAGAGATTTAGAATGCTCTAGATTGAGCTCATGGACAAAAAGACCCAATCGAAAAAGGACTCGCGCTAGACGCAAACAGATAAAATAAGCAAAGAGACGGGTGCATATGCATATGGAATTCTTCAACTCCTACGAGGATGCTAGACGTGCAGAAGCCTACGCGAAGCTCGAGTTTCCAGGCACGTACTATTTGGCCTACAGGGATCTGCCTGAGATCATACGCGAATATGCCAAAGGGAGAAGAGCATTTGATTTTGGTTGTGGAGCTGGACGTTCGACCCGTTTTCTGCAGAAGCTTGGGCTCGACGTTGTCGGTGTTGACATTTCAGAGGACATGCTGAAGAGGGGCAGAGAGCTGGACTCCAAGGGTGATTATCGTCTGATCGAAGAGGGCGACTTATGCCAGTTTAAGGACGATGCTTATGACCTTGTGCTGTCCGCGTTCACGTTCGACAACATTCCCACCATGGAAAAAAAGGTGAGGAATTTCAGAGAGCTTGGACGTCTGCTTAACATTGAAGGAATCCTGGTTAACCTAGTCTCGTCACCTGAGATCTACACGCATGAGTGGGCGTCTTTTTCCACAAAAGACTTTCCGGAAAACCAACATGCGAAGAGCGGAGACAAAGTGAGAATAATCCAAACAGACCTGGAAGATAAGAGGCCGGTGGAGGATGTTGTCTGGACGGACGAGTCTTACCGAGAAACCTACAGGAGGGCCGGGCTTGAACTGGTCAACACCTACAAACCATTGGCAAAGGAGAGTAAGCCGTACGTGTGGGTCAATGAAACGAGGATTGCGCCATGGGTCATCTATGTGCTGAGAAAACAAGAGGTGCGCTCTAGTCGAGGCGGGCGCCCTTCTTAGGGATGGTTAATAACGTTGAGAGAGACTTACAACGCTGACTGAACAGGAGGCGGCAACGAGTCATGGTCGCAGATTTGGAGTTTCGTCCGCTCACTTCTGAAACGTGGCAAGATCTTCAGACGCTTTTTGAAGGGGATAAGACGTGTCGCGCTTGCTGGTGCATGTGGTGGAGGCTTTCGGCATCAGATTGGATGAGACAGAGAGGCAAAGAGAACAGAGAAGCCATGAAAGCAATTGTGAAATCTGGAACGGTTGCCGGCATACTCGCTTATTCCGATGACAAACCGATCGGCTGGTTCTCGATATCGCCTAGAGAGCAATATCCCAGGTTGGAAAGATCCAGAACTCTCAAGAGAGTCGATGACAAGCCAGTGTGGTCCGTTGTATGCTTCTTCGTGGCTAAACCTTTCAGACATCAAGGCGTAGCAACCAAATTACTCGAGGCGGCTGTAGGCTATGCTGGAAAGCAAGGAGCAACGATTGTAGAAGGCTATCCAAACAGCTTAAACAAGAAGCAGCAAGACCCGCTCGTTTACACTGGCCATATATCTTCGTTTGAGAAGGTCGGGTTTGTTGAAGTCCAGAACACTTCTAAGACCAAGGCAATCATGCGGTATGCGTTTGGAAACGAGTAGCGACAAGGTCTCATCGTTGTTAGCAGAAAAGGAGATGATTGAGATGGACATCTCCGTGAGCTATGCGTGACAACCAACACGCTGGCCTTTTGAAACAATGTCTGATTTAGGCTTGCGTTTTGGCTCGCTGTCTACCGGGCTCAAGCACGCTTTAGTTTCAAGCTAGGAATAGAATGGCCACTCCAATGATGGCAACGAATGCCCCCAGTATGCCTCGCCAGCTGGTCCTTTCTCTGTAGATTATCCACACCACCGGGATGATGAGGACGGGCATCAAAGACATCAACGTCTGCGCAATGCCTGCTTTAGTATCGGCTACAGCGACCATTGACAGCGTCATGCCTACGAACGGCCCAACTAGAGCACCCGCAGCAGTGTACTTCATTCCTACCGTGTCCTTCACGGCCCGGTGCAGGCCCGACAGTTTTCCCGCGAAGAGAGCACACGTCCAAATGAACAAGCCCGCCAGCATCATCCGTATCAACGCTGCAGACACAGGATTCATCGCCACGCTCGTATCGAGGTACATTCCCTTCTTTGACAGGACAACGCCGAACCCTTGACCCATCGCCGAAATCAAACCACAAAGCACTCCCCAAGCCTTCCGATTCTTTGCCTCAAGCTTCTCTTCCGACTTCTCTTCCCGCTCCAGCAGGACTACAGCGATACCTGTCAACGTGACCGCTATCCCAAGAATAGACAACAGTGAGAACGTCTCTCCCAACATCCAGTACGCGCCTAATGATGCAAATATCGGGGCTGAAGACTGAATCAGGACTGAACGTCGCGGACCGATCGTAACGTACGCCGCAAACAACCCGAAATCACCGATGCCAAGCCCAACGATGCCGCTTACACCCATCCAGAACCATTGTCCGCTGCTTGCAAGAGGCAGCAGGGTACCCAACAAAACGGCATGAGCAAGAATCAGAAGCCCAATGGCCATTATCGTGCGATACGCGTTGACACTGAATGAACCAAACCTCCTGCCGGCCGACGTGAAAAGGATAGAGCTGCACGTCCAGAAGCATGATGTGAGAATCGCGGCTGACTCTCCCATGAGACTTAAGTCCAAATTCCTCACTGTTAGACTAGGGCAAAACGACCCGGATAACCTTAAACCTTTCCCACAACGAGCGCAGTTAGGTCGAACAAGGACCACGAGAAGGCACTGTTTTGCAGATGATATGTGCGCATGTGCTGGAGATAAAGATCACGTGCAACGGATATTACGGGTTGTCCTTTTCGATCGTCTTAGAAAATAGAAGGCATGGGTTTGAAAGTTTCGAAGCTCGCGCTAGCACATGTCCTTGCAGCAGGCAGGGTTGTCGTAGTAGTCTCTGGCAACTCGAATCATGTTGTGGTCTTGCGTCAGCATGGCGGTTTCGTCTATCCAGTCTGACAGCGTTAAGAGAGTGTTCATGTCGGAGATGAGCATTCCAACTGAGCAGCAGAGTAAGCGTACATCTCCAAGGTTTGAAGAGTCTCCTTTGTCGAAAACCTCTTGCGTCACGGCGATGTTCAGTTTGACTCTTCGCTTTTCCTCTGCCTCTGTTAACGACTTCTTGAGTTCTCTGAGAACTGCGGGGTACGGAATGAAAATCGTTATTTCTTTTCGGGCTGCTTCAATCAGGGCTTTCATCCTGTTGATGATGTTCTTTTGCCCCCGAATGATGTAAGCCACTTCCAGTTCCTCCGACTTCTCGGCGCTCTCATATATCGGCGTCAAAACGTCAACCAAAACATCGGCTTCCATCATTTTCTCGTTGAACGCTTCGGTCATCTGCTGTTCTAGACTGGCGACGGCTTCCTTCGGCGGCACGGGACGATAGATGTTTGGGTTACCTCTCTGAACTATGAGCATGCCTTTCTTGGAGAGCCCATCTAAGGCATGGTAGATTTTTGAGTCCGGGATGCCTGTTTCCTTGCACAGCGCGCCCGCGGTCATATTGGAATGCGTCAAGAGCGTAACATAGGCCAAGGCTTCATGGGTCGGCAACTCAAGCTCTTTAAGCCGTGAAACCATTCTGTCTCGAACTACCGTTTCTGTTATGTTCGCGAGCGTCTCCCCCTTTTTCTAATCAGCAGTTGTCAGAAAACGCTTAAATAGTTTTCTACTACTCAAAAGTAGTAGTAAAAAAAGAACTGATCTAACATGGAAGACAAAATCAAGTTGTTGATAGCAGTCGGAGCTTCCGTCACCGCGAATTGCCAGCCCTGTCTCAAGACCGCCGTCACTCAGGCTCAGTCAGTAGGAGTAGATAAGAAGGAGATCATCGAAGCAATAGCGATAGGGAGAGTCGTGAGAAGGGGCGCGTTTGGCAAGATGGACAAATTTGCTTCTAGTCTTACCGGAAAACCCATGGAAAAGTCGGACGATTGTCCGTTTGGCTCGACAGAAGAGGATGTCAAAGAATGGTTGGAGGAGGACGACCAATGTGGTTGCAAGTGAAAGATTGGACCTTTGAAGACAAGGCCCAAGACCTGCTAGATAGCGCGTGCAAGTCATCATGTAGGAGGTGAACCATGTGGAAGAAGAAAATGTGAAGAAAATGGTCCGAGAGGGCTACGCAAAGATCGCCAAGAAACAGAAGTCCTGCTGCGACACACGAACTTCCTGTTGTTCCAACGGCTCCGATGTGAGCAAGGAGATCACCAAGAGAATAGGCTACACTGAAGAAGAAATAGGCTCAGTTCCAGAAGGCGCAAACCTGGGCTTAGGATGCGGAAATCCTGTCGCGTTGGCTTCTCTGAAGAAAGGGCAAACTGTGCTGGACCTTGGCTCCGGCGGAGGGTTTGACTGTTTTCTAGCGGCAAACAGAGTTGGCAAGGGCGGCAAGATTATTGGCGTGGACATGACGCCTGAAATGGTTGACAAGGCCAGAGAGAATGCCCGGAAAGGCAAGTATGGGAACGTTGAGTTCAGACTTGGAGAAATCGAGAATCTGCCGGTCGCAGACGGCACGGTTGACGTTGTTATCTCGAATTGCGTGATCAACCTTTCGCCGAACAAGAAGCGCGTGTTTGAAGAGGCCTTCAGAGCTCTAAAACCCAACGGAAGACTGATGGTCTCAGACATCGTGCTTCTGAAACAGCTTCCAGAAATCATAAGAAGAAACGTTCAAGCATACATCGGATGCCTCTCAGGCGCCGAAATGAAAGACAAATACCTGCAAATGATAAGAGACGCTGGTTTTAAAGAAGTCAAAGTTGTCGAAGAGAATTACTTCCCAATCGAAAACATGGCCAACGATCCTACGGCACAAGCGATCGTAAAGACTTCACAGATGCCCCTGGACAAACTCAAGAAACTCGAAAACACCGTATCAAGCGTGAAGGTCTACGGGGTCAAACCTAACTGACCCTCAAAGCTTGCTAAAACCTGAAGAGAGCCCTCTCTATTTTGTGTGAGAATGATGAAGAGAAGCCAGATGCCAGAGGCCTTCGGCAAGCCTGAGCGGGGGCAAGATGGGGCAAGCCAGATTCTAAGCCCTGAATTGCCTATTCTTCAAAATCGGCGGACTTCACATAACGCACAATAGGTCCTCCTGTTCCATTTTGGATTTATGGAGCTAAACGAGGAACAGGAAACGTTTCAAAAAAAGAAGTAGAGGATAGTCTAGCTAGCGGGTTGTATGTTGAAGGGTAGCACCGCGTACGCGTGTGTGTTTGTCGCGTTGATTGCTTCGTATCCGACCATCACGTTGATGCTGAAGTTAGCGTTGCTGAACACGTTGCTCTCCAACACTTTAACCGTCACGCTCTGCCCAGGATTCACAAAGGTGCCGTTGAACAGTGCAGCTCTGCCCACGACTTCGTTGCCCAGTGTCCAGTCTTTAGGAAGCAAGACCCGGACCTGACTCGAGCCAGTGTCCAGGATGAGCATGCTTCTAAACTCTGAGACTACGGTTCCCTGAACCGTTGAGAGCGTAGCGTTCTGCAATAGCCCTTCAGTCAAATAATTACCGTTCGCCCGCATTTGCGGCATGCGCCTCATTTGACCACATGGTATCGTAACGTTGTCCGGCAGAGTGATGTTGTGCGACTGGAAAAAGGTCTGCATGTTCTGAATGCCCGTCTGTTGCTGGTCAGCATTAGCTATGGCGCCGTTCTGCGAGCATGCGTACACGAAGGCCACAGTGCCCAGTGCGATGAACAAAACCGCGGCTACAGCAGCTATCTTCAAACTTTTCCTCATTCTTTCACATCACCACGCAATCAGCAGACCGCAGGCTGCCTATAAAGTGTTTTTCAGAATTAGATCCGATTCTATCACTAATCTGACCATGCTCTCGGCACATCTGGCCGTCAGAAATTGAAGGGACACGTTCATTACGCTAGTTCAAGCGGGTTCAGCTTTGATCCGCCTCTAGAGGCTGGAAACAGCCAACAGTGCGCGCTAACCATAGAAACGGGTGATAGAGATTAGGAATTCATAAGTTATTTATTGGCGTTTGCTACAACGTCTTTAAACCGATGATGCAACGATACGTGGTGATTCTGGTTGTCCAAGAAGGATTTCGACGAAGTTCCATGTAGGACGGTCGATGAGGGATTATCTGCTACAGGAGAGTCTGTTGAGCAGTGGGTCCATTTTCACGCGGAAAGCTCCTTTGCAGAATGCATTATTGCTGCCAATGGTTGTTTCTTGCAGAGAAACAGAATCAAGACGACGGCGGAGTTGGCTGAATGATAAGAAGAGGAGCCAGGTTACAGAGACATGCGCTGAGGGTCAAAAGCAAGAAAAGGCGCATGGTTAACTATCACCAGTTTTATGAAGAACTAGTGCAGAGTGTTCAAATTGGCTTAGATGTTTGGAAGCTTGAAAACCCAGATGATTTGGGCTCCTTCAGGCTTGTTCTATCCAATCCGGCGGCGGAAAAGGCAACTGGAGTATCAAGAAGAAAGGTTCTGGGAAAAACTCTGGCTGAAATCTATCCTGCTCTTCTCAAGACAGAGGTTCCCAAGACCTGGGTAGAGGTCATTCAAACTGGCGAGACTAGGGAACTGGAGGAATTTCACTATGGCGACGAACGCATTTCCAACAAAGTCTTTCATCTGAGGTTTTTGCCGCTTCCCAACAACTGCGTTGGCTTAGCCATAGAAGACATCACTGAACGCAGGAAAGCTGAAGAAGCTCTAAGCGAGTCTGAGAGGAAGTACAGAAGTGTCGTTGACAACATAGCTGTTGGCATCCTAGTGATAGGTTCGAACATGAAGATTCTGGCTTCAAACGCCCAAATGAAAAAGTGGTTTCCGGAGTTCGAAATTTCGAAGAAGCCTGTTTGCTTCAGGGCTTTCAACAATCCGCCTCGAGAGGGTGTCTGCTCCTATTGTCCGACGTACAAGACGCTGGTGGACGGGCAAGTGCATGAATCAACTAAGAGTGCTTCTGTGGCCGGCGAGACCATGCATTTTAGGGTGACATCGTCTCCGATTAAGGATAAGGATGGCAAAGTCATCGAAGCCATTGAGATGGTAGAGGATGTTACTGAGCGTATTCGGTTGGAGAAGGAGCTTAAGTCTCATTCTGAACGGTTAGAGAAGCTGGTAAAAGAAAGAACGAGTGAGCTGATGGAGGACGAAGAGCGTTCTAGAACGTTGAACTTGCACGGTGGGAAGCTTAATGCTGCCAAGACTCTCGATGAGGTCTATCAATGGACATTAGACGCCATGCATAAAACGTTGGGTTTCGAGTATGCCACATTCATGGCCATAGAGAAAAACAACCTTGTGATCGCATGTCACCGGGGGCACACAAGACCTGTGCTTCCGGATCTGCGAATTGATGGAACGAGAGGCTTAACTGTCAGGGCCGTAAAAACCCGTGAACCCATTCTTGTTCCAGACGTGAATAAAGAAAAAGATTACGTTGCAGGTTTCCCCGGTATTCAGTCAGAACTTGCTGTTCCAGTTCTTGCAGAAGACCGAGTACTGGGAGTTTTAGACGTGGAAAGCAGGAAACCAGGAGCATTCAGCGAAAAAGACGCTACGTTGCTGCAGATTTTGGCTTCACACGCTGCAACTGCGATCAGCAACCTGTTGAAACGGAGGGAGATTGAGAACCGCTCGGGCCAGATGGCTTCGCTTATGAAAAGCTCGGCTGAGATGATTCACACCGCGGACTTACGCCGCCGCCTCCGAACGATCGCCGAGGCGATCAGAGAGTTCGGATGGCGAAGAGTTGTCATCTCCGTGAGAGACGAAAACGTGGAGATGAGAAGCCCAGATGACATGGTAGCCGTTGGCATAACGGACGAGGAAAGAGAATTTCTATGGAAGAACAGACCACCAGGACATGTGATCCGTGAACGGCTGGGGCCAGAATATGAACGCTTCAAAATCGGCGAATTCTATTACCTTCCATGGAATGATCCTTGGGTTAGAGAAAAGTACGGGTACAAGACAAGTGTCCTGAGCCATCTTAAGCCTGAAGAGATGGTTGATTGGCATCCACAGGACACGGTGTATGCTCCGCTTCGATTGGCAGACGGACGCATCGTAGGTCGCCTGAGCATGGATGACCCTGTGGACGGAAGACGCCCGACTAAGGACTCTTTGATGCCGTTGGAACTCTTCTTGCATCAGGCAGCGGTCGCAATCGAGAATGCTCAGCTGATTCAGCAGTTGGACAGTGCCAAGGCCAAGATTTCGGAGTATGCTGGCGAGCTTGAAGTGAAGGTTCAAGAGCGGACAAAAGAGTTGATGGAAACTCAGGCGAAGTTGCTGAAGAATGAGAGGTTGGCAGCTATCGGCCAATTGGCGGGGATGGTTGGGCATGACCTACGCAACCCACTCACAGGAATCGCTGGGGCAGCATATTACATTAAAGCAAATTCAAGCCCGAAGTTGAACAAGAAATCCAGGGAAATGGTTGACATCATAGAAGAAGACGTTCAACGTTCAAACAAGATCATCAGCGACCTTTTGGAATACTCAAAGGAGATCAGACTTGAATTCTTGGAGACCACCCCAAAAATGGTGCTGAAAGAAGCCTTGTCGCTTGTCAAGATTCCAAAAAACATTCAGGTTAAGAACTTAACGAGAGACAACCCAAGGATCAGCGTTGACATCGAAAAAATGAGAAGAGTCTTCATCAACATAATCAAGAACGCTGTCGAAGCCATGCCAAAAGGCGGGACACTGACAATAAGAAGCAAGAAATCAGACAACAACGCAGAATTCTCTTTCACAGACACTGGAGAAGGCATGACTAGATGCGTGCTTGACAAGCTTTGGAGCCCGCTTTTCACGACAAAAGCGAAAGGAATGGGCTTTGGCCTGCCGATCTGCAAACGAATGGTGGAGGCACACAGGGGCAAGATCTCTGTCAAAAGTGCCATTGCCAAAGGGTCCACATTCACGATTACCGTTCCAATCAGCCCTGTAACGGACGGAGGTGAACAGGTTTGGGTGAACATGCCAGAATCCTTGTTGTCGACGACGACAAGAGCATAAGAAAAACGTTGGAGGCAATACTCAAGGGCGAGGGCTACTACGTGCAAACTGCAGAAAACGGGAAGCAAGCCATTGAAAAGACTAGTAGTAGCTATTACAATTTAGCGCTAATAGACATTCGCTTGCCTGACATGGAAGGAACAGAGCTTCTGACAAGAATGAAAGACACGACGCCTAAGATGCGAAAGATAATTATCACAGGCTATCCATCCCTGCAAAACGCCGTTGAAGCCCTGAACAGGGAAGCAAACGCCTACATACTGAAGCCTTTCGACGTCAAAAAGGTTCTGGAAACAATAAGAGAAGAATTGAAAAAACAAGAAGCAGAAAAGATGTTCAGCCGAGACAGAGTCGCCGAGTTCATAGAGACGCGAGTCAAAGAACTGGAACCTCAGAAAAGCACCGCGAGCCTTAAATCTCGGCGCGTTTAAACGTTGCCAATCTTTTCTCTCGTGTGCAGCAGTCCAACTTGAAACCATTTTCGTATAGGGACATGCAGGTCCACCTTTCGACGGCTATGCAATTATGCGTTTTACATGCGTTGGGAGATAGCTAACCAGCCTCCGGAAGCTGGAAAAAACCCGACGTGCCAGCCGTTCCTTATTGCACGCCATCATCGCGCGCTAGCGAATCACTGACTAATCAGCAAAACCTATATTGATAGAGCAATCAAAGATGGCACGTGCACGTGAAACATGGAAAATAACGATGATTATGTTTTGAGGGTGTCAAATCTAAGCGTCAAGCTTCAGAATCAGACAATTTTGGACAATGTGAGTTTCAAGCTGAAGAGAGGAACTGCTTTGGCAGTTCTTGGACCGAACGGTGCGGGAAAGACGATGCTTTTCAGGGCACTGTTGAAACTGGTGCCATACACGGGGAAAATTGAATGGGCAGAAAAAGCGAAGATCGGCTACGTTCCTCAGAACATTGCAGTTGATGATATTCCCATCTCTGTGAAGGAGTTTTTGTCGTTCAAAAATCACGTGGACGTTGAGAGCTCTCTGGTCCCTGTGAGACTTAACAACAAGAACATGGCATACAAGACCTTGGGCTTTTTGTCCGGAGGAGAGCTTCGAAGAGTGCTCATTGCGTGGGCTTTGGCTGATAACCCAAACGTTCTGCTGTTTGATGAACCGACAAGCGGCGTCGACCTCGGCAGCGAGGAACCCATATTCGTGACGCTTAAGGAGCTGAAGGAGAAAAACAAGATAACTGTACTTCTGATCACGCATGACGTGCATATTGTTAGGGAATACTCGGACTATTTACTGGCACTGGATAAGTGTGTTACCTTCTTTGGCGATTCAAAGGAAATAATGAACCCGCAAATACAGAAAAGGATCTACGGCGAAACGGTGTGCGCTGGAACACCCAACGAAAAAAAGTGACCCTCTATGGCAGAAGCATTGTTGCTCAGCCTCTTGATAGGGGTCTCAGTGGGCGTTTCAGCGGGCTATTTGGGTTCTCTCATGGTCCTCAAAAAAATGGCTCTTGTCGGTGATGCCCTTTCACACGTAGCCTTGCCTGGACTCGCGCTGGGAATCTTGTACAACTTCCCACCTTTTCTAGGAGCCTTTGCCTTCCTGTTCGCTTCAGCCATCATCATTTGGCATCTGGGAAGAGTCACTAAACTGTCTTTTGAAACGATCGTTGGCGCAATGTTCACGCTTGCCCTTGCAATCGGCATATTGATTATTCCAGGAGCTGACCTCCTTGAGGCACTGTTTGGAGATATAACCACGGTAACGATCCTAGACACGGTAGCCGCAATAGTCGTCTCTGCGATAGCGGTGTTTTTGACGAAGATCATCTACAAAAAGCTCGTGCTGGGCATGATTTCAGAAGAACTGGCAATCTCAAAAGGCATCGATGTTAGCAGGACAAACTTCGTGTATCTTCTGCTGACATCTCTTATCGTGGCAGTTGGCATCAAAATCACAGGAACGCTCCTAGTGGGTTTCCTAGTAGTGGTTCCGGCGGCAGCAGCAAAGAACGTGAGCGCTGACCTGTTCAAGTATGCGGTGCTGAGCGCAGCTTTCGGGACACTCAGCGCTTGCTCCGGAGTTCTGTTCTCAAGCTACTTGAACTTGCCAACCGGACCGTTGGTCGTCTTTTCCGGAATCGTGGTTTTCTTGGGAACTGTACTGGCAAAGTGGAAAGCAAAATAGGGCGAAACAAGCGCAAGAGAAAGAGGAAGTAGAACCAGTGCAACTGCAAGATGGATTGGAGCAAGGAGCAAAACCTTATCGCTTGATGAAACCTGTCACGCTTCATGAGTTCAAGACCTTTGCTGCACGGAAAAGAGTTGTGACGATAGAAAACCAACAAGTAGACATTGGAAATAATTGGAAGATCACCGAGTTTGGTCCGCCGAAAGAATACGTTCCTGAAGTTCATACGGTTTGGAGTTTTCCCAATAGAGGAAACTGGGCGACACACGTAGGCAATTACAGAGGCAACTGGTCGCCCTATGTTCCGAGGAATCTGATACTCAAATACACGAATCCAGATGACGTAGTTTTAGACCAGATGGTAGGATCAGGGACAACTCTTGTAGAATGTAAATTGCTGGGCAGAAACGCCGTTGGGGTTGACATAAACAGAGACGCCATTATGGTTGCTCTTGATAGACTAAATTTTTCCTATAACCCGGTGAACTTAGGCCATCCTGAAGACCTCAAAATCAGAACTTACGTTGGGGATGCACGGAACCTAAATCTCATCGAAGACGATTCGATAGACCTCATTGCCACTCATCCGCCATATACGGGAATAATCGCTTATACGAACAGTAGAGTTGAAGGTGACCTTTCGAGTCAAAAACTCGCAGGTTATCTGAAAGAAATGCGGGTTGTTGCAGAAGAAGCCTTCAGAGTTCTGAAGCATAACAAGTGCTGTGCCGTATTGATAGGTGACACACGGAAGCATCTCCACTACGTTCCTATATCTGCCCGAATCTTGGAAGTGTTCTTAGACGCAGGCTTCTTGTTGAAAGAAGACATCATAAAACTTCAATGGAAGACGAAGACGACAAGAGAGAAGTGGAGAGGCAAAAAATACGAATTCTACAAGATAGCTCACGAACACCTCTATGTCTTTAGAAAGCCTGCTGAAGGAGAAAAACTGTCACCGTTAAAGTACAGCAAGAAATGGCACGAGGAGTCACTCGACAATTAACCGGCACGCATAGAATCCAAGGCCATTTCGTAGATCGACGTTAACGCATTTCCTTTGTGAGGCCAGTCTTGCTTATGTGCCCTTTTTCAACCAGGTAATCGGCAAGGGCTTCTTTCCACTCTCTGGCTTGTATGCCGTGTTTTGGTAGTTTGGTGCTTTTTAAGGCTGAAAATGCGGGTCTGCGAGCCTTTGTTTGCTGTTGACTTGTCTCTATGGGCTTCAGTGTTGGGTTTAACCCTGCGAGTCTAAATATTTCCTCGGCGAACTGGAACCATGTGCACTGGCCTTGGTTTGACGCGTGGAAGGTTCCTGAAGGTAGCCTTTTTTCTATGATTTCTTGTATTGCTCTTGCAGCATCTTTCGTGTAAGTGGGGGTCATCCACATGTCGTTCACTACGCTTAGGGGCTCGTTTTTCATTGCTTTTGTTATCATTGTTTCGACGAAGTTACCTCCCTTGCCGCTTGCTCCTGCGACGCCGAAGAGGCTTGAGACTCTTACGATGTAGTGTTTGGGGTTTTGTTTTGTGAAGAGTTCGCCTGCCAGTTTTGAGATTCCGTAGGTGTTGATTGGGTTTGGAGCGTCATCTTCCGTGTAGGGTTCCTTTTTGGAGCCGTCGAAGACGTAGTCCGTGCTTATGAACGTGGCTGTGGCCTCGATTTCTTTGGACACCGTGGCTATGTTTCTGGCGCCTACGGCGTTTACGAAGAACGCTTTCAGCGGCTCGTCCTCGCATTGGTCTGTTTTGTGGAATGCAGCCGTGTTTATTATGATGTCTGGGCGATCTTTTTTCAGGATTAGGCATCTGTTGTAGTCTGTGACTTCTAGGTCTTGATGGTTTAGGCCTATGACTTCGTGTTTGCCACTCAGCGCTTTCACGAGGTCTGTGCCGAGCTGGCCTGTTGAGCCTATGATCGTGATCTTCATAGTACTGCCCCTTTGACCTCGATGTCTTTGAGGAAAGCGTGCATTTCCAGAAGGTTGCGGTACCATTTGACGGTTATCGTTTTCGGGTCGTCGGGGTTGAGTTTTCCTTCCTTAAGGGCGTCGTACACTTCTTTTGCCCCCTCTTTCGGCGAATAGTCTGTTCTGTAGTTGAGTGTCTTCTTGATCTTGTCGAAGCTCACTTTGTAGCTTCTCTTGTCGGGTGTGCCGTACCATTCATAGTTGAACGGCAGTTTGATGGCTTCTGCCACCAAGTTGGCGAGGTCAAAGACTTGCACGTTCTGCTCGTCGCTGCCGACGTTGAAGATTTGGCCGTTGACGAGTTCCGGGTCCGATTCTAACACTCTGATAAACGCGTTTGACGTGTCTTTCACGTGTACAAAGGGGCGCCACTGCTTGCCGTCTCTCATGATGGGTATTTTACCGTTTTTGAAGAAGCCCAGAACCATGCCGTTTATCGCTAGGTCAAACCTCATTCTTGGGGAAAACCCGTAGACAGTGGCTTGTCTGAGTGCCGTCGCAGTGAAGGACTTGTTGGCCAATGGTAGAATGTCTTTTTCAGCCAGCATGTTGGCCTTTGCGTACGTTGTTAAGGGGTTCAGGCCTGACTGTTCCGTCAGAGTTCCTTCCTGGAAGCCGTAGACGCTGCATGTGCTGGCGAGAACGTATTTTCTTACACCGTGTTTCTTAGACAGAGCGGCTACTCTCACTCTTCCTTTGTGGTTTATTTCCAGAGTTTTCTGAGGGTCAAGTTCGCCGCTCGGGTCGTTTGAAAGTGATGCCAAGTCGAGGACGGCGTCTACTCCGTTCAGTATTTCTGGCTTGAACCATCTGATATCGTCCTTGATCAAGGTGATTTTGTCTGTTACGTCTTTTACAGGGTCGGTTCCAAAGAACAGCCTGTCGAGGCATGTTACGTCGTGGCCTTTCTCCAAAATGGTTCTCGTGAGGACGGAGCCAATGTACCCTGCACCGCCTGTGACTAACACTCTCATTGCTCTGGCCCTCTCACTTGTGCGGAGGACTGAACCAGTCCCACGGTTTGCCCACGCGAGGGTCGTCTTTCTTGCCGTTTATCTCCGTCGGAACTATTTTCTGGTCGTTCCACGGCCTGCGGACTTCGTCTGGATTCTTATAGTCGTAGAGCCTTGTCACGAAGTAAACCGTCAATGATGGTTCGTTGCTGACCGTTTTTGTCCCGTGCAGGTACTTGCCCGGTATTCTCACAATCGTCGGCTTTTCGCTGCTGGTTATGACTTCTGCCAGTTTTCCCGTCTCTTCTTCATAGGCGCAGATCTTCATTGCTCCTTTCAGCACGAGGAAGTAGTCGACTTGCCCTCTCACATGTTTGTGCCATGCTCTAACGACGTTTGGGTAGCTGCTGCTTACGTTCACCTGCGTTATCCATTCGTCTAGAAACATTTCTTTCCAGTCTTGTCTGAGCGCCTCGGCGAAAAAGCCTCTTTCGTCTGGCAGGATGTTTATTTCGTTGGTTTTCACTCCTTTCAAGGGGTACTCTTTCATATTTCCACCTCTGAATAGTCTCCAACGTGAAGTTTTATCGCTCTGGTCTTTCTGTTTTTACACACCACAGCGTTCTTGCCTATGAGGCTTTCCTCCAGCCTGTCAACGTCCTGAACTAGAGCGTTCTCTAGGATTACAGAGTATTCCACGTTGGAGCTCACGATTCGTGAGTTGTCTCCAACACTCGTGTAAGGCCCTATGAAGGAGTTCTCCACCACCGTGTTCTTGCCTATAGTGCATGGGCCTCTGACCGTGCTGTTCGTTATCTTCGCCCCAGCGTCTACTCTGACTCTTCCTTCGACGGTGCTGTTTTCGACTTTTCCCTTGACGCTTCTCTTTATGTACTCGTCCAATATTTTCGCGTTGGCCGAGAGAATGTCGTCTTTCTTGCCTGTGTCTATCCACCACGTCTTGAGCACTCCAGCTTTGACCTTGAAACCCATGTTTATCATTTCTCGCAAGGCGTCAGTTATTTCCAGTTCACCCCTCCATGAGGGCTTGATCCTTTCTATGGCCTGGTGGATCCTGTTGGAGAGTATATAAGTGCCGACTATTGCGAGGTTACTCGGGGGTTCCTTAGGCTTTTCTATGAGCTGCTTTATGTTGCCTTCTCCGTCCAAGACGGCTACGCCGTATTTCGTCGGGTCTTCCACTTCTTTCAGGAGGATGAGTCCGTCGAGCTTTTCTCGTTGAAACCTCTTGACGAGGTTAACTATTCCTAAACCTTGAAGGTTGTCCCCCAAGCACATGACAAGGCTGTCGTCTTTCAAGAAGCCCTTGGCAGTCTTGACTGCGTGTGCCAGACCCAACGGCTCTTGAGTGATGTAAGTGACGTTGAAACCCCATTCCGCGCCATCCTTAACGTATTCCTTGACATAGCTTCCAGTCTCTGGCGCGATGACCAGACCAACATCGGTTATGCCCGTTTCCGCGACCTGGTCGAGAACGTAGCCGAGAATAGGCCTGTTTGCGACGGGAATCAGCTGCTTGGCCAGTGTAAACGTCAGAGGCCTGAGCCTAGTGCCCTTTCCCCCGCTTAGGACCAACGCCTTCAAGTGTTTCGCCACTTTATCGGGTAGAGTGTCAATGGTGACTTAAGTATTTCCTCACAGTAATTAAAGCAACACGCGCTAATCGCTTAAGAAATAACGGGCCCGCCGGAACCCATACCCAAAAGGGCTCGAGTCCATTCCTAGAAAGAGAGCAGTGCGGGGAGTGGGACCCCCACCCAAGTATACCGGTAAAAAAGCATACTTAGTATGCTTGGTGAGAGTTCGAATCCGCGCGCGTGCCAGAGGCTGTGCCTACAAGAATTTTTTGCGCCCTCTTTTCGAGCAATTTGTTGGCATTTTGGTAGAATCTAGAACAGGAAGATGTGCGCATGCAAAAAACTTTTATCCAATCGAACACTCTTGAAAAGTGATGCCGACAGTCAAGGATTTCATGACGAAGAATGTCATAACCATCGACGCTAGCAAAACTGTTATTGAAGCCGCAGACCTAATGTCGCAAAACAACGTAGGCGATTTGGTGGTCATGGACAAAAATACGCCTGTAGGGATCGTCACTGAACGGGATCTCGTAAGGAGAGTCTTGGCGGAGAGAAAATCGCTAAACATCAAAGTTTCAGAGGTGATGACCACACCCCTCAGAGTAATCGATCCAGAAGCTCCACTAAAAGAAGCTGCCAGAAGAATGGTCAACAAAGGAATCCGACGACTTCC
>JBEKHN010000015.1:0-61567 GCA_050012255.1 Bathyarchaeia archaeon
GGTTCGAGTGGGTGTTTGCGTGCTCACACCCTCCCCCCGGGTTCACCATCTGACCCAAATATGACTGAAGAGCAAAATGAGCAGCACAAGCCACTTCCCAAAAGAATTTAGGAACACGCTAGCGCGCTAGACTACTTGCTGTCATCTTTGAGCCTCACATATTTCAATGGAAGTTGAAGCAAGAGATTCATTGGTACGCTCAGAAGCGTATTGATTGTAGAGCGGAATTCGTCGAAGCGCCAAGAGAAGTGCAATTGGTGACAGGCAGCTAATCTTGAAGCACTTGGGCATGTGCGCATTCCACGCTTGCCTATCTGAGGTGTGCAAGACAGACCATTCCGCCCAGTTGCGTAAGGCGTAGACCTGCTGTTGATTCTGCGTCAACTATCCTTGTTTTAACATTTCTGTTAGTGGCGATCTGCATCAGCCTGTGTATTCTGTTCTTTTCGTGGCTGTTTGAAAGGTACTCGTCGGTAAGCATTAGGTATTCAGCCGTAAATCTGCTGGGCTTCTGCGGCCCAAGGATCAGGTCTTCTATTTCCTTAAGCGAATACAGTGCAACTTTGTTCTGATTTGTAGAGTTGAGATGTTTTTCCAGCATGTCAATAAGGTCTTCCGTCTCCTCTGACGTGGTTTCGGAGATCAGTCGGCGGAACATGGGAGTCCTTGTCATGGCGGCTACTTCAGGCGGTGTGCCAGCGGATCCAGTTATCTCAGAGATTGTTGCCTTGTTTGGGCCTTGGACTAGCCATGCGTGGTGCCCGTGAATGTGATCGATGAACCTTTGGGCGTAATTGGTCTTCGGAGGGGATGCAAGGATGACGCTTCTAACGCCTTCTTTTAGCGTGGGTCTCAGTGCGTTGACGATTGATTCATGAAACTTGTACACGGCTTTCGAGTCGTTCATGGTTCCGTCAAGCCAGACGGTCTTTTCAGGCTTGACAACATTGCTGAAGACCTTCCACAAGACCGCTCGGTCGTCTTCCAGTCCTGCTAGAATTGCCACAGGATAGCCGCGCCTATACCCCCTTCTACGCTTCAAAGACGTTCACCTTGTCTCCAAAACCAGAACACTAAATCTAAACACATCTCCTGCAAATTATCGTCTCTCATCACAAATACTCTTTGGTTCAGAGCAGGCAGGACGGCAAAAAAGGTGTTGATCTGATCTGTGAAACGTTCGAAGCCTGGCGGTTACGTGGCCTCTCTTGGAAGATAAGGCCTTATTTTCCTAAAGACCGCTTCCGGCAACATGGCGAGGTTTCTCCTGTGTTGCTTTGATCATCTTGATGGTTTCGGCAAGACTCAAGTTTGATTTCTGTCGGAGTCCAAAGCCTGTCTGCAGTTTTTTAACGATCAACTTGCTGACAAGAACTGCTCCTTGTCTTCCCAGAATCAGGTTCAACTCGCTAGCGAACAGTTCGGGGTTCGTGGAAATCTCTTTTCTCTTGATACCAGCGCTCTTTTCAAGATGGAGGAGGAGGGCCTTTCTTCCACTCTTTCCAAGTGTCCCGAGGGCCTCATCAATACACTGCAGAATTCTCTGTTCGACGTCTGGGTCGGCGGACATGGAGTTTAGTTCTAGAATAGAACATATATAAGCTTTATTTTTGTCGAAGACAAAGCTTATTTGTCGACAAAAATAAAGGAGGTGATATGCTTGAACATGAGAACGTTTGTAGCCCGACACTGGAAGGCAATACTGGTTGCGCTTGCGATAGGCATGGTCGTCTTCTCGCTTGCTGCTACGAAGGCACATGCAGAACCGATCAATTGCCCATTCGGACCATAAGACTAATATAAAGTTGAAGTCAACAGAGAAAAACAGTAGTGGAATGCGCATGCCTGTACACCTTGACCCTATTGACGTGAGGATTCTGGAAGGTCTCGCGGAAAGCGGACCGAGAAACATGATGAAACTTGCTAGAGAACTCGACATACCGAGAGGAACTATAATAACAAGGATCAACCGCATGTCCTCTTCTTTTTACTTGACGCTGCTTACGACTATTTATCACACGAACTTGGGATTGAAGAAGGCGGTGGTTTTCGCGAAAGCGGTTGCAGGACGGGAGGATTTGCTTTTTGACTGTTTGAAGGTCAACAAGTTCTACATATACTTGAGCAGGTGTTTCGGTTTGTTTGAAGGATGCGTGGGAGTGTACGTTATTCCTGTGGAGCACACGGCCGAATTCGAAGGTTTCCTGACCGAAGTGGAGAAACTGGGAATAACGGAGAACATAAAGTTGTTCTGGTCGACTTGTTTTCACACTGTAAATCGTTCGAGAAAATGGTTTGACTATGATGAGGGGAGGTGGGTTTTTCCTTGGGAAGAGTGGCTTGAGGAGGTTTCTTCTTCAGGAAGTGAACTGCCCTACACACTGAGAGACCCTGAAAGTTTTCCGTTGAAAGCTGATGAAACCGATTTGTTCATAATAAAGGAACTGGAGAAAGACGCAACCGTGAGCTTGGCCTCTATCGCTAGAAAACTAGGGACAACGCTGCAGAACATTCGTTACCATTACGAAACACACGTTGTCAGGCATGGCTTAGTCGAGACCTACCAAGTGGCCATATTTACTTTCGACAGAGCATCGTCCGACATGCTCTTTTTCGTTTTCAAATTCAGCAACAGCGAAAAAATGGGCAAGTTTGCTCGGTCTCTTCTAGACAAGCCCTTCGTAACTATTCTCGGCAAGATTCTGAACCAAAACGCACTGGTCTCTCAGGTTTACCTTCCTAGGAATGAGTTTAGGAATTTCGTCGACGCGTTATCAAAACTCGTGAGAATGAACTTGCTCGAGAATTACGAATACGTACAGCAGGACCTGCGCTCGGGAAAGTGGTCAAGAGAGACCATTCCCTTCGAGTTCTTCAAAAATGGATCTTGGATGTACAAGCATTCACAGCATGTTCAAGCCCTTCACCACCTAACCTCAAATGCAAAACAGAGTATGGTTAGCCTCGAATCAACTCAAGAGCCTGAGTGTTCTCAAAGTGAGACAGACTTCTGAATTCGCGCACAGTCCGGGCAAGAAATAGAAAAAACAAGATGCCGCCGACATCCCCACTCATCCTTAGTGCAGATCCCGCCGGTCTCACACCCAAACAGGACGCCAAGGTCTGTAAAACCCAAGATAGAATCACTATTATTCCTCTGAGAGAGTGTGGCGCGGGGTGTGGGATTTGAACCCACGCGGCCGTTTCCAGCCACAGACTTAGCAGGCCTGCCCCCTACCAGGCTAGGGCAACCCCGCCCAGTTTTTTAACAACCCCGCAGGTTTTTGCGAGGTTTCTCTCATTGCTTTTGCCTGGTTCTCCTTGACTCCGTCTAGAATTGTGGTGGGTCTTGTTTATTTGCGTTTTCGGAAGAACAGGATGTCGTCTTTCTGGCATATGTACTCAAGTCCGACTAAGATTAGCTTCTTGATATCCTCTTTGTCGTTTGTGGCTGTCACGTCGTATTCGTCATCATTGCTCAAACCAAATATGGCCTGTTCTACCTGTATGTAGAGTGAGGTATTTTCGAGGCTTGCGTGACCCAAGAATTCTTTGACCAGCAATATGTTTTTGGTCTGGTGATATAGGCTTGTGGCTTTCCAGTGTCTAAAGGTATGGAAGCTTGTTCTCAGTTTTTCGAGGGTTTTGGAGTTTTCGACTTATGCTTCTCCGCGCGTCACAGAATGATGCTCCGATGGCCCGAGTGTTTGGGTTCCCAAATGCGCGCTAGCGTGTTCCTAAATTCTTTTGGGAAGTAGCTTGTGCTGCTCATTCTGCTGTTCAACCATATTTGGCTCATATAGCATACCCCAGGGGGAGGGTGTGAGCACGCAAGCACCCACTCGAACCGCGACAGTAACCATCGGCTATCGGAAAACGCCATGCCTACCTCTTCAACGGAATTGAGGAACAAACTGATAGCAGCAGCTCATTCTTCTGGCAATCATACTCGAAACCGATTTTGACCGGCTTATTGAGGTTTTCTTCATTGTTCATGAGTTTTGTCTGGTTATTTTCTTCCCTATGGCTGCTAAACCTTTTTATATGAGAATCGGTGTCTACTGACCTTGTCACATTAATTCATGTAATTAACGAAGCTTCTGAAAGCTTTTGGAAATGCATGTAAAATTTTGTGGCAGGAGAAATGAAACATATGCAAATGGAGTACTTTAAGGACCTGCCGATAAGTTCGCAGGTCTTGAAAAGCATAGAAGAGCTTGGGTTCAGTAACCTTTTTCCAATACAGGCTCAAGCCATAACCCCGCTACTTGAAGGCAGGGACGTCATCGGACAAGCACAAACCGGAACCGGTAAGACCGCGGCTTTCGGAATTCCGATGATTGAACGAGTCAACTCAGGAATCAACAATGTCCAAGGTCTAGTTCTAGTGCCAACCCGGGAACTTGCCGTTCAGGTTGCACAGCACATCGGGCAACTTGCAAAGTACGCAAGATTGCGAGTGTTGCCGGTCTACGGTGGAGAATCGATTGAGAAGCAGATGCGTGCATTGCGAAGCGGCGTCCAGATAGTTGTGGGCACGCCAGGCCGCATAATCGACTTGCTTGAGAGACACATCCTAAATCTGGCATCAGTGAAGATCGTCGTTCTAGACGAGGCCGACAGAATGCTCGACATGGGGTTCATAGAGGATATTGAATTCATACTTTCGAGAGTACCGTCAAACAGGCAGACGAGCCTTTTCTCAGCGACGATAGACCAAACGGTCATGAACGTGTGTAACAGATACATGAAGAACCCGGAAAAAATACTCGTGAGCAAAGACGAGATAGCCCTTACGCAGATGGACCAGTATTACACGATCGTGAACTCTCATGACAAGCTCAAGACTCTCTGCAAAATCTTGGACGAGAACCACATAGGCCGAGCAATAATATTCTGCAGAACCCGGACAGAGACGAGCATGCTGGCAGAAACGTTGCGAAGCAGAGGATATGATGCAAAGCCGTTGCACGCAGGCTTCACTCAATCCCAAAGGGACTTTGTCATCAACCTGTTCAGGAATAGAAAACTGAAACTGCTCATCGCTACCGACGTTGCAGCGAGAGGCTTGGACATTCAGGGAATAACTCACATAATAAACTACGATGTCCCGCTGGACGCATTAGTCTACTTCCACAGAATCGGCAGAACAGCTAGGGTGGGAGGCGAAGGAACAGCCATAACGCTTGTAAGCTATGGAGAGATGTCAGACTTCAACAACATAAAAGCCTTGACCAAAACCACGATAGAAAAATTAGCCGACTCTTCGGCGGATTCTCCAATTCAAGAATTCGTATGAGACCTCCAACATTATCCGTTCATGAAATAACCGTGAAAATGGCCTTGACAAATGGATAAGGTTAAAAAGGCGTGTACACATCAAAGAGTTGTGCAAAAAGAATTTTTTGCGCTAAACAGCAGAAGGAGTTGAAAGAGCAGATGTATAGAAAAGAGATGTCTAAGGCAGTTTGTGCTGATTGCGGAAAGGAATGTGAAGTTCCCTTCAAACCAGACGGAAGCAGACCAGTATACTGCCAAGAGTGTTATTCTAAACGAAGACCGCCACGAAGATATTAAGCTCATTAGCTAACATCTCATCTTCGTTTCACCCTTTTTTCCCAATCACTTTTTTTGTTTGCAGCTTTTCTCACCACTAATGATAATAAGCAGAAAGCACACTTTTCATTGAGGTTAAGATCAGGGTAATGCCTAAGGATCCAGTTTGCGGCACAGTTCTGGACGACAAAACATCCAAGTTCAAGATCACGTTTGACGGTGAAACCTATCACTTTTGCAGTGTGACCTGCAAGAAGAGGTTTAAAAGACACCCGATGAAGTTCGTGAAGTAAACCCCCTACTGCTCATATGACCTGTTGATGTGGATGTCAAACTCGCCCGAAACGGAGCATGACCACTTGAGAGTTTCACCTTCATGGTCTAACAAGCTTTGGATTGTCCTTATAAGGAAGCGTGGAGTTATCTTGCAATGTCCTTCTATCGTTGACAGGGGATGCCATCGGGAGAAGGCAAGAAGCGTCACTGTTTCAACAAAGGAGACGACGCTTACTCTGGAGAAGTAGTAATGCGGAACAAAGTATCAGCCGGCGAATATTTGGCATTTCTTTCAGCAAAATACGATGTCGGCCCCACCAGATTTTTCGAAGCGTTGACGTCAGCGGCAGAAAGCGGCGAATCCACGTGTGGTACCCTCTCAATCGAAAGCCGTGGAACACATAGGAACAAGGTGGTTCTGCTGATAACGAACGGTGCAAAGGTCGTCGCTCAATTCCCCGTTTCTAAAGAGTTTCTCTTCGAACAAAACAAGTCAATCAAAGACCTCAGCGATACCAGCATGTTCCGAAGGCGTCTGATCAACAAGAACAATGGACCCCACTCGTTTCAAATCAGAGATTTGAAGGCCGGCATGAAGAAAGTCAACCTGAAGGCCAAGGTCCTAGAAATTGCGAAGCCTAACCTCGTCTTTACAAGGTTCGGCAACTACGCCAGCGTGGCTAACGCTTTGATATCAGACGAAACTGGAAGGATCAAGCTGTGCCTGTGGAACGAACAGATAAGCTCTCTGTCCACAGGAGACACTGTTCAAATTGAAAACGGAAGCATATCCACGTTCAGAGGCGAAAAGCAACTAAGAGTTGGAAGAAAAGGGACTTTTCACGTTGTGGAAGGTTCAGCTCGCTCTCTCGAAAACGTGCAGCGCCCTTAAGCTACGTTCTTCTGTAAACATTCGTTACTCTATGTTTGGTTCTTCATTCCGTCATGGGCAAAATCAAAATTGATGTCTGAGTACTGTTTTCTCATTTCGCCCAGGTGGTCCCAGCCCCAAGCGTTGACTTCGATTTCCTCAATGAGAGTTAGGACTGTTATTCTTGGCATGAGCAACCTTACTCTTTCCATCAGCGCAGGAAAAGATAACTCAAAATAGACCTTTTGAAAGCACGACATATCGCGCCTGGTCTCGGTCATCACTCAATGATTGTCAATCATAGTACAAGAGAGAGCAGCCTGAAGGCTATTCCTCCCACGATTATGGCGGATGCGAAATTGGCTATCGATATGGCAGCAGCAGATTTCCATCCGAAGTCTTTAGCCAAAACCGCGATCGTTGATAGACAAGGCATAAACAGCATGCCAATCAAGGCGAGCATTATCAGCTGAACAGGTGTTAGAAACAGCGCAAGGTTTGTTGAGCTATAAAGAGCCACCGCGGCGAGCAGTATCATTTCTTTCCTTACCACTCCGAGTATCAGAAGTATTCCAGCGATTGCGGGAAGCCCAAGCCATCCAACAGTAAAAGGCGAGATTGCATTGCTCAGATATCCGAGGGTGCCGGTGGCGAGCAGGACCTGAACGAGCGCGCTTCCAATTATGTATATTGGAAAAACCATGTATATTATCGACTTGGTCCTGACCCAGGTTTGTTTCCACACAACAGACAAAGAAGGAACCTTGAACGAATGCATCTCCATTATGAGACCCGTCGATTTGCCTGGAACGACTTTCAGTGCCACTCTGCCTAAAGCGAAGATAACTGCAATATCTATTGCATAGAGTGCAAGTGCCCACCCTGGACCTATGAAAGCCGCTACCAGACCGAGAATCACGATCGTTCTTGCTGCGCAAGGCGCAAAGGTAATGGCGAAGGCCGCAAGGAGCCGCTCACGCCTTGTCTCCATGATTCTGCACGCACGAATTGCAGGAACGTTGCATCCAAAGCCTAAGATCATTGGAATCAGGGCTTTTCCATGCAATCCGATCTTGTGCATTGCGCTGTCCATCATGAATGCAACTCTGGTAAGGATGCCGGAGTCTTCAATCATAGCAAGCATAATGTAGAAGGGCACGACGTAGGGTATCACCAACGTGACGCCGGCTACCAAACCGCCGTAAACACCGTTCCAGAGGATGCCCACAATCGATCCGCTGAACCTTGGATTCACGGGTTCAAGGAAGCCCAACGCGGCTGAAAACAGGTTTGAAAGGAGTCCTCCAACGGCGAAAGTCCAGAGAAGCAACCCGGCTATTACGGCTGCACACGTGATGTAGCCGAACGTGCTGTGTGTGGTGACCCAGTCCAGCTTCTCTGAAAGAGAAGTTTTGATTTCGCTCTGTCGTTGAACCTCGTTTGCAATCTTGCTGGCAAGCGAATATCTCTCAGAGGCCAAGACTGCAAAGCACTGTTCGTTGTGGATGCTAGATATTTCTGCTGCTAGAGCCTCAGATTCATGAACTACGTCCTGAGATTTGGAACCAACGAGGTTCTTAATCTCAGGATCATTCTCTAAGAGCTTGATGGCAACCCACCTGGACGGATACCTAAGTGTGAGCTTCTCAGATTGGATTGCTTGATCGAGTTTCTCTATTCTTTCTTCTACCTCGGCTCCGTATCTTATCGTTGTCTTCTTGTGGTTGCTGTTTCGTGCGACTTTGACGGCGGTTTTTGTCAGCTCGTATATTCCCTCTCCTCTGATGGCCACGGTTGGAACAACGGGCACGCTTAGGGCCTGCTCCAGCTTTTTTCTATCGATTACTATTCCTTTCTTCTTTGCAACGTCAACTTGGTTTAGACAGAGGACGAGTGGAGCGTCCATTTCGATGAGCTGAATGGTGAAGAACAGGTTGCGTTCAAGAACGGAGGCATCGACAACGTTGATGACGGCATCAGGGTTTTCTAGGGCTATGTATTCTCTTGACACGATTTCCTCCATGGAAAAGGTGGAGAATGAATAGATTCCAGGCAGGTCAACGACCGTTATCTTTTGTCCTTCGAAATTAAGCGTGCCGAGCGCCCTTTCCACCGTTTTCCCGGGCCAGTTGCCGATGATTTGACTTGACCCGGTGAGCTGGTTGAACAACACGCTTTTGCCAACATTTGCATTCCCAGCCAAGGCGATGGATAGGCCGCGGTCCCTTTGAGCTTCTTTCGCATCAGGGGCAGCGTGGCATGACATGTCGCATCATTAACCTTAATTACTACTCTTAGAAGCGTCAACGAAGACGTTCGCAGCAATGTCTTGACCGAGAGCGAGCCTTGAACCGCGAACACTAACTTCAACTGGACCCTTGAGCGGCGCAACTCTAACGACGTTTATGCTTGTTCCCGGCGTTAAGCCCATGTCCAACAGTCTCTGGAGGACTTTGTGTTCTCCCCTTATGAAGGACACCTTGCCCTGCTGGCCCTCCTTGAGACGGCTTATTGCCATCAAATCCTTTTCGCGTCTTCCCACTTCTTCCAAACCTTTTCTGTGCAACTCCACGCATTCTTCGCAACTCGAAAAAGGCAAATCACAAGCAGGAATAATCTTCTCGTCATCAGGGCATTTGTCAGGGTGCTTCAGAAATCTGCAAAGAGACTCTTCGGCCTCATCGGACAAGGCATGCTCCATCTCACACGCTTCCAAGTGAACTCTATCATTTCCAATTCTCAAAACGTCGTGCAGGAACCGTTCAAGCAGTCGATGCTTCCGAGTTATTTTCTCGGAAACTCGAAGACCTTTGTCTGTGAGCCTAGCCCCGTGATAAGGCGAGTATTTCACGTAACCCTTCTTGGCAAGCTTCTTCAGCATCTCTGTAACGCTTGCGGGAGCAATTTCAAAATGCTCCGCTATCTCGGTTGTGGTCACAGTCTTCCCGTTTCGAGAAAGAACGTACAGCGCTTTCAGGTAGTCCTCAACGCTTTTGTTTTCCACACTTTCACGCACGATTTAGGCATACCTAAATGTCTCCGCGCCCCTAATAAAGATTTAGGCATGCCTAAACATTTTCAACGAGCACAGCAGGTTCATGGAGTGCAGTGTTTCCCCTAAGACGTAGGGTGAATCAAAATATCCGAGATCCCTGTTTCAAGTGTAGAGCCCATACATTTGATCTGGTGCAAGAATGTCCGGAAACATCTTTCTCAGCTTCACACGAGCAGAATAGCAGAGGTGGCACTCGTCCACATAGCCTTCTTCATGATCAACCTGATACCTTCTGACCAGCTCAGCTGGGCCGCCCTTCAGAATCGGTCCGCACACAGGATGCTCGCACGGGTCAAACTGTTCGAACAGTAGGTGCAGTGCTTTCTTTTTCATGTTGCCTATGGTTATGCCTTGACACACGTGGACGTACCCAAACGGGTCGATGTGTACCCGCTTCTGGTTCGAGAAGTCTTCGTCTAAGCATTTGTCGAGTTCTTGCCACGGTCTTCTAGGCAAACCTTCAGTCAGTTTTTCGGCAGGTCTTCCTTTGAAGAGGACAGCGCCTTCTCTGACGGGCTCTCCTTTCCAGTTTCTTCCAGTCAGGTCTTTCCTGGGTTGTTCTATGCTGATGCTGCTCGCTGGTAACCCAAGGTCCTTGGCCGCTTGAAAAGCATGTTTTGCGAGATTCTCTTCTTCTTTGCCGTAGTGGAATTCATCTTCGCTGATCACCGCATCGGATACGCCTATTTCTGAGATGGGTTTCAGCCATTCTTTTGCGTCTTCAACTGACGTGGCCCAGTAGGCGTTCGTGATGAACGCTGTCTTGAACCCTAACTTCTTTGCTTCACGCAGTCCCCACAGGAGGATAGGGTAGTAGAGCACCGGTTCACCGCCTTCGAAACAGATCCACTCGATAGTTCTGACCTTTTCTGCTTCGTTCAATATTTCTCGTATGTCGGAAATCTTCATCACTCCTTTTGCGTCTGGGCTCCCAAAGACAAAGCAGTGATCGCACTCCATGTTGCACTTGTAAGTTAGAAGAAGGTCAAGTTCCTTCATGGGCATAGCCGTCCTGTTCTCCCTTAGATCAGATGAAATCTCGCATATTTTAAGGGCGCGCGAAGACTGCGAATGGAAGTCGAGGAAGTATTCTCTCCATTGAGCCTTTTACACGCTCAGTATCTTGTAAATGTAGACGAGCAGGAAAATGACTCCAATCACGCTGAGAAAGCTCGTTGCTGAAATGACCTGTTGAAAGAACGGTGTAGTCGATTCAGAGAGTTGTGGCAAGACCAGGAGATTAACGAAAAGGGGAGCAGCGATGAACGCAAGTGCTAGGTAAAAGTATCTGCCGCGGAGAGCGCTTGCGTCCTGCATCTGTAAAAGCAGTTGAGGTATCCTGTCCTCATGAAGTTGCTTCTCGATCTTGCTTATCTCCTCACTCAGTTCACTCAGTGCTATTGCGACGTCGCCTTGAACGTTTTTCGAGCTTGTGTTAATCTTTTCTTTCAGCTCTAGAATAGAAAGGGCGCTTTTGAGGTCTAAATGGAGTGATGTCGTCCTTTCCGATTTTTCGATGATTGAAGCAGCTCGTCCTTCCCACATATCTACTATTTGCTTGAAGGTTGCCAGTATCTGCCACTCTTTCTTGAGGTTTTTTCTCTCTTTCTGGTATCTTGCATAGATAGTTGAATCCATCTCTGAGATCACAAAGCCTGTGTCCGGTAATCCTTGTCGTCGCAGTTTCAGGTTCAGCAGCACCGCAAAGTTGACGAACGTTGAAGATACTTTCTCGATGATCCTTTCATAAAGACCCTTTTCTTCGGCAACTGATGTCTCTGTTTCAAGGTGTGAGAATGTTTTTCGCAGAGAGAGGAGATGAGATCCGACTGACTGCACCTTTTCCAGCGACAATGTTTTCATGAGATAATCGGGAGACTTCTCGCTCAGCTCACTTACAAGTTCGCTAAATCTTCCGTGGGTGAACATGAGTCCAGCGGTTATGATTCCCAGCATGGTTCCAAACGTTGCGGTAGTTGTGGAGAGGATCGTTGTTAGGTCAGTATATCTTACGGACCACGTAGCGTTTCTCCAGGCTAGGATGAAGACTATTCCAGCGGTTGCCAGCAGAATGAAAACGAGAAGCAGAGTGCTTCTGGGATGACTCATTTGGTTTTCCCTAGCTCAACAGTCGTTGTGCACTTGCCCGCGCCTCTTATCAGCTTCTTGTCCCAGGAGCAGGTGTATTCCTGGTCGAGCACGGTGCCAGCGATCGCGCTAGCTCCTGCGGAGCAGCACAGGTCGCAGAATTTGCTTTTGACGCTTATGCTTACATCTTTTCCCACGTGCAGCATGGGGCAGTCCGATATGCTCAGGGAGAACCTGGTCTGTGACAATTCGATAGGTTCAATCTTCTGTCCGGAAAAGTCGCATATGATTTCGAATATTTTAGCAAAGGTCTTCATGTCCCTGCCTTTGAGGTTGAGGATTTCTCTCACTCCATTGGTTATCGACACTTCCGTGTCATACATTTGGTCTCTTAGTTCTTGTTCTCCTCGTCCTGCCTTTTCAAGAATCGGTATGATCACTTCGAGAGGTGGAAATGAGTGCCGAGCAAGTAGCGTTTTTATTTGTTCTTCAACGCTTTTTTTCACCACACTCACCACACACAGTAGTGAAACTTTCACTAGATAAACGCTTTTTCCCCGTCAAATTTAGCCTCTTTGCGTCATCTGGTGCCCGCGACGTAACGCTTTTGTGACGCACTGAACCTCGCAGCAAAATTGACTCATTCCGCTTCGTCCCACGTCTGTTTCTTGCCAGTCACCCTTCTGTAGTATTTCTTGATGTGCCGGAGGGCGTGAGCCAAGAATGTGTGCTCTTGTTCATAGGCTCTTTTCAGTGTAGTTTCTCTTGAAATCAATGCTTCTTTCAGTTCTGCCATTTCCTTCTTCGGAGAGTATTTGATGTATATGGGAACTCCAATTAGGAGGAGAGCTAGCCCAAGCGCGATCTGTGTCGGCGGGCACTGTGAGATCAGGTAGACCGAGAAGACCACTCCGAGGCTTGGAAGAATCTCGCGGCCTACGAGGTGGCCTTGAGATTCTCCGCTCTTCCGATGTAGCCAGAAGACAGACGCGCTCGTTGCTGCGTACGCAACGGACATGAAGAACACGGAAGTGGCTATGAGCATTTGTAGTCCGCCCACGATCGCTGCCACCAACGCAGTGACCGATTGTATGATGATGCCCAGATAGGGTGTCTTGAACTTCGGATGAATTCGAGCAAACGCCCGCGGAAAAAGGCCGTCGGCAGCCAACGCGTAACCGAGTCTAGAGGTCCCTATCATTCCAGACTCGTCCGACCCAGCTATAGAAATCAGAGCTCCAATTCCAACTATGCACGCACCCACCAACGCCAGCGTCGGTATTGACCCTAGTGCAGTGCTTGTCGCCGTGGCAATTGGCGCATTTCCTGTCAGTTGTTTCCAATTTGTTACGCCTAGAAGCACAAAGTTCGTCGTCAAATAAAATACGGTGACGATTGAAATCCCGACCAGTATTGCCTTTGGAATGGTTCGGCGAGGGTTGTCGATCTCTCCAGCCGGTATGGTTGAAATCTCAAAGCCCGCGTATGCCCAAAATATGAGAACGAGAGCGGGGCCAAAGTTTCCCAAGCCGAAGGGAGAAAATGGGGCGAAGTTGCCGGCTGCCGTTCCCGTGTTTGAAACTACATAAATAATGCCGACTGCGGAAAAGAAGATTAACGGGGCAAGTTTGGCCAGGGTCAACGCGTCGTTTGTTCTTCCCGCAGCTTTGACACCAAATATGTTTGTGACTATTAAGAAGATGATGAACAACACTTTTACGGCTGTCTGAGAAAAAATATTCATGCCTGGAAGGAAGAACAAGCAATATTGGGTGAAGGCCACTGGAAAAACTGCGAGTGAGATCCATTCTGCTAGCCACAGCGACCAACCGACAGTGAATCCAGCAAACGGTCCCCAAGCTTCTCTTGCATACGCGTATGGTCCTCCGACTTTTGGAACCATAGCAGCGCACTCAGCGAAGCACAAAGCAATGACGATGGCAATGATCCCTGCAATCACCCACACAACCAGTGAAAATGGGCCAAGAAGAGCCGCACCAAGCGATGAGGCTACATAAATATCGGCACCTATAATTGCTCCCACCACTAGATTCGTCACATCAAAGAGAGTGAGCTTGGATCTGAGTTCAATTTTAGGCATGACGATCATCTAGAATAATGAGCGAATATAAAATATTCCAAAGCTCTAGCTCGCGCGTCGACGCTACTTGTCATCAGAATAACCACGCATTAATGTCTACCGTCAAGCTGGATGGCGACATGTGAAAGTGTAATAGTTGACAACGCTTTTACCATTAGATGATCATCATGTGATGCTGGAGAGAACTGACGGGATGTCGTCGTTAAGCGGTGCTATAAAACGGACGAGTGAAGCACTGAGGCTAGGAGCTTCATCGCAGGTTTCGGATTATGAGCAGCGTTTTTCATCGTTGAGAAACCTCTACGATGATCTGCTCTCAAACTTTGTGAGAATGCAGTTTGACTCCGGAAAGGCGTATGAAACTGCGAAAGATTTCTTCGGCGCTTCCAGCGTCCGCTTTGCGGGCATAGACGGTACGATGTACTCGAGACCTTTGTTTGACTTGGTGATCTTCTTCGGAGGAGCGTACGCGTCGACGGGCACCATAACTTTTCTTGAGAAAGAAGCTCCGCAGGTGAAGTATGATATGAAAACGATTCAACAGGCCGCGGGAATATCAAGCGTCGTGCCGGTCTACGTCAACGAAATCCCAGAGGTGGACCAAGCCTTCTTTGAGGCCGAAGAGGCTGGCGAGGTTAACCCAAACAAACCGCTCACCGACCAGTCGATCATAAACAACGCAACGATCGCAAACTGGATAATGACCTTCGCCGAATACTACCTAGCTTACAAGCTTGTGACAGACTCTAGCCAACAGATACGCATAATCTTCTTGGACAGAAGCTTATCGACCGAGCGGGCAAGCCTTGTCTACGACACGGCGAAACGAGACCTGTGGAAGACGAGGTGCAGCCTGATCGGCTACAGAGTCGGCGATGATGAGCCGCTTGACATCAACGACTTGACAATCGCAAGACAGTGCGTCTGCAACGAAGCTTTAGGCTTGCCTCCTCCAAGAGGCGACTACTTGAGCCATGCGATAATCGATTTGATCAGACAGAAGGGGCCCTTAACTGAGAAGCATATCCTGGCCGAACTGGGCATAAGCGACGAAAAAAGAGCCAAGAGGGTCGCTCGGCACATGAAGCGCTCAGTGGACGAGCATATTCTGGCCCAGAAAAACGACACTTACAGTTTGAACCCAAAGTACAGCACCGTTCTTCAACGAGTCAAAAAGCTGGTCGTCAGCCTGGGCGACCGATTCTTCTTCACCGAAACGTCAACGACAAAGACTTCAAGCCTCATGAAAGTTTTGAAGGGCGGTGAGGAACAGTGGCTCACAACCGTCGACATCGCTTTCCTCACGCTTTTCACGCTTCACATGATCATGGAAGAGTGCTGGAAAAGACGCGTCCTGCTCATCGGCATAACGAAGGACACGGCGGCAAGAGACTTCAAGCGGCAGCTGATCCCGATAATGCACAACGAAGGTCTTCTCAAAACCTCCGTCTCAAGAGTGGACTTTGAAAAACTGCCGAACACCGACCGCATGATACTACAGTCAACGAGCATGCTGAACCCAGAAGAAATCAAGCCGCCTTGGAGCCTGATAGAATACGACTCGGCCTTCCGAACAATGGTTCCAGACCGCCAGAACCGAAGAGGCTTCGTCTCAGGAGCCATAAAGAACAGAATAGGCTTGGAGAAGGTCTTTCTGAAAACATATGTTCAACTGAGCCAAGCGAAGACGGACCCGATACTTCGCAGCAACGTTTTGCTGATAGACAGGCTAGTCTACCCCGAGTACGACTGCAAACCCGAAAACGTCAAGGCGTTTTGGAACGAGTACGGAGGCGCCATAGAGCCCGTTGAGGTCGTTCTCTTCAAGGACAAGGATGCCCCTAACAGGCTTCAAGACATGATCATGACCATGCTGACGGCGATGGCTCCTTCCAGCATTCCAGAAGCATTCGGACACAACAAGCCCCTCTTCATTGCAGACAAGATTGCAAAATGGAACTACGGCCAGTTCAGGCTCATCGTGGACACCACGGCTGACTGGATACTCAACAATCATAGATTGAGAAAGTTCATATTCTACATGAGCACCTTCAGAGAAAGGAGGGCTTCTATTGAAGCCGCAAGAAGAGAGTAGACTTAACGACGCGTGTTTCACAGACTTTGACAGTAGGTTCAACGGTAGGCTTGCCGCCGTCATCCCAAGGTTTTTCGCCACAACGGAGGACACGAAGCTTGCCGGCACAAGCGCACGGTACCAGTGCCGAGTCAAGGTTGAGTATCAGAAAGACCTCATGGCCCTCTTGGAAGAGGGCATGCTTCTAGCCGTCAAGAACTTCAAACAGACTGAAAAAGGCTTGGAAAGATACACTTTAATGGAGCTCAGCCGAGTCTGGCCCGAGCACTTCGGCCTGCGCGGCCTCTCCGACCACGGCTATTACCCAATGCAGTTTGAGATCATCGAACAGTCTGAAGACGATTGGCAGACGAACGACAAGACCACGATGATGATTCAGATAGACGCCATACCCATAAACTACGATCTCGTCTTGGACAGGAAGTGTGAATTCACGTTTGTAAAGGGCTTCTCCTACCCGGTTGCGGGCTGCCCATCTTACGTGCTGAACAGCGAGATGATAAACCGCATCTACAACCAAAAAATCGCTGAAAAGCTGGGCGTGGACACCTCCAAAACCGTGGAAGACGCCCGAACTGACCCCAGACTAGGTCTCATCAAAATGTTCGAGGCAAGCAAGACCAGCATACCGATATACGTGGATTTTGAGAAACTGGTTCGCTACCACTTCGGTGTTTTTGCGTTCACGGGCGGTGGAAAGAGCAACCTGATGTCGAACATCCTGCGAAGGCTCCTGCTGCACAACAGTGACACAAAGGTCGTGATCTTTGACATAAGCTGCGAGTACGTGTTCCTCCTGTTGGACATGCTGGCCGACCCGAACGTTTCGTCGAAGGTAATCCTAGAATACAGGATTGACTCGCTTGAGCAGTTCTTCAACTCGGTCGTGAAACCAAGAGAGTTCGAGACCGATGAGCGAACCAAGTCTGGCCTCCAGTGCATAATCGACAAGGGTAGGCTGGCCCATTATGTGAAGCCTAAACAGCAGATTCCGACGTATGGTCAGTTTATGAGCGAACTCGGTGACCAGAGAAGGTTGTCTGTTGATAGGCCCCACTACATGAACGCGATCGACAGGATACATGCAGCCGCGTTGGAGTATGTCGAGGAGCACGGTTTAAGTGAAAATCAAGAAGTGGACGAAGAATTCGTGGAACACATAAGCGGAGTCGCGGCTGCAGCAGTTGAGGAGTTCAAGGTCAGCGACAAGAGCGGGTTGTACGCGTGGGCAACGACCAGGTCTTCACTCAGTGACCTGATAAGAAAGCGACAGACCAGAGAAGACGACGCCAAGGGCGGATTAACGGTTGAAAGAATCCGGGAGCTGCTGGAAGACAAGGCGACGAGGCTCGTCTGCATATCCATCTCCGACCCGTACGCCATAAAAGACCTCGCCATAAACCTGACCCAAGCGCTGCTCGCCCGTAGAAAGCGTCGATTCCAAGTGAAGCCGCACGTCCTCATCGTGTTCGATGAGGCGCAGGAGTTCATCGCCAGCAACGCGAGCGGCATAGACGCCAAGTGTTCAACCCACGTTGAAACCCTGCTGAGACAGGGCAGAAAATACGGTCTCGGCGTGTGCATCGCCACGCAGCGCATCGCGTACCTGAACACGAACGCGCTGCAGCAGGTTCACACGTACTTCGTAGGAACTCTGCCACGGCCGTACGACCGCCAACTCATCAGCGAAACGTTCATGATAGACAAAGGAATCCTCGAGAAGACGCTGGAATTCGCTCCAGGAGAATGGCTGCTCTCAAGCTACATAGCAACAGGCATGGAAAACGTGCCGATTTTCATAAGAGCAGACAACGCTGAACGCGAAGTGGAAAAATATCTGAGCAGAACAACGTAAGAAACCTCCGAGTGTTCTGAATGTTGCCTTCCTCAACTCTTGATTCTTTCTGCCCGAATCAGAAGATAGTGTCTGTAAGGCTTGTACCCGACTTTCGAGTACACACGTATGGCAGGCGCGTTGTCGCTGAGCACGTGAATCAGCGCTGGTGGAGACCTCTTGAGGATTTCTTGAACCAACGCTGACACGATTGAAGTTGCGTAGCCCATGTTCCTATAACGTTCATCCGTGGCTATGACACCGATGTTGCTTCCAAAATCTGCGAAACGAGCGTTGCCAACCGAAACAATCTTCCCGTCACGCTTCATTCCAAGCCAATACGTCTTTTCCAACGACTCTCTCCTGTTCTCAACCGCTATGTCGCCCCACCATTCAGGATCCGCCTTTCTCATTATCTCTGCAACTTCTTCAGCATCTTCGGGTTTCAGCCTCACAGGGTTGCTTTTGACCTGTATGTTCTCTTCTCCTTTCTTCAAAGTCATTAACACAAGCTCGTACATGATCTGAGGACTGTACTTTCTAGTGACGATGTCTTCGCAGCCAAGAGGGGCTTGCAGCTCGACTTTTTCTAGGCTGACAGAATCGAGCAGTTTTTCGGCGGCTTCTCGGTTTCCTCGCAGTTGAACAATGGCGTCTGCGTACACCAGCATCAATCCTCGGATCTTCTTTCCTTCCATGGCCAAAAAAATCTTCGTCTGTTCTGGGCGTTCTTTCCAGTCGAGAATGAAGAAATAGTAATGCAGTGGGTCTTGGTAAACATGGTTCCAGAAAGCGTTTTCAAAACCGTCTCGTATAGAAGCTATTCTCATGGTTTCCTTCTTGGTCCTCACAAGAAGAAGGGAGTAATCCTGTGCGTTTTATTTAGCTTGCGCAGGCTGTGTGATTCCGCATTTCTTTAGCAGTCGGTTCCATTTCTCGTCTGTGACGTGTTGAATTACGTCGAGCATCTTCTCGTATTTCGGTGTGAACAGGTGTCTGAAGCGTCCTTGAACCTGCAGGTACTCCTTCACGGGCTTCTTCTTCTGCGGGGCTAATGCCATCACCCTGCTCGGAACTGAGAGTTTGTAATCGCCGTTTACTGCTTCCCATAAGGGGAAGATACACGTCTCCACTGCCAGTCTCGAGAGTTCAATCGATTTTGAAGACTCGCTTCGCCATCCTCTCGGACAGGGTGCGAACACGTGCAAAAAGGCGGGGCCGTTCACTTCAATACCCTTTCTGGTCTTCTGAATCAGGTCTTTCCAATAGTAAGGTGAAGCTGTTGCCACGTACGGCATGTCGTGTGCCACCATGATGTCGGCTATGGGCTTCTTCTGTTCCAGCTTTCCAGGCACGGCGGAACCAGCCTGCGAAGTGGTAGTTGACGCTCCGTACGGCGTGCCTCCGCTCCTCTGGATGCCAGTGTTCATGTAAGCCTCGTTGTCATAGAGCACGAACAGAAAGTCGTGTCCCCTTTCAACGGCTCCTGACAATGCCTGTATGCCTATGTCAAACGTTCCACCGTCCCCTGCTAAGGCGACGACGTCTATCTGTTCGTTCTTGATCCTTCCCTTCTTTCTGAGAATCTTCAGCGCTACCTCGATTCCTGAAGCGTTTGAAGCTGCCGTCTCAAAGGCCGTGTGCAGCCACGGCGTTGCCCATGAAGAGTACGGGTAAATAGTTGAAGCGACTTCCATGCATCCAGTAGCGTTCGTAACAATGGTCGGTCCTCTCGTCGCTTTCATGATCAGCCTCAGCACCGTTGCTGGCGCGCATCCTGCGCACGCTCTGTGTCCTGAAAGGAACAAGTCGGGTTTTTCAGCGATGTCTTTTGCCGTGAATTTTCCTTCGGATATTTCCATTCATTCTTCCTCCTTTTCACTCCCTCAATCCAACGTAGCGCACGAGGTCTCCTACACGTTTGGTCTGCATCATCTTCTGCAAGTCTTCGAAAATCACGCGTATCTGAGCGGGGCTTGTGTCCCTCCCGCCTAATCCGTAGATGTGGTTGACAACGTAAGGTCGGGCTGAGCCGTCGTACAGTGCATGGCGGACTTCATGGAAAACCGCTCCGCCGCTTCCGCCAAAACTCATGCTTCTATCCATGACGGCAACTGCCTTCACTCTTCCGAGTGCCTCAGCAATCTCTTCAACCGGAAATGGTCTGAAAGTTCGAATTCTGAGCAGCCCGGCTCTGATGCCTTTCTCTCTGAGCTCGTCCACCACCGTCTTAACGGTGCCGGCTGTTGAGCCCAAGCAAACAACAGCTATCTCAGCATCTTCAAGCCTGTATTGCTCGAGCAGACCATCGCCGTATGATCTGCCGCTAAGCTGGGCGTACTCATCATGAACCTCTTGGATGACTCTTAACGCGTTTTTCATCGCTTCCTCCTGCTGCCGTTTAAACTCGAAGTAGTAGTTCGGCATTGCTATGGGTCCCATCGTCATGGGTGTTTCTGGGTCAAGCTTGAAGGGAACGGTTTTTCCTTCATGCGTAAGCACGACTGGAAACTGGCGAGTCTTGACGAACCCTTTAACCGTCTCGTCTGAGAAGGTCAGCACGTTCTCAAGCGTGTGGCTCAACGTGAACCCGTCTAGGCCCACAATCACGGGCAGTTGAACGTCCAAGTGTTCCGCGATCCTGAAGGCTTGAAGCACTGAGTCGTAGACTTCCTGTGCGTTTTCAGTGTAGATCTGTATCCAGCCGCTATCGCGTTCAGCCATAGCGTCGGAATGGTCGCCGTGAATGTTCAGCGGCGCTGACAACGCTCGGTTCGCGATTGCCATGACGACTGGCGCACGGCATCCTGAAGTCACGAACAGCATTTCGTGCATCAACGCCAAGCCTGCTGATGCTGAGGCCGTGAAGACCCTAGCGCCCGTTGTTGACGCTGCAAGACACGCGGCCATCGCGCTGTGTTCTGATTCTGTGCACACGTACTCTGTCTCAACTTCGCCGTTGGCAACGTACTCGCTGAGCTTCTCGACGATTATCGTCTGAGGGGTTATCGGGTACGCAGCAACCACGTCAACGTCTGCCTGTTTCACTGCTAACGCAACGGCTTCGTCTCCGTTCAGGCCTTGTGTTTCTTGGTTAACAACACTCTTCACCGTCATATCCTCCTATTCCATCTTCATCACGATCGCTTTGGTTGGGCATTCGTTGGCGCATATGCCGCAACCCTTGCAGAAATCCAGGTCAAATTCGATGTCGCCTTTTTCGGGTTTCCAGTGTATCGCGCCGTCGGGGCAATAAAGTGCGCACAACAAGCACTTGGTGCATTTCTCAACGTCTCTGACCGGAGTGAAAGACTTCCAGTCTCCGGTTAAGTATGTTAAGCTGCTCTTCCAGCAGACCCCTGCCAGGGAAATCTCTTTCCACGTTTTTTCCTTTGAACTCATTCAGATTTTACCTCCTGGTAAGCCTGCTTCACGACGGCAAAGTTTTTCTCGGCAACGTCTGGTCTGAAACGTTCTCTGATCATTTTCTCAACGGTTTCCAGGTTGACTATCCCGGTTACGCGTGCAACGGCTCCGAGCATTGCAGTGTTCGTTATTGGCATTCCTAGGATCTTCATCGAAATCTCCGATGCTGGAACAGTCCAGACCTTTCCCCTGTCTGTGTTCAGTGCCTTTCTCACGTCGGATGGAGTTTCCTTTGAGTTAACTATGATGTTTCCGCCTTCGTTGCTCAGTCCGTCTGCAACCTTAACCGTCTTGAGCAACGTCGGGTCTAAGACGGCTACAACGTCCGCGTTGTAGACTGCGCAGTGTAGCCTTATGGGCTCAGTGCTTATTCTAGTGAAGGCCGTCACGGGTGCGCCCATCCTTTCAGGGCCGAACTCCGGAAAAGATTGAATGTACTTTCCTTCAGCGATGGCCGCTCGGGCAAAAAGCTCACTTGCTGTCCATGCTCCTTGGCCGCCTCTGCCGTGCCATCTGACTTCCAAGAGTTTCTTCACCATCTTTCTCTCCAATGGTCTTTCAGCCTAATTGCATCACGGAACATATACACTTTTCTAGGCAGGAACGGAAGAATTAAAGGTCTAAGCAGACATCTTAGTAAAAGCGTGACGAGAACTTCGGGGAGAAGACAAACTTGGAGGACACGGTGGTATTAACCGCTGACAGCACGTTGATGAGCGATTACCGTGAGAACGAATTTCTAGGTTTCGGGACCTGTGCTCCACCAAACTTTGTCCCAGACTTCATCTACCGGCGACTGTTCTTTCCGCCAATCAAGACGGAAGGCGGCAGGCCTGTTTCCGCGCCGTATGGGCTGAGGAAAATCGAGGCCCAGCTCGTGAAGGAAGGCTTCAAAGTGATTACTGTTACTCCGGACCATATCGGCGCGTGGCTTCACAAGGCGAAGGTGCTTGGGATACACGTCATGGACCCCTTCGGTCTGGGTCCCGCGTCGAGCACTCTTGCGTCCGTTCTCAAAAAGGAGCCGTTCTTGGCACAGTATTTTCGCCGTCTTTTTGAACTTCCTGAGGTCAGGGAAGCCAAGAAGCGCGGCTTAAGAATCATCGTGGGCGGTCCGGGTGTCTGGCAGCTTAACTACAGGCCGAAGTTCGTCGAGAAGTACGGCATAGACTGCATAATCGAGGGAGAAGCTGAGAACGTTGTTGGAAAGATCTTCAAGGCCGCCATGAACGGTGAAACCCTTCCAGCGAATTATGAGGTTAGCATAGGAGAGACGCCGCGTCTCGAGGAGATACCGAACATCCTCAACCCTTCAATCAACGGATTAGTGGAAATCGGTCGCGGATGCTGCAGAGGCTGCAAGTTCTGCAGCGTGACACTGAGACCGTTGAGGTGGTTCCCAATCGAGAAAATACTCGAAGAAGTAGACGTGAACCTGAACGCTGGAAACAGAGGAGTCATCCTCCACGAAGACGATGTCATGCTCTACGGTTCAAAAACAACTCTCCCCGACGACGAGAAACTCCTCAAGCTACACGAAACAGTCCTCCAAAAGTGTGACGGAATAGCTTGGAGCCACTGTTCCCTCGCGGCCGTGGCAGCCAAGCCGAAGCTTTTCGCAGAAGTGGCCGAAATCATAAGGCAGAAGCAGCGTTGGTGGGGAGTTGAAATAGGGCTTGAAACAGGGTCAGCAGAACTTGCAACCAAGATCATGCCTGCGAAGGCTCACCCCTTCAAGCCTCAAGAATGGCCAGAAGTCGCCCGCACAGGTATGGGGTTAATGCATGACAACATGCTGGTTCCAGCGTGCACACTCATCGTCGGCGTTCCAGAGGAGACCGAAGACGACCTCATCAAAACAATCGAACTGCTCGACGACGTGAAAGACTGCAGAAGCCTCATCGTGCCACTGTTTTTCGTGCCGATGGGCAGGCTCAAAGACGAGGACTGGTTCAAAGAAACAAAGATGACAAAAACGCATGAACAGCTGCTGACGAAGTGCGTGCAGCACGACTTCCACTGGATAGACGACCTAATAGGCATATCTTTTTCCGAAGGCTGGAAAGGCCATGCCGTCAGACCATTCTACAAGCTCTTCATGCTCATAGCGAAGTACAAGGCCAAACAGGCCGGCATCAACATAAAGTCGTAGACAACTAACCTTAAATACCCCTGCAAACCCAAAACTTGTAAGCTCAAAAATGCCGCCGTAGCTCAGCTAGGTAGAGCGGCTGGCTGTTAACCAGTCGGTCATAGGTTCAAGTCCTATCGGCGGCGCCTCATTATCCAAAATAGAACTCAAATCAGGGTTTTCTGTTTGTGTATAGTTTTGTGTATTGTTGTGTATAGGTTTGTCTTTCTGTAGAGTTTCTCTGTAGTCTTCTGGTAGTGATTCATAGCTGCCCAAGTAGCACCATTCTATCTTATTGCTCTCCTTCATGTAGTGCTGGACATAATAATATTCATATGTTGTTCCATGACTCTTCGTTTTCTTGATTGTCAAGTTACCAATTCTACCACATTTTATGCATTTGACTCTGGGCAAGTTTTTCTTTCCTCCATTAGTTGTGTATAGCAATTTATCGGTTTCAGATTTTAGTGTTGTGTATAGCGTTCTATCAAAGCTGTTCAGGAAAAAAATAGCAGAGTTTCCTCTTCTCTTTTTTTCTATTCTTGATTTGATAGCATAAGGTCTCTAAGCTTAGAGATTGAAAATCCTGCTCAAGGAGGGTTCTGCTACAATGTCTAATATTGGACACGCAAAGACATTGCAGGGCTCTACATTCGTCTCTTCTGGTTTTGCGGAAAAGTTATAGCTGAACCAGTCCCATAAACTTGAGTGGGTGGTCATAATTGCTTGAAGGCAAGAATGTGAATTTGAGGGTTGTGGAGAAGGAAGACTTGCCTCTGATTGCGGAATGGATGAACAACCCCGAGTTCTGGGGCCAATATTTCTCTCCAATACAGAGAACCAAGACAGACATGGAGAAGACTTTTGAAAGCAATCCCTTGGAATATAGGCAATTCATTATTGAGAAGAAAGACGGAACCAAAATCGGTGGCATAGCCCACTTCAACATGCTTGCACCCTATGCGAAAATGCTGGAAATAGGTTATGCACTGCTTTCAAGCGAGAGAGGAAAAGGCTACTGCACCGAAGCTGCAAAGATAATGGTGGATTACTTGTTTCTCTCAAAAGACATAGCTTGCGTTCAAGCCACGACAGATGTCGGAAATGTTGCTTCACAAAAGGTTCTGGAGAAGGCAGGTTTCCAAAAAGAAGGGATAATGCGAAAACGATTTTTCAGCAATGGAGCATGGAGAGACACCGTCCTTTTCAGCATTCTCAGAGAAGAATGGAAAGAACCAAAGATACTGACAAAAACTGCTTAGCACGAAAACTGACACTAAACCCTCTAACTCAACTGGAAGACACTTCTATTACTCTTTTTAGGCCAGTTTCGTTTTTGCGGAAAAGTTATAGCTGAACCAAACAGGATTACGTTGATTGGTGTCAAGAATGCTTGACATTACAGAGATTTCAGCTATTGGTGCAGCAGCGGGCGTACTAGTTGGCGTTGTGCTGACTGTTATTGAACTTCGAAATCTGGTCAAGCAAAGGAAATCGGACCTTCTAATGAGACTGCATTTAGCTTTCAGCACAAGAGAAACTTCCGAAGCAGTCCTCAAGTACCTGTCTGTGGAATACAAGGATTATGATGATTTCGTGGAGAAATACGGCTTACCCTTTGCTGAAGGACCAGTCCAAACAGCCTTCGTTATGATAGGCAATTTCTTTGAGGGAATTGGCGTTCTTCTGAAAAGAAGACTCGTAGAAATAGAACTTGTCAACGAACTCTTCGCAGTGGAGATGTTCTGGCTAAAAATGAAGCCATTGATTGAAGGCATGAGAAAACAGAGTAACAACCCACAGATTCTTGAGTGGTTCGAATACTTGTTCAATGAAACGAAGAAAAGAGAACAGAAGCTTCAACAATCAAAAGCCTAAACCTTCAAAGATTTCAGTAAGTCCATAGAAGTTTTTCATCATGGTTCTAGCTAGTCTGTGCATAGAATACAGTTAAGACATCAAGTCTATTCATGGGATATTCAATTGAAGATTCTTCCACAAGTCATAAGTACCGCATAAAGGAATAACCAATGATGCGCTATGGAGAAACTGAAAACTATCGATTACAAAGTTCTGTCGGAGTTGATGAAGGATAGTCGTAGAAGTGACAGACAACTGGCTAAAGCTCTGGGAACTTCTCAGCCCACTGTCTCTAGAAGAAGGGTTAATCTTGAAAAGAGCTTTATTGATGGGTATACGGCGATACCAAAATGGGAGAAGATTGGTTTTGAACTTGTTGCGTTCAGCTTTGTAAAACACAAGATTAAGTATGCCACGCCCGAAGTGAGGGATAAATCCTTCAGGAAGGTGGAAGAGTGGATGATGAAACAACCAAACGTTATCTTAGCCATAGAAGGGCAAGGAATGGGATGGGATGGCATCTTTGTTTCATTCCACAAGAGCTATTCAGACTTTGCAGAGTTCATGAGAAAGCACAACAGTGAGTTTTCAGACTTATTGATCGATACTCAAAGCTTCATTTCAGACATTAACCCAACAACTATTAGAAAACCATTTCACCTGAAATATCTGGCAAATGCAAAGTAGTGTGTGCCTATCCAACTGTACGAGCTCCCATCAGTCCTTATCCTGCCTCTATTCGGTATTAACATTACCATCAGTCATTGTCTACAGAAAGAAACATGCAAAGATTTCAAGGAGTCTCTAGAAGTTCTTCACCGTAGTTCTTCTACGCATAAAGAAAAAGAGGAGTGTTTTCGATCTGTTTCGTGTGTTAGCTGATTGCTTGTTGCAGTACGGTTAGATTTGCTTTGTCATAGACTTCTTTCAGTTTCTTAGGACTGTAATCCGTGTAATGTCTTGCCAGAATAGAGTGTGGAGTTCTTCCACAGAAACAGTCGATGTATCGGTCTGAAACTCCCAAGTCTGTCATTGCCACACAGAACCATTGCCTTAGCATTTGTGGAGTAATCTTTACACCTGTTTTGTTGTATGCTGTCTGGAACCATCTACGAATACTGATTTCTGACGCATTGACATTGAAGCCTATACGCTTGAGATACTCTTCTGTTTCTTTGTTGTGGAAGCTAACGTATGAGTTCTTGGTAGAGTATTGTTCATGGTTGTTTGGTGTAATGGCTCTAGTCTCTGAATTCATGGTTGCATCGAATATCTCTGATTTGCGTAAGCCTGAAGAACAGTAGAGTAAGAATATTGCCTTAGCCTTGTCATGTGGAAGTGCATTGAAGAATTGTTTAAGCTCTTCTTTGGACGGTAGCTGTGTAATTAGTTTGAGGTCTATTCTAGGAAACTTTAGCGTTTGAACCCATTCACCTTTCTTTAGATAGTCTCTGCAAAACACTTTGATTGCACACAGGAACCATCTGTACGTTCTAGGGTTGACGTTCTTGTTTCTGTATTTGAATAGCCAGTTTCTGATTTTTGTAGCATCTATAGTATTGCCCATTTCTCTAGTATAGCGTGTCAGAGCATTGATGTGCATCTTAATAGTCTTGTTTGAACGTTGCAAGTCAACCCGACAGAACATAGCAAAGCTATCTAACACACTATCTGTAATAGTAAAGGCTCTACCAGAAGGGTCTGAGGGGATACTTCCCTTTATGGCTGTTAACCAGTCGGTCATAGGTTCAAGTCCTGTCGGCGGCGCCACAACTAAACCAAGGACTGCACAACCTTCGCCCTCAGCAACCCTCTTTTTTCATATTCTTCTAGCTCAGCTCAGAGGGTTGTTTCAGCTTTCAACCAAACAAAAAGACACATGGCGGTGCTGTGGTTTCGCTAAGCCCCTATACAAAGGGAGTATCATAACTCCACGTTACTTCATGAATGGGGCCCGATGTTTTAAGCTACTCTTGAACGCCGCAGTTTTGGTCGGTTCTGGGGGGTGAATAAAACGAAAAAACCAATGTTACGGCAAAAACGACCGGGTACCGGAACTTTTTCATGTGCACGAGCCTTCAAAGTCCTCTACCCACACGCGGTAGGGAAAGAGTAAAATTGTTTCCTTCATTATTGATTGAACGGGTGACAAGTTGGTTTCAAGAGATAAGGGTTTTTCAACCAAAGCGGTTCATGCAGGGGATAAGCGAGGTTCTTCTACGGGAGCTGTTGTCGAGCCGATCTATGAGACATCCGTCTTCGCGTTTTCTAGCACAAAGCAACTAGTAGACGTTATGGGCGAAAAAGCCGATGGGTACGTTTACACCAGGTATGGGAATCCGACGACTAGAAGTGTTGAGAACAAGATGGCTGAACTTGAAGAGAGTGAGGACGCAGCGGTTTTCTCGTCCGGCATGGCGGCCATTGCGACAACGTTTTTCACGCTTGTTTCCTCAGGTGACCACGTTGTCTCCACTAGGGACTTGTACGGTGGAACTTTGGAATTCTTCAACAAGGTATTGCCGAAATTCGGCGTGGAAACGACTTTGGCGGACGCAACAGACCTGGACGAAATAAGGTCTGCCACTAGAAGCAACACAAAGGTCATTTACGCTGAAACCCCGACCAATCCTACGCTTAAGGTTGCGGATTTGTCCGCGGTCGCCAAGATCGGAAAAGAGAAAGGAGCCACGGTCGTTGTTGACAGCACCTTCGCTTCTCCATACAACACAAAGCCTACGGAGCTTGGCGTCGACGTCGTCGTCCACAGCGCAACTAAATACCTGTGTGGGCACAACGACGTGACCGCTGGAGTCGTGTGCGGTTCAGAAAGGTTTGTGAAAGAACTGAAAAAAATGCGCAAAAGCTTAGGCGGAACTCTTGATCCCCTTGCCGCTTGGCTACTACTGCGTGGGTTAAAGACTCTGGGCTTGCGAATGGAGAGGCACAACTCCAACGGCATCAAGGTGGCAACGTATCTTGAGAGACATCCAAAAGTCAAAACCGTGCACTATCCAGGCCTCGAAAAGCACCCCCAGCACGCAATTGCCAAGCGGCAGATGACTGGCTTCGGCGGAGTCGTCAGCTTCGAAATCAACAGAGACTTTGAGACAACTGCAAAGTTCGTAGAAAACCTGAAGCTTTGTTCTTTAGCCTCCAGCCTCGGTGGAACCGAAACTCTGGTCACTCAGCCCGTAACGGCATCACACTACTTCGTCAGCGTTGAAGACCGAAAAAAGTCAGGGATAACGGACCAGCTGATCAGGCTGGCTCTGGGAATAGAAGACCCGGAAGACATCATCGCCGACTTGGAGCAGGCCTTCAACAAAATCTAGCACAAGCAACCTAACCGTGGCTTTGCTCCCATCGACTCTCACATTCCTTGAGCCTCGCTCAAGTCAACAAGCTCTCAGCGATTGCCTTGATTGATTCTCGGAAACTCGATTAGGCCGCGTGAAATTTGCTGATCCTAAGAGCTGTAGAGAGGTTATCTCTGGAGGTAGGTTATCCAGCCCATGTGAGGTGGTTCTACGTCAATTTGCCACAGGAGCGCGATCAGCTCGCCGAAGTGATGTATGTTTTCAAGGACAACGTGAATCAGAATGTCCTCCACTCGCACTGTTAGAGGCGGCATTCCTGGCCTCGAGTATTCCACTTTTCTTTCAAGCTCAGCAGGAGTTATCCTTGCGACATAGACGTTAGTCTTTGATTCAACTTCTTTCGCGCGTTTTCGGATGGAAGCTGTGTCCTGAAAATCGTCTGGGCTCCGTGAAACCCAGTCTTTCACACGACTAGGGATGACGTAGTTAACCATCCTATCTTCAGCGTCGAGCGTGTGTAAAAGAATATTCCTCAAGGAATCAAAGCTGGCTCCACGGCCCTTCACAACCTCCTTCCAAGGAAGTGTGGCAAGCTGTTCCAAGTATCGATTCCTGAGCACGTGACTGTATCCCAGAAGGGTCCTTGGATCCACATAGCCCACATCCTGCGAGTTCTAATCAGCTGAAAAAGTAAATAACGTTTGAGGTAGAGGCGACCCGAAATACATGGATTGGAAATGACGCAAAAGAAGCAGGAAAGCAGCTCGTTGAAGACGGCAAAACGAAAGAAGAGACCTTGAGGGTCGTTAGTCCAGAATTAGCCACGGTGGAAGTGCACTCGGAGGAAAAGAACGCCAAGTTTGAAAAAGCTCTGAATGCGAAAAGTTAGAACCGAGAATCAAAGCTTAAAGCGCAAGAGTTTTTACCCCTAGCTTCCTGCATCATTGGTTGATGTCTAGAACTCGTACGAACTTCGCCTACCCGAAGAATGTCCGATTTCAATGCACGAGATGTGCGCTGTGCTGCGGCGATACAGAAGCGAGGGCCAGGCACATTCTCCTGTTGAAAAGAGAGGCGGAGAAGATCTCTGAAACGACCTCAAGGCCTGTTGAAGATTTCGCGTGCAGAACCGAAGGCTACGAACCCTACGTCTATGAGATGAGAAAGAGCATAAGCGGCAGGTGTCTATTTCTTGAAAAGGACACATGTACCGTATATGCTTCGAGACCGCTTGTCTGCCGATACTATCCGTTCGAGTTAAGAACGCTAGGAAGTGGGAGGCTCGTTTTTTCTTCCACGAAGGAATGTCCAGGAATGGGCGGAGGCAAGCTGTTGGGAAGGGTCTACTTCGAAGAGCTATTCCAGTTGGCTCGTGATCAGATCGGGTGAATCAAGGTTGCCGATTCAGGTTCCTACGAGGTTCTGTTTGGAGGCTCTGCGGTGTTGAATGCGCTGGTCCGCAGCTGAACCGCCGCTGAAGGCAGGTGGGCCATGAGCGGGCGTAGCTGCAGGTGCTTGTGGCCGCAGCCACATTCGAAGCCTACTGTTGCGCCTCGTTTTCTCAGTTGTCGCCACTTTCTGCTGCTGCAGTGGGAGTCTTGCTGATGAATGACCCAGAGTTGTCTGGCTTCTGTAGGCGTTATGGGCGCGTAGTCCTTCGCTTTTGCAGAGTACCAGACTACATAGACTATGAAACACACCCACAAGCTGGGCGCGATTATCCACAGGTTGGACGTGAACGTTTCAAACATATTTTTCACCAAGTGTATTTTTGTTCTGCACGGATACAATATGTCCCGGAGCGGACATATCTAGTTATAGAATATGCTATCTTACGATATAAACGTTTCGCCAGTCTAACTGTTCAACACTAATACCAAAACTGCTGCAACACATCCTTCTTCTCCACGATGTAGCCACAGTAGTGGCACTTCAATGACAGCGGTTCCTCGCATTCAACGTAGAACCTGGCCTTAACAGGCTCATTGCTGTTGCTTATGCAAGCTGGGTTAGCACACTTGATGATGTTGTCAATAACGTTTGGCAGCTTCACCTCTTCCTTTTTTACAACTTTGTAGTCGCGAATGATGTTGATGCTGGCATGCGGCGCGATCAAAGCTATTTTGTGAACCTCCTGCGGCTTCAACTCCCTGCCTTCTATCTTGACGATGTCCTTCGTCTTTAGCCGTTTACTCGGAACATTAATGGCGATCGTGATAGGGCCTTTATCGTTTCCTGTTATGCCTAGAATCTTGACAACGTCCAACGCGTGTCCCCTCGTTATGTGATCGATAACTGTGCCATCCTTGATCTTTGAAACACGTAGCTCAGTCTCGGTCATTCGAAATCCCCTTCCAAGAAAACGGTAATACCACAACCGCAGATAAAAGACTTTAATCTCTGGCAGAGTTAGACTTTTTCTTTTGTGAATAGAGAAGAAACCGCCAAGTTCTTTACGGGTTTTCTGAAGTCGCAAGATGAAGTGGGTGTGTCGATTTGTGCTGTGAACGATTTTCAAGGCTTATTAGGAATGGTTGAAGATTGATTCAGGGGATGATGTGGCAAAGAAAAAAAGTTGGCCTGAAAAGCTCGAGGACAGTAAGGGTTTGCCAAGAGTTGAAAAGATCCCTGCCAAGATGAACAAGAGGTGGGGCGCAGGCACACTGGTCATCCCGGCACCGAGGGAAGTGGATGAAATCATGAGGAAGGTGCCCGAAGGGAGAGTCGTCACGGTAAATGAAATTCGCGAAGCGTTAGCGAGGAAACACAATGCTTCAATCGGCTGTCCCATCATGACGGGCATCTTTGCTCGCATTGCAGCTGGCGCTGCAGAAGAACAAACCGTAAAGGGTAAAGAAATTACGCCTTACTGGCGCACTTTGAAAGTTGGCGGAGTCATAAACGAGAAGTATCCAGAAGGAGTTGAAGGACAGTGAAGGCTTCTGGAGAAAGAGGGACACAAGGTGATTCGGAAAGGCAAGAAATACGTCGTTGTAGACTTCGAAAAATCTCTAGCAAGAATATAGGCAAGCAAAGCTTATTCTCAGCCGCTCCTCAGCAGCCCTTTTCCTGAGAAGCAGTGCTACAAATTCTTATCTATTAGTTGCGTAGATTTGCTTTGGGTGGGAGTTTGGAGTTTGAGGGCAGAGACATAATTTCGATCAAAGATTTCTCCAGAGACGAAATAAGCCATGTTTTCAAAGTCGCCAAAACCATGGAATCCCTTGCCGAGAAAGGTTCAGAGATGTTGCGGGGAAAGATTCTTGCAACACTTTTCTTCGAAGCGAGCACACGCACCCGCTTAAGCTTCGAGTCTGCAATGCTCAAGCTGGGTGGCGCAACATTAGGTTTCGCAGAGGCTGAAATAGCGTCGGTGAAGAAGGGTGAGAACCTCGCCGACACCATACGCACTGTGGATAACTACGCGGATGTGATTGCCCTGCGACACCCGCTCGAGGGTGCTGCTCGGTTGGCCGCAGAATTCTCAAAGGTGCCCATCATCAACGGTGGAAGCGGCGCGGAGGAACATCCGACGCAAGCACTCCTTGACTTGTACACGATGGTGAAGGAAAAGGGTGGAATCGAAGGGCTAAAGGTTGCTCTTGTAGGCGACCTGAGGTACGGAAGGACAGTTCACTCTCTGGCCTACGCTCTTTCACTCTACAAAATTGAGCTGTACCTGGTTTCTCCGGAGACTCTGAGAATGCGGCGAGAGGTTCTTCAGACGATAAAGGAACGCATACCCGTGACGGAGAAGACGAGCCTTGAAAAAATAGTTCCGATCGTGGATATTCTGTACGTCACACGAATACAGAAGGAGCGTTTCCCAGACCCAGTGGAGTACGCCAAGGTTAAGGGCTCCTACAGAATAGACCTTGAAACCCTGAGAGAAGCCAAGAAAGACTTGACGATTCTTCATCCACTCCCGAGGCTTGATGAGATCGCCACTGAGGTTGACAACACGCCGTACGCGCGTTACTTCCAGCAGGTTCGAAACGGGATCGTAGTTCGAATGGCACTCCTGGCCCTGATACTTGGCGCGGTGAAATAGCAAACTGCTTTCTCGTTCAGAGATCACGTGCCCATGAACCTGTCAAAGAAGGCTAACGTTCCCACTGCTCCGCATGAAGGGCACTTGTGCAGTAGGCCAAACCAGCTTTTCTTGCAACTGAAACAATAGGTGAGTTTGCGGTCATAAGTGAAGACGCCTACGTTGTGGCTTTCGGTGAGCTGTTTGGTAATTGTCATAAGCTCTTCAGGTTCGTGCTTGCTCTCGTCAAGGTCGACGACCGTTAGGCTTCCACTAACATGCGCTTCGGCCAGCTTGTCTTCAAACGTTAATGATTCTTCTGTGACCCTTCCGCCGGTAATCGGTATTCGGTTGACGGTGGGGTAGAAAGGTTTCTCTCTCACGCCTGAAAACTTCACCTTCGCAACTCCATACCTTTCGATGTCCATCTGGGCCAGTCTCTCAGAAGCTTCGCGATTGGGAAGCATCGCAGCGGACAAGCGTTTTCCGCGCCTTCTGCCGATCTTCTGAACGTAGATCGAAACTTCTTTTGCGATTTCCTCGGAGAAAGCCAATGTCTTTTCGTCGCCAACACTTTTTTCACAGAACATCTCAGCACCCTGTTTCAACCCCGCCAAGTTTATTATGCGAGAACAGCTTTCAAGTCTGAAGTACTGGTCACCATTGCCGCCTTGCATGATAAACGGCAGCAGGTTCTTGCCGCGATGCGTCAGGGTTCGATGCTTGATTTCTAGGGCCCTGTTTGCCATCTCAACCCTTTCCTTTAGAATTTCAAGGAATTTTGTCTGGTCTCTACACGATTCATGCGCGACCCGCGGAACATTGATCGTTACAACTCCGAGACACCCTGTACGCAACGTGTCAGTTTCCCAGTCACCGTTCAAATCTGCGTCGAGCACAAACCCTGATGAAGAAAAAACAGAGTGCTTCCTCTCCTTCTTGAGCGCGTTGGCAAAGTATAGAAAGCCTCTTTCTGAAGCCAAGCTGTGAGCTTTCATCAGCAACGCTTTTGCTCTCTCATTCGAGGTGGTTTCTGCGCGTATTTTCAGGATAAGCTTTGGGGTCGTCAGCGGCTTACAGCCACCTTCTTCAGCGAAGACCTCAAGCAAGAGAGATGCCAAAAGCTGGACCTGTTCGGTGAAATCTGAGTAGGTGCCGACGTGCTTTCCATTAGGTCCCACCGCTAGACTCTCGGCCAAGAAGTCTGGAACAGTCAGCTCCAGGCCTAGAGAAACATGCGTGTGCTGAGCCAAGCTTGCAGTGAACAATCGCAAAGCTTCTTTGACCTTGGAGGGTTCAGCATCCTTGGCAAATGGGGCTAGGAACACGTTGAAGTAGTCGAGTGTCTGCATGGTGTCGACTTCTTTAGCGCTGTGCAGAAGAACATTGAAAGTCAAAGAAAGCGCGGCCTGCAAGTTCTGAGGTGCTGATTGGCTCTGTTGCAGAGGGTTTATGCTCTCTAAGTCTAAACCGTTTCTTAAAAAGAATCGGAGGTCATGCATTATTTCGGTGGGCTTCAGGATCCATGAGCTTAAGCCGTTGATGTGTAAGGAACCTGACAAGTGAGCGTCTGAAATGTCTCTTGGGAGAACGTTCAGCAGCGTGTACTCCTTGAAGACTGTTTCACCGGCTGATTCCTGCGCTGGGACCGTCTCGTGAAGGGTTCTGTTCCTCGATTCTAAAAGACTGGTCACGTCGTGAACAGGTATCCCCAACCGTGTGAGCTTGTGTCGATACTCTTCCAATCCTTTCTCTATCAAGATCGCGTTCACGACCTCTCTCACGAGTGGAGCAGTCAAATACTTCGTTCTTGCCCGAATCAGCTGTTTCTCTGCTTCCTTGGCCACCCTCTGCGCAAGCTCCGCAGGCATCCTCGCTTCTCTCGTCAACGAGCTCGCAATCTTGTTAGCATCAAACTCTTCAAGTGCAAGACGGCTCGTGCGAACAAGCGCACTTCTCGGCTTGAAAGCTTTCTTGTCAATCTTGTCCGCAACATCAATGACCATCTTCCCCAGTTCGGTTAAGCAGTACTTCCTCGCCTCAACATTCGCTTCAATCAAGTCCGCCTTAAGCAAGAATTTCAGGTGGTACGCAAACCTTCCAGCATCCCTGCTGGGGTTCATCTTGAGAGAACCCATCAGTTCGGTGTAAGAAAGCGGGCCCTCGTCAAAAAGCAGGTTCAAAATCTGCAGCCTCAAAGGTGAGGAGACAGCCTTCAGTATCCTGACCCCGCGGACCCTTTGGGGAACAGACAACCCTCTCTCCAACCCTCGAAACCGTAAGCGTATTATTTAGGAGTAAGGGTTTAAAGGCGTTGAGGAACACTTATTTTTCTCGCCTGAAATGAGAGTTTCAGCTTCAAGGGGCTGTCGGCTAGCTTGGTCTAGGCTATGAGCCTCGGGCGCTCGTGACCCCGGTTCAAATCCGGGCAGCCCCACCACGCGCGCGTGTAGAGGAACCTTAGGGGGTCGAGTACCTGATAGTGTTCTGGTACCAGGTCGTTTTTCAGGCTGCGCGCGTGGTGCAAGAGAACGCAGGTCGACAAGAATTCCTTGGCAGGTCTTGATAGGTCTTCAGGTTAGTAGCAAGGCATGAGCGCCAGGAAGCTTTTGGAGCTTTGTATCGCGTGTGCTCTTTCGGTGTAGGACGGTAGAAGTCTGAACCTCTTTGGGTTCTAGCCTGCGTGCTATTTGTTTCTGCTGCGGCAAGTCTTGCAAACGCCATAAACATCCAAGCGTTGCCCCGTTCGCGTGAATTCTGCTTTGGCCGCCACTCTCTCAACGATTTCTCGAGCAGCACTATCATCGAAATCTTGAATATTGCCACACCGCATGCAGATCAGGTTAATGTGAGGTTCCACATAAGAATCGAATCTTGCCTGACTTTCTGGCAAATCCAGTTCTTGTACTAGGCCGTGTTCCGTCAGAATCTGAAGTGTCTTGTAGACTGTTGCAAGACTGACAGTTGGATGAACCTTCCTTACTTCATGGTAGACTCTTTGCGCGCTCGGATGGTCTCGGCTATGGAGGGCAAATCGACAAATAGCTATCCTTTGCGTAGTGGCCTTGTATCCTTTCTTCCGGAGAGTTTCGATTATCAATGCGTCTGATTTCTGAGAGCGACTCATACCTTTTATTAGATAATAACAAATCTTAAATAAACCTTTAGCTCTTTGACAGCCTAAGACGTTAAAAAACAACAGAAAAGGGGAGGTGAAAAGTTATGAAAGAGAAACATATCACGACGAATCAGGGTGTTCCTGTCTCTGACAACCAGAATTCGCTCACTGCAGGCGAGCGCGGTCCTGTGCTGCTGCAGGATGTGCATTTGATTGAGAAGCTTGCCCACTTTGACCGTGAGCGTATTCCCGAGCGTGTGGTGCACGCGAAAGGTGCCGGCGCGCATGGCTACTTCCAAGTGTACAAGAGCATGGCAAGATACACGTTTGCAAAATTCCTTCAAGACTCGAAGAAGAAGACGCCTGTGTTCGTCCGCTTCTCTACGGTTGTCGGTGCAAGAGGATCCGCAGATACGGCTCGCGATCCCAGAGGTTTTGCTGTGAAGTTTTACACTGAGGACGGTAACTACGACTTGGTCGGCAATAACTTGCCAGTCTTCTTCATCCGAGACGCCGTTAAATTCCCTGACATGGTGCACGCCTTCAAGCCTGCGCCTGACACTGGATATCCCACAAGTTCGTCGGCAAACAGTCGCTTCTGGGACTTCATTTCGCTGACTCCTGAATCCACACACATGATCACTTGGCTCTTCTCAGATCGAGGCACAGTCAAGAGCTACAGAAGAATGGAAGGATTTGGCGTCAATACCTACAAGTGGGTAAACGCCGAGGGCAAAGCAGTCTACGTCAAGTACCATTGGAAGCCAAAAGCAGGAATAGAAACAATAGACCGCCACGAGTCTACTCGCCTGGCTGGTGAGGACCCTGACATTGCTACTCGCGACTTGTACAAAACCATTGCTTCAGGAAAGATAGTCGAATACGAATTGTGCGTTCAGATCATGGAAATCGCGGACGAGTTGAAGCAGGACTTCGACCCGCTTGACGCCACAAAGACATGGCCGGAAGACAAGTTCCCCCTCACATCCGTGGGCAAGATGGTGTTGAACCGCAACCCCGAAAACTTCTTCGCCGAAACAGAGCAAGCAGCTTTCAGCCCAGGCTCTGTTGTTCCAGGCATCGACTTCTCCGCTGACAAGCTCCTGCAGGGTAGAACATTCTCCTACGCAGACACCCAAAGGCACAGATTGGGCGCTAACTATCTGCAACTTCCAATCAATCGGCCACAGGCATCTGTCAATAACAATCAACGCGACGGTGCCATGCAGTATGCGCCCTACGGCGGAGGAACAGTCAACTACGAACCCAACACGCTAGCAGATGGAATGCCGCATGAAGCTCCGGCCACTGGCACGACTCACGAGCATCTTGAAGCAGACATCGCGCGCCAGAAAATCAGTTTGACAAACGACTTCAAGCAAGCAGGCGAACGCTACAGTTCACTAGGCAAAATGGATCAGGACCACCTGGTTGATAACATCGTGGATTCGCTGAGTCACGCAGAGAAGCCCATTCAGAAACGGATGGTCGAGAATCTTACTCAAGCTGATCCAGAGTTTGGCAAACGAGTGGCAAAAGGCCTCAAACTCTAGAGCGCGCCAATCGTAGCGCGCTTTTTAAGTTTTGGCTTCGCTTTAGTTCACTCTCTGTCAACGAGATTCCGTTTTAGCGCGAAGGTTTTAGCGGACTCCATTGTGGTAGGCGGAGACATAGGCCCAAAGCACGCGCGAGAGATTTAAACGAGATGAGTCACATGTCCCGGGCTACCATTTCCGCATCGTAATTTACGCGGTTTTGGGCGGCAATTCAGCCGTGGTTTCCTGTTTCAGTGTTTGCTTCGAGGCTTAGGTCGTTTACTCTGAAGAAGGTTTTAACGGCCTTAACGCAGTGCGCGGTGTGTCTGGGAATGTATAACGTCGCGATGAGACCTAGTATGTTGTCGTTTTCTTCTGCCACAAGAATGTCAACATCTCGCTTTCGGATCTCGTTGGGACAGCGCGGTTTTGCACTTTCAGGATGGGAATGTGCCTATGGAATTGTTTTTCGAGAAGGAAAGAAAAAAGGGGTTGTTAGCTGGTTGCGGGGCTCGACGGTGGGCTTGTTTGTTGGCTTATCCTTGGCTGCGGTCGTTTTCTGGTTAGGTACACGACGACACCGATGCCCATTAGGAGGAAGCCGATTCCGAAGATGAGCCAGGCATATCCTTGGTAGGTCAGCATGTCGCCTCCGCCTTTTAAGAGGCCTGCTAGCGAGTTTTCAATCGAGGACATTACGTCTGTGTCGTTTGAATAGGCTTCTTGTAGGTTGTTTAGCGAGTCTCCGTAGTATTTTTTGGCGTTGGCAAAGTCTCCTTGCACGTAATAGTTGCTTGCTAGGGTTTTGGCGACGCTGGACTGCACGATCAGTTCTCTTGCTTTCGCGGTTAGGATGGGAATACCGTTGATAGCGGTGGTTGGATAGGCTTCGACTTGCTTCTTATAGTTGTAGGCGTCTGCTTGGTCGGAGGAGAATACGGCGAAGCTATCGTCATTTTTTGTCCACCTGCCCACTATGCCTTTGTTTCCGGTCGTGCTGTTTACGTGCTCCACGTAGATGGTGTAGCCATGCGTGACGAAGTTGGAGGCTACTAGCACTGATGGGACTGTAAAGGTTATGGTGAACACGTTTGATTGATACGGCTGTATAGCATATGTGTTGGTGATGCTGCACTGGCTTGATGTGTAGTTTACGCCCCAGTCGAAACCGACTATCACGGCTGAGACGTTTATTTGAACAACTTGAAAACCGTAGTAGAAGTCGTTGTAGACGTTTACGACGAGGTTGGCCGTCGTGTTTTCCTCATAGGCCGTGACGGGTGCGCCATAGAAATTGTCGAAACTGTTTCGAACCATACTGCCGATCCAGTTGTAATTGGTTATTGAGGCGTTTGCTCTGGGCAGGCTGACCGCTGAAAAGAGAATCAAGGTGCACAGAACCACGTAGACTATGGAAGTTCTCTTCATTCTTCTCACGAGTCCTTTTAGAGCTCACGAACGCACTCTAGTTGTTAACTAATGCTCTTAAAATTTTCGCAAGAACCCGGCAGGCTGACTGTTTTCCGCTAGCACTATGGCGCCTAACCGGGCAGTGTAATGAAGATGAAAATCACTTCTTGTCGGGCGCATGCGTCGATCGACTAGGTTAAACAAGTTGTAGTTCGTAAACGACGCTCTTGATGGAGACCCTGAAGCCGGCAGGTCGACTATCTCAAGTATGCTCCAGTCCACAAGAAGCCTATCCAAGACAGGTTTAATGTTGTCCAAATATCTATTGAAGCTCCAGCGCGCATGCTTGTTCCTAAATTCTGTTCAAGGGGGAGGCATGGCGTTTTCCAATGGTCGATGGTTACTGTCACGGTTCGAGTGAGTGTTTGCGTGCTCACACCCTCCCCCCGGGGTATGCTATATGACCAAAATATGGTTGAAGAGCAAAATGAGTAAAGCAAGCTGCTTCCCGAAAGAATTTAGGAACACGCTAGCGCGCTACTATTGGCACTGTGCATTTGGCTTTTTCGAAATTGAAACGGGTGCGTTCGGTTTAATAGATCAGCCGCACATACAAGATAGGCATGGCCAGCATCACAATTCCCCATTTGTACCCGTTTTGCAGCTTGAGAGTCTTCGTAGCAGCGATAACATTTGAGGTTGCGTGCTCTACCATGCTTGCAGGTGCGGCTAATTGATAGTTGCCACGATTCCTGCCCACGACGAGGCACAGTTCCTTGAAAATGCCGTGAGAACACTGTTGCAGGAAACCATCGCTCTGGGCGACGATTACTGCATAGTCATAGCTGAAGATGGAAGCACTGACGGATCTGACGAGATGGCCGAGCGCTTGGCAGGGAACAACCCACGCATAATTCATGTTCACGCGGATAGGAAATTGGGGAGAGGTTTGGCTCTCAAGAACGCCTGGAAAAAGGTTAACGGAGATATCTACGCCTTTGTTGACTGTGATTTGGCCACCGACATGAAATATTATCCGCAGCTGATTGGGGCAATAAGAAATGGTTATGACCTCGCCACTGGCTCGAGGTACATGAGTGGGGCCGTTGTGCAGCGCCCTGCATTGCGAGGTCTTGTGTCAAGAATGTACAATTTGCTGATTCGAGCAGTCTTTAGAACACACGTGCACGATCACCAACTGGGGTTTAAGGCGTTTTCAAGCAGGGTCGTGGGAGACCTTTTGAGCCGTTGCAGTAGCGCAGATTGGTTTTGGGACACCGAGATCATCGTACGAAGCGTGCGTGAGGGTTACAAATTGGCCGAGTTTCCAGTTGAATGGATAGAAAAGCGCGGAACCAGAACACCGTTGAAGAGACTGACCAAAGACATCTACATTCATGGGATAGGCTTTCTGAAGCTCTGTGCGCACAGATGATGAACGGAGACTCTCGAAACCGAGGAAACCGAGGAAACCGAGAAGCAAAAACCTTAGAAAAACCAATAAACCCCTGCTTCTCTGCACAGTACCAAGATATTTATACGAGTCTGAAAAGTAGAGGTAGCGTGCTCAAGTCAGCCAGTAACCGTTCACAAACAAAATCACAAACAGCGTCAAGAGACTCACGGAGAACAATTTGAGAGTCTCTTCCCAGAATCTGTTTCTCGCCATTATGGCAAAACCGAGGTACATTGGAAACAAAACGCTAACGTACCTTGGCAAACTCTCCAGTAGACTCGAAGAAAGGATGAAGAACAATTGGACAGCAGTGTACACAATGTAGCTGATTCTAACCTTGGAATAGATCAGGTAGAATAGCATCAAAATGGACAATGCCACAAAACCCAGAAACGTGAATCTGTAAAAGGGATCGTAATAAAAAAGGCTTTTTAATGTGAGAAGTCCTGGTGCAAATACTCTGCTCCATGCGCTTTCTGCTTTCAAGAACGCCAAAGGTTCATCAAATCTCATATACAAGTAGGTCATGTAGGTGAGCAAGCCTGCGGGAATCAACAGCAAGCAAAGTATATCTTTCTTGATCTTGCTGAATTTGAGGTCCTTGATAGAAGTTGGGGCCAAGTATTCGATCAAGATGGGTATGAATATGAAAACACCCAACGCTCTCGTTAATGCAGCAAAAAATCCGAACAGTGATGAAAGAAACCAACGATTTTTTCTGGCATAGTAGAAGCATGCAACAGTTAGAAAAAAGAAAAGACTTTCAGCGTAAAATATCGAAAAGAAGAAAGAAGCCGGAAATATCAGGGCAAAGATAACCGAATTCAAAGGTATCTTCGTATTTTGGTAGTCTAGTCTGACTAGTCTGAACAAGTAGAACATCGCTAAGAGCAGAGCAACATTAGACAGGACAATTCCTGTTATCCTTACATCTGCAAGACCAAAAGAAAAAATCTTCACGAGCGAGGGATAAAGAGGGAAGAACGCCACGTTTGACGCTATCCCTGGCACATAAGAGTAGCCATTTTGGACAATTGAGAGATACCATCCTGAGTCCCATCTGAAAAACAGGTCAAGTATGGATTGAGGGTTGTAGTAGAATTCTGATTTTAGAATTACAAGACTTGACATCCAGCCAATGAGAAGAACTAGCAACCTTGAGGAAGTGAAGAAGCCGCATATCTCCACCAACGACCTGTGTCTTGTAATGGCCTCACGGATTCTCATGACGGTGCCTTGTTCTAGAACACTGATTAGCTGACTATATAAGACGTGTGAGCCGTCGCAATGAGCTTTTTGAGTCGTTGAACGTGTAGCTCGGCGGTGTGGAATGACAGTTCTATGTGTTTGTCGGATCGACCCATTCCAATATGGTCGGCTGCAATCGTGCGATAGCCTGCGGCAGCCAATGAGGGAATCATTTTGCGGTAAAGGTAAGACTAAGTTGGTTGACCGTGGAGCATTAGGACAACTTCACCTTCCCTAGGTCCTTCGTCTACGTAATGCATCCTCAGTCCATCTATCAAGGCGTAGTGGGGCTCAAATGAGTGTTCCGGCAGATTTTTGAATCGTTCCTCGGGTGCGAACAAAGCGAATACCCGTTCCGTTTCTTGAATTACTACATCCTTGTCTTTGGGAACACAATCTGGCCAATCTCGTGAATCTAACAGTTTCCAATCAAGTTTGCCAGCAGGTAAATCGCCTATGCTCTGATCGATTCACCGATTCATCCACCATCTTGCAAGCTTGCCCATAGGTGACTCCCAGAGTGGAACTGTAACTTAAGGCTTGTCTCTTTGTAGCGCGCGCTCACTGCGACTTTCAAATCTCTTTTTGGCTCGCGCGCGCTCGAACCTCATAACCCGTTTCTAGTGCTTGCTGTCCTGTGCCAGTATCATCTGAATATAAGAGGTCATTGTAGAATTCTGTCTACCAGACTGAGAGGAGACATTTTCTTGAAGGTTAAAATTAATCGGCCGGCAAGTCCCGTACTCGAGGTATTCCTGGCCGTTAACGCTCATGTTCATAGAGAATGAAACGCCAGCAATGGTGGAACTCATGGTAAGGTTGCTGCCTGAAACGTCTATCCTGAAAACCTTGTACGTGCCTGCTGGCACGGTGATGTCTTGAATGTCACCAAACTTGTAAGTTAAGTTTCCCGCCGGACCAACGTTCGCCAAGTTACTTAAACCCATTGGAACCTGCCAGGTTTCTCCCACCCTAGCCTGATCCTTCTGGAAAAACGTGCCAAACCCCAGCGGGCCGTTGCCCGTAGAATACGTCTGGTTCATTCCAGCCGGAAGACCTGAAATATACGTGATTGTAAAATATCCTGTCTTGTTCATCTTCTCAGTGATAGAAAAGCTCTGAGAGGGTCCTAGTTGGGGAAAGCTGGCCGTCTCGTTGATGGTGTAGTTTTCACCGTCAAAACTGACGATGCCCATGCTCAACGTCATTGTCGAGACGGAATTCCGCCCCATCATTGTCATATTTGTCGTCACGTTGTAGGTCATGTTGTCTCCCACAGTGAAGTTGTAGCTCAACGGTATGATTGTGCCTGAGCTTTGCGGAACTAAAAACGCAAAGACAAGAGCTGAAGCAACAGCCGCAACTGCAACAATCCCTAAGAGGGCATAGATCCTCTTTCTAGACCTCTTGCTAGGCGGCGGCAGTGAGGCTGGTTGTTCTGTTAGAGGAGGAGTCTCTGGAGGGGCAGGAGTCTCATTTGCATGCATCGTGTAATCTCTTCTTGAACCAAAAGAAGCCCTGCACATATTTAGGTTTTGCCAGAACTGCAAATCAATCATAGGGCGCACTGGTATCCCGCAGACGGAGCGAGGTAGAGCCTATAAATGTATGATAATACCAGCTTTATCGAAGTGCTTCTCAAAGTCTGGTGCGCGACATTGAGGCGGGTAGCGATGCGATGACAAATGTCTTTAGCTGCTGTTTGGGTGAAGTTGTCCACGTTGATTTTGCCCGGCGCAATGGTGAGATATGCTCTTGCAGTCAGTTGATAAAGTGCTGCTTGATCGCCAGGTTGGATTCTTATTTCTCTTGTGCATTGCGGGCTCACTACGGCTTTCAAGTCTCTTTTGGCTCACAGAGGGGCCAACGATGGGCGGGTTGGTGCAAACAGCGACGTAGCACTTCAGTTTTTCGTCCTCAAGCACAAGAGTGTTTAACTGAGAATTCTTCAACAGTCGTTCAAAATCCTCCTTGGTGAAGATTTTCTTCAAACCAGTAATCACAAAAAGGGCGTCATTTCTTAAGACGCGTTTGATTTCCCCCAAGGTCTCGTTGGGGCTTGGCGTGTTTTGCAGGATTGTCATGGCAAAGACCGTGTTGAAGACTTCGTTGTGAAAGGGCATGTTGTCTGCATCTGCTTGGATGAGCTGCACGTCTCGCAGGCTCCTATTGCGTATGCGCTCCTTCGCTTGGAGAAGGCATTTCTTGGAAAAGTCAAGGCCGACAATTCCATCTACCTCGTCAGCGACGTGGTCAAAGAGGATGCCGGTTCCACAGCCAACGTCCAAAATCAGCCATTCCTTTTCGATTTTCACGTTTTTCAATGCGGCTTCAACCTTGGCTGCTTGCTCCTCAGCGTAGCGCTTGTCGTAAATGCTTGCCGTCGTATCGTAGCAAATCATGACTCTACGTTTCTTGTGCCAACCGCGCATTCAAACCCTTCAGAAATTTTATGAGTGCACATGTCTTCTAAAGCTATTGGCGAGGATAAGATGCCAGGTTCAAAGCTTCCGACGGTGCTGGTTGATCCCAGCGTTGAAGAGGCCGAAAATTTAGTCAAGGAGGCCGTATCACATAACAAAACCCTGCTTGTCATCGGCAGATGCTGGGTGCACTATCTTGGCAGGGCAAAGTCTAAGCTCGGCCCGGGAGAACGCATCCTGATCGTGAAGGAAGACGGTTCGCTTCTTGTTCATCGTTCAGCAGGTTACGAACCGGTTAACTGGATGCCCGGTGGAGATGTGGTCTTCAACGTGCAGGCCAAGGGCAAGATCTTGGAGATCCGTGCCTTGAGGCAAAAACCTGTTGAAACAGTCAGGGTCTTCTTTGACGAGATTCAGCTCGTTGCCTCGCTTGCCCTGGTCGATTCGGGAGAGTTTTCGCTCTACGCAAGTGAAGAGGACATGCAAAAAGCCATTTTGCTCAGACCTGATCTCCTAGAGGAAGGCTTCAGACCTATAACGTATGAAAAGAAGGTTGAACCAGGCTTCGTGGACGTTTATGGCGAGGACAAGGACGGAAAGCTTGTTGTCGTGGAAATCAAGCGCAAGACAGCTGGAAAAGCCGCAGCTGTCCAACTTGCAAGATACATTGAGGCGATAAGAACGAGGGCAGACCGTGCCGTGCGAGGAATACTTGTGGCACCAAGCATCGCAAAAGGCGTCCAGAGAATCCTCACTACTCTTGGTTTGGAGTTTAGGCACTTGGATCCAAGAAAATGCGCCGAGGTACTTTCCCGAGCTGAGACAAAGAAGTTGGCCGAGTTTTTCAAGGAAACCTAAATTTGCAACAGTCTTCAAAGATACTTCCCTTCCCTGTTCTTGGCCATTGGATTCATCGTGAGTGAAGTCGATTTTGTCATAGCAGAAATGAGAAAAAGGTTAACTTTTCAATCAGTGTAGGGCGTTCTCGGGAAAACAGATTAGTCGGTGTGACTTTTTGTCATAAGTGCTGATTGTAATGAATGTCTGGAAGGATATTCCGTCAGGTGACAAGCCTCCGACGCTTTTGAATGTCGTGATTGAAGTTGCGAGTGGGTCAAGAGATAAGTATGAGTTCCGCTCTGAGTGGGAGGCGTTCGTTTTGGACAGGGTAATACCTTCATCAGTGGTTTTTCCAGTGGAGTACGGTTTTGTACCGCAGACTTGGGCTGAGGATGATGACCCGCTCGACATAATGGTTCTCAGCTATGAATCGCTTGAGGTTGGTTGCATGGTCAAGGTGAGAACGATAGGAGCATTGATCGTTGAAGACGAAAAAGGGGAAGACGCGAAGATTCTCTCTGTCCCCGTTAATGACGCAAGATTCGACGGTTACCGCGACATTTCAGACGTGCATCCACAAAGACTCAGAGAGATTCAAGAGTTCTTTGAAACATACAAGAGGCTAGAGCCGATCAAATGGGCAAAGTTCAAAGAGTGGAAGAGCGTCAAGGATGTATGTGCAATAGTGACTTCTTCTATGGAAAGATACAGAAAAATGGCGGAGCTCCACCATTAGTAGTATCAACTTCAGACCGTTGTGAAGATACGAGAAACTCGGAATCACGTATTCTCTGAAATCAGGAATTGTTTTCGAAAGTCCCTTTTTTACACGCGTCCTCTCATCAGGACGCAAGCTTTAACTTTTGAGACTAGCTAAGTTTGAGTTGGAGTCAGAGTTGGCAGAACTGGCAGAAAAGGTAAATATCAAGCACCCAGTCGACCCGACCCATGTTGACATAAAGAAGGATCCGTTCCATCCAACAGCTTACATCATAACTTTGCCATTGGATTCCGATCCTTCCTACGTTTGGCATACACTGTTTGAACAAGAGTTGTGGTCTAGCTTAGACTTTTGGGACAGGAAAGTCCTAGTCGTGGGAAGAGCAATAAAGCTTGTGACCACGCGTGACAGGGTGGAGGAGAAGCTTCATTGGCTTGAGGGGTTAGTCACCGCAACGAACAAGCGAGTTGAAGATTACAACAAGAAGGCTAGAGCGGAAAGAGATGCGAGCAGGTCAAAGTTTATGGACGAAGAAGAGATCAGGAAGGACGTGTCAACTTGGATCCTTGGCAGAGTTAGAGGATAAAACAGGAAGCTCAGCAGGCTCGCTGGAACAGGCTTCGGCCGAGAAAAGGACACCATCTTCCGTGTCAGTCAGGCTTGGGTTTGCGTAGGAAGTCTGTTATTCGTTTTTGGAACAAGGCATTGCGAATAAGTTGGCTCTGTCTTACCCAGCTCTGAAGAGGGATCTTAAACTTGCTTGCAATCGTTTCCAGTGCCTCGTTTAACGTGTTGAAGTTTAATGGCTTTTGGCCCATGGCATGTCTTACGTTTTCTCTGACCTGCCACACTCCTACTGGCATGATGTAGCCAGGGTGAGCTTCCCGCAGAACGATAACCGACGCTTGCCTTCTTTCCTTCACCAGCAGCTCGCAGACCGCCAGGCGTGCGGCGTAGTAACATCCGCCTATCTCTGCATACGAGGTTCTACCATCATGGCCTTCCCAATCACCGAACATCACGACCTTTTCACCATCCGGGTTCCAAACGGTGCCAGGGTACCACGCTTCGATCGCTTCATAACACCATTCTCGTGGTATCATAAGGACTTCGAAGACGTTATCAAGGTAGTTAGATTCATAAACGCGGTACTCGTTGATCTCAGGAAATTCTCTGACTTGGCTCATGAGGTTTTTCGAGATAATGTCATCCACAGCCGTTATGCTCCAGCGTGTTGGCACGAATCGGCGGTTCTTCTCCAAGCCGAAGGCTCCGACGCTGAAGGCTCTCTGGATTTTCGTTTCGAACACACCTTTGCCGTAGAGTTCAAGCACTGCTTGGACAGCCCTCAGGTCGGTGTCCGAGTACGCTTTTTCCACATTCTGATCCCATCTTGTATTGCCAACGTTCAAGTCTCTGATCGGGGCCGAGGGCCCAAAAGGTTGGACTTCGTCGCTCAAGAATATGGAACCATGAGGTTTCTTGGTCAAGATCAATTCAACATCCACTGGCTTAACAGCTAGAGCCAGTTCGCGGGTTTTCTCAATTATTTTTCCTGCTTCGCTGAACTTCTGAACATGCACTCTCTGTTTGCCTCGAACGAGCATCGAGCGGAAAGCCACGATTTCGTCTATTGATTTTCCAAACCAGAGTTCTGGCAGGTCATACATACTCGTGTCGTCATGCACGGGCGGTACCAGTGGTCCTGCATAAACGTTTGGATAGCCCATTCTGCCGACGAAGACGCTTGGCGGTGAAGCGCCTGCGATGTCTTCGCTGTTCATCAAAGGCACACTTCTCAAGTAATAGTTGACCTTCACAATTATCGGGCATCGTGTCTTGCCGCACAAGAGTCTTGAACCCTTGCAGACTACGCACAGACCACTTCGCGAGGATTTGGCAGTGATCGTTGGAATCTCATCCTGGCCTACACCGGTGCTTTTGAGAACATCGTGTAGCCAAGTGTCCGAATACTTTTTTTCATTCCGTACTTGAGAAAGTGTCAATCCTTGTCGATCCAGAAGATCGGTTAAAGGTGTTCTTATGTTTTCTGGGCCTGTCTAGGCTATTATAGAACGTGCGTTTTATAAGATCCAGCCGTGTCAGCATTTTAGCGTGAGAGGTCATGAGCAGAGAAGTTCGCTACTACAAGGGAAAGCACAAGGTCGCTATATTGTCGGAAAGTCGTGGTAACTGGGTCGTGGAGGCCTTGGAGCCATTTGAAGACGAAGTTTACGGCAAAAAGACCAAGGTCAGGGTAGGAGAGAAACGAATCGTTCCTCCAAACTTGCTTTTCAAGAAAAAGAGTCTGCCTCCGCTTGTGAAGGAACACGAATACGAGCTGAAGATGGAGAAGAAGCTCAAGGAGTTAGTCGGCGAACAGGAAAGAAAAGAGAGCAAGAACGATTAGCCGATTGCCAAAAATCACTCAGCTCTCACATTTTCTACGTAGAGTTACTACTTCTCTTTCGTGTAGCGGATAAGAATTATGCTATCTTTTCAGGCATCTGCTTCCAGCGTTTTCTTCTCTCAGTTCTTTAATGTATCGCTTTTCACCATGCGTGTTTAGAAGCTGTTGCTGTGCATTGACAAAGTTTAATGCGTGGTACAAGCTCTCTTCTCCGTTCAGCTGGTCCTTGAATAGGCATCCTTTCTCGGAGCTCTTCATTTTCATGTTCCTAAGATATTCCACAGCGTACATGCAATGGGTCACGATCTCGCATGATTGACATCGAGACCAATCTGCTGGGTAGAGGCAAGAACCGCAGGCTACGTGACATGCTCTCTTTCCAGGATACAGATCGACTTTAGGTTCTCCTTCGCATCGACAACATTTGCTCTCCCACGATTCAAGTTCCGGCATTGGCTAACCTCCAGAAATCCTCTATGTACATATGCCTATTCGCGTGCTCATAAGGGTTTTGGTTATCACTGAGAAGTTTTCGTGGCGATTTACTTATTAACTACAATGAATGCATTATAGAAGTAGAAGTCGCAACAAGCTAATTGTCTTCGCAGGGGAAGAATCATCTTGTTGAAAGGAATCGATGAAATCGACAAAAAGATTCTGCGATCGTTGTCAGAAAATCCAGAGCTTTCCCAAGTTGAACTGTCAGAGGGGTTGAAAATCTCGCAGCCCGCAATCAGCGCAAGACTGCACAAGCTCAAAGAAATAGGTGTGCTGGCCCATTCGGTTGGAACGGACATCAAGAAGAGTCAGCTGTTTCTTGCCAAAATGGACATCGTGACAACCGGCACCGAGGATGTCATAAGCTTCCTCGACAAGTGTCCTCTGTACCTGAACAGTTTCTTGACTTCTGGAAAGTATAACCTAACGGTGCTTTTAGTCGGAGAGAACATGAGGTCCATAATGTCATGTGTAGACTCTCACATGAGAAATAACCCTCTCATAAAAGACATGGAGTTCAATCTCATCGTGACACCTATCAGAGACTTCATCGTTCCCATAAGACCTATCCTGGAAAAAAAGAAGACAATCCCATGCGAAACCGAAACCGACTGCAGTAGTTGCACTCTTTACACAAACAACAGATGCCTCGGATGCCCAGCCTCAGTCCATTACAGAGGAAGTCTCTTATAGAAGTGGCGCCCTGGCCGGGATTTGGACCCGGGTCCTGCGGGCGACAGCCGCATATACTACTCCGACACTGATGCGGTTTTCATCAATGTGACCGGACTATACTACCAGGGCTATCATGGCGTAGGCGCCGTAGTGACTAAAGAAATATTTTGATTAATTAAGCTTTCTTGGTTCTATTCTGTGCCATTTCTAGTTAGGTTTATGTGAAACCAGCTTGTCACATGTATGCTATGATCACGATAATAGGCGCTGGGAAAGTGGGAAGTTCTGCTGCCTTCAACATTCTAGGCCGCAGAATCAGTGATGTCGTTCTGATAGACATCGCTGAGAACTTGGCCAGGGGCGAGGCTTTGGATATGATGCAGGCGGCCCCTGCGATCGAGTTTGATGGGAAAATTGAGGGCACCAGTGATTACAAAGAGATGAAAGGTTCAGAACTCGTAATCGTAACTGCTGGTTTGGCCAGACAGCCTGGAATGAGCCGAATTAACCTCTTGAACAAGAACGCGAAGATAGTCAAATCCGTGGTGAAAGAGGTTGTCAAGTATGCTCCAGACTGCATGCTGATGATGGTGACTAATCCGGTCGATGTGATGACCTACGTTGCCTACGAGGAGTCAGGGTTCAGAAGAAACCGCGTTTTCGGAATGGGAAACATTCTTGACACTCTCCGTTTCAGGTCCTACATCGCATTGGAACTGGGCGTTTCACGGGAGGACATCCGCGCTTTGGTGATTGGGGAGCACGGGGATTCCATGGTTCCCCTCGTGAACTTCGCTTCCGTTTCAGGAATACCTATAACGACCTTGCTTGACAAGGACCAGGTCGAAAAGGTAGTAAACTCACCCGGGCTTCAGGTTCAGACGTGATAAAGCTTAAAGGGTCTACAGTTTGCGCCCCTGCCGCTGTCATTGCGATAATGGCCGATGCTGTTTTGAGAGGCAGAAACAGAGTCATGAGTGTTTCCACGTATTTGCAGGGCGAGTACGGGTTTTCAGATCTGTCGATCGGTGTTCCATGCGTCCTTGGAAAGAATGGGGTTGAAAGAATTCTGGAGCTTAAGCTGGATGCGGAAGCGAAGAAGGCCTTTGAAAAATCTGCTTCCATAATAAAAGATGCGATAGCAGAAATGAAAAAGACAGCTTGAGCAAAAGTGACATTCGGTTTTGCAGACCCCTCGTTTGAAATTGGCATTCCTAATCGTGTGGCAAAATCTTACAAAATGCTCTTTTCCATCGTTACGAAGAGAAAAAATCTGTTCACATCTGTCTTCCACACACGCCAAGAGAGGAACCGATCAGGAAAATCATTGTCATGCAGCACGTGCGAAGCCTTTTGTTACAGCCCACGTTGTCCTTTAACGTTCCAGAAGACTGTTCGCAAATTCAAATTGATATACTGGGCGAGTGTGGTACAGTATATATCAGGTTGCCCTATGTAGTATTAATCAGCGCCTTGTGAGTCAAGAAATAAAAACAAAGGGAGGCGGAGAAGGAAATGTTTCCATTGCTATGGTGGCTGACATGGATAATTGTGTTCGTGTTTCCCACGACTGAGCACTGGATTAAGAGCTATTGGCGATACCTGCTGCTCGGCCTTGTTGGCGCGCTATTCGGATTCATCGCCATTGCAGCCGTCACCATCGACGTCTACATGGTTCTCTGGCTCATATTTTTCAAACTGTTCATCACGTTAGGAGAGTGGCTGTTCGCCTATATGAACATCTACAGATTATCCGACCACGATGAACGATCCATGCATGAAAAATACGAGAACAGAAGATTCAGGTCGATGTTTGGTCGAGGGAACAGAAAGGAAGAATACAGATGGCTGACCGCCATTGCAATGATAACTATTATCGTTTTTTCAGCCGTCATGTTATGGCAGACCCAAGCCGCGTCGAGAGTCAACAATGCAAGTTCTTTCAACCAGATGCTGACGTTCGAACCTGCGGGAACACCGCTATTCCAGAATGAAATTCCCAACAACATGCTACGGCTGACGACTGAAGAATTGGCAAAGAGCATCGCACTGAGAAGCGCTGCCCACTTCGGAAGCGTAAGGGTCGGATCAGCACACATAACCATATACAAGGGCCGACTCGTCTGGGTGGTGACGATGATCCCGCCAAATCTGTATGGTGACAATACCATCAAGGGACTCGTAATCGTCGACGCGAACAACCCAGAACTCGACGTCGAGATTATCGACAAACCTTTCAAAGTCGGCGAAGGACTCGTGTATTTCCCACTTTTCTACACGGGAAACATACAGGGAAACGCCTATTGGGGACTGTCTACTGCCGACGCCTACGGCAGAGCTACTCTGACACCCGACGACAACGGCAACTGGAAATACGTCCTGACAGCTACCCAAGTTCAACAATGGACGTTCGTCGCACAACCCAAAGGAGTGTACGTGTACAACGAGTTCGGCCAAGTCGAAAACTCCTACAGCATGAACGAGATCCCCGACTGGGTCACCCAACGCTACGATGAAGGCTGGTTCAAGACCATGATCAGTGCATGGGGTGCCACCAGGAGAGGAAACGGCTTCGACATCTTCGCAGGTGGCTTCGCTTGGATACCTGCATCAACCAACAGGGTGGAAATCTCAGATGACGTCCGATGGATCGTTGACCCCGACACAAACAGGATAACCGCGCTGGTCCCTGTCGACTTCGTCGGCGAAGCGCAGACGATGGCCGGAATGTTCAAAACAGCGGCTAGTGGAATAGAGTACTATGACACCACAGGCCTAGACATCAAGAGCGGCCTACAGGCGCAGAACGTCATCGAATCCCACATCCTAAAACCCACCACGGGCGCGTACGAAGCAGAAATGCCACTGATATACCCGATAAACGGCGAAAACCTCTGGTTCGTTCCTGTATATTGGCGCACTGCACAAGGCGAATCTACCTCAGCACAAGAAACCCTCAAACTGGCCGGCCTCGGAATCGTTGACGCCGTGAACCTAGACCACTACACAATCGTCATGACAAGCGAAAACGGCAAAACATACCAAGGCACAGACCTCGTCAAAGAGGCAAAAAACAGGTTCGAAGCAGGAACAGTTCAACCCTCAAACGAGACGACGATAAACGGAACACTAACCAACAAATTCTCATACATCAACGAGGGCAACACCATCTACGGTCTAACCATCAACCAAACCGACTACATAGTACACACGCAAAACCTAGACTTCACAACAGTCAGCAGAATTGAAAGACTGCCGATCGGCGTGACAGTAGCGATAGTAGTCAACTCAAATAACAACGAATTCATTCGATTCCTAGCCCCCTAGCGCGCATGCCTGTTCCTAAATTCGTTTGCAGAGTATTTTGTGCTTCCGGCTGTACTCCGTCTATGGATAGTGATGGACGTCGGGATATGATGAGCATCGTTCAATAGGCGCAAATCAACTCTATCACACTTAAAAAGAGGAATTTAGGAACACGCTAGCGCGCTACAAATTATCTGAACGAATGACCAAAGTGCTAAAAGGGATCCTAGCGCGCGCGGGTCAGGTTATTGTTTGTCGAGAATGCCTTCAGCCTGCAGGAACGTGAAGTTATCACGGAGGTCTGGATACTTGTCCGTCTTCAGTTGAGGATAGAGTTGCTGAACGATTTTCTTCGCATCGCGTGCGGCCCACTTGAGGGTGAACCGAATATTTGTCATAATCGTTCCGAACGTGGAATTGAATGGGTGCACGTGAACCATCACGGTTTGCAAGATCGTTCACACAATCAACGTCCAAGATGAACGGAACCTGAATTACAGCATTGTACGTTTCGTGTTAGCGATGCAGTTGAGAAGGTTTTTAACATGCTAGGGACGTTGGATAAGACAAATGTTGGATCCAAGAAACGTCGATTTCAAAGGACTTGGCTTCCATGCTGGGATAGAGGTTCATCATCAGATCCGCTCGCAGAGGAAGCTTTTCTGCAGTTGTCCTCCCGTGTTGGAGGATGACCCTAAGAACATGGACTACAGTTTTTACAGGTATTTTCGACCTGTTCTGGGTGAGATGGGGGATTTTGATCCAGGGATGCTCGTTGAGTTTGAAAAGGGTTACAGGGTGATCTACTTCGCCTGTGAGAGGAACACTTGCACGTACGAGATGGATGAGACGCCGCCCTTCTTTCCAGACATGAAGGCGATAGAAGAAGGTTTTGTCCTAGCCCTTTACTTCAACTGCTCAGCCTTGGCTGAAGAAGTCGTTGTTAACAGGAAGCAATATCTTGACGGGTCGATAACCACTGGCTTTCAAAGAACCTTCATAGTCGGCAGGGACGGTTGGGTGCCAGTAAATGGAAAGAAGGTGAGGATAAGTAACGTGCACATCGAGGAGGATGCGGCCCGACGAGTCAACTGGTATGACACGGCCAGCCGGACGGTTTACTTCAACCTTGACCGCCTCGGGATTCCGCTGACCGAAGTCATAAGCGACCACAGAGATGTCGAATCGCCTGAGGAGCTCGTCGAATTGGCCAAGCAGATCGGCCGCGTTCTGAGGGTGAGCCGCATAGGAAGAAGAGGAATCGGCGTCGTACGGCAAGACGTGAACCTGTCGATAGAGGGCGGAAACAGGGCAGAAATAAAAGGGGTCCAGGACCTCAGTATGTTCGACCTGATGTGCCGCCGCGAGGTCGTGAGACAGCATGCCCTGATAGAGATAAGCAGAAGGATGAAGGATCGTGGAATAAGAAAGGACGATTTTGAGCACACCTACGTTGACGTTTCTCACCTGTTCGAACTCGGGGATAACAAAGCCTTCGCCACAGTATTCCCGAACATGAAGGGAATATTCGGCATGGAAGTCCAACCTGACAAGGACTTCGGCCTTGAAGTCTTCGAGAAGAGCATGCTCATAACAGGCATCGCACGCGAGGATCACTTTCACAGTGATGAAACCGAAGAAAACGCTGTGCGAAAACGCTCCGATCACCCGTGCAGACTGCTTATCGATGAAAAGAGGATTGCCGAGATACGTGCCATCATAAGTCCGAAACGAGAGGACGCTTTCGTCATAGTGGTCGGCCCTGAGAAAAGAGCCATGCATGCCATGAAGAAAATCGTGGAAAGATTGAAGATGGCCCTGGACGGCGTGCCGATGGAAACACGGAAGCTTTTGCCGTCGGGTAACACGGAATTCCTCAGAGTGATTCATGGCAAAGAACGCATATACCCTGACACCGATACGCCTCCCGTGGTCATCCCTTCAGAACTTGTCGACGATTGCAGGAAAAAAGTTGGAAAGCGCCCGTGGGAAATCCTTGAAGAACTGCACAGCAAACATCATCTTGACCAAAATCAAGTGGACCTACTCATAAGAGAGGAGAAGGTCGAAAAGTTCTGCGATTACACGCAGAGGCTAGGTCTGAAAGGCTCCTCGGCTTATTACCTGCTCATCGAGCTTCCACGAAGTAGTAGAAGAAAAGGCATCAAAATCAGCGACCGAATCATCGACGAACTCGCATCACATCTCTCAGAAAAGCTCATGAACTACAGTCAGATCGACTCGCTTATCAAAATCTTGGGCAGAGAGCCAAAGCTCAGCATTGAAGAAGCTCTGCGGAAACTTCCGGCGGTAGCAGTTGACGAAGCGACGTTGGACAGAATCGTTTTTGAGAAGCTTACCCAACACGACCTGTCGAGGATCGCTTCTGATGAGGCTTACAGGAATCATATGGTTCCCAGAATAGTCGGCGAGGTGTTGAAGTCATTCAACCACAGCGTAGAAGGAAGAAGAGTTTTCGAAAGAGTTCAGTCATTACTGCATCAGAGGATGAATGAAGATGGTGGACGAAAACAGCGGTGAACTTGATAACAGTCCAGAAGGATACCGGGGTCGCCTCCGTGAGAGACTGATCAGGGAGGGAATACGAGCTTGGAGCAGGGTGAGGATAACGAAAGGCAACGCCAAGTATGAAGGCGTGGTACTCCCGAGGAGTCAGCACACCGCCGACGATTATGTCACCTTGAAAGTGGACACAGGCTACAACCTTGGAGTCCTGGTCGATGCTCGCACCAGGATCGAGGAATTCGGCCGAAACAAGGGTCATTATCAGCTTCCCCATGTCGACGTCGAATTCAACAAACAGCTGCCCAATGTAACCCTTCTAGGAACAGGCGGCACCGTGGCTTCTCGGCTGGATTACAGAACCGGCGCAGTGCTCCCGGCTTTTACCCCTGAAGAACTGTTCTCTGCCGTTCCAGAGCTAGTTTCAGCCGTCAACCTGACCCCGAAGACGCTGTACCAGATCCTGAGCGAGAACTTTAGGCCGGAATACTGGGTGAAGACCGCCGAGGCTGTGGCAAAGGAGATTGAAAGCGGCGTCGACGGAGTGATAATAGGCCACGGCACAGACACGATGTGCACCACTGGAGCGGCGCTTTCATACTTCTTACGCAACCAGCCCATCCCCGTGGTCCTCGTGGGGAGCCAGCGAAGCTCCGACAGACCCTCATCCGACGGCCCCAGAAACATCCTGTATGCAGCAAAGCTCGCCGGCAACGAAAACTTCGCCGAGACTGTCGTGTGCATGCACGGAGGCGTGAGTGACAGCTACAACCTGATCCACCGTGCGACAAGGTGCCGCAAGATGCACTCATCCCGAAGGGACACTTTCCGCACGCTAGATGACCTTCCACTGGGGAAGATCGACGAGTTCGGTGTCACATGGTTCAAGGACGATGTTCGCCATCGCGCTGCCGTTGAGAATTTCTACGTGGACACGAAGATCGACCCAAGAGTCGGCATGCTCTATTCCTACCCAGGGATGAACCCGGACATTCTCGACTCGATGGTTGACAAGGGCTATCACGGCATCGTGATCATAGGCACCGGACTTGGACACGTTGGCACGGACATGTTCCCGCCCCTGGAACGTTGCCAAGAAGAAGAGATCCCTGTCGTGCTCGTCGTTGAACCGCTCTTCGGATACGTTCACCTCCGAGTCTACGAGACCGGTCGGGACATGCTGGCAAGAGGCGTTATAGAAGGCGGCAACATGCTGCCCTCGGCTGCCTACACCAAGCTCATCTGGGTCCTCGGCCACACCCGCAACGTGGAAGAGGTGAAAAAGCGCATGCAAACATCCATCGCAGGCGAAATAACCACTAGAGAAGGCCCCAGAGGTTTCATGCTCCTCCAAGGCATCGAGCCTGGCGCGGATGAGGCAATGAAGAACCTATAGGGACTCCTGAAACCTTGGCAGCGCGCGAGTTTGGCGCCGGGGGTGGGATTTTAGCACCAATTTACTAATAGAAGCGTGCGCTGGGTAAAGCGCGAAATAACCTTTGTAAAACAAAGAAGGATGCACTCCTTCGTTCACTTTAGCCATCTCTCCCCAGCTATCAGTGATGTTGTTTCAGGAGAGGTCTTTTATCGAAAATGGGGGTAGAGCCCCTAGTACTGTGGAAGCATTTTGTCACAAAAATCCTGCTGCACTTTGGACTTGTAGCGAATAGCGCGCCACAGGCATGCGCTTCTCGGGAAGTACTGGATAGAAAACGTGGCAAACCATCCAAAAGAGGGAAAAAAGGCGCGAAAACTTCTAGCAGGGAAGCCTGTTTTCACATTTGAGCTCGAGTTCAAGATTGTGCGAGGACAATTGTATGTCCCAGGAACGAGAGCGCACGCTCTCTTTATTCTCAGTTCCTCAGAAGAAAAAAAGGATGCTACCTGCGTCGTCTCTTGAAGATTATGAGAGCTGCTACTACCCCAACTGCTATCAATGCTACCCAGTATTTTGAGAGTGTGTCTTCAACGGCTACGAACAAAACCATTAGTGTGTTGACAGGCTCAACCTCTCCGCCAACGGGTTTCAGCGGAGTAAGCGTAGTTGGCGATAGCTTTATGGTTACAGCTGTGTTGCTGGTCACTGAAACTGTGATTCCTGATGATAAATATCCTGACGCGCTGGCGTTAACCTGGTAACTGCCCGCTTGAACGCTGTTGAACGTTATCTGTCCGTTGCTTCCAGTGTTGCCCGAGTAGGTTTCTGGGCCAACAGCTTGGACGGCTGCACCTGCAATTGGGTTGTTGTTGGTTGCGTCTTCTACTGTCACTGTAAGCGAGTAGGTGACCCTGACTGGAATGAACTCGAGAATGAGAACGGCAAGAGCAGTGCTTAGGTCGTTGGAGAAATAACTTGATTCTGCCCAGGACATCCAATTGATCCAGTGACCATCGGAGTTCTGGTTCGCGATGAGTGAGTCTGCGTATTGGCCTGTGCCGTTATACCACTCGACTCCGTTAGTACCGTTGTAGTTTGCCACGAACTGTATTGGTGGCGTCGCCTCCCTGAATGCTTTCATCGCAGCGTACATAGCATATAAGTTGCCAATGTTAACATTCCAGACACCGTCGTTAACAAGCCACATCTTGTTAATGTAACCTTCAGCGGCTATGATGCTAGCGTTAGTCGAGGGTGCGCCGATATAGGTCAATTGCAAGATTCCTGATGATGTGTCGGCAACACCGCCATAGACAACGTGGTCATAGTAGCCAAATGAACCGTACTGACTGTTTGAAGTTGAGTTACCGGTAAGATCCTGACATGTTGCGACCCAGTAGTTCAGTTCGTTTTTGACAAATGGCGGCGCGTTTATTCCCCACAGTTCAGCCGCCATTAAACCTAGAACAGGCCATGCAGTATTTGAATTGTCGGAGCTTCCTGAGTTTTCAGAGTATCCCCATCCACCTCTATATGTGCCGCTGCTTGGGTCATTTTGAGCATATGCAAGGTAATCCACCACGTCCTGTGCGATGTCGTGGTACATGCGGACACCCAATGGTCCCGCGCTCGTGACGTTTGTTGGTGCATTAGAGCCCACAATAGCCGAAAGCACCATCGGAGTCTCGTAGACTGGGTAACCATCAGAGCTCCAGTACACTCCTATGCCGTTTCCATTAGTGTCAGGGTTACCCGCCGTCTGGTTACTTATTGTTATGTTTAGTCCATTTGAAAAGAGCCAGTTTAATCCTTTTTGGACAGTCGAACTGTAGGGGTCTGATGCGTTCCAACCATAGTGCCCTTGGTTTTCGAAGGCTAGAACCGCCGTCGCTGTGGACGCTATTGGAGACGAACCGGGTCCCCAGCTTCCGTCTGATTGTTGTGTAGAATTTAAGTATGCAAGGCCTTTTGTGATTGCTGTGTTTATGCTTGTTTGAGAAGCTGCATTTGCTAGAGGCATTCTCACGTTCATCAGTAGTATTCCAGCGAGCATGAAAACAGCAATTAGTTCCCTGATACGTACTTTCATTTTCCTTCCCCTATTTTGCACGGCTTGTTTATCCGCTTTAGCTATTAAGTTTTGCGCGCGCGATTGCAAACAGGCCCGAAGAGCTACGATCCAGAAAACTGCCTCAAATCCCAAAAGTCAAGGAATAAAAACCATTTTTGACGCGTGCGCTAGCAATGTTCTTGGCGCCGGGAGTGGGATTTGAACCCACGTGGCCCCGAGAGGCCACAAGCTGTTAGGCGAGATTGCTCGTCTCCAGGCTTGCTCCATACCTAGCTAGGAGACCCCGGCACGGGGAACTATACCCCAGATTATACATCCCCTACACTTTTGGATAGATCTGAAGATAGCTCGCATCCCTTTCTCTGACCAAGCGTAGCTTAAAGCTTTGTGGAAAGTGGATAAGCGCGCGTGCTATAAACCGTTGAGGCTGCATATAGCCCGTTTGGAACTTCAAGGCACGTAAGAGGGCTAAAAACAGATGGACACCTGAAAACTGCCCCCAAACCCGAAAATAAGAATTATGGCCATTTTAGACCAATTTCGGGACAAGCCAGCGCGCTTTCTAAACAGCCTAGCGCGCCGATGGACGAAGCACTTGTCTTGTGTTCCATCAACCGAAAGGGTTAACAGCGCCCCCCAAAATTCAACAGTCGTGTTGGATGAGGGGATGGAAGAGAGTTCTCAGTTAATTATATGTGATCATTTAACCAAGGTCTACGGCAAAAGCAAGACCAAGGCGCTTGACTCCGCAAGCTTCTCTATTCCTACCCGTGGTGTGTTCGTGCTGATAGGCCGAAACGGTTCTGGAAAGACCACACTCGTGCGTATCCTTGCAACCGAGCTTGAACCAACATCCGGAAGAGCCACTATAAACGGTATAGATGTCGTAAAGGAAGCCGGTATGCTCAGAGAAAAAATCGCCATAGTACCCCAAGAAGCGAGAACGATACCGTGGATGACGCCTATGCAAACGGTGCTGTCATATCTTCTTTGGCGAGGGCTCGGCTACGTTGAAGCAAAAAAGAGGGCCTACCAGTCGCTTGAAAAGCTCGGACTCAGCGGATACCGCAACACTTTGAATCGCATGCTCTCAGGAGGAATGAAGAGAAAGGTTTTGGTTGCGACTGTCCTGTCTTCAGAAGCCGAAATACTCTTCTTAGACGAGCCGACAACGGGACTTGACCCGATCTCAAGAAGAGAATTCTGGGAGATTCTCAAAGATATTGGAAACAACCGCTTCACATTTCTTACTACACATTATCTCGAAGAAGCGGAACAGCTAGCTGATAAGATCGGCATCCTGGATCAAGGCAAACTAATCCGCATCGGAACCCTCGAGGATCTGAGACAAAGCATAAATTACAACTACAGCATGAAGCTGCTCTCAAAACCGGCGCCTGACTTTCTTACGCGTTTGAAGGGCGAGACAGTAACTGGAAGAGATGGCTATGTCAGAATACTCACGACAGAAGAAGAGGCCTTCAGAATTTCAAGAGAACTCTCCAAGGGCGGGTTCAAGTTTACCATCAATCCGGTATCGCTGGACGACATATTCTTCTATCTTGTGAATCGAGAAGGAGGCAAAGGAGTTGGCATTCAAGAAGAGCGCGATGCAGAAGAGGAGTAGGTTCAGCCAGATTCTGGCCGCGATACTCGTCAACGCCCTGTATGAAATGAAGAACTACCCGATTGTCCTAATCAACACGGTTCTGTCACCCCTCTCCTTCCTAGTCCTCATAGTGTTCGTAAGCCGCGGTAGCCTCATAGGAGAGGCCGTGGAAGGCGGGTTCATAATGAGCATGTTCTCGAGCGGCATGTCCCTGCAAGCCGACCTTTCGCACCTGAAGAACGATTTCAAGCTCCAAGACATGGTGGTCAGTTCTCCAACCACTTGGCTGACCTACATGATTGGAATCGCCATCTCAGAGATCGTCTACTCCATTCCCGCGCTAACCGTACTCGCCGTGATAGCACACTATTATGTGGCAATGAGCCTCGTTGGAGTCCTAGAGTTCATTGGAGTGCTTCTCCTCATGTTTTTTGCTTCAATGGCGGTTGGCTACACGCTCTCAACGTTTTCCAGCGACATAGTCCAGAGCTTTGCGTTCACACGGCTTCTTTCGACGCTTTTCTCAACGATACCGCCTGTTTACTATCCCATCACATACATTCCGCTTCCGTTCCGATACTTGGCCTACCTCTCGCCTACCACGTACGCAGCAGAGTTAGCTCAGAGTGCCGCTGGGTATCTGTCACTACCACTTGCGACGATAGTTCTCGATTGGAGTGTCCTAATAGCTGTAACAGTCATACTCTTTATGGTTGCAAAAACCAAGGCACGGTGGAGAGAAGTTTAGCGCGCTCCGAGCCTTAACGTTCTGGGGAAGTCCGTTCATAGGCGGCATGGTGGCCGCGCGCTCGCCAGAACTCATGAGGTTCGAGTTCAAAGGCTGTGCATGACATGGAGAATCAGCGTGAGTGTCAGGCAAGTTCTTGCAAGGCTCTAAGTCGCTTAACTATGTTGGGATGCGTCGAGAAAACCTCTTGAATCCGATCGGCCATCGTCAGCTTCTTTGACAATATCTCCTGGACCAGTTTTTGACTATCTGCGACTGACATTATGGACAATTCAGCAGAGTCGACGTTTGCGTGGTCAGGGTCGGTGATGAACAACGCCTTGAATGCATTCTGGTTCCTCGTTTGCTGTCTCGTCCTACCCATCCTACCCATGTTTTTGCTTGCATTAACTATTTTTGCCAGTCCAGTCGAGAGTTTCTGTGATCCTCCGTCGACGATTGATGCGCTGTTTCTGTCAGCGTAGTACTCGCGGAGTCTACTGAGATTGAGTATAAACAGGTTCATTATCCACGAAAAAGCCATAAAGACTATGCCCAGCACTGCACCGCTGCCTTGATTCTTTTGATTTCCTCCAAACATGCCTGAGAGCATGAGGGAAAAACCTATGTAGTAGGCTACGGCGGGCAACAATGAAACGAACATCATTATCTGCACGTCTCTGTGTCTCAAATGTCCAAGTTCGTGTCCAACAACAGCTGCAACTTCACCGTCATTCAAAGTTGTCAAAAGTCCGCTTGTGACGGCAATCCGGGTTCCCGCTATTGGTGAACCGTAAGCAAAAGCGTTCGGCAGTGGGATCTGCGCCAGCATTAGCCTCGGCGTCTTAATGTTGCATTTTTTGCTGAGATCGACGACAACCTCGTGAAGTTGCGGCTGCTCACTTGCAGACATGGCACGAACACGGTACATTGCACCAATCATATAGGGTGAAACGAGCCACATGACAATGTTAAA
>JBEKHN010000016.1:0-54053 GCA_050012255.1 Bathyarchaeia archaeon
TTAATTCGCCTTTTGCGATTTAGAGGCATTTTTGGGCTTCGCGTCTGTTTTCGTGCTTCTTTCAGTGCCCACGCTTCTCGAACTGTGCCGGCGGCCCGAAGGTGTTGGCCTGTGCGCTGTGAACAGCTTATCGTCAACTCCCATGATTTTCCCTCCTCACCACGGCTGAGACTGGCCTATCAGAGAAGCCCGAATCGGACGCAAAAAGGCAAAAGAAGAATAAACACCATTTTTGACCAATTTAGGAACACGCATGCGCGCTCCTTCGCGCGAAAATAGGTTCAAATGCAAAGACGAGAAAAAAAGGATAGCGTCACTATCAAGTTAGGACAGGAAAAGTGAACAGTCAGCCACTTAAGCCGGACAACTGAGCCTAACAAACAAAGAAACCGCCCAGTTGTGAGTTCTTAGATGATGATTTTCATGGAAAAGTCAGCAGTCATAGTGATGATTAAAGTTGTGCGATAATATTAACGCGTCATAAATGTCTATTACACCGTCATAGTTCAGATCGGCACGTTGATCCCAATTGGAATCTCCATGCTTCGAGCCGAAGGCTGCTGAAAGGATGTTGGAGTCGTAGATATCCACAATGCCATCTGCGTTACAGTCGCCGCGACCACGGTAATCTACGGTGTTTTGGAATATTGCCATCAGTGCTGGTTGTTTTGGATAGCCACTCGTGTTCCATGCTTGCCAGAATTCTTGGAAGGTGTTGCACGGAGTTGTGTGCATTATGTTCCATATGTGTGTGAACCCGTCTGAGAATGTGTCGTAGCCATCATTGTGCGAGTCGTAGATGTCCAATAAGGCGCCTGCAACGCGACCCTCGACCTCATCACCGTTATCCCAGCCTGAAGTATACCAGGTTGGGGCTTCAAGATCAATTGATTTACCAGTCGTGGCGTTTATTCCAAGCACTAGATTCCCCTTGTTAAATACTGCTAACGGGAAGAAGTTGGCCCAGCCTTCAGCCCAAGCCGTTGTCGAATTGCTACGCAGATTGATGTAGTGTTGCAGCATTGATGGAGGAATGAATCCATAAAGACTATTCATGACGTGATGACCATACTCATGAAGGATTGTGTCAGGCCACCAACACGCCCAGTCAGGCAGGTCTATTGTCCCATTTGTCCAGTACTGTGGCCAATTTCCGTAAGGCCAACGAGCTGTCACCATCGGCGTCTCATAGCCCGTTTGCGTTTTTACGTAGTTCCACCCAGCCACAATACCACAGTGATAGGAAAAGACGATCCAAGCTCCGATCTGATCCTGAGGCACACCACTTAGCGAAAAGTCCACACGGGAACCATCTGTAACGTTGTACCATGTTCCCCAGCCAAAATCGTATATAGTGCCAGTACCGTCAGTTACTGCTACCGCCGAATTCCAAGTATAAATAAGTACCACTATGTCTAATCCGCCTCCATCTGCTGGATCTGAATTCAATATTAGACCAGAAGTGAAGTTCCCATTTGCATCTGTAAAGTATTCGTTGTTCCCATTTACATCAGTGAGTCTTCGAAGCCCGGCAGGATCTGCATCGAATATTCGGACTCTCCCAAACACAGTTGGTCTCAATGCTCCATTGTTATCCCAATATTCGTAATGACCATGGACAGTGATATATCCGGTTTGAATGTTCAAATTCGGCAATGTTCTTGGCCCAACGTTGAAAAATGTGGAACAAACAAATAGTACGATAACCAGGGGAATTGATTTTTTCTTCACTTTGTCCCCTTTTGCACTTTTTGTTCTTCTACGAATGTAAATTTTACTGTAATCGGGAAAAATGAGAAAAATCAAAGTGAACCAGTTGTGACATTGATGGGCAGCCCCGGCAGAAATGGCATCTGACCTGAAGGAGCAATGGGATTATGTGATACTTGAACATCATTCTCAAGAACTGATATCCATATTCTATCTATTGTAATATAGGTGAAGCCTTGCAGTGCCGGTGTAGACCAGGATACAGTTGCTGCTATCCGAGCATAACCGACTTCAACAGCCTTTATCCTTTGTGTGAAAATCATCGAGACATTGGCTTTTAAGTCACCATTCCACACGACCTTTGTGGTCGTTGTGTTTTCGCCAATAAAGTCAATTCCTGTTGGCCACTCGCTACTCACCTGCAACAAGTCAAATTCTACGACGACATTGGACGCGTCACATGTTGACGCAACAGCAACTGTTAAGTCACCTTCACTACCCACTCCCAGAGGTACTGTGAGATTAGAGATAAACGCCTGCACGTCAAAAGAGCCAGACGGCCATCCAGGAGGCAGCAGAGGGGGAGAACCAGAGCTAGAAGGTGTTGTTGCTTTTCTTGGCAAGGGCGCTAACACAATAGATGTGATAACCAGGCTTGCAACTATGATACCAGCCAGTCCAGAAATTCCCAGCTTCTTGCTTTCGCAGGTCACTCCTTATCACCGACCGTATAGTTTGCATTCGACTTATATAAAATAACGTTTTTATACATTTGTATAAAGAGTTATACACTATCTTTTTGACGCAACAAACGAAGTGTTTCATACCAGAAAATGGCCGAACCGATAACGGCCAGAACAAGCGCAAACACGCTGTAAAAGCTAACCTCTCCAAACCTCACAACGATGTAGAGCAGAAGGGTAGTAAACATCGTAGCGTAGAAGAGGTACCTTGGGAGCAGAAAAGGGCCGAACCTCATAAACTGCTTAAGAATACCCACCTTAACCTCTCTAACCAGGCAATATTCGCCATGTTCATTCTTGACCAACCCAAGTTCCTCCAACTTCTCAAGATGATAAGCCGCCAACCTCGGACTAGAAAAGTGTAAAGCCCTCTGCACTTCTCTAACACCCACAGTATTAGGTTCAGACTTCAACAAGTACCAATACACTTGAAGAGTCTTTCCTTTCAACTTCCCCTCAATCTCTTTCTCTTCCACCAACTGAACCATCCAGAATCGCTAGCTCTCCTCTATTCTTTGGTGTCACTAACTACTGTCACAAAAGCAAAATATATCAAACTTCCTCTAGTTTTGATCTGCCGCATAACAAAGCTTGAATACAGACGCTCTACTTGTGCGCATAGTTCGATTGTCTATGCGCGCGATTGTTTTCGATTGTTTCCGTCCGTTCTACCCTTCATAAACTGAAGTTCAAGCGCATTGGAGGTTTTGTATGCGGCCGTTGTACGTCGTGGTTCCCGCGCGTGAGCGGAGTCTGAGCAACAGACATCGTCGACTACTAGCTCCCGACCGACCCGCTGGACGACGTGAACTTGAAGAGGCTGTACGAACTGCAGAAGGATCCACGTTACAAAGACCCTTTGTGGTGCAGAGAGATCAAGACTTTTATGAAAATCAAACGGAAGGCGGAGCAAGAGGCGTTCAGCAGATACGGCCTACCATGCATCGTGGACGAGTACCTGCTGGACAACTCGAAGTGACAAAGTGAACCAGCGCCACTTGACACGCCCTTATCTTATACATTCAGGGAAAACGAAGGCCTTCTCGTCACGGCTTTCATGGCAGGGCACGCCTTTAGCGAAAGCATAAAATAACTGTGTATCTTTCTATCTGGGAGCATGTTGGAAGGAATGGACTGGAATGAGTGAGGAAGGCGGCTTCGGGATAGGCTTGGCTGAAAAATTCTTCGGCCTGATAATCTTTGTTGTGGGTCTTCTTGTTTTGTACTACACCGTCACAAGCGCGTCGACTTTGGGCGCGTTCACGGGTTTCTTCAGTTTTCTGTGCGTTGTCCTCGTGGTGGTAGGTCTAGTTTTGATGATAGCCAAGACGACTGAGTAGGCTATTCTCTTCTTTCAACAACTATCTTGCAGTTCGTGGCTAGAGCAGCTATGACGCCTAAGGCTGCAAGCCAAGGAGCAATGACGGCGCCGATGACTCCGACAGTGGCAGGTATTTCGAGAAGAACTTTCCCGTTCACGTCCTTGACGATTATCCTGGTCACGTTTCCTTCGTGAAGCAGCTCCTTAACCCTTTGAATGAGGGTGTCAGAAGAAACCGTGAACTCTTCTCGCGCGACTTTGGTGACCTTCGCCCCGCAAACGGTGCAGAACTTATCCTCATCGGTCAACTTCGCTCCACACTTCGAGCAGTACGGCAAACTCTGCACTCCTCAGATGAGCATTTATTAGGGTAATGGTTTATTAATTTTCAGCGAACAGTCAGAAAGCGGCTTGTTCGGCGCTGGTGCAGGAAGAAGATTAAAATGCCGATTCGTCAACCAATCGTGTGCGTTCTCGGACACGTTGACAGCGGCAAGACTTCTCTTCTGGATAAGATCCGTAAGACAAGCGTTCAGGCCCGCGAAGTCGGCGGAATCACTCAGCACATCGGCGCCAGCTTCTTCCCAGCTGAGACTCTAGCTCAGCTGGTGGGTTCCCAGCTCTCCGTAGTCAGGGGCGAAATAGAAATCCCGGGCCTACTCATCGTGGACACACCGGGACACGAGGTTTTCACGAACCTTCGCAGAAGAGGCGGCAGCGTCGCAGATATAGCCATTCTGGTAATCAACGTTCTCCGAGGCCTTGAAGCTCAAACCTACGAATGCATCGAGATTCTTAAGGCCCGGAAAACTCCGTTCATAGTCGCAGCGAATATGATTGACCGCATACCAGGCTGGAGGTCCCAGCCAGACACTCCCTTCTCTAAAACGTATCCGCTGCAAGACCCCTACGTCAGGGAGGACCTGGACAACAGAATATACGACATCATAGGCACATTTTCTCGGTTGGGGTTCAAAACAGACCGCTTCGACCACGTAAGAGAATTCACTACTACTGTAGCAGTAGTGCCGACTAGCGCCAAGACAGGCGAGGGCATAACCGAACTCATCATGGTGCTCATCGGACTTGCACAGCAGTACCTCAAGAAGCGTCTGCAGACCACTAAAGGCCCAGCAAAGGGCACGGTTCTAGAAGTGAAGGAGGAAACTGGACTCGGACTAACCCTCAACACCATAATCTACGACGGTGTGCTGCAGAAAGACGACCTGATCGTCGTAGGCGGCAAAGAAAAACCAATAGTAACACGGACACGTGCGATTCTTGTCCCCAAACCGCTGGACGAGATCAGAGACCCCAGGGACAAGTTCTCCTCGGTCGACTCTGTTTCTGCCGCGGCTGGAGTCAAGATAGTCGCGCCTGACCTTGAAGGAGTCTTAGCAGGCGCAACTCTGTATGGTGTTCCTAAAGGTGCCGAACCAGAAAAGTATGCCAGATTGATCACTGAGGAAATTGGAAAAATCAGAATCTCAACGGACATCGACGGAGTTGTCGTGAAGGCAGACACGCTTGGCTCACTTGAGGCGATTGCAGATATACTCAAGCAGAACAAGGTGCCCATCCGACTGGCAGATGTTGGAGACATATCGAAACGAGACGTTGTCGAAGCAGCCGTCGTGAAGGAACACGAACCCCTGTACGGCGCAATCCTAGCCTTCAACGTCAGAACCTTGCCCGACGCGGAAGAAGAAGCCAAAAACAGAGGCATAACGATCTTCGCAGACAGAATAATCTACCATGTGATAGAGAACTATCTTGCATGGTTCAAAGGAAAACGCGAAGCTGGACTCGAGGAAGACTTCGACGCCCTCGTCAAACCCGCCAAACTTAGAGTTATGGAAGGCTACGTGTTCCGAAGAGCCAAACCCGCCATATTCGGCGTCGAAATCCTCGCAGGAAACATCAAGTCCAAATACGGGCTCGTAAGAGCTGAAAACGGCGAAGAAATCGGCGAAATCCAGCAGATACAAGAAAAAGGAGAAGCCCTTTCAACCGCCGGACAAGGAATGCAGGTAGCAGTCTCAGTCGACAAACCCATTTTTGGAAGACATATATTCGAAAAAGACGTGCTGTACGTCAAAGTCCCTGAAAAGCACGCCAAAGCGCTGCAGGCAAAGTTCACAGAAAAGCTGACTCCAGAAGAGCTTGAAGCACTTGGCGAGTACGTCAACCTCATGAGAAAGAAAGTGCCCTTCTGGGGAGCATGAAGCACGTGTTCCTGACCCACAAAAACTAGTAAATGCACAGGATGCAAACCGTAGACTAACCGCAGACTAAACGTTGGACGAATGTTAGCCGCCGCTGACAGGTGGAACTATCGCAAGAATATCTCCGTCCGAAAGCTCAGTTTCCGTGCCTTTAGGGGAAGACACGCTTCTGCCGTTCACGAGAAACTGCAGGAAACCCTTAACCTCACGGGTCCTATGGTCACAAACGTACTCGTCAAAGGCTTTACCATACTTCTCACTCAACCGCTTGAGAACACGGTTCACTGTCACCTCTTCATCCTTTGGAAATTGTAAAGTTTCCTCTTTCTTGCCTGTGATCTCCCTGAGAATAGTGAAGAACCGCACTGAGACACGCAAGACTTGACCGCCTAGAAAAATGAAACAACAAGCCGAAATTTAAACCGTTGCACCGCAGAAAACACAAAACAACGTGTGCATGCACTGCGCAGTTTCGCCCGTGAACGGAGCAAATCTATTTACAGACGCAAACATGCAGAGGGAAGATTTATATTATTGAGCATTTTTGGTTATTTCCGATTAGTAGAATTCTAACCTTGAACGGAGGGTATGAATGGCATACTTAACGACAACAGCGTCGGGACAACCAGTCCTGATCCTGAAGGAAGGAACGTCACGGAACAGAGGTAAGGAAGCTCAGAGAAACAATATAATGGCCGCAAGAATAATCGGTGAAGTCTTGAAGACGACCTTGGGACCACGCGGCATGGACAAGATGCTCGTCGACAGCCTTGGAGACATCACCATAACAAACGACGGAGCCACGATACTGAACGAGATAGAAGTTGAGCACCCAGCAGCGAAGATGATGGTGGAAATCGCGAAAACTCAAGACGATATGGTGGGCGACGGAACGACAACCGCCGTCGTGTTGGCAGGGGAACTCCTCAAAAAGGCCGAAGAGCTCTTAGACCAGAACATCCACCCCACGATAATTGTCAGCGGCTATCGCAAGGCAGCCGAAAAGGCGATTGAAACGATAAACAACACGGCAATACTAGTCGACATAGAAGACCGTGCGACACTCAAAAAAGTCGCCGTGACATCGATGGCAAGCAAGGCTGTAGGCGCGGCGAAAGACCACTTTGCAGACATGGCAATCGACGCGGTGCTGCAGATAGTTGAAAAACGCGGAGAGAGAAACGTCGCCGACACAGACAATGTTCAAGTCACGAAGAAAACGGGAAAGAGCCTCTTCGAATCACAACTCGTCAAGGGCCTAGTGATAGACAAGGAAGTAGTCCACTCCGGCATGCCTAAACAAGTTGAAAGAGCAAAGATAGCGCTGCTGGACGCTGCACTCGAAATTGAGAAAACAGAGATCAGCGCTGAAATACGGATACGCGACCCAAACCAGATGAAAGCCTTCCTAGACCAAGAAAACAAGATGCTGCAAGACATGGTTGAAAAGATCAAAGCCTCAGGCGCAAACGTGGTTTTCTGCCAGAAAGGCATCGACGACATGGCGCAACACTTCCTCTCAAAAGAAGGAATACTCGCAGCAAGAAGAGTGAAACAGTCAGACATGGAAAAGCTGGCAAGAGCCACTGGCGGAAGAATAATCACAGACTTGACCGACTTGAAAGCCCACGATCTGGGGACAGCGGGCCTCGTGGAAGAACGCAAGCTCGGCGAAGACAAGATGATCTTCGTGGAGAAATGCAAAGACCCCCGCTCAGTCGCCATCATTATACGCGCTGGACTAGAAAGAATGGTCGACGAAGCCGAAAGAGCAATGACCGACGCGCTATCCGTGGTTTCAGACGTCATAGAAAACAACAAGATAGTCGCAGGCGGCGGCGCAGTGGAAGTCGAAATGGCCAAAGAACTCCGAAAGTACGCCACAAACGTGGGCGGAAGAGAACAGCTCGCCATAGAAGCCTTCGCTGACTCCATCGAAGTGATACCAAAGACCCTCGCTGAAAACGCGGGGCTCGAACCCATAGACGTAATCGTGGAACTTAGAGCAGCACACGAGAAAACAGACGGCCAACACAAAGGCGTAAACGTTTTCAATGGAAAAATCGAAAACATGCGCGACAAAGGCGTGGTCGAACCCCTAGTAGTGAAAGAGCAGGCAGTGAAGTCAGCCACAGAATCCGCTTCAATGATACTCCGCATAGACGACGTCATAGCGGCCACCAAGCCGAAGGAAGGACCAGGAGCAGGAAGACCACCCGGCGGCGAAATGCCCGAAGGCGAAGACTAAAAACATCCCCTAGTTTTTCTATACGTTCCAACCATTTTTCTCAACCACATACTGACTTTACACTGTGAGCTTCTTCGCGCGGCAACGGCAAGCCAGAGTCTGTGCAGATCCTTCTTAGTTTCAACACCTTGTCAATCAAGAAATCCTTCGCCACCTCCACAGGCAGAATAAACGTCACAGAACGATCAGCAACACTATAACCTAGAAGAACGAAAATATACTTCAAACGCAAGTAGTCTTGTCCAGTGCTCCGGTAGTATAGTCCGGTCAAACCTTGAAGGGATCATGTATAGCGGCCTCTCGACTCTGACAACTGGGAGAAAGCCGCGGACCCGGGTCCAAATCCCGGCCGGAGCACCACTCAAATCAGGCTTGCTTCTGGCTTATTTTTGCTAAGAAAGCTTGATCTGAGCACCTCTGAAAGCATGGTTAAGATTGGAGCGCGAGTTTACTGGTGAAAACATAACCCGCTTTTCTTGTTGACCGACGAGATCAATAAACTCAGAGAAGAAGGTGAGACGATAGATGGGACGTTCTGAGTTTAAGATGGAGAGCGCAAGCGCACTGGCGCTAAGTCAAGTGTCCTGATGCATATTAAAAGTGAATAAGAAAAAGGGGGAACGTGTTTGGAAATTGTTCTAGGTGTATTGGAGGTTTTGTATTCGGCTGTTGTAGGTGGTGGTTCCCCAGTAGAAGGTGGATGCTGTCCAGTTGTAGAGGCGGATGTAGGAGGCGAACGTGTAGTAGTACACCGTCCACGTTGCCGCTTGGAGGGTGGTGGCTTGAAGTTGTTCAGTTGTGAAGGTTGCGCACAGGTTCCAGCCTGACCCGCCGACTTGCACGTAGACGCGTATGACCAAGGAGTCTGTCTGCTGCAGGGCTGTTTGGGCCACTGAGACCGTGTTGCTTTGTAGGCCCGAGCCACTGCTCCTCCCCACCAGGGCCTTCGGCGTTCCCGTTTGACCGTCAAGGCTTATCTCCTGTTCAACGCCGTTTGAGTGTCGGACCCAAGCTCTTATGCCCCAAGAGGCCCCGTGTCCGCTTCCGCCTTGCGTGACGTAGGCGCTGCTGGTTGACTCCGGAATGTTCAGGACGTAGGCGCCTAGGCCGTTGACGGTTTGGGTGTCGCTGCGCATGTACCGCCCGTAGTAGACCGTTACGGAGCCGCTTGACACGCTACAGGCTATTGGCTCGGCCGTGCTGTTTCCCAGCTTGGCGTCTGTCAGTGTCAGAGAGGTGGTTCCCGGCTGCAACGCTTGGAATGTCAGCGTTACTATTGTCATAGATCCGTTGAATGACGACGCCGGGTAAGTGGCGGTCTGACCTTGCCAGTAGCGAGAATATGTGGCGTTGTAGTTGGCTTCCAAGCCCGGACCAAAGGTCTGCGTATTGTTCTGCCACTCCGTCGGAGTTTGGACAACGACGTTCGTGCAGTTAAGCACATTACTGTTCCAGTAGAGCTTGAACTCCCATCCGAATAAGTCGGTAGCACTGGTGACTTCTACGTTCACCGAGAATACCTCGCCCTTGAACATGTTGATCTGGCTTGGGTCCACGAGGACAACAGAGGCTCCGGCGGTGGCGGCTAACATTCCGCCCTTAGACGACATACGGCCTGATAGTAGATCGTTTATGTTCCAATTGAAATGTGACCCAAGTACGATTGCATCGTAGATATCGATTATCTGCAATCCCGTTACACTATCTGGACTGGTGATGAAATTGGCGTCGGGGTTGTATCCTGTCTGGTTTTCCAGTTTACCAAAAGAACCCGATAAGAGGCAAGCATCATATATGTCGACTATGCCGTCACCGTTAACGTCGCCTAACAGTACTTTGGCTTGAACCGTGTCGTTCGTGAGCTGGTTGTCCGAGGGGTTCATGTCGAAGACCGTGTCAATGAGCAGGTTTGCATAGCCGGTGATGCTGTAATTACCAGGGTTCAGGGTGTCCGTTTCGTTCCAAACAAAGGTGTGGTTATAACTCCCACCTAATCCTAGAATAGCGTCCGCCGTGCCTATGTTTCTGGTATCGCTTGCGTTGTTGACGTTTGTTCGGTTCAGGCCAACCTCAACGTTCAGCGCACCATCGTTATTGTCGGTTCGGCTTACTGTTACATTGTAGCTCATCGAAATGCTCTGACCGTCGTATCTCATCCCGTGATGATAGACTTGAAAAACAGAATAATGAGGCGGAACTGGATCGACACTGGTAACGCTTATACTGACTGGATATTGTGATGGGACGACGCCGGGATTCCATATGTATACAGAACCACCGTCTATTAAGACGTCTACTCCGATGGGCACGTATCCTGAGTCAAGTCTTTCCCACGTTGCAGCGTGGCTACTGCCGTCCAGACCCACCCAGTATTGCTCGTGGAAGTAGAAGTTGAAACTAGGCGTACCTCCAATCCCATCTGCATGGTTGACTTCCTCATAGTCTGTATAGTCAACATAAGCCGTATTGTTAATGAACCGAGTTAAGTTCAAGTAGTTTCCGCCAGTGGGCGCGTTTTGGGACCAGATCACTGTTCCGCCTTCGGAGAGAGTGAAAACTGCGGTGAGGTTTTGAACGGTGATGCTGACTGCATATGTAGACCCCATGGACAAGGTCATCTCGTTATGGTATAGTGTATCGTTCAGGGGATAATATGTAGCACCTCCCAAGGGACCGGTGGTCCACGAGTAAGTCAACCCCCATAGACCGTTGTAATAAGTATCAAATCCAATTTGATCGTAGCTACCGTTACTATCATAAGCTGAAAGCAGTATACCGTAGTTTTCATCTGAATTTGGCGCGGAGCTGGGAATGGTAATGCTTGTGTTGATGCTCCTAGCTTGCTGGGTACCAAATGACGAAGGGCAATTGCTCCCGCATTCCCAATTGGTTGAAGTATCCCCTACTCTTGGTGGTGACCAATGTGAGAAACTCGGATCTGCACGAACATGAACCATTAGTTGAGGCATAATAAGCGAGAATACAACGAGAAAGATAAAAACAACGATTTCTGGCCGCGTTTTCGTCATAATTTCATCCTCTTTTAACGGCCCATCTTTTCTTGCTTTCTAATACGAAAGCAAGTCAAATATATTTCTTTCGACTCACGCAGGCGAGTGGAACCCAATCCATTGCGAGGCTCTTTGCTCTTTAGAAGCCGCTCTGAAAAGACCTATCTGAGACCTTTGGGCTAGACTAAGGTACCTATGCGCGAATCTTAGCGCTGTGAGTTCTCGTCGAAAGCTCTGAATTAGATGTTTCAGCACATCATTCTCTGGATCTTTGGGAAATGTGCCATCTCGGGATTGGATTTTCAAGAACCAAGAGTCAAGCTTCTCTTTTTCGCATACTCACCAAGCAGTCCCGTGGCCATTGAAAGCGAGAATTAGCTCTGCGAAGCCTCCGGCTACCACCTTAGCAGTTGCGTTCTGCAAGGGGGCAGAGCCGTACGCGCCAACGACAGAGTAGACTCCAGGCGTTACTGTGAAGACTGAGCGACCATTATCATTAGTGCGGGTTGTACCGTTAAGAGATTCTGGGCCTGTTATCGTTACCGAAGCCCGTACAAAGCTTCCCCCGCTCTCACCCCAGTACCATGCAGAGAGGATTATGTGGCCCAGAGGTGGCGGTGAAGAAGAACCGAAGTTGAGGATCACTTCACCGTAGGTACCCGAATATGTTGCGTTTATGATTGCGGTCCTTGGAGTAGAAGAGGCGTACGTGCCAACCACATGGTACACTCCTGGCCACAGTCGAAACGCTAAGGGATTCTGCAGGTCTGTGCTTGTAGTGCCGTTTAGTGTCGTAGCATTGATCGATATAACATCAGCAAATCGAGGATTGGGAGGATCTGGTCCGGTTATCGTTACCGAAGCCTGTACAAAGCCGTCATCTTGGTATGCGAAAACGTATATGTAGGCTGCAGCAGATATCTCAAGATGACCGAGCCCCGGAGGATTAGGAGATTGTATAACAGGAAACGTAGTTTCTATCTGTACGGAGTCCTTAGGTTTGAACTCGTTATCTAAAGCAAAAGCTAGGCTGACAACTAGTAGCACGGTGAGCGCTGCAATCAGCAGCAGCTTCCTAAATGTCAGGTTCAACCTGCTCACCATAGTGGTATGTATTAAAAGAAGTAATTAAGTCTGACTATTGAACGGGTTTGTTCTAGTTCTTGAAGGCTAGCGCACAGCCTTGGAAAAAGAACAGTGCCAACCAGACTTGTTGTCGAGCCCATAGCAGACAACATTATGCCTACCTCCCGCTACCAGATGGAAGCAGAAAAGCTGAAGTAACGAGAACAGCTGCGTGCAGTACTACGTGAAAGAAGTTCGTTGGCAACAGCCACTTTCTGGTCTGTAGAAAGGGCCAAGAACCTCTAAACCTAAAGCAATAACGTGGTAAACGCCGTTCTCATCCTTCCTTGCAAGGCGCAAGCCCTCGAGTTTCCTTCAGGTGATGCAGGGCCAAGGAGGGACTGGACAGGCCGCAGCCGCGGTAGACATCTCTCACGGAGGCATCACCAGCCTTAAGCAGGAAAACGTAAACCCTCAGAGTGAGATACTCGCCACCAACACTCTCTTCTAAAGCCTCCTCAGGAGCTACGTCAACCAAGACAGAACACGACCAACCACAATTTAGTACATGACATCTAAAAAGCCTTTCACATCCCCCAACTTCAGCATAGGTTTCTTCCATTCACATGTTTTTCAGACCAGCAAACGCGCGCGTTGAAGGTTGTCTAGACTGGGATTTGATTGTGGCCCGAGAGAGATTCGAATTTGTCAAATAGCCTGCTAGGCAGATTTGCCGGTAAGATCGTGCTCCGATCTGAGCCTAAGCGCCACACTATAGGTCTAGGTTTCTAAATGACATATTCCTGATTTTCATGTTGCCAAGTTCAGTGTCCGCGTGAAGAGATCATCGGGCGCATCGGTTTTTAAGTCTGCTTTGCTTCTTAGTGGAGAATAAAAACTGTACGTGCGTGAAGCCGCCGTGGAAAGGAAGGAAACCTCTGAGGAGAAGAAGGCCGAGTCGGACCTGAAGCCTCTGTACGCAAGGTCGGTTGTTAATTCTGTAAGCGGCGGAATGGTGAACCCTTTTATGGGTGCTTACGCCGTGGACCTCGGCGCTTCGTCCTCGGACATGGGTTGGTTTCAATCCTCCACTAACATCTCGAACAATCTGATGCAGGTTTTCTGGGGAATAATGAGCGATAGAAGCAAACGCAGAGTGCCCTTTATCGTCTTCGGCGGACTGATCCTGTCATTCCTGTGGGTTCCCATGATATTCGTGACGAACGCAGGTCAACTCATCGTGCTTTTGGCAATCCAAGCGCTCTTAGGTTCGATGGCAACCCCAGCGTGGACGGCTCTGATAGGAGACCTGGTTCCGCATCTTAGACTGGGAAAGGAAAACGCGTCCATCAACTATTGGGCTTCAATAGGGGGGACAGTTGCCACTCTGGCCTCAGGCATCTTCATGATATATCTCCACGGAACAATCCAACAAGTCCTTCTCGTTCCACTTGTTGTTGCCACAATCTTCGGAGTAGCATCATCATTAGTCATGCTGAAAATAAAGGAGAAAGGCAACGGTGCCAGATTGGACTTGAAACGAAACGTGACCACGGACGTGTTCGACGTTTTGAAGTCTGCCAGGAAGACACCCAGCTTCGTAAGGTACTGTTACGCAGAAGGAGTGTTCAACTTTTCCATGTCCATCGCTTGGCCACTCTTCTCGATTACTCAGATCAGAATCTTGAACGCTTCCTGGCTTCAAATAGCCCTGCTGAGCGTGGTTCAAACAGTCATAACCATAATCTTCCAAGGCTGGGCTGGACGACTTGCAGACACTGTTGGAAGAAAGCCATTGATGGTGTTCTTCAGGTTCAGCCTCGTAACCGTGCCTCTAGCGTACGCACTGTTTCCAAGTGTCAACTCACTCATAATCGTAGGCGCCTTCTGGGGCTTCTCCCAAGCTCTGGGATCAGCATCGATAACAGCCTATCTGATTGATGTCTCCCCGCAAGAATCTCGCGGAAGCTTCACAGCAGTATTCAACCTCATCATGGGCATAGTGACTTTTTTCGGCTCGCTCATCGGGGGATACTTATCGGACTACATGACGGGCTTGTTCGGCTTGGTTGCAGGGCTGCAGATCGTTTATTTCATCTCAACTGTGGGCAGAGGGATAGGTGCCGCGCTATACTTCAAACTCGAAGAAACCTTGCGACGATGAAAGCTATGCCTTGAAATGTTGGTACCCCATTGATTGAATGATGTGCGCGCGCCCACATGATTCCAAGCCTGGCTGGAGCATCACTAAACGCAGGGATTCTGCAGACTTATTTCGGTCATGAAAGCATGGTTTGAGCCTTTACGAAAGCATGGCTAAAATTGGAGCGCGAATTTTCCGGCAAAAAGTGTGGACACGATGCTCCAATGATTTGACTTGTGACGAACGACTAGTCGATCTTGTAGTTTGCTTTCCCTTTTTCATTTATGGCAGGCATGGTTATGAGGAATCGGACTCCTTCGCCGGGTTGACCTGTTTCCTGTACTGCCCAGCCATAGACTTCCATCATTTTCCTGGTGAGATACAGGCCGTAACCGGTGCCTTTTCCGATTCCTTCCTTGAAAAGGTCGAGTTTCTCATCAAGAGTTATGCCCACGCCGTCATCTTCATAAACGAGTCTAAGTTGGTCTTCGCTTTTCTCGTAACAAATTCTGATTCGGGTAATCTTCTTCCCGTACTTCAATGAATTATCGACAAGATTGTAGAAAAGCTCTCTTAAGAGAGAGTCAGCCAGAAGCTGTAAACCATGACACTCGTTCGTCACTTTTACGCCGTGCAGGTCGGAAAAGAGCGAAACAGCCTCGTTAATGGTTTTCTCTACACCTACGTACACTAACTCTTCAGCACCCAACATCTCGTAAGCTCTTGCAAAATCGAAAATCCTCACCGCTTGCTGAACAGCTGTTTCTATCCCCGCGAGATATTCCAGGACTTCACTGTTTGCAGGCAGCTTCTTCTTCGCCAAGTAGGCGTTCCCCACAACTGCGGAGAGCTTGTTTCGAACATCATGCCGACTCAACCTGCCGACAACGCGCAGTTTTTCGTTCATCGTTTCCAGCCTTTTCAGCGTCTCTCTCAACCCTTCCTCCGCCTTCTTCAGCTGAGAAATGTCCTTGTAAACCGCTGTGTGGCTTATGACTTGACCTTCAACGACTATGGGAGCCGTCGAAAAGGCAACCGGAATCAGAGTCCCATCTTTCCTTTTTCTAACGGTGTCCTCATGATACGTCTCTCCCTTACTAGCCCTTTCGTCGAACATTCTGGCCTGTTCCATTCTGTCCATTGGCACTATCGTGTCGTTGACGTGTTTGCCCCTGACCTCGGCTAGAGAATACCCGAAGAGCTTGGTGAAACGCGGATTGATCTCTAAGATGTGAAAGCTTGAATCCATATAGACCATTGCCTCAGGATTGTCCATGAACAGTTTCTCAAACTTCTGTTGACTCTCCCGAATTTCCTGCGCGTAGGCTTCCAGATTCTTAGAATATTCCAGTTTGATCATTGCAGTGGCAGCGTGCGACGCCAAGATTTCAAGGAGTTCCTGATCTTTTTCGTTGAAAGCATTCCATTCATTGCTTTCCACGTTTAGAACTCCAAGAACTTCGTTCCCAACCTTTATGGGCACGGCGAGTTCTGAGTGAATGTTTTCTCCGAATTTGACATAAGCCTCCTCTTCACTGGTATCTCGAACGAGAATAGTCTCACCTGTCTTTGCCACTTTAACCGTCACACCTCTGTCCCCATCCATTGGCAGGGTGACTGTGAAGTCCTTGGAGCGTCCTCGATTTTCCACTAGGCGGAGATTTTTTCCTTCTATTACGAGAAAGTCGGCGAATTTGAATCCCAGAGTTTTCTGTGCAGCGTCTAGGGCCAGCTCGCAGATTTCTTGCACGCTGTTTGCCATGTTTAGACTCTGACTGTAGTTGTTCAAAGCTGAAAGGCTTCTTTCATAATGTTTCCTTTCTGTAATGTCCCTGTACAACCCCACAGTTCCGATTGTTTTGTCTTCAAACGTGATGGGAGCAACGGAAATCGACACCGGAACCAGGGATCCGTCTTTCCTCTTTCTAACGGTTTCGTGATAAAGACATCCTTCTAAGGACGCTCTGTCCAGCATTTCTGCCTCTTCAATCTTATCGTTCTGCACTACAACATCGTTAACGTTTTTTCCCTTAACCTCATCTAATGAGTAACCAAAGAGATCCGTGAATCGCGGGTTGATGTCTGAAATGCAGGAATTTGGGTCTGTGTAAACAGCCGCTTCAGGACTATCCATGAACAGTTGTTTGAACTTCTCCTGGTTCTCCCGCAACGCTCGTTCGACTTTTTTGCGTTCGGTGATGTCGACGAAGCTTTCCACCATATACTTGTGGCCTTTCCAGGTCATCGTCACAACAGTCTTAAGAATCGGAATTCTCCCGCCGTCAGCTCTTAACAACACGCGTTCTGACTTGTCTAACGCCTGACCCAAATCAGTAATTGGACATTCTCCCTTTTCAGCTGGACAGACAAAGTTGTGGCACACTCTTCCGATGACATCCTCCCTCGAAGCGCCTATCGCTTCCAGTGCATTGGAATTCACGTCCATGATCTCATGCGTCTCTGCATCTATGACTAGAACCCCTGTGAAGATGGAAGACAGTATTGCTTTCAAATAGTCTTCACTCGCTCGCAGCGCCTCCTCTCTTTTTCTGCCCTGAACGACTTGGAATACGCTGTGCGCCAGTTCACCGTACACTGTTTCTGGATCGCCTACTTTGTCGAAATATCGGTCTGCGCCAAGGTTCAACGCCTTGATCGCAACTTCCTCTCTGCCTTGCCCAGTGAAAATGATGAATGGAATGTCGTTTCCAGCGTCCCGCAGGTCTTTCAGAAACTCGAGACCGTCTTTCCTCGGCATCGCGTAGTCGCAAATGACCACGTCGTACCTCTCGTTCTTCATTTTTTCGACAGCTGCATCAACAGATAATGCAGTGTCCACCCGAAGTTTGCCCTGCAGCTCCAGACACTCCTTGGCGACCTTCAAACAGCAAGAATCATCGTCCACATGTAAAACATGCACGCGCTTCGCATCAGTCAGATTCAGGAGTACTCCAGTTGAATCAACTTTCTGTTGGATAGTTGGCTCCGTCATCAGCACCGATTTTCCTATTCGCATACATAAGGAATATCGAACACGTTTCTTAGGAAACACGTTGCATAAGACAGTTGTGAATACAGAATCAATAATTGAAAGAAAGACGATTGGCGACTCATCTGATACTTTGCTGCAACTCTTCTGAATGAAAAGCAAGCGATGAATCGAGAAGACTAGGCCGCGCTAGGTTGCGGATGAATCGTATGTCTTAATCTTCCCTTTCACACTCGTGAGAAAACTTTAATTCTCTGACGGTTTTTTGTGATAAAGAAACAGAGGAAGAATATTGGCCGGACTTGGTCAACTGAAGCTTGCAATGGGAACAAGCATATTTTTGGTGGCCTTCATTTTCGCCACGTTCCTAGCAGCAATAATGTTTATCGTCCAATTGTTCGTCGCGGACATAGGTCTATCCATTTGGCTAATCCTCATTTTGGCTCTTCCAATCGTTTTCATCCTGTTTCAGTACCTCATCGGACCAGCTCTTGTCAGAATGTCAACCCACCTGCAATACTTGAAGCCTGGTGAAAACCCTTGGCTTGAATCCACAGTAAAGGAACTGGCAGACAAGAGCAGAATACCGATGCCGAAACTCGCCGTAGTGCCCGACAAAACGCCCAACGCGTTTGTGTTCGGAAGAACATCGAGCAGCGCAACCCTCGCGGTCCACGAAGGACTACTTAAAGACCTGAACGAAAACGAGGTTAAAGGCGTAATCGGACACGAACTAGGACACTTGAAACACAAGGATTACATCGTCATGACGGTGCTTTCAGCACTGCCGCTAGTCGCCTATCTTATCGCAAGAGGAACAACAGAAGCAGCGTTGATATCAGGAAGGTCAAGACAAAAAAACGAAGGCGACGTAGGAGCAGCTTTGATCGTAGTCGGAATCCTTTCCTACGTAGTCTACATAGTCTCACTGCTCTGCGTAATGAGACTTAGCAGACTGCGAGAACACTACGCAGACGCCTACTCAGCCTACGTGACAAAGGCACCTAGAAACCTTGAAAGCGCCCTGACGAAGATCACGTACGGACTCTCACTTTCACCAAAAGCACCGTCCGGCGTAAGAGCCTTCTACATAAGTGACCCCTCGCTGGCCAAACAAGAGATGCAGGAGATAGCGGACAAGAAAGAAGAGTACGACCTGGACCATGACGGAGTCTTGGACGAAAAAGAATTGGAACTTGCAATGGAAAAAGAAGCGAAATCCACTTGGAGGACAATAAACAGCTGGTTCTCAACGCATCCGCCAACCTTCAGGCGGATAATGCTGCTACGCGAAATAGACGAAGAGATGCAAAGCGGAAAATACACAGCTGACCACATCTACATGCACGTCTAGCAAGAGAAGAATCACTTAGCGCGGGCATCAGAAATCGAAAAGTTCATCTCTTTATCAGAAAGCCTTCAGAGTTCTTCGCTTCTTGCTCGCCCTGTGAAATCTCTGTTTCCCTCAACGCCCTTGCTCGTCCTCTGGTAGAGGATTTATACGGGTTTCCTCAATTATCTATCACTTCACATCAGACCTTGAAGGTGAGTTGAGAGTTGAAAGTCAAGCTCCTCCGTTGCACAGCAGATGCGGAGCTACTGTGCGGAACCGCAGCGCTAACGACGATAAAAAGTGAAAAACCCTCAGAGATTCTTGAAAAAATGGATTACGAAACGGCTAAACAAAAAATCAGGAAAGTAACAGGCTACGGACACGCCTCAGTCATCGAACACGCATCCTTCACGTTCAGTGTCGAGGACGTTTCAAGAGGCATGACACATCAGCTGGTCAGACACCGCATAGCCTCGTACTCGCAGCAGAGCCAGCGCTACGTGACCTATGACACGTTGGAAAAGTATGTAACGCCTCCCAGCATCGCTTGCAGCCCGCAAGCAAAAAAGGCCTTCGTTGACGCGTTGGAGAACATTTCTGAAGCGTACCGCAAGCTCTTGAAGATGGGAATTCCGAAGGAAGACGCAAGGTTCATTCTCCCAAACGCTGCCAAAACCAACATAGTCGTGACGATGAACGCCAGAGAACTGCGTCACTTCTTCAACCTAAGATGCTGCGCTCGCGCACAGTGGGAGATCAGAGAAGTCGCCGTTGAAATGCTAAAACAAGCAAAGAAAGCTGCACCTGCATTGTTCGAAAACTGCGGACCGACCTGCGTTGAGCTGGGCTGCTGCACCGAAGGAAAGATGAAGCCGGCAGAGTGCAACGTTTCGGAAATAAGAGAGAAGTTCAAACGTTTGTAAGCGGGCAAGTTCTGGTTCTGAACACAGACGCGATACGAATGACCGGCTACAGGGTTCTACCAGTTGTCACAAAATATTGGAAACCGGGACAAGACTACTTGGAAGAGATACTTAGATCTGTCAGAGGAAGGATAGCTGATGACGACTTCATCGTCGTCTCAGAGAAGGCAATCTCAACAGCTCGGAACACCATAGTGGACGAAAACCAAGTGGAACCAAGCTTAAGTGCAAGGTTTATCGCCGCATTTTGGATGCGCATAGTCTGGGGCTACTTTCTAGGAGCGCTGTGTCATCTTGGAAGAGCCCTGCTTCAGCATATCCGAGAATATCCAGCGGAGATGGGCAGTCGTCACAAGCAGGTTGCGCTTCAACATGCAGGTTTGCTGCAGACTCTCATGTTCGGGTCTGAAGGCGGTATCGATGGCAGTAACTTGCCGTACGCTTACGTCAGCCTGCCCTTAAACGATGCTAACACAATAGCTGAGACGATACGCGAGCGAGTATGGCTCGGACTGCAGAAAAAAGTGGTCGTCATGATCGTTGACACTGACAAGACATATTCTCTGAAATGTTTCCATTTTACGCCACGTCCAAGACCGATTGAAGGCATACATTGTTTCGGAGGGTTCATAGTGTACGTTGCGGGGCGGTTCTTCAAGCTCAAGAAGAGAGCAACGCCTTTGGCCGTTTCTGGGCGAAAGCTCAGGGTTGAAGAAGCTTTGGAAATTGCCGAATTGGCAAATCGTTCCAGAGGCTTCGGCGCTGGACGAACCGTGTGGGACATGGCTAGAAACTTCAAAGTGGCTTTGACTGATGTGAGCTGGGAAATGCTTCAGACAGTAAGACATAAACCCATAGTTATTGTTAGAAGCAAGCGCTAGGAAGCGGAGGGTGAAAACGTCGATGGAAGAGGAAACGAAAGCACTGAAAGCTTTTTTTAACCCCCGCTCCGTCGCAATCGTGGGAGCTACCAAGAAAGTAGAAAAAGCAGGACAGATCATATTCAAGAATTTTGTTGAGAACAAGACCAGACAGGTTTTCAAGGGCGAATTGTACGCGGTTAACCCAAACGAAAAATCGATACTAGGCATCAAATGTTTCCCGAACTTGAGCAAGATCCCAGGAGACCTTGAGCTGGTTGTCATTGTTGTCCCAGCAAGCGCTGTGCCCCAGATCATGAAGGAAGCGGCTGACAAGAAGGTCAAAGCGGCCGTCATCATCAGCGCTGGTTTCGCCGAGGTGGGAAATCGTGAGCTCGAAAGTGAAGTTGCAGCCATAGCTAAGGAGGCTGGAATTCGGGTTCTCGGGCCCAACTGTCTCGGCGTGTACGATTCCAGAACAGGAGTCGACATGCTTTTCCTGCCAGAAACAAAGGTTCTTTCAACTGGAGACGAGGTTGTCGCGACACCGCGCCCCTTGCCTGGAAACATAGCGATCGTCAGTCAGAGCGGTGCTTTCGGCGCAGCGGCCCTTGACTATTTGGCAGGTTTACACACGGGAGCCAGCAAATTCGTGAGTTTCGGCAACAAGATCGACGTGGACGAGGCGGAGATGCTTCGCTATTTGTTTCACGACAAAGAAACAACCGTGGTGCTCCTCTACGTTGAGGACATAAAGCATGGCAGAAGGTTTCTTGAAGCAGCGGAAGAAATAACTAGGAAAAAACCTGTCGTTGCCATAAAATCTGGAAGAACAGAGGCTGGTGCACGAGCTGCAGCCTCGCACACAGGCGCCATAGCCGGGTCGGACAGAATCTATGATGCTGCATTCCAGCAGACGGGCATTCTCAGGGCAAGGGATATGGATGAGTTCTTCCACGCTGGAAAGGCGTTGTCGATGCAGATGCCTGCCAAAGGACAGAACGTTGCGGTAATCACGGATGCAGGAGGTCCGGGCATAATGGCGGTTGACGAATGCGGAGCAGTGGGGTTGAACGTCAAACGCTTCTCAGAAGGAACGGTTGCAAAGTTTGAGAAGTTGAAGATTGAAGGTAAGCTTCCGAAGTTTGCAACAAACCTCAACCCCGTGGACGTGACGGGTTCAGGCACGTCGGAGATGTTTGAACTTGCAACAGAAATCGTCTTCCAAGACCCAGATATCCACGGCATAATAATGATGGGCCTGCACCAAACTCCCGCTCTGAGAGAAGACTACATCGACAGAGTCGCAAAAGTCGCAGGCAACTATGAAAAGCCGATGGTTGCGTGCGACATCGGCGAGACGGAAATGGCCCTGAGCATACGCCTAAGGTTTGACGGGTTAGGTGTTCCAGCTTATTCATCACCGGAAGACGCTGCAAGAGCGATGAACGCTCTTGTGAGGTACGGACTCTACCTGCAGAAGAAGGGCTATCTTGAAGAGTACATCAAGAACTTCTTGGAGAACAAACGAAGGAAGCAGGTTAAAACGTGACCTTAACCTCAACCGAGCTGCCATCGACGAGATGAAGCCTTTCTCTCAGGTTTGTTGATGAAATCACTTCAACGACATCCTCTGGGTAACCGGGAACTTCCGGGATGACAACTGCACACTTCACTTTCATTATGCTTGCCTCGAAGATTCTTCCACGGCAATAGCCAGGAGCAGGCAAGATTTCCGCCCCTCTCGCTTTCATCAAGGCTTTCTTCATTTTGGTGCTCTTCCCATCAAGCCTTATGTTCAACGTTCCGGAATAGAGCGTGAAACCCAACTTTTCTTCTATCTGTTCTCTAGCCCACGAAAGGTTCACGAATTCTGCTCCCTCACCCTTCCCCGAGAAAACTCTTCCCTTCAGACATAGCGTCTTCAAGCAATCAAGACTCCTGCCTCACGTTTAGATGTTGAAAGAAAAACCGGGGGCAAAAAAGGGTCTATTTTTGCTCTTTCAGCCAAACCGCAACTTTCTTGATCAACGCGTTAGATGTCATGTCGACAACGGGCACGATCATTTTTTCTCGCGTCTCGATCACCGACTGATACTTAGGCATAAAGGAATAGCCGAGGAAAGTCCAGTAGACGCGTCCCCTTTCAACCAGCATTTTCGCGGTGACCTCTGTTGATGCTGGCAGGGGAAAGTAGAGAAAAATCACGCCTTCAGCCCAGTACAGGCCCGCAGCTTTGCCGCCGGCGATTATAGACGCAAACCTCGCTATCTCATCAGCGCTCGCGAAGTAATCCTTCTCCATGATCACGATTTCCTTGAAAGGCTCGTATTTCACTGCCACTTCGTCTTCACTCATAACGTTCACCGTTCTCTTGTGTTGTCTAACTGGTTTAAGTTCCATTTTAATCTTGTCTTTCCAGAAAAAGTTATACAGCAGACGTCTGTTAAAGCCTTAAACCAAACAGAGTGTTGAAGGAGAAATTGTAGCTTGCCAGAAGTTCGTGTCGCGCTGGTGGGTGTGGGCAATTCTGCGTCGGCTCTCATTCAAGGAGTCCAGTATTACAAGAACGCAGAGGAAAATACGAACGTGCCAGGCTTGATGCACGTTAATTTTGGCCCGTACCACATAAGGGACGTGAAGTTCGTCGCGGCGTTTGAAGTGAACAAGGACAAGATCGGAAAAGACTTGTCTGAAGCCATTTTTACCGCGCCGAACTGCTGCGAGAAATTTGCAGACGTGCCCACCTTGGACGTCAAAGTTACGGGAGGCCCAGTTCTCGACGGGGCGGCTGAACACATGAAGAAGGTGTTCAACGTCTACAAGAACGAAGTTGGCCCCGAGCACGTCGTCGACGTTTTGAAGGAGTCCAAGGCGCAGATACTCGTGAACTATCTGCCCGTGGGAAGCCGGAAGGCCGCTCGATTTTACGCTCAATCAGCCCTGGACGCTGGCTGCGCCTTCATCAACTGCATGCCCGAGTTCATCGCTTCGGACGGTTCATGGAGCAAAAAGTTTGAGGAAAGAGAACTCCCGATCGCCGGGGACGACATCAAGAGCCAGTTAGGAGCCACCATCCTGCACCGAAGCATCGCCAAACTGTGCGTGGACAGAGGCGTGATCATCGATGAGACCTATCAGCTGAACCTCGGAGGAGACACGGACTTCCTGAACATGACCGTCGAGGAACGTTTGAAGACTAAAAGAATCAGCAAGACCGAAGCCGTCACGAGCATGGTCCCGTACGACCTGCCCACCCGTATAGGACCCTCAGATTACGTGCCGTTCCTGCGAAACAAGAAGATCTGCTACTTGTGGCTGAAGGGAAGAAAATTCGGCGACAGACCCTTGACCGTGTCTGTTAAGCTTGAGGTTGAAGACTCACCGAACAGTGCGGGAGTCGTGATCGACATAATACGAGCGGTCAAAATAGCGCTGGACCGCAAGATCGGCGGAGCATTGTTGAGCATATCCTCGTACGCCTTCAAACACCCTCCGATCCAGGTTCCAGACGCGATGGCTAAGCAGGCTGTTGAAGAATTCATTCAAGGGAAGAGAGTACGCTAAGAGCCTTCAAGAATACGTAACACCACGGTTCTTGAAAAAAAAGTCAACATGGCAATGGACAGATGACTTCGTTCAATACGATAAGAAATCCCGCCTGAGAACGCGTCGGCAGCCTTTAATGCAGAAAAAACCTGGAGAGGCGGGGGGTAAGCGTGTTAGACGAGTAAAAACACGAAACAGGGCATGTTAAGGCCTCTTTCAAAACGCTTTTTAGGCATGGCCTGCCAGTCTTGCGCATGGCAGCTAAAGCGATCAGTTCTTTCAACGCGTTCCTGATGCTGTGCTTGATCACCTTCTGGGGAAGCTCCTTCGTCGTCGTAAAGATAACACTTCTTGAAGGGTTCACACCGATTTCAATCGCAACCTTCAGGTTTCTCCTCGCGAGCGCCATGTTTCTAGCAGCGCTTCTGCTCAACAAACGCGTTAACCGCAACTACGCGCTGCGCGTTGAAATCAAAGACTTGCCAAAGCTGCTTCTCCTCGGGCTCACAGGCGTCACCTTCTTCTTCACGATACAGTACACGGGCATACAGATGGCAAGCGCCTCGATGGCCGCAATCTTAGTCTGTCTTCTCTCGCCGATCCTGATCACCATCTTCTCCGCACGAATGCTCGAAGAACATCTGGCACGAAGACAAGTTCTCGGAATCGGAATAGCCGCAGCTGGAACGCTCACCGTCATCGCGGGAAGCTCCCTTAGCCTCGAGAGCAACTCGAGCTTCTTCGCTGGAACCCTGATCCTGCTCTCTACACCTCTGCTCTGGGCAACGTACACCGTAATCGGAAAAAAGATGATGGAGAAATATAGCCCCTTTCTCGTCTCAGCCTACGTGAACATACTCGGCGGCGTGTGTCTAATCCCCTTTGCCACAGCTGAAAACTCCATAAGTAGAATAACGACAATGAGCCTTCAAGTCTGGTCAGCAATCCTTTATCTGGCCTTCACCTGTTCGCTGTTTGGATATTCCATCTGGCTTCACGTAGCCAACCAAGTCAAGGCGGCAGTGGTCAGCTCATTCATGTTCGCAGAACCGTTGATAACGGTCATGTTCGCAACCAGGTTTGCAGGAGAAACGGTGACGCTGTTCACGGCGGCAGGCGGCTTCCTGATTTTCATCGGTGTCTACTTGGTCTCTAGGAAGCAAACAGTGCTGAATCGTAGCCGAGCACTGCAAGGATCTTCCTCGGGTTAAAAACGCTGAACGCTGCCCTCCTCAGATTCTTCCCCATCCTTGGAATCAAACCGGCAGCATCCGTGCCCACCTTGCACAAGACCGCATGTTCAAACATCCCTAAGGACTCGACTTTGACGATGTCACGGTTGAACTCTGCTCTTCTTATGGCCGAATCGACTTCACCGTAGGAAGCTCCGAGAATCAGCAGCCTGTCGAGCAGGGAACGCGTCCAACCTGCGTACTGTTCCTGCTGCTTCTCTGAGAGCTCAGCTTCAATGTACCTTGCCTCGAAGTCAGCATTTGTAACTCTGATGTGCAACGGTAGGTTTTCACAGAAACCAAAAAGCTCAACCATCTTACCGAGTGCAATCTTCCGTCCATCACCCAGCTGGGCCTGCAGTTGATGTAACGGAACGGCAGCGTCAACGCGGCTTGGCGAAGAAACTCCTACGTCAACCCAGAGCTCGTTATTGCTTTTCGATGGGCTTGTAACATATCCTTTGAGCGTTGAATATTTCCTGATGTTTTCTAAGTCTGCTGGGCGAAGCCCGATGTTGTTAGCCAGATAGCGGACGGCCACGTTCTCGTCTTCGCCGGAAATCGACACGTGAACCCACCCGAGTGAATCGGTTCCGACCATGCTGGTCTCAACCTTCAACCCCCTCAACAAAGACCTCAAGTTTCCGTCAACTTGGTCTAACTGAGATTTGTTGTAGATTCTGGTAAGAAGGGTTACGGAAGGCAATCGCAGTCGCCGACTAGAGCCAACATTTCCTCGTGCAGTTTCCATATTCTCTCAATGGCGGCCGGCGGCAACTCCTGTGAAAGCTGGTCAATCGTTTTCTCTATCGGAACGCGACGTGAACCTTCAATGAGTTTGTCTGAGTAGCAGACGATTTTTTCTTCAAGCGTCTGAGCAACGTACACGTCCTTGGGCCACCCGAGTTTCTTTGCCTCTCTGGCCGTTATCCCGCCGCCCACGTGCTTCTTGATAATTGATACAACCTGCTCCGGAAGGCCCAAGGACCTTGCGACTTCTGCCCCGATTACTGCGTGATGGACACTGTGCGTCTTGCCTCGTCCAATGTCATGCAAGAGTCCTCCGACCTCGACGAGTTCCAGATCAACATGAGAACCGTTTTTCTGGCATGCTTCAGCGATCTCGCAGGCAAGCTCAGAGACTTTTTCAGCGTGTCTTATAACGTTCCCGTGGCATCCGTTCTGCCTGAGTAACTGCAGTGCTTCTTCTCTCGTAGGGAGCTTTTCACTCACCAAGCTCCTTCCTTAGTGTTTCGACCCTCTTTCCAAGCGCTTCAAGGATCTTGTCGTTGTCGTAGTGCATCAACGGTTTTCCGCATGTTGGGCACTTGAAAACAAGTTCCACAGCCTCTTCAAACGGGATCCGCTTACATCCAGGCGTGTAGCAATAGTAGAAATCATGGTTTTTCTCAAACTCCAGTCGCACGTTGAGTTTTTCAAGAACCCGACGTTTTTGGCTCTGTATGAAACCTTCTAGCTGGTCTGACTGTAGTCTCCAATGAAAAATGAACCAGCCAGTCTTCGGGTCGCGTGTTCGTCTCAAGCTCACGAGAGAATGGTCATAAAGCTTGTAGAGGATCTTGCGCACCGAGTTCAGTCTTATGCCCGTCTTGCTTGCTATCTCATCGTCTGTTGTTTCCCCTGCGTTTTTGAGGATTTCAATGAGCTTGATGGCGTCCTCCTCGCCTAGGGCTTGTGCAACTCTCGTCAGTGTTGCGTCGTTTATGTTGGACAATATAGTGCTCCTTTTGTTTCCCCTCTTCAACGCTGGTTTCTACATTGTATATTGTGCATGGTTCGACCTTAAATCTCTTTAGAAAAAGGGCAGAATCACACCATCTGTTCATTCACGATCTTCTTTCCCCTTGCTTGAGGAATGATCTTGAAGTGCGCGTTCTCGAACCTTCTCGTCAGTTCCTTTCCGTCGAAGAAACGATCAAGGAAAACCGCCAAACTTGCACATTCCGAATGCGGCTGGTTTCCGACTGCCACGTTGAAGTCTGCCACAGCTTCGCAGAAGAATTCACCAGGCACTTTCTGGCTTCCAACGATGACCAAAACGTCCTTTCCTGATGTCTTGATCTTCTCTATCGCATCGCTAGTTTCAACGTTTTCTCCATAAGCCGTCAGATGGACAACCAGACCGCCTTTGACTCTCCAACCGTGAACAGCTCTCTTCCAAGGAGTTCCCATCTCGAAAAAGAAGGGGCCTCCCCATTCTCGAGTGACTTTTTCAATCGAGTCCTTGATCTTGGGGTCGTTTGTGTCTGAAAGTATTAGGCCAGCAGCTCCGAAAGCCCTGGCTGCCAGCGCAACGTGCGATGTTAGCCTTGCGTCTCTCTGCGGTCTGTGACCCCATCTCAGAACAACTACTTGAGGCATGTTCTCCCCTTTTTCAGATTTTCTCCATTTTCCCGCTGAATTCTTTCGCTACGCGATTCCTCACCTTTTCAGCGAAGGATGGGCTTGCTTCAAAAACCACGTGCACCGAGTTTGCCGTGTAATCTGCCGCTTGCACGTCAGCGTTTTTGAAGAGCCAGGCCATGAAGGACATCGTTTCCTTCGTTACCGGTATCGTGAATGAGGCTCTCACATAGTCCATAAATCTGTTCAGTATTTCTTGTTCCAAGTGCTCGATGTTTGTTCCGTACAACGCTGATAGGGGCACCAGCGTTTTGGCTCTATCCCTGAGGTTTTCGATCTTCTGCTGGATGTCCGCGTTCGAGACCAAGTCGACCTTGTTCAGCACGACTATCGTTGGTATGCCTCCTGCTCCGATGCGCTCTATCGTCTCCATACATGTTGAAAGTTTCTTTTCCATAGTGCTCATCGCTTCGCTTGCGTCTACCACCAGAAGTATGAGGTCAGAGTAGATTGTTTCTTCAAGAGTTGAACGGAAAGCCTCTATGAGTGTTAACGGCAACCGGTCTATAAAGCCCACAGTGTCTGTCAACAGGAACTTCTTCTTGGAGAAAGTGACAAGCCTCGTCGTTGTTGAGAGCGTCGTAAACAGCGCTGTGTCAACTGGGACTGTTTCTTTTGCAAGAACGTTGAACAGGCAGCTTTTTCCTGCTTTTGTGTATCCACTCAGAGAGATTGATGCGAAGCCCAATTCGGCCCTCCTTTCGCGGTGTAGCAGGCGCTTTCCTCTGATCTTCTTCAGTCTTCTCCGTGTAGCATGCACTTCTCTCTTGACGCTTTCATAGTAAACGTCAACTTCATAAGCTCCCAGCCCCATGAACCCAGGCTGCTCTGCCTTCTTTGCCAACCTTACCCTCTCTTTTGCCTGTGTAAGGTCGTACTGTAGCTTTGCAAGGTGTATCTGCATCTGTGCCTCAGCCGTTGTAGCTCTTCTTGTGAAGATCTCCAGTATGAGTTGGAAGCGGTCGATGGCCTCGACGTTGGTCGCCTTTGCCAAGTTATAGGATTGCAAGGGTCTCAGAAGGTTGTCGAATATGATTTTTTCAGCGCCATTTTTCTTTACAAGTTCGGCGAGTTCTTCAACCTTTCCAGCGCCTATCTGGTAACGTGCGTCAGGTTCTCTCACCTGCTCCATCCTGCCGACAACCGTGTAGCCTGCTGTTTGTGCCAAGCTGTCAAGCTCATCAAGTGTCAATGGTTCTGACCGCTGCCGACGTTGAACTATGACTGCTCTCGTCCTGCAGCTTCCTCCCTATCGCTGCCTCCCTTCTTAAGTTGAATGAGGTCTCCGAGCGTCAGCTCACGGCTTAGCGCCCTGGGAATCTTCGCCTGTGGAACTTTTTCCTCCTTCCTAGGCACTATCAATTTGACCTTAAGAATGTGCTCCAACGCTGTTGCAAGCTTATCGCTGGGCGTCATCTTGCCCGTCTCAATCTTCTTGAGGAGCGATACCTTTTCGTTCAATCTCTTCCCCAGTTCTTCATGCGAAAGTCCCAGCTTCTCCCTTGCTTTTCTTATCCTCGTGCCGTAATCTTCCGTCAGTTCCACGCTGGTGTCGACTGGCGGCGCCGACTGTTTAGTTTGGACTCTAAACGTGACAGGTCCCGCTCTGGGCCTCGGAAACACTTGTTTCGGTCTAGGCTCCGTGTAGCAGATCTTGCCATGCTTTGCACATTCGCCACACACCGTGAGTCTTGCCCCTTCGATCATGACGTTGAATGATTTGCCACGGATCTTGCATCCGCAGACTTCGCATCGCAACTGGCTCCACACCTAGACTGCTTTTATTATAAAGGGTCGTGTTTATAGTTGTCGAACGCGCTAGCACGAGCTGTCGGTGAGTAATGTTGGAGGATGCTCTGAGGCGAGTGAGGGCTGTTGCAGACTATCAGTTTGGCAGAGGCGTAGGCGCAGAGCTTTTTCCCAAAGGGGCGAATATTGTATTTTCCAGAAGAACTAGAAGAATCCGCTACATCTATCTGGACGGGAAACGGCTTGCCACTATGCGACCGACGGATGGTATGCTTTCCCTGAGCATCAGAGGTGCAAGACGGATCGTTGAAGGCGTGGCTTCTGCAACGTGTTTTGTTAGAGTTCAAGATGATGTCTCAAAGTTTATTGCCGAAGGCGGCGACGTGTTTGCAGCGCACGTCGTGAAGGCTGATGAGGAGATCCGCGCGAAAGACGAGGCAGTCGTCCTCGACGGTAACAAAAAGGTCTTAGCGGTTGGTCGGGCCATGCTGTCTGGTGAAGAGATGAAGGCTTTCAAGCGCGGCGTCGCCGTCAAGGTTCGACGTGGCTGCACCGATGAAGGTTAAGTTTATGAGTTCTGACTGGTAGAGGTTAGATGGCAAGGGTGATCATGTGCATAGACGTGTCAATCCGCGTGAAGCAAGACGCATGATGCAACGCATGGGCATGAACATGGACGCGGTTGCGGATGTTGAACAGGTTGTCATAAAAACAAGCGTTAAAGAGATCACTATCGAAGAGCCTGAAGTTGCGGTGCTTGAGGTGCAGGGCCAGAAAATCTTTCAGGTGACAGGCGGCAAGATCACTGAGAAAGCCACAGAGCGTAAGCCCTCGGGAATAGCCGAGGAAGACGTAAGACTCGTGGCCGACCAGACCGGCAAAAACCCAGATGAAGCCAGAAGAGCCTTAGAAGAAAGCGGCGGAGACCTGGCCAAAGCAATTCTTCTATTACAGTCAAAATTCTAGCCTTCGATCTTTTTACGCAGAAGTCAAACTCGCGAGCTTCTCACAAACTGCGGCGCCTCTAGCCGATGGATTCAAAAACAGTTGTTGCAGAGAAGAAAGTTGAAGAAACCATAAAGAACATACTTGCAGACTCATTTACCGTCCGCGCGCGGAATGAAAGGTAGTGAGGTTCCGTTTAGTTTAAGTTTACTTGAGCTCAATATGCTAGGCGAGGTCAGATGCGCGCGTGTTCGACATTGTTTCAGCAGGCCACTTTGCTGTAGACTCGATTTTCCTGCCTGATCGAAAGACTCCGTTCGTCGTTTTAGGCGGCTCCGTGACTTATGTTTCCCTTGCTGCGAGGCGCCTGGACGCCAGAGTTTCAGTTATTTCTAAGGTTGGCAGTGACTTTCCAGAGGCTTACAAGTGGTGGCTTGGACAAGAGGGTGTTGACTTATCGAATGTGCTGAGGGCTGAGGACACGCGGACTACACGTTTTGAACTGAAATACAACAGCGATCTTTCAGACCGTGACTTGCGGTCAGAGTGCAGAATGTCCCCAATCACTGTTGAAGATATATCGAATTCTCCGAGGGCCAAAGCTGTTCATATCGGACCCATAGCTGGCGAGGTTGCATACGATGTTGCCGAGAAGCTCAGAAACTGTGGTGAAGTCACCTCTCTTGACCCACAGGGGTTTGTGCGCCGGTTTGACGAGAACGGGAACGTTACGCTTGGGCCGCTTGTGGACGAGCGTGTGTTGGGGCTCATCGACATTTTCAAGTCTTCACTCAGTGAACTCTGGGCTGTGACAGGTCTTTCAGAGCTTGAACCTGCCGTGAAGGCAATACATGATCATGGAGTCAAGATTGTCATAACCACTTTGGGTGCGAAAGGAGCGGCGGTTTCGGTTGAGGGCACGATCCATAATGTTCCAGCCTACAAACCTGAGAAGCTTGTTGACCCAACCGGAGCTGGAGACGCCTTCATGGGAGGCTTCTTGGCCGAGTATGTTCGTGGCGAGGATTGTTCTTGGTGTTCATGCGTCGGGACGGCGGTCGCTTCGCTTGTTGTTGAAGGCGTCGGTCCGACATTCTTCGGTGAAAAAGAAGAAATCATCCGAAGAGCCCGCATCCTCTATGAAAAAGAAATTAAGGAATGATGGGTACTGTAATTCATCAAAACCAGCGCGCATGCTTGTTCCTAAATTCTGTTCAAGAGGGAGGCATGACGTTCTCCGATGGTTACTGTCACGGTTCGAGGGCGTGCTTGCGTGCTCACACCCTCCCCCCGGGGATGCTATATGAGCCAAATATGGTTGAAGAGCAAAATGAGTAAAGCAAGCTACTTCCCGAAAGAATTTAGGAACACGCTAGCGCGCCAAGCGAGAGGGTTGTAGTTACCCGCTAGGTTTTTTTGCAGAAAGATCACAGACCTAGTAGGTAGTGACATTGACTTCCCTACGTGCAAGGCGCCCGGTTGCGGGGAACCCGCGGGCAAGGAACCGTTGCTTTTTGCAGGTTCGCAATAGCCAACGACCGTAATATGGCACTTTTGAAGTTTTCCTGCACTTGTGCGCCATTTTCTGTTTGTAAGTGATTGCGAGCAGTCAGCGCTGAACAAATGAATTGCACACGCGGCAAGCCAAGACGTGCTGTCGACGTTTTCCTTGAGAATGGACCTGAACTGAGAAAAAGGGCGCGCTATGGAATGTGTTGGTTGAAGTGGCCTGCGAGTATTATGGCGTCGTAGATGTCAACAGTGCCGTCGCCGTTTATGTCCGCGTTGGGGTTCCACTTTGTACTGCCAGGGCTGGAGTTGAAGGCGCTAGATAGTTTGATGGCGTCGTAGATGTCAACTGTGCCGTCGCCGTTGATGTCGCCTGGGATCGTCACGACGACCCTGAGGGAGCGGTTGTTGTCAGAAGTGTCCGCCTCGCTTGCAACGGGGCCTGCTGTGGCTGATACGGTGTAGTTACCCTTGGCACAGTCCGCAGCGTTCCAAGTTATCGTCAGCGTCGTGTAGTCTCCTTTTGACAGGCTAACGGTCTGCTGGGTTATGAGCGTTGAGTTGACGACCACGGTCAGGGTGAACGGTTCGTCGTAGGTGCCGAGGTTCAGGATTGTCAGGCTTATCTGTAGCACGCTCATCTGCGGCGCGTAGGACTGTCCGATAACGGTCTTTGACACGACAAAGCTTGCTATTCCGATGTTGTGCAGGCTGAAAGGCTTCACAAGAGGATAGTAGTCCGTGTTGTTCGTAGCGACGACGTAGGGCGTGTTCCAGATGCCTGAACTATCATTTTCAGTGGCGTTCGGATACTTTGTTAGGTAATCGCTCCAGTAGTTGCCGCCACTCGGGTAGCCGTCGTCCCAGACGTTTCCTGTTGAGTTTGACATGTTCAGTGTGAAGTTGCTGTTGATGAAGTCGTTGTGGAAGAACCTGTTGTTGTTTGAGTTGGTTATGTTTATCGCGACAACGTTGTAGGTCATTATGTTCGCGTAAACGATGTTGCCGCTGGACTGTAGGTTGAGGCCGATGCTGCTCAGGCTGATCATGTTGCCGGTGATTGTGTTGTTGGATGTTGAAGAGGTCAAGCTGACGGCGATGTTGTCGTTTTCGAATATGTTATTGTAAACAAGGTTGTTGGAGGCGTTGGAGCCTTGGAGGGCAACTCCATTTTGATTTATGAGAGACATTATGTTGTCGTAGATCTTGCAGCCGCTGGCTCCGTTGACGAGGATGCCTTGAGCCCAGCTGGTTATCGTTATTCCAGCAATAGTCGACCCAGATCCACTGGGAACTATCGTTATGGCGATTCCGCTTCCGCCGCCGTTGAAGGTTGGTTCACTGCCTAGTCTGCCAAGAATGGTTAACGTCTTATTGATTACCAAAGACTCATTGTAGATGCCCGGTGCGACTAGAACGATGGCTCCTAGGGGAGCAGCGTTGATAGCCGCCTGCACCGTCGCATAGTTCTCCGTCCTGACGATTTCTCCAAATGCGTAAAGAGTATGGTCTGCTGAACCTACGAAGACCATGCCGTCGGCGATCGCAGGGGAAGAATAAACATAGCTGCCTGTGGTGTAGCTCCAAACCAGAGCCCCAGTGACAGCATCCAAACAGTAAACCATACCATCGTATGATCCCACGTAAACCCTACCACCAGAAACAGCAGGAGAAGAGTCCACCCAGTTTCCTGTGGTGTAGTTCCAAACCAGAGCTCCACTGACAGCATCCAAACAGTAAACATTATGATCACTTGATCCAACGTAGACCTTGCCACCAGCAACAGCAGGAGAAGAAATAACAAAGCTGCCTGTGGTGTAGTTCCAAACTAGGACCCCAGTAACAGCATTTAAACAGCAAATTCTGCCATCGTATGATCCCACGTAAACCCTACCACCAGCAACAGCAGGAGAAGACCAAACATAGCTGCCTGTGGTGTAGTTCCAAACTAGGGCTCCAGTGGCAGCATCCAAACAGTAAACATTATGATCATACGATCCCACGTAAACCCTACCACCAGCAACAGCAGGAGAAGAAATAACAAAGCTGCCTGTGGTGTAGTTCCAAACTATAGCCCCCGTAGAAGCATCCAAACAGTAAACATTATGATCCTCTGCTCCCACGTAAACCCTACCATAATCGACAGCAGGAGAAGACCAAACATAGCTGCCTGTGGTGCGGCTCCAAACCAGAGCCCCAGTGACAGCATCCAAACAGTAAACCGTGCCATCATCTGATCCCACGTAAACCCTACCACCAGAAACAGCAGGAGAAGAGTCCACATAGTTGCCTGTGGTGTAGTTCCAAACCTCAGTCCCAGTAGAAGCGTTCAAAGCGTAAACATTTTTGTCGAACGACCCGATGAAAACTATGCCGTCAGCAACGGCAGGCGAAGAACTCGTTATGTTACCTGTCGTGTAGTTCCACATTGTGTGGTTTGTTTGGGGTGCTGAGCTCTCCGTGTAGCCTGTGTGCGTGAGTTCGCGGTGGAACATGGGCCACGGATATCTTGTTTGTGGACCGGACGGCGAGAAGGCGTAGACTCTCCCGTCGTATGAAGCCACGTAAACAAAACCGCCACTGACAGCAGGAGAAGAATATACGTAGTCTCCTGTCGTGTAGCTCCATAAGCATGCTCCTGTGTAGGCATCCAGAGCGTAGACGTTATGATCGTCTGAGCCCACGTACACGACACTGCCGCTAACAGCGGGAGAGGAATGGGCGTTGCTGCCATGTGTAGTGTAGCTCCAATTTGGGGCTCCTGTAGAAGAATTCAAAGCGTAGATGTTCGCTGAGCCAACGTAAACAAGGCCGCCACTGACAGCAGGAGAAGAATAGACAGCAAAGTCGCCCGTTAAGTGACTCCACTTTAGGGCTCCGGTGGTTGCGTCCAAGGCATAGATGTTATCGTCTGCTGAACCCACGTAGACGACGCCGCCACTGACTGCAGGTGAGGAATAGACGAGGCCGCCAGTCGTGTAGTTCCATTTCAGGGCTCCGGTAGTCGCGTCGAAGGCGTACACCTTCCCGTCCTCAGAGCCCACGTACACGACACCACAACTGACAACAGGGGAAGACTCGATGTAGCCGCCAGTCGTGTAATTCCATTTCAGGACTCCCGTGGCCGCGTTCAAAGCGTAGAGGTTCCGATCGTCTGAGCCAACGTACACGACGCCACCACTGACGGCAGGAGAAGAGTCCACATAGCCGCCCGTCGTGTAGTTCCATTTCAGCGTTCCAGTAACAGCGTTCAAAGCGTAGAGGTTCCTATCTTCTGAGCCAACGTACACGACGCCACTACTAACGGCAGGAGAAGAGAGGGCCCAATCGCTTGTTGCGTATTTCCATCTCAGCGTTCCATTAGCGGCATCCAAGGCATAGATGTTCCCATCGCGTGAGCCAACGTACACGAAATCGCCACTCACGGCAGGAGAAGAATAGACCAAGTCGCCTGTCGTGAAGTTCCAGGTGAGTTCAAGTGGCGGTGTTACGTTCTGCGTTGTCCCCGTGTGCTCCGGGTTGAAGCGGAACATCGGCCAGTCCGTTGAGGGTTGAGCGGAGGCTGGATGAATGAGCATCGCTTCGGCCAGACTCGCAGCGATCAATAAGACGACGATCGCCGCAGCTTTAGACGTTGTCCATCCTCCCCGGGACCTGGTCTGATCATGTTAAACTCTCTCTGACATTTTAAGCTTTATGGAAAATTGTTTCAGCCACCGCAACCCCTTCGGGTTGAACCTAGAGACCGAAGCCGACCCTAAAGCGCGCGCGCTAATCATCGCCTCGTTTGGCAGGTGCCTTACGTTTACGTCGCAGTGCCTCTGAAAGCTCCGCCACGTATTTGTCTATCCTTTTATCGATAATCTCGTAGTTTTCCTGAGTTATCTTGCCGTCGGTTAACCCTTCCAGAACCGTGTTTCTTAGCGAATAAAGCTCGTCCTCACAGTTTTTTGGATATGTCTTCAACCTGGAATAAACGTCATCGGCCTCAGCCAAGAAAGCTTTAACGATGTTTCTTCTTTTCCTAGACCTGAACCAGGTGCCTCCAACTAGACCAAGAGTGAGCGTTGTTCCGAGCACTGCAAGCATAGTTTGCATCACATCTGGACGAACCAAAAGTTCCCACCAAGCTTGCGCGCGAACGTAGTGAGCTGTGATGCCGTACGGTCCGTCCATTGTGATGTTTATGAAGTTGACTCCGTTTGGGTATTCATAGCCTGCGCCCCCAGTCCATTGTTGAAAAGCGTACCCATTTACTTGCTGTGCTGTGCAGACCACTTCGGCGTTGCTGTCATACCATGTTCCTGCAGGATAGACGCTTGGCTGTGGGTTCAGCCCTGTTGGATCTGTGCGCACCGTCAGGAGATACTGGGTTTTCCAATTCCACTGTATGCTTGATGGCTGGTCCAATGTGAAATTGGTTGTCAACGAGGCTCCTGAAGAGGGAACGTTCCTCGTTCCTGTCCAGCCAGTGCACACGTATTGAGTACCTGTTGATCCTGAGAGAGGCGAAGTGATTGATCCGTTGAAGGGTGTCCCAGCTTCAAACCACCCAGTGGTCGGTGTGGGGGTGCTGTACTGGGAAGTTACGGTTAGGAGGTATTCGTGTCTCCATACAGCAGTCGCGTTTGTCGGCCCATTCATCGCTATAAAGATTGGATTGTCGGTGCTGCTCGAGTTTCTGGCACCTTTCTGAATCCAAACAAGTCCAGTGTAATTTTCCCCTGCGACGGCGCTTGGAGCTATGGCAAGAACGGGTACGATTGAACTTGCATTGCACCAGTATTTGCCTGCTGACGGCTCCGTTTGATTTTGACCTCCGAAGTTTGTCTCTATGACTAGGGGATATTGAAGCTCATATACAGCTTCAGCCGTTACATTGCTGTCTACTATGTTGAACGTTCTTGTGCTTGAAGTGTTGCCGTCTGTCCAGTTGACAAACACTAGTTGGGAATCAGGTTCAGGTGAAAAGACGCTTGTGACGTTTACTTTGTAAGCGCCTGGTTGGAGAAACACGCTAATTTCCTCTTCAGCCGTAGTGTTATACACGTCCTCGTCAACTTTGACCGGCATGTCTGAATGCATTGTCTTTATGGTCAAGACGAACCCTGACAGGTGGTATTTGACAAGCTCATCCCAAGGCGTATTAATTGCAAATGCTGTATCCTCATAAATAGTTGCAAACGTGTCATACTTTCCTTTTTCATCAGGGAAAAACACTGCCAAACCATTAGTTCCTGGCTCGTTTATGTCGAGCTTCATGATTACCGCGTTTTCTATCGAAGTCATGACTTGGCTAGAATCGTTTCTTAGCTCCTCGTCCGGCACGGTCGCATTTACGAGGGAAGCGAAATCGTAAAGATCAACATAATATCCAGTTTGGTAGGTCCCGTTTGGGTTTTGATAGGGTCCCGGATATCCTTTAGTCATGCTTCTTGCCAAGCTTATCTGTTCGTGGTAGAGTGTTTCTTTTTCCTTCAATGTTGTAGCGAAATCGTCGATTGCTGCCGCGAGACTGGTCATCTTGGTCAAGTCTGTCGCTGTCATTGTTGCACTTTGGATCCAAGGAGCGTTAGCGTAAGCCCAGCGTATATAGTCTTTAACTATTTCTTTGGCAAATGCGTTGGGTGAAATTGATGAGTTGTTTGACAGGTTATTCAGATAAGCATCATAAGGCGGCATATCTGAGCCGTAGCCGAGGCCTTCGGGACCAACTAGGATATTCGCAGAATCTTTGATCTGGTAAGCCACCTCTAGCATGCTCGTGCCGCAAGCGTCCATGAGCACACCGTCTATGATCGCCGGGATTCCGCTCAAAGCTTGGGTGATTTTTGGAAGCGACAAAGAGTCATTCCCACTCGCAACGTCGTAACAAATACCCATGCAGCCACTTCCATGATCCCAAAGAACCAAGAAAAGGAAGTTCGCTGGGTAGTTGTTAATGGTCCAGTTGACGAAATCTTTCAGCGTGTTTGGGTTTCCCATGTCGATGTCCCCCAAGTCTTGGCCCGGGACCGCGTTTTCAGCGGTTGGCGTCATGCCTTGCTTGACGTTGAAGCGTTTTCCCCCTGTCCAATTGCCGTATCTTTCATCTTGGCTGGGCGCTCTGTCCATCTGTACGACTATGTTGAAGTCAGGTGACGATGTTACGTTCGCCAATCTTAAGAAGACGTCAATACCGAGATCGTGAATTTGTCCACTTATGTTGAGGCCATTTGCCAGGCTGTTGTCTGAGTCAAGGTAGACCATGAAAGTCCAATTTGCGACAGATTCGTTTCCAACGATGAAAGGCGTGGTTGCGATGGGTCCGTACGGTGTCCACGCATCATTTGAGTAGAAGCTGTCCACGTAGACTTCGACTTTCCAGTTTCCAACAGGAGTGGTCGAGTCGATAGAGATAGAATCGTTGGGAATTAACCCAGACTTCCAATAGTTCAGAGTCACATCGTTGTCTTTGTAGTCACTGAAGACGGACGAGTGAGTCTTGTAGATTGTTCCGTTTGGTTGAACCCACACGGTTGTAAAGTTGTGAGAGTTCCCTGTCTCTTCGTCGAAGTATGCCATATTGTCGAACCTTAAGTAATAAGAAACTTGGTTGTCAACGCCCACGGTGAACCGTGATTTCAAGTTCGCAGGCTGGCCGTTTGCATCAACATTTTCGCACGTACGTGGGCTGTTTAAGCCGTCGTTGGTGACCTCAAAGAATTCGGAAAATGAGAGAAGACCATCTAGGTATACGTCGACCTTGTATGCTCTGGGGAAGTATACCCCTGGCCAGTATCCAGCAATGGACAGATAGCCTCCATAGCGATAGGGGGGAGTGGGATATCCATCTATATTTTTCGCATTCTCAGTCCAGTTATAGCATGAAATCCAAGCCTTTGATGAATTGTCCCTGTGATACCATCTGAATTCGATTGTGTTGCTAGTACTGAAGGTTGTCACACAAACTGCCTGCTTGTCGCTCGGGCTGAACGTTGTTGTCGGTTCAATGGGATCGTAGAACGTTGTGCAGTCCTTGCACATCAGATGCTGACTAAACGAAGCGGAACTGGAAGTGGAGGAAAGACCCAATTGCAGACCCCCTCCATGGAAGATTCCGGTCAGACTATCCTGAAGGGGCATATCGGTTGATTGCTCAGCTTTTGTGGACGTTTGATTTGCATTGTTGGAAGTTCCGGTGGTCGATGGATAGTTCTGTTCGGCATTGCTGGGTCGGCAACTCTGAACGTATAGATTGAAAACAGATGTCAGCAAGCACAGAGACAATGTGAATGAAAAAAAGACTTTCCTTGTAGTTTTCAACCGAATCGCCGCGCTCCGCTATATAATATTCCCTTGGCATGTCTGAAATATAAGAATTCGCAACCCAACAACGAGGGACTGAGTTTTGAGGTAAACCTCAAATGATTAGGGAAATAAACGCAAAAGATACGCTCCGCACGCGCATCTGCTTACACTGGTCTTGTGGACACTATTGCCCATCGTTCGGCGATCCAGCTGAAACCATCACCCCTTCGCTCGACTTTGAATCCTTCAAGTATTCTCTCCCACTCTGCTTTGTTCATGTAGCTGTAGAAGCCTCTGGCCGCGCTAATGTATGCCAGTCCTTTTGGCTTGAGGATACGCTTGATTTCGTTAACGGCTGGCTCGTGGTATTGTGGCGCCATCGAACACAGTAGTCCATTGGCAAGAACGAAGTCGACTGACCCGTCTCGTATGAAGCTCAAGTCAGAGGCAGATGAAACACGTGCTTCGATGTTGTGGTAGCCACGTTTATCCGTTTTCCTTTCTAGCGTTCTGATAGCCTTTTCGTCTGAGTCAACTGCGTAGACTCTTCCTTCAGGACCAACGCATTCGGCTAAACCAAGTGAATAGAAACCGGGTCCACAGCCAAGGTCAGCAACCGCTTGACCTTCTACGACATAGGAACAGAAACTGTGTGGGTTATCAAACAGCCTTCTGAATACGTTATCATGCATAAAGAGCGGAAAATGCTTGTCTCGCTTCTCTTCTTTCGCAGCCACTATCTGAACCCACCTTAGATCCTGAGCTTTACGTGCTCTGTTGAATACGTCAATCCTGTTTATCCTCATTCGGCATTTAATAGTTGTCTAGCAGTGACCTTTCTGCAGAAATAAAAGTGATTGGTTGGGGTAAAGTTTTATCCCAAAACCCAAAACCCAAAACAACAACTAATGCGCCCTAGACCCCGCACGGTCTAAGCGCAGCCCGCCCTACTGCGAGTCTACCACGCCGTTTTTATTAGTTTCGGATTCTGCAGTATTCTCGTTCTTTTTTCGCAACAGAGCATATCCTTCGGAAATCAAAGCGATGCCGATAATACCTATTCCAGCATAAGCAAAGTGAAAATCAATCAGAGGATGGTAGTTGACGGTCTCCGTCTGTTCAGTTGCCTTGTAGAAGACGTCGGTTTGCATCTGCACTTGCGCTTGAGAGTTGCTTGGATTGTGAAATGTTACAGCGATGTCAAGTGCATACGATGCACTGCTATCTTGATTACCATAACCATATTCAACGGTAGGGCCTGAAGGAGTCCAGAAGTATGAACGCCAGACAAACCCGTATTCGTCAGCGATGCCGTGGTACGTGAAGTTTAGAACAGGATCCCAATGATCATAACCGGTCAGTGTGCGCTCAAGATCATCGTAGCTCCCTTGTTGGGCAGACATGTTAACATCAAGTGATTCTGAGGTTGATGATATTCTGATCTGAACCAAGCTTTGATTAGCATATATTGCAAAGAAGCTTCCAGTTGGCGCTTCGAAGGTGCGAGTTTCATTTGGTCCGATCGAGAAAGTTACGTTGAAGGTGTTATTTGTAAGTTCTACAGGAAAAGTTCGGACTGTTGAATACGGCACCGCGACGACCGTGGATGATGTTAGGAGAACAACGCCTATTATTGTGAAGCTGACAGTGAATATGATCCAGTTTCTTTTCAGGAATCCAGCGTAGAGAGAATATGCGGCAAACGCAGAGAGGACGGCCAATGCTACTAATGCATACGCAAAGGATCCAAACGAGTTCATCAAACTAAACCATACAAAAATCAATAAGAAAGAACCTACAACACCTATCAAAATGACAAGAGCCGTCAAAATCAGCAAACGATAACTAATGCCTTCAACCAACAATCTTTCCCCCAGAGGTACCAATGAAACATTATGGAATTTCACAGTTAAATGTTGCGTTTTTCAAGGGTGCGCGCGCTACCCTAAAATGTTTGGGTTTTGGGGGTAAAGTTTTATCCCAAACCCAACCCAGCGCGCGCACTATCTTACTCTCTTCCTGTTTCTCCGAAGCAAGCGTTTGTTTGGGAGTTTTGGTTTCTTCACACGTTTTGCATCCGTCGCAGCCAAGACTAGACCCTCAAAATGGTTTTGACTCTCGTTTCTCTTAAAGTTAGTGTACAGCGCGCGCGGAAGGCTTAGACTCCTCTCTTTTTTGCGCTAAAAGTCTTAAAGTATTGCTTTCACGCGCAGAGAAGACATAAATGCTTCCTTGCCACTTTCTCTTAAAGTGCATCTAAGGAACGCGCGGAGGGAAGATGTTTCACACTATTCATCTTTTCTCGAAAATATTTCTTAAACACTAAGATTTTTTCTCGGAAAAAGAAATTAAGGAATGAGGTGTACTGTAATTCATCAAAACCATGTACATGAGAGGCAATGTCTTTGGGACGTGTCGCTAAGGGAGTGAAATGCAGCGTGTCGGGTTGTGGTCAAGATGCCGTACGTTCGCTTTCAGCTGAAAAGGTCAGGGCCGCAGGCCTGAGGGTTGGTAGCGAAAGGCGCGCTTACCTGTGCAAGGAGCACTACAAAGAGTATAAGAAGAAGACGAAGAAAGACAAGCAGCTTGAGCAGTGGCGGTACAAACCATAGACTTTGGAGGACAGACATTCAATGCGAATATTGCAGCTGCATGCGAACTTTATCGCTTACAAGCCTGTTCAGAAAGAGATTGCCATGGCTGAGGAAGCTGAGAAGAAAGAGGTCCGATTAGAAGAACTGATCGTTCTGTTCACCGCAGTTGAAGACGGTGACGATGCGAGAGTCGCTCAGAAAGCTATTGACGAAGTTCAGGCCTTTCTCGAAAAACTGGGCGCGAACCGCATTCTCATCTACCCGTACGCCCACTTGAGCAGCAGGCTTGCCAAGCCGTCAGAAGCGTTGAAAACGGTTCAGGCCATGGAAGCTTATGCGAAGAAGAAGGGCATAGAGACATTTCGTGCACCGTTCGGCTGGAACAAGCAGTTCACGGTCTCAGTCAAAGGTCACCCTCTCGCAGAGCAGTCTCGAGTTATACTACCCGCAGAAGGCAAGGAAAAAGAAGAAGAGAAGGTCTCTGAGGCGGTGAAGGCCGAGGAAAAACTCAGGTCATCCTGGTACATCCTTCGGCCTGACGGAAAAATGGTGCCGGTCGAAGAGTTCGATTTCAAGGGGCACGTGGACCTTGAAAAATTCGCAAGGTACGAGATATCAAAGGTGAGAGCCAGCCAGCAGATGCCGCCTCACGTGACGTTGATGAAAAGGCTGGAAATCGCTGATTATGAGCTTGGAAGCGACCCTGGAAACATCCGTTGGTACCCGAAGGGCCGGCTGATCAAGTCTCTACTTGAGGAGTTTGTAGGCGTCAAGATGAACGAGTATGGCGCGATGGAAGTGGAGACTCCTGTAATGTACGACTTTCATCATCCTAGCCTGGCGGATTACGTGAATCGTTTTCCCGCGAGGCAATACTTACTGAAGTCAGAGGACAAGGAGCTGTTCCTGCGTTTTGCTGCGTGTTTCGGGCAGTTCTTGATGGTTCATGACGCTCAGTTCTCTCACAAACACATGCCAATGAAAGTTTACGAGTTAACCCGTTACAGCTTCAGGAGAGAAAAAAGCGGAGAGGTCGTTGGTCTCAGACGACTCAGGGCTTTCACCATGCCCGACTGTCACGCCTTCTGCACAGACCTGAAGCAAGCCCGAAAAGAATTCGTGACGCGTTTCAAGATGTGCATGCAAATTCTAGACGAGATAGGCTTAGGCAAGGATGACTACGAAGTGGGGATACGGTTCACCAAAAACTTCTATGAAGAAAACAAGCAGTTCATCGCATCCCTGGCGAAGACTCTTGGCAAACCCGTGTTAGCTGAGATGTGGAGTGAGCGCTTCTTCTACTTCGTGCTGAAATGGGACTTTAACTACGTGGACAATCAGGACAAGGCCGCTGCTCTCTCAACGGACCAGATCGACGTTGAGAACGCCAAACGATACGAGATAAAGTTCGTCGATGAAAAGGGTGAGAAGCAATATCCGTTGATTCTGCACTGTTCTCCAAGTGGGGCGATTGAGAGAGACGTGTATGCACTTTTGGAGAAGGCTTACAAAGAACAAAAGAGAGGCAGGCCGCCAATGCTTCCTGTCTGGCTTTCTCCGACACAGGTTCGGCTGATCCCTATATCCGACAACTTCCTCAAGGATGTGGAGAAAATGGCTGAAGAGATGGAAGCTCACCGTATGCGGGTGGACATTGATGATCGTGCGCTGACGCTGCAGAAAAGAGTGCGTGAAGCTGAGATGGAGTGGGTTCCTTACATAATTGTTGTAGGCCAGAAAGAACTCGAGTCCGATGTGCTTCCAGTTAGGGACCGGTCAAGTGGGAAGATGCGCAAGTTGAAACTGAAAGAGTTCATGGCGGAGACTGAAAAGATAATCAGCGACAAACCCTTCAAACCGTTGCCTTTGCCGAAATATCTTTCCAAGAGGCCACAGTTCTACGGCTAGCGATGGCAGAGATCAGCCAGTTCTGTCCAAAAGATATATGAAACCTTGATTTGATAGACTAACTTCTCGTTTCGGGGGTAGACCATTGGAGAAGGAGTTGCAGGTTTACATAGACGGGAAATATTATCCGAAGTCGGATGCGAAGGTTTCGGTTTTTGACCACGGCCTGCTGTACGGTGATGGCGTTTTCGAGGGTATCCGCGCCTACGACGGCGTAGTGTTCAAGCTGAAGGAGCACATCAACAGGCTTTACAGTTCAGCTCACATGATAATGTTGTCGATTCCGATGACCAGAGAAGAGCTGATCCAGAAAACGTTGGAAACGTTGCGGAAGAACAAGCTGAGAGACGGGTACGTACGTCTAGTGGTTACAAGGGGGGCAGGCGACCTCGGGTTGAATCCGAAGAAATGCCCAAAACCAACAGTAATCATAATCACAGACTCGATCTCCATGCACAAGGACGACGCAAAAGAGAACGGCGTCACTGCAATGATTTCATGGGTCAAAAGAGACCCTGTGGACGCAACGTCACATGAGATAAAGTCGCTCAACTACCTCAACAGCATCTTGGCAAAGATCGAGGCAAACAATGCCGGTGTTGATGAGGCAATATGTCTTGACAGGAACGGGTTTGTCTGTGAAGGTGTAGCGGAAAACGTGTTCACAGTGAAGAACGGCAAGATACACACGCCGCCTAGTTGCACGGGCGCCTTACCCGGAATAACAGCGGGTTCGGCCAAGAACCTTGCCAGACAGCTGGGGTATGAGGTATCGGAAAAGAACGTGACACCTTATGAGCTGTTTAACGCTGACGAGGTTTTCTTCACGGGAACAGCCGCGGAAATCGTGCCTGTGAGAGAAATAAACAAAAGGTCTATAGGCGACGGCAGGCCAGGTCCGATTACGAGAAGACTGATGGCAGAGTTCTCAAGAATCGTTCGCGATCCGAAGGAAGGAATAACCATCTAATAATAGCGCGCGCTTTGTGGGCGCTGGCCCATGCTTTTTACATGTGTTTCTTCATGAAGCCTTCAATTTCATCAAACGCTTTTTCAAGAATCTCGATCGGCGGAAGGACAACTCCTCTAACGTGTCCAGCTCCGTACACTGGGTCGAATCCAGATCCGTGAACGAAAAGCACTCCGGTTTCCCTTAGAAGGTCCAAAACGAACTCCATATCTGTCTTCCATTTTCTCCCTACTTCATGGATTTTGGGGAATACGTAGAACGCGGCTTCAGGTTTTGCGCAACTAATCCCTTCAATTCCGTTCAGCCTCTTCCAAGCGAAGTGGCTTCTTTGCCGAAGTTTTTCAACTGTGGTTTTTATGTGTTCTTGCGGACCGTTTAAGGCTGCCACTCCGGCTTTCTGGACAGGCGTGTTCGCGCAGAGTCTTATCCTAGCTTCTTTCTCGATGCAGTCTCTCATTTCTTGCAGTTCGCCTTTTCGGCTGTGGAAGTACACGTACCCGAGTCTCCAACCTGTCATCAGGTAAGCTTTTGAAAAGCCGTTCAAACCTATGACCGGAACGTCCCCGGCCAGCTGAGCTGTGCTGACAAACCTTTTCTGAAACACTAGCTGGTCGTAGATTTCGTCTGACAAGACTGGGACGTCGTTTTCGCCCGCCAGGTCCACTATTTCTTTTATCATTTTGCCTTCGTACAGGGCACCGCAAGGGTTGTTTGGGTTGATGATCACTATTGCACGAGTCTTAAGTGAGATCTTTTTTCTAAGGTCATCGATGTTTGGCTGCCAGCCTTCTTCCTCGACTGTTTCGTATGTTATCGGCTTTCCACCGAAGAACCTGGCATATGAGATGTAAGGCGGATAAGTTGGTCCTGGGAGAAGAATTTCGTCTCCAGACTCGATGAGCGCGGCCATCACCATCATGATGCCTTCAGAAATTCCTGATGTGACAATCACGTCTTCGGCCGAGACTTCAACGCCGTTGACTCTTTTCTCTTTCTGGCTGATTGCCTCTCTGAGCTCTGGCAACCCTTCTGAGGCTGAGTAGAGATTCGCTCCTTCTTCAACCGCCCTGATCAGGGCTTGTTTGATGTGCGGCGGCGTGTCAAAATCGAACGCGTTCGGGTCTCCTATGTTCAAGTAGTAGATCTTCTTGCCTGTTTTCGCAACTTGTTTTGCGTAGGGGATGACGTCGCGAATCGCGTACTCGATCGTCTGCACTCTTTCAGTCGGCTTCGCTTTGGTCAAGTCTATCACGTTTTAGAGCTGAGTCTGTTCAGAAATGAGATAAAGATTGTGGATTGGCTACTCTACTCTGAACGTTGCAGACGCTTGGGTTCCGTCCGCAGTCTGTATGGTAATCGTCACATCTTGTCCAGCGTACGGTTCCCATTTCCACGGACAGAGCATTATGGCATCAGTTCCCACAGGCACGTCCTGTCCCGCAGCGCCGGCGATCGGCACTGTCTCATTGGCAGTCTTGACATACACTTGCATTATTGTCACGTTGATTTTTGAAAACTCGCTATTGTGAACTGTGACGTTCATGTAAGGGCTTCCGGGTGAGAGATAGAAGAAAGACGCGTTGCTTATCTCGAGGTATGGGAGTGTCAGGTTGTAACTGAGCAGCAATTCGTTTGAGTCATACATAACGTGAGCTGTCACCGTGACGTTTTGTCCGACGAAGCTTGACCAGTTGAAAACGCAGGTAAGAGTAGATGGTGCGCCCGCAGCTATCAGTGTTGCACTGGTAGAGGTTTGGTTTTGGTTGAGGTCGACTCGTGTCACGTTGATGATGTGAAGCGAATAAGGCATGTTGGTCATGTTTATGAGGAAAAGGCCGGTGTCGTTCAAGTCAAAAAGTACGTTGTTTATCTTTACTGCGACCCCCAGAGGTGTTGCGACAGTCTGGGTCTGAGACACGAACCCTTCCTTGGTGTAGGCGGTCACTGTAACGACCATGTCACGGTAGCTGATGTCTTTCCAGTTCCAGGCACACGCAAAAACGACGGTTTGATTCTGGTCGATAGCCTTAGGGAGAGATGGGTTTGAGAGGTATCCGCTTATGACGTCTACTGTGCTGCCATGCGCCAAGGTGATGTTTGTGACGATTACAGAAGTGGCAGAGTCCGGGGAGTTGAATAGTGTTATGTCGGCCTCATGCGTGTTCGTTTCGCTAAAGGTGACCTGTGTCACTTGCAAGCTGACTGAGGGAACGTCTTTTCTTGTTTCAGCCGTGTAGCCTTCCATCGTTTGAACTGTGACTACCGGTTTCACGAGGCTCCCCCAGTTTACGAAGCAAGTAAACGTTACGGTCTGGTTCGCGGGGATTACCGCTGGAAGTGTTATGCTCAGGTTTTCGTCAACAGGGTTGTAGTTAAGGAGAACGTGGGACAGAGTCAAGTTGATCGCTGAAGGCTGATTCGTGACGGTCACGTTGAAGTATTGGGCACTCTGGGAAGCGTTAAAACTTGTGTCAACTCCAAGGCTTACTCGTTGTGTTTGAACAGAAAATCCAGCCTCTGTGTTATTCGCGGTTAACACGTGCACTTCGATAATGCTTCCAGCCAACGTGCCCCATTGTAATGAGCAGGTGATGGTTTGGGAGGTTCCTTTGTCAAGAAAAACTGGAAGTGCTGGCTGAGAGTCCGTAATGAAGGATCCGTTGAACCCCTGTGCTGTTGCGTAGATGCCCGTTATGTTTGTCCCCGCGATTGAATGCGATGGGTTCAGTACTGTCACGTTGAAATGATTTGCGTCGTCAACTGGGAAATTAACGCCTGTTACCTGCAGGTCTATGGTCTTGTCGGACTCTAGATAGAACGGTGCGATCGCCCACATATACGCTATGAGGGCTCCGATTATCGCTGAGAGCAAGATGAGTAAGATTGCAAAGAGCGTGGAGATCGCCTTCACCCCTTTTCTCATGTGCAAGTTTTTCCCTCGATTCTTAAACGATTGTTGTAAATCATATTTCTCAGTAGTAAATAAGCATTCTCTGTTTCGCTTTCGTCATCCACTCAACAGCTTGACCCCGTCTCTTGCGTTTTCAAAGCTTGTGCAGGCAACAGGGCTGTTGTTCAAAACACAGTTTCACAGTGTTTCTTTGGAGCAGATGTGCAATTCGCGCGAAAGAATTGACAAAGTAATGTATGGGTCCGATGAGTCCACGGAACAAAAAGGCTCTCTCTCGGAGCGAGCGTCAGAATCTTTCCTGCCTCTAGTCTTAGAGCTAAGTTTAAATCTTGTTCACTTTAGATAGTTGAGTTCGCGATCCGAGGGCTTAGGCATGGCAGAACACGATGCAGTGATTGTGGGTGCGGGGATCGTGGGGTTAGCAACTGGGTATCACCTTAAAAGGATGAATCCTAAGCTTGACGTTTTGATCGTTGACAGGCTTGGCGCAGCGGGCCAAGGAAGCACGGCGAAGAGCGCGGCTGCTTTTCGTTGTCTTTTTGCTTCTCGCACAAATTTTGCTCTGGCGGATTCTTCTGCAGAGTTCTACAGGTATGTGCAAGACGATTTGCGCGTTGATCTTAAACTGCGGTGGGCTGGTTACCTGTGGTTTTTTGACGAGGAAGGCTACGGCAGGATGCTCCCAGTGTTGAAGGATCTGGCTGGCAAGGGTTTTCAGTATATGGAGTACGATGAAGGAGAGTTGGCTGAGAAACTTGAGATGCGGACTAGCTTTGATGATGATGAAGAAGCCAAAATGATGGGGTTGGGCAACGTTCACAAGGGGGTTTTGATCCCGAAGGCAGGCTTGATCGATGTGGACTCTCTGGTGAAGTTTTATGAGTCCGAGTTTCTCAGGCTCGGAGGGAAGATTCAGTATCACACTGACGTGAAGGAACTCGTCGTAGAGCCTCGTAGGCCTCTGGAGATGCCTGGTGAGCCATACTTCTGGCAGGATGCTTCGATCACAGGGGTGAAGACGACGAAGGGGCTGATAAAGGCAAAGAAAACGATAGTTGCGGCGGGCGCATGGATTTCTCAGCTCCTTGACCCTGTTGGGATTGAATGCTTTGTCAAGGCTAAGAAGCGGCAAGTTTTCTCGATCAAAGCGAAGACGGAGGGGCTGAAGAAACTATTAACATGCAAGGAATTCACGAAAGCAGGGTGTCTCCCGTTCACGATTCTTCCTAAACCGTCTGCCTACATTCGGCCTGCACCTGAAGAAGACGCTCTTTGGCTGGCTTACGCTGACGAGTTTCCGAGAGCCTTCAAGGTTGAGGATGAACCTGAGCCTGAAGAAAACTACTACACATACGGGTTGTACCAGGTTGTAGTTAAGTACTTCCCGCAGTTTACAGACTGCCAGCCATTCTCAGCTTTCGCCGGGCTTTACGAGGTGAACAGCATCGACGGTCAGCCCGTGATTTTTGAGGAAAACGACCTAATGGTCGTTGGCGGCGCAAGTGGAAGCGGCATATTAAAAGCTGACGCAATAGGAAGGATAGCTGGAGCACTCTATAATGGTGAAGAGTACGCCAGCCTGTACGGTGACAGAAAGTTCAGGGTCAGCGACCTTGGCCTGAAACACAGAAGCGTCGAACCAGAAAAGCTCGTGATCTAACCTCCGTAAAGGATTATGCTTATTTACTTACGGGCACTTATTTTCGTATACTCATTTTCGGGAAGTCAGCGTTATGTTCGGTTGGAACGGCAAGCTCTTGCACGTAAACCTGAACAAGGGTAAAGGCGTTGCGGACAAGTATGAAGCGGGAATGGCCAAGAATTTTCTAGGAGGCAGGGGCTTTGCAGCCAAAATTCTCTGGGATGAGCTTAAACCTGGGATCGACCCGTTGTCGCCAGAAAACAAACTTGTCTTTGCCGCTGGTCCTCTGACGGGCTTCACACTGCCGAGCAGTGGCAAGCTGGTTGTGGCCGCGAAAAGTCCGCTAACGTGGGGCTACGGAGACGGAAATGTGGGAACCTTTGCCGCTGTTCACATGCGCAAAGCAGGTTTTGACGCTGTCATAGTGGAGGGCAAGGCTCGTGACCCTGTTGTGTTGGTTGTTCGAGACGAGTCAGCTGCGTTTCTTGACGCCAAAGACCTATGGGGTCTGAATTCTTTTGAAACGGAGAGGAAATTGGCAGAAGTCTACGGGCGCACAGTCGGCATCCTCTGCATAGGCCAAGGTGGAGAGAACCTGGTGAAGTATGCGAACATAGTTTCTCAGGAGGGGCGGGCAGGCGGCAGACCTGGTATGGGGGCTGTTATGGGGGCTAAGAACCTTAAGGCAGTCGTGTTCATCGGCTCTAACGAGGTGCCCGCTGCCTATCCGAATGAGGTGAAGGAGTTGGGGGCGGAAGCCATGCGAGAGGTTTTAACCAAGCCTAACTATGCCTTCTGGAAACGTCAAGGCACCATGAGCACGATTGAATGGAGCCAAGAGAACAGTGTGCTGCCGACTTACAATTACAGTGAAGCCGTTTTTCAAGAGGCAGACGCCATAGGCGGGTTTGCTATGGAGAAGATAAAAGTTTCTAATCGTGGGTGCCCGCAGTGTAACATGACGTGCGGCAACGTCGTGAAGGATTCTGACAGGAAAGAGTCGGAGCTTGACTACGAGAATGTTGCGATGTTGGGTTCAAACATCGGACTTGGCAACTTGAAACGGGTTGCAGCGCTAAACAGAGTTGCGGATGAGTATGGTTTGGACACGATTTCTTTGGGCAACGTCCTTGGGTTTGCGATGGAAGCCTCAGAAAGAGGACTGATCGCGGAGAAGGTTCCGTGGGGCATGTTCAAAGCGGCTAAAGCCTTGATCAAGGACATTGCTTACAGACGAGGCTACTTGGGCAACCTCTTGGCAGACGGCGTCTATTCCGCTTCTCAGGAGATAGGTCACGATTCAAGCCGTTGGGCTATGCACGTGAAAGGCTTGGAGGTTTCAGGTTATGATTGCCACACCACACCTGCAATGGCGTTGTCGTACGGAACCTGTTCCATCGGTGCTCATCACAAGGATGCATGGGTTATTTCTTGGGAAGTGAAGGTTGGCCGCAGGGGCTACACCGCGGAAAAGGTTGACAAAGTGATTGAGCTTCAGCGCGTCCGCGGCGGAGTGTTTGAGTGTTTAACCGTTTGCAGGCTTCCATGGGTAGAATTGGGCTTTGAGCTTGAATGGTACCCGAAACTGTTGCATGCGGCAACGGGCATCGAGATGCCGTGGGACGCCTTGAACTTGATCGGCGACAGGGTTCTCAACTTGATCCGCGCCTTTTGGATCCGCGAGTTCGGCAAGAAGTGGAATTCCGAAATGGATGCTCCCCCGCCCAGGTGGTTCGAGGAGCCGTTGACAGAAGGTCCCATGAAGGGAACGAAACTCGACAGGGCCAAGTACGAGTCCATGCTGCAGGTGTATTATCGGAAAAGAGGCTGGGACGAGCATGGAATACCGCGGAAGTCAACTCTGAACAGACTTGGGCTGAAGGACGTCGCACATGATCTGCGCAGCCACGTAAAATTGTTGGATTAGAAGAGAAGCTTATCTTAGTATGCTATTGCCGTCCTGACGATTGAATCCGCCTTCTCACCGCAGACCACGCATTTTCCCATGGTACTTTCTTTCACATCCTCTGGAACACCCAGAACTCGAGCGCCGGTGACCTCTTCAAGTTTGTGTCCGCACTCCGTTTTTCCGCACCATGGAACCTCAACGATTCCGGCACGTTTGTCCAAGAGCTTCTTTGCCTCTTCCAGTTTTTCAGTGTGGTAAACCCGTTGCTTTGTGTATTGCCAAGCTTTCCGTGTCATGTCAGCGGTCATTTTCTCTTCAGTCTTACTGAGGAGTTCTGCGAGCTCATTTCGTTTACACGTCTGCTTTTCCAAAGTGTCGCGTCTGACAACGGTGGCTTCGCCTTTTTCAATGTCCCTTGGACCAATTTCAACCCGCATTGGAACGCCTCTGAGTTCCCAGTCGAAGTATTTTGACCCAGGTGTGATGTCCTCTCTCAGGTCAGCGTCAACTCTGAACCCTCCCTCTTTCAGTTCTCTTACAACGCTCAGACATTCCTTGTTTACCTGCTCTGCCTTGCCCTTGTACGGGATCGGGATGACTATTACCTGTGTTGGCGCGACTTTGGGCGGCAGGATTGTTCCATGGTCGTCACCGTGCATGATTAGGACTGATGCTATTCCCCTGCCTGAGATTCCAGCGCACGTTTGCCAGACGTGTTCTCTGTCGCCGTCCCTTGTTTCGTATGAAACGTCGAAAGCCTTGGAGAAGTGTTGGCCAAGGTTGTGAACCGTTCCGATCTGCAGCGTTCTGCCGTCGGGGCATATCATGTCAAACGCGGTTGAGTACTTCGCGCCTGCAAACTTGTCCCATTCTGGCCTCCTTGAGATGCAGTAGGCTACGCACAGTTCGTCGAAGATTTTCTTGTAGTTGTCTATCTCTTCTTGCACTTCAGCTTCTGCCTCTTCGGCCGTGGCATGCGCCGTGTGTGCTTCTTTGAAGTCGAATTCACGCATCCTCAGGATGGGTCTTGTGGCTTTGGTTTCAAACCTGAAAACAGTAACGATTTGGTAGAGTTTCAACGGCAAGTCTGTGTAGGAGCGTATCCACAGGCGTTCCATAGGACCGATGATCGTTTCGCTCGTGGGCCTCAGGGCCAGCCGCTGTTTCAGTTGCCTCTGTCCTCCGTGGGTGACCCAGAAAACCTGTGCTTCAAACCCTTCAACGTGTTCAGCCTCCTTCTGCAGCGAAGACTCAGGAATCAGAAGCGGAAAAAGTGCTTCATGATGCCCCGTCGAGTCCAGCTGGTTTCGAATCACTCGAAACACGTTTTCACGTATCTTGAACCCATAGGGAAGCCACACTGCCAATCCTTTGATCGGATACCTGTAATCGAAGATTTTTCCTTCAATCAAAACGTTTCTAAACCATCTACCGAAATGCTTACCCCACTTTTCCCTTGAGACAGCCTTTTCACTAGTCTTTGCCATTTTTGACATTTAGGTCTCTCCCTTGTCTTCTACTGCTAGAATATAATTCTACCGTGAAACCTTTCCTGAAATGAGCTGAGTCTCTCAAGAATTTAGCAACGTGGAACGCAATCGCCCATTTCAACCACTCGCCACAACATTGCAAGAAGAAGCTATTAAACATTTTCTCGTCGGGGTACTGTTAAGTTAAGTTACCCGCCCAGAGGATGGAGAAAACTTGATTAGGTTCCTTCTCCAATGTGTCTATGGAGCAGTGTTAGCAGATGGGTATAGCCCGATGGTTTTCCACTGTTTTAGTATTTTTGATGGTTTGTGTAATACTCTGCCCACTGGTCGCAAAAGGAGACGATACTTTCACTCCTACTATGCCGACCCGTCCACTCCCACAAGATGTGAACAATAACGGCATAGCAGACACTCTTGACCAAGAAATTGCTGAAAAAATAGCGAGTGGTGAAGGCGATGAGTACGTAAACGTCGTGGTCATGCTGGAACACGAACCATCAAGCCTAGACTTAGGGGCGTTTGTCTCAGCAGGGGGAAAAGTGACTGCGGGACCATGGAAATACGCCATCTACGGATTCGGCGGGTCAATACAATATGACAAGATCGACAGCTTCGCCCAGAATTGCTCCGACTTGATTTTCATAGAGAAGGATGCGGTGTTTGGCATAGGACCACCCCCATATCAAACCATTCCTGAGTATTCAGCTCAGACACTGCTCTTTGCTATGATAGGTATTGTCTTCTTAATCTTCTCTGCAAAGAAAATCGCTCAGAACAAGAAAAGGAGTTATCTCCCTAGAGTTCCTGAAAGCCCCCACAACTGAGAGACTTCATTTACTCCCAAGAACTGCTATGCCTATTTGATTTTCACTTTTTCCATGACCCGCTTTTCATATTCCTCTCGCGTCAAGATTCCTTTTTCCTCTAATAATTCAACGAGACTATCGAGCATGGTTTCTAAGAGGTCTATTTCCTCTGACATTTTTCGGCCATCCTTAGGAATAGCGATTTGGTCAGAACTAGAATAAGAACATTGAGCGTTTGTTAACTTCCTAGAGAAGCAAATGACAGAACCTTTAGGCCATGTCCTTTAACTTAACAGTGTCTCTCGTCGGGTTCTGGTAACTTCATAGGCGATAAAGTTTCCTGTTAAGAATCGGGCGATAAAAGAACTGTTCTGCTTCTCCATGTTAGCTGTCGGGTGATGAACTGAATAGACAGAAAAAAGATGGGAATTTTAGTTACTTCGCGTTTTCCGCGTGATATTGCAATTCATTTCATTTTTTCTCTCTCGTTCTTGCATTTCTTTCTTGTTTCGCATATATCGCATGTTTTTCACTTCCTTACTGTTTAAGCT
>JBEKHN010000017.1:0-46853 GCA_050012255.1 Bathyarchaeia archaeon
ACCCCCTACCTTGGCGGTACCGCTGGTTTTGCCTATCAAGCAACAAAGCATGCGTACGGTGGTTGTTTTTCCTGCCCCGTTAGGTCCAAGAAAACCAAAAACTTCACCCTCATCAATATGTAAAGTAAGGTTATCTACTGCAGTGAGATTATCAAATTTCCTTGTCAGATTTTCGGCGTCAATCATACCAGCACCCTACAAGCATTTACCAAAAATGTTGTATATATTTTTTTGAGCCTGAGCAGAGCCGTTGCGCCAACTTTTTAGATTCTTCCAAACTGAGCCTGGTGTTTCAGCATCAGCAACCTAATTCATTAACCACTCAGCTCTATAGGGGGAATCTGGCTTTTTCGCTTTATAAAATCTTGGTCTACCCCCAACAATGGGAAATAATTTAGTCCTTAAAGGGCAAAGTTGGTTCCAATTGACTGAAAAAACTGTAGGCGGTTATAGAGCCAGCATTTTTGCTAGTAAGCCTGTGTTCAAATATTACCCACGACCGTAAAACCCTAAATTAAGCTTGTTATGACAAAATAAGCTCGCAATACTCCCAAATTTCAGATGCGGGGGGTGGGATTTGAACCCACGAACCTCTACAGGACAGGCTCCTGAAGCTACCGCGTCGCACTAGGCGACTCTGCGCCTTTGGCCAAGCTCGGCGACCCCCGCCTGATCCTAACAGAATGGCAACTGGAAATGTTTAAGAGTTACTCTACGTTCTACGTAGAGACGGTGTACATAAATGCCTACGCACGGTTCGCTTTCCAAAGCCGGAAAAGTCAGGTCTCAAACTCCAAAAATACAGGCTACACACAAGAAGAGCCCAAGTCCAAGGTTCAGAAACAGGCGGAACTACGAGAAAAGGGTAATTCTTCAGAGAAAGCCTGGACAAAACTGGGTTTAAGGTTTTTATTTTTCTCACTCAATATTCCTTTAGCATGTCAGAATCTAACTTTATACTTCTTAATGCCAATGTGGTGACGCTAAATCCTAAGCAGCCCAGGGCCCAAGCAATTGCCATTCAAGACGGCAAGATAATTGCCGTAGGTTCCAACCAGGAAATCCACAAGCATACGCGCAAAAACACAAAGGTTATCGACTGCTGGAACAGGACGATTATTCCAGGACTTGTTGACTGCCACGCACATATGCTAGAATTCGGCTTTTCTCTGCAGAACCTCAACCTGAGACAGGCAAAATCGATACGGGAGATCCAAGCAAAACTGCGCGAACATATCGATAAGAACCCTGAACTAGACTGGATTCTCGGAGGACATTGGGACCAAGAGAAACTTGCAGAAAAACGATATCCAACCCGCATGGACCTGGACACCGCGGTTGCAGATAAACCTGTCTTCCTAAGCCGTGTCTGCGGATGCTTAGGTGTCGCCAACACCAAAACCTTGCAACTTGCTGGAATAACAAAAGAAACGACGGTCAAAGGAGGAAAGATAGACCTAGAAGAAGCCACCGGTCAGCCTAACGGCATCGTTCGAGGAAACGCCATGAATCTTGTTTGGAAAGTAGTCCCAAAACCAAGCAAGGAAGAGCTCAAGAAAGCTTGCCTCTTGGCCTGCAGGAAAGCCGTGGAGGCTGGACTTACAGGAGTACATTGGCTTGTAAGGTCGGCTGAAGAAATGCGCGTTCTGCAAAGGCTGTACTCCGAGGGCAAGCTACCGTTGAGAGTCTACATTGGTGTGCCCGTGAAGCTCTTGGACGAGACTCTCAGCTTAGGATTGCTTCCGACCTTTGGAAACGACATGATAAGAATGGGCTTCATCAAAGTTTTGGCGGACGGCTCTCTCGGAGCCCGCACGGCTGCACTGAAAAAACCCTATTCTGATGATCCTGAAAAGCGGGGGATGATGCTCTATACGCAAAAAGAGCTCTGTCAAATCGTTTTGAAAGCTCACAGTGGCGAGCTACAGCTCGGCGTTCATGCCATAGGCGACCGAGCAATGGAAAACGTTCTGAAAGCCTTTGAAGAAGCCCTGAAAAAGCTACCAAGACAGGATCACAGGCATAGAATCGAACATTGTTCCATTCTGAACCCGGAACTCATCACCCGCATGAAGCGCTTGAGCTTAGTGGCCTCGGTGCAACCTCACTTTGTCGCTTCCGACTTCTGGATCCTCGACCGTGTCGGCCGCGAAAGAGCACGCTGGGCTTACCCATTCAAAACACTTCTGGAGGAAGGAGTGACAGTTGCCTCTGGTTCAGACTGCCCAATTGAGCAGATCAGTCCCCTGCTTGGCATATGGGCAGCCGTGGTAAGGAAAGACAATGTGGAGGAAAGACTCAATGTCGAAGAGGCTTTGAAAACGTACACGTTGAACGCAGCTTATGCCTCCTTCGATGAGGAGAAGAAGGGGACGATTGAAGCTGGAAAACATGCAGACCTCACGATGGTGTCACATGATCTGACGAAGATTCCGTCAGAGAAGATACGCGATGTAGCGGTGGAAATGGTCATCGTCGATGGAAAGATTGTCTACTCTAAACAGTGAAGCTGGAAGCTCGGTTTATTTGCATGTTTCAAATTAACCCATAACGGTCGCCTTCACCTTGAACGAGGACAAGCCAATAGAAGAAATAATCAGAAATCTCATGCACATTTCCGCACCTAGCTCCAGCGATCTGAGCCGCGCAAAGGCAAAGGCGGCTTCCAAGTACCGACTCCAAAGGATACCCTCAAACTCGGAAATAATATGCATGCTCAAGCAGGAAGAAAAACGCAAACTTCTCCCACTGCTGCGAAGAAAGACAACACGGACGATATCAGGCGTCGCAGTCTTGGCCGCAATGACTAAGCCATACCCATGCCCACAAGATGAGCCCTGCGCCTACTGCCCAGGAGGACCAAAACAGGGAGTTCCCCAGAGCTACACAGGCTTTGAACCCGCAGCAATGCGAGGACTGCAAAACGACTTCAACCCCTACTTGCAAGTGAAGACGCGCATTCAACAGTTGAAAGCAATAGGACACAAAGTTGACAAGGTAGAACTGATAATCATGGGAGGAACTTTTCCTGCCACTCCAGCAGATTACCAAACCTGGTTCATCCAACGCTGTCTGGACGCAATCACTCAGAAAGATTCAGCCAATCTGGAAGAGGCGAAGAAGAACGCAGAAACGAGCGCAATGCGTAACGTGGGATTAACCGTTGAAACGCGTCCAGATTGGGCGAAAGAAGCGCACGTGGACCAAATGCTTAACATGGGTGTAACCCGTGTGGAAATGGGCGTTCAATACCCAAGCGACAGAATCTATCATCTCGTCGGTAGAAAACATTCACTCGCAGAAGTTGTTGAGGCAACACGAATAATGAAGGACGCTGGGCTGAAAGTCGTCTACCATCTGATGCCTGGGCTTCCCGGCACCAACCGCGAAGAAGACCTTGAAGCTTTCAGGACAATTTTCACCAACCCTAAATTCAAACCCGACATGGTCAAAATCTATCCATGCTTAGTTTTGAAAGACACAAAAGCGTATGAATGGTACCGTCAAGGCACGTACACACCTTACACAAACGAGGAAGCAGCAGACCTCATCGCGGAAGTCAAGAGAATCATACCGCCGTGGGTACGCGTGATGCGAGTCCAGCGCGATATCCCTGCGCCTCTGATAGTTGCAGGCGTCAACAAGAGCAACCTCCGCCAAATAGTACAGAAGAAGGTTCAAGAAAAAGGCTTCAGATGCAGGTGTATACGCTGCAGAGAAGTCGGCCACAGGATCACAAGCGGTAACATAAAGGTTGACTCAGAAAAAATCCAGACTCTAACCACACGATACGAGGCCTCAGAGGGCCAAGAAATCTTCATATCCGCAGAAGACCCTGAAAACGACGTACTGATCGGCTATCTGAGACTCAGGGTTCCATCGGAAAAGGCGCATCGACCAGAAGTGAAAGCCACAATGTGCACAATAGTGCGGGAATTGCATGTTTACGGTTCACTTGTCCCAGTTGGCGAACACTTTGCAAAAGCCTGGCAGCACAAGGGCTACGGAGGCATTCTGCTCGCTCAAGCGGAGCGCATAACTCTGGAAGAGTACGGTTTCAAAAAGATTCTAGTTATAAGCGCCCTTGGTACAAAACAATACTATAAGCGGTTCGGCTACGATTACGATGGAGTTTACATGTCAAAAACATTGGAGAATTAAAAATGGCTGAAAAAGAAACGGGCTACCGAGGCAAAGCTCTTGAGGCAATCAAAAAGGCTCGGGCTAACATAGGCGATGTGATTCGTGTAACCAGAGAAAACGAGGTATACGAAGGAATTCTGATCCCCCGATCTGAGTACGGTGACGAAAAGCATGTTGTCGTGAAGCTGAAAAATGGTTACAACATCGGCATAGCCATAACCGCGGACACGAAGGTTGAGAAAGTCGGAGAAGGCATGGAACCGACCTTTGCAGCGCCACCTCTTCCCGAACAGAAGCCAGAGCTTCCAAGAACCACCATAATAAGCACGGGTGGAACAATAGCCAGCCGCGTGGATTACCGAACAGGCGGAGTCAGGCCAGCTTTGACCGCAAACGACCTCTACAGCGTTGTCCCCGAACTGGCAGACGTGGCACGCATAGAAACCCAGATACTTCTGAGCCTTTTCAGCGAAAACATTGGGTCCCAACAATGGACTCAAATCGCTCATGCCATCGCAAAGCAGATGTCAGAAGGAATCGAAGGCGTCATCGTAGCCCACGGAACAGACACCATGGGATACACTGCCGCAGCCCTTAGCTTCGCATTACAAAGCCTCCCAGCCCCAGTCATAATCGTTGGCTCGCAACGTTCAGCAGATCGCCCGAGCTCAGATGCCGCCACAAATCTCCTCGGAGCTGTCTCGGCCGCGGCCAAAGCGCCGTTCGCTGAAGTAGTAGTCGCAATGCACGAGACGCCCTCAGACAACTACATAGCATTTCACAGGGGAACAAAAGTCCGAAAATGCCACACCAGCAGAAGAGACGCGTTCAAGTCAGTGAATGCAACACCGATTGCAAGGGTAGAAGAAAACGAGATAGTCATGCTAACACAAGACTATCAAAAACGAGACCCATCAAGAACACTCGTGCTAAGGCCAGACTTCCAAGAAAAGGTCGCGTTGATAAAATTCTACCCTGGAATGGACCCGGCAATCATACATTTCTATACAGAGAAAGAATACAAGGGCATTGTCATTGAAGGCACGGGTCTGGGTCACATCAGCAAAGCCTGTTACGAGGGCTTGAGAAAAGCTGTCGGACAGGGCATTATCATTGCGATGACGTCTCAGTGTATCTGGGGACGCGTAAACATGAACGTTTACGACGCAGGCCGCGATTTGCAAGCTCTAGGCGTGATCCCCTTAGAGGATATGCTTCCCGAGACGGCTCTTGTCAAACTCATGTGGGTTCTTGGACAGACCGAGGACCGCGAAGAGGCAAAGAAACTATTGAAAACAAACATTGCGGCAGAGTTTTCGCTAAGAACCCTTGCGGAGAAGATGAGTTGCGAGCAACACAAAGGTGGTTGCGATTGGAGCTAGACTACGAAAAAATCGGGTTAAAGGTCGGCCTAGAAATCCACCAGCAACTGAACACTTCGACGAAACTGTTCTGTAACTGTAAGCCGGCACTCTTCAAAGAAGAACCAGAAATAACTTTTCTGCGCAGACTCAGACCGACCCAGAGCGAGCTGGGTCAAGTGGACGCTGCGGCTTTCTTCGAATTTCAAAAGGGAGTCAAAATCCTCTACGAGGCAAACAATGCGACGTCATGCCTTGTTGAGATGGATGAAGAACCTCCACACGCCTTGAACGAGGAAGCCGTCGAAACAGTCCTGACGGCGGCTCTAATGATGAATGCTAAGCCAGTTGGCGAAATACACGTGATGCGCAAGACAGTGATAGACGGCTCAAACACTACAGGTTTTCAAAGAACATGCGTAGTGGCCCTGAACGGAGAAATCAAAGTGGGCGAAAAAACGGTTCCAATTCAACACGCAAGCCTGGAAGAGGACGCTGCGAGAAAAACAGGCGAAGAGAAAGGAAGCACAATAAAGTATCGCATTGACCGCCTGGGTATACCACTGATAGAAGTTGCCACCGCGCCAGTCATAAAGTCGCCTAATGAAGCCGCAGAAGTGGCACTCGCAATCGGAAGTATACTGAGAGCAACTGGAAAAGTCATGCGCGGTCTCGGCTCAATCCGCCAAGACATAAACATATCGATCCCTCGAGGTGCTCTTATAGAAATCAAAGGTCTACAAGAACTCGAACTTGTTTCAATCGTTGTCGAGTACGAAGTCCGTCGTCAGCTTAACCTCATTAGAATAAGTGAAGAACTGAGGAAGAGAGGAGTTGAAGACGACCAAGTAAGGGCCGAGTTCTTCAACGTAGAAGACATCTTCAAGAATACGAAGTGCAAAGTGATTCAAAAAGCCCTGGAGAAGAAGCAGCAGGTTCTGGCCGTTAGGTTGCCAAAGTTCAAGGACCTCCTGAAATGGGAATTAGGCCCTGGATTGCGGCTTGGAACAGAGATGGCTGACAGAGCCAAGTTTTGGGGAAGAGTAGGGGGGATATTCCACACGGATGAGCTACCAGCCTACGGAATAACGACAGAAGAGGTTGAAAAACTGAGAAAGAACCTTGAAGCCCATGATGAGGACGCCGTGGTTCTTGTCGCAGACAATCAGGAAAACGCTGGAGACGCGTTAAGAGCCGTGGTGGAAAGAGCACGAGAAGCAATAGCAGGCGTACCTCAAGAAACGCGAGGACCAAACCCTGACGGGACAACACGCTACATGAGACCTCGCCCCGGTGCAGCAAGAATGTATCCGGAAACAGACATCCCACCCGTTCAAATCTCACAAAACTACGTGGACCAAATTCGTTCTCACCTACCAGAACTCCCAGAACAGAAACTCGAACGGCTGCAGAAAGAGTACAGGCTCAATGACAAGCTGGCTAGACAGATCCTGAACTCCGAATACACTGAACTGTTTGAAAACATAGTAAGACAGAGCAAAGTCTCACCAACAACCATCGCAGCATTCATGACCGAGACTCTGAAGGCATTAAAACGAGACGGCATCACAGTGGAAAAAGTGTCAGACACACAGCTGAGCGGCATCTTCAGACTCGTAGGGGAAGGAAAACTTGCGAAAGAAGCAATCTCGCAGGTGTTCACTTGGCTGTCAAAGAATGAGGACAAGACTATTGAAGAAGCTATCAGAGAGCTTGGCTTGCAAACCATCCCTCAGGCTGAACTAGAGAAGTTGGTGACCAAGATCGTTGAGGAAAACAAAGAATTGATCAAGAAGCATGGAGAAAGCAGCTTCAGCCTCCTAATGGGCATAGCCATGAACAACCTGCGGGGCAAGGCGAACGCAGCACTTGTAAGTAAAGTGCTGAAACAAAGGCTTAAAGAAGCCCTAGAATAGAAACCTACTTCTGCTTCTGATCAGTCACAGCTATGACAGGAGTCCTCAGCAGTCTGGCATCCTCGCCACAGTATGGGCATATCTTGAATTCAGGCAACAAAGGCTTTCCGCATGCCAAGCACACATAAGAGTACTTCACATTATCCTCGAGCTTCTCCACTTCTTTCGCCAAGTCATTCAACTCTAGCCTGATCAGATCAACGGTCGTCGCCAAAGGCTGAATTTCCTTCACTTCTGTCCTCACGTTGCAGATCATATCCTTAACATTTGCGATAGTCTCACTGCTAGACTCTAACGTCTCGTACATCGCATCGAGAATTTCGCTCTTATCTTCAACCACCTTGGTCTCGGCAGCACTCTGCTTCTTGGCATCTGAAACCGCCTTCTTCAAGAGCTTTTCCATAGGGTTCTCAAAGGCTACTGCGCACGTGATCCCCCAAAAAACCAAGCTCGCCAAAGCAGACAGCCATAAATATAGAACGGGCGAAACGCTGTTCAGATTCCCGCCAACAAAGGGATAGAGCTTAAGAAGCTTGATCTCGCCTCCAGAAACCAAAACGTAAATCGCCTCAATCAGGTGCGCAACCGACACGAACGTCAGGGAGCTGAAGATCCAGACGGAAAGCCCTTTCTTTGCCAAGGATTTTCACCATTGTTGAGAAGGCGATACAAGGTCAACTATTGTATCTTAATATTTAATACAATGCTTCCCACCTGCAACATATATCGAAAATCGTAACATGTCCAAATGCGCAAATCCTAAAAGGAGTTGTCACTTTCCTATATCAGGGGATAGGTTTGCAGCAGAAGAAACCTAGAAAAACCGGTGGAAGTTTTGCCTTTCGAGTGAAGATAGGGGACTATGAGGTCGAGGTCACCGGGGCCTACGAACAAGTTCTTGATACGATCAAAGTCTTGCCGAGCCTGATAAGCGACATCGACAAGGCATTTGAAAAAGTGAAACCTAAGAAGGTGGCAACACTAACCGTCAAGACCGGGGCTCCCGACGCCGAAAGACCTTCATCCCAACAATACCCGCGCATATCGCACACGGCAAAACCCGATGAGGCACTCTTGAAAGTTCTCGAAACTGATTGGGGAAAATGGCGCCCACGCACGATCGACGAGCTCAGCGAAGCATTAAAGGCAAATGAACTGGAACACTCAGTGCGCACCCTCGCAGCAGTCCTTATGGAGCTAGTCAAGAAAGAAAAGATCAAACGTTGGAGCACCAACACCGGCTACGTGTACATTCTCGCTGAAAAAGAAGCTCTACGTTCACGAGGAGACGCTGAATGAACAGGGTTGAAGCACGAATCAAAACGCCCTTCGGTGAAATCATAGTCGAGGGCGAAAACCCCCAAGAAGTCCTCAAGATACTCGAGAACTTTCCAGACAATTTCATGCAAAAAGTGTCTGAACTCGTCTCAAGCCGTTTGATTCCATCAGGGGCTCAGCTGAAAGGCATTGTTGAATCTACAACAGAGGGGCCTGTAATAGTAGCCCACGAAAACCTAACACACTATGAAGCGATAGGCTTGACACTGTATGCTTCAGAAGAGAAGAAGAACACTGCGGCGAAGATAACGAAGCTTCTAGAGTCAAGCGGAATGAAATGCATGGTCCCAGCTCGACTCAACGAAATGACGAAGAGAGGGCAAGTGTTCAAACCAGATCCCAACAGACCTGAATTTAAGCTTACGATCCAAGGCGAGAGATGGGTTGAAAACGAAGTCCTAGCCAAGCTCAGAGGTAAGATCGGTTGAGTGAAGAACCAAACAGCTTGATGGTTCACATCAGGTACAAGGACGTTGAAAAGACATTCTCGGGCAACCCAGAAGAAGTTTGGTTGCTACTGAACAAATTCTTTGCTGAGCTACTTCCTTCATTCGAAACTGCGAGAAAACTGACATTGAGCGTTGACCTGAAAACCCTAGCTAAGGACAGCGAGAAGGTCTTGGCCTTTGCAGAAGAGGGCCCCTACATACTCGTGCCAAGAAACAAGTTGACGGACAACGAGACTCTCGCATTGCTGCTTTTAGCTAATCATATGGGACGCCGATTGGGCAAGGTCCAGGGCGATGGTCTTTCCAAGGAAGAACTCCAAGCAAAACTCGGAAAAGACGCAAAAATAACGAGCACACGCTTGGGCGAACTCGTAAAAAACGAGATGGTGACGAAAACCGCTGACGACACTTACAAGATCACAACCTTTGGCCTAGTTCAGCTTCAAAAAGACATTCTACCAAGAATCAAGGCAAGAACTGGCATTCTAGCCTAGCTATATAAGTGCAGATCGTTTAGGAAGCCGGTCTTTTTTGAGCGTATTGGTACCTGCGTGGTTTTCCTTCTCTCGTCAAGACGCCGTCCTTGACCAAGTCGATCAAGGCATGGGCGACCGCCGTCCGGTCATAGTGGAAGCCCCGTCTTGCCAACTCGCTGTGCACCTCGCTTAGGCCCTTGGCAACTGCGAACCAGCCTTCCTCCCACAGCTTCTGAATTATGCCCTTGCAGGTTTCAGCCCTTGGCCGCTGGGCAGACCTCTCCATCATTAGAGGAGTCTCTCTCAACCTCTCAGTCACAGTTGAGAGAATCTTGTCTACAGTCGGTTGCAGCTGATCTTCTTGGCACTCAATCTCGAACTCTATTTCACCTATCTTCATCTTCAACCGTATCGGCTGTTTTGCTTCTCTCTCTGTCAAGGGCTCACCTTGTTGTTTATTGTGTTGTACATCTTGTACATGCACAACACTTAAATATGTCCTCCTCAAACAATTGGCTATTGGTGAATCTTTGTGATTGCACAATACCCTATTGCAACAACACCAAAATATAACTTTCCACAACCTGCAATGGACACCACGCTCCCACACCAGTTCACCAGACTTAGTTTGTATTCGTTAAGTCACCGACACAATCACTACTTTCAACAAAAGGAGCAATTAATTCAACAAGTCAGCACAGAGGAAACCTTCCAAACACTAAGGCTTAAACTTGAACCCATGCTCCTCAAACCCCGACATGAGCAAACCGTTGTTGCAGCAGTAGACACGTCAACCATGAAGATCGCCGAAACAAGCGCAGGAATAGTGATTGCCGTCAGAGGCGCAAATGTCTGGAAACAAAGAGCAAACTACAGATACACTCGAATAGGCCCATTCATCTTCCAGGTAACGGAAGAAAACAAAAGAGAAGTCTACAACACCTTGGAAAGAGCATATTTAACTTCTGCACGCGAACCAGGGCACCAAAGCGCGCCGAGTCTCTTGCAGATGCCGACACGAATAGCAAACCTCCTCGAAAGATGGTTACAAGCGATGCTCACAAAAACCTTGAACAACGGATTGATCCTTTTCGACGGCTCCTTAACCGCTGGAACAGCAGACACGCCGACACGTCGCATGAAAGAAATTCTGAAAGATGGAAGGGAAAGAGGCAATGCTATCTTGGCTTTTTCAAAGATGACAAACCTGAGAGTCAACGGTTCCCTCATAACAGATCTCGCGTTCGAACAAAGACCTCCATACTTGGTTGAGACCATCGGTTTGAGACTCAAGCCTCCAATGGTTCCGTTGGGAGAAGTCTACGTTGCCAAGTTAAGCAGTGGAAACTGTGCCTTCAGGCTCGACATCGACGCAGAAGTTCCTCACGAGCTGAGAGTCGAAGCGGTCGAGAGACTGCTAGGCAACGACCTGATCTCGCAGAGCTACCCCGAAACCCTCCGATTAGCTCACATCCTTTGCACATTCACAGCCAACGAAGTGCTAGCAATGCAGCACTTCATCACCCGCAAATGCGGGCTTCAGATCATCAACAGACCAGACATGCACAAACTCTTGTTCGGACCCTTCGGCAAAGGAGAGAGCTAATCATGAAGCTCTACAAAAAAGAGGGAAATGCGATCTACGTTCTGAGTTTCCCGAACGAAACCGTCGAAAAAGGGGATTACTTGCTCGTCCAAGACGATGAAGCAAGAAGAGCCCTGATCGCGCAGGTAATCGACGTGCAGTTTGCTGCCGTTCCAGGCGTCCTAGAAGAGCTTCTCCGCAGTCTGCCAGACGGTGGAGAACTGCTTCAAGGCGAGGACATTGATCCTCTTGAAATTGCTCCACACATCACCTACATCCAAGACGCCAGCCTTCTTATCTGCAAGATCAGGGCAACCGTCGAGAACGACAGCTTGAACCCGAGTAGCTCCTGGCTTCCCTCACGCTCACAATCGACGATTAAAAAACTACCAATCTCGACACTGCTCAAGCTCGCCAAGATAAACGGAAAACTCCCAATAGTCCTAGGCACCATGAAAGACTCCTCACTTCTAACGATAGACGCTACATCACTTGATGGAAGGCTGAACATCATAACAGGAAAAAAGGAAACAGGCAAATCCCACCTGTCCAAGCTGTTGATGATAAACCTGTTGGACTACAAGGCCACAGTCGTCGTCTTCGACTTGAACGGTGAGTACCTCAGCCTAGGGATAACATCTGACGGAAAAAGAAACCTCAACCATGACAAGATACATGTTTTAACGCCTTCACAGAACTTCAAGGTAGCCCTGAAACAGATGAGCCTCCACGTCTTACTCGGCATACTTGTTCACGCACTTCATCTCCCAGGCACATCTGCTCGTGAATTTAGACGCATATGGAAAGAGCTGAAACAGAGAGACAGCCTGACGTTGCACGAGTTGGGAGAAACGATACGAAACTGGAACTGCAACCAGCACGTGCGCGACGCACTGTTCTCACGATACCACACGCTAGTAAACTCGGGCTTCTTCACAGACAACATTGCTGAGGCCGCTTTACTAGAAGAATCCTTCCTGAAAGCAAGCGAAGAAGGCGGTGCCATAATCATAAACCTGCGAAACACATCAACGATTGACCGGCAGATAGTCGTCGAGCACATTCTTGGAAGACTCGTTGAGTCCCTGACGAACTGGAAGCTCAAGGCGGTGTTCCTCTTCGCAGAAGAAGCCCACCTCTACTTACGTGAGACTTATTGGGACGACATCGTCACCCGCATGCGCCATTTCGGCATCTTCACAACATTCATAACCAATCAACCTGACACGATAAAAGAAAACATCTATCGCCAAGCCGACAACATATTCCTCTTCAACTTCACGAACGAGCATGATTTGGACGTCGTTTCAAGAGCCTCGAGAGTAGATGCAGAAACCGTAAGATCCATAGCCAGAGACCTGCCACCGCACAATTGCCTCGTCCTCGGAAAAGCAGTGAGAGACTTTCCGATCGTTGCCAAAATCAAAGCCATGGACGTCAAAACCATGGGTGAAACAAGACTTTTCTTCGGATGATTGACTAACGATCGCACATTGCATAAGCATGGTTATTCTTCGGGAGAAGAAATCATTTTCTCTAGTCTCTTCCTGTTCTTCTCGAAAAAGCCTCTGAAACTTTTTGTCAGATCCTTCTGTTCAACTTCGTCAAGCAGGACCCACTCAAGTTCTGCAGCGTCACTTGCGGCTCTAGCCGTTCCGCCCTTAAGCTTGACAAGGTAGTCGACTATTACGAAGTGATACTTCACCTTACCACTTTCATCCAAAGAAGCTTGGCCGACAACATCGATAAGTTCAGGCGCATCAACCACGAGGCCAGTCTCTTCTTGGACCTCTCTTATCACGCTCTGTTCGAGACTTTCACCCAGTTCAACTTTGCCCCCAGGAATGCTCCACTTACCCCTTCCGGGGTCATTTTTCCTCTTCTCAAGCAGAATCTTACCACTCTGTATGATAATTGCGCCGACGCCCACAATCGGCCGGTTCGAGTAAAGTCTACTCAAGCCTTCTGAAACCTCCTGCGCACAGCTCTTTCACTGGTTTTCAGGGATTCTACGGCCTTAAGTTTTTGCGTCGCCATTTCGGATAGCCCCGAATGCGCATTGATATCTCTGCTTGCGCATACACATAAACAGTGACGGCTATGCCTGTTGGAAAGAGAACAGGAATTTCGCCTAGTCAATCAAAGTGCCAACATGTTTTCCTTTGATGACCATTAAGACGTTCCCGATTTTGAACCCGTTGACAACTACAACCCTGACATGATGACGCTTCAGGATCTTAACGGCTTCAGGGTCGATTATCTGATGAATGCCAGCCGCGTGCTTGCTTTGTGAGAACACTCTCGCCAAGTCTTCAAAGCTCAGATGATCGAGCTTTACCGCATCTGGGTGGTTCTTTGGGTCTTTATTATAGACACCTTCTTGATCCGTTGCTTTCAGCAGCAGGTCGGCTTTCACTTTCTCGGCAACCATCGCTGCAACGGTGTCGGTTGTCATGCCGGGCTTCAAGCCGCCCATGATGGCGACCTTTCCATTAGCGAGGCATTCTGCAGCGTCCTCCACCGTCAGCGGAACCCTTTCACAGCCAAGGGTGCCCAGTTTTTTCATGAGAAGCTGGGCGAAGACTCTTGAGATGGAAATCGCGATTTCGTCCTGAGCTGGTTCGTCAAGTCCGACGTCCTTAGCAACAGCAATTAACTCTCTCGCCAGATTTCCCCCGCCGACAACAACGGCTAACTCATGCTTCTGCGCTTTCAATTCTCTCAAGAGATCAGCGTACTCGCGTATTAAGACCGGGTTAATTGGCGAAGCAACGACGGAACCGCCTATTCGCAGCACGATTCGCATAACCTTACATCCTTCACGTCTAACTATGAAGTGGTGCGAGTTAAAAATCCTTCATAAAAAGCCTGTCAGGTCCTTCTGACCCTTTCCTGTCTCCATCTTGATACTTTCGCCGAAAAGAACGATCATGCCGTCCACCGCAGAGATTGCTGGAACACCTGTCTTCTCCTGAATCAGCCTTGCCTCTTTTTCGGGTCCCCGAAGAAGCATGCTCATTCCAAGATGTGTCAAGACAGCTTGCTCAGGACGAGTTTCATCAACAATTCTTATCGCATCTTCCGTGGACATGTGGCCCTTCCAAGGTTTCCCTGAAGGCCTCATAACGCACAGAGCCAAAAGACGCACTCCTTGATAGTACTTGGCTATGCCTTCAAAGTATTCTGTGTCACTTGTGTAGGCGAAGACTCCGAACTCAGTCTCAAACCTGAAACCAACAGCGTCAGGATCAGTGTGCCTAGCCTCTGTCGTTAAGATATTGATGCCACCGAACGCGAACTTCAGCCCCGGTGCCACTTCGATTTTTTGTTCAACCATTTGCTGATGATACTTGGAGATCGAAACCTCACACGCGTCGCTGCCTTCCAAAACACTCTTAGGCGCAGCAAGCAAGCCCCGTCTTCTGGTCATGCCCCTCGTCATGGCCTCAACAAGCATCTCCGCATCGGTGTAATGGTCTGGATGACAATGTGAAACAAGCACAGCGTTGACACGCTGAGGGTTAAACCCTTCTTCTATCGAATGCACGAGCGCGCCGGGACCGGGGTCCAAGTGTAAATTCAGTCCTTCACCTATGATCCGAATCCCAGCGGTGCGTCGCCTTTGAGTCATCGTCACAAATCGGCCGCCGCCGGTCCCAAGAAACACTATTCGGTAATCAGGCCTCATAATTAACTAGCTTAGTTAGTCTCTGATTTTTGCCTTATGCATTTTTCGATGCGTCCGCCAAGTCTTTTTAGGATGAGCATGAAAAGAATAGGCAGAACTGTGCAGGGGAACCTTGTTGACCCACACCGGAACGCTGATCCTGACGTGCGTGCCGCCCTTTGATTTCAACCTGAGTGTCATGATCTTTTCCAATGGTGACAGAAGTATCCGCAAGGGTCAAGACGGAAAATTCTGGCAAGTAATCCGAGTCGATGATAAGCTGATTCTTGTCACCGTGAAAGCCTTAGGAACCGTAGACGACTCGAAAATATCAGTTGAATTAAGATCGGATCACGAGATATCCGAGGCAGACAAAGAAAACGCCAAACAAACAGTGAGTGCCATGCTGAACCTTGATTTGGACCTTAAACCCTTCTATGAATACGCCAAGAAAGACAAAATCCTTACGAACATCATTCACAGGTTGAGAGGGCTGAAAATCCCTACAACCCCCACTGTCTTCGAAGCTCTAATCGACTCGATCACTGAACAACAGATCTCACTGACCGTGGCACATGCTCTAGAGAGAAAACTGATTAAAACCTTTGGCAAGGCTCTCAGACTGGATGGCGAGGTGTACTATGCTTATCCAGTGCCACAGGAATTGGCTTCCGCGAGACTTGAACAGCTGCGCAGATGCGGCTTGTCCACGAAGAAAGCGGAATACATCACTGAGGTTTCCAGAATGGTTGTCGATGGAAAGCTGGACTTGGAGGGTTTCAAACGTTATGACGATGTCCAAAGGGTCATCAGTGAACTCGACAGGATAAGGGGGATAGGACTCTGGACCGCTGAGCTCACGATAGCTAGGGGGATGCACGAGCTTGATGTTATTCCTGCTGATGATTTGGGTTTGAGAAGAATCATTTCCCACCACTATTGCGGTGATGAGAAAATCTCAGGCATAGAAGCTCGCAAAGTCGCCGAGAGATGGGGAAAATGGAAAGGACTAGCAGCCTTCTATCTGATAGTTGCGGATGCGATGGAAAGCATGTCGGATGCGCGCTGAAAACGCGCCCGCTAGACGAGTCAGAACGCGAAACAGAAGATGTTAACCTCTCTGGCTTACTACCGTGACCATTCCTTTGTCCGCGTCCACCCTGACAAAGTCGCCATTGCGTATAGTGTCGAACGGGTCTCTTTCCAACCTGTCTACAAGAGGCACTTTTGCTATGAACGCGCTTACGATGAGAACCGTTTCAACATCCTTGACTATCATCGCCCTCGGAGCAAGGCCGTGTGACGCCAGCTTGAACAAGCCGTCTATCTGAACCACTGAACTGGCCTTTCCTGATGGAAATACGAGCACCTTGTTCGCAATGTTCTTTCCAGCCAGTTCATGCGTTTTCTCCCTGACGAACCCCGTCTTAGGGTCCGTGAGGTAGAAGCAGATCGGCTCATGAGACACCAGAGCTTCGCCCTCTCCGTATCCTCCTATGATCTTGTGACACTTCAACGAGATCTCCAAGCTTCTCATCTCCTTCCCTCGACCGCAGCCTCTACGCAGTCGCGAAGTCTCGTCACCGTGACATCCCTGAATCGACGATAGTAGGCGCACTTAGGCGAGTCCGTCATGCCCACTTTGTCTTTGTACGCAACCCAGCACGGTTCGTCTATGCACGTGTCTGCCACGATATGTCCACCTGCCTCCTCTATCACGCGTGTGTAGCCGACCTTGTCGGCCAGCAGTTTCGTCGTCGCCGATGTGCAAACCCAGAAAGAAACGTCCCTATGCACCCTTTTTCCACTCAAAAGCCCTGCGACCTCTCCAACCTGCCTGAGCGTATAGTGTGGGCATCCAAGCTGAACGAAATCAATTCTTCCACTCGCCGCCGTTTGAAGTTCTTCACTAACCTCCTTCAGCTCACTATCTGTAACAGTGATCTTCTCCTCTGGAACATCGTCTTGAAACGCTTCATGCACCGTTGAGGCCCCGACCGTGTGCCCAGGCATATAAAACATAGTTACGGCACCGGACGTGTTGGACATCGCACAGAAGTTTATCAGCTCCTCCGTACTCGGACGTCTAGCTATTCCAATCAGCACTGGGATTCCATAACCCACAACCTTACCAACGTAATAGCCCAAGAGACTATAATCAAACTCGTCCTTCAAGGAAGCCTCAACATCGACGAGAACCGTGCCTCTTCGATTCTCCTTGAGGTGCAGCCCGTACTCAGGAGTCTTGCCGATGACTCCCGCGGCCAGCGCACTCTGAGCCGCTTCGCGATTCGTCTTTGCGCCGATGACGGAATTCACGTACGGCGTGGCGCTTGATTCGGAAAAGGCGACAGTCTCACCGTACAACGGTATGTTTTCTGACATGTAGGGCACGCAGCTCCATGTAAGCATGGCGCCGACGCGCTTGTAGGCTTCCATAACTCTCCGAGCTACTTCAGCCTCGTCTCTCGGAATGTTGCCAAAAAGGCTGTGAAAATACCCTATGTCATAGACCGGGTTTGTGGTGGTGGGCACCGTGCATCTTGCGCCTCCATCGGCTAAGAGCTCCACGAAGTACAAGTCTCCCTCTTGGCCGCTTGAAGCAGCGTGCGCGCGACTCACAGGAATCATTTTTTCAGCGTCATACGCGTCTCCTATTGCCAAGAGTAGTTCCATCGCTTTCTGCGTTCCTGCGCCGCATTCTCCCTTGAGCATTCGCTCTTCTTCCTTGGTCAGATGCATGCTAATTCACCTTCAAACAAGGTCATGCCCTCTTAGCAAAGGTTTTGCGGTTTTCCGTCAAGAAACTTTGCAACGTTGTCGACACAGATGTCCGTGCATCTTGCCTCTGCTTCGACAGTGTTGAACCCGATGTGGGGAGAAAGCACAGTGTTGCCGAGCTTGAACAGAGGATTGTTCTTTGCCGGCGGTTCATCCTCAAAAACGTCCAATCCTGCGTAGGATAGTTTTCCTGACCTCAACGCTTCAACCAGAGCCTCCTGATCTATCACCCTCCCCTGGGACGTGTTAATAATCACCGCTCCGTCTTTCATGGCTGCGATCTCCCTCTTTCCCAATAACTTCTCCGTCTCCGACGTCAACGTAACGTGCAACGTTACCACATCGCTTTCCCTCAGCAACGTCTTCAGATCAGCATAGCTCATCCCAACCGCTTCTGCTCTCTTGAGATTAGGATACTTGTCAAAGCCCAGCACGTGCATTCCGAAAACGCGGCCTATCTCAGCCACTCGGCAACCAATAGCTCCCGTGCCGACCACTCCGAGAGTCTTCCCGGCTAATTCGCTGCCAGCAAAGGGTCTCCAGTCGAATTCTCCCTCTCTGACATGCTTATTGGCTAGCGTCAGTCTTCTGACCGCCGCCAACAGCAAAGCGAAGGTGTACTCCGCGACGGCTTCCGTAGCGTAGCCTGGAACATGAGTCACCACGATTCCTCTTTCTCTTGCCGCTTCAAGGTCAGCGTAGTGGCAAGTCGTGGCCCATATCGAAATCATTTGCAGTCTCTCAGCCGAATCCATGACACTTCTGGTCAGGTTGCTCCACCCAACTATGACCACCTCTGCCTCTCTTATTCTCTCCTTCAATTCTTCACTAGTCTTAGGCGGGTCTTCAAAAACTTCCAAGTCGCCGAGCGATCGCAATCTTTTGACATGCTTCTCTTCCAAGTAGACATGGTCTAGGACAACTATCTTCATTTTCAATCATTTCCTACCATGTGGAAAGTCACTTAAGTCTTTATTCTACAGAGAACCGGATTTTCTTGTGGCTTGCGATCGCGAATGGACATTGAAAAGGTCGATGGCACGTGAGGGTTACTTCTGATTTATGCAGCAGCACTTCAACGCTGCTCGAAACAGTTTCGCGTCTTGAGGTTGCGAGGTTGCCTTTCATAAGGCTTTTATACGTGATGACTTGAGCTATTGTGTGATTACGTTCAGAATCCAAGGTGCTCAAATGGAACCCAGCAAGAAACCCCTAAACGTCCTCATCAAGCAGCTGAACGCAGGAATCGCAGTCGTGCTGAAGAACGGCGGCGAATACAAGGGCAAGATGATCAAGTGCGACGGTCACATGAACATTCTGTTGGAAGGGGCCACCGAGTCCAAGGACGACCAGCTGATTACGAACTATGGAAGCGTCCTGCTGCGCGGCAACAATGTTCTCTACATAATGCTTGACGTTCCTACAAGATGATAGTCCTGCTCTCTCCAGTAACATAATTCAGGCATTCTTGAATTTTCACGATTAGCCGATGCTTGCGTTCAAAATACTGCAGAACGTTCTGGATGTCGCGTTTGAGCAACTCTTCGGCGTTCGGGTGATCCCTCTTAACGTACTGTGGCCAATCAATTATCAAGATGTGCTTATCGGGTTTCAGGATGATGTTGTACTCGCTCAGGTCAGCATGAATGACGTCTGCCTTCAAGAAGGCTTTCCGAACATTGCGCAGAATTTCTCGAAGAATTCTATCGGGCCTAGCCAACCTTTTCCAATTTGCGAGTTCTGCACCCTCAATCATCCCCATGACTACGACGTGACGGCTTTGATTCAACGGCTCTGGCACAGCTACTCCGCAGGGAAAGAGAAGCCTAAGAGCTTGAAATTCCCTTTCCGCTGCGAGTCGTGACTCATAAAGCCATCCTGCACTGCGCTCGGTCGTGTAGCTTCTTTTGCGGGTTGTCTGTCGAAAACTGATCCTTCCCAGTCTGTGGAACTTGACGGCGATTCGCTTGCCTTTAGGGTCCAAAGCGTCATAGACATCGGCTTCTTTGCCCACGCCCAACGACTTGCCGAACGCCTCAAGCACTCCGGCTTTAACCAAGGCGTTTATCGCTAAACAATCGTATCCTGCGTAATTCAAAGTGTAGCCGACGTAGGCGCCGCGCTTCTGATAGATTAGGCCAAGCTTGTGGACTCGAGTTAGCCTGAAATCTGTGTCTCGGGCCAAGTCATACCCGGTGAACTTTGCGATCTGCTCTTTCGGCGCGAACTCGTGTTGACTCATCGCAGTCTCTATGGCCTGTAGCACCCGAAGGTCTTCGCTTTCCAGTTCACGAAACACTTTTACCGCAACGTCGGCCGATGACATGACAATACGAAATAGACTTTTCTACTAATAAGCGCACGTCGTATCTCTCGGTCTCATCGTCTGACGCATGCTTTTCAACCAACCCAGTAAGCGTGTGCAGGTCACACTTTGCGTTCTAAGCTTTCTCTGATGCTTTTTATTCCCTCTTTGGCTTGCTCATAGCAGACTGAGTAGGATATTCTCAGATGACCCTCTCCTGCTTTCCCGAAACCCGAACCCGGTGCAGTCGCTACCCCAGCGTCCTTCAACAGATACGAGGCGAGCGCCTCATCAGACTCTTCGAAGCTTGAAAAGTCTGGAAAAACATAGAATGCCCCTTTCGGCCGAGTGCACGATACAGCCTTGACTTTGCCGAGTTCATTGAGCACGCATCTTCTTCTTCTGTCGTACTCTTCAACCATTCTTTGAACGCAGTCTTGAGGGCCTGTTAGTGCAGCAAAGGCTGCCTTTTGCGAGAGTGCGTTTGGACACAGCGTTGCGTAGTAGTGCAGTTTGCGCATGGTGGCAGACAGTCTCTTTTCAGCCGCCACGTATCCGATTCGCCAGCCTGTCATAGCGTATGCTTTTGAAAAACCATTCACCGTTATCGTTCTGTTCTCCATGCCTGGCAACGAGCCTATGCTGATGTGTTTCGCACCATCGTAGATGATTTTCTCGTATATTTCGTCAGAGAAGACGATCAAATCATGCTGTTTGGCGAATTCAGCTATGATTTCGAGGTCCTGTCTTAAGAACACGTGCCCCGTTGGGTTCGAAGGATTGCACATCCAAATCATCCTAGTTTTCTTTGTCAGTTGGTTTTCCAAGAGTCCAACGTCTATTGCATAGTCTTTCTTTTTGTTAAGCTGCACGGAAACGGGCAGGGCTTCTGCTAAGAGAGTGTCCTCAAAATACGCTGGATAGTAGGGGTCGAGGATTAGGGCTTCATCACCAGGGTTTAGAAAACCGAGGGCAGCGATGAACATGGCTTCTTGAGAACCTGAAGTCACTGTGACCTCTGTTTGAGGGTCAACGTCGATACCGTTCTCTCTCGCGAGCTTTTCAGCTATGGCTTCACGCAGCTCCATTGTTCCGTCGATTTCTGTGTAATGCGTGAAACCCTTCTTGGCCGCCTGAAAAGCCGCATTCAATATATGCCGTGGAGTTACGAAATCCGGTTCACCCTGCTCCAGATGAATCGCGTTCTTGACTCTCGCTGAAAGCTCGAGCATTCTGCGGATTGCTGAAGGCTTTATCAACCCAACTCTTCTAGAACCATTAGATGCCATCTGACAACCCTGTTCCAAGCTTTCGCAAACGTAATCACGCAGAAAGTAATATAAGAATTAGCCTGTGAACCAGGCCAGCGTCGCAAGTGAAAGCACTTGGTCTTCATGAGACTGGAAGACAAGATGTTTCGGTCGTAGTCTTCCAAAATCATGAAAGGCCTCATCCAAAACGACATAGAGTGACTGGCAGCGCTCACCAGTTTTTCTGACGAAAGCATCATAGATGGGCAGAAGAGACTCTTACAAGAATTTGAATTCTTTGCATCTTCAAAGAGGAAAAGCGCCAAGTTTTTATCTTGCATGAATCGCTAATACTGAAAAATGTCGGTGGGAAAGGTATGCCCATGTTTACTATCTGCACTGCGATTGTGCCCGAGGGTGAACTTGAAAAGCAGGTCAATGGTTTTCGTGAAGCCGAGAAGAGGTTCACTCGAGAAATAGGCGTGCTGGAGAGAGATTTTTACCAGTGCATCCAGCAGCCGCACATTATTTGGAGTAACACCAAGTGGACAGGGGAGAAAGCTCACAACGATGCTGCTCAAAGCATCATGAAGGTGAGAAGAGACGATAGGATTGGCGCAGCCTACTTTCAGCCAGGACTGTACTTTGAAATCTTTTGCAGGGAAATTGGTGAAGTCTCCTACGCATCGCCTGGGGAAAACCCGCCTGAAATGGTTGTAATTTGCCATGGTCTAGTGGCCATGAAAAAACTGGACCCCTGGAACAAAATGGTACATGAACTGTTAAAGGATCTGCGTTCGGTTGGAGGACTGAGATTCTGCCGCACTTTCTACAATTACTACAACCCCGCTGAGTTCGTCGGATTCATGGGATGGAACAGTCAAGAATCCTACCAGAAACACCGCATGATCGATGATTTAACCATCGAAGAACAATGCTACACGGGCCTCAAGAGCGGTTCCTCTCTGCTTGCGGGCTTCAACCAGTTCTATTGCAGACCTCTCAAGATCAAATAGTCTGCGCACTTCTGTCCGAAGCGTCGGGTCACTTAGAAGAAACGAAACTCCAATTTTGCATCAAAATTCTCCTAATCGAGGAGATGAGAATACACTTGGTCGGGCGGGCAGGATTTGAACCTGCGACAATCCGGTTTCTGCGTGTTAGCCTGGTAGGCTGGGTGATACCCACCGTGGGTGGGCGTCTACAGCATCTCCGTCAGCTAGGGCTCTGTCAGTTCTGCGCTGACTCGGAAGCTCTGCCAGGCTGAGCTACCGCCCGTTCCCCGACCGAATTTCTAGAGTGGTCAGAACGAATTTATGTGTTTCGTAGCTAAGATAGGATTCCCGCAGCCATGTCACCTGTCGTTTAACCCTCTCAAGAATGATCAAGTGCCTTTTTGAGCTAAAATCGTAGGGCGCATGCTTGTTCCTAAATTCTGAGCATACTTCGAAACTCGACATAGACCTCGAAAGGTAACAAGTGTCTTAATACAGATCGTGCCTATTAGTTCCTAACCTGAGAAGGAGAACAGGAGAAGGCGGTCATCAAATCTCAATTGGAGAGGATATCCTTGTCAAAGCGCGCGCGCTATGGATTCGATTGATTTCTTGCTGGAGACAAACGTAAGGGTTGAGATTGTTGTTCGATTGGGATTTAGCGGGATTCTTTCAGAAGGATTTGTGTTCAGTCCTCTTGATTATTTCGTTCTGCAGTTCTACACTGAGATTAACAAAGTAATCACTATATCCTGCAACTCTTACCAAGAGATCTCCGTATTTTTCGGGATTTTTCTGTGCATCACGCAACGTCTCAGCATCCACCACGTTGAATTGAATATGATGCCCGTCAAGTTTGAAATACGTGCGAATGAGATGCGCTAGCTTGTCTAGTCCTTCTTCATCGGCCAAGAGTTCGGGGGCAAATTTTTGGTTAAGCAGGGTTCCGCCTGTCCTGGCATGGTCTATTTTGGAGACGGATTTTATCACCGCTGTGGGGCCTTTTTTATCCGCTCCTTGGACCGGCGACACTCCCTCAGACAGGGGTTCCAACGCTTTTCTCCCGTCAGCCGTAGCCCCTGTGACCCTTCCGAAATAGACGTGTACCGTCGTCGGCAACAAGTTTATTCTGTAATTGCCGCCTTTCGTGCTGGGTCTTCCTTCTATTGCCTCGTAGTAGGCTTCAAAAACGGCTTTCATCACATTGTCTGCATAATCGTCATCGTTTCCATATTTTGGCGTTTTGTTCAGGAGTATCTGACGGAGAGTTTCGTACCCGTTGAAGTCCGCTTTCAGGGCTTTGAGCAACTCTCTCATGGTGATCTGTTTCTTGTCAAAAACCTGATAGCTGATTGCTGTCAACGAGTCAGTTATAGTGCCGAGTCCCACGCCTTGAATGTAGTTTGTATTGTATCGAGCTCCTCCATCGTTGTAGTCTTTGCCTTTCGCTATGCAATCGTCTATGAGGAGGGACAAGAAAGGCACAGGTAGGCGTTCGGCGTACAATCTTTCTATTATGTTGTTTCCCTTAATTTTGAGATTGACAAAGTAGTTGAGTTGCCTCTTGAACGCATCGAAAACTTCCTCAAAAGAGCCGAACTTGGTAGGGTCGCCTGTTTCCAGTCCAATCTTCAGACCTGTTCTCGGGTCCAGACCGTTGTTCAAAGCGGTCTCGAGCACTTTGACCAAGTTGAAATACCCCGTGAGAATGTAGCACTCTTTGCCAAACGCTCCTGTCTCCACGCACCCGCTTGCGCCTCCGTTTCTCGCATCTTCGATTCTTTTTCCCTGCCTCAGAAGCTCTTGAATTATGACATCAGTGTTGAACACTGATGGTTGTCCAAAGCCTGTTCTTATGATTCTCAATGCTCTTTTCAAGAAACTGTCAGGAGTCTTTTTGCTAATCTGGACCATCGAACTAGGCTGAGGGATCCTCATTTCGTCTATGACATCAAGTATCATGTAGGAAAGTTCGTTCACTCCGTCAGAACCGTCAGCCTTGACTCCGCCCGTGTTTATCAGTGCGAAATCATTGTACGTGTTGCTTTCTTCTGCCGTGACTCCTACCTTCGGCGGAGCTGGCTGGTTGTTGAACTTTATCCAAAGCAGCTGCAGGAGTTCTTTTGCATTTTCCTTCGTCAAAGTTCGGTCGTCAAGATCCTTCTTGTAGAAGGAGTAGAGATGTTGGTCGAGCCTGCCAGGGTTGAACGCATCCCAAGGGTTGACTTCTGTTATTACTCCCAGATGAATGAACCAGTAGTGCTGCAAGGCTTCCCAGAAGTCTCGCGGCGCGTGAGCTGGCACACGAGTGCACACATCAGCTATCTTCTTCAGTTCCTTTCTTCTCACATGGTTCTTTTCCTTCTTCCGTAGTTCTCTCGCCTTTTCAGCGTATCTCGCTCCGTAGCAAATGAGAGCGTCTGCCACAATGTCCATCGCTCTGAGTTCTTCCATCTTTTCGTGTGCTCTCGGATCATTCAAGAAATCGAGGCTTTGCATGCTCCTTGCGATGTCTTTCTTGAAATCGACCAATCCTTTTCCGTAAATCTTGTTGTCTAGAGCAGTATGCCCCGGAGCTCTCTGCTCCAAAAATTCAGTGAACACCCCTGCTTGATAAGCGGTCTTCCATTCTTGAGACATCTCACTGAATATTTTCTCTCTTATTGACCTACCTTTCCAGAAGGGAATGATCTTTTCCTTGTATGTTCTCTTTGTTTCCCCATTGACTGCGTATGACATCTTCTTTCTAGTGCTCAGGATTTCGAGGTCTTCAAGGCTATGGCAACATATTTCGGGGTATGTTGGAACTGCCTTAGGAGCCGGCCCTCTCTCACCGACAATCAGCTCCCGTTCACCGACATAGATTTTCTTGTTTTCAAGCACATGCTTGAACGCAAGTGCCCTTCGCACCGGCTCGGACACATGGCTAGCAACATCTCCCTCATAAAACCTTGTTATCAGAACCGCTCTTTCAGCTGTGATATACGGCTTCGTCTTAATGCTCTGTTCCCTCAGTTTCCTAACCCTTTCATTCATGCTATCCTCCCCCTATTCTCACTTTCAACCCAAAAGCCTCAAGTTCTTCTTCGATTAGATTCAGGTCTTGGTCCGATGGAGTTTTGATCTTTTTCACCTTGTAGACCCTGCTTAGGCCCTTGTACTTCTCGATTCCCGCTCGGTGGTAAGGAAGAAGACTTATGTTCTTTATTCTGCACGAAGCCACAAATTCAGCTGTCTCGGTGACATTGTCCTTGTCATCATTGATTCCTGGAATGATGGGAAAACGAACCTGAATGTTGCTTCCATTTTCTGCTAATCTCTTGAGATTTTCGAGAATTGGCTTGTTTGACACGCCAGTATATTTTATATGCTTTTTCTCATCCATAGTCTTGATGTCATACAGGAAAAGGTCTACCTTATCGCTGATTTTGGCGATGGCGTCATGCGAGGCATAGCCACAAGTATTGACTGCGGTGCGAATGTTCCAGTCTTTACACTCCTTAAGGAGAGCGCTTAGAAAATCGAGCTGCAAGAGGGGTTCTCCTCCAGAAAAAGTCACACCGCCTTCTGACTCATCGTAGAAAATCGAGTCCTTGTCAATCTCTCTCAAGACCTCTTTTAAGGTCACTTGCTTTCCAGTAATCGCAAGGGCCCCTGTTGGACATACCTGGCAGCACTTTCCGCACAAATTGCAGCGATTCCTGTTAATGGATATTCTCCTGAAAGGACATAAAATTGCCTCTTCCGGACAGATCTTCACACACTCGGCACAGCTGTCACACCTAGTTCTTCTGTACATCAATTCCGGTGTCGACAGCTGACCCTCAGGGTTGTGGCACCACCAGCAACGCAGAAGACAACCCTTGAAGAATATGGTTGTGCGTATCCCAGGTCCGTCATCAATGGCGAATTTTTTGATATCAAAAATAACGCCTCTTTTGATGGCCATGCCCACCGATAGGATTCTCAGCTAGTCTAGCGAAGAGCGGGCCTAAAAACTTTCTGGCAACGATCCGTATGGTACGCGGAGCCATTTTTGAAAATGAGAATAGGAGAGGGCCATGAACAGTTTTCGCGATGACCGCTTCCTGAAACTGGAGAAATCTTGCTAGTTGCGCGGGCTAAGAAGGAAGATTGCACTGTCCGAAATGATGTGGAAAGAGGATATACGTAGAAAAGTGACATATGTTGAACGGTGCAGCAAACGTTTTAATGAAGATCCACAGTGTTAACTTTTGACCTGAGAGGAAGAGAAGGAGAAGGCGACTTTAATTTTCCGTTTGCTCGAGGTCCAAAGCATCTCGAGAACCAGTCCATTCAAGCCTGTTATCATTTAGAACTCGAATTTGCATTGGGTTTTGTGTGAACCATCAGGTTCGAGAAGAGAAAAGCAAAATGTTCAGTTCTCACGCTACAGCTTTAGTCTTCTGAAGGCGCTTTTTGAGCCTTTGGCCTTTTCTGGATGTGATAGAACCTCGCAAAACTCCAAAATGGCGCCGCATTGCTTGCATTGGACATAACTCCTTTCTCGGTTTGCAGCGAGCCAAAATCCTTCCTCTGAACCACATTTTGGACAGCTCTTCAAAGAACTAGCGAAGGCCTCAATTTCGTCAAGGCTCAAATTCCATCCCCGGCTTTTGTAGGTCAGAGGTTTCATTTATCTGTTATGTAGTAGTCCTTCAGTAGCCGATCGTGAGCATATTGTTTCTTAGAAATGTCACACAGCCGAAGCACGCCTTTGGACGATTCTTGTGTCAACGGATTAGTAGGAGTCAAAACTCGGTACTCCACCACATTTGCCAAGGCCTGACTGGCTGGTTCGCTCGGCAATACTTGCATTAGCAGTGATCGTAGGGCTTAATATGATGTTCCTTATCTTCGGTCCGGACAGGGTCCGCAGAAAACGCATAAGTCCGTGTCTGACCTATTATACAATGATAGTTTTCCCTAATTTTAAGAGTTTTGCCCAGAATAGGAACAAACAAACAGGCATTCATAATCTCAATTAGACGAATCACTGGTCAGCAGATTAGATCTGGGAAACCGAGAAGCGGAGAAATATGTGCGAATCTTCGGTCAATTTGTCGTGAAATCTTGAAGAGAGAACCCTCTTCTGTGCGACATGTTTTACACACCGCTTGCACATTGGCAGTTCTCCGAACTACGTAGTGTCCCACTTGGAAACTATGTGCCAAAGGGCTATGAGCAAGTAGACTGGAACGGTTATTACCAAGAAGAGGCCGAAGAACAATGCCACCAAGTACTGCCATGGGCCACCGAAGACATTGTACGTACCAGACGTGGGATAGCCCAGTGCGAGTACTATTATTAGCGATATCACGAAAGCGATTATTGTCCAGACCACAGCGATTATCTGCTTTGCGTTTATCGAAATCTCCATACGCTCACCTCCTTGTTCTGAGCCTACTTCTACTTCTCCCTATCCACATCCTTATGAGTTCTCTCTATAAATAAATCCTTATGGAGTAATCTTCTATACCAGTATTCCTATGCGACGAACGGATGACAGCGACAGTTCCCATCTGCTTCTCGTTCGCGCACTTTGTCGATTAATATTCGACAGCCATTCGCTTGGTATTCCTTGAGATGGCTTCAGCGATGATGGTTTTGCCTGTTCCGTTTGTGACTTGGCCTACGTGTGCGGCGAGGCGGGTCCGGTTTTGTTTGGTTTCTTCTTTCGCGGGGTGAGTGTCTATGGCTTTTTTTGCGAGTTCGACGAGGGCTTTGAGTTTGAGGATCAGTTGGAACCTGACGTTTTGCATGTCAAGGCCGTGTTTGTCTGCGATGGTGATGAGTCTTTCTTGTATGAGTGTGAAGGTGGGATGGTGGTGGGTACCCCTCCTAGGTTTCAATGTACCATGGATATTTGGATCCAAATATGATGGCCTATTAGACTTGTCTTGCGACAGAAGCGCATGTCGTCACGATAAATTGGCGCTTTCGGTACGTTCCGAGGTCCATGGATTGGTGCGTTGACTTTGGTAGAAGGCCTGTTTGTAAAGGTTCCTTTACGAAAATCCTTGTCTCGGGTGGTATAACGGGTATTCTTTGATGGTCCGATGTCGACTTCTGAAGAAGATTCCTACTGAGTAATCTTTACTTCACCGAAGCATCCAATTAGGAGAAAAGATTCTACGTATCCTATTCATTCAAGCACGAACCTTCTCAGACTTGCAGAAGCAGTTCAAGAGCTTTATTTGTGCTATTTCGTCAAGGGTCATGTCAAAGCGCGGTATGATTTTTGTTGCTCATAATTTAAATAATTATGCGTAAAGGCAAGGTGCACCGGAAAAACTCGAACAATTATGAAACGTTAATTTAGCTAGAGCCATCACTATTTGTTGAAATGCAGAAAATCAGAGCAATACTGTTCGACTTAGACAATACTTTAAGCGACTTTATGCTGATGAAGGAGGAAGCATGCCGAGCCGCAGTGCGAGCAATGATAGCCGCTGGATTGAAAATGACTGAAATGGAAGCTTATTCGCAGCTAATGAAAACATATTTTTCGATTGGATTAGAGTCGGATCAAGCGTTTACAGAATTTCTGAAATGCACAGGTCAGTTTGACCACAAGATATTAGCTGCCGCCATTAACAATTACCTTAAGGCGAAAAACAATTTCGTGAAACCCTATCCTAACGTGAAATTCGTTCTCCAGAAATTGCGAAAGAAAGGAGTAATTTTGAATATTGTTACTGACGCTCCGAAGACGAAGGCATTTCAGAGATTGTTGATCATGGGAATTGAACCATATTTCCAAACTGTCATAGCGTTCGAAGATACAGGCAGCAAGAAGCAAACAGGTTTACCATTGAAGTTGGCCTTAGAAACGCTCATGAGCAGAGTCCCAGGCATAATGAAGTCTGAAATTCTAATGGTCGGCGATTCAATTGAAAGAGACTTGATTCCAGCAAAGAAACTTGGGCTCAGAACCGCTCTCTCTAAGTATGGACAAGGAGCGAAAGAGATTGGAACCGCAGATTACGAATTGACGGATATTAAAGACCTCTTAACCATTATATGATCTTCCCTCCTTCCATAAGTTTTTCATGCCGATGCATAATCTATTTCTCAGAAAGTCTCGCGCGCGCGAAAATCAAAACATGCCCAGTATTTGAATTCGTTTTTCTACCGCCCTACGCTTGAAACGAGAATTGAGCGAAACTGATGGCTCGTAGATGGTGCGGAGGGTGGGATTACCGACCAAATATCTGGGCTGATATTGAATTAGAGGTTCAGGCCCGCCCGGATTCGTGCTGATATCGGTTCGGAACTGTGTTCTCCGCCCAGCTTTGGAGTTACTGTTTGGAATGTTAATCTGACCTCAATTGGGTGTGGGATATCCCGAGACTTGAACTTCCTGTGGTTTAGGTGCCCGTTCATTCCATGGTGACTAGCGGTCTGAGCAAGCCCTCTCGCTTCTTCGCAATCTTGTAGAGATCGGTGTCAGGTAATATGACGTCAAGGTATGCCTCTAACTCCCCCTTGCTCATCGTAAGTATGTCTTCAGTGTAATTCGGATAGAACTTCGCGACAAGGGGTCGGAGCCGCTCGTGGAGATTGAACAGGTCTTCTATGAAGCGCGGCTTAGCCTTATTCTTCCAAAGGAGCAGCTGCTCCTTGAAACTCTCGTTCTCAATTCTCTGAATTAACCTCCCTCTCACTGCCTTGACCACGAGTACAGTTGCTCCTAGCCCCAGGAGTCCTCCGAAAAGGACCGCGTTTAGGCTGAATGGCAAACCCTGCGTCGGTGAAGCGACGTTGGTTATGGCACCTATGATTTGAGCCAGCGAGCCGAAGCCGAGAAATGTACCCAGCTTTGCAAGGAAGCTGCCCGAAGAAACTGAGGCCAGATCAGCTACATCGTTAATGTTCTTGATCTTCACTTCGCGCAGATTCTTATAGGTATCAAGGTAGCTCACATACACGTTTCTTTCGAAGCCCGAGGTTCTGAGATATGAACTGAGGGCAGCGGAAAGATTGTCGATGTAGACCTGAGTATCATGGTCGTTACTATAGGCGTCGCGAAGAGTTTTGAGCCAGTCCAGGAAAACCTTGCCGACAGTGTCTTCCGTCGTTTCATGGGAGAAATTCAGGGTCAACCCCCAAGCAAGTTGGATGGTTGAGTCGATCCGGAGAGGCGGATCAGATCGTGGCAGGCTGCTTTCCCCCTTCGTTTGCCTTCGGAGAGTTTGCCCAGCTTCAATTTTTGTTGTTGTTACCATAACACAATACACTATAATGTGATTCAGCGTTTAGAATTGAAATAATTTGCGGTCGACCGCAAACTTTGAGTCATGGTGAGGAAGTCCATTATCAGATGATTAACGACGGGAGATAGAACGATTACTTAGCAAAGGGCTGGGAATACGTTGCCAAGATCTCAGACAACCAAGTAATCATCAAATTGAACCATGGCGCAAACACCTAAACAAGAACAGTGAGAATACTCACCCAAAAAACGATATCAGTCCACTTCTTGGCACCGTATTGCTAAGCATTAGACCTATGAAGAAGATTGTCAAAGACAGCAACACAGAAAACATAAGGTCTAGTCTCGACAAGAACGAGTTCTCGATGATTAGTTACAGTTTTACGATTGATTTCTTCCATAGACTATCGCTGGTTCCGTACTCGAATGCAAGCGGGCCCGCCGGGAATTGAACCCGGGACCCCCGGGTTTCCATGCAAAGCTTTTTGCTTAAAAGCCCGGTGCTCTGTCCTTACTGAGCTACGGGCCCATTCTGGGCTGATCTTTCGCTTCTAGAGAGGCGGGGAAGGTGTTCTTTAGTGTTTCTATTAGGTTCATTCCTTTCAAAGGGAAGGTGACCAAGGCCTCGTTCAACGCCTGTACATATTGCTCTTTTCAAAGCTAAATAACACAATTCAGACATCGCGTTTTTAGACCTCAATCTTTCTAACAAATGGCGAAAGAAGCCAATCTTAACAGTCCGCGATATATCTGCATATTAACAAAGGTTATTTGTCACTTCAAAGCGAGAAAGTTGCACGGTGCAAAAATTGATTTCGTGGAAGCATTCTTTTAAGAGATTAAGCGAAGAATACGAAGTGGCGAGGAAAAAGAAACAAGCTTTGGACAATTTGCTGAGAAAGGGCAGAATTTCGCAGTCCACTTTCGACGTGTTCAATCGAGAGATAGAAGATGCGCTCGCAGAAGTCGAGAAGGAAGAAAAGGCATTGTTGGAAAAGATGGCTGCTAAAGTAGTTGAACTCGAAGGGCAGGTGAAAACTCTGGAGGTTCTTCTAGCAAACTTTGAGATTGGACACGTGACAGGCGAGATAGATGACCAGGTCTATCAGCGGGAGAACGACCTTCTTTCTGTGGGACTTGAAACAACGAAACAAGAACTAGACGAAGTCAAGGAAGCGGCAGACGAGCTTGCGGGTGGCGAATTGACAATGGACATAGAGCCTGAGGAGCTTTCGCTTGAAAGCGAAGCTACTCAGCAAGAAGTCAGATTCTTGGAGGAGTCGCCCCCCACAGAGGAAAAAGACCCTGCTGAGCATAACAAGGAAACCGTGGTTCAAACAGTAGTGTGTACAACACAGGCCGGGTCGCCAGAAGTCAAGGCTAAGGCTGAAGAAAAACCAGAAGCTTAACAAGGCCACTATTCTCCTCTCTTTTTCTTTTCAAACGCGCCCAGACGAGCCATGCAGGATTTTATACTGGTTTGCATTCATTCTGGGCTGAGGATGTTCTGCAATTGGCTGAGAGGATCATCATCGGTTTCCATGAAAAGATGAAACAGTACGATCTGGGCGAAGGGCATCCGTTCAGAGGCGACCGCTTTGTTAACGCAATGGAATTCTTTCGTGCACAAGGCTTGTTCAGCCATCCTGGAATCGTTCTTGTTCAACCTGAGCCAGCCTCTCAAAAAGACTTGTTGAGGGTTCACGATGAGGAATACGTCGACTTGATCTTTGGGCTCGCAAAAGAAGACAAAGCATACGATGTTGAGACACCCGTCTCTCCAGAGATTCTTGAAGCAGCACTCATTGTCTGTGGCAACGCAATTGAATGCGGCAAAGCAGTTGTTGAAAATAGAGCAAGAAGAGCAGTTTCTATAGGTGGGGGGTATCATCACGCTGGAAAAAACTACGGAGGAGGATTCTGCTTATTCAATGATGTCGCAGTCCTGACCGAGTACTTGAGAGCTGAACACGGTGTTCGACGGTTTTTGATCCTAGACCATGATGTTCACTTTGGAAACGGTACAAGCAGCATTTACTACCAAGACCCTACAGTGCTCTACATATCTTTGCATCAAGACCCGAGAACGATCTATCCTGGAACAGGCTTCACCTGGCAGATCGGAGAAGGAAGAGGAGAAGGCTACAACGTCAACGTACCGTTGCCACCAGGAACGGGCGACAGCACGTATCTCTACGCGTTAAATGAGATTTTTGTCCCGTTAGCCGAGGAGTTCAAGCCCGAGATCATCATCACCAACGGAGGAAGCGACCCACATTTTGCAGACACACTCGGAGGCTTAGCGTTGACTGTCAACGGCTTTTTTGAACTGTCCAAGGTGATCAGAGAGACTGCTGACAGAGTCTGCAGTGGAAAGCTTGTGTTGATGCCTGGAAGCGGATACAACCCGAAAGTTCTGCCGCTCTGCTGGTACGCGCTCGTTGCAGGTGTAGCAGGCATAGAGAAGATAACTGTCACCGAGCCCTATGCTCCGCCGAAAGAGCCCCCTGACTGTCGGGGCATCGTCGCAAACACTATCGACGAGCTGAAGAGACTCCTGAGAAAAAACTGGGCGTGTTTCGAAGGCTTCTCGATTTCAGGCTTACAATAGGCTCCAAAAACGCTGGCAACGGCTTCGCGTGAACCTTGAGGCTTTAATACTCAGAAGCTAATAGTCTAGGCTTGCCAACATAGCAGTGGATGTAAGCTCGTATGGATAATGCCCAGAAAATCCGTGAACAGTTTCCAGTCACCGAGAGCAAAGTCTTCTTGAATCATGCCGCGCAGTCTCCACTGCCCAAACCAGTCGCTGATGCGATTCACAGGTACACAGATGAATTCTCCAAGTTTGGAACAAGCTTGATCGACTGTGACAGGTGGGGGAAACCCCACTTCGCCAAGCTCATCGGCGCTAGGTCTGAGGAAATAGCGCTGATCGAAAACACCTCGGTAGGCCTGAACATAGCCGCAAGCGTCCTCCACTACCCACCAGGTTCGAAGATGGTCACGACAGACTTGGAGTATCCTTCTGTGGTTTATCCTTGGCTCCGCAAGAACCTCGGCGCAAAAGTCCATTACGTTAAAAGCGTGGACGGAAAAGTATCGTTGGACGACATGGAAAAGGCTGTTGACGATAAGACAGTCGCTGTTGCAATAAGCCACGTTGAATACGTCAACGGCTTCCGCCACAATCTACGAGTTCTAAGCGAAGTGGCCCATGAACACGGAGCCTACCTAATCGTTGACGCAATACAATCTGTTGGAACCATGCCGATCAACGTCAAGACTGATGATGTTGACTTCCTCATGGCCGCTTGCTACAAGTGGCTGCTGAGCCCGTCAGGAGCAGCCTACTTGTACGTGAAGGACGAACTTATCGAAGAGTTTGAACCACCTTACGTCGGTTGGGCAAGTGTGAAGCCAGAGGTATTTAAGACGATAGATTTTTGGGACATCTGGAGCCTGAAACTCTCGAAGACGGCAAGTCGTTTCGAAGTGGGCTCGCCGTCAACGATAAGCCTTGTGGGCGCGGCGGAAGCGATGAAGATGCTGCTGAACTACGGAACTGAAAATATCAAACGAAGAATCATCAAGCTTACCGATCGTCTGATAGATTCAGTCAAGGATCTAGGGCTTGAACTTCAAACGCCTGAAGAAAGGCAGTATCGGTCAGGAATAGTGAACTTCAAGATTGGAAAACCGCAGAAGGTAACGGATAGGCTGAATAAGAAAGGCATAGTCGTGTCTGCTAGAGCCCATGGAATAAGGGTCTCACCACATTTTTACAACACAGAGGAAGAAATTGACAAGCTCATAGAAGAAATCAAGAAACTGAAGGACTAGCACATGATAGTCAACATTGTTGTACTGTGAGTTTAATGTTCAAAGTTGAGAAGATCGATGAGGGAAACAGACAGCGCCTCGTTGAGTGTTTAAAGTCAGACGTCATCAAACATGTTTTCGCCTTCTACGATGTTCAATACGACCCTGAACACACAACAACCTACGCAGCCTTCAAAAAAAACCGGGTGATGGGATACATCCTCATCTACACCGCCACCGACGTTCCAAGCGTAATACTCGAATGCGAAGAAGATGCTGCTGAAACGCTGATTGCCTATGCACCCAAGAACCAGTTCATAATGCATACGACACCAAACCTTCTGCCAGTCATAAAAAGAAATTTTCCTAACGCAAAAGACTACATCGAAAGCTGGATGCTAATAAGAAAGCCCGAAGCAAGCTTTTACAATTCAAAACTTGTGAAGCGATTGCTCACCGAAGAGGATGCGGCTATGCTGGCTAAACTACTTCTCCAAAGGACAGATCGTCCCAAGAGAATGATGAAGAAGTACATTGAATGGGTAACGAAGACGCCGATCTACGGCATCTTCAAGAAAGGCATGCTGGTCTCGTATGCCGGTTCCTTCATTCAACTTCCCCAAGTCTGGATGATAGGAGGAGTCTACACTGACCCCAAGCACAGGAACAAAGGGTACGCACTCCTAGCCACGTCTGCAGTTACCGAAGAAGCGTTAAGGCAAGCAGAGGCGGCGGCCTTGTTTGTGAGGTCAGACAATTATCCTGCAATCAGAGTTTATGAAAAAATCGGTTATAGAAAAATCGGCGAAAAACTCTGGATAGACGTGGGCACGAGGTTAAGGCCGTGAGGCTAAAATGTTTTTTCCAGCACTTCGTTCAGTAGCCTTATCGCGGACCATGCTGCAAGTGCACTTGTCTTAGGGTTGTCTGGATACGGGTCGTTTTCAAACCTCAAAAGCATATCGCCATATTTCCAGGCGACTTTGACCTCGTGGATGTTCCTATTCACTTTAGGATCTGATATCACTTTGACCATCACTTTTTTGGGCCTGACAGCCAAAGCCAAGGTTGCAGCGATGTTCATCTCTCTTGGAAAAAGCCTGACAGCCTCCTCAGCATACCCATCGTAAGCAATCATTTCTCCGTCATTGTTCAAGTCAAGAGTCTGAGGGTTCTTTCTAGTAGTCAGGGTGACCTCGTCAATCCCAGCGAGCACTGCACTGGAAACTGCATCTAAGCCGCCTATAGCTCCTGAGGGCACGTGAATTTTACAGCTTCTGACGTCCATTTCAAGAAGAGCACCTACGCTCATGACTATGAGTTCAACGTTCTCCGCTAGAATCCTCGGCAGGTATTCTTTGACCGCTTGCTGTGACGCTGCCTCCACAATCACTGCAGGTTTGGCTCTAAGCATTTCTTCAAGGCTTCTGACGACCTCGACTTCGACACGCAGAGACTTTCGAAGGTTCTCTGCCTTCTCCTGATTGTAGTCGTAGAGAATGAGCTCGTCACAGTTAACAATCCCTTCATAAACCGCTTTTGCGATTACAGTGCCGATTACGCCGCACCCTATTATCCCAACTCTCTTCACTGTCCACCGCTTCCAGAGGTCACTGATAATCTGCGATGAAGCTGATGTTGAACGGTTTGGCCTCTCTACCCTCACCCTTGTTTGGCAGAATCTTCATGTCCACGACCTTGCAAGCACCAGATATGTCCTCCTTGCCTTCAGCAATTGTTTCTCCAAAGCTTTTTTCTCCAGCGTAGATCGTCAGCTTCTTGATCGGCGCGTTCAATGGCAGATGCTTTTCAGCTTTCTCCCTTCGAACCTCTGTGATGATTGCCATGATTAGGTCTCCACGCGTTTCCGCTTCCTCATCAAAACGCGTTTTGTCAACTCGTGGCCAGGAAGAACGATGGATGCTTCCTTGCTTTTCCTCTTCCGCGTACAGAGTGGAATAGATCTCTTCTGTAACGTGAGGCGTTATTGGTGCCAGAAGATGCAGGATTCTGTTCAAGACAACGTGTAACGCGTACTGCGCCGCCCTCTTCTTGTCTTCTCCGTAGATATCGGGCCTGTAAAGGCGATCCTTCACAGCCTCTAAGTAGCAGTCGCAGAAGATGTGCCAGGTGAAATTGCGCGTTTCTTCCAAAGCTGTGTTAAACTGACAGTTCTCCAGAGCCTCAGTCACCTTTTCAGTAACCTTTTCAGCCTTGCCCAGTATCCACTTGTCCAAGGGCTGAAGGTTGCCTCTGGACTTCTCACTCGGCGCATAGTCCTTCAACAAGTTGCTCACAAAGCTCGATGCGTTCCACAGTTTGATCAAGAAGCGCCAGCCATATTCTACATCCGGCCATCGGAACGGAATGTCTGAACCCGTGGCGCCGCCCCCTGCGGCCCACTGCCTCGTCGCGTCTGCTCCGTACTTCTCAAGAACTTCTTCAGACGACACATAATTGCCCAAAGACTTGTGCATCTCGCGGCCGTCTGTTCCCAGCACCATGCCGTTGATCAAGCAGCTCCTGTACGGTTTTTCGTCAAACAGGGCCAAATGCCTGACCATCAAATAGTAGGCCCACGTACGGATGATGTCTACGCCTGAAGGGTGCATGTCCGCTGGGAAAAGTCTCCTCCAGTCTTTCCTGTCAGGCCACCCAGCGTGCACTGCGCACGTTATCGAAGAGTCAAACCAAGTGTCCAGCACATCTGTCTCTGGCTTAAACTCCCCGTGGCCGCATTTCGGACACTTCGCAGTTCTTGGTCTTTCTAGCCGCGGGTCTATCGGCACCCACTCAGGTTCGGCAAGGACTATTTCACCACATTTTTTGCAGTACCAGATGGGTATCGGCGTCGCGAACACCCTCTGCCGAGATATTACCCAGTCCCACTCAAGCGACTTCGCCCAGTCGATCAGGCGATACTTCATGTAGTCAGGATACCACTTGATCTCTAAAGCGTTCTTTTCGACCTTGTCCGTGAGGACACGTGTCTTCATGAACCACTGTTCCCTCTCAAGGATTTCTATCGGAGTCTTACATCTCCAGCAGATGCTCACCTCTTGCTTCAGAGTTTCAGTCTTTCCAAGCAGCCCATCATTCCGCAGGTCTTTAAGAATGGCCTCCTTGGCCTCTTCAGTCTGCATGCCAGCGTATTTTCCGGCGTTTTCAGTCATTCTGCCCTTTTCGTCTACGCACACTATAGCAGGCAGATGATGCACTGCAACGCTCTTGACATCAGCCTTGTCCCCGTACGTGCAGATCATCACCGCGCCAGTGCCGAACATCGGGTCGACCATTCCATCAGTCACAACTTCAACCGCTCTGTTCGTCGTTGGCACCTTAACCCTCTTGCCAACGTACTTTTTGTGGCGTTCGTCGTCAGGGTTCACAGCCACGGTTACACACGCTGGAATGAGCTCGGGCCGTGTTGTAGCTATCTCGAGGAAGCCGCCGTTTTCAAGCTCGAACTTGATGTGATGCAACTCGGCGTTTCTTGTTTCGTGTTCAACTTCGGCGTCGGCGATTGCGGTTTCACATCTTGGACACCAGTTCACAGGATGCGTTCCACGGTAGATGAAGCCCTTGTTGTAGAGGAGAATGAACGAGAGCTGGGTGCGTCTCCAGTAGTCTGGGTCCATCGTCTTGTACTCTGTTGTCCAATCCATCGAGTATCCAAGACGGGTCATGTCAGCCTTCATGGACCCAATGTATTCGTTCACGAGCTTTTCACATAGCTTCCTGAAACGGTCTGGAGGAATGTCCGTTTTCTTGATCCCGTGCTCCTTTTCAACTTCCACTTCAACGGGCAAACCGTGACAGTCCCATCCTTGTGGAAAGTGAACGTTGTAGCCGTTCATCCGCTTGTAACGGGCCACGATGTCAAAGTATGTCCAGTTGAGAACCGTTCCCATGTGGAACTCTCCAGACGCATACGGAGGAGGCGTGTCAATGCTGAACCTAGGGCTTTTACTATCCTTCCAGTCGAAACGGTAGGTGCCCATCTTTTCCCATTCGCTCTGCCACTTCTTCTCAATCGCCGAAATATTGAGCTCTTTTGGCAGTTTCTTCATTGCACTCAACAGCATCCTGACGTAAATTGTGGACTATGGCTAGGAAAAGTAAATATCTTCCTAATTAAGGCGATGTCTCCCTCAATTCGCGCACGCGATGAGACGTCTCCCGCAACTCCGTTTTTTCTCTCAAACATGCGCATCACTGAATCGATTATGGAGAAGTAGGTGTCTTAGAAGACTCGAGTCAGTCCTCGGCTCGAGCAATTATCGTTGGGTTCATTTTTCCATTGCCTTTTTCCTCAATTCCTCAGGCATCAATTCAATAGCATACCTTAATGCTGTTCTTGGCATCTTATGCTTATTTTCCATTACGTATTCGAACACTTCTTTCTGATGCTTTCTGCTTTCTTCCTTCAAAAGCCAGCCGTAGCCTTTCTGGACCATGTCATCAGCATCAACTAACAGTATATCGCTTATCTCAAAAGCTTCTTTCAGAAATTCGCCTTTTCTTGCAGGAATAATTAGGGTTACAGAAGAAGCCCTCTTCAGCCATCTGTTGTCTGATTTGGCCCATTTCTTCAATTCCTCTACACTGTCAGGGTACTTTGCAATCAAGTCACCTACCGCGTGATTGCAGAATCCGTCACATTTTGCCCAGTTGTTGACGTATTTTTTGATCCATTTTTCAAAAACTGTCAGATCTCCAGATTCGATAAAATCCTTGAAATTCATCCCCCAGAAGCTTACTATGGAGGCCTCTTCAGTATAGTCCGACCTAAGCAATTCTTCACATAGCTTAAAAATCTCCTTCTTATTCTTGCCTTTTATTTCATTCCAATACTTCTTTCCTATCTTGCCAACTGTTATTGTCTTTACGCCATAGCATTTTACTTTCTCTTTGAAAAACCTTTGAAAGCTGTTTCTGGTTTTTTCATCTATGTTTTCTTTAAGTTCGTTTCTGATTCTCTGGGCGATATTACTCATCTTCCATTCACTACTTTGTATAGTAACCAAAATCAGTTAAATAGTCATCTTCACTGATTAGCCCGAGCTCAGGACTTACCGTTCTGTGGTTACACACATTCCCCATGAAACGTCGTTTCTGAAGAGAACATTGAGCCTACCTGAAGAGCGCGCGTGTTTACCTGAAAACCGGCATAGAAGCCGTACGGCCTAGAGTCACGTACTTGCACCATACTACCACGCACCACGCACGTAATAGAAAAAAAGGGCCTAAACGAAAACTCACTATCGATGGTGGTAAGTTCATACCACCCGAATACGTAGACCCCATGCCGAATTAGCACAGGGTATGGGATTCAAATTCTTGAGAAAACTCTTCACCGGGTGACGAGTTTTTTGTGGGGTCCACCAAGTTCACATGAACTTAATGGTCATGTTGATACCGCGCTACTCAACATCAGGACTTCAGCTAGTTTTGCGGAAGTTACAATAGCGTTATTATAACCATAGCGTTATGGTTGTGACTAGCGGGCGCATCAGGGACTCGAAGTGGAAGGAAGCAGTCTTCCAAACTAGGGAGAATCCAAGTCGCTCAAGACCTCCCGACAATGCTTTAAGAAACCTGTTGCCGCAGGGCTACGTGGGTTCAAACCCCATCCCCCCGCACCACTACGTTGAAAAGCATAGCGAGTCAGTCGGATGCTAAGGCAATGAAAAATGAGCTGGGATCTCGTTTAGAGATTACGCATTCATTTAGTCCTTGGACAAGACTCCCTTCTAACTTGTCATCAATCGTGCATGTGTTATTGGCAGTGGTCTTTGGATTCCTGATTTCGCTGAGACCGACGATAAACCCTCTGGTTTTTGTGTTTGCTGTAACCTCAAAGCTTTTTGCAATGATGTTCGCAGAAAATAGAAATGCTTCAAAGAAAACGAGAATCTACTCCACGATAGCTTTAGCCTTGTTGATTCCCCTTCTCACACAACTTTCATCTTTTGAAATAATAATGGGCGTCTTGATCCTGATGCTTTACTCCCTCTATCCCATTTGTAACGGAAGAGCCCCGTTTGACATCATACATCATGCACTGAGATACATCTTTATTTTCATCTTAGGATATGGTTCGCAAGCATTTTGGAACGAAACGGCGCTGTTGGCCATATCGGCAATAGTGCTCTTCTCTCTCGCGGGAGAGCTTCTTGCAGGATTAGGAAAGGGCAGGGATTCTGTTAAGAGCGCGGCTTCATTATTAGGAATCAAGAGGTCATTGGCTGCAATTATTTCCTTAATCTTCATTGCCTCATTGATAGCATCATTCGTTTTGAATAACCTGTTCGAGTTTCCGATCCAATTCAATGAGACGTTTGTTCCTTTCTACATAATACCTGCGTTGGCACTGGATCTCTTTTTAACGATGCCTTTGATGAAAAAACTGAATGAAAAACATGTGGATGCATTCCATTTAATAAGAAGAAAAGAAGTGACAGCCATGGTCTTCATGTCACTCTTAATATTAGTTGTATTCCAAACAGGAAGAATCGGTACAAGAGTGGCAGTCAACTCAAGAGATTACAGCTTTGACGTAGGCATCAGAACCCTTATAGCGGGAGCGCACAGTTGGGACGTACCGTGGATAGTCTTCGATTACGTAAACGAAGACAATTATTATTACGTTGTCTTCCACAAGAACGGAATTCTGGAATTATCGCAGAAGATGGATGGGCAGTACCAGCGATTCATATCCTCGTCTGCAACACAGCTTACGCCATTCCAATGGCATGACTTTCAAATCGTTCTCAATGAAACTACTGTAGCGGTAAAATTGGATGGAGAATACCAAGTAACAGCATCAAGACATCGAGTAGCTGAGACTTTTAGCATTATAATTTCCCCCTCAACACCAAACCCAGAGGGCATCTGGATTGCGTGCACATACCGCATAACGATAATTAACGAAACCAATGATTAGAACACATCATACAATATTTATGGAAGCGATAGATCGTTTTGCCCTTGGATAGCACGCGCAAGTCCCGGGCTAAATCGAACTTCAAATCGAGATCTGCGGGTTTCTGACTCAGACGAAGGCATACATGTTCTGGAGGCACTCAAGCAAAGAGCCTTATCTAGCGGTGTCCTCTGACCTCGTCATAGATCGTTCCTGCGGAATAACCGAAAGGACTGAACATGCTAACGGCTGACGCATAAAGAAGAAGCAGATACTTCTTGACGGCCGAGTTTCGCGCCCTATAAAGGGTCATCCAGAACGCTTTTATACGCATAGATAACAATACCCTTCATAGGTTTCGGGGAGCTGGGATTGTGACCCGGCTGAGAGGACGGTTGAACACCGTCGACCCTTAGAACCTGATCCAGGTAATGCTGGCGGAGGGAAAGATCATGGTTAAAAGTGAAGTCAGAAGCGCTGCCGAGACCAAAATACTGGCCGAGATGATTTTGTTCATCGCATTGGCAAACGCGCTTTATCTCATGAGCAAGCTCTACCTTCCTTTCTTAAAGCTGCCTCAAGGCGGGAGCATAACTCTGGCAAGCATGGTTCCACTGCTTTGGTTTGCCCTAAGACGAGGCCTTCGATGGGGGGTAGAAGCCGGAGTAATCTATGGACTAGTCCACATGGTCGTCTCAGGAGACATCTACTATCCAACCCAGATCTTACTCGACTATCCATTGGCTTTTGGAGCCCTGGGTCTTGCAGGCGCGTTTAGAAGCCGACCAGTGATAGGAGTAGGGGTGGGAATTTTGGGTCGGTTCATCTGTCACTTCGTATCTGGCATAGTTTTCTTCGGTCAATATGCTTGGGAAGGCTGGAACGTGGTCGCCTACTCTGCAGCTTACAATGCAACGTATCTTGTTCCAGAATTCATAATCAGCGCCATCGTGATCTTCATACTGCTGAAGAGAAACGTACTAAACATATACATGTAACTTCTTTCACTGATCGGCAATTTTTTGGCAACAACAAACAACCGCCTCAAGACTTTCAACGATAAATGATCACAACAAAATTCGTTCAGGAACGCTATAAACATTCATGCGCTTCCCTCGGACGAACCCAACCAGAGTCAAATCGGCTTTCTTCGCAATAGCAATGCCAGAATCTATGGCCGCTGCCATGGAAGCCACGACAGGCACTCCTAATCTTGCCGCTTTCATCACTATGTCGCCTGTCATTCTTCCGGTCAAGGCGAGAAAGCATTTTCCCAGATTAGTCTTACGCATCATCGTGATGCCTATGACTTTGTCGACCGCGTTGTGGCGACCAACGTCTTCAGCTGAGGCCATAAGAGTTCCATCGCTGCTGAAAATCGCAGCGGCGTGTACTCCGCCGGTTTTTCTGAAGATTTCTGAGGCGCGATTCAGGTATTTGACGCAATCGAGCACCGTCTCGGCTTTGACCGTCAAGCTTGACTTGATTCTGGACAACCTTTGCGAAGGTACATAGGTTCCCTTGCTTCCGCAGGCTGAAAGAATTACTCGTTGAAAATGTTTCGACAAGCTTAGCCTTTTGTCCAAGTCAACGCTGGGTGTCAGCTTAACCCTGCAAACATCCTTTTTCAGGTTTACTTCTTCAATCTCCTCAATCGATTTTACGATTCCCTCAGAGAATAAATGCCCAACTGCCAATTCCTTCAGTTTTGAAGGGGTGCAGAAAATCGTGGCGTACAATTTTCGGTTTAGAAAAAGGTGTAGTGGTTTTTCCTGCGCTACGCAGTCTCTCATCTGATTTGCTAATCTGCCAGAAACGTCGATTCTCAGAATTTCAACTTCTCGCACGGTTCTCACTTCTTCAATTCTGAAAGGACAAAGTCCACAATTTCATCTGCAATGTTGACGGGTGCAACTGACTGCAGTCCACGCCATCCTGGCTGACTGTTAACTTCGACCACAACAGGCCCGGAAGGGCTTTCAAGAATGTCCACTCCGGCTATCTTACAATCGATGGATTTGGCCGACTTGACGGCGAGGTCTTCACGGACTTTTTCAAGCTCTATTCTCAAAGGCCTAGCGCCTTGACTGTAGTTTGTCTTCCAGCTGCGTGCGACACGCTTCATTGCTGCGACCACTCGGTTGCCAACTACGAAAGCGCGAATATCAGAAAAACCGTGGTCAATAAACTCCTGTAGATAAATGACGCCGTGATAGAATGTTACAGCCCTGAAAACCGTTGCAGCCACTTCTGAATCGTTTACTCTAGTGGCCCCTATGCCTCTGGAGCCGAATATCGGTTTCACGATAACGTCGCCTCCCAACTCCTTGAAAGCTCTCACAGCCTCGCCAATGCTTTCGGTTACAGCTGTGCGGGGTACAGGTACGCCGTTTTCTTCCAAGATGGCCAAGATGTCGTACTTGTCAACACAGTGTTCAATCGCCTCAGGCGGATTTATAATGTACAGGCCTGCACGCTGAAGTCTGTAGAGGACATCCATCCTGAAAACCAGCTCCTCAAGTGAGCCTCGCCCGATTGGTCGAACTATCAACGCGTCCAACTCGTTTTTTACGTCAAGGTTGGCGACCCTTGTCAGCGGAGCATGTCCGACATTTGCAATCAACTTGGGAAAGCTGAAGCACACGTACGGAATTGTACGCCTTTCTAGGGCTTCCCGCAGTTGGAATGAACTGTAAGAGTTTCTGTTCCGCGTTACAATTCCAAATCTCAAAAAAGGAACCCTCCAGTATTCAACCTGTGAAAAATGCTGTAAGCTGTGTTTCTTAAAGTTTCTGTGCCACGGTGCGCTTAGAATTTGTGAACGTACGGAACCAGTTGTGTTGCCTTTTGGAACTTCTTAAACAGGTTCACGTCCAAATAGGCACCATACCTGTTGAAGTAGGGAGGACCTTTTCTTGAAAAAAGCGTTAAGATCTTGCCGTCGTGGTCGATTTTGAAGCCTTCGCTGCATGGTTCGTGTCCACGTATCAATATTTTCACTTTCAGTGCTTTCAGAACGGCGGTTGTTACATCTTTACCGAACAGATGCCCCGCACCTCTAGTGGAAGGATATGTTCCTTCAAGAGACTCCTGTGGATCGCTCCAAAGCATGTCCTCAAGGAACGTCACCTTCGGATGCTTCGTGTGAGCATACGCGAAATCCTCGATCGTACGCGCCTGCTCGGGTAAGCCTGCGTGAACAATAAAGTATCGCTCTTCAACCAACACTGAATTGCAGAGAAGCGGAAACAGTTCGAGAATACCGTGGTAGGCTTCGGTCCATTCTTTTCCAAACCTGTTTTGAAACTGCACGGGCAAGTCGTGAGGAGACGCTAGAAGGTCTCTTGGTCCCTCATGGTTTCCCCGCATCAAAACCACCTGTGTTGGATGTTGAAGTTTCAGGCTTAGAACCGTGTAGTAGACTTCTGCGGAGAACTCACCGCGATCGCCGTAATCTCCAAGAAAGATCAGGAAGACAAGTTGAGACTTTTCCATTCTTTGCAGAATCTCACTTTGCTGCAGTATCTGAATCAGACTCTCAAGGTCGCCGTGCAAATCACCGACCACGAGTGCTTCGCCGGAAGGCTTCATCTTGACGAGTCTTCCGAGGATTTGAAGGTTGCCGACTCTGCCGTTTTCCTTTTCAAGAAGCCGCATTGTCTCCGCGACCAGTTTGGTGAAACCATCAACTTGGATTTCCATCGCTTCCTTCACAGTCCGCGCAAGGCCTGTCTGCAAAAAACTCGCCTCGAAACTACGTGATCGTTACCCTCTTGCTCGTGAAACTGAAAATGTTCTTCCCTATTTCGCTCTTGTGATTTTGGACTTTCTCAGCTGTTTCGCTGTAGGTCCTGTTAATCGAGTGTTCTTCTCCCTCAAGAACTCCCTTGCTTCTCGTCAGGTTTGCAACGTGTTCGTGAAGTTTTGCGAGGTCTTTCTGCGTGGCAGCGACTTCTTCTGATGTGGACAGTTGTGTTCTTCGGCTCATTGCGTCCCTGCATCGTTGATGCAGACTTGCTAATGAGTTGTTCCTGAGGATGTTGTTCATGTCTTGTTCAGCTTTGCGAGCTTTCTCGGATTTTAGCTTCAGTTTGTCTTCAGAAATCGACCTATGCAGCTTATCAAGTACCTGCTTCAACAGCGGGTATCCTTCGTCTTCTGTTGAAAGAGCTTCAAATGGGTTTTCGAGGTATTGGGCAAGTTTCTTGAGTTCTTCAGGTGTCAGACCGCTTCCTGAACCGTGACTTACTAGGGATTGAAGCTTGATGAAAGGTTTCTGAAGATGTTGCAGGCTGTGCTTTATTTCCAAGCTTAAGGCTTCTATCTCAGTTCCCGTCTGACTCAGCTGGCCCACGCTGCCCATCGTTTTCAAGTCAGCTATTCTTTGTTTTGCTTCAGCGATTTCCCTCTCCAGCGAAGCTTTTGCGCTTTCAACCTTCGCTTTTCGTTCACTCAGAACTCTCTGTTGGCTCTCTTGACTCGACAGCTCGTCGATCAGCTGGAACGTGTCCTCCAAAGTCTTGGTTTTCACGTACTCTTTGGTCACGAAACCGTCGAGCTCTTTCAACAAGGCTTTTGCCTTCTCGAAAACAGATAAGAATCTTCTTCTGTCAAGAATGAAAAAGGGCGAGATCCGTGGAAACCAGTTTCTAATGTCAATTTCCGTTGCTATAAACGCCTTTTGAGTTTCCCGGACAAAGTCGCTGGCACTCTCATACGTCACCTTTTCAGGAACTTTCATTTGGCGGTTTCTGTCGACGAACAGCCGGGCCAGCTTGTTCATCGCTCTTGCCCTTCCGTAGGTCTTCATGTTTCTTCTCTCGATTTCTCTTGCGCTATTGTCCAAAAGAGTCTTCGAAGTTTCTGAAAGGTTATCAAGCGTTCTGCCCACGTCATTCAGCAGCTTTTGCGCCCTTGCATGAACTGGAGTGAAAATTGACCCTGTTTCGCGTTCAAGCCACGCTTTAACGGCTGTTGAGGAGAATTTCAGCGCTTCAGACAACAGTTTTTTCCCAGTTAGCAAATATACAACAGGAATATTTATGTTTCAGTTTCACTGGGGTTCTGTGAAGTTGTCGTCGAACGGCTTTCTCTGTGAAAATTCGTCGGATAGCTCTCTACGACGAGCCCTAGCGAGCCCTACAGAATCCGATGGCATTAGCAACTTGTTCCACAAACCCTCCGCCGAGCTTGTCTCTTCTTATACTTCGTATATCTCCTATGATAAGGCAAGTTTCCATCTCTAAAAGAAAAATCCGAAAGCTACATAGGGCCCGTTTCAGAACTTGGAAAACTCACATTGGCCCGTTCTCAAGCGTATCCGACGAAAAGTAACACGATGGGCTATCCGACGGAGAGGTAACAGAACCTGAATCCAGCAAGTTAATATACTCCGCTTCCCATCTTGCCAGAAGCAAAAGTTTTTGCCCAGTAAGACCGAGAAAATCGGGTTCTCCGCTTTTACTTTTTGGCAAAGCAGCTTAAACAGTAAGGAAGTGAAAAACATGCGATATATGCGAAACAAGAAAGAAATGCAAGAACGAGAGAGAAAAAATGAAATGAATTGCAATATCACGCGGAAAACGCGAAGTAACTAAAATTCCC
>JBEKHN010000018.1:0-38974 GCA_050012255.1 Bathyarchaeia archaeon
TGTTGCATTTTTTGCTGAGATCGACGACAACCTCGTGAAGTTGCGGCTGCTCACTTGCAGACATGGCACGAACACGGTACATTGCACCAATCATATAGGGTGAAACGAGCCACATGACAATGTTAAACACCCCGACCAAGATGCCCAAGGTCAAGAGATCAAAGGATGCTGTCAGGGTCAGAATAACCGTGAAAAACAGCGTTGACAGCCCGATTATTAAGGCAAGCGTTCCAGCCATGGACAAACGGAGCTTCCAGATATCCATTAACACACCTGTTGTTTCCCGTATTCTGAATCTCGCCTATAAAGGTTCAGTAGGATTAAAGGGTTTTCCACAATTAGACCCAAATTCCTGCGCATGATGACAAGCGAGGCAGTGGAAAGAGCCCAGGATAGCGCCCGCGCGCACGATACCTAGCTAAATGACCCTGGCTCAAACCTGAAAACCCATACTGAAGCTTGTAGTTCATAATGGGTTTTCTAGTCGCCTAGACGATTGACTTTAATGTTTGTGCGACATTAAGACGCGATAGCCGCTTTCGCGCGCCGAAACCTCAACATTTCCAAAAGCCTCCTCGAAAAAGGTGCAGAATCGTCTGCCGCCAACCTTGGATCTGACGACCATTTGAAAAGTGCCTTTGTTCGACATGTGCTTTGGCGCTTCACAGATTATCGCTCTAACAGTTTTCAGTCCTGCACTCACAGGGGGGTTCGAAAGCACACAGTCGAAAAGCAGCTCCTGAACAGGTTCGTACAAGTTGCCCCGCCTTACCTCCGCATTGCTGACAAGGTTCTTCTCAACGTTCTGTCTTGCCAGCCATACCGCTCGGCTGTTAACGTCGGCCAGCACCACGTGCAGTTTTGGGTTGAAAGCCGCTGCCGCAATGCCGACGGGTCCGTAGCCGCATCCGATGTCCAGCGCGTAGCCGTTTTTTGGAAGCACCATGCATTCGATTAGCAGTCTTGTACCCAGGTCGATTCGGCTCCTTGAAAATATGCCCGAGGCTGTCAGGAACTCGAAAGGTCTTCCCCGCAGGTAGGTGCAGACCAGCCCAAACCTTGCCCTTGACCTTGGGTGCTCTACAAAGTAATGCTCTGTACTCTTGTTCTTATTACTCATCCTTTTTCGAACCGCTCTTCCAGCGTTTTGGATAAGTACCTCTGGGCATGAGCACTCTTTCAGTCTTCGCGACAAAGCCGTGCTCCATGTTCAAGACCTGGTTCCCGTCGACGACGGCTCTGCTCAAGCAAACGGCTTCATTTTTCAAGGTTAGAACAGCAATCATTGAACCTGCTTTAACACTGCTCTCAAGCAATAGGACCCCGGGAGCAGTCAGGCTTGCACCGTGACACAGTGCGTCCACTGCTGAGTCCCGAACATGAACCTTTGGAATCATGTCCAAGGCTCGCTCCATCGGCTGAATAAACCGTCTTAGATATGTTTCATCGTTCTTTTCCTGCCACATCATGAACCAGTAGGCAGCATCATGCAAGATCACGCTGCCTGCCTCAACGAACGGCCCGGCTCTAGTTCTTCGCAGCTCCTGCATGTGTGCGCCACAGCCCAAGACTTCGCCGATGTCAAAGCATAGCTTGCGTATGTACGTGCCGCCTTCGCATCCGGTTCTGAACAGCACTTTGCGTCCGTCTGTTTCGAGGAGATCCAAGTAATAGATGCGTCGAGTTCGAAGTTGACGTTTGACCGAAGCCCTTAAAGGCGGTCGCTGATAGATGTTGTCCTCAAACTCGCCTAGAACTTTCTTGATTTGTTCTATGCTCACGTCTTTATGCAGCTTCATCACGCAGACGTACTCTTTCCCGCTGTGGAGCAATGCCTGAACAACTTTCGTGGCGTCCCCTAGAGTCACAGGCAGAACTCCGGTCACTTTGGGATTTCTCTGGCTAAGCCTTCGCCTCTAGAGTCCCGCCGTGACCAACATGGTCCTGCTTCAAGATGCGCTTAACCCACGCGGCAACCTCGTGGCTGCTCGGACCGGCCGGCTTGTCAACGTTGATCACACCGTATTTGATCAACTCCTCAGCCGACCTTTCTTCGGGCTTACATCCAAAACGCGGGTCAGTTTCGTCCTCAGCTTTGACAAGCAGCTCATGTTTGACTTCCCATGGAGCAGCAGTCCTAGGCATAGTGGCAATATCACTCCTACAGACTAGAAAAAGTGTTTGAAGTATTTGAGCTTAGATGTGAAACACAGCTTCTTGCCTGCCTCGCCCTTTGCGATTGATGAGGAAGATTGCTCATGGGCGAGGGCCGTCTAGTTCATTTCGCAGCTAAGACAGGTTTGAGTTCTTTCGCCATCATGTCTAGCTTGCCAGAAGCCTTCAGCGCTTCTGAAATTTCATCATCAGAGGCTCCACGTTTGATCTCCACCGTGTCTTGCAGAGGTTCAACGTGGTTGATGTTTGCTCGTCGTCTTCTGATGCCAGTCACTTTTTGCGGTCCAGTTATCAACACAAAACTCTTGTCCACGACGTCGACTATCACACATTTTCTTCCGGCCTCGCGTCCCGAAACCTTAACGCATATTCTGCCAACCTCTATCGCGGGCATCACAGGTTCTCCTTCAGACTCATATGAGTGGCACTGAACCGTATTTATAGGTTCACTCTAGGTCATGAACCTCTCAACAACATGGTACAAGACACTCGTTCCGAACACAAGGTTATCGATCGAGATCCTCTCATCAACCCCATGAATTCCACTCTTCATTTCTCCGTAGGACATATCTGCGCGCATAGGCTGAAAACCGTAACACACGGCACCCAGCTTTCTGAGAAATCGAGAGTCAGTTCCACCGGTCAGCATGTCTGGCGCAACGGCACAACCAGAGTCGAATTTTCGCAGAGCACTCACGATCTCTCGATACAGCGTGGTGTTAAGAGGCGACTCTGAGGGCTCATTGGCTTGAATTATCTCAAACTCCAACTTTTCAAAGCCTACGCTCTTGAGCAAGATTCTAATTATGTCCATCGCCTCCGCGGTGGTCTGGCCTGGCAAGACTCTGCAGTCAAAGACAGCTTCGCACTCTGACGGGATTATGTTTTCTTTGACTCCGCCGTGAATCATTGTGGGAGTCACCGTCATCCTGAGCTTTGCCCGTATCTCTTCAGCCAAAATTCTGTCTTTCTTGGCAAGTTCATCCAAAACGGAATCAGCAGTAGCCGGGTTCTCAAGAAGCTTGGTTAATGTCTTCCTTGCCGTCTTTTTCTCTTTTGCCATTTCAGCCAAGAACTGTCTAACAGTGGGCGTTAACGAGATTCTTGAGCGGTATCTCTCAAGCTTACCAACGACGTTGTTCATCCGTACAATGGCGTTGTCTGCTGCTCCTGGTATCGAGCCGTGTCCAGGAGTGCCTTTTGCCTTGACCTTAAACCACAAGATTCCTTTCTCCGCTGTTTGAACTGTGTACATGCTTTTGCCGTTCACAGGTATCGCTAGGCCTCCCCCCTCGTTTATCACGTAGTCTGCCCGAATTTTCTCCGGATACTTGCGCGTTAACCAGCCAACTCCTTTCTCTCCCCCTTTCTCTTCGTCTGCCGTTGCCGCGAGTATGACGTCACCTTTCAATTGGACGCGCTTTTTTTTCAGGAGCTTTAAGACCATAACTTCAACGGCAGTCATGGACTTCATGTCCAGTGCACCACGTCCCCACACGAAGCCATCTTTGATTGTGCCAGCAAAAGGTTCTGCGTTCCATTCTCTTGGGTTCGCAGCGACTACATCCAAGTGTGAAAGCAATAAGAGGCTCGGTTTTTCTCCACTCCCTTTTAGGCGCGTTATAACATTGCCCCTTCCAGGTTCAGACTCAAGAAGCTCGCATGCGAGACCTTCTTTCTCAAGGGTTTTGGCCAAATACTGTGCTGCCTCCGTTTCATTTCCGGGCGGGTTGGTCGTGTCTATTCGGATCAAATCCCTGAGAAGACTCGTGACTTCTCCTCTTGCCTCTTCAAGCAATTGAGCATCGACCTCCTAGCTTCTCGCTCATTCTCAAAGCAACAAATGTTTCGACTTGCTTAATAGTCTGTTATCACGCCTAATCAGGCCTTAAGCTTTAATATCCACGTCCTGAATGCTTATGTCGCAGCAAACTGTGCCGAAAAATCGTCAGAAAGCACATTGGAAGGACAGCTTCGATGGTCAGCCAGCAAGACCAGGTTCTACCCAAGTTGCAGGAAAGCTCGTGCAAGGTCGTTGGCCTAATATCCGACACACACGTACCCGTTCGGGCCAAGGAGATTCCCAAACGGGTGTTCAAGGTTTTTGAAAACGTGGATTATATTGTGCACGCCGGCGACTTGGTGGAGTTATCAGTCATTGACGACTTAGAACAGCTCGCACCAGTCTTGGTTGTTTATGGAAACATGGATGGGCCTGAAGTTCGTGGAAAACTGCAGAAATTGAGTTCCTTCAAGGTGTTCAACTGGAAAATCGGGGTTGTGCACGACCCTGGTGTACTTTTTGGGATGGGAAAAATGCGTCAAATCTCCAAGATGAACGGTTTCGATGTCGTGGTTCATGGGCACACCCATAATTCAAGCATGAAATGGGAAGGGGACATCTTGTTCATAAACCCTGGAAGTCCAACAAATCCTCTTCCTCCATTCATATCTAAACCCACTGTTGCCTTGCTGAGAGTAACCAAGGAAAGGATTGTGCCTGAAGTAATTCAAATCTAAGGGCACGAATGGCTTGCGGCTTATCCCTTCGTGAAATTGACCGCCAATTGAGACTTATATTCAAAGCATCAATTATGTTTCTTGAGGGTCATGTATGAAAGAACACTATATACTAGAAACACTGCTAATATTGCTGTGCATGTCTACTGTAGCGGGTTTTCGCATTCAAATCGCAGATGCCGGCATTCCGAGTATTGTCAGCGTGATTGTTTGGACCAGCGGAACGCATACGATGCTTAACATCACAATCACTCATAGTCCGCCTCCGACCATTGGACCAAGTCACTACGTAAGCATAGTTCAAGTAGATATCAATGGAACGACGACTGATCTCGCGCAATCTCCTCAGTCGACAATCACATTCGTCGTGACCTACGACATGGGAGAGGTGGCGAGTGGTTCCACAGTACGCGTCCGAGCTTTCTGCACTGTCCATGGCTGGAGTGATTGGTCCAACACGATAACAGTTCCAGAATATCCACCCTCCGCACTGCTGCTCGTCCTCGTTGCAGCTGCACTTGTCATGGTCGCAATGAGACTTCGATTCAATGTCCAGAGCGAGCTTCACAAGAAAAGATCTGTATACTGTAGCAAATAGACGAGTATTCCCAGCGACAAAGCAACCAACCAGAACATAAACGCCATTCGCATAACCTTCTTTCTTTTAATACAGTACGCGGTGCCGGGGCGCAAACGCCAAGAAGCAAGGATGAATACCGCAAGAACATCAGCCACGGAGCCAAATGTCGCGTGCAACACTATGACGATTGATCGCTTTTCCAATGCTGACATCATTATTACTGGCTCGAGCGAAATCAATGATGGCCCCATGACCAGTGCAAAAGATACAAGGTTTAAGACGAGTGCGATGAGCATGAGTACTCCATGTGAAAGGAATCTGCCTTTCCGTTTGAAAGTGTAGCTGGCAAGAAGCAACGCTAAAATGACTACTTGTAACACTAGGTTAGACCGTGCCAGCAGTAAGTAGAAATCCACGTTTTCCCCGACTTATCAATCACCGCTGGCGTCTATAAGACTTTCACTTTAACCAGTCTCTCCCTTTTTCAGCAATGTTGTTTGTAAGAGAGCTTTAAAAGTGTAAGGCACTGAGTCGTTGAGATTGCACAAGTAGTTGGAAGTGAATGGGAATGGAACGTTGTAAGAACCCTTGGAATGGTGAATGCAAGAGTAATGACATTGAAGTCTACATTTTCTTGAAAGGAGAGAGGGTGCCGATTTGCAGGCGCTGCTGGAGCAAACTGGCAGACAGAGACTTCGAGTGGTGAGAACATGGAAGGTTTCAGCCTCAACACAGCAAGGTCTTTTCTCGGGAGAAACGTTAACCTACACCTGAAAGACGGCTCTGTCATAATAAACGTTCAGCTAGCAGGGATCATGAAGGACGAATTCAGAAGAGAGAACTTTGTCACGTGCGTTCCATATGGCAACAGAACAACTATGAGAATCTCCATAAAAAACATAGCATGGGCAGAATTGCTGAACCTGAACTTGATCCTAGCTAGCGGGTAAAATGTAGAAAGTAGTCGAAACGTAGATTAGAAAAGCCTGGCTTATAGAGCCTTCATGCGCTGTTCGCACTGTGGAATATGCTGCGCAGAAACTCAAATGTTGCTTTCTGAAGAGGACGTGCGGCTCTTGGTGAAGGCAGGTTACAGCAGCGCAAGGTTTGTGCGATATGACAAGCATGGTTATGCGATGCTCCGAAACCGTGGGGGCCACTGTGTTTTCTACGATGTTGAAAGGCGACGCTGTGAAACCTATAAGTCTAGGCCGTTGGGATGCCACGTGTACCCCGTGGTCTACAGCGAGGAAAACGTAGCGGTCGTGGATGAACTGTGCCCGATGGGCCGAACCGTTTCAAAGATGGAACTGAGAAAAAAAAGCGAGAAGGTTGGTGAGCTTCTGCGAAGGATAGACCTTGAAGCTGCAAGTCGCAAACGGCCCCGGGGATCATAACTATTCTTTTAACATGAAACCGGCAAACAATGTTAAATAAAACCACGCAAATTCTCTGATCGGTTAAAAAAATGCCTTGCACAGTTGTAGCCGGCGGCTTCTGGGGAGATGAGGGCAAAGGGAAAATAATATCCTATTTGGCACTCAAAGACAAGATAGACTTCTGCGTCAGAACAGGATCAGTGAACGCCGCCCACACCATCTGGTACAAGGGCAAACGCTACGCGTTACACATGGTTCCAGGAGGTTTCGTCAACAACGAATGTCGGCTGCTGATCGGGCCAGGCGCAAACGTTCACGTTGAACAGTTTTTGAAAGAAGTTGAAGAGACCAACGTGAAGAACCGCATAGGGGTTGATGGCCAAGCTTCCATAATTGAAGCGAAGCACTCGACTCAGGACAAGACGAGCGCGCACCTCAAGGGTCTAGGCACGACGGGCTGGGGTGTCGGGCCGGCGGTTGAAGAGCGTGTGCGCAGGACTGCTAGGCTTGCGAGAGATATTCCAGAACTGACGCCTTACCTCGTAGACGCGGCTTCGGAAATCAACGATGCACTGAACAAGCAGAAGAATGTTCTGCTCGAAGGAACCCAAGGGCTGATGCTCTCTGTGTTCCATGGGACATACCCGTACGTCACAAGCAGAGATACGAGTGCTGCTGCGATATGTTCAGAAGCGGGTGTAGGCCCAACCAGAGTCGATGATGTCTTGTTAGTGTTGAAATCCTTCATGACCCGCGTGGGGACAGGACCTCTGCCAGGAGAGATACCAAAAGAGGAGGCGTTGAAGCGAGGATGGTTTGAGACGGCGGCAGGAACTGGACGAGACAGACGCGCAGCACCCTTCGACTTTGAACTTGCCAAGAGGTCTGTGATGATCGATGGGGCCACTCAGATTGGGTTGACTAAGCTAGACTGCGTGTACCAAGAGTGTAAGGGTGCAAGGTCATACGAGGAAGTTCCAAGAGAGGCAAGACAATTCGTGACCAGAATTGAAAAAGAAACAGGAATCCAAGTTGCACTTATAGGAACTGGACCCGACGCCTTAGACCTCGTCGATAGGAGAAAACAGCCTCGATAAGAATTAGCAGAGTCGTTAATTATTCGGCAATGATCGAAAAACAATAAGGATAACGATCGAAAACATATGGTGGCACGTGAGGCCTGCCAGTGTTAAACAGAGACTTGAAACTAGTTTTCGCTTGCAACCTGGTGGGCTCTTTCGGCGATGGCCTTTTCGCTTATCTTCTACCGGTTTACATGAGTAGCACGTTAGGCGCCGACTCAGTTCAGATAGGCATACTGTATGCCATGCTCAGCCTATTCGCTGCCCTGACCCTCCTGATCTCAGGAACACTTGCAGACAGGTATGACCGCAAGAAAATCATGATCGCCGGGTGGCTTGCATGGCTGCCCGTGCCGTTGATCTTTTCGTCAGCCAGCAACTGGATTGGAATGGTTCCTGGAATGATAATGTGGGGTTTCTGGCTAGGAGGACCCGCGGGAACAGCATACATCGTGACAGCGGCCGACCCCAGCATGTTGACGTTGACTTTCACGACGATGTCCGTTGCATGGTCAATCGGTTACATTTTTTCTCCTGCTTTGGGGGGATTTCTGTCCGGAAACATCGGCATGAAACCTGTTTTCTACATAGCCTTCATTCTTTACTCTTTGGCCTGCCTGACACTTTTCTTCATCAAGAGCCAACGCGCAAAGAACATTCAAACCAGCAAGGAGAATGATTATTCATTCAAAGAACTTCTGAAAACCCGAAAACTGTTGATCATGACGATTTTCTTCGCGGCCTTGATGTTTGTTTTGACGATGTTTCGACCTTTCATTCCAAAGTTCGTGGCCGATGTGTACAAGTTTGGCGATTTTGAAGTGGGTGTTCTCGGTTCAGTTTCCTTTGCAAGCTCAGCGATACTTGGTCTTCTTCTTGGCAGACTTGGAGACAGGTCAGGTAAATCGTATCCTCTTGCACTGTCTGCCATCCTGAGCAGTGTGTCAACGGTTCTGTTGTTGTTGTCGGGCAGTTTCGCCATTCTTGCAGTCTCATTTATTCTGATAGGCGGTTCATACTTAACGTGGTCTTTGATGAGTGCTATCGCAGGCCCTATGGCCCCAGAATCATGCAGGGCCCGTTGGGTGGCGGTGCCTCAGACTGTAAGCATGTTTGTGTCCTTCATAGCGCCGTACCTTGGTGGTCTTCTCTACGCGTTTTCACCGCAGTATCCATTCATCGTGGCAGCGGCTGTCATGCCGGTCATGGCTCTTTTGGCGGTTAGACTCTTTAGAGATTGACTGGAGTAAGTTTTCCGTAACTCTTAAGAAGGGTCTTTCGACTCACTTAGGGAAAGGTGAATCAGATGAATGAACGCCGCATGGGTTCCTCTGCAGCGGTCATAGCTCTAGTCCTCGTTGCAGGACTGATAGTTGGAGCAATGGTAACATCTTACGTGTTTTTGCAGAAGATCAACAATCTTGAGAATGATGTTTCAAACCTTTCAAGTATAGTCTCAAGAATCTCAGGCAACCAGACGAACCTCTACCAGACGATCACTCTCAATTGGAACGCAACTGCGTTAAACGAATTATACCAGAAGGTCAAAGACTCGGTTGTTCTGATTGAAGGTCAAACGAGCAGCGGAACCGTTCAGGGTTCAGGTTTCGTCTACAACATGACGGGATCATTGCTTGTGGTGACAAACAATCACGTTGTGCACGGAACGACAAGCTTGAGCGTGACTTTTTCAAACGGTGACGGCTACGCAGCCACGGTGAATGGGACAGACCCGTACTCAGATTTAGCAGTGGTCTCCGTTGTAGGTGCTGCCGAGGGTGAATTCAAGCCGATTGCTGTTGCGAGTTCCTCAGCATTGAGGGTCGGAGACTCTGTGGTGGCGATAGGGGCCCCCTTCGGCCTAGCGGGGTCGATGACCACGGGCGTGATAAGCGGTCTAGGCAGAACGATAACTGAGAGCGAATATGCTGGGGGTTTTGCGATAGCTAACATCATACAAACGAGCACTCCTGTAAACCCGGGCAACTCTGGCGGTCCCCTGCTGGACCTCGACGGCAAAGTCGTGGGGATAACTGCAGCTACAGCTGAGGTTTCTCAGGGCACGCCGGCTCAGGGAGTAGTTTTTGCCGTTCCCTCGAACACGATACTCAGGGAGATTGCAGCCTTGGTTGCAACTGGCCATTATGACGGGCACTCATATTTGGGCGTAGGAGCAACGGCCGACCGCGGAGGAGACATGACCTACTTCGATTCTCAGACTCTGCACACAGACGTAACCTACGGCTGGTGGATAGGGGAAGTGGTCCCTGGAGGACCAGCTGACAAGGCAGGAGTGCACGTCGACGACATACTGGTCGGAATCAATAAGTCTCGTATACAAAACGGCGACGAGATGTCCAGTTACCTAGAAGAAAACACGCTACCTACAGAAAATGTGACCTTAAACCTTGTCAGGAACAATCAAAATCTCGATTTACTACTAACCTTGGGAACAAGGCCTCCGCCACCGTCCTAACAATCCCTACACCTGCTTGCTCAGGACAAGTTCTGATTTCTGGCTGCGCTGGGACCTGAAGAATCTTGGCAGTTCAAAGATAACACTGGCCGCAAAAAGAACCATGTACACTAAATGCGGCACGATTAACCAAGCAGGCACAGACAACGGGTAGCTCAAGAACGTTGGCAGCAACACCGTGAAAATGGGGATCATCAGTATGAGGTTGGACCGATGGGCCTGAAACAATGCGACTATATCCCGAGTAATCAGCAAGATCGCAATGGACACAACGAACAGACTAAATTCTAAAGCCACGTTTTCCGCGCTCATTATGCTTGCCCCTGCTAATCCAAAACGTTGCTGGCTTATCGGCCAGAAAAGTTGCAAACCCCCTCCAGTTAAGTAGTCACCTATCAAAGCGTGCTGGACCAAGGCTATGAAATACGGAACCGCGGTCTTCCGATAGAGTACAAAGAAAGGAATGAAGATGATGAACGAAACCACAAACGAATGTGCTGGGCCCCTGTGCTGGAGGATCGGAGCCAACACGGGCACGTGTTCTGCCAGGATATCTATGTCAGGGATGATAGATAAGGTCAGTACGAGCGGAATGTTAAGGTTTGTTTTCAGGAGCTTGGACGAAGTTTTGCCCAGGATATGGCCTAACGCCATGTGGCCGACTGCGAAACGAGTTTTGTTCCTCCTCTGCAAGCGACAACAATACTTGAATAATTAAGTCTATAGGTCGTGAACCCTGCTTGAGCGTCTGCACGTTAACGATGGGCCAGTAACGGACCTCTCATTCAGAACTATGGTCTGCCAACAACGTTCTCTGCTTTGCCTTTTCCCTGTGTCAACTTACGCATCAACACTGCTTAACCCCCTGCAAGGTTTGAAGCTTTCATGTTGGCAATTCTTTTATGAATCAGGACCCTCCGTATTGTTCAGAGCCGAAGACGGTGAGATGTTTCAAGAGGTGATGTTTTTTGGCGAGGAAAGTTGTCAAGGTCTACCTGCCACCTTCACAGAAGAAGGTTCTTGACCGAATGTGCATAAGCCTAGGAATGGCTGAAAGCGAGGCTCTGCGCACCGCATTCTTGGAATACGCAAAAAGCCTAGGCTTGATGACTGAACAGATCCGCGGCGACAGACTCAACTAGCGACAAGCTTGACAGCCTGGGTCTGGCTGATACCCTAGCATGGAGGGACGGGTGCGTTAGCAGGCTGAACCCGGGGCACTTGAAACCTGAAGACGCCGTTGCGTGGCAGCGCAGTACATGAAAAGCACTGAAGAAGTACTATCCTTGCCGAAACTCTTCGCCAAACCCTTTGCACAAGCTCAGCTTTAAGTCCTTACAAATCCAGTAGGGCCTTCGCCAGTGCCTATTTGCAGTACTAGTACCCTAGGGGGGAGGGGGGAGGGTGGAATAGACGGGGTCAAAACGCGAATACAGGGATGTAGCGTTTCTCATCCAGACAGAGCTCGAATCAGAAACCAGTGCAGGCTAATCACGCGGTATTCTATTCCAAACGAAAGTTCATTAACAGGTGTTCTGTTTTTGATGCCTATGCGATTCAGAGATCTTACGAAGCTGGATCTTGAACTTGTCGAGAAAGCAAAGGATTTGATTGGAAAGCGAAAGTCGAAAAGATCGTCTGTTGCAGCTGTCTTGCGGACCAAGAACAACAGGATGTTCTCCGGTGTCAACATCGAGATAGAGTGTTCTGCTCCATGCTCAATCTGCGCAGAGTATGCAGCGGTCGGAACGATGGTTTCTGAGGGAGAAGAAGAAATTGAGACCATTGTCGCGTTTGCATACAAGAACGGTGGTCGTGTCCTGCCGCCATGTGGGAAGTGTAGACAGTTCATAAGCGAATTCGGCGACCCGCACGTGATTGTTCAGGTCGACCGGAAACTCAAGAAAGTCAGACTGAGCGAACTGTACCCGTTGCCCGTGGTCTCTGAGTGAGTCAGGCAATGAGTCTTTATGACCCGATCGTCAGGCATAGAGCCGTAGAGAAACTTGTCACGAGGGGCACTGGTAAGGATCAAGAAAGAAAGTATTGGCGGTTCCGCATTGATCGCTGGTACGGCGGAATAGTGACGGCCGACGCAGTGGGGTGTGGTCTCCTCTGCAAGTTTTGCTGGGTCTCAAACCAGATCATGATGAAACCTGCGGAGGTTGGGAAGTATTGTGGCCCTGAAACCGTTGCGAACACCCTCGTTAGAATGGCTGGAAAAAAGGCGATTCGACAAATTCGTTTAAGCGGAGGGGAACCCACGATCGGCAGAGACCACCTTCTTCATGTTCTGGAAGGCTTGAAGGAGCAGAGCCTACTTTTCATCCTTGAAACCAACGGCATACTGATAGGACAAGACATGAGTTACGCTCATGAACTTTCAGAATTCCCGTTTGTTCACGTCCGCGTCTCTCTCAAGGGGTGCAGTGAGGAAGAATTTTCCAGTCTGACGGGGGCAAAGCAGGAAGGCTTTCAGATGCAACTGAAGGCTCTGCAAAACCTGGTTGCAGAACACGTGCAGTGTCATCCAGCCGTGATGGTTTCGTTTTCTCCAGAAAACAGTCTGCAAAGACTCGTTGAAAGCTTGCGTGCGATCGATCCGAAACTAGTCGAGGAGCTCGAAACTGAGGAGCTCATCCTGTACCCAAGCGTTCAAACAAAAGTGCGTAGACATGGCCTCAGCTACTATCGATCTTACATGCCGAACCGTGTTCCGAAAGAACTCGTCTAGCTTTCACCAATGAGGACAAGGTTTCCCGCGTCTTCAGCGGAGTCGCTATCACCTTTCTCGAGCACTTGACGGTCGAGACAGCTTTGCCTGCGATTCCTCTTTCCTTTTTCTTCTACGCCGAATTAGTTCCACATCCAAAACGAGAATGAATGCTCCACCGATCCGCACCGACTGCTGTCATCATGCCCAAAACGATAGGCATGGAGATAGTCGACGTCATGAGTCCTTCAATATCTCTATCTTCCAGTTTCTTCCTTTACAACCGCCAGAATGTTGTCCTCACTGTTCGCGCACATGGCATTCTTGAAAGAATCCTCTATAACTCAGCTCCGTCCAGTCTATCCTTGTGTTGCAACCGCTAAACAGTAACATTAGCGCGCGCTGTCCAGTTTTCCCTTTTTCCAAGTTTCAGGTGTGCACGTAGAATTCAGACTTGGCATTCATACAAGCTAAATGCAATGACGGAGCCTACTTTCTTATTAACAGTAATAAGGATGTCACTGCAATGGCATCAGACGATGAGCGCGCACGTTGAAGGCCAATGGAGACAGCGTATGCGTGAACAGCACGGTCTGTCAAGCGCGAACATGACGGAGGTGAGGCAACTTGAGTGAGCGTGCCCGAATCCTTGTTGTCGACGATGACGAAGGAATAAGAAGAACGTTGGCGGCCATACTGGAAGACGAAGGCTACGTGGTTGACGCTGTGGAGAGCGGACGAGAAGCCATTGAGAGGTCTGACAGAAGAATCTACAACGTGGCTTTGATCGATGTTCGGCTTCTGGACATGGAGGGGACGGAGCTTCTTACCAAGATGAAGGATAGAGTGCCAAGAACGCGGAAGATAATCATCACTGGTTACCCAACAGTTCAGAACGCAATGGAGGCTGTTAACAAGAATGCAGACGCGTACTTGTTGAAGCCGTTTGACATAGCTAAGGTTCTCTTCGTTATCAAAGACCAGCTGCGGAAGCAGGAGGAGGAAGGCAGGTTCAATCAGGAAAGAGTCACGGCGTTCATCGAGACGAGTGTCAGGGAACTTGAGACCAAGACTGCTGGCAGCAAGCTGAAGTGAAGGCTTTCTACTCTTTTCTCAGTCGCCTATGAGTGCTTACCTTTTTCCATTCATCATGTTTCTGCAGGACTTCCTTTGTCTGAGTGTTTATGAAGTCTTCGACGCTTCGGTACGGCGTGTTCATCTGCCTCAGTGCTTCTTCAAGCATGTCGTACTGTTCTTTGGGCATTTCTATGTATTCATGTTCTTGTCTTAGCCATGTCAATCGGAATCTTATGGCGTCGCGTATGAACTCTTCCTTCGTCGTGTAGCCTAGGTGCTTGTTCTCTTCTATGAAGCTCTGTGTCTGTGTGAGCAGCTCTTGGGGGAGTATGACTGACTGGTTTATCAGCGCGTTTATCGCGTCTTGGTACGTCTGCATCTTGCTCGTCTGAGTCATCAGTTCGCCCATCAGTGCCGTCAGCTTCTGGTGGATGTCCTCTGAAATCTTGAGGGTCTTCATCTTGTTTTCCCGTTTCGCTTCTTGGTTTGTTGGTGTATATTTTGTTTTTGGTATTATATATGGAGACAGATTTATTAAGTATACTAAGTATACCATATGCTCGCTTTGAGTCGCACAGCTTGACGGGGGATGTCGAGTGCCATTCATCTTCTACTGCAGCCAGTGCGGGTCATTGTTGTACGAGGATTCAAAGCCTCTTTTGCAGGATGGAACGTACAGGCGTCAGACGTACCTTCAGAGCGTTGTCCTCAAGATTGGAGGCAAGTGTCCGAATTGCGGCCGCAAATTGCATATTCCTCCTTCGAAGGTGGAGGTCTTGGCACCTCAGCTGTCGACAGCTGTGGAAAGAAAAGGGAAGGTCTTGCTTTCTGAGTGACTGTTTTAGCGGCGTGGTGCGCACTGCGGCGGGGGCGGTGGGTATGCAGCTTGCGGAGCTGGTGACGGGGTGGGTTTCGCGTCTTGTCTGGATGGGAAACACTACATCCCTGTATTCGCGTTTTGACCTCGTCTATTTCACCCTCCCCCTCCCCCTAGGGTACTAGTACTGCACGCGGGCGCAGAGAAAGGCCCTTGTGACTTTGCAAGGGCTTGAAGCAAGGTGCGTGAAGAAGATTTGGCTCAGAGTCTGGACAAGGCTTTGAAAGCGAGCGTGCGCTATTTCTGCCTCTTTCTTATCACATGTTCTCTTTGATCATCTTGGCCAGGCGCTTGATGCCTTCTTCTATCTGCTGCTCTGACGGGTATGAGAAGTTTATTCTCATGGTGTTCTGGCCTTTGCCGTTGCAATGAAAAGCCGAGCCTTTTACGTAGACCACTCCATTTTCGACTGCCTTTGGAAAGAGGTCGTCACTGCTCATTCTCTTCGGAAGTTTGACCCATAGAAACAGTCCGCCTTCCGGCTTGGTCCACGCCACACCCTTCGGCATGTATTTCTGCAAGGCTTCCAGCATCACCTGACGCTTTCTTGCGTAGAGTCTGCGGATACTCTCAATCTGCTTCGGCAGCAACCCGCGTTTCATGTACTCGGCCGCTATGAGCTGAGTGAACGTGGGCGAGCAGAGGTCCATGCTCTGTTTGGCGACGACCATCCTGTCCATCCACTCGGCGGGGGCCATTATCCAAGCCAACCTTAGTCCTGGGCAGAGCAGCTTGGAGAAGGTTCCCAGGACTATGACTTGACTCTCTTTGTCCAAGCTGAAAATGGCTGGAACGCTTTCGCCTGCGAATCTGAGGTCTCTGTATGGGCTGTCTTCAACGACGGGAAGCTCGTGCTCGTAAGCCAATTCCAAGAGTCTCTTGCGTCTTTCCAAGGACATCGTGACTCCTGAAGGATTCTGAAAGTCTGGGACAACGTAGATGAATTTTTGTTTCTTGTGCCTCTTTGCCAGTCTGGTCAAAGTTTTTTCCAGAAGGTCCATCCTCATTCCTTGATTGTCTTGGAGGACACCGACCATCTTGGCTCTGTAGGCTGTGAACGCTTGCAGACCGCCGATGTACGTTGGCAACTCAACTATTACCGTGTCCTTCGGGTCCAGGAAGACTTTGGAGATGATGTCCAAACCCTGTTGCGACCCTGACGTGACAAGGATGTTTTCGGGTTTGATCCCGGGTTTTTCACGTGAAATCCATTTGGCAATTTCTTCACGCAGAGCCCATTCTCCCTCGGTGGGTCCATACTGAAGGGCCACGGCTCCTTTTTGCCTCAGTATCTGACAAGCTATGTCTTCCAGGTCTTCGACGGGAAAAGTCTCTGGAGCGGGAAGTCCCCCAGCGAAGGAGATCATGTCGGGTCGTCGGGTCACTTTCAGAAGTTCGCGGATCTCAGAACGTTTCATGTTGAGAGCATTCTTGGAGTAGAAGGCTGAAAGGTCTTTGATCACAATGACTCCTTCTTCTCAGCTTGAGACGACCGCCTGTTTGCCAATGATTAAATGTAGACATATAAGGTTGTTGTAGTATGCGCAAGAATTCATGCGTGCCGACCGGAGTTTCTCAAAGGAGTCCCAGGCATCGTAAGGCAACTTTACCATGGCGCGGGGGCATTACTTCAAGGGAAGGCCGTAATGCTCTTCGATAGTGTGGTGGTACAGCTGCGGTGTCATGAGCGGGCTGAAGGCTCTCGCTACAACCTCGCTCAACGCCGGGTGGATGTGCATTGCCTTGATGAGCGGTTCTGCGCTTTGTTCATCAGTGTACATGACGTTCACTATCTCTTGAATGAGAACTGAAGCGTAGGGCCCGATAATGTGTGCGCCTATGATTTTTCAGCGGGTCTTTTTCAAGTATTACCTTCACAAAATAGTCTCGCACGCCCATAGCTTCTCCTTTGGCCGTGTCTTCATACCTGTGAAAGCCGATCAGAACGTTTTCTTGGCTGTACTTTTCTATTGCCTCCTTCTCCTTTAGCCCAACCGACGCGATTTCCGGATAGGTGAAGACAGCATGTGGGACGGCGTGATAGTCGACTTTGACACCTTTCTTCTGTACAGCGTTGAAATACACGAGTAGAGCCTCGTAGTTTGCCACGTGCTTAAACAAGTATTTGCCGTCTGCGTCGCCGAAGGCCCAAACGTTAGGCTGGGATGTCTCCAAATACTCATTAACGATGATCCAGCCTTTTTCGTCAGTTTTGATTCCGGCCCTGTCTGGATGCAGTATGTCCGAATTGGGGCCTCTTCCCGACGCGACAAGTATCTCGTCTGCCACTATTTCAGCTTCCCTTCCTGTTTCTCTGTCAACTGCGATTACCTTTCTCCTGCCCGCCGAAGTGTTCTCGACTCTGCGCACCTCATGGTTCGTGATAACGGTCATGTGCTTCTGCAGTTCTCTCTTAGCCAACGCGGACACTTCTGGCTCTTCTTCTGGAATGAACTGTGGATTTCTGCCAATTATCGTGACCTTGGACCCCATGGCTGAAAGGAAATGGCCGTACTCAGCAGCTATGTACCCGCCACCGATGATTGCGATGCTCTTAGGGAGGCGATCAAGCTTGAGGATCGTGTCGCTTGTCAGGTAGGGTACGCTTTCGAGACCGGCTATTGCAGGTATGATTGGTTTCGACCCGCTGCATAGGAAAATCATTTTTGATGTTATGGTTTCGTCGCCAACCTTCAACGTGTAGGGCGCCACAAATTCGGCTACGCTGTTGTAGTAGTCTAGGTTCTTGGAATGAGAAAGCCCCTGCCGCAAACTGTTGATTTCCCCGTAGATCATGGTTCTCATTCTCTGCATGACTTTCTGAAAATCAACGTTCTTGATATCAGCAGATATGCCGAACTCCTTGGCTCTTTCCATTGTCCTTACCAACTCTGCAGGGTACAGAAGAATTTTGGACGGAATGCAACCGCGGGTGAGACAGATGCCGCCTGGCTCATCCTTATCTATTATCGCGGCTCTCACGCTCGGATTATCTTCAATCAACGCGTTCACTATTTCCATGGCCGAGCCTGTGCCTAACACTATAAAGTCATATTCTTTCACGATGAACACCGCGAGCCTAGCGAGTATCGGTGAGAACCCGCGTTTATTTAACCCTAGCTTCTCGTACTGTGGAATGAAATTCTCATCCATGCCTCGTTTATGAACCGACGAGGTTCTACGCTGACAGTGGATGCTTATACGTCAACTATTCGCTGATTTGAATTGTATTTTCTCAACTAAAAAAGAAGAGCTCGCGACATGTTTTCCTATTCCTTAATGGCTGCTATGTGAAGATGGCTTCCAATGCCCGCAATGTAAGGTTCATCATAGATTCTTTGCAGTATCTCTGCTAGCTTTTTCTTTTCTGCTTCATCTTCGAAAATTTCTCGTCGCTTTTCTGCCGGAAGACCTGCGACAAACGAGTCAAGCATATCTGAGCCAAAACCTATGGGTTTCCCTACGATTTTGACGGTTTTCAGACCGTACTTCTGTAGCAGTGAGATCAGTTCTGTCGGAGTAAACGACTTAGAATCAAATGGTGCTTCTTCTTCAGCCGGCGATATTCCTGTGTGCATGAAATCGAGAACATAGTCGAGGGATTTTCCCTGCGACAAGGTCCTGAAGACCCGGTAAAGTGTGCTGTCCACTCCAGCAACAAGATGGCTGTTTGTCTTGAGCACTCTTGACAGTTCGCTAACAGCCTTTTCGGGGTTACCGCAGATACATATAGGGTCTCCCTCACACAGTATGAAGTCAAAACTCCTGTCTGGATGTGGAACAGATCGAATGTCAGCCTTCAACACTTCAACGCGTCCGGCGAGCACTTTGTCCTTGATTATTCTTTTTGCGGTCTTCAGAAGCTCGCGAGTTATGTCCAGCAGCACAACCTTGCATTTTTTCGTTTGAGCCATTTTGATTGACGAGACACCCGCACCGCCGCCAGCATCAAGAATCCATCCTCGCTGAGGAAGGAAAGGTTCAATGTTGCTCCAAGTTAACGCGTCATAAACAGGGTCGTCTCCAACCTTTCTGTAGTATTCGCTTTCAGCTTCTCTCGTGTGATATTCAATAATCCTTTCAATACGTTCCTTAATCGGCATGCTCAAACGCACAAACCATAATGGCTTGAGTAAGCCTTTGAGCTTTTTCCTTTCGTGCGCTTGCTAGTCAGTGATCAATGACCGCAAGTGGTCTATTCTAGGTTCAGTTTGAACAGTTCTATCGCGTTCCTGCAGAATATTCTTTCTTTCCGTGCTCCGCCGATATCTAGCGAGTTGATCAGGCCGATGTGCTTCGCAATACTGCAAATGGCGTAGTTTGTGCCAAACAGAACATTATTCGGTCGTTCATCTGCTGTCAAGGTCAGGACTTCTTTTATCTTCTCAAGCCCTGTTTCTCTTGTCACTTCTTCATCTGCGAGCGCAGAAGTATCAAAATAGATGTTCTCAAAGGGTTTGGTAACTGTGTGACAGTATTCGACCTTAGGCCAGAAATAATGGGAAATGACGATTTTCAACTGTGGGAACTTGACTGCGATTTTGACGATATGTTTAGGGTCATTGTATTTTGCAACTTCCGGATTATTGGAATTCCAGCCTGTATGAATCACAATGGGCAAGTCATACTTGATACACAGTGCGTAGACGGGTCCAAGCCTCGTGTCTGTCGGGTAGATCGGGTCGTGCCCCGGGAAAATCTTGATTGCCACAATCTTCCCAGCGTCGAACAAGGAGTCCAATTTCTGGAGAACGGTTTCCTCTTTCTTGAGGATGTTTATGGTTCCCATCACAAATGGCCGCTCACTATCCTTGACAAGCCCTAGAGCAACGTCCAGATCTCCGATGCCTGACCCATGGACATTATCTGGGATCAAGATTGCACGGTCGACGCCATTCCTCTCAAGGTCTCTCAGCAACAATCTCTTTGAATCTTCGAAGGTTCTACCTTTCTCTCGAGGTGGCAGATGTAAATGGCTGTCAATTATCATTTGATTATAATGAAAGCCTCCAGTCGGAATTAAGTTTTGACGTATGTCAGCTTTGAAACAGTCTCTCGTTGAACTCCGAAGGAATCTCGTTTGCAAGTATCTGATCCAGATCTGCAGTTTTTCCATTCAGATCAGAGTCTGTTCGTCTTGGTGTGAGAAATAGACGAGCGTGCCGTGCACAAGCACGTCAAGGTCTGTTTCTTAGCAGATAGTAGACTGAGATGGTCATCACGAACCCTGCCCAAACGATCCATGCTTCTACGGGCAGTGAAAACATCAGAATGATGCAACTGACCAAACCAAGGGATGGAATCAACGGGTAAAATGGAGCCCTAAAGGTTTTCAGGTTGGGCATTTTCTTTCTGAGTCTTATCGCTGAAACGTGCAGGATGATATGAGTGGACAGAAGTGAAAAACTCGTTATTGCCGCAGTTTGCTTCAGATCAGCAACAAAGGCTAAGATAGTCATCAGCGCTCCTGTGAAAAGAATTGAAACATAGGGGGTTCCGAGTCTGGAGTGGATTGTTGCCAGAGACTTTGGAAGCTGTCCGTTTCTCGCCATCGCAAATGAGACCCTGGACAAGCCGATCAGGTTGGTCAAAAGAACACTCGCAGTGGCCACCACGGCTCCAAAAGAAATAGTCGCTATTAGTGTCGAGTTTCCCGTCGCTCTTGCAGCATCAGCAAGTGGCGACCCCGACCCTGCCAAAGTTCGATAGTTTTGTAGACCTGTTGCGACAAGGCCCGTCACAAGATACAAGATCACCGAAGTGACCAGGGCAAGCAAGATCGCCAACGGCAACGTTCTCTTGGGGTTCTTTACCTCTTCGCCGAGCGCTGCTATCCTTCCAAAACCCAAGTACGCAAAGAAAATGAACCCTGCTCCTTGAAGGATTCCAACAAGGCCATTGGGCGCAAACTGTGAATAGTTTTGCGAATTCACTTGAAAAAATCCGAAACCAACAAACAGACAGAGGATCACGATTTTCACTAGTACCAAAATGTTGTTTATCATGGCCGAATGCTTCGTTCCGACGAGGTTTAACCCCGTCAAAACCAGTGCAGCTGAGACTGCAATGACTTTCAAAGGAAAAAAAGGGAACATCGCTACAACGTAACTTGCTAACCCCAAGCTCACAGCTGCTCCGGCCACGGTCTGGCCGAATAGCCACAAAGATCCCGAGATAAACGCCACGAAAGGAGAGATCATCTCGTAAGCGAACTCGTATGTGCCTCCCTGCTTTGGGATTGCAGAACCAAGTTCAGCGAAGCTGAGCGCGGTGAACAAGGCAACGGTTCCCGCAATGACCATTGATATGATAACCGCTGGCCCGGCATAGCCTACGGCGATGCCCAGCACAACGAAGATTCCGGCACCTATTATCGCCCCGACGCCAATTGCCGTGGCATCCAAAAGATTTAGAGTTCTCTTTAGCTCAACCATTTTCCTCACGACAAACCTGAAACGGCAACACTTATAACAGATTCTATAACCTGGCTTGAATGCGCCGAGACATACACCGCAGAAAAGCCAGAACGTCTCCTATCAAAAAAGAAAGTTGAGGCTGCGGGTTACATCACCATCATGGACTGAGGCAAATCCCAGGGACCCACTACCGTCACTGTTTGCTTATAATCATGATCCAGTCTTTAGTTCTTGCGCAGACTACAAAAGCTTCATGTAGCTCGGTTTTCTGATGTTCCTTCAACCATAGGAAAACCAAGCGTGAAGGGTGAAGCGAGACGCAAGCGAGCACCTGTATAAGCTGCGTGCGTTGACTTTCCTTGTGAAGATGTGCTTAAACGTCGCTATCAGATTCCACGCGTAGAGATTGAGCCAAGCAATATCAAGACGCTGATGATCTCAGAAGCACCACCAGAGAATCTCGACGATTGTTTCTATGCCTCAAACGGTCCCTTCTACTTCCAAACAACGGCGCAGGCTTTTAGTGGTGCGGTACGAGACGTCTCATCAATGCAGGATGAGCTTAAGCTTGGAGTTTATGTCACCACTGCGATAAAATGCGCGAAAACGACGTATTCTATTTCTCCGAAAACCATTGAGAACTGCTCGGGCATTTTGGAAAAAGAGATAGATCTGTTCTCGAAAATCAGATGTATCCTGCTTATGGGAGACACGTATAAAGTCAGAAAAGGCAAGTATTTCTACAAACACCTCAGGATATTCCCTTCGTACTTGCAGACGGGGAAAAGTTATCTGATCGAGAAATCCAAGAGAAAGATGATAGCAGAAGACATCAAAGCCGAATTGGAATATCACTAATCTCGTCGGTTTCCGCGGTTATTGAACGACTCGCAGTTATCGTGCAAAAAAGTTGACCAAGAACATGGAAATAGAGAGTTTTGCGGGAGATATCGCCTCGCGCGGCTGCTGGCCCTGGATTAAACCAAAACATTGAAATCTCAAGGTGACTGCCTTTAAAGTGGACTATGAAGAAATCGAGGTACGGGTACGCTTTCTGCGGATGACCTCTTTTTCCGCTGCTGAGTCCAAAAAGACCTTTGCATGCTAAACTCCACTACGTAGTGGAGGCCCTGAAAGCTAGGATTCTGCGAACAAAGAAAGGGGATGGGAGAGAGATGTTAACGTTCTGGAGTTCCGCTGATGTAGGCCCAAATGCTCACTAGGAAAAGTGTTAGGCAAGCTCCGGCGAGTCCTGACAACAGATACCTTGCGCTGAGGAATGCAGGCAGCACTGATGCGAGAGCTGGAATGGCGTATGTGGCTGCGAGGTCTGCTATGACTCCTGCGAAGAATCCTAGGATTGCGACGAAGAGGAACATCTTTAACCTTTCGCCCATTATTTTCACCTTTTGCTTATCAATTGAATTCAAGCCGCTTTTTAGTCTAACTTACACTTTTTTGTCTATTCTCACAAAAGCGGCAACATCGTCTTTTAGTTGGAAAATTAAAGGCCAAAACCGCTCTGACTGGGACGTATAGCTCCACATATATGCGCGCATATTCTCATCATATTAACAATGCATAAGCTTGTTTTATGCTCCTTCTGTTTTTAGGAGGTAATTAATTTGTCAGAAAGGTTTAGCAAGAAATGGGAATCGAGAAGAGAAGAACAACCGTTTCCGAACAAGCTCAAGGAGACAATAAGACCACCTGGTCCTCTGAAGCCACGCCTAGACTTTGCTGTCCGACGCATTGATCTGCAAGTTCAGAAGCTCGATCAAGCTACAGACAGATTCGGTCAAAGAGACAAGACGATCTTTGCGAGAATAGTTGACGCTTACACCAAACACGACACTGCTCGCGCAAATGTCTTCGCCAACGAGTTAGCAGAGATACGAAAAATGGAACGGCTCATCATAAATGCCAGACTTGCGCTCGAACAGATCGTGTTAAGATTACGCACTGTGTCAGAGCTAGGAGATGTAGTGTCCACACTGGGCCCAGCAGTCGGTGTCCTAAGATCAGTCAAGGCGGGACTCGTGAGCGTTTTTCCAGAGGCAGAAAGCGAACTTGGCGAAATAGGCAACTTGCTGAGTGGCATAATGATGGAAGCTGGAACAAATTCAGGGATGACAATGGACTTCAACACGGTTAACGAAGACGCAGCCAAAATTCTCACAGAAGCATCGACAGTCGCAGAGCAGAGAATCAAGGAGAAGTTCCCAGACCTGCCAGCAGGAATCCCAGGACTTCCAGCAGCCCCGGTAGGCGAGAAATCTTCGACAGAGACCTCATAGAACAGGGGATGTAAACTTTGTCACAAAACCCCAACCTTTTTCTTTCCCTTGGAAAGCAAGTTAAAGACGAGTACGGATGTACAATAGGAAAGATTGCATCCTTCGCTGTCACCCCAAGTGGGAAATTTGACTCCGTCTTTATCGAACTTGGCGACGGAAGAATCTCGAAACACTCTTCTGAGCTCCTCAAGTTGGAGGGTGCTAACGTAACTCTAACATCTAACATAAAGGCTCAAGCAGCTATCCTGTGCGATCAAATCCCCCTCATTTGGCGCAAAGATCAAGCCCTCAAAGACTTGTCGGAAAAGAAGAAGATCTCCAAGGAGATGTACACTGAGCTGCACACCAGCTTCGACGGCGTGCTAGCCCAGCTTAAGACCGAAGCCCAAGCTCTCACGGAGGACATAGACAATGAAATTGCAAGGTGCCTTGACGAAACGAAGGCCCTGAACTACGCATTCGTGCACCTCGAACTCGAACATGAGATAGGAAAATTGGACAACCAATCCTATGAGACCGCCTTCGCAATAGTTCAGGAAAGCCTCAAGAGAGTCCACATGGAGAAGACCGACCTAGACCTCACAAGGAGCAAGCTCTCAAACATTCTCTTAGGTGATCAAGCCAAAAACAAGGGGATCGAAGGGTTGAAAGCAGGGAGTTCTGCTTCATCCTCTCCAGGGCTTCCAGAGCCGCCTGTAGTAGTCTACGTGAAGGAAATCGGAAAGACTGGCATATAGAATCGAAACAGGAAAGCGGCGGCGGAGGGAGAGCTCATCAAAAGTTTCATTCGTTCGCACCCTCCACCCTTTCGCGAAACCGTTCAAAAGTCCGTTCAGACCTTGAGAATTGAGCAGGGTAAGCTCGGGCTAGCAGCTCACAGACTCAAAAACAGGCACGATTTTCTCTTCCAAACATGCGTCAGCGCGTTGAGAAACAAGAACAGGGAAAGAGCCGCAATATGTGCAAACGAGATTTCTGAAGTCCGAAAAATCCTGCAATTTCTCCACAGCGTAGAGCTGGCAATAGAACGTGTAGTTTTGAGGCTTGAAACCGTAAAAGAGCTAAGCGAGATCGTCGTCGACCTGAAACCCGCTTTGAGACTCCTCCAAAGTGTCTCGCAGGAGCTGATTTCGGTTCTTCCCGACGTTTCGTCTGAACTGTGCAAGGTCAACGATACTATTAGCGAGACGCTCTACTCGACCAAGATAAATGCCGATGAATCTGTGATACCCGTGAATTGGAAAACACCTGGCGGTCAAGAGATACTCAATGAAGTCTCGGGTTATCTTGAGAAGAAACTCGCTGAGGATCTTCCAGAACCGCCCGCCGCTCAGAAAATCGCAGATGCTGAGAAAACCACGATAAAACAGATGGTGGCAATAGCTTCTGGCATAACAGAATCAGCAGGCAGGAAATCCGTTGAGGAATCCGGAAGAGATTCTTCTCAAACCCTCTTTTCTTATAAGAAAGCCGAGATTAAGGAAATCTCCTTAACGGTTGAAAATTCACAACTAGAAGACATTCTTCTAGATTATGTCAAGAAGACCAACGGACAGATCGACTTGGCACGTTGCTCAGTTGATTTGGAAACCTCAAATGAGGAGATCGAAAAGGCCCTTCATAATCTAGGGTCTAAGGGGAAAATAAAGATCGAACTGAAAAATGGAGAGTAGAAGGTATGAGCGCTTCACAAGAGCTTGAGAAAGATGCAACCAACTACGCGTTGGAAGCGGTACGATTGGACAAGCAAGGGTCCAAAGGCATGGCAATAACCATGTACCAGAAGGCCATAGAAAGCCTCTTGCAGCTTGTCCAGCTATATCCTGAGTACAGCCTGAACAAGGTCTACGTGCAAAGAGCAATAGCGTATCAAGAGCGGATCAAGGCTATTCAAGGCGCCGTAATCACTTTTCGGGAACAACAACCTCACGTTGAAGCGAGAAACGCCGACGTTGAAGGCGAACCTAAGAGCAGTGAGGGCGGCAAATCCAGCTACGAGGAGTTGATAATAACAGAGAAGCCTAACGTCAAATGGGACCAAGTTGTTGGACTTGACCCGGCAAAGAAGGCAGTGAAGGAAGCAATAATCTACCCAGTTGAGAGGCCAGACCTGTTCCCACTAGGCTGGCCACGGGGAATACTGCTCTTCGGACCACCTGGTTGCGGAAAAACACTGATTGCAGCAGCCGTCGCGACAGAAATAGACGCAACCTTCGTTTCAATAGATGCAGCTTCGATAATGTCGAAATGGTTAGGAGAGGCTGAACAGAACGTTGCGCGTCTCTTTGGTCAAGTGAGAAAATCAGCAGTGGAAGGTAAACCCGCTATAGTTTTCGTCGATGAATTGGATTCGTTGATGGGAAAACATTCAAACGAGGTTGGAGGTGAGATTCGCGTTCGAAACCAGTTCTTGAAAGAGATGGACGGGATAGTGGACAAAGGCAAGGCCCTTCACGTGTACGTTATTGGAGCAACAAACAAGCCATGGGATTTGGACTGGGCTTTCATAAGGAGGTTCCAGAAAAGGATCTTGGTGCCTCTGCCAGATCACCACACGAGGTTGATGATGTTCAATCTGTACACCACTAATCTGCAGTTGGCGCCTGACGTTGACCTGCATGAGCTCGCAAGACTTTCAGAAGGCTTCTCAGGAAGCGACATAAGAGACGTTAACCAGTCGGCACAGCTGAAACTCATAGGTGAATTCTTCGAGTCAGGAAAGGCAAGCGATAAAATGGCGAAGCCGCGACCCTTGACAATGGATGATTTCAAACAGATACTTGAAGACAGAAAACCCAGCGTATCCCTCGACATGGTCGCCTTGTACACGCGATGGTTTGAAGCCTTCAAGGCCCTCTAGAAGGAGATGATGCAACAAGAGTGTGTTGAACTGTCGGGTGGAAAGGTTTGGAGAATTACCTTGAATTTTTAACCTATCTCCTTTCTCCCATCTCCCCCTCAGATAATATCCCCAAACCCCACAACCCTGACACAACACAACTCAAGTTGCAGCCTCTTTCTTAACAATTCTCTCAACTAGATCTGCAAGTCTTTCAGAGTCTTTCCGTATGTCCACGTATGGAATGCGCTTTAGGCCTGACTTGGGCTGATAAGGTCCTGTGAAAGCCAGGATAGGATTAAAAATTTCCAAGCTTTCCGCAATTTCTTCAGGGGATTTCACCACGGCAATTTTGTAGATAGACTTGTTTTCGGCAACCAGTTTTCTGAACCCCTCAAGAAAAACTAAATCGCTGCCTCTGCATTTTCGCAGGATCGCCCTTAAGGAAAGGTTCCTGGATTCCACTTTCTCAATCGTTGCGATCTCAACAGCTGACACAGCGACGACAATCTTGGCTCCCGACCGCGCGAACTTCCAAGTGTCTTTTCCCTTCGTGTCAATTGTAAAATCTGGTTCAGGGATGTGCTTCACAGCTGCGATCTTGTATCCCCTTTGCGTAAGCTCTTTGGTCAAGATCTCTATCGTTGCTGTCTTCCCTGACTTTTTTCCTCCGACAACGGCTATCACGACGGGTACCATGATGATTTCCTGCTACTCCATCTCTTCCATGAAGACCTTTCTTAAAGTGCCCCTGTCCACGTGCAGTTTCTCTGCAAGGTCTTTCACCCATCCAACGTACGCCCTGAAAAGGTCCTGTAATATCTCTGCTTTCTCCTCTTGAGAAAGGTCTCTTTGTTCAGCCAGCAGCAGCGCAAACCACCTTCCCGCATCTGAAAGCAGATAGGTTTTAACCCACACGGTACGTCCCTTTTCCTCGACTTTCTCCATGTTCTCCTTCATTATTCGAAGTCTTGTTAGCGATTTCAAATTCTCAATGATGGTTTTGTTTGAGTAGGACAGTTTTTTCACAAGATCCTTCTGATAGATCTTATTCGAAATGCCCTGTTTCAAGGAGAACCTCAGGACGTCCACAGCTGCTTTTGAGCCGAAAATCGCACTCAATATCTTTGTTTTTTGTTCGGACGGAAGGAACACTACATAGGGATGTAAATCTTCCACTAGGACTCACTGCACTCAGCTCTGATGTATTCCTGCTTTAAACGTTACGGCTTTGTGCAATAGGTTTTTTTAACACTATGAACCAGTCTATCGCGGTGCATCAAGACGAACATTGACAGCTGGATTCCTGAAGACGGAGACACTTTCACAACCAAAGCAAGATTCATATTCAACGTTTTCGGATATGAGCATCCAGCTGATCGAGTCTTTGCCTTCTTGAAATACATTCCAGCCAAGTACAAGAAACTCTTCAACATCGCATATCTGGACAACACTTGGAACTACGGAAGGCAGAAAGTTTTCCGAGCAGAGAGGCTCTACACTGCCCAAAACTATCAGAGTTTCCTCGAGAGTTTTAGACACAATTTTCCCAGCCACGTGTATTTTTGCCCTTACATGGGCAAAGAGGTTATCACGGCCCCCTTGAACTCTGTGAAAGACATCTATGTTCCAAAAGAGTGTCTGCACCGCTTGGCAAAGCTTCAGACCAGGGACAGTCTGCAAAACGCTGCGTTGGACCTTATCAAGCTGCTGTCAACCGAATCACAAATCGACACTGAAGACTTCGGAATCCACGGTTCAATTGCTTTGAACATGCACACGCCAAAGTCGGACGTAGACTTAGTAGTCTATGGAGCACAAAACTTTCGCAAACTCGAGGCAACAATAAAAAAACTTGTCGAAGCAGGGACGCTCACGTACATGTCCAAGAATCGTATAGACGCAGCGAGACAATGCAAGGGAAAATACCAAGGTAAAACATTCATGTACAACGCAGTCCGAAAGCCTGAGGAAGTCAATTCAAAATACGGGATAGCTAAGTATCATCCCACTGCCCCTGTCAGGTTCTGCTGCACGGTAAAAGACGATTCTGAAGCGATGTTTCGCCCAGCCATTTACAAAATTGAAAATTACGTTCCAGCGGACAGAGAGTCAACCCTCAGCGAGAACAAAGTGCCCAACCAAGTGGTCTCAATGATCGGGTGTTACCGGAATGTTGCTCGGCGAGCCGACAGGATCCGAGTTTCCGGAATGCTGGAGCGTGTTGAAAACGTCGAAACAGGACAGGTTTCTCATCAAGTAGTGGTCGGTACAGGCACAAGTGAGGAAGAGCACATTTGGCCGCTCTGAAACTCCGTGACCGTGACGCGATTATCACAGAAGAAGGATTGATCTTCCGCGTTTTCGGCTACTCGCATCCTTCAAAGTCCTATGTTTGCGATGTCGAATACGCGCCTTCTAACATCTTCAAGTCCGACAATCCCAAAGCCTTCAGAAACGAGGGTCAAAACGTATTCTATAAGTTCTACGAGGATGAAGGCTGGAAGTTCGTTGAAAGCAAGTACACACGATACATGATTTTCCATGAAATGCTGCGACAAAACGTAGTCGGAGTTAGCGACAACGGTGTACTTGAAATTAGAAGACCGGAAGCAATTCTTCAAGAATGTATCGGAACACTACCGAAGGATGAACTTCTTACAGCATTGCAAAGTGTACTCGATACTGTGACAGAGTCTGCAGGTTTGCGCTTCCAGGACTTCGGGGTTTTCGGTTCTTTGCTGCATGGCTTTTATCATCCGAAGTTCTCTGACATTGACCTAATCGTTTACGGCAGAAGGAACGTTGCCAAGCTCTGTGAAACACTCAAAGAACTTTATGAAGCTGATTCTTCACCGCTCAAAAACGAGTTCGAAACCGAACAATCAATCGAAGGCAAGAATTGGCGGTTTCGGAACTTTAGTCTCGAAGAATACTTGTGGCATCAGAGAAGAAAGCTGATCTATGCCCTGTTTGACGACGCACGAAGTGGCAGGAAAATAAAGACAGAGTTTGAGCCTGTGAAAGACTGGAAAGAGATTAACAACGAATATAGCCCCAAGACAAGAATTCTGCGAAGAGGTTGGACCAAGATTCTGGCCACGGTCACCGATGCCAGTCAGGCCCCATTCATTCCCTCGATCTATGACATTGAACCACAACAGGTTCTTGAAGGACCAAGGGAAGTTACCGAGGTAAGACGAATTGTCTCTTACATGGAGGAATTTCGAATGCAAGCAAGAGACGGAGAAACCGCGTATGTCGAAGGAAACCTTGAGGAAGTGACAACTCCGAAGAGCAGTTTCTATCAAATAGCGTTAACCTATTGTGAAAGATACTATGAGCAGGTTCTGAAAGTGAAGAATTGAATTGCTACGCCAACACCATATAGTCCGACGGCTTGTTCCCAATCAACAGTCTAAAGTATTCTTGATCTCGTTTTGAATCTGTGACGCGCTCGACTTTTCCCTGGGCAATAACGGTCTCGCCGCTTGCGGCTTGTTCGCAGAATCTTCCCCGGAAGGAAGCAATCTCCGTTATTGGGGAGAGCTTTGGTCCTTCCATGACGTTTGCGCCTTTAATAGTGTACCTGCACGGGGTAAGAATCGATTCAGAATCGTCTACGACTGTTGCTTTGATCTTTGCATAACCACTATTCTTGTACTGTGTGTCACCATATTTTTCATCAATCTCGTCCCAGTTCTTCACGAAGCGGATGAAGTAATCAGTTTTCGTGGACTTTCCCTGAAAGGCTTTTCTCGATTCGGTTCGAACGAACTCTTCAAAATCTATGGCCGTGTCCTTCGAACGGAAGTCGAACAGGCTTCTCAGTTCATGTTGGCTATAGGGCTTAAGGGGCGAATGTGGGTCATTAACGATTTCTTGCAGGCTTGAATGGACTCGCCGACAATTTGCGGAACCGTACACGATCGGATCGATGTCAGAACCAATCTTGTGGAGTCCGGCCAAGATGGATCCAGAAATCCCGATTGTGCTCCACGGAATGTTCGAGTTTCGTTTGAGTAATTCGGTTAACTGTAATGCCTTGTTTTCCACTGCGTCCAGAGTCTTAGAACTTCTCAGTTGCTGCAGCTTTTTCACGGGGTCAAAATGCTTTTTGACCTTGTTGAATGGCACTTCGCACAGAGTTTCATCAAATACAGGGTCATGGACAAGGTACGTGGGGAACTTCTCTCTCAACAGCGAGTAGCGTTCCGAAAAGGAATAGACCTTGCGATAGGTTAACGCATTTCTCTTTCTGTCGCCGTTTTCATTGGGGTAATAGCGGATGAAGGCAACTATTCGACCATGAGGGTGGACGAGGCCTTTTACATCAAAAATCAAGCCTTCTGAAGTTTCTACCAAATCACCTTCGCGAGCCTTCACATCCAGCATCCACCATGACTGCAAGGAAGACTACGGAACACGCTTATTTTATAAGCTCAGAGAATCCGGCTCTTCTCAACCCGTAGTACACTGGAACGGCAATGACTGTTGTCAATGCCAAAGCAACCACTCTTTCCACTGGGTAGATTGGCATTGCAGCGAACCATATTTCAGGCGTCAGAGCCGGTGAAAAATACCAAATGGCCAACGCGCTGCCTGCCATGTGATCAGTTAAAATAGCAACAAATGCGGCGACGGTAATACCAAGCAATGGTCTCTCGGCATCAGACGAGTGGAAAGAGGATCCTGCCACATAAGCAAGAGGTGAGAAGGCCACTATCATAGCGAAAATGTGCAACCACGTGTACGCAAAAGCCTCCCTGCCAGAAGGGTTAGCATAGAAGACCAAGAGAGAAAGGAGGATAATTGATCCAGCTATATAACCTCTTTTCATCTTTATGAACCCAGCAGCAACCGCAGCAAGAGTGGGAGGGATCACCGTAAGGATCCCAAAGAGAGCCCCACCGGGATTAATGAACACCCCTACGGTAGAGCCTATCAGAACCGCTAACCCGCCGAAGAATGGTCCAAACAGGATGCCGATTAGGGGTCCACCTATCACACCAAATGTTATCTGACCAGAAGCGCCTATTGTAATTGAAAAGGGGAGCAGGCTGAGAAGTGCTTGCAAGGCTGCAAAAACGGAGACTAGCGCAATTTTCGTAGCTGATAATCTCATAGCAGGACACCTTGTGTAGATTCGTAACTGGCTGTGTAAAAAACTACACAACGTTAATAAAACTTTCCAAGACTATGACTTAGAAGACGGTGCAGTCCAGTTGAGCTCACTCACCAAATCGAAGCATGCCTCGCACTGCTTGGAGCTTGCCATACTTCTAGAGGCGAGCGCTCATAAGCCTGGAAATGTGAGCGTTGTGACCAACTTTGAAAAAACTCGATATGAGCATTTTCTTGCTTCTGCCGTTGCTGCGTCTACTTCTTTCGAATCTGCAGCTGAGAGAGGAATTGCTGTTTCTGAAGACAGAATTGATCCGTCCGACGTTGGAGTGGGCCAGTTCATAAAGAGATGTATGGCTGACATCAACGCTTGGCAACACGGAGGTAACACGTTGCTGGGCACCGTGATTCTGCTCTCCCCGATGGCCGTCGCTGCTGGCATGACCATGTCGAGAGAGCGTTTTGACGTGCCCGCTTTAAGAAAGAACTTGAAGCTGGTTGTGGAGTCAACAACCGCCAAGGACGCCGCTGACGTTTATGAGGCTATTAAGATCGCTAACCCCAGCGGACTTGGGAAGGCTCCTGACCTGGACATCAACGACCCCACCGCGACTAAAAGAATAATAGAGCAGAAAATAACCCTGTATGAAGTTTTCAAGATAGCTGAGAAATACGACACGATCTGTTCCGAGTGGACAAGAAACTATCCAGTGACGTTTGATCTTGCCTACCCCTCTTTGATCAACAGGTTGCGAGACAGCCCTGATCCAGGTTTGGCCATAGTTCAAACCTTCTTGCAGGTGCTTGCTGAAGTTCCAGACACTTTCATAGCCAGAAAGACGAGCATAGAGAAAGCGCGTCAGATTTCGCTGAAAGCCAGAGAGGTCATAGAGCTCGGTGGAGTTGAAACATCCAATGGGAGAAAGAGCTTAAACAAGCTTGACAGGGAACTCAAGAAATCCAGCAATCTCTTGAATCCAGGCACCACTGCTGACATCATAGGAGCTGCACTGGCGCTATGCATTCTTGCCGGATACAGGCCTTAGACGCGTTCACTCTGCATCCATCTTTTGTAGAGAAGAACCAGTGCACGCAATAGCATCTATGTTGCTGCTGCGACTTGAAGGCATTGTCGATGTTTTATTGGGAAATCAGTTAGGCTAAATAACCCGTTGATGCACTGAGACTACTTCTAGAGCCGAAAAGATGTTGCCGCAGAAAATCGAGCAGGAACGTGAAATGAGGAACGAGGCAAGACTCTCCGTTACGTTGCTGACAGGGCGAACGATTGAACAGGGCGTTGGCAAGGAGCGTGGAAAAGCTTCAAAGGAGTACGCCGAAAGTGTTACTGTCTGTTTCATAGACCCGCAGGACATGAAGAAACTCAAGGTCAAAGAAGGAGCCAACGTGGAAGTGTCAACGAGCCACGGTTCTGTCGTTTTGAAGTCCGTGAAATCCAGAAGAGGACCTCATCCTGGCATAGTTTTTGTTCCCTACGGCCCGTGGGCAAACGTCATCGTTGATTCAGGGACAGACAGCATCGGAATGCCCTCTCTGAAAGGAATCCCAGCCGAAATAGAGTCCACCCCTGAAAAACCAGTACTAGATTTACCCCAACTTCTTGCGCAGCTCTTCGGGAATGAGTGACATGCCAGTCGTCAAAGCGGTGACCTGTCCGATCTGCGGATGTCTCTGCGACGACATAGAGCTAACAATCAAAGACAGAGCGATCGTCAAGGTAAAAAACGGCTGCTCAATGTGCGAGTCGAAATTCTTCGGCTACACCGGACATAGAATATTGAAACCTTTGATCAAAAGGAACGGGCAACTGGTTCAAGTCTCTCCCAAAGAAGCTGTAACAGCCGCAGCTGAAATATTGGCCGAAGCAAGTTATCCACTGCTTTACGGTTGGAGCTCCACAAGCTGCCAGGCCATCCGCGTGGGTCTCGAGTTGGCCGAAGAAGTAGGCGGAATAATCGACAACACTTCAACAATCTGCCACGGCCCGTCTGCCTTAAGCATCCAAGACGTTGGATTGCCATCGTGCACGCTTGGACAGATAAGGCACCGGGCTGATCTGGTGATATATTGGGGAAGCAACCCCTGGAGTGCTCACCCGAGACACATTGAAAGGTACACGGCCTTTTCAGAAGGAAGGTTTGAGAAGAGCGAATGGGAAGGATACCTGAAAAAAACGAAGGCTGCGACAGCCAAGAAGAAGGTTGAAAGCGCTCTAAGAAGAGTCAAAGCAGAAGAAACAAAACCTTTCCAGTCACCTCCCGTGGGAGCGCCATGCCCAGCTATCTTGAAAGGAGGCAGAAAACTCGTAGTCGTGGACGTCAGGAGGACCAGAACCGCTGAGAATGCTGACTACTTTATCCAAGTTGAGCCGAACAAGGACTACGAGCTTTTCGAAGCTCTCAGAGCCTTGATTCGAGACGAAGAGCTTGAGGTTGACGAGGTTGCAGGAGTGCCTGTGGAATACTTGGAAGAAGTGGCAGACGCGATGATAGGATGCAATTTCGGCGTGATTTTCTTCGGGCTTGGGCTTACTATGAGCAAGGGAAAACTGCGAAACGTCGACGCAGCTCTTTCTTTGACCAGAGACTTGAACATGCGCACGAAATTTATGATACTGCCGATGCGAGGGCATTTCAACGTTACAGGTGCGGACACGGTCTTCACTTGGCAGACCGGTTACCCATACGCCGTTGATTTTTCAATGGGCTACCCGAGATATAACCCGGGAGAAACATCAGCCGTAGACGTACTCTTGCGAAAAGAAACAGACGCAGCGCTGGTGGTGGCTTCTGACCCTGTCTCAAACTTTCCCAGAACTGCCGCGGAACATTTGGTTAAGAATCCGTTGATCGTTATAGACCCGCACATGAATGTAACAGCCCAGATGGGCGACGTGGTTTTTCCCTCAGCTTTCGTTGGAATAGAGACAAGTGGAACAGCATACCGCATGGATCACGTGCCTCTTTCACTCAAAAAAATCGTTGACCCGCCAAGAGGAGTCCTTTCTGACGAAGTGATTTTGAAGAGGATCCTCGCTGAGGTTAGACGGATAAGAAAGAAAAAGCGAAGGGAGGCACGGTAGATGGAGCTTCTGATAAAAAACGGCTTTGTCTACGACCCAATTAACGGCATAAACGGCGAAAAGATGGACATTGCCGTAAGGGATGGAAAAATAGTTGAAAACGTGAATGAACGCAAGGCTAGGAAGCTCAACGCTTCTGGAATGATAGTCATGCCGGGAGGCGTTGACATCCACTGTCACGTTGCCGGGTCAGAGGTCAACTCTGGGAGGCTCTTGAGGCCCGAAGATCACTTCAAAGATTTTGAAGTGAAGACATCAATAACAAGGTCCGGAGTCGGCCGCTCGATTCCGTCCACTTTCACGACTGGCTACCGGTACTCTAGGATGGGTTACACGACGATAATGAACCCTTCTATGCCTCCGTTGGAAGCGAAGCACACGCATGAGGAGTTAAGCGACACGCCTATGGTCGACAAGGCTTCTTATCCGCTCCTCGGCGACTGGTGGTTCGTGCTCGAGTATCTGGCGCAAGGAAACATCGAAGAGTGCGCAAGGCATGTGGCGTGGCTGATGGACTCAACCAAGGGATACGCGATAAAAATAGTCAACCCAGGCGGGCTGGAGGCTTGGGGATTCGGCCACAACATCAAAAGCCTCGACGACCAGGTTCCGCATTTCTGCACCACCCCACGCGAGATCATCAGAGGCCTCTGTAGGGTAAACAAGCTCTTGGCGCTGCCCCACACAATTCACGTCCACACAAACAACCTCGGAAAACCAGCAAACTATCTCACGGCGTTAGAAACCATGAAGTGTGTTGAAGACCTGGCCCTTGAAAACAAGCCTGTAATCCACATAACACACTGCCAGTTCAGCGCCTTCAAGGGCGACGACTGGACAACACTCGAATCCGGTGCGGAGGACATTGCAAAATACGTTAACGGCCACTCTCACGTCACGATGGACATGGGCCAAGTCATATTCACAGACACGACGACTATGACGGCCGACGGCCCATTCCAGTACGACCTCTACGGCCTTACAGGCAACAAGTGGGTAAACCATGATGTTGAAACGGAAACAAGCGCGGGCATCGTTCCCTTCCGTTACCGCCGCAAAAGTTACGTTCACGCAACTCAATGGTCAATAGGCTTAGAGCTGGCCTTGCTGATTAAGGATCCTTGGAAAATATTCATGACCACGGACCATCCGAACGGCGGACCATTCACAGCGTATCCGAAGATCATAGCTTGGCTCATGAGTGAAAAAGCAAGGAAGGCAACGATGAAAAGGATTAACAGGCGGGCGAGGAGCAGAAGTCTCCTTCCCTCAATAGACCGTGAGCTAAACTTCTACGAGATCGCAGTCATGACGAGGGCCGGACAATCCAGGGCGTTGGGTCTTAAGGACAAGGGGCATTTGGGCGTGGGAGCAGACGCTGACCTGGCAATCTATGCTGTGAACCCTGAAACAGCCGATCCATCGAGAAAGTACAAGAGCGTAAGAAGAGCGTTCAAGAGAGTAGCATACACGATCAAAGGCGGAAAAATAGTCGTCAAGAATGGAGAGATAGTGAGACACGCTGATGGCGCTACGATGTGGCTTGATGTTCACGTGTCTGAACCCGTCAAGTTGACCGATGACATGAAGAAAAGGTTCAAGGAATACTGGACGGTTGAGTATGAGAATTATTCTGTCGGTGAAGAGTACCTTAAGGCTTCAAGGCCGATCGCTGTGAAGGCTAGTGTTTAGATGATAAGGCTCCGACCAGCGAGAGAATTCAGGTTTCCAGTAATTGCCGAGTGTATAAACCCGGATGTTCTTGAAGGCAAGAGCGCTGGCGAAATTGGAGAGTTGAAGATCTGGGAAGGGAACAGACAGAAGAAACTGCGTGAAATTTTCAGAATTGACGAGGTCAGAGACGAGAGTACGCCGGAAAGTGTTGCCATTGCAATCCATGGGGACGTTAGCAAAGTTCGAAGAATTGGGTCATTCATGAAAAGCGGAGAAATCGTGATTAACGGGGATGCTGGCATGCACTTGGGTGAAGAAATGAAGGGAGGCAAAATAACTGTTCATGGAAACGTCGGGGCTTGGCTTGGTTCAATGATGACTGGTGGCTCTATCGAGGTTCATGGAAACGCGAGCGACTATGTCGGCGCACCTTACCGTGGAAGCACCAAGGGCATGCATGGGGGTAGGATGACCGTTTATGGAAACGTGGGAAACGAAGTTGGAGCGTGGATGAAAAAGGGCACGATTAAAGTGTACGGAAGTGCAGGCCAATTCGTCGGCTTTCGCATGCGTGATGGTACGATCTATGTTCAAAACGACTGCGAAGAAAGGGCTGGCGCATGCATGACGGATGGAAAGATCGTTGCAGGTGGCTGTCTACGGTCCGTTTTGCCCAGCTTCACGATAGACAGCGTTAAACCAAGAGTCAAGATTGAAGAAAACGAAACGGTTGAAGGGCCCTTCTATCTTTTTTTGGGAGACCTTGCCGAAGGTGGAAAAGGCAAACTCTATGTCTTCAAGGACAAGAACCCACATCTGACCTGTTATGAGAAGTTACTCTGAGGAGAAGTATCCTTTGAAAAACGCTTTAAGTGTAAATCGCTTGGCTTGGAGGCTTCTGGAAGAACTGGTCAAAAGTCCAGACTTCTACGGCGTCAAAGTGGAAAGGATGAGTAAGGGGACGACAATCGTAGATGCGGGCGTACAGGCAAGAGGCGGCTTTGAAGCTGGCAGACTCATCACGGAGATCTGCATGGGAGGCCTCGGAAAAGCCCAAATATGCTCCAAAGAATACGGCGACTTGGAACTTCAGTCAATATTCGTTTACACTGACCACCCGGCAATCGCGACTCTAGGCTCGCAGTACGCTGGTTGGCAGATAAGCGAGGAAGGATGCTTCGCAATAGGCTCTGGACCAGCAAGAGCATTGGCTTTGAAACCGAAAGAAGTCTACGAAGAGATCCAGTACAAAGACGAGTGCGACAAGGCCGTTGTCGTCTTGGAAACCCAGAAATTTCCACCGCCGAAATTAATAGACCGTTTTGCAAGAGACTGCAGAGTATCACCAGAGAATGTGGCAGTAATTCTTACCCCAACAACCAGCCTGGCCGGAGCAACTCAAGTTTCAGGAAGAATCGTTGAAACGGGAGTACACAAACTAAGAAGGCTAGGGCTGAACCCCAACACAATTCTCTACGCCTGGGGATATGCACCCATCCCGCCAGTGCATCCAAAGTTCGCTGACGCGATGGCCCGAACAAATGATGCAATTCTCTACGGCGGCACATCCTGCTATGTTCTTGAGTATGATGATGAAGAAAAACTCAGCGAGATAGTGAAGAAGGCTCCCTCGAAGGCGTCCAAGGCTTACGGGAAGCCTTTCATAGAAATATTCAAGGAAGCCAAGTATGACTTCTACAAGATAGATCAGAACCTTTTTGCCCCTGCTATCATAATGGTCAACAATCGGAAGACAGGTCGCACTTTCAAAGCTGGAGAAATAAACAAAGAGGTTCTAGAAACCTCCTTGGGCATTAAGGCATAAAGCCGATTTTGCTCACTTCAGCGTCTTCAGATTGGACTCCGCAATTCTCGCTAATGAATAGCCTATGGGAATTGTGTACAGTGCCAACGTTATGTTGAAAATTGTCACAAAAGGAAGAGCGGCAATTACCGCTTCTTCGACCAAACCATAGCCAACAGGCGGTGGAAAGCGAAGGAACGAGTAATTGACCAAGGCCATTGATACTGTTCTCGCGGCGACGCCCGATGCTGTATACAGAGTCCCAACAATGGCCTCGTGAGTCGCAGGATGTTTTCTGAGAAGAGTTTTCGTGAGACCTATTCCTAGAAGGGTGCTCAGTACCGCCGCTAAATTGTATAGTGGGCCTGTAGGAAGCGCTCCAGGATAGAAGGCAAACAACGCCAAAGTGTTCACCACTGTTATCAGAACTCCTACTGTTGCTCCGAAAAGAAGGAATGCTGCCACTATCGGTATTTCCCATATCTGATATATGAGGTACGGCGCGTATGGTGCGGGTATTTTTAGAGGAGACAAATTGAGCGCAATTGTAAGAGCGGCAAAGACTATTATTGCAGCCAGAGTTTTAGTTTTCACCACAAGCCCTCCGCTTTCAGTCACAGCCTGTGAAAGTGAAAGCCTTGTGAGTCTCTATTTAAGAGTAGCTACTCACAAAAGGGTAGAAGCGACCGAGCGGTTCTGTTACCTCTACGGTTGACGAGGCATTTCCATTGGGCTGTTACCTTTCGGTTGATGACCTGAATAGACAGAAAAAAGATGGGAATTTTAGTTACTTCGCGTTTTCCGCGTGATATTGCAATTCATTTCATTTTTTCTCTCT
>JBEKHN010000019.1:0-37315 GCA_050012255.1 Bathyarchaeia archaeon
TTGTCCAGAAGGATGTTTTCAGGGATTGTTCTGCGCACGAGCTTTTCCATTTTTGCATGTTGAAGTATATACTGGAGTGAAACAGCAATTTCACGTTCAACCGCTTTGTTTAGCAAGTCTATATATGCTGTTGTTGTTTTGGCAGCCATGATTAATCACAACTTCTACTCAGAAAGGAACAATTACTTAGATATAAGATTTTTTTAGTACGCGCTAAATATTAGTCGTCGTCACCGTCGTAGTCACTGTTTGGGTTTGGGGTAAAGTTTACATCCTACATTAGCGCGCGCTGATCATAGAACATACTCTTCGCCGTATTCTATTGTCTGCACATTGTTACAGTGGTTTTTGAACAGTTGCTGGTTCTCTGTGTGCACTGGAAAAACTCGTTTGGGTTGGATGCAGCTGATCAAGTCTACCACCTGGTATTTGTTTAAGTGACCAGAAGCGTGAATCTGATGAAACTGCATTTTGAAGTGTTATATCCGCGCGCGCTCCCTCTCTTTTTTAACCTCCAAGCCTGTTACCCTTTTTGAGCACTACTTTGGGAAAGTTTAATTCCCAAGAAGATGAATAGAGTGACGCAGGGGAGAAGAATGAAACTCAAGGATGACGTGCCCACATGTGAAAGATGCGGCTATCCGATTGACGACTGCAAGTGCATGTGTCCATACTGCGGCGAATCTTCTGGTTGCGAGTGTTGCATTGGCGCAGACGCAGTGACCGGGGGCTGAGAACGGATCTTTTGCCCCAAGAGACTTGTTCGTAAATTATGCAGGGAGGATTCCGATGAAAGAAGTTAACTGGATGGCAGGGGGTCCTCAAGGAGCAGGAGTCGACTCTGCAGCCAACATTTTTGGCAGAGCCTGCGGCTACGGCGGCCTCTTCGTTTATGGAAAAAGAGAGTACCATTCTAACATCAAGGGTCTTCACAGCTATTTCCACCTGCGCGTCTCAGAGAGTGAAGTTCACGCCAACGTGAACGACGTAGATTTGCTCGCTGCTTTTGACGCGGAGACTGTTGTCAGACACGTGCACGAAGTCGTACCAGACGGCGGCATAATTGTCGATAAGGAACAGGTGGGCACAAACGTCCTTAGCATCCCAACCCTGCCCTACGAGTACAAGGATGAACTCCGCAAGTACATGGACCAGAAAGGCCTAGGAGACACAGTGAGTGACTTTCTTGACTCCTCGCGAAAGGCAGGCGTTCACGTCTTCCTCATTCCCTACATGGACCTGCTGAAACAAACCGCCGCAGAATTGGGAATAGAAAAGATAAGCACCGTGACACGAATGATAAACGTACTGGCCATAGGCGTTTCTTTCGCCCTGCTCAAGTACGATCAGAGCCTAGTTGAGAAGGCCATAAGAGCGACCTTTTCAGACAAGCCCAAGATAGCCGACATGAACATCGTAGCCCTCAGACACGCGTACGACTACTCGCGCCAGAACTTCAAGAACGATTTTCCCCACACGCTAGCAACAACCGATGGCCCAAGGGAGGAGAGAATTTTCCTCTCGGGAAACCAGGCGGTCGCTTGTGGAAAGGTCCTAGGCGGATGCAGAGTTCAAACATATTACCCCATAACCCCCGCGGCAGACGAAAGCGAGTACTTGGAAACCCATGAGGTTTTCAAGACGAAAACTGGCGAAGCATCGATAGTCGTCGTTCAGACAGAGGATGAGATCGCCGCCATAAACTCTGCTTCAGGCGCGGCCCTGGCAGGTGCAAGGGCTGCAACCTCCACTTCGGGACCTGGGTTCTCCCTTATGGTCGAAGGCTTAAGCTGGGCCGGAAACTGTGAGGTGCCAGTCGTAATAACGTACTATCAGCGAGGGGCTCCAGCCACTGGGCTGCCCACTCGTTTCGGACAGTCCGACTTGAGGTTTGCCATCCACGCGGGCCACGGAGACTTTCCGCGTATAGTGCTTTCTTCGGGCGACATCAGGGAGTGTTTCTACGATGCGGCTTTGGCGTTCAATTACGCGGAGAGATACCAGCTGCCCGTCATCCACCTCATCGACAAGGCACTGGCTAACAGTTCTCAAACCTACAAAGTGTTCGACACCGGCCGATTCAAAATCGAACGAGGCGCGATTCTCGGCGAATCCGAGCTTCAAGGTCAAGAGTACAAGCGATTTCGCTTCACTGAAACCGGTATATCTCCGAGAGTCTTCTTAGGCACTAGAAACGGTGTTCACTGGTACACGGGTGATGAACACAACGAGGTCGGTCACATAAGCGAAGAGCCGGTAAACAGGAACATGATGGTTGAAAAGAGAATGCAAAAGCTGGAGATGGCTGAAAGGGAGATACCTGTTGAGGAGAAATTGACCTTCTTCGGGGACAAGGCCTCAAAAAACATGATCATCAGCTGGGGCTCTCCGAAAGGAGCCGTCCTTGAAGCAATGAGCAAACTGACGCAGGAAGGCATGAGCCTAGGGTTCTTGCAAGTTCGCATGCTGCATCCTCTTCCCAAAGAGTACCTGACCAACGCTCTGAGAAACGCGGAGAAGATAATTGCTGTTGAAAACAACTACTCGGGACAGCTAGCCGAGATAGTGAGGGAAAAAACGGGTATCCTGGCCAACTTCCGAGTTCTAAAGTACAACGGGAGGCCGATGACCACGACTGAGGTCTACGCTGCCCTCAACAACATTCTTCGCGGTCAAGCTCCTGAAAGGCAGGTGTTAACGTATGGCTCTTAAGCCGTCAGACTTCAAGACGGACGTCTTTGCAGACTGGTGTCCAGGCTGCGGAGACTTCGGCATAATGACGGCCCTGCAGATGGCTCTCGCCGAACTTGGACTGCAGCCCCATCAAGTCGTCATCGTCTCGGGCATAGGCTGCTCCGGCAAGGAACCTCACAACGTCAAGGCCTACGGTGTTCACACGCTTCACGGCAGAACGTTGCCCTTCGCGACGGGGATCAAAGTAGCTAACCCGGAGCTCGAAGTCTTGGCGATAGGCGGAGACGGCGACGGACTTGGAATAGGCGCTGGACATTTTGTCAACACTGGTAGAAGAAACTTGGACATCACTTACATAATACACGACAACGGCGTCTACGGGTTAACTAAGGGTCAAGCCTCTCCGACGTTGAGGCTTGGTGTCAAGACGAAGGCTCTTCCGAAGCCGAACATCAACCAAGCAGTCAACCCGATCGCTTTGGCAATCGTCTCAGGGTACACGTTTGTTGCAAGGTCGTACGCTTACGATGTCAGGCACTTGAAGGAAACGATTATGCTGGGAATTCGGCATAAGGGTCTAGCGTTCATAGACGTTTTGCAGCCGTGCCCCACTTACAACGACATAAACACGAAAGACTGGTACGCGGGTGAAGACAGGAAAGACCCGACGGGCAAGCCTCAGCCCAGGCTTTACAAGTTCGAAGAGACGGGATTCGACCCTGTCGTGCGAGACGAGGCTGAGGTTTCTGGAAAAAAGCTGGCGGCCATAGACAAGGCTAGCGAATGGGGCGACAGGATTCCTATCGGCGTCTTCTACAAGAACGAGCTGGAGCCAGCTTTCCAAGACCGAATCGCTGACAGGATACCCTTCTACTTGAGCAAGCCTCCTGCAAAACAGAAGATCAGCGATGAAACAGGCATCTCGAATGCTGATCTCACAGATTTCTTCGAAGAGCTGAAAACGTCATAGTCTCGAAAAGCTTGATTGAGGAGTTCTAGATTGAGCTTGAAAGAGTATGAGCGTAAGAGAGACTTCGACAAAACTGCAGAACCAAAGGGCGACCTACAAGAAGGACATGGCAGTATCTACGTGGTTCAGAAGCACGCTGCGACGCATCTGCACTACGATCTGCGTTTGGAGATGGACGGCACGCTGAAAAGCTGGGCTATCCCGAAAGAGCCGCCCATTGAGCTCGGTGTCAAAAGACTCGCGGTCCAAGTTGAGGATCACCCCATATCGTACGCGACGTTTCAAGGAACCATTCCCAAGGGCGAATATGGCGCAGGAACAGTTGAGATCTGGGATAAGGGAACGTACGAGTTGATAGACAGAAAAGAGGACAAACTCATCGTGGAAATCAACGGCGAAAAGCTACGCGGGGCCTATGTCCTCGTCAGACTGAAGAGCAAGCAGAACTGGCTCTTCTTCAAGAAAAAGTGAACGTAGCTGACGTCTCTTTTAGATGTTCGTTGTCATGCATTGTAGCTTGAGCAAAGTGGTGCTGAGATATGCAAACAGTTCATCATTTTGTGCACTTTGCTGTTTCCGCTATTTCAAGTGTTTACTCTTTTTCTATCATAGAACAAACTTTCAGAAGCTTATTATAGTTAAACGGGGCAGTATTTGATTGTGAACATTGCCAGTAGATCTGGTATTTGTTCGCGATTCAAGTGTTTAAATTGGGTAAAGGAGAAAGGAAGGATGAAGAAGCGTAGTTCTAAGGCTATAGTTTTGCTTTTCATAGCGATTCTATCCATAAGTGTTGCGTCAGTGTTTCGTACGTATGCACCGTCGATCGAGTGGCAGGGGTACGTTAAACCATCATTCATAGACTATGCACCCAGCGGGATGCCGGACTTCGATCAAAAGCAGATTGGTTGGGGTCCAGCGCTGGGTGTCTACACTTGGTGTGGTCCTGTTGCAGTCGCAAACTCGTTGTGGTGGCTCGACTCAGAATACGAATCGTTGGTGTTCGCTAACCCTGTGGCACCACCGACGATAAGTGACCACTTTCCCCTAGTAAAGGCCTTTGGCACAGCGTTTGATGATCATGACCAAAGCAACGTTCTTCCGCTTGTGACGACTTTGGCTTACTTGATGGACACTGATGGTCTTCAGAGTCACGATGGTCACTGGGGAACACGTTGGCAAGACCTGGAAAGTGGAACCAAGTATTACCTAGCCCAGCAGGGACTAGCCAAATACTTTGAGGTTCACAACCGAACTTTCCCAGACTTTGGTTGGTTGAGCAACGAGATCCTGAATTGTCAGGACGTTGAACTATTCCTCGAGTTCTACCAATGGAATGGAGCAAGTTGGTACCCGGTCACCAGCATTCCAAGTCTTGAGTCTGGTCACTTTGTGACTTGTGCGGGCGTGAACGTCACAAAAAGCCAAGTGCTTATAAGTGACCCGTGGCAGGACGCGTATGAAGCCGGAACCGCTCCTGGACGCTCGCCCGTTGCGCACCCGGCTGGCCACAACGCTACGGTCCACAACGATGCACAGTACGTTTCACAAGATGCCTACAACATGACAGTGCGGATCTTTACGCCACCCATAACCATGCCGCCACCAGATGCTTATCCAAATACGGTATACGAGTTGGAAGGCTATCTGCAGACCATGGGTATTTTCGACAACAGTTATCACACATTCGTCAGAGCAGCTGTAGCGACATCGCCTGTTGCTCAGTGGCCCGGGTACACCAAGCCTGCATTTCCTGACTATGCACCTAGCGGCATGCCAGATTTTGACGAACAGCAAGACGCGTGGGGCAAGATGGGTACATACACCTGGTGTGTTCCTGTGGCTGTTGCGGACTCGTTGTGGTGGCTCGACTCAGAATTCGAATCACTCATGTTTGCCAACCCTGTGGCGCCACCGACAATAAGTGATCACTTCAACTTGGTAAACTCGTCAAACCCCTCGAATTGGGACGATCATGATCCAAACAACGTTATGTCTCTTGTTCCGACTTTGGCATTTCTGATGGACACTGATGGTCTTGCGTCTGGGGACGGGCACTCAGGAACGAGGTGGACCGACATTCAGACGGGAATCCAAAAGTATCTAGTCCAACAAGGTGTGTCAAACATGTTTGAGGTTCACAACCAATCATTCCCAGAATTTGGATGGATAGACAAAGAAATCGAAAAGTGCCAGGACGTTGAGCTTTGCATTGAATTCTGGCAATGGAATGGAACAGCGTGGACCAACACAACAGTCACAGAACCGTTTTTCCAATTCGGCCACTGTGTGGCGTGTGCAGGGGTGAACATCACAACAAGCCAGGTGCTTGTGTGCGACCCGGCACAAGATGCATACGAGGCTGGAACGGTTCCGGGACGCGAACCAATACCGCACGCGTACCCACATAACTCTACGGTTCATAATGATGCGCAGTACGTGTCTCAGGATGCTTACACAGTATCGTTGTTCAATTTCTCTAGCCTGCCTCTGCCTATGTCGACGCCACCGCCGGGTTACCCGCAGACCGTGTGGGAGCTGCAAAATTACCTCGGGCCGAGTTTTCACGCGTTCATAAAAGGTGCTATCGCAGTTTCGCCTGCATTGAACATAGTTCCAGTCAATGTCGAGAGTGATAAAGACAAGTGCCTCCCAATGCCAACGGTTGGCAAGGGATTTCTAACGGACATAAACGCCACAGTCGTCAATAACGGATCAAGTGCAGAGAGCTTCACAGTCACCGTGTACGCAAACTCAACTGCCTTGGGAACCACGACAGTGAACAACTTGGCTCCAGGCGCAAACGTTACGGTTACCGTTGCGACTTGGAACACGACCACCTGGGCTTACGGCCACTACTTCCTATCTGTAACAACCAACGCGTCTTATTCGACCTTTACAAGCGATCTTGCGGTGTGGGTGGTCATTCCTGGCGACATCAACGGCGACGGCACAGTGGACATCTACGACGCCATACTGCTGTCTGGCGCCTTCAACTCCAGTCCAGGCAGTACAAAGTGGAACCCCAACGCAGACATAAACTGCGACGCCGTCGTTGACATCTACGACGCCATCCTGCTATCAGGTCACTTCAACAAGAGCCAAGTGTACGACCCATAGCTCCCCCTCTTTTTCTTTATGGTGGGCGAATCGAAACACTGCTCAACAACCATAGTTCTTCTTCACACTTCTGTCGAGGAGAAGGTAGGATTCTGGACGGTGGTAATGTTGGAAACGAAAGTGACATGCTTCAGACTTGTCCGTTGAGGCACATGCCCTGACGTTGTTCCAAGGCGTTATCTAAGCAACGGTTTTTCGATGGTCAACAACCTGCCCGCTTGATATGACATGGCTTCGGAATGGTTGACCTTGGCTAGATGATTCTAGAAGTGTTGAAGGAATGATTTTGTTCTTTTCTCAGCTGGCTTATTCGTTTTCTTTTTCCTCGCTTTCGACCTTGGGTGTTCCAACAACCTCGGCTTCTGCAAACCTTCTGCTTATCCTTGTCACCTTGATTTTGACGTGCTCGCCTTGTTTAGTGTTTGGCACGAATATCACCAAGCCCTGTACTCTGGCTATTCCTTCTCCTCGGCTGCTAAGTTCTTCAATGTTCACTTCGTATTCTTTGCCAACCTCAACTGGTTTGGGGATGAACCCGCCTCTTTCACGTCTTCCGAATCCTCCTCTTCTGGGTTCGAATCTTCTTCTTTCCTCCATTCACCTCACCTCTCATAATTGCTGGTAGAAACCAACTCGCCATCATGAGACTACTCGACAGTCAGTGTCCCATATTTTCCGACGTTGAGTTGAATCTCGCCTCTGAAGCTTGTAACGTAACCGTTTTCCACTCTTACAGTGTCGTTGACGTTCACTAGTTCGATCTGCTCGTTCCAGAGTGTCAGCTTCACTGTGCCTGTCTCGTCTGCGACCATGACCGTGGCCACCCGGAAGGTTTGGTCCTTGAAGCGGGAAACTACTTCCCGTGGGTCTGATTTTTCTGTGACTCGAGCTTGAACGTTGACGCGTTTCATTCCGTCGTGAAGTTCATTGATCTTCAAGCTTTTACTCTCCATTTAGGCTAGTCTTTCCGCGAGAGCGAACTTTTCTCCTACTGACCTGATCTTGACCCTGACTCGTTCTCCGATCTTGCTGCGCGGAACAAAGATGAGGTAACCTTCTATTCTGGCTATTCCGTCGGCCCTGCTTCCAATGTCGTCGATGACGAGTTCTATGTCCTGATTCTCCTTCACTGGCCTCGACTGCAAGAACGGCCTGCTCGGACGATACCTGCTTTGACTTCCGAACCTTCGGGGCTTCCTTGGTGCGTTCTTGGTTTTTTCTGGTAGCCGTCTTGGCATCTTGAGTTTTCGTCCTTATCGCGGAACCAGCCTTCTTCCACAAAAACCCATCGTGCCAAACTCTGACACTTGAGCCTCGGTTAAGGCCGGTTAGATGCAGAAAAGCCCTTCAGCCATATAAATTTTGCTAACTGTTCATAACGCCCCGCTTCCACAGAGTTCAGCTTGGAAGTCTTCCTTGTAGGCGGAACCATTGTCTATTCAAGCGAAAACACTGGAGTCATTGTGAGAGGATGCGCCTCGGCTTTGCGGATAATGGTGCCCTGCTGTTGCGGCTGAATGAAGCTTGACAGAAGGTAGGCTAGTCCACAAGAAACAAAAAGTGGGTGCTTCTTTTTCTTTTAAAGTTGCTTTCTTCGCGGTTCTTATCCGAACAAGAAGCTTCCAATGAACAGGGTTACGAAGTAAGCCACTGTTGCTGCCAGCAAGCTCTTAGTCCAACCGAACCCGCCGAGCAGATGAACTGCAAGTCCGGCTAGTGCTATGGTCCAAACCCACACTGCTATCTGAATTACAGTTGCGGTCAGAGAAACAAAGTAGGTCTGATTTGAAATCGCGTTGGAGGCAGCTTGACCTGCGTCGCTAGGGACGCCACCACTTAGCGCAAAGGGCACTCTGATGTTAGACAGGGTTCCCCATGCGGCCGCGTTCACGACCGCTTGGACGACCATGGTGATAAGGAAGCATCCGATCACGATTAACAACGGTTTCCAGACAAGCTTTGCACCTAGCGCCCTTGACAACAAGTAGAGTACTCCTCCGAGGATAACCCATGTGATGACAAACTGCAAAGCGTATGAAAAGGCAACGCTAAACACGTAAGAGCTGCCTACGGTTTCCAAGGAAGATTCGTACGGGCCGTGGAAAAAGAGACCATCCACCAGCAAGGTTATGTTCGAAACGGCTGGCCATGTTAGGTCCAGCTTGAAACCAGTGATGTTGCCCCAGTCTGCACCAGCATTGTCTTTATTCCATCCTGAAACGAGCTGGATGTCCGTCAGGTTGTTCCATTCATTAAAGGTAGAGCTGGAGAAGTTTTGAGTCAGATCGTAATAAGAGTAGTTAGAAGGGCTTGCTGAGAAGAGGTAAATGGTGGCGCTGACAGGGTTGTTCTGCGGGCTGAGCTGTTTCACTCTGAAATCAAGTTTGCTGTAGCCATCTGGACCGGAGCAGTTAATGGGCCCTATGTTATTCAACTCCATCCAGACCTCACTGCTGCTTATCGAAAAAGCTATGCTCTTGGTTCCATAGTATTGGCGCACGTTTGCGGGGTAGCTTACGGTGACAGCATCACTGCTCTCACTGACGGTGGTGTTGGGATTCGATGTCCAGAACGTCTTGCTCTCAGTCCATTCGTCATGGTTCAATCCGTTGGGCAATGTCTGCTCAAAGTAGGTTTTTGATGAGCTTATGTAAACGTACCCCACGTTTGCTGCGACAAAAAGAACTACTATGAGGAGGGGACCCAAGTACGTCGGGTTTGCAGCTATTTCTTTGACTGCTTTGTACGGGGCGTAAATGACTTTGAGTAAGTTAGGAACCTGCAATGCCTTGCGCTCCGCTCTTAAGTTGCTGAAGGCTTATTAATGGTTTTCTACATTCCGACTTTCAATCGCCTGTAAGTCGTGTAGTCCACGTACTCTACGAAGGGGTTTTCTGCTTGATACCTGACTGTGAGCTTCTGGTTCTGCCTTTTTTCAAGTATCTGACTTGTCGTCATGAGCGAGTAAGCGTCGCTTCCCGCTCCTGAACCGTAGCTCGCAATAACGATTCGTTCATCTGGCTTGGCGATGTCAAGCACGGCTGCGAGACCGACTGGCGAAGCGGCCGAATACGTGTTGCCGAATTTTGCTACTTGAAGCATGGGCAGATACTGTTCTTCCTTGAAGCCCAGTTCTTTTGCGATCCGCACTGGAAATTGAACGTTAGGCTGGTGGGCGACAAAATAGTTCACGTCAGCAACCTTCAGGTTGAGCCGTTCCATCAGTTTCTTAGCCGACTTTCTTATGTGCTTGAAGTAGGCTGGGTCTCCCGTGAACCTTCCGCCATGCATCGGATACGCTTCACCGTCCCTTCGCCAGAAGTCAGGAGTGTCTGAGGTGCAAGAGTACCACCCTTCAATCTCGGCGATAACGTCGCACTTTCCGAACATGAATGACGCTGCACCGTACCCTACGAATATGTCCAGTTCCCCACCGGGGCAGTCTCTTGGCGCTGCTTGCGCGTTGTCGGTGCCAGTTACCATGGCGTATTTGATGTTTGACTTTGGATAATTGACCAGTGAAGCTGCATCCTTGAACATGCTAGTGGCCGCTTTGCAAGCGAACTCTGTGTCCACGGCGTCAACTCCCTGCACGTCCTCATCTTCCTCTCCTAGCTTCAACACCTGCGCAACCTTTGACGCTATGGGCTTGACGGCGTAGGGGTTCGACTCCGAGCCTACGTAGATCTTGCCGATATGATTGCTGCCGACTCTGGCGTGAATGAGCGCGAGCTTTCCAGCCTCGACCGCAGCGGTTATGGAGTCCTCGTCTATGAATGGGACTGAGCGTTCGATGTTACCTTCCTTTATCCTGAACTTTGAAGTGTAAACGCCGTAGCCGACGATGCCAGGCGAATCGTATTCCTTTTTCGGCTTCGCCACTTTGTATTCTTGGTGTGGATAATACTCGTCGGCAAACGTGAACGCCAGAGAGATCGTCGGAACAACATCGTTTCTGTCAACCGAGTAGCGTCTTCGGAACCTCGGGACGACGGTTCGTCCCTCGAGCGCTGAAAAATCGACATTCTCGTTGCATTTCGGCGTTCGGTCCGTGATGCGCCCTGGAACGCGTATCCTTCCATCGTGGAATGAAACTATGCCGTAGATGTAGTTTCCGAGCTTAGAAAACTTGTTTGTTGGCTCGTTGACGAGTGTGCAGACTTCGAGTTTGCCCTTTTCGTAGAAGAGGTCGTTTTCCTCCATCTTGCCGTAGCTTTTTCTTCCACAGTTTCCGCAGTAGTCTCGGATCTCAAAGTATTCTTTTCCACATATCCGACAACGGTTGCCCCTCAGCCTGTCTCCAAGGTAAGAAACTCTTCTCTCTATCGGTTCACTGCTCATTTCGAGTCTCTCCCTAGAACGTAGACGTAGCCCTTGGTTCCGAAACCCTCAAGTTCAAGCACACAGCCGTACTTCAGCTCTTCATCGCTTTTGACTTGGCGTTCACAGGCCTCGCCTCTCAGCTGCTTTACGACCTCAAAGGTTTGGGCGCCGCCCGTCGCTCCTAAAGGGTTTCCGTCTGCCTTCAATCCGCCGTTCATGTTCACGAAAAGCTTGTGACCGTCCATCTCGTAGTAGCCCTTGTAGTCCGAACAGCTTTCGAATATGCTCCTCCAAGCGGTTCCAGGCTCGCAGAAACCTAAGTCCTCAAGCGAAACCATTTCCATGACCGTAGATTGATCGTAGAGCTCAACAACCTGGATGTCCCACAGGGCTCTTCCAGCCATTTTTAGAGCGTTCTTCATGGAATTTCTGGTCACTAAGAAGTGGGTCATATCCTCTCTTGCCGGGTAGGTCAGATAGTCTGTTGCTGAAGAAGATCCTAAGATGTAGACTGGTTTATCGGTACACTTCTTCGCAACCTCTTCGCTGGCCAAGACGAGTATGGCTGCACCGTCAGAAATAGGTGCATAGTCATAAAGGCCCAACGGTTTGTGTGCCTCTTTTCTGGCGTTCAACACTTGTTCAACGGATATCTTTCTTTGGTATTGCGCGTATTCGTTTCTTGACCCGTGCAAGTGGTTCTTGACTGAAATCTGGGCTAAAGCGGTGTTAAGCTTCTCCAAGTTGTCTCCGGTCAAGCCGTATTTTTTTATGTAGGCTCTCAGCATCAATTCATGGTTTGCTTCCGGCGTACACCCAGCGTAGTAGCTCCACGGGTCTTCAAGGAGCATGAGGTCGTCGCGTATCTTGTCCCACCGGTCTGTCATCTTTTCTATTCCGCCCACCAAGACCATGGTATGCCTTCCAGCTTGGATGGCGTTGCACGCGTTTGAGAGGGCAGAGCTGAAGGAACGGGTCACTTCCATGGGGGTGTGGAGCTCAGTTAGTTCTGACAGAAAGCCTTCCTCTAGACCTAGCTTGTTGGTGATCGGGAGAAAGTAGTCTGAAAGGTAGCAGGCTTCCAAGTCTTTGCGTTCTATGTTTGTTTCCGCTGAAGCCTTAAGCCAGGCTTCTTCAATAAGCCTTTCAGGCTCTTTCTCATAGTGTTCTCCAAATCTTGTTCTTCCAGCAGCAACTATTGCTGGACGGTTTTGCATTACAGTGCTCCTCGTCGTCAATTAGCAAATATCCTTTCCATGATGGCTTTTAAGTTTACCGTTTATCCACAAGAAGCCCCAAAAAAGTTGGTTCCTTGATGATCCTCAGGTTAACATACGTATGCTTAGCAACTCAGCCTCTTTTCGCTAATCTGTATTCCTCGCTTCTCTAAACCATCCCAGAACATTCTGAAGACACGGTCTTCCATGCCTAACCTTTCAGGAGGGACTACGCCTTTCTCTTTGATGGCCCCGCTCAGTATCAATTGGGCAACAATCGACATCGGATAGGCCGTTGTTCTGGCCATGGCAGTTATCCCGCGCCTTCTATCACAATTGTCTAGCATGTGATAGGTGTAGCCCGTTTTCTCGCCATTCTTGACTCCGTAGACTTCAACCTTCAGCGCCACGAAATCTTTAACCTCAGGCTTCCGCAGTGTCTGCTCAAGAAGCTTTGCCGTGAGCTTTCTAGGCGAAACCTCTACGCCTTCAACCTTAATCTTCTCATCTTTAAACAAACCCATGGCTTCAAGTAGTTTTATCTTCTCAGCATGCCCAGGATACCTCAGTGTTTTCTCCCACATATCTCCTACGCCATCCATCGTGTACAGGAGCGTTCGGAGTCCGTCGGTGAAAAAGGCTTCGAGCTTTCCGACTTCTGGAAACTCGATGCTTTCCACTCCACTCAGAGCTTCAACCTGAACCCTGCGGCCTCGCTTGACTATTACCGCTTTTCTTGTGTACTCGTCGATTAGGCTTTCAGGAGACCAAGTGATAATGTAGCCCAGAGGCGGGATTGGCTTTTCTGGCAGACCCCCCACCATTACGTGAACAGCCTTCGTTTCGTCTAGCTTCTGAAAGGCGTGTCCCACGATGAGATTGCTGATGCCAGGGGCCAATCCGCAGTCTGGCACAATAGTTATGCCAGCACTTGTTGCGGCTTGATGAAGCCTAAACGGGTTCTCGGCCATGTAAGAAACGTCAACCAGATCCTTTCGTGCTTCGATGCACACTTTCATCAAACTATAACCAAGATTTCCAGGCAGAAAACCCATGGCCAAGTCACAGTCCTTCAGTGTGCGAAGCAGCTGGCCACGATTTGCTGCGTCCAGATGAACCCATGAAACGTTGCTTTTGCCAATTCGATCAGCAACATTCTTTGCTCTTCTTGCATCTTGGTCAGCGATAACGATGTCGGAGGAACTGATGTTCTTGGCCATGTCCCCTGCTGCTGTTGAGCCTATGTTTCCAGAACCTAGAACTAGTACCCTCATGAGCGTACTTTCAGTGGAGTTTTTGATTAAAGACTTTCGTAACGAACGTTAAAGCTCTATTGCAGAATTATGCATTATTGAGAGGAAGGTGAGTTTCTATTCGGCAAAACGGTTATGCAGCATAGAGCTAGCTTATAGAGCAATGATTTGAAAGTTTTATATACCCCCAAAACAATTGTACAGCTGAGCGAAATGGCTGAAATTTGTTCTACATGCGGGCTGCCGAAGGACTTATGCGCTTGTGGTGAAATCGAGAAGGAACAACTGCGAATCCGTATACGCCTCGAAACACGCAAGTTCGGGAAACCAACGACGATAGTTGACGGCATAGACGAGAAAAACAACAACCTGCCGGAAATTGCCAAGAAGTTGAAAGGCTTCTGCGCATGCGGTGGAACGGCGAAAAATGGTCAGATTATGCTTCAAGGAGACCATCGAGAAAGAGTCCGCCAGTTCTTGATACGCATGGGATACCCACAGGAAAACATAGAGCTTCAATAATGGCACAGTCAGGGATGCAGGCGCAATATGGGAAAGCTGCGAGACATAGGTGAACTATTTAAGGCTCTGAAGCGTCGACGGCCGTCAAAGATATACTGCCCTAGGTGCGGAAGTCCCGAGATCCACTTGTCCAGCAGCACAGATTACTGGCTGACGCCGAAAAAATACGTTTGTAACCAATGTGGATACCATGGCCTGTTGATCATGGAACTTGAAAAAGAGGAAGGCTAGCCGAACCCGTGTGCTCTAAGGCTAGTCTGGTACCTCTATGTTTAGCTGTTTCTTCAAGCTTTTGTAACGGTTTCTTACCGTGACTTCGGTGACGCCTGCCGCCTCGGCTATGTCTTTCTGTGTCTTCTTTTCGTTGTTCTTCAAGCATGCAATGTAAAGTGACGCAGCTGCTAACCCCATAGGGTCTTTTCCCGCAGCAGCCCTTCTCTTCCTGGCTTCTCGCAGGATCTGTATGGCGATTCCCTGAGTCCTACCTGTTATTCCAGTTCTCTCAGCTATCTTTGAAACGTACGTAAGGGGATCCGCGATTGGCATGTGCACGTCGAGCTCGCGCAGCAGCAACCTGTAACATCGCGCAACGTCTTTCTTGTCGACTAGACTCGCCTCCGCGATTTCACGGAGGGTTCTTGGTGTTCCGCTTCCACGGCACGCCGCGTAAAGCGCGGCCGCAGCGATGGCTGCAATTGACCTGCCTCGGACCAAGCCTTTGTCGAGGGCCTTACGGTAGGTCACCGCTGCCTTCTCTTTTATCGGCGGTGGAATGTACACCTTGTCTGACAGTCGGTCAAGTTCTGCCATTGCTTGGGCCAAGTTTCTGTCGATCGAAGAGTGTACTCTTGACCTTATCTGCCATTTTCTGAGACGCCACATCTGCAAGCGGGTTGAAAGCGGAAGCTTTCTCCCAAAGGCGTCTCGGTCAACCTGGCTTATGGCCGTTGACAAGCCCTTATCATGAACGGAATAGGACGTTGGCACTCCAACGCGGCTTCTCGATGCCTTCTCTTCCTGAGTGAAGGCACGCCATTCTGGTCCCTTGTCCATCATCTGCTCGTACAATACGAGTCCACAATCACCACATACTGTTTCACCAGTGTCATAATCATGGACAAGGTTTGAGCTACCGCACTCCGGGCACTTGTCGATTAGGCGTTGGCGAATTGCGCCTTCTTTCTTACTCAATCCATTTCGCCTCGGACATTTTTCCGTAGAACCGTCGTGATTCTTCATCATTGTTCAGAAAACAGAACGTTCGGTTCCGCGTAGCTATCGACGTGACATGTTTTAATATATAAGCTTTGTGGTCTTCTCAAGAATATTCTGTTCACAGATCTCGAATCTCTACAGAGGCTATTGATTCAAAAGAATGAATCGAGCTTCTATCAGTGCCATTTTGCGTTATTTCGTCTAGGGCGCTAGCGTGTTCCCAAATTCCCTTTATGGTGTCGTAGAGTGCGGTTTTGCGATCCACATGATTCTGCCACCGTCATAGGTCACGTTATCGCCCATAAACCAGGATATGCCAGAAGCAAAAGCGCGCGCCGCCCAATGCAGTGAGTATCACATTTTGGAAGATAGAATCTCATGATTTAGATGGCCCTTAGGGGCGCAAACATTAATACTTCTTTCCTGTGTTTGCTCTCCTTGGGGTGGAACGTTTGGACGAGGCTAAGCGTAGGCGTGGGCGAGGTTTTCCTGAGGTTATAACGCGTCTACCAGAAGCAGACATTCAACTCAAAGGTGTCAGAGCATGGATCCTGCAGGGGGAGAAGCAGCAGCTGGTCTTCTTCGAAATGGAATCCTCTGCAAAAGTGCCAGAGCACAGTCACGACTATTCTCAATGGGGAATCATGATAGAAGGAAAAATGGAATTGATCATCGAAGGCAAGCCCAGAATCTGCGAGAAAGGCGATGAATACGTCATTCCTGCCCACGCAAAACACTATGCAAGGTTCTTGACAAAATCCAGAGTGATTGACTTCTTCTCCGAAAGAAACAGATACAGACCCAAACCTCCTCGTTGACCAGTCTAGGTATTATTCACTTCCAATGCAATTTTGGCTTTTTCGTGCGCTTAACCTTTTAAAAATGAGTGACGTCAGCAACGTTATGTAGAAAGCTATTCACGCGTAAGCTTGGTTCTAAATTCGTTCGCGACTGTTTTCGTCATAGGTTTGCTTGGTTCTTGGATGACTGTGTGACTATTGATGCGAGAAGTATTGTTTGTAGGACATGAACCAGCTCGTCACGCCTGAAAAGGGGATTTCAGGAAGACGCTGAGCGCGCTAGTCGCAACAACGTGCAGGTCAAAGGGTCAATGTCAGTTTCATCTTTTGATCATGACGTGAAGTCTTCGACCATCTTCACTGCTATAGCTGAGAAAACCTGCGAAAAAGTTAATGGGAGACTTATTAGGAGGTTAAAATGTCTATCTGAGTGGCCCGGAGAAGCCCGGTGGAGGGAAGAACACCTTTCCGCCGATTGTAGTGGACAAGCATAGCGGGCTTTGGACCCGCCGACGAGAGTTCGAATCTCTCCCGGGCTACCACTACATGTGTAAGAGAATACTCCCCAATTTTTTCACTCTTCTAATAGTTGAGCTGACAATGACTTTGCGTAATGATTGACCGTGAACGCGTGATTTCGTAAAGGTCTAGCGCGCGCTTTCCGTAACATTTTCTGATTGCTGAGTATCTCTTACCAGTGAGAGAGATCTCGGAAGCGTTCCGTCCGTTGTATTAAGCAGACTTTTTCGTCCCTTTTCTCCAAGGGGCCTGTTCAATAATTTCTAAAAGGCGTATGAACTGGCTTATGGGAGTAGCCTCCTTGGGAGAAATAGGGTTAAGCACGACTTGCGGTTCAGGTTCAGCGGTGGCCTGTGCAGCATCTTCAGGCGTCTCCTCTTCCTCCACAGTTCTAGGGATCTCCTCTCCCCTCAACCACTTCAGCCTTCTCAACCCCTTCTCTGTTATCTCGTGTATCCTAGTTCCCCAAGAGTCGGTGCTGCGCCTAGAGAGGAGACCTTGACGACTGTACTTTTTCAAGAGGGTTCTGGCGTTGTGGATCTCCAGGTCCAAGGCAGAGGCCAAGTCCGAGGACGTTGTCGTCGGGTGCTGCCTCACGTACTCCAAGACCTGAAGTTTTCTCTCGTTGTATCTGGCCATCCTGTCTCCGTCCAAGATTTCTTCCGTTAGTCCGTCTGTCCTCTGTCCGTTTTCCGCTGTTTATCCGCCAACCCACGCTTATTAAGCGTTTGCTGCTAGTGTTTACCCTCCCCTCCTCCGCCTAGTGGACCCGATAGCTCCTATCGGGAGCAGAAGGAACTGAGCACTGTGTCGGAGCGGACGGAGCCAGAGACGGACGGACAACACTGAAAAATCCGCGAAGGCAGCCACGGACGGGAGCGGACAGGGACGGACAAATAGCGCGCGTGATGATGCGGCGGATAAGGGATAAATGGTGCGGACAACCCATCTTTTGTTGGAGAGGATTGGAATGTCCGTTAAGGGTCGGGTCAAGGAAGACCTTCACGCAGGAAAACCCTGGGATGTGATATACAAGAGGTATCGTTCCAAGAGCCAGATCTACGAGGGCTTAACCGAGTGGTTCGAGGAAGTGAAGGGTGAAATCACGGCCAAGCAGGACGAGGCTGCAGGCTTAGACGCCAAAGTAGAGGACTTAACCTCCAGGGTAAAGGGAGCCTCAACCGAGCATGCGGGTCTCCTTGAGAAGAGTGAGGACTTGAAGGAGAAATGTGAGCAGCTTAGCGAAAGCGTATCGAGCCTCGAACAGAGGAAAGCGACACTGGATACCCACCTGAACAACCTCACCTCAAAAATTGATGATTTAGCATCCAGAGGCGTCACGCTGGAGGTTGTTGAGAGAATCCACACCGCCCAGTTTGAGTCAGGTGAAGACCTTCTAGGCCGGGTGCAGACAGCGCAAGCCCATGTGAGGCTGCGGGAGGATGAGGAAAAGCTTCGCATCAGCAAGGAAAAGCTTGAGGGCACGGTCAACAGCCTCGAAGGGACGGTGAAGGGCTTACAAGAGAAGGTCACAAGCGCGGAGAACAAGCTTGACACCGTTAGAGACGAGACAGCCATTTACGGGACAGCCGTGGACGCCGTGAAACAGCTCTTCAGGGCAGGATACAAGGTAGAGGATATCAGCGCCTTGAGGGAAGGCTTGAAGGTCATGGAGATAAAGGGGGATCCTGAGATGTCTTTGAAGCGTTTTGTTGATGGCCTTCAAAGAGTGAAGTCGCTGGAGACTCTGAGGAAACAAAACGAGGAGGAAAAGACTAAGCTCGAAGCGATAAGGCGAGACCGCCGCGCTGTAGAAGCAGAGTTAACCTCCATGAAGGACACGACCGTGAAGGCTCTAAATGAAGCCAGAGAAGCGGCCGTAACTGAGGTTGAAAAGGTTGAACAGGAAGCCACAGCCGAAATTAGAGGTGTCCTGACGAACTTTAAGGAGGATTTGAAAGAGTGGGGCGAAATAAAGGCCGAGGCCGGGAAGTTGGGAGACCTGATCGATTTGGCTTACCGCTTAATGGGGATCAAAACGGTTTCCCCGGAGATACTCGGGAAGGTCTCCACCTCAGAGATAGCAAGCCTTATGGAGAGAATCTGGGTCTGGACGACTGTCAGGCTTCCAAACGAGTATGGCACTCTTAAGTATAACGAGTATGTAACTCTTAAGTATAATCGTTTAAATATTCCTGTTGTAGCCGAGTTTCTGACGGAGGAGTTGAAGAAGAGAGCATTGGAGGAGGCGAAAAAAGCGTGAGTTTCAACGAGATTAAACAAACCCTAAAAAGGGTTGATTTGCTCACGGAAACCCAAAGGGAAAACGAGGAGCTGAAGAAGGAACTTGCGAAGAGCCGTAGAGCGATGGAGGAGTTAAGAGAAGACTTCAACAAGAGCTGTATGGCTGACATGGAGAAGTGGAAAGGTGAGGTGGTGGCGGCTAAAGAAGGTGAGGAAGAAGCCCTCACCAGGCTGGGGCTATTCAGGATTAGATGCGCGGCGGGCTTAGAACCCTATGACCTCTCCTTCAACGATGTCGAACCAGACCTCTTGACGAAGATTGTTTCTCTGAACCAAGAACTGCTGAACAGCGGAACCCTTCAGAATCCCGTCGGACGGGAAATCCAGTTGGCCTTAAACTACCTAAAGAAGAAGCTCCCCCCAGCGGATTGGAATCTGACCGCCCTCAAGGTGGGCAGCCACGTCCTGGAAAAGTTTGCGTGCCTTGCGGCGGATAAGTGTCTGACGTGTGGAGGGATCGGCTCGATAGCAACGGTATCCAAGGTACAGTGTCCACGATGCGGGGGGTCTGGAAGGCGAGAAATCGGAATGGGAAGGAAGGTTGATGAGGCATAATAAGAGCAAGCCTCATCACAGAAAAATCCACAAAACAAAATAGCAAAAGAAGCGAGAGAGAGCGCGCACTTGATTCCAATGCATAACTCGTTCAAAGCTGAGACATAGGTAAGAACCCTAAACTTTTTGCGGCTAGATTTTTATGCTCTTTCTGACTACATCGAGCCTGGCATTTTCAGCGGGATGTCAGCACCTCAACTAGCGTTAAAACGTGAAAACTCAGCAACGGTAAAAACGCTAAAACCAGGTCAATGCTGTCACCAAACATAATCACTGCGCGTGCTGAATAGTCACGGTTGCCACATGCCATATGACAAGCTCGAACTGCTGCTTCAACCCCCTTCTTTCTATTTGGCATGAGGCGTCATCGTGGTTACCCTCACTATGCTGCCTCACCCATGTTCTTAGCGCATGATTTCACAGTCCCCTTAGAGCCCCTGTTTTGCAACAGAGCTTTCAAGAGACTCAGGCTAACCGTGAAACTTCGCAAATTCCTTGGACTTCTCTAAAATCTCTGGAATGGTTAGCCTCGCCAAGTCTTCAGTATCGCCTATGAAACTGCATACTAGGCCGGTTCTAGCGTTAAGCGTGTTTGGAACAGTAACCAGCCTCATGGGATCGACTGAAACTGTGAAGTGGACTCTGTCAAAAACGTGAGTCTGCTTCTGCAACAGCTTAGTCAGTTTGAACCGGCTGGCATGGTGACACCAAATCGGATCTCGCTCCCTATACCTAACCCAGTCTCTATAGTCAAAGTCCAAAACGTGAACGTGAAAGCCCATTCTTCCGCTAAAAACGACAGCGAGCCGCGAGTAATACTTCCTTATGATTTCGCATAGCTGCAAAGTCAACGTTTTAGCCATGCCCAAACATTCAACGCAGACACTCCATTCTGGATCAAGCTGGTGTTCATGCTTCCACAGCATCATGTAGCTATCAACGTCGACGACATAGCGCCGTTTAGAGGAACGCAGTACCTAGCCTTGTACTTCTTTCCAACACGTTCAGGGAAGAGCCAGTTTAAAACGCTGAAGTAGACGTGTTGAGGCTTGAGTTTCTAGCAGTAGAAGCGAGGTCCTTCTCGCTTAGCCTGTTCTCGAATTTGTTGAGCTTGACGAATCTGCCTTCGCATAGCTTAACCCTGAAATGCTTTCTGCTCAGGTTCCAAAGACTAGGCACTCGGAGGGGAACGTCTAGGTAGAACCTTTCGATCTGCCCCTGTGAAAGCAAGTTTCGTCAAGCCCAACCCATCGCTTGCGTCCGGGCAAATAAAAGGCAAGTGCTGAAACGATTGGCTTGGGAGCTGGAGAGACTCAAGTTAAAGTGAGCACGCATCTAATTGTTCTTCGAAGTTAGGACATTTTTGTCCTAGGGTAACTCGAATCCGAGCAAATGGAGATTTCTCTCACAAATCCCCTTTTTTCTCTTTACCACACTCGCTTGCTACCTATTTTTCCGCAAAATTCTACGTCACACTCTAATTTGGTAACACTGATTTAAAATTGCGAATTTTCCCTAGCGCGCAAAGGCAGCGCGCGCTTGTCAGGGCGACGTTCAAACTCTCGACAATGAGAGAACGAATTGTCTTAGTCGGTAGAGGAAAAGGTCAAGAGGTCACTTCGAGGATGACTTCGTCGTAGCCTAGCCTTGCTGAAACTCGGAAAGGCCTTAAAAGAAGAGTTAGACGCGCGCGAATATTTGATTCCGATGTTAGAGAAGATGGACATTAAGTGCGAAATTCCTTTGAAGAATCTCGGCATTGGCAGGCAACTAGCTTGGTACAAAAAGCATTATTGCTGAGCGCGTGCGCGTGTTTAGCCTAATCTTAGGGCTCCTGCAGCTCCTTCCCCGTAAAACATATCTTTTGGTTAAACCATACATGACGTGAAGAAATAGTATTGTTAAAGAGAGCAGTTTCTGGAATAATTCTGACATTGCTGTTAACGGGCATGTTAACGTTGGCATTTAACATTCAACCAGTTAAAGCAAGTGGAACGATTTACATTAGGGCTGACGGCTCAGTGGACCCGCCAGACGCACCAATCACAACCTTAGACAACGTGACATACACGCTAACAGAAAATATTAATATTACAAGTTCTGACGATGGAATTATTCTAGAAAGAGACAACATAATAATTGATGGAAATGGATACACAGTTCAAGGGTCAGTAACATTTTTTTCCAGAGGAATAATCCTGACGGGAAGAAGCAACGTAACAATCAAGAACACGAGAATTACGACATTCCATTATGGCATTACGACATTAGGTTATGAGCCCGAGATCGATTCGTGTTCTTATGGCAACATTAGCGGAAACAACGTAGCAAACAACGTGGACGGCATCTATCTCAGTAGTTCTTCTGGCTACAGCATTAGCGGAAACAACATAACAGCAAACAACATGTGGGGCATCAGGCTCGCTTTTTCTTCTGGCAACAGTATCAGCGGAAACAACATGACAGCAAACGGCTGGGCTGGCATCTATCTCGAGTCTTGTTCTGGCAACAGCATTAGCGGAAACAACATAGCAAACAACGGGCATGGCGTCCAGTTATACGGGTCTTCAAGCAATACTATGGCTGGAAATAACATAACAAACAACGGGTATGGCATCATGCTCGATTGGGCTTCTCCTGGCAACAAGCTTTATCATAACAACTTCAACAACACTAACCAAGTCTGTTCTTCAGACTCAATGAATGTTTGGGATGACGACTATCCAAGCGGTGGTAACTACTGGAGCGACTACGTTGGCGTTGACCTTTATCATGGACTCTATCAGAATGAGACCGGTAGCGATGGTATAGGAGATATTCCCTGCATTATTGATGAAAATAATCAGGACAACTATCCTTTGATGGAGCCTTGGAGTCCTGTTGAAGTTGTTAACGCTACTATCGATATTGACCCTGGTACTCTGAACTTGAGGAGCAGGGGTAAGTGGATTACTTGCTACGTTGAGCTTCCTAAGGGCTACAACGTAAGTGATATTAACGTTACCTCGGTTATGCTGAATGACACGGTTCCTGTCTATCCCAAGGCGCACGCTATAGGAGACTATGATGAAGACGGCATCCCAGACTTGATGGTTAAATTTGACAGAGCTGAAGTCATAGACTACATAATGGCTAATGTTAACATGACTGAACTGTTTGAAGAAAAGCTCATGACAGTTACATTAACCATAACTGGTAAACTCAATGATGGAACACCACTCCAAGGGAATACAAAAATCAGAATAATAGCGCGCGCGGGGCTTCCAAGAATCAATAGCAAGATATCTTTTAACCTATCGCCAAACCCCGCATTAACCGGGCAAACAATCACTTTAACCGGCAATCTCAAGAACCAGCTTGGCAATGCGATAGGCAATGCTCCCATTGAAGTGTATTACAGCATAGACAACGGTCTCAATTGGATATACGCAGGAGCAATACGAACGAACTCTACTGGCTGGTTCAGTGCCAAAGGAAAGCTCACAATCGTTGGCATCTTTCCAATCGCAGTTGTCTACCGAGGCAACTTCAGATACAGCCAAAGCTACCAAATAGAGAAGCTAACGGTCAAATTGCCGTAGCATGCACTAAGAAATCAGTCTATCTTTCTGGTTCGCTTTGCCGACGAGCCAGTTTAGTCCGATAACTGACGCGATAGAAAGGAGACCCACAAGCGCGCGCATTCTACTCCCTCGAATCAAACGCAAAATGTGCAAACAACATAACACAGCGCGCGCGCTTAGGACGCACGTCGATTAAATAGTCAAATGCAACACGTTTGACGGTAGTTAGCGAAACGCCGTGATGAATGTAAGGGGCGTTCATATGAAAGTTAAGTGGAAGATACGGCGTCATATTAAGCCAGGGGATATAGGGTATCTCACTTATCTTCATGGAATCTTGTATGCAAAAGAATATGGCTACGACCAAACATTCGAAGCGTATGTTGCAGGTGGGCTTGCAGAATTTGTTCAATCGTTCAGACCCGCCAAAGATCAAATTTGGCTGGCAGAGACAAACGGTCGAATTATTGGTTCCATCGTCATTGTCGGGCACTCAAAAGTAGATGCTCAACTTCGCTGGTTCCTCGTTCATCCTGACTATCGAGGGCTTGGTATTGGCAAAGAGCTCCTGAAGGACGCGCTTCAGTTCTGTAAGGAGTGCAAGTACAAAACCATATTCCTCTGGACAACAAACGAACTAATAGAGGCTGGTCATCTCTACACATGCTTCGGCTTCAGTAAAACCGAGAGGAAAACGCACAAAATTAGCGCGCGCGCTACATAGACAACAATTTGAGGAAGACGGAGTTTGACGAAGAAAAAAAGCAAGACCCGTCGATGGATGGAAAAAAACAGCGTGGGCCTTCTGGAGGTAGTTGTTACAATTATCATCGGATTGCTGACAATCAATTATTCAAGAACAGTTGTAATAATAAACCAGACATACGTGCCACCTGCCGCGCAGGCTAGCTGGCATACGGTGGAAAGTTGGCAATTGGGAGCCTCAGCAACGGCAACCACACAAACACTTACATTTGATTGGGCGGGATTCTTGGGAGACGTTTCTTGGTGTGTTACATTAGGTGTTGCAGGTCTAATCGGGCTATACCGCTGGAAAAACTATCATTGGAAGACGGTAAATTGGCGCGCGCTAATGAATGCTCACTAATGTTTTCTTCGGAGCCAGAATATCCATTGAGCCAATATGAACCCGAATGTTGCGATTGTCGAAAAGATAATGACCAAGCCTGTGAAGGGATTTATGTATGCTTCGAATTCGACAGTAGGACCAACTAACCTACCCCCGATCAAGACATTGATTATCACAAGTAAGAATATGCTCAAGTACAAACCAACAGCCAAAAATGTTCTTGCACCCAACAAGATCGCTTCTCTTTTCGATTTTAGAAACCAAAAATAGCAAAGAATTGCACCTAGTAACGAGAATGAAGAATATATGCCAAACTCTGAGATAATGTAGCCATAACTAAGAAACGGAATCCCGAAGAAGTTCGTCATGCCCGCATGGTTAACTATTGTCAATACATCGTTTGGCATAGTTAGAACAATAGAATACATGACAAATACAAAACCGAGAATGACAACAGCGATCTCGATTTCAACTCTATAGGATTCGCTTATGGTGGTTTCTTTCTTTGTTGGCATAAATCCTCATAGAAGATAAATCTTGAAACCAACTATTAACACATTTTCTTTTCGCCACATAGCGTGCTTTGAAAACTTTAAGAAAAAAGAGTTTATGGCAAGGCGTACAGCTTCTTCGGTCTGCCTTCTTTCGGCTCGAGGCTTTTTCCCCTGTCATCCCCGATCTTCCGAACGGTTCCCCATGCCACTCCATATACTCACTCACACACTGTGCGAGTGTGTGGTCACTATGTATAGGTAGGTAGGTAGGGTGTGTGAGAGATTGTGTGCGTAGTAGAGAGTAGTAGAGAGCGAGTGTGTGTGCTTAGGGGTAAAGTTTTACCCAACCAACCAACACATGACAAAACTTTTTCCAAGAGGCAAACCAAAAGTAATCAGCACCTCGCTGATCGCGAGGTGCCTGCAAAGCAAGAGGCAGGGTGCCACCCTTCGTCACCTACGCCCCTATAACGAAGCAGGTCACCTAATACGGGGCTTTGGTGACTACGGGTGGCTGGTAAGAGGCTACGTGAACGTGCTGTGAGAAAAGAGGCTACCTATTACGCACGTTCGCTCTCACAAAGAAAGAAAGCAATTCAAGACGCTATATTCCAAGAGGCTACTCTTGACGCTATATTATAGTGCTAAAGAAAGAAAGTAGACAGCAGGGCAAAAGAGGGGTAGAAAAGCGTAAAACGGGAAAAACTGTTAGAAGTTAAATCTATAAGACAAAACAACAACATGTTTGAACATGAATCATCGCAAAGCTCTTTCACTCTCAATATCGGTAGTGCTTTTGGTAATCTTTATAGTGCTGGTCTATTTCTATCGGTCATCTTTTGAATTCCTTTCGATTTTTGTAAGAGATGCATTGTGGGCAAGCGTTCTTGTCACGGTTGTGCTGGTAATCATAAACACTTTCTATGCAATGCAAACAAGACAGACAATTAAAGAGATGGAAAAAGCAAGGAAAGCCGATTTCCTTCCACACGTCAGAGCCGAGTTGAGTTTTCTAGGTCCAGTTTTTTTGATTCTGAAGGCAACTAACTTCGGCAAAGGACCAGCTACTGACATTAGAACCGAAATCACTTTTCTACCTTCAAATGAAAAAAGGGTCTGGCAACAGGCAATTATGTCACCTAATGAATTCATTCGCATTCTACTGCCAGATGGAAATCTGGCAAAGGTATTGGAGAGGTCTGCGGAAATCACTGCGAAGGGAGAATACAAGGATGTTTTCGGTCAAACCTTCAAAATAGATGAAAGAATGGACGTAAAGGCATTCATTGATGAAGCTACACAACTTCGACCCATTCTAGAGAGGGACCTTGCCAGACTTGTTGAAGATATAAAAGACAAGTTAGACGGTATAGAGCGAGAATTACATGATATACGGTTACAATTGGAAACCAGAAGAATAGCAGAAACGGAAGAGCTGTGACACCGAATGGACAAAGAGGATAGAGAGTTTCAGCTCGAACTAACAAGACTTCAATTAATATTTGAATGGTTTTTTGCGGTACTTGTTGGTATGTTCAATCTTTTATGGGCTACTGTCTTTCTACCGAGATAACCCTGCTATGTTCTTGGGTACAAACGCGATGATAGTTCTGATTATGGCTCTTCTTGTCGTGACTTATAGATTAATGGACTATAAATTCAAACAAATAAGAAAGAGCTACATCGAGAGCTAGCATTTTCCGTTTCTAGCGCGTGCGCTAAGTGTTTTAAGAACGGAAAGTCTATTCTAACACATGAAAAAAGAATTTGAATGGACAAATCACGAAGCTGTCAAGAATGCAGTTAAAGAGTGGTTGAAAAACCGAAGATATTTTGAAATCCTTCCTGCAAAAACATGGCTCAATCCTTTGAACATTGATGTCCTCACAAGAAAGACTTGTCCAGAAGAACTGTACCTCTTTGAATTATATGAAATAAAGGTGAAAAGAGATAACCTTCAGGTAGCACCTTATCAACTAGAAACCTGTAGAATACGACTTGAAGACCAAGGTGCTACTAGATGCTATGTTGTTGTGCCACACTGGCTTTTAGACCAACTAGACAATTGCGGTGAATATCCTTTTTTCATTGCAGCAATGAAACGATTTGGATATGGCATAATAACCGTTAGTCCTGCGCTTATTCCGACCGAATTTGTGAAACCTCTTACTTTCAAGAGAGTCAAAGAAGCTACATGGAAATAGTCTAAACCATTTCTTGAGATTCTTTTCCTCTTCTATTCAGAATTCAGAAAGGGAGCCTTTCTAAGGCACGGAATAACGTTTAATAGCCTATTAGCCTTTATCCTTCTAGGAGAAGGAGAGAATGAAGACTAAAACGGTAAAGGTGGCTCTAGATAGCGCGCGCGCATTTAGGGGGACACAATACCGAGCCTTATACTTCTTGCCGACCCTTTCTGGAAAGAGCCAGTTTAGAACAGAGAAGTAAACGTGACGAGGCCTGAGTTTCCGACAGTAAAACTTCAAGTCCCTGGCTGATAGGCGATTTTTGAACCTGTTTAGTTTGACGAATCGGCCTTCGCCAAGCGAAACCCGGAAATGCTTCCGGCTTAGGTTCCAGAGGCTGGGCACTTGGAGGGGATAGTCTACATAGAACCTTTGGATTTCGCTAGGTGAGAGCAAGGTTCGTCATCCAAATAGAAGACCGCGCGCGCTTTCGATTCTCACCGGTGAGTAAAAGTGATTTTGGAGTTTTGTATGGTAAGGTTCAAAGGTTAGCAAGCGCGCATGCGTGTTCCTAAAATGGTCAAAAATGGTTTTAATTCGGTTTTGCCCGTTTCTCCTGTGTTCGAGGAAGACAAAATCCCCAAAGAAATCAAGAACAGACACGAAGCCCAAAGCCGTCCCCAGATGATGAAGTGCGAAGGCGCGCGCGCCATAGATTATTGAAGTTATCTTTTCAATATGTTTTTCCAGATGTTTCAAGCAGTTTTACCATTGACAGGAATTCTGATGCTTCAATTGGAACAATTTTATAACCTTTGTTTATGGCTTGAGTAATGAGATTAGTAGCGCGAGCTATGTTCCACAAATCTTAAATAAAGTTCTCGCACAAAGAGACACTTATCCTATGTTTTGGAATGTCGTTTAGCGAAAAATGAACTTCTTCTCGAACATAGGAGAAAAATGAATAGCGTAGAGAAGGGAGAAAAAGGAAAAATGAGAGAAAGCTCAAAACTGGGAATTCTGCTTTTAGCTTTGCTGGTGATGAGCCTTTTTGCAGGCGCCTATTTTGTTTCAGGTACATCCGATTCTTCAATGATAGCCGATAAAGCGAGGTCAAATCATCCTTCGCCGAATGAACAAGTGACAGTCTCAGACCCAACAGCCGAAAAGCCCCTGACGAATATTATTGTCGATTCCGATGCACCGCAATTTGCCTCAGACAATGACGTTGCGGGCTCATCGGGTTCTGGCTGGAAACCCGACGTAAACATAGTGCCTGGAAGCATCTACACGGCGAGAGATGAGGTTAATCCCTCAATTGCCACGTACATTGATTCGTCAACAGGAGCGGTTACTCTGTGGGCTGCGATGCAGAGTTGGGATTCATACTATTCCCACTGGTTCCTATGGGTCTTTGCTTCTAACGATAGAGGAGCCACGTGGTGGCAACGTGGCGCAGCCGCTTGGGTTTCGAACCGAAGCATCATCAACCCTTCAATAGCAGTCAGTCCTTACAACGGAACAGTCTTCGTCGCCGTTCAAAACACCGCGTTCGGAGGATCTACAAACGACATACAAATCCATGTTATCTCTCCAGTAGCTCTTGGCCCATGGGCATCGTATAATATTGACGCTGATGCTGACGATGACCTCTCTCCGCAACTGGTTTCGGAATACGGCTGGGGAACTGGCAACTGGTTGCACGTTTCTTATGAGAGGTACGTGACTTATGACGACCGCGACCTATGCTATGGAAACTCGGGAGACTGGGGCAAAACATGGTCAACGAAAGTGTTACAAGGTGCGGTAGGCACCCCTGGAGCAGCCGATGTATTCACTCAAAGTGACATCGCATTTGTGCAAGACAACGTATACGTGGCCTACAGGCACTCAATCGACTACAATACACAAGGAATCATAGAAGTTATGTACTCCACTAATTTTGGCGGCACATTTAAAATACCCGTTAAAGTCAGTCCCACAAAAAACACTAATGCTCGGTGGCCAACCGTAATAGGCTCTCACAAAGGACCTTGGAACGAGCCAACCACAATGTGGATTGCTTATCAAAATGCCAGTGGCAGCCCCACCTACGGCGACGTTTTTGCTTGTTGGAGTAAGGACTTCGGTGATACATGGTCGTCTCCAGTAACAATAGCTGGCACTTCTTATGATGAAGGGAAACCTCAGCTGAGCGTGGACGGAATGGGCACAGAAAACGGCAACGTACCTGGGTACATTCATCTTGTGTACTGGACAAGCGAAAACACCGCCTCCAGAACTAACGGTGTATACTACACGCAAATCGCTTACTTCGAGCCGACCTACGCTCCTGCCCCGCAGGTTTATCTCTTCGAAGAAGGCTGGTCAACCCCGAAAGGACAAATCATTGACAACAACGGGTACGCGAGTGCCACTTACAACACTCCGACAATCACCACTTTCACACGTACAGTTGCAGGAGAAACCCTTTGGGTGCCAGGCGTCGCATGGACAGACTTACGAAACCCCAACTACGATGTATACTTCACCACACTCGACACGATGTTCCGCGTTACCGTCTATCCTAGCACTCAGACTGTGGTCGCAGGCGGGTCACTATCGTACTACATCACGGTCACGCTAAACTCAGGCGCAACGGCAACAGCCACGCTGGACATCGTTGGACCAAACACGTACCACCTGAGCAGCGCAAACGTGTGGGGCCACACCTTCAATCCGCCAACAGTCACACCAACTGCCACATCGCTCCTAACCTTCAATACCGCCAACTTCCTAGGTCCAGGAAGCTATTCCATCCGTGCATCCGCGGTCATAGGAGGCTACCGCCGCACCGCCGCTGTAACCTTTGTGGTGACGGCATCCCCGACCCTTACACTGAACATCAATCCGTCCACGGTCGCAAGAGGCTCGCCACTAGCCATAAACGGGCAACTCACTCCTGGCATGGCCACGACAGTATACCTTTACTACAGATATCCCCACGCAACTGGTTCATGGGCACTAGCCACTACCATACCAACCAACGCGGCTGGAGCCTACAGCGTAACCGCAACGGTTCCAATGAGCCTAACGCCCGGAATCTATGACCTAGTAGCGGTCTGGTTCAACCCAGCCAACGGCGCCTACACAGCTAGTCCCATAAGAGTACTAACAATAACATAGCAAAAAGGTGCGCAACCCTAAGCCATCCCCCCATTTTTTCTCTGTATTGCCTAGAAAAGACCACTTCTCACTCGCAAACGTTGTACGTCGTCGTATGCCAGCTAAACTTTAACGAATTGGGGTTTTGGGTTTGGGGGTAAAGTTTTATTGCTGAAATGAGGTAGGGTAGACCACCTAGCAACGAGGTCATAGACAATGGATTTGGAGAAGGGTTTCTTGGGCGGTTTCGCGCGCGCGCGCGCGAAGGAGAAGCTGAACTTCACACGCTTCTACAGGATTTTCCCCGGGGGCATACCGGAGGTGTGTAAATTCGCAGAAGTTCCTGTTCCGATCGAGCGGATCAAAAGGATAGAGAAAGCGATGAAGGCCTCAAGGGATGAGGAGGTCAAGGGAGTTCTGACCAGGGCGTTTGGATGGGAGAAGAGACGTGACAAAGCTAAGGCGCTGCTTGATGCGGAGAAGAGGGAGAAGGAAGCCAAGTTAGAAGCGCTGAGGATGGAAGCTCAGCTGGATCCAAGGAAAATTCCTGCATACCTTGAAGAGAAGAGCTCGCCCTTGCTGAGCGATCTGCGTGAAGCGTGCGCCATTGAGAAGGACAGCCTCCAGGATGCATGCCTTGAAGCTGTCGAATATTGGGATTCGAATGCTCGCTCAGAAACCAAGACTTTTGAGGATTATATTGAGTACTGCTTATCAAATTGGGCATGGTGGGTGAGGCTATGTAATGCAACAAAAAAGTACAGTGGAACGACCTTCGGCTGCCGTTGTCCTGAATGTAACGGCAAATATGAATATGCTACGTATTATGACTCCGGCGCTGAATTCTTCAAATGTCCCAACTGTGGAAAAACTGTATGCTATCCATGCCCAATCTGCATGGAAGCGTGGCGTTCCGAGAAGCGTTTAGAATATGATCCGAAGAGAAATACACTCCACTGTTCCTTGTGTGGATCTCACTTTGACGTGACCCCTCCAGCCCTGAATAGGCAGAGCACTGCTTACACAGAAAAAGTCAAGCAGCAGAGAAGAAATGCGGAAAAGCAAGACCAAGAGATGATGAAAAGGTTGTGGCGTAGCCTGATGCATTAATCAGATTTCGCAGGTTCTTTGCCAACAAATGCACGCACCGCTGCGACTAGCGCGCGATTCTTTCATTTCTACAGTTATGTTGCCCATTAATATGAGATCGATCGAAATACTCACCGGTGAGTCAATGCGCGCGCTACTGCAAAGAAGCAAGAAGGAGCTGCGGTCCTCAAAACTTCCCACAAATCCGAAAACAAGAATTATAACCATTTTACACCAATTATTTAACCCGCCTGCGCGCGCTTTCCAGTTTTTCCCGCGCCTTGACTCTTTCTGCTGGACCGCCAAATCATTTTACGCTAAAGTAAACTAGAATTATGGTGGGGATTAGGAAGTAACTTTGTATCGTCGACTATCGTTCGCATATCTGGAGCGCGCGCGCTCAGAAGCGCGTTTCTCGCTGACTGAGAAATTCGAAGCAATTCTGTAGAACGCGCACATCTAGATTTGTTGCATTTGATACAGATTAGTTGCAGGAATCACGCCTATCCCACATCATATTGCCGATAGAAGAGGATTCCATAAAGCATTTAAGCAGAATATGTTCAGATGTGAATATGATTGATTACCATTGACAAAGATATTTAGGTCGATGTGCACACCAAAGAAACTGTTGATACTTTTCATCTTCGTGATGTTTGTTTTTCCAACAGTCACAGTTTTCGTAGCTCAATCAAAAGGGCATCCCGATGCAATCAGCATACAATCATCAATGGCTAGTGGTTCAACTGAAATAAGTGGGACCTTGAATCTAAAACAGCGCGTTGAGATGCAAAACTCGTCTTTTGACTACCCTATACATTATTTCAATAACCACACTCTCTTGCTGAAATCTGGACCTATGGAACCACCTCCAGGAATAGATCAATCACTATTACAGTTGCTAAATAGACAAGATCAAGATCCAGTAGCGTCAAGATACTTCTGTCTGATTCAACTCTATAACGATATTACAAATAATGAATCGGATGAATTTGGGAAACTTGGAGTAGAATTCGAGGAATACGTTCCGATGGACGGCTTCTTTGTCGCCGTGCCGCCCAGCAATTTGTTACCAATGTCGAGTCTCAGATGCGTCAGAAGTGTCTCGAGAATAACGCCAGAAATGAAAATTGAGCCAACTCTTCTAAAGTTGTTGCCTCCTGGGGGAACTGCTGTAGTAAGAGTAAGGATAGTCACTTTTAACCAAAATGCTACGTTAGAAAGCAAGTTCCCCTTCATCTCAGCTACTAGTTCAGTGAATCTTTATGTCGCAGAGATTAACAGCGATCAACTACTTTTGCTTGCAAATGAAAACAATGTAAAGTGGATTGAACAGTACTTCAAGGAAGAAATGTGCACTGCCCAAAGCGTCTATGTTATTTCTGCAAACAAAGTATGGGGGCAAGGCAACACTGGCACCGGAATAAATGTCGGCATATCTGATAGTGGAATTGATCCAACTCATCCGTATTTCTCATCAACCCCTCTTATCTATGCAACAGATTACGTCGATGGTGGCCCACCAATCGATGATGCCGCTTTTGGTCACGGAACCCATGTGGCTGGGATCATAGCCGGTAGCGGCACATACAATGGTTTGTCGTTGAAGGGCGTTGCGTATGGTTCGTCACTTGTCATTCAGAGGATCTTTGATGGAGCCAGAGTTTATCATGGTCCTGCGAACCCAGCTGATCTGTTTAACGATTTGAGGAGCCATGGTGCACAGGTGATAAGCTGCAGTTGGGGACACGATTCAGGGAGGATGTATGATTATAGCGCACAGCAAGTTGATCAATGGATCCGTGACAATGGCATCATGGTTGTATTTGCAAATGGGAACTGGCCCGATGTCGCCAACATGATGTCTCCTGCCCTTGCCAAGAACGTAATAGCGGTAGGAGCCACAATCGATGGAAGCGACTCAAGCGGACAAGTGTCTTATAGCAGTTCACAAAATGTAGACCAAATCTCGTCACTCAACAATCTGATATCTCCTATTGATGGCCGAACAAAGCCTGATATAAATGCACCAGGCGAATGGATAACCTCAACAATCCCATGGAGCACCTATGCGACATGGCGTGGAACGAGCATGGCTACTCCGCACGTGTCTGCAACTGTCGCTTTAATGCTTCGCAACTATGGGACGCTGTCCCCAGCGCTGATCAAAGCGATGATATTGAACGATGGAGTAGATTTGAGGAGCAAGACAGGTCAAACTAACTACCCACTGGGATGGGGGAAACTTGATGCATACGATGCCATTTACTGGACCCCAAGTGAATCTGTGGCGCAGTACGCAGAAGGAGAAGTTGGGAAGTGGCCATATCCTTCAGAACAGACCTTCTCTGTGAACGTTCCCAGTGCATCCAAAACGTTCAAAGTCACCATGACCTATTCAGACAAACCAGGCAGCATTAATGCTAACCCTGCACTTGTCAATGATCTGGATTTGGAGATGGTTTCTCCATCGGGGAACCATTTCTATTCATCTAGTGCAGTAAACAATGTAGAGCAAATAATCGTGGCCAGCCCTGAAACAGGCAGTTGGACAATCAAAACAAAGGTCTATAACATTCCTGGTCTACTGGATCTGTCCCAGAAATATGCCTTGAGCTGGAGCGTAGCAAAGTATGACCGCTCTCTTGCAACTTCTGTTCCAACATCTGTTTCTGCGTTGAAAGATCAGAATTTTCCGGTTACTGCAACTATCTCGGTTCCTTCCACCAGCAATATGATTTCAGGTGTTTACGCACAGTTTAGGTCATTGGTTGGCAGCATAACCCTGCAATCTAGTGGAGGATATGTCATTGGCAACATGTGGACAAGTGATACTTCGCAGGTGTCAGCTCAGTTTATGTCCAGTCAAATAGGCACCTTTAGCAATGCCATAGAAGTCACGATCGGGTCATCTGATGGAGGAGGTATCAGCAAAAGTTACGTTACAGTTATTGCTAATCCTTCTTCACTGCTTCCGAGCTCCATTTCTGTGAGTGTCAACCCTTCTACGATTACGTTGGGTAGCGGTACAACAATATCTGGACAGATAAGCAGCAACACGCAAGGAGATCTATCTGGCACAGTCTACCTACAATATAGTACAGACGGCTCAAGCTGGAACAGCATCGGGTCAACTTCTTCCAGCTCCTCTGGCTCCTATTCATATTGGTGGACTTTATCGTCAACCGGCACTTTCTACGTTAGAGCCTATTGGAATGGAAACAGCCAATACAGCGGGGCAACCAGTACCTCTGTTGTGTTGGCGGTCAATTCCCCTGGCGGAAACCTAGCAGATCATACCATGTGCAAGGGGGTGCAACCCAATGATCCTTGGAATCCCATAACCCGTACAAGCATCTTTTACACCGATGATCCGGCGGCGTATTCATGGCTCAATTTTGTCAATATTTATGATGGTCCTCATTATGTTCATTGGGACTGGTACGATCCTGACGGACAGCATTGGACTTGGGATACCACGATACCAGCCCCGTCTCCGGGACAATATTGGATCTCGTACAAAGTGTGGAGCTACCTTTATCCATTGCATTTTGCCGACAGCAAACTGGGCAGAACCTTCACCACCAAAGTCTATTATGACAGCAATCTAGCAGTTACAGAAACCTGGACAGTGATCAAGCACCAAAGTTCGATTAGTGTTTCCCTTTCATCTAATTCAATAACCTATGGCCAAAGTGTAACGATAGGTTCTCAACTGTCACCGTCATTTTCGGATGGAACAACAACCTTGCAGTACAGTACTGATGGAGTGAATTGGAACAACCTTGCATCAGGGACCCCGTCAAACGGCTACTATTCTTACACCTGGACTCCAACAAACACAGGAACGTACTATTTCCATGCAGTCTGGAGTGGAGACTTGGACAACTATGGCTCAACAAGTTCGACCCAAACCCTATCAGTGAACAAGGCATCCACATCCTTAACGACTTCTGCATCATCATCTACCATAACCTATGGGTCAAGCGTAACCATTACCGCGTCTATATCGCCAGCATTGCAGGGTAAATCCGTGACTATCCAATACAGCCTTGACGGGTCAACGTGGTTCTATCTCAGTTCAGGTACGACAAATTCGGCTGGACAGTATCCATATTCATGGACACCAGATGCAGGAGTCTATTATTTGCGGTCAACGTGGAGCGGAGATGCGAACTACTATGGCGCAACCAGCCCCGGTCAACAACTAACCGTTAACAAGGCTTCAACATCTACATCCTGCTCCCTTTCCACCTACTCTATCAACTACGGAGAGAACGTTACAATCATTGGCACAGTAAGCGTCTCTGTTAACGACGGAACCGTAATACTTGAAAACAGTACAGACGGGGCAAACTGGAACCTCATCTCATCAGGCACACCTTCAAGCGGGTCTTACCAGTACACGTGGACTCCAACAGGTGGCGGAACATTCTACATAAGAGCCACGTGGTCAGGAAACAACAACTACCTCGGGTCGACAAGTTCAAGCCAGACACTCAACGTTCTCGTAGACACCACGCCACCAGTTGTAATCATAAGCTGTCCTGCCAACGGAGGCTACATAGGACCCGTTCCCATGATATGGGTTAACGGGACTGTAACGGAAGACAACAAAGGCACGCATGTGCCTCTAATAAACGATACACGTCTTGTTCTCGCTCAATGGGAGTCTGCCACAGGCAAATTCGCTTTCAAGAATGGCACGACAATCCCAGATGCGTCTATCCCTGTAAGAGTAAACTTCACAGACATCGCTGGCAACACTGGCTTTGATACTGTGTTCTTCACGCTTGACACAAAGGCACCAATTGTTGCCATAACTTCCCTCCTGAGCAACTCTTGCGTGAAGGGATCTGTCTGGGTCAATGCAACCATACTTGAGACCAATCCCTTCAGCTACGTTGTAGCCCTAAACGGAACTCCAGTCTCGTCTGGACTTGGACAAGCCTCATGGCAGTGGGTCACAACCCTGTACTCGGACGGAACATATGTTGTCAATGTCACAGCTACAGACGCAGGTGGAAACACTGGGTGGAACGCAGTAACAGTCACGGCGGATAACACGCCGCCCACAGTGACCATCAACTCGCCCGCCTATGGATCTTATCTGAACTACAGCACCCTATGGATCAACGCGACACTAACAGATGCCACCTCAGGCATAGACTCAGCAACCATCAATATGAGCTTGAACGGAGCTCCAACATCGTACTATTATGCCAATGCAACAGGTTTGCTTTCGCATTGGGCAGTGGGCGTGGCTAATGGCAACATCACTGTGACAGTAGTCGTTCAGGACCTAGCGGGAAACACTGCAAACGTCACTTGGTGGTTCGTCATCGATGTTACGCCACCGGTCATTAACGTTGTATCACCCACGCCAAGTTCCTATCTGAATGTTACCACTATTTGGATCAACGCAACCCTGACAGACGCAACTTCCGGAATAAATGCTTCAACAATTGCTATGACGTTGAATGCAAGTCTAGTGCCTTGCAACTTTGACCAGGCAACAGGTCGGCTATCGTATCATGCCGTTTTTCTAGCCGATGGTCTTTACACAGTAAACGTTAGTGTGCGAGACATTGCCGGAAACCTCGCAGCCAACTCTTGGAACTTCAAGATAGACACAACTGAACCCGTAGTCACCATACTATATCCGACCGAAGGTGCAAATGTAACCATAACCCCAACTCTATGGATAAACGGGACAGTAACGGAAATGAACATGGGAACACTGACACCATCCATAAACGACTCACGCTTCAACCTAGCCTGCTGGGACTTTGCCACGGGCAAATTCGCCTTCAGCAATAACACAGTGATTTCGGAAGGACCCATCCGTGTCAAGGTCAACTTCACAGACCTAGCCGGAAACACAGGGCTAAAAGCGGTGACGTTCAATCTGACGCCCCAAATGAAACTGGACACGAGGATTGTCTTCACATTATCTCCGAATCCTGCTTACGTCGGACAAATGGTAACGCTTCTTGGAAATCTCACGGAGTCTGATACCGGCATGCCGATGAGTAATGTGCGAGTTGACCTTTATGTGAACGGGACATTCAAAGCCAACCTCTGGACTAATGCAAACGGATGGTTCCAGGGCAGCGGTTACACATCATCAGGCGTCTATCAGATCAGTGTGACCTACTCAGGCAATGCAACACTTAATCCAAGCAGCCGCACAGAAACTCTGACAATTTATGTGGCAACCATCAAAGTATGGACAGACAAGACCGCCTACCACGCTG
>JBEKHN010000020.1:0-35087 GCA_050012255.1 Bathyarchaeia archaeon
AAAGGATAAGTCGACCTTGCCAAACAAGGTCTCAAGAGTCTCGTATCTCCTCATGACTCACCTCAAGAGAGAGATACGCGACTCACCTATTACAATCAAAAGACGAATTTAGGAACACGCATGCGCGTAGACCAGAGGTTTCATTGGGTTGGACTCTGATTCTCCTGATTTTGATTTCGATCCTTCCGAGTTTGCTGAAGAAGAAGCCCATCTTTACGATGAGTATGAACAGAATGCTGAAACGGCGATTCTGGAGACGATTTCGCAGCAGCAAGTCGTTACTGACAGAGAATTGAAAGTCAGATTAGAACGCAAATTCTTCCCTTGGATAATTGGCAGAGTTGTTAATCGCTTGATTGCAGATGGTAGCGTCAGGATTATCCATCCTCCGGGCAGAAAAGGGGGTATGGGAACTCCTGACAATTTCTATTTGGATGTGTCAGCCGACTATGAAACGCTCTTGAAATTGATCTTGAGAAAGAAGCGAGTCTCTGTCTACATCAATTCTCTTCTAACTAGAGTGTCGCCGGCAGGTTTTTTCGCAGAGGAGGTTTTTGAATCTGCTTTCAACTCGTTGCGTTTCAAAATTCATGGGACAGAAGTTTCTGAATTCAGAGGCAAGAAAGTCACAGGGGTTCCTGGAAAGCAGCCACCGAATCTTGATTTTGTGATTGAGAAAGATGATATTATCTATGGTGTTGACGTTAAGAACTGGATAAAGTATGAGTTTGATTCGATCCGCAATGTTATGAGCAAGGTGGACCTAGCTGTTCAACTTGGGATTATTCCTTTTATATGTGCGCGATATGTTGACAAGGGCACTTTTTTCAAGGTTGTCAATATACCCGGTATTGTGTACAGTTATGAAACCTTGATTCTCCCTCCAGAATTTCAGACTCTTGCAGAGGAAGCACGAAGTCTATTGGGGTATCCAGTTTTTGTCGGTGAGATCTTTCCACAGCATAAGTTGGATTTCATAAATAGACTGCATGACATTATGTTGAAAAAGCTACACGGATGAATTACTGATTGTTTAGGCTTGTTTTTGATTACAGAGCGTTGATTTGGGCTTAAATTGGCGAATAGATGTTTTTTGGGGTTATACCCTATGAATACTAATCATTCGTGGTTGCGCGCGCATGGACAGACAGGACGCAATCAGTTACTTTTTGTTCGGAACATAGCAGTTCTTGACGCCAATGACTTCCTCTGCGATTTTACCTACTTTCTTTTTAGCGGTTTCCGAACAGAACACATACAACCGCTTAGGAATAGGAGAAGCAGAGAATGGTGATTCTTCACCGATATGTCTGACTGATCCATCATAGTGTTCAATAAGAATAGGTTTTTCTTCCACACCTATATTCTCATCAGGGCGTTCATAGAGCTTGATTTCTGTACTCTGCAAATGGACTATCAATTCCTCTGGGTTCAAACCTGCTTTTGAGGCAATTGCATTTTCAAGTTTGTCTATTTCCCCTTGTTTCATCTGCATAAGTCTCATCCGTTCTCTGTAGTCTGGAATAGCTTCAATGGAAATCGGTATTATGTATGAACGTTTCAGCAGCTTTCTGTTTAGCAAGTTCAAGATAATCTTTCGTGCTTTATCTCTGGATCTTTTGAGTATGAGGTACTGAATGGAACCATCATCCAAGCTTATGTAGTAGTTCAGGAATTTTCCGAGGTCTTTGTGCAAGTCTAAAGCGTCCCTATCGAGAACCGATTCATCAACGGCAAATCTCAGAGCACGCAAGAACATATCATCTGCTATCAGACGCGTGTGATGTTCATACACTTGTGTATGCATCAAGTAACGTGCCATCCGATAACTTTCAACAGCATCTCTTCCCTTCTCGTGTATGCAGAGGTAATTTCTCTTCCCATATCCTTTGACAACGCATAAATTGCGCACCACTCTTTCAAAATCAAATATGCCGTATGCGACTCCTGTGTGATAAGAATCACGTCTGAGATAGTCTAGTTTGTCGGCATCTAATGTGCCGGACAATATTTCGGATCTTACTGTCTCCCTCTCGGATTCAAAGATTTGAGCAAGTTCTCCTGCGAGGTCTCCAAGGTTACGTTTCAATTCCGAGTTATTTTCCAGAATCAATTGAGTAGCTTTCTCATGTGAGAAATCTTCTCCGAGCAGATCATTCATGATTTTCTCAAAGACGTGAGAAAAGGGGCCGTGTCCCAGATCATGCAGCAGTGCGCCAGCACGGACTAAACGAGTGTCTCTTTCAGGCAACTCCAGTTGTCTGCAAATCCTTCCGGCCACGTACAAAGTGCCTAGAGAGTGTTCGAATCTGTTGTGTACCGCACTAGGATATACTATATAGGTATGGCCCAATTGCTTTATTCTTGTCAGTCGCTGCAAAATCTTGCAGTTAACAAGGTTCTTTTCTTGACGAGAAAGGCTAATAAAATCATATAGGGGATCGCGGAAGGACACGATTTCACGAAGAGCATCGCGTTTCTTAATCGCCTTTCTTGGCAAGGTTCAACGCCGTCAACAGTCTTAGGCCAGATTCGATCTCATTTTCTGCAAGTGTCCAACCAAGTTTTCTTCCGACTCTTTTTATTTCGCCATAGGTGATTTCCTTTCCTTTTCGCTGGAGCAAAAAGTAAACTTTAGCTGCCCATGATAGAATGCTTATATTATTACCTGCTGTTGTAGTGCAAGTCTCTACTATCTCTTTCAAACTCTTGTGTAGTTTTGAATCTTTTTCTTTCAAGTCTTCTGCAATTTTCTCTCCATCTTCTGTCAAAGAATAGCTGTACAAGACTCTGCCGTGATAAGTCATTCTTCCTCTTTCGACCAAGAAGTCAGACGTTATCAAATCATTCATAGCACGCGAAATAGCTTCGCTATAAGGTCCGTAGAAATGTGGTTTGTACCCTAAGTCCAAGCCAGTTTTGACCGCTGCAAAATAGCACCATTTCTGCAAAGTGGTCCTACCCTCAACAGCTCCTTCAGCAGCATCTACCATTAGGATTATTATAGCTGATTCATTCAAGAAAGATGCCTTCCTCTCTATGTCTGTGTTCTCTTGAGAATTTCTATATAATAAGAATTGTGTAAGTGTTGGTGGAAAGACAAATGTCTATTGTGCTGTTTTTTCAAGCAAAGATGTGTCATTTCTTGTCCAGAAGCAGACCGTGTATGATGGCATCAAATTCTATCGATTGACTAGCCAAAGCATTTCAAGAGCGAAATTGTATGCAGATATTTTCAATGCTAGATATGGGATGCTTATTTCAACAGGAGGGATTGGAACAGAAACAGAGAGATTCATCAGCAATAGATGGGCGATAAGGGGAAATGTTATCATTGCTCAATTTGACGAAGCAAACAACAAGTTTTGTTTTGACAAGAGACTCTATTCAACTATCCCAGAACCTTTTGTACCAAATGAATCAAAATACTTTCAACTCTAGAACATTCTAAGGTTAATTTTTCTGTCTAAAGCGGTTAAACTGATTCACCTACTCACGGATATTTGTAGTGTGAAACCATTTTTGACCATTTTCGGAACAGGCATGCGCACGAGTGAGTATAATGTTGGCCACTTGAGTTTTGAACAAATTGAAGCTAGTGGTGGAGTTGAACCCGTTCGGGTGCTAATCCCCTCCGGCCCGTCACTTTTTAGGTGCAAAGAGATTTTCTTTTATTAGGAAGTACGGCTTCATATGCTCACGGACATCTATCTCTAAGCTTCGGCATGTCTGTAGAAACTGTCTTGCATGATCCTCTTCTTCCTTCGTCTGGTTTGGACGGAATGCTGGAGATGGGTAGTTCTCTAACCTAAACCCCAAGCCATCGGCTATCTTCTTATGAAAGTTGTAGCTTCTTCTGGCCCATTCTAGCCTTCCTCTAAGCTCATCTGAGACATCGGCTTCTAGTTTGAAAGGAACCTCCTTCACCGTGATTAGCACCGCTTTGAACAAAGGAGACCCTGACAAATGATCCAGCAAGCTAGAGACAGCCTTCCATTGGACATCCTTCTCAAAACTCAGACCGAACCTTCGGACAAAACTCTCTTTGTCCACAACTTCTTTAGCAACTAAGCAAGCAACTCCTATGAACTGCTTATCCCTTTCCTGAACGCCAACGCAGAGCTCATCGCTCCAGTATGTTCTGAAAGGCTCCTTGTACAGAGTGAAGCCTTTCGGAACTTGTTTCTCTGTACTATTACCCTTATCCCAACTTCCAGGCCCATACCATTGCCCATACGCCCACTTACGCCACTTGTGATAATCACCCCATGGGCTTCCATAAGATTCAGGCATAAACTCATAGAATCAAGGGTAAGGAATCTAAGTTATGCATGCATGATACTTCTGTTATTAAGAATTGGGAATATCCTGATCCTCTAATGTCGAAAAACAGCCACGTTTCGAGTGAGGGATGAGGAACTTTGGAGTAGAATCCAGAACAGTACCTATTCTTATCATTCTCTCTCCTCCCTATTTCACTCTCATTTCTGCTTGTTTGTCTTCAATAAACACAGCAACAATTTGTTGATTCTCAAAGCTTTATAGGAATGGAAAGAAAACCGTCACGCTGCTCTTCATTCTCACGAGATGCTGAGGAGTAGCGGACAGAGAAAATCTTATAGTCAATTTCATCTCAGAGTAGCATTTGCCCAAACAAAGAAGGAGATAGTTTTGCGTAAGTCAGTTGTCTCCCCCATACTAGCAAGCAGTTTGGAAGTTTTGGAACATGCCATAGAGCATTTGAAACTAGGGACAAACAGAGACATGAAATTTGCTGTTCAGCATGCGGACAATGCCACAGAATTGATCTTGAAAGAACTCGCACGATTCAAAGGAATTCGCTTGATAGACAAAAGAGGGCAATCTATTAGCTATTATGATTGTATAGACGAATTACAAAGAAGGGGAGTAGACATTCCAGAACTCACCAATATAGACTTGCTTCACACAGAGAGGAACTCTATATATCATTTAGGCAGCCAACCTGATAAACTAAAAACTGATTGGCTAGTCTATGACGTTAGCCTGAACTTTATCAAGAGAATATGCCAAAAAGAGCTGGGATACGATATTGGTCAATTCTCGACACAATTCAAATTGTCTCCAAAAGTTGAGCAGGAGATTGAGTCAACAAGAAGCGAGATGGTCAATATGTATCTTTTTGAAACTGTGTCTTCGCTAGACTCAAACGTCTACAGTGCGACAGTGGTTTCAGCTTTTTCTGGAATAGAAGCCCTGTTGAGGGAGACACTTTCTCTTGAGATGCGTTCCCACGTAGACTTCATGAAAAGACTACGGTCACAGAAGATATTTTCGAAAGAATTGACAGAAGCTATTGAAAAATTGCGGCAAATCCGAAATAGCACAATTCATGGCATCTCAAGAGCAACAAAAGAACAGGCGAATTTTTCTCTCGATGTCTTCAAAAGAGCTATCGATGAAATAGGTCTTCCTTTAGAGCTAAAGTGCAAAACTTGTGGAATGCAGTTCAAATCCGGTATAGCTATGAGCCGGAAGACTTTCGAGACATCCGTCCTAGTGTCGAATCAGCATGAATGTCCCAATGGGCATATTAATTCATACAACAAACAGGACTATATCGCTAGGTTGTAGTTGTATAATTAGCGAGCGCCTAGGAAGCAGTGTTCTATGAGTGGGAGGCAAATTTCGACTCATCCTTTTCGCTTTCTTCGTTGCTTCAAACATCAACGTACCCCTTGCATCTCTCACACGTAGGTCTACCGTTCTGCCAGATTATCCTCAAAGCGTCAAGACCATTATCTGACCTGTACTCTTTGCATTTTGGACAGTAACCTCTCGTCATTTCATACACAACATAAATCTATAGGCTAAGACAACCATTTTATCGACGTACGATATTTCGATTAGTGCCGATGCCATAATGCATGGATTATCCCGATCTAATTCTTTTAAGAAACGCTGCTGCTACACGTGTATGAAAGTGACAGAAACATGACGTATCTAGCTAGACAAAGAAAAGAAATCGAAAAAAGTGTAAGGTGTCCCAATTGCGGTGGGGTTCATGTCTCCTATGCAAGTATGAAACAGACAAGTCTCACCTGTCATGAGTGCGGCTTCACAGAAGTTAAGAATATCATTATGGCTGGCGGAAAAGATCCAACGGGGGAGCTGATCAAAGTGATTGCTACAGGAGCTTTGGTAGTCATCGGGATTGCTGGAGCTATCACCATCGCAAGAGCTTTGTTTGGGGACAATAAAGAGTGAGGAGTAGATCCGGAAATCAACCAAGACCAAGCTGGCGAAAGATCAAGAAGAGGTTAGACCCTTTCGTCAGGCTACTGGTAGCTTCATACACCTTGAAATACGTCAAAGGAGGTCGCGGATCCAACATAAGCGAGTTGTCTTTTGTCACCAACCTTAAGTCTTCAAAAGTTTCCGCATTGTTGAGAATGATGGGATCTAAACAGCTAGTAGCAGTTCTTGAGGTGAAAATCGACATAAGTAAAGGTCTGGCAAAGAACTACCAGAAAAACTTCCGTGTCCACACAGTACTACCTAAAAGTCAGTTGAACAGGGCTTATCTAAGAGATGTTAGTAGATCTAGGGGATCATTAGGGAAGTTATACCTTATTTCGCTGCGTACAGATGAGAGCCTAGTGCCAGTGTTGGAGAAACTGAAGACTGTGGATCTAAGAGATCTGCTGAGAGTTGTTATGCCTTTAGTCATTAAATATCTCAGAAACTGTAACACCTTCGAGTACAAATTGATGAAACATGCTTTTAAGATCGCAATTAGAAGCGCTTATATAGTGGTACAGAGAGCCGCGGACTTGTATGAAGATGTCGGATTTGTAGACGACAGAGTTCTGGTTCTCAGACATATGGAGAAAATTCTGGATACCGTCAAAACAGGTTCTGAAAAAATCCGAAGACGCAGAGAATTATTGAATGCACTTGAGTGCTGTCAGAGAGACTTGAAACAATGGTCATCTCTACCTGAGACTGGGATTCTCGTTTCAACCTGATATAAGACATGGGTGATGAATGCGTGTACAAGTTGATTAACCAGATTATTGAGAGACAACCATTAGTTGAGCCCTTGGGCTTAAGGACGAAAACTAAGGAAGTTATGAGATCGAACATCTTTCGGAGCTTGCTCGCATTCTTTGATGAGCTAGTAAGCATAAGTCAAGCATGTGGTGAAGTAGAAGTTTCGGGAATCGCCCTAATCAACAGATTCACTGGAGAAATCATAGCCAAAATGTTTAGGGCTGGGACAGAAAATGAGTGTGCCCCTCCGACAAACTTTCGCACGTGTATCCGACCAAATATTATCCAGGTCTTGGCTCACAATCATCCAAATGGAGTCTGCTGCTTTTCTGAGCAAGACGAAGAAGTAATTCATTTTCGATTCAACACTAGTATTCTTGGACTCGGGGTCGTGAATGCCGGGATCGATGATGAATCTTATGTTGTTACATATGATAGAGAAGATGGTGGAATCAAATTTAAAGGAAAGCAAAACAGACTTTGGTAGTCTCACTCAAGCCATGAGGATCAAACCAAATTGAAGATCGCCAAACAAGCCCGAATTGAAGAAGCCAAATGTGGATTCTATTGAACCATACGGCATATCACCTACTCATAATCTATTTATGAGGTTCTGTTAACTCTTAGGCGCTTAAAGAAGTTTGTTAACTGTCGGCGCTTTTTGTGATAGAGCCGCCAGTACGAGCCCATAAGACTTTTCGGAGTTCTAAAACGGGCCCTAATGCAGTTCTGCCAAAAAGGGCTCTCTGCAACTTTTCGAATTCCTAAAATAGGCCCATGCAAAAATCATTCATAAGTGCTGGTTCTAAGGTCGTTTAATTGTTTTTCAAAATGTCGGGCAAGTGGATCACCGCTTATGTCTATCTTCCAAGTATGGGTCGACCTCACTCGCCACTCTGCCATAGCTTCATTCACGGCTTCGTTCAGTTCTTTTTTCCCTAGGCCCGTCACTGTTTGAAAATGGGCAACTGCTTTGTCCTACGTGTTCTGCCCATATGCAGTATTAAGTTACAATCTGCGCAGACCACTTCATAGCCAGTAAGTCTTTGTGCATAATCAGACTCATCGTAAAACCATTTCTCATGGCAGAATAACTCTCCTTTTTTCCTTGAAGCACCACAAATCTCACACCTGTAACTACATCTTTCAAGCTCTCTTTCTCTTATCCTATTCCAAGTGCTCCCAAAACCTGCACCCTTAGTACGTGCTAATTGAGAAAGGCTTTTTCCCCAAGATTTCAGTGGAACTAAATCGATGTTGTAACAACCAACCTTTACCATGCGCTTTCAAGCCCATATCATATTTGCCAAAGAATCCTTATTTGATTTTTCTTCTGAAGGTATGACGATTGCACAGAAGATACACGAAATATCTGAAGAGACAAGCAAGACGACGAGTGACAGGGGTTCGCCACTAAAAGGGGCCCTTGTCAAAAATCGGTTGATAAAACTTACATTCTTTGGGTAAGTGCCCATACCATTCATCATAGTGTTTGCAGGATCAAAGTAGAAGGAAAGAACAAATGGTTGACCCTCATCCAAAGCGCAAGCATAAATGAGACAGATTAGCCCATGCTGACTCGCAATAGAAAAAACGGGAGTTGAAAATATGTAATTTCGTAACACTATAACTTTTTGTAATTTATCTTGTGATTGTTCTATCTATTTCTGTACCTATTCACGCTTTTTTGCTGCTTCTCTTGCTCTTTCCACGAATTTTTGGTCTTTGCTTGTTCGCCCAATCCTTTCTGCGGCTTCTTGGGTCATCTTTGTCTCTTTTGGCAATCTCTCACCTCAAATGTACAAACTGTTCATCAATCCTAAAAACTTTCCCAAATACTCTCAGTAAGAACTCTATAATCATAGTATCAACCGATTTTTCACAAGGACTTTCATCAACCGAGGATTTCACAGAACCGAGTTGCGTTGCGTTTAAATAGATGGTGCTTCACGTATAGAGTGAATAAGTTTCCAAAAGGGAAACAAAATGTCTTCGGATCAACGAGCTCAAATACTTGAAGCCGTAGCGTCGACCACCAGCGGCGTCAGAGACTTAACTAGGACACTAAAATGGAAAACATCGAACGTCATCGGCCTATTAAGAAAGATGCGCGAAGAGCAGCTCATCGAGTTCAAACAAGTTGCAGGTTCGAAGCGAGGTAGACCCCGAAAGAGCGTAACGTGCACGCCTCTGGGCTTCGAGTTCCTTGAAACCTACAGAAAACTAAGAACCAAACCGCTCAGAGCGAGAAGAGAAGACCTAGACCGCGCAGCGAAAGACGCAGCATACGCCAGCAGACTCGTTGCAAACGGTCATTCACCCTTCCAAATCTTCATGGAGCTGAACACGATTGCCCGCAATATTAAGGTCTCTTCACAGACTTCTGAAACTGTTTGAAGACAAAAAAGTCCCCTACATGATAATCAGGGGCTACGCTCTTCCCTTCTACGGAAGAATCCGAACAACAGTCGACGTTGACCTGGCCGTGGCAATCAAAACCGGCGAAGAACTAAACCAGCTGCTTGATCTGCTACAATCAGCAGATTTTGACCCAACTATCAAGTCCCCAAATAACCCTCTGATCCTTGTTGTGGACCGAAAAGAGAAAGTAGAAATAGAACTATGGTTGAAGCCTGACGGCATTATCTTTGACGATGAAACCCTCAGAAGAAGACAGAAAGTCAAACTGGATGCGAACACTCGGGCGTGGGTTGTCTCCGCAGAGGATTTCATAGTTAACAAGCTGGCCAGACCCGACAGAGGAGTGACTGACGAACAAGACGTAAAAAGCGTGCTGGTCAGACAAGAAAACAAACTGGATAAACAGTACCTTGAGAGAAGAGCCAAAGAAGCCGGAGTACTCGCGATCCTGCAGACCATCGAGGCTTTGTGAAAAACGACTGCACTAGACAATGGTTGACGCAAACCAGTACTCTGAGAGCCTGTGCCAAGAATATTGATGCGCTTTTTACAGGTAGAGCGCGAACGTGAGAGAAGGAATAAGGAAGATAACCAGTTTTGGATAGAAAAGTTGTAGAAGAATTCCTCTTGGAAGAAATAAAGAACGCTGGAACACGTATTCCCAAAGGGATCGGAAAGAAAGAATCGGCGCCCGCCAGAACTGACTAAGACAACACTCTGCCATGCGAAAAAACGCGGCGGAGGTATGTCATGAGCCAAGACTCCCTAGAAGAGAACAGCAAAGTGAAGATTACTGATAAATTCATAGAGGATTTGAAGAAACTCAAGAATCCATAACGTTTACACGAAGGAACTGTCTTACGTCCGCTCTCCATACAAAACCAAGTGTCTTGACAACCCTTTAACTGAAGGTTCCTTGCTCAATCCCAGCAGCATCTCAGTCACCTGTTTAAAGAACTTTTCATCCCAGCTGCGAGATTCCTGAATTTCTTTGGGAATAGACAGTAAATCCAACATACCGCAAACAGCGTAGATCTCAATAACCTTAACCCCTTCCTTCTCAAAGAACTCTCTTGCCTCTTCCATGCTAACAGCCTTGTATCTCTCTTCTTCATCATAGACGTAACTCGATTTTGATTTAACTAAGGCAAGGGCAGAATCTGGGTCCTCGCAAAACTTACTGATGGCAGCGCCGAACCTATTCATCAGAAACATCGAAATCTTTCCCCCCTTCTTCGTCACTCGTATGAGTTCTTTCGCGGCATCAATCTTTCCGTCCCAGCAGAGGACAAAATCAAAACTCTCGTCAGCAAAACGAAGCTTGCAGACATCACATTCCAAGATCTCCACTCTGTCTGAGACTCCCTCCCTGCGCATTTTTCGCTTCGCCACACTTAGCATCCCGGGAGAAATGTCACACAGAGTAACTGAGTACCCCATCTTCGCCAAAGGAAGCGTCATTCTCCCCGTGCCACCGGCGGCATCCAAAATCCTCGCGCTTTTGTCTTTTGGAAGATGTGCTCCCAGCAGCTCCCAGTCAACATGATGTTCAACAGCACCATGGAACCTCTCATACCATTCATCATATCTCTCAGCATGCTCGTCCCATCTCTTTCTCTTGCTTTCAATCTCTCCAGACCCATTATCCAACATTTCTCTGCGTACCTAACCATTCCTTTTCCTGGATTCACTACTATCAAAAGTATAGTATTTAAATTACAAAGTTCATAGTCGCATACTTGATATGCAGAAGGTAAGTAATGTGAACAACAAAAGCGATAGCGCTTGTTTCTGTCCTCTGGAAAGTTTCATAAACACTATTGGCAGAAAATGGACCGTTCTTATTATCAACGCAATTGATATTTACGGAAGGTTAAGGTTCAACAGACTTATGAAAGAGTTGGGCGGTATCAGCCCAAGAACCCTTTCGGACAGGCTTAAAGAGCTGCAAGCAGAAGGCTTGATCGAAAGAGAATTCTTTGCTGAAATACCTCTGCGCGTTGAATACTCGCTCACAAAAGACGGTGTTGAACTTAGAGAATCGATTGTACCTCTTCTAGAATGGGCTGTGAGAAGAAATGTCGCAAGCGGTCGCACCGTTGACTGTGAATGTGAGGAATGCAAGAGCAGGTTCAGATCACAAACCATGAGTTATACAAAAGTACCTGCAACCAAAAAAGGAATTGGCGGGAGACGTCGCCGCTTAGCCACATAGGGCGCTTAGGCGTTAGCACGCGATTTTAGTCTGCTGCTCCTAAGAAATCTTATATCCTGAGCGGAACCAGACCTCACATCATGGGCCAAAACGAAAACACAAGGGAGACTGTTCTAAAAGCCTCTCGCGCTTACTACACTCACCTAGCCTACTACGAAGACCTACTGGCTCAGCGACAGCGACGAGCCGCTGAGACCACAAAACGTCAGCTCGACTTCCTTGAATCTGCCTTCCGCGCATACGCAACCCATCAAGTCAGAGAAGTACTCGATGTTGCGTGTGGAAACGGCCGACACGTAATCGGGTTGGCGCACCGCCACTACCAATGCACTGGACAAGACTACACCCCTGAACGAGTTCAAATAGCCAAAGTCAGAGCTAAACGCGAAGGTGTCTCCGTCAAACTGTTGCAGGGTGACGCCACGAGACTAGAGCATCAGAATGAGTTTGACGCAGTGCTCGCACTCTACATACTCTTCCTCCTCCCAGACGATGATGATGTTGTGAAGACTCTGCGCCAGATCTACCGCGCCCTAAGGTCAGGCGGCGTACTAGTCTGCAACATCTACAATCCTTTGTATGAGGGTAAGGGCTGGTTCTCAGACGTGATCCATAAAGGGTTTCATGTTGAAGAATCCCACGCTCGTGGCATACGCATCACAACTATCTGTCGACTCCAAGACTTTGAACCGATCCGTGGTGTGGCTTGGGATCAGGAGACGAGCATAATCGAGGCTCCCGACGGCACACATGTTTTCCGAGACCGCGAACGCTCGCGGCTCTTCACCTACTGGGACATCCTCCACTACCTTCAGGCAACCGGCTTCAAAGAGATCCACTGCTACCCCGACTGGAAGATAAAGCCGCCTAAAAAACCCAAGGCGGAAGAATTAGTATTCGTCTCCCGAAAAGACTAGGCCAGATCATTCCTCTGAACCATAAGTAGGCGTTGACTCGGGTGCGTGCACACGGAGTTCCCCTTTCCCTCGTGGCTGCGGCCTTAACTGCCTTGATAACCGCGCTGGTCATCTTCTATGCTTATCACGATTGGACCCTCGTTGCCGTAAGCCTATTCCTGCTCATAGTTCTTGTCTTCTCGTTAAGAATCATTTGGCTGATTGACACTTTCAGACGAAGAAGACCAAAATCGTAAATCCATCGACCAACAGGCGCAACTTCTTTCCAGAGATATGTGTGAGATAATTACGCATTCTACCCAGAAAGAGTGTGACGTTAAACGGGAATACATCAGGTTTGTATGTCATTACATGGAACGTACGCGCGCGAGGCAATCGCGAATATGAGCCTTATGAAAGATTGGAGATTTCTCCCGCAGATTCCTTCTTTGTTTCTTCCTCAAAGAACCAACTGCCAAAGCGATTGCAGAGTGATTGTTCCATCCTCTTATTCATAGGCTCTTTCTCTTGGCCCGATGTAGTGAATGAGTACTACCCTTTCGTTCCAAGAGACTTGGTAAACGATTCTCAAGTCTCCCATTCTGATCCTATAAGTGCTTTCATAGCCCCTCAATTTGCAGACATCGGCTTTCCTGTATGGAATCGGGTCTTTTTTCAGAATCATAATCATTGTTGCTATTCTTTGTTTTTGCTTTTTGTCCAGTTTCTCTACGTTTCTTAGGGCTTTCCTCTTTATGCTAACGGCGAACATGTGTCTTGCCCAGAGCCTTCATCATTTCTCTTTCGTCAGCAATTTCACCTTTTTCTTCGATTGCCCTCTTTTCTTCGCTTGTGGGCTCTTCGACTGGTATCAGTTTCTCCACCAGCTCCTTGTAGAGAATCCTCAGTTCTTTCAGCTCTTTCTTAATGTCCTTCAACACTTCAACGCTCACAATCGAGCCTCGCAATCGTTTATGCAGACTCGCGTTTATATTTGTTATGAACATCATTTTGAAGGCCTCGTTTTCCCCGTACTAGCAGGAGTCGAGCATTCAATTCCATGGAACGATCACCCGCCATCCCCTTTCTCTTTCTATCTCATTAATATCTCCCGCAAACCTCTGTTTTTGTTTTGAAAGTTTTCATTCTTTCGATTGCTGTTTGAATTCTTATGAGGAATTTCTCGGATGTGCTTTAAGGTATTCGCTTAACGCCTTTTTTGTTATGACCCAGTTTCTGCGGAGTTTGAAGGCTCCTATGCTGCCCTTTCGGGCCAATAGGCTCAAGTATTCTTGTGTGAAGGGCGTGAGTTTGCTCGCTTCGGCCAGAGTCAGTATTTCTGCTTCTTTTTCAAACGCAAGAAGGTAGATGTCAAGCGACCTCTCAACACAGGTGGCCACGAAATTTGCGAAAGGAATCAGATTTCCGCTATCTGCTTCGCTTAATGCTCTCAAATATTTCGGTCGATCTACTTTAAGGAGGACCGTAAACGGATACCCGGTTCTCAATAGAACGACATTCATTAGAAGCCTTGCAGTTCTGCCATTTCCGTCCAGAAAAGGATGTATGTAGACAAACCTGTGGTGGAAAAAAGCCGCCAGTTCAATCGGCCTTAATTCGTCTGGGTTTTGGCTAAGCGTCTTCAGAAGCTCGCTCATCATCGATTGGATTTCTTCCGCCGAGGGCGGCATGAAAGTCGCACCCGCAACCCTAACTTGACCACTTCTATACTTGCCCGCGTTTTGATCATCTATGCCACGCAGGAGAAGTTCATGCACCCTCAAAACATCGTCTTGCCTGATTGATGTTTTCTTTCGAGCGAGCTTCTCCACATAGTCAATGGCATCCGGATGGTTTCTCGCCTCCAAATGTTCTCTCAGACTTTTTCCACGAACCGTTATTCCCTCTTGAATGACAAGTTGAGTTTCTCTGAGCGAAAGAGTGTTGCCCTCGATGGCATTAGAGTTGTACGCAAACTCGATTTGCATCTGTTCCCACAGCTTTTTGACAAGCTGAGAAGGCAGGGGGCGAAGTTTGTCCAGAGCTCTCTTTTTCGAAAATATCCGTGCGTATATCTTAGGTTTCACCATCTGCATGATGACATTTCCACGATCCCTCTAGGGATTAACCGATATAAAACAGTATCGTATAGACAAGTTAGTTTCACATCCGATATGTTTTCTCGACCCTTACGAATACTTGTAGCCATGCCTCCGTTCTTCTAGACGTTCAAACAGTCCATTTGGCCCTTTGGAGTTGACGCTTATTAAGGACAAACTTACCCCTCGAGCACCCACTTTGTAAGCATCAGTTTTGACAGTAAGGAACGAATGCGGTTTTTATTGGAAACGGTTTTTTCAAGAAGAGGCGGCGATGTCTCCCAAACAACGAAACTGGATTGCTGAGTTCTTTTTTTCTTGTCCAAGAATCAGCGTCCAAGCTTGGTTAAGAAGACTCTTAAAGCCTAGCTTTAGCCTTTCAGACGTGAAATCGGCTCTTCGCCTTTTTATTCTTGGAAAAATCGCCCCGAAGATTGTTGACACGAGCAGCATACAAATCAGGACCGGCACAGTGAACTCTGGAACGGCCTCGGTAGCCATGATACGCACGCTATGCGTCCCGGATTGGACGACTAGATATGCGGATGTGCCGGTGCTTCCCTGAAAAACAACAGGGGTTACGGGAGATCCATCCACGTACGCGGCAAGCGTTCCACCCAAGAGGACTGATGGAAACGTTGCGTTGACATAGGAGGACGTCGGGGACGAAATGTTCACGTTGATGCTTTTAGTCGAAAGCGAGAACTCTAACGTGGAGGTGCTCGAGTTCGTTTCCAGACTCGCAGTGAAAGACTGGGTTCCCGCCTGAATGTTGTAGTGCTCGGTTCTCGGCACGAACGACGGGGCGGTGCCAACGCCAAACCTCAGCAGCCTACCAGAGAACTTGAACTCGCCCACCCACAGGTAGTTTCCGTCAAACGCGATGCCAGCGGGCCAGAACAGCCGATCATTCCCTATTTCCGGGTCGTTTCTGCAGGTATCCGTGTCGCCAGTGCAGCCCAAGACCACATCGGCGCTTGAGCCGTTCATCGCACTCGTGATGCTGTTCCACACCAGAACACGGTTGAAGCACGTGTCTGCGACGAAGAGACGCCCCTGAGCGACGATAGCATCCTCGGGCAGGTTGAACATTCCGTAGTTCCAAAGGGTCACGGGTTGCGATTCCGCAGTGAGGTTTGAAAGGTCGTATATCCTGATCGACCCTCCTGGGTTGCTATAGGTCGTTGCGACGACCAAATGCTCCCCGTCGCTGGAGAGCCTTGTAGGCCCGTCTGTGGACAGGACAAACGCCGGGTTCACGCTGCCGTTCATAGGAATGCCGTTCCAAACGTAGATCTTCCCAGCCGCCGCATCGGCCAAGTAGAAGTGGTCCGCATCCTCCGCAACGCCCTCCAGCTCTTGGAAGGTCACGTTGCCTATAACTCCTGAGAAACAAATGTCGGGGGGCTGCCCGAATGGCAGTTCAGTCCAGATGTAGACTTTCTGGGCTCCGGCGAGGACCAGCGTCCCGTTGTACAGGGAGATGGCCCAGGGTGGAAAACCCGGAGACCCGGCGGCCTGAAAGTCGTAGACAACGTCGGGGTGGGCGTTGGACTGGTCCGGAAGGCGCCTGTACACGTACAGCTTGCTGTCGAAATCCGAGGCAACAAACAGGCTTTTGCCATCCGTTGCTGGAACTGGGTTCGTGAAGAAGTAGTTGGCGGCGAGGGTGTTGACGGATAGATCAGGGGCGCCGATCACGAAGTCCGGCGAAGCGTCCGCGCTTATCGGAATGCTGTTGAACACGACTATCTTGTTGGGGTTGCACAGTTCAAGGAAGAGGCACGTGCCCACGACGGCAACATCGGAGCCAATCCCCCCGCCGAAACTCGTGTCCCCCGCCCCGTTAATTGTCACATCCGGCGTGACGCTGTCATTCTGCGGGAACAAGTCGAAGATGTAGAGGGCCTCTCCGAGCAGAATGGTCCGCCCGTCAGGGAGGATGACGCCGCACGCACAATTGAACCCGGCCACCGCCCCCCACGCGGAAGAGGCAGGCGCAAAGTAACTGTATGGCTGGTCGTTCTCGGTTGGGAAAGTGTTCCAGACGAACGTCCCGGTAACGTCTGGCGATGAAACCTTGGCGTTATGGTCGCCGACCATCAAATGCGCACCGTCGCTGGTTATCATTCTGGGCGTCCCGAACTTTCCTGATGCGGTGAGGTAGATGTCGGCGGATTGGTTGTTTTGGGTGGGGAAGGTGTTCCAGACCAGGACGAGACCCCCGCCTGTGCTGGACACGACCAGCTTCGTCCCATCGGTCCAGACGCCCCAGGGCCAGCTGATGTCGGCAAGTTTGTTTTGGTCTCCTTGGCCGACCAGCTCTAGATCCGCCGGCTGGCCGTTCTCAGTAGGAAAGGTGTTCCAGATCAGGATGCGGTTGTTGTAGGAATCGGCCACAACCACCTTTCCCCCGCTGATCGAGACTTGGCTGGGCCAGTTCAATCCGTCAAGCCCGTGCCCAGGGTTGTTGGCGTAGAAGTTTTTCTGACCGAGGACTAGGTCGGGCGGAGAGTTGGATGTGGGAATCGTGTTCCACACGAGTATCCTGTTGTTGTCCCTATCAGCAACCAGGAGATGGTGTCCATCGGTGGCTATCCCAGCGGGATGGTTGAAAAGCAGAGGTCCCCCTGTATTGTTGAAATCGATTCCTGACAACATTACCTCCGCCGACTGGCCTGTAGATAACCACCCGCTTCGGTCGGACGGTGCTATCCTATACGTGGTGTTCACGAAGTTTACGCTTATGATCTGGGCCGTGGGGATGAATGTTGGTCGCAATAGATGGTTCGTATCCATTGTCACGTTGACCGGGTTCTGCGTGCAGTTCCAAGCGTCGAAGAACCAGTGGTCGAAACAGTAACCTGATGCGGCGTACGCGGTAACACATACCTGAGTGTTCGATGGATACTCGTGGTTTCCGGCAGGGGGGTCGGTGGTGCCGCCCGTGGATGCCTCGATCGTGAGCGTGTAGTTCGTAGGCGATCCTTCGGTGGAAGAGAATTGAGGTGAACCATTCACGTTCATGACGATAGGGTGCAGAAATGATATTACCGAAAGAGAGCCAAAGATCAAGATAGCTATCATGCAGCAAGAAAACCGGCGTTCCATTTCTGCCACATCCACACACTTTCACCCCTCAGATAAAGCATTTAAGAATTCAGAATCAAGATTTCGAGTCGAGATCAAACTCAATTTCCGTGTTCTCCCGCAAAATCCGATTTTTCTTTTCCAGATGCGAACAATCAATGGAAGATATGTGATTGCGAGATTTTGTCGATTCGTTCTACTTTTTCTTCCTCCTGGTTTTTCATCGCGTTTGCTCTGCGCGCTAGGTGTATGCTCTGTTTAGCGGAAAGTCTTAAATTCGATCAACTTGAATAAGGAAAACAGGTCACAAACATGAAGCCATACGGAATCGGACTCATCATAATATTGATTTCGTTCGTGATGGGCACATATTCAGCCTACGTATCCTACAACTATTTTGCGAACCCCCCGACCGCTCTTGACGTAGCGGCAAGGTTAGACGAATTAAAGACGGCAAGCCTGGTTGGACTAATCTCTTCAATAATAGCAATAATAGGCATACTGATATTTCTATTTGAATTCATGAAACACGAACACGGAACTTCACCGACAAGAGTTTCACCGCCGCCTCCATAAAACACTGACCAGCAACACTGCCTACTTACGCAGAGCGCACTGTTGGAAACGCCACGTGATGCTAAGCTGTTCTGGCTGCGGCTCTTTCCAGTGCAGCGACGCCTGGAAGCTTCTTACCCATCAGAAACTCTATCAGCGCTCCACCGGCCGTGCTGACGTACGATATTTTCTTGCTCAACCCAAACTCTTCAATAGCCGATATCGTGTGCCCCCCTCCGGCCAGAGAAAACGCCTTAGAATTCGCGATCTCTTCAAGAATCCTTTTCGTTCCAAAACTGAACCTCTTGTTCTCGTAAACTCCCATCGGTCCGCTTATGACGATAGACTTCGCACTTCTTATGATCTTAGCGTAGTCATCAACCGTTTTTCTCCCGATATCGTAAGTCGAGTACTCTGTGGGCAGCTCGTTGACCGATATTTCTTTTCTTTTGCCATGCACTTCCACAGCCAAATCCTGCGGTGTTTTAATTCTGTCGGGGTATTTTCTGAAGAGCTCTTTTATGCCTAGTAAGAGGTTCATGAGCTCCTTTTTCTCCAGGAGGTCCATGTTGGGTTTGCCAAGATCTACACCTTTTGCCGCTAAGAACACTTGGCCCACGACTCCTCCTGTGAGCACGTTGTTCGCTATTTCCTTGTCCAGCACGTACTTGGAAATTTCAAGCGAGTCGTCCGCTTTGGCCCCTCCAAGTATGAAGATGCAAGGTTTTTCCGGGTTCTCCAACACCTTGCTGAGCGATTTCAGTTCTCTCTCCATTATGCGTCCTGCAACGCTCGGCAATACGGCTGTGAAGCCTACCATTGACACGTGTGCCCTGTGTGCAGCTGCGAAAGCATCGTTCACGAAAAGATCCGCCAGAGGAGCAAGGTTTTTGACAAGCTCCGTCTTCGCATGCTCTTCCGGCGATCCGTCTTTGGTTTCACCGGCAAACGTCCTCACGTTCTCCAGAACGAGAATTTCACCGCTCTTCAAGTTCTTTATGGCGGTCTTCGCTTTTTCTCCGAAAAGGTCATCAACATATTTGACTGGTTTCTTCAGGATTTTGCCGAGGATTTCAGCATGTTGCTTCAAGGGAATAAAATCCGGGTCTCCTTTGCGTCCCTGATGAGCCAGGATCACGACTTTTGCGCCCTTCTCTGCAAGCTCTTTTATCGTTGTTTCAGCATGAGCGCGAATCCTCGCGTCTTCCAAGATCTTCTGGGTCTTCGGGTCTATTGCCGAGTTGAAGTCAACCCTGACAAGTACGACTTTGTCCTTGACTTTCACATCATCCAACGTGAGGAACTTCGGCATCTTCTCCAACTCCTAACAATAGGAAAAAATGGCGGAAAATGTTTGGATTTCACTCGTCAGGTTCGGGCTAGAAGCCTTCCTTTTTCCCGATCATCTCTATCTGTTCGACCATACGGCACGAGAAGCCCCATTCGTTGTCGTACCACGCGAGCACTTTGACGAAGTTCTTGTCGATGACCATCGTTGACTGTGCGTCGAACACGGCTGAGTACGTGCTGTGAAGCACGTCTGATGAGACTATCGGGTCTTCCGTGTACTCTAGAATGCCTTTCAGATAGCCTTCAGCAGCTTTCTTGAACGCTGCGTTCACTGTTTCTTTTGTTGCTTCTTTCTTCAGCGACGCTGTCAAGTCTACGATTGAAACGTCCGGAATAGGTACTCGGAGGGCTATCCCGTCTATTTTTCCCTTAAGTTCGGGCATGATCTCGCCGATCGCGCGGGCGGCTCCGGTCGACGTGGGGATAATGTTCACTGCAGCGGCTCTGGCCCGTCTCAGATCCTTATGCACTAGGTCCTGTACTCTCTGGTCATTTGTGTACGCGTGGGCCGTCATCATGAACGCTCTCTCAACGCCGAAGTTATCATGCAGCACTTTCGTGACGGGGCCAACACAGTTCGTCGTGCACGAGGCGTTCGAGACCAAATTGTGCTTCTGATGATCGTACGATTTGTCGTTGACGCCGATGACCATTGTAACGTCAGGGTTCGTCGCTGGAGCTGAAATCAGAACCTTCTTCGCTCCAGCGGCAAGGTGTTTCGATGCGCCTTCCCTGTCCGTGAAAAACCCTGTCGATTCTACGGCCAAGTAGATGCCTAAGTCTTTCCAAGGAAGCTGCGCCGGGTCTTTCTGCGCCAAGACCTTCAACAGTTTTCCGTTCACCACGAGATCATTGCCTCTCACCTGCACGGTGCCGTTGAATCTCCCGTGAACTGAGTCGTACTTCAGCAGGTGTGCAAGCGTTTTCGCGTCCGTTATGTCATTAACAGCGACAAAATCTATGTCCGCCTTTCTTTCAAGAGCCGCTCTGTAAAGCAGACGCCCTATTCTTCCAAAACCGTTTATAGCTGCTTTTACCGTCATTTCCATCACCATAATCGCGTGCTTTTTGTTTAGGCATGCTCCTAATTAAGTTTCCGACTTGCTTTGCGACGAAGAAATGAGTCGTTGCTAACGGAGCTTCATCAGCACCATTTCTGCAGCCAGAACCATCGGCTCCCAAGTTTCACACAAGGGCGGTGCGTACGCAGTGTCTGCCTTCGAAAGGTCTTTCGCGGTCATTCCCCTCTGTATTGCCAGAGATATGGCGTTGATGCGTTGAGTGACTTCTTCTCCGCCGACGATCTGTGCGCCGATTATCCTCTGCGACTCTTTCTCCACGACAAGCTTGACCTTTATCGGCAAGGCACCTGGATAGTAGTCAGCCTTGGTCTTTGAAGAAATAGTGCCAGAGACCACTTCTATACTTGCCTTTTTTGCGGCTGTTTCTGTCAACCCTGTCCAACCGCAGTCCGTGTCAAACAGCCTTGAAACAGCGGAACCCAAGGCACCTGTGAAGAGGGAGTATCCTCCTGCGGCGTTGATGCCTGCCACTTTTCCCGTCCTCACCGCCACCGTGCCGAGCTGTGGCAGCACTGGTCTCTGCGTTGCTATGCCAAAGGTTTCTGCGCAGTCGCCTATCGCGTAGACGTCTTTGACGTTTGTTTCCATTCGCGCGTTTGTCCTGATGGCTTTGGTTTCACCCAAGGCTACGCCAGCGTTCACAGCGAGTTGCGTGTTTGACCTCACCCCGAAGGCGCTCATGAACAGGTCTGCGTCAATCTGCTCTCCGCCTGCCATGATGCCTGTCACCCTGTCGGTTCCCAAGAACTCTTCGACGGTTTTTCCGGTGAGCACAGTTATTCCTTTTTGCTCAAGCAGGTCTTGAAGCATCTTCGCCATTTCAGCGTCAAGCGGGAGAGGCAGCACCTGGGGCAGCATCTCCACAACTGTTACTTTCAATCCTCTTTCGTGAAGTGCCACGGCCGTTTCAAGCCCGATCAAGCCTGCACCCATGACAACGGCGGTCTTTGCTCCTTTCTTGATCGCCTGATCAATCTTCTCGCCGTCGTCCAAGGTTCGGAGGGAACTCACACCCTGCTTCTCTCTGCCCTTTATCGGAGGCGTAAACGAGCTGGCGCCCGTGGCTATTATCAGGCTGTCATACTGTAATGTTTCAGTCTTGCCGTCCTTGTCGGTCGTGTCGACAGTCTTGTTTTGCGTGTTTACAACCGTGGCTTTCGTTTCGGTTTTGAGGTTGATCTTCATCATTTGAAAGTATGATGGGGAAAAAACTATCAGGTCATTGAAGCTTGGGATCTGGCCGCCTATGACGAAGGGCAGTCCGCAGCGCGAGTAACCAGCATGCTTTTCTTCAGTTATCATAGTTATTTCTGCTTGCCGGTCCGTTTTTCTGGCCGCTGAGGCAGCGTCCACGCCTGCTGCGTGTGCACCGATGATTACTATGCGCTTAGGCATTTGTGGTCCTTCATTTCTTCAGCGTCTTGTGCCATTCGACGGCTTGGTTGAAGTTCATAAGGTTGGCCAGCTCTGCTTGCAGGTTTGACGGCTTCATTATCATGAGCCAACCTTTCACGTACGGGTCTTCGTTCAACAGTTCAGGCTTCGACTGGACCTCCGTGTTCACTTCCTCTATCGTTCCGCTTACGGGCGCGACGAGGTCTGAGACGGCTTTGACCGACTCCACCGTGCCATAAGGCTCGTTCTGCTTCGTCGTCGTCCCAGGGCTCGGCAGCTCCGCGTAAACGATCTCCCTGAGCTGTTTCTGAGCGTAGTCTGTGACACCTACGCGCACCTTGTCACCTTCAACCTTGAGCCATTCGAATTCTTTTGTGTAGTATAGTCCTTCAGGAACTTCGTATCCTTCCACTTTCACCATGTTTGTTCACCTTATTGCAGTGCTGTTACTCTTTCACATCATAGGTTTTAAGATTAACTGTTACGTTGGGCATAACTTAATCCGAATCTGGAAATGCACGTGCTGCGTGCTCTTCGCTTCTTGAAACACGAATGACCCTCTTGGGCGTCACGATAATTGACACTTTTTCATCCTTCTCCTCAAAAGGAACATTTTGAACAACCTGCGTCTCGTGAACGGTCGTTATGACAGGCAGAGACCCAAATTCTGTCCTCAAAGTTCGAATCTCCACGTCGCCGTATCCGCCTCCTTTGCCAAGCCTGTTCCCATCTAGATCGATTGCAACTGATCCCTCAACGATCAGGTCCGGCCTGGGCATCTGTTGAAGGTCCACGGTTTTTCCGAGACTGAATGCCCCTCTTATGGTGGAAGCATGACTTTCTGAGCCTCTGACCTTCGCTGGATCAACCACGATGTAGCCGTGTTTCAGTTTCGGCGAGGCCATGACTAGCGACTTTCCATCTAAAAGCGCGTACTCTGATCTTCTGCTGAGCAAAATCCGGGTTGACAAAGACAACCTTCGCTTCTTTCCACTCTGTTAGAAGCCTAACATTCTGTGCAGCTTTGTCGGAGCATTCAAAGTTTGGCACGTGCCCAAAGCATGGAAGTGGAAACCTTGCAACACCTTCAGCTTCAAGTTTTCTCCATATTTCCTCTCGAAGAAGCCTCTTGGCTGTTCTAACATCCATGACTGTCTCACCTAGCACCCAAAAACAATTGAAAAAGCGAATAGAAATGAACAGTTTTAGATTATTTGCAGGTCTTTTCCGATCTTTGCGAAGGCGCTGATGGCGAAATCTAAGTCGTTCCTCGTCAGGGCAGCGTTCATGATCGTTCTTATCCTAGACTTGTCCCGCGCAACCATCGGAAACACAATTGGCAAAGCAAACACTCCTTCCTCGAAGAGCCGTTGGCTCAGCTTCTTTGCCACGCCGCTTTCGCCCACGATAATCGGTGTGATCGGTGTTTGACTGTTGCCGATGTTGAAGCCCAGGTCCTTCATGGCTTTCTTGAAGTATGTGGTGTGGTCCCACAAGGTCTTCACGTGCTGTGGCTCTTTTTCTAAGACGTCAACAGCGGCTATGCAAGCGGCTGCAACCGCAGGCGGGTGTGACCCGCTGAGAAGCCAAGTCCGCGACTTGTTGTAGGCGAAGTTGAACAGGTCTTTAGAACCTGAAACGTGCCCGCCCACAACTCCGAAAGCCTTTGAGAAGGTGCCCATTTCCACGTGAACCAGGTCTCGCGTAAGCTTGAAGTGCGAGACGATACCTCTGCCGCCCTCGCCGAGCACGCCTTCGCCGTGAGCGTCATCAACGTAGACCATTGCGCCGTGTTCAGCGGCGGCCTCAGCTATTTTGTCAAGGGGAGCGATGTCACCGTCCATCGAGAAAACCCCATCAGTGATGATCAGGATTCGCCTGTACGGCGGAGAATGCTTCTCCGCCTCATCCAAAACGCGTCGCAAGTCCTGCGGATCCGAATGCTTGTAAACCGCCCTCTCAGCGTGGGCCAGTCGGACACCGTCGATGATGCTGCCATGGTTAAGCTCATCACTTATTATCAGATCCTCTTTTCCGACGAGCTGAGGGATGAGACCTGCGTTGGCCGCGAAGCCCGTCTGATAAACAAGCGAAGCCTCCGCATGCTTGAATTTCGCAAGCCGATTCTCTAATTCAACGTGTATATCCATTGTTCCCGCTATGGGCCGAACTGAACCGGAGCCTGCACCATGAGTTTGAACAGCCTCTATCGCAGCTTCTTTCAGCTTCGGATGATTGCTAAGGCTCAGGTAATTGTTTGAACAGAACATCAAAACTTTTTTGCCGTCGACAACGCACCACGGCGTGCTAGGACCTTGCAGAACACGGATTTTCCAGTCAAGCTCGCTTTTCACCAACGCTTCGTATTCTTCTCTCAGAAATGATGTGGGATCTCGCATATTCACCATGCCTCTTTTCGTTTTATTTTTCCGATCCTTCTCTTAACTCTTTCTCGCTCGCAGGCTAGAGTCCGCCCTCAGCGAACCTTTTCGACAGCTTCTGCACCATATCCGTCGTCATCGTGGCCAGATTGTAGGATGGTCTCCAACCCCAGTCTTTGCGCGCTGCGCTGTCGTCGATCGACATGGGCCATGAGTCGGCGATTTTTTGTCTGAAGTCGGGCTTGTAGTCGCACCTGAAATCCGCAACGTGCTTTCTGATCTCTGCCGCCAGCTGGCCAGCCGAGAAGCTCATCCCCGCCACGTTGTAGCTGTCGTGACGCTTCACTCTTGAAGGGTCAGCTTCCATCAGATCTATGGTTGACTTGAGGCAGTCCGGCATGTACATCATCGGCAACACCGTGTCTTCCCTCACGAAGCACGTGTACCGTTTCTTCTTTACAGCCTCATAGAATATTTCCACTGCGTAGTCCGTTGTCCCTCCGCCTGGAGAAGTTTCGCTGCTTATTATGCCCGGGTACCTGACGCCTCTAACGTCCACGCCGTACTTGACGAAGTAATAGTTGCACAGGAGCTCACCAGCGACTTTTGTAACGCCGTACATCGTCCCCGGAATCATAACCGTTTCCTGAGGAGTGTCAGTGCGCGGAGCGGTGGGCCCGAAAACTGCGATTGAGCTGGGCCAGAAAACCCTGGTTAAGCCGTGTTCCCTCGCGATTTCCAGCACATTGTAAAGACCACCCATGTTCAGGTTCCACGCAGCCTGAGGGTTCTGCTCCCCCGTAGCGGAAAGAACAGCCGCCAGATGATAAACAGTGTCAACACCATACTTCTTCACAACCGTCTCAAGGCTTTCCTTCTCACCAACGTCGACAAACTCGAAGGGACCTGAACTAACGAGTTCATCGCTCGGCTTTCTCCTGTGACCGACAGCAACAACGTTGTCACCGCCGTATTTTTTCCGCAAGGCCAAGGTCAGTTCAGAACCGATTTGGCCTGTGGCGCCGGTCACAAGAAGCCTTTTCATCCTTCTGCTCTGCACCTTAAACCCTCTCCGTCCGTGAGCAAAGGGTCTAGGATTTTGAAATATAAGAGTTTTCAGATTGAAAAACACTTTTCACGACGGTAAGATTCTCTGAATTTCCATGCACACGGTTAACCCAGTCTTTGAACTTTCTACCCCCATGAAAAATGGTTTATAGCTCACTCAGCAAATCTTGTTTTACTGATAAACGATGCGTCTAGGCTTCATCGTGAACCCTATAGCAGGCATGGGTGGCAGAGTGGGCCTGAAAGGAACAGACGACGTGCTCGAAGAGGCGATAGCCAGAGGAGCTAAACCAGTTGCACCGAGCAGAGCAACCGAATTTCTGAAGAAACTGAAACGTAACATGACGGAGAAGTCAGTTGAGATTACAACATGCCCAGGAATCATGGGCGAAGAAGAGGCAAGAGAGGCAGACTTCCACGTGCAAGTCTTGCCGATGAAAATTGGGAAAAAAACATCTGCTGAAGACACAAAGACCGCGGTTGACCTTCTTGCTGCGGCAAACGTTGACCTGATAGTCTTTGTGGGCGGCGACGGAACAGCTAAGGACATTCTAGACGCCATGCAAGGCTGCCGTCAGGTGCCAGTTCTAGGCGTCCCGTCTGGCGTAAAAATGTACAGCGGCATCTTTGCCGTGAATCCCTCAGACGCCGTGGAAGTCGTTCTAGGGTATTCTCAAGGGCGAGCTGAAATCACTGAGCTGGAAGTTATGGATTCTGATGAAGAGGCTATACGCAGAGATGTCTTCGCTGTGAAGCTTCATGGCTTTTTGAAAGGGCCTTTTCTGCCAGCTCGCATAGCGGGAAGCAAGCAGGTGAGCCCTGAAACGGATGACGAGGCTGACAATCAGAGGGCGATAGCGCGGTTCATTTTGGAACAAGTGCCGAACGACGCAACGTGGATTCTCGGACCTGGGACGACGGTTAAGCGACTCGCAGAGCTGCTTGGCGTCGAAAAAACGGTTCTAGGTGTGGATGTCTGCCACGACAAGAAGGCGATTCTTGACCTAGATGAGAAAGGAATCTTGAAAGAAGTCAAGGATTGGAAGAACGTTTGGATCGTTCTCTCACCAATCGGGCGTCAGGGTATTCTGCTTGGAAGAGGAAACCAACAGGTAAGCCCTGAGATAGTTAAACGCGTTGGAAAGGAAAGGCTGATCGTCGCGGCGACAAAGAGCAAGCTGCAGAACATTGAAGGAAACGTTTTGAGGGTCGACACCGGTGACGCTGAAACGGACAAGATGCTCAAAGGGTACATCAAAGTCGTCACAGACTACAAAGAATGGAGGCTTATGCACGTTCGATAGCACGCCTTGTTTTCTGAGGAAGACATAAGAAGCTGAGATAACCAGTAATGTAAATGATACTGCATGGGTACAAGATCTGCCTCTGTGCTGATTTTTTTGACACTCGTGCTTTGCCTATTTACGACACAATCTAGCTATCTCAAAGCTCACGCCTCTAATAGTTTTCCCGTCCACAACCTCAACACAGGTTTGAACTATACGACAATCGCGGAGGCAATAGCAGCTAATGAAACACTCTCAGGAGACACGATCTTTGTTGAAAAAGGAGTGTACAACGAATCAATCTGGGTTGAAAAACAACTACATTTGGTCGGAGAAGACAGAGAAACGACGATCATAGATGGAAACATGGCAAACGAAGTCATATGGCTTCTTCCAGGCGCGAGCGTCACCAATTTCACTGTACGCCACGGATTCTATGGGATCCGAGCGTATTCTTTCGGCCTGTTACCCCAATACGGAGGAACCAGCATCATCAACAATAAGGTGGAGGATGCTCTCTATGCCGGCATCGTTTTAGGAAAAGTTTACAACAACACGATCATGGACAACATCATTACCAACAATATCCTGTCGGGCATTCACATATGGTCTTCCACAAACAACACGATAACAAACAACACGGTATTCAACAATGGTCATGGCATCGATTTCTACGGCTACTGCAGAGATAACGTCTTGAGAAACAACACTATAAGCGACAACACGTACAATTTTGGACTCATATGGTACGGCGATACATTGAACTGGCTTCTAGGTATGAATGGTCCAAACATAATCAATGACGTTGACGCTTCAAACACTGTGAACGGGAAGCCGATTTGCTGTTGGGTCAACAGAAGTAACGAACGTGTACCTTTGGACGCGGGATTTGTGTGGCTCACAGACTGCGACAATATAACTGTGAAAAACTTGAATCTTTCTAACAACATCGAAGGAATGATGCTCGCCGGAACAACCAACACGCTGATAGATTGTAACAACATAACAGGAAACGCGTATGGAATACACGTCTCTCTTTTCAGCTACAACAACGTCTTCGTCAACAACACGCTTAGGGACAATGGTAACGGCGTATACCTCGGTGAATATGCCACCAACACGACCATGAGAAACAACGCCATTAGCGGGGGCCAATACAATTTTGGCGTACCGTCATATGAATGGGGTTACATTAGGTGGGTTTACCTTGGATTCACAAATGCTACGAGTGGACTGGATGACATCGATCTTTCGAACACGGTTGACGGAAAACCAATAGTCTGGTGGATCAACCAACACAACATGAAAGTTCCTTCCAACGCTGGCTATGTCATGTTGATAAACTGCACGGACATAACGGCTGAAGGGCTTTCTCTATCAAACAATATACAAAACATCATTCTGCTGAACTCTAATAACACCTTGATCTCGAACAACTCGATCAGCAATTCCGTTCACGGGATCTCGATCGAAGACCTGCCCTTCCAAACGAGCAACGGTTGGTATTTTCAACCTTCTGTGAACAACACCATAATGGGCAACACCCTTCTTGACAACGGAATAGGCTGCAGACTGGAAGAAGGAGACTATACAATCTTGAACAACACTTTGTACAGAAACCCCCTCGGAATTGGACTTCTAAATGCCAACGACAGCATAATAGCAGGAAATACCGTAATCGGAAGCGAACTGAATATCACCTACCCACCCCCTGATGTCATCATCTTCTTTCATCCTTTACAACACTGGCAACTCGACAGCGACTTGAACTATGGCAATGTTGGGGGCATAATGTTCGACGGCAAATCCAACATGATTTACGACAACACTGTGGAAGACAGTAGGGAGGGCATAATCGCTGGATACAGGACTTACTTCGCCCAAGGCAACATAGTCTGTCATAACAACCTCATCAACAACACGTATCAGGCATGGGAACCAATGCCCCCCTCAGACTCCTGGGATTTCGGCTATCCTACTGGAGGCAACTACTGGAGCGATTACACAGGAACGGATGTGTACAGCGGGCCCTATCAAAACGAAACTGGCAGCGACGGAATAGGAGACACGGCGTTTTTGCGCTCGCGCTTACGCATATTTGATCATTACCCGCTCATGAACCCATACACGGACCTCTACGATATCGCCATAGCCGACTCCATGACGGCGAGAGAATTTCTTAGGCAACACCGCGAAATCATCAACATCAGCATCAACGTCATAAACCTCAGCGTTGAAGCCGAAACCATCAACATCACGTTCCAAGCAAACTCCACGATGATTGCAACTTTCCAAAACATATCGCTGGCAATCGGAAAATCCACGAATATCACATACGAATGGAATGTAACAGGTCTACCGTACGGCGAATACTTGATCAACGCTTCAGCCACCCCTGTGCCCAACGAGACCCGCATATTTGACAACAGAAGAAGTCTGTTGACAGTTCATACAGTTCCTGGAGACTTGAACCAAGACGGAACAGTCAGCAGCGATGATGCTAAAATATTAGCTGACCAGTTCGGTTCGGCACAGAACCAGCCAACATGGATTTCCAGCGCGGACATCAACGGTGATGGCGAGGTAGACATATTCGACGCGATCATTCTGGCGAACAACTTTGGAAGGACATGGTAAGGTCCATGGCGTTCTCTCTCAAGTGTGGGAGAGGTAACCTTACATGCTCGTAACCTCAGTCTAGCGCACGTTATAATATGGCGAGCAGAAATGAGTGTCGTCAATAGACCCGAGGTTTCAAGACCGCTGGCTCGGTTTTACGTAGCAACAACAGTCTTAGTTGCTGCTCTCGGGCTTCTCTTTGTCTACTTGTACTTGCAGGCGCCTCAAATTGGAGGAATCATCGGATTAATCGTCATAGTCGCAGTGGAGATAATAATGGTATCTCTGGTGGTCTCCATTTACGGAACAAGGTACACGCTAACTCGGAAAGAACTTGTCATAAAAGCATCGATCTTGATCGGGGGGACGAAGAGAGTCCCTTTGGAAACGATAGAATCCGCGGAGAGAACATTGATACCCTTCGGCATCAGACTCTTCGGAGCAAGCTGGTATGGAGGGTACTTCTATTTTCCAAACATTGGAAGAGCCTTCATGGCCATAACCAACTTCAAAGACGGCGTCCTCATAAAGGCCCAGCGTGGAAACTACCTCATAACCCCGAAGAACCCTGAAAGCTTCATAGAGTCTCTCATGACCTCGGCCAAATCTGAAAAGAAAAAGTAACAGTGAGGCCTGCAACGCACATGTCTAGTCTGCTCAGACAAGCGTGTGCTAAGCACCGAACTTCTTTGCCTTGCCCATCAAGCTCATCAGAGTAGGCATAAGATCAACACCCCTTATCCTGTTCAAACCTCCTCGGGCGCACGTTCTCTCACCATACTCGACAACATCGTCACGCCGAACGTAAGGCCCAGCGATTGCGACAGGAACAGGGTCGCCCTCATGGTTCCGCGTAGCCAGAGACGTTGTGTGATCGGCAGTCACCGCCAAGAAAGTTTGGTCGATATCAACGTGGCTAACAACATAACCAAGCATCCTGTCAATCTTTTCTATCACTTCGATCTTCAGCTTGACATCCCCATCGTGACTTGCCACGTCTGCTGCCTTCACATGCAAAAACACAAAATCATGCGTCCTCAAGGCATGAACGGCCGCTTTCGCTTTAGCCGAATAATCAGTCTGAGGAGTTCCAGTGGCGCCTTTAACATGCACCAGACTCATTCCAGCAACTTTACACACGCCCTTGATCAGAGAGACCGCAGCTATGCACGTAGGCTTGATGCCGAACTGTTCATGCAGCGGGACTATTTTCGGAACGGTGCCAGCTCCCCTGCACAAGATCATGTTTGCCTGCAGCAGTCCCTGCTTGGCTCTTCGCCTGTTGACTGGGTGTTCTTTCAAAACCCTGCGAAATTCGTTCATGAGCGTGTTAACGATTCTGGCCGTGCGTTTAGCCTCTGGACTCTTGTCCAATGGTTTCACCTGCAAGACTTTCTTTCCATCCGTCTCGGGGTCTGAGTCACCTATCGCGGGTGACAGTTTTGATCCGCGAAGAACCAAGGCTGCACGGTGCTGTACAGTGTTCTTGAACAGGAATTCAGCATTGAACGACTTTGGAAGCCTGACCTTCTGAAGACTTGAGGCGAGTTTAGTAGCGTCTTCATTATCAATCCTGCCGGCACGTCTGTCTAAGACGACAAGGGCCTCGTTCACCGTCGCGAAGTTGCATCGGAAACCCACATCTGAAGGCAAAACTGTAACGCCTGAGCCTACGGCTTCCAACGCGCCTCTTCCTGAGTAAAACTTCACAGGGTCGTAACCTAGCATCGCAAGCGTTGCAACGTCGCTTCCAGGAGGGACTCCGGGGGCGATCGGGTCGATTATGCCACAGATTCCTGTCTTGGCTATCTGATCCAGCACAGGCTTATTGGCCGCCTCTAACGGTGTTTTCCAGCCCAACTCCCTCAAGGGTCTGTCAGCCATACCATCTGCAACGACTAGGATCGCCTTCAAACTCAACCTGCGCCATCCTCGCATTCTGAGAACGCACTAAAGCTTAGGCTGAAGAAGTTAAAACACTTACGCAACCGCGAGAGAAAAGTGACAAAGAAAATTCCGTTGAATCCTCTGGGCTCGAATTGTCTCAAAAAAGGTGAGAGCGCTAAAAGAGGGTCTGTCAGCCTAGAGGTCCATTTTGAAAAAAGGTTGAGTGTAAACAGGCGATTCATTTTATGGTGCTTTACAAAACAGAATTCCATACATTCATCGAGTACGTGCCAGGCACTACACAACTCGTAAACCCAGACACAATTGTCTTGAAGAATTCTTCCTGTCCATGGAAGGTCCTCTTAAAGAACTTCTCATAGTCCGCTAGGCTCTCAAACTCGCCCATTTCGACATATCCGCCTGTGTTGCCACCAATCATCTGAGAGAGTAGTTTCCACGATTTTACCTCTTTGCACTTCTCTTTGTTCTTCTTGATGTATGCGACCCATTTCTTCATGAGTGCCATGTACTGCTCTTGCTTTTCTGGTTTTATGACATACGTTTCCACAAGGAAAACGGTCATCTTGTCACTCTCTTTTCTTCTAATATGCCATTTCAAGTAGTATAAATAATCTCAGAAGTATCTCCCATCATCTGAGTCCGAAGAGTTGCCAGAACCGCGCGCACTAACACTTTTATTTAGGAACCCTTCAGTCTTGGATGGGTTTCCCGGTTCAATCCAACAAATGCAACTGGTGCCTGTCAGTTTGCTACAGGGTTGGATCATTGGAAACCCCTCTCTTTCCTTTTGAGGAAATCTGCAAAACTCGTTAGGGCCCTTTTTTAGTGGCGAACTCCTGTTACCCTTCGTCTAGCTTGTCTCTTCAGATATTTCGTGTACCTTCTATGATAAGGCAAGTTTAGATTCACCAAAAAATCGGAATTGCGCATAGGGCCCGTTTTAGCAGAACTGCGTTAGGGGTCGGGCAATATAAACGGATTTTTTAGAGCTCATCTGGTTGCGCATGGTGTTCGGCAGACGAACAGTATGGGCTCGTTTTTAGCGCGCGCACCATACAAGATTGCTTATGTAGATTGTAGGCACTAACCTATCAGACCTATAAGAAACAACGGACATAGATAGACTCGGTAAGAATATGCCAAAGAAAAGAGCACACGCAGGACTCAAGAAGAAGAAGAAACGTCAAGAAACATAATCAACGCACCGCGCTAATAGAATGAGAACAATATCGCCTCCATCACCCGACAGTTAACACGAAGACGATTCACCCGCTAAGTTACCAGAACCCGACGAGAGGTTCTGGTGCGTCTTAGGGTGATGGTTCTTCGTGGTGCAAGTCGGGTGATGACATCATTCACTCAAAACAGCCTCGTCTGTACGTTTTGCTAACAGGCTGATTAATGAGAGATATTCCAACGTTTTGTACGGGTCTTTTTGTACAATATTCATGTGTGCCTCAGGATTGCGGATTCCTACCAAGATACCCATGAACAGGTGTGCGAATCCCTTTTGTTCGTTCATTTCGGACAGATTGGAAAGATTGTTTAAGCAAAGAACAGGTTTCTTTGTTACCCGAAGAGGGTTCCTCGAATATTCCACGCCGAAAGCTTGATCCATGAGATCAGCATCCTTGGTCGTTGTCAATTTAGATTTGTTTCTAACCTGTCCAAAAAGAGCTTTACAACTTTCAAAGATTGCCTGAGGATAGTGCCCGTCTTTAAACAATTTCTCGCTATGCTTTCTTACCGTGATATGAAACTTCAGACTGTTGAACAGAGCCCCCAACTCGTTTCTGTCTTCGTGAATGAGATACATAATGTATTCACTCTGCAAAGAGCGCAGTGTATTAACAAAATCTGGAAAGCGGTGATCGTTGCCTATCTCACTCAAAAGCAGACCTTGGCTTCTAATGATACCTTCGTAATCTCTTGATGAAAGGTTTCTCCGAAGTTCCTGTATCAGTTGGGATATTTCATCGAACCATGCAAAAACCTTGTCTTTCTCTTTCTGAACATAATCAAGAGAAAATGAAAACTCCATGTTTGTTTTGAAGATTGTTCCTATAGATTGATTGATGTAACTCTCAATCGATTTTCTATACATGCTAATCAGTTCAGAAATGGTTTGCGTGTGTCCTTTTGCTTCATCAAAGTGTCTTTTTCCAATCATTTCGTTTATTTTCAGCGTTGAAGTCAAGGCATGATCTCTAAAACTACTGACCTCAACTTCGATGAGTTTAATCTGTGCTTTCCCTATTTTTTGATATTTGGACTCAAACATTCTTTTCTTCTCTCCGTTTCATAGATGCAATTCGACCATCTAATGCGATTAGGTATTGTCTTAACTATTTTTCTATTAAGGCAAATGATGAACCAGAAAATCAGAGAGGTATTGCGTTTCCGTGTGATATTTCCAATGATGATCCTATCTTGTGCATCGTCAGGTGCCTTTTTATTGCTCTTACGAGTGAATCTGCTATATCTTCTGATTTTGACACCGTTGCTATTCGCCAGTGTTGTTTCTTGCCATGGTTTCTATCGGTTCATGGTTGCCATGGAAGAGGCAAGTTGCCATGCAAAAACTGAACGATGAGGTACACCGCATGAAGCATTAGACGGAAAGACTCCTAGTGAGATGTGTGGAATTAAGGTAGAAGGAAAAAACAAATGGCTAACACTAATCCAAAACGCAAGCAAAAAGTAGTTAAGCCCAGTATATTCAGAACTCTCTTCTGCTGATAAGAAATGGTTTTGTTGATTAAGGACATTAATTGGAAAGAATTGGAAAAAAGAATACTGAAACAAGAAAGTTTTGTTGATAAATGTGAACATTTGTGTAAGGAAATATCTCTTGGCAGAATCTCAGACCTCACTCCATCTGGTAAGCCTCGTGATTTTGGTAGAACCTCTCATGATCCGATTTCCCCAGGCTCATGGGGGCAGTACGTTAAAGCACCAGAATTGCGTTCTCGACCAGTCAAGAAGGATGAACAAGATGATAATGATTGGTGGAAAGATTTAACAGAAGAAGCTGAAAAACACGGAATATACATAACGCCCTCAGACGAAGATCGCAAGATTATTGTGGCTGGAATAAAGGTCAAGAATAGGTCAGAGCCATCACACGACAGTTAACAAGGATTTAAATCCCATGGGAAGTTAACAGAACCAAACATAGCTACAGCTTGCCTTAAGATGACCAATTTTTTCTGTTCCATCCTTCCTCTCGCACGGCGAACTTGATGTCTTTTCTTTCTTTGAATTGACGGTTAAGAAAATCTGCTTCGCTTTGGGCTTTCTTTTTAGTGAGAGAATGCCTTACGATTCTTACGGGACTGATGCCTTGCTTTCTAATCACAACATAGCTGGGTGAAGGATGCCTATGATAACTCATTAAGGATTCACAAAAGAAAAATCCAAAAAGCTAAACCATGACAATCAAGTTAACAGTATCCTGAATCCAGCAAGTTAATATACTCCGCTTCCCATCTTGCCAGAAGCAAAAGTTTTTGCCCAGTAAGACCGAGAAAATCGGGTTCTCCGCTTTTACTTTTTGGCAAAGTAGCTTAAACAGTAAGGAAGTGAAAAACATGCGATATATGCGAAACAAGAAAGAAATGCAAGAACGAGAGAGAAAAAATGAAATGAATTGCAATATCACGCGGAAAACGCGAAGTAACTAAAATTCCC
>JBEKHN010000021.1:0-31858 GCA_050012255.1 Bathyarchaeia archaeon
GCAGATGGCACTCGGGATGGCCCCGTCAAGCTTTCGCTTATTGCGAAGTTTTCGCGACTGCTGCGCCCCGTAGGGCCTGGGCCCTTGTCTCAGTGCCCATCTCCGGGCTACCGCTCCCACGGCCCGAACCGGTTAAAGGCTTGGTGAGCCATTACCTCACCAACAACCTGATCGGCCGCGGCCCCATCCTTGGGCAACATCTAGAAGCATGCCCTAAACGTCTTTTCGGCAAAAACCCATTCCAGGAATCTTCACCTATCGGGGATTAGCCCCAGTTTCCCGGGGGTGTCCCCGTCCCAAGGGCAGGTTAGCCACGTGCTACTGAGCTGTGTGCCGCGCCTCCAGCGTGGCTAGAAGGCGCACGACTAGCATGTCTTAGTCCCATCCCGATAGCAGTAGGGTCCGGCAGGATCAACCGGAGTTTGCTCCACATTGACCAGCCAGATATTCGTTTATCGGCTGTACAACCGCAAAGTCGACTGGATTTGGAGGGGAATAAACCACTTTACGCCAAAGCCCAATTCAGACCTAACGGATTAGCTTGTCAGGTCCACATTGCTGTCTCCGCAACTGGAGGCCAACAGTCCTCATTCCATATGGCGACTTTGCGCCGTTGAGGTCGGAGTTGAGCCGCCGCCGAAAAATTGCGGAGCTAACTGATTGCCAAAAAGACAGTGAGGCATCCAAGTAGATATAAACGTTTCTTTCAACAGGTACTGGTGCGTTAAGGGACATGAATTAATATCCCAAAAGCCATATACAGAAATGGAGCAGCTTAGGAAGTATGTCACTTCTAACTTACAAGAAGATAGTAGCACAAGAAACTACTGTTCGTTACGTCGTTTTAGTCTTCTTGGGTGCTGGAATCAACTTCACGCTAGGTTATGCACTTATGGCAGCAGGTCTGACTGCATTGATCCAATCACCAGTTCAAACTCTCACATCCAAAGTTCCACAAACCACGCTTATTTTGGCAGTTTCCTACCTCCTTATTGGAATTGTCTATTCGCTCGTGGCATCATTAACCTCTCGGCCAAAACGTATCATTTCTCCTCTACATATCCAAATAATTACTGCGACCTTTGTTCCTATTCTTATCACATTCTTGCTTGCAACAGTACCGCTAACTCCCCCCATAGATTTGATTGCGGGTTCCGTAATGGCTCTTGCACTCTTCTTCCTTGCCCTTGTGATGTTTGTTGCTGCGGGTATTGGACAAACAATAGTGGTGAGATATTTGGTAGGTTTGAATGGAACTAAAGAAAATGTTAATTCGTTTGGATTAACGGTCAATGGTAAGGTAAGGGACATTCTTAGAGTTTTGACTAGTGCCGATGTGAGAGAAGCTCTTGAAATTCATGAAAGAGATGATCGACAAACAGGAGAGCATTCTTATGTTTTTCGCACATCCCCAAATTCAGGAAAACAACTTTTCATTGCTATAATTGAGGACTCTGAAGATAAAACAAAGACACAATTAGCTACTGTATCCTACAGACAAACCTATTATGGAATAAGTAAACTAGGGGAGGTCATAGAAGAACAAAGACAAAGGACAATTAAGGCTGCATTAGAGCGAGCTGGTCTAACTTGTGAAGATGATAAAACTGATTCTTTAGCTCGCTTGCTTGCGTACAATCATGGTCTATCCATTACAGACTCAAAACTTCTAAGTCTGAGAAGCTTGCCACCTTATTCAAAGGCAATTCTTACAGGATTGGCTGCAATGATTGTAATAATGACTCTAATGTGGCGATTCACTGATTATGTTTCTGCTGATCTTTATGAGACTTTCCTAGTGCTTGCAGGATTCTCTGTGTTATTTGATTTATTACCGATTTTAAGAACCAAGCGAAAGAGGTTTGAGACTTAAACTAGTAAAATGGAGAATGGGGCAAAGTTTATATATTTATTATGGCTTATAGGATATGCATAGGACAGTGATAAGCAATGCAATGCAAATATTGTGACTCTGAAAAAGTCGTGAAGGCTGGAATGAAAGGCGATAAGCAGAGATACCTCTGCAATGATTGTGGTCACAAGTTTGTTGAAGGTTCTGATTTTCCGAGAATGAGAACCGAGGCACGTATCATATCTTCAAGTATTGACTTTTATTTTGAAGGATTAAGTACAAGGAAAATTCAGACGCAGATTGAGAAACTCTATGGCGTTCACGTTGACCATGTTACAGTTCTACGGTGGATTCTCAAATACTCTAACCTAGTTTCTCAATACGTTGAAACACTCTCTCCCCAGTTACTAGGTATCTATCACGTTGACGAAACAGCTATCAAGTGCAAGGGCGTTCAAAAATGGTTCTGGGAGATAATCGATGACCAAACAAAGTTTCTGGTTGCGGGACATCTTTCTGGTTCAAGAACAGCTGAAGATGCGATAGCCCTTTTTGAGAAAAGTCTCAGAGTAGCTAAGAAGAAGCCAACTTCCATTTACTGTGATGGCCTGCTTCCTTATGTGGAAGCGTTCAACAAGGTTTTCTATACGATGCGAAAGGACACAAGACCTGAGCTAATCCGAAGAGTCGGCATAAGGGCAGTACATAATCAGAACGTAGTTGAAAGACTACATAGCACTCTCAAGGACAGAATAAAACCAACAAGAGGATTGAAAGGCGAAAACACTGTCAGGACTTTACTTGAGGGTTGGGTAGTTCACTATAACTATGTGAGAAAGCATCAGACTTTGAAAATGACTCCAGCGCAAGCTTCGGGCCTAGACATGAAGAATGACTGGTACGACCTTGTGAAAGGGGCAACAAAGAACATGGCGAAAAGAGAGGAAAAGCAAGTTCGGCAAATTGAGGTGACCGTGAAATGAAAAAAGTCTTAGTTAGTCTTCCAGAAGGCATATTCAATCAGGTACGCGACTTGAAAGGGAAACTTGGAGAAAGTGACAGTGAAGTGATCCGCACTATGGTGATAAGTTTTCTAAGCGAAAAAGGATACTTAACGAAGAGGGAAAAGGAATGAGCAAGAAAAAGAAAGACCATATCAAGGAACTTGCTACGGAAATCAGCATACTAGATCAGATGCTTTCTGCACTCGTAGATGTCTTAGAAAGAAAAGGAGTCTTAACCTCAGAAGAGTGGGAAAAAGAAATTAAAACGAAGATTGAGACAACAGCAAAAACTACGCAAAGCTTCAGAGAGGTAGAGTCTTGATGGCAAATTCCATTCCCTCAATTATTCCTTCGATTGAAACCTTGAAGAAATGGATTGATTATTGGCGCAGGTTCAAAGGGAAACGTGTCAAGATTTTTTTGAAAAGCGGAATGAACGTAAGTACTGATGTACACAATTTTAGCCTTGACACATCTATCAAAACGAACTTTTTGGATACTGTGATTGGTACTATTGAAGATGTGGTTGAAAGTCCGTTTGGAATTTGGCTCAAAGATGTTTCTATTCCTGAGGAAAAAGAGGTTGAAGGTGCATTTATTCCGATGTCTGAAATAGCGAGAATTTATTCTTTGAGAAAAAAAGTGGTACAGGGTTGAATATGGCAAAATCAGGAAAGTCAACTCTCAGTAATTCTTCATGTCCCTTAACGCACCAGTACCCTTTCAACATCATTATGTTCTTGTTTGTTCATGGTTCATAATTCTCAAGCAGGTCAAGTAACTCTCTTAAGCTCTTGATAACTCCGTCAGGCGGGACTTTCTCGTGTGTTCCTGGCAGTTCGTATGAAAGAGTTAACGAATCTCGGGGCGGCTGCTGTCTCTCGATTAGGACAGCATTGAGCCCGACCGTTTTTGCACCTTTGATGTCTGTTCCTGGTGTGTCGCCGACGAAAACGGCTCTGTCTGCCTCGATGCCTAGGGTTCTCAATGCCCTTTCATATATTTCAGGACTGGGCTTTCGCTTGTTGATGGCGCCTGAAATGACGACGGCATCAAAAAAACCATTCATACCAAACTTCTCCAGCAGTTTTGAAGCGCATTCGGGAATGGACAAGTTGGAGACAATCCCGAGCTTGTACTTTTTGTGCAGTCTCTCCAATACATAGAGTGCGTCATCATCTGGTCTCGTGTACTTCATGAACTCTTCACAGAAGGCTCCGGTGGCTCCTACAACGGTTGAGTGTGACGCTCCAAGTCTGTATCCGAACTTTTCCAGCGTGCGTGAAACCCTGATGTTGAAGTGCGGGTCTTCGAGACTTTCGCTTGTTTCTTCGTAAACCCTATCTCGCACTTCGAAGTACACTCGAACGAAGTCGTCGAAAGGAACGTCAATTTCGTTCTTGACCAAGAAGTTGTGGAGTCTCTTCAATGATGGCATGTAGAAGGCATCGTCATTTTCAAGCAAGACCAAAGTGTTGAATAGGTCAAAGAGTACCGCCTCCACGCGCATTCTCGCACCCTTTGCTGTAGCAGTTCGCGATAAAGATAAAAAGAGTTGTTGCACTGAACAACTCAAACTCAATCCAACATCAAATAGATTGCGCACGACATTTCTGCAGGAGAAAGCATGCGGTTGTTCACAGGCCACCCTCACTTCGGCAACAAAAATTGGACCGTGACTCTTTGATCATGGCGAAGCCAAGTGACATGTCGAACTGCAAAAGCTTCAGGTGCGACATAAATCTCGCGTCTATCTCTGTCATGCGGAATAATCTGCCGTTAAGCTTATATTGTGTATTGCTACATAATATACGGGAAACGAGCCATGAAGCCCGTGTCAAAAAACGAAGAAATCCGATGGCAAGTCATTAAGGCCATGCTTGATGAATTTCCAATGTTGAAAGACAAGACCAGAAAATATCTTGAAAGACAAGGTTCAAATCAATAAACGTCTTACTTGTTTGTCCGTGCCACAACATTATTTCTGGCAATTTTTCAAGGAAGCTTTTTGGCAACCAATGCGGGCTGTACTCACATCATGTTTTGGTTCTTCTTGAGCAGGTGTTGCGGAGGAATTCTGATCCCGTTCTTGCCGTTGTTGTCCTCTTCGCTCTTGAGAAGTTCGGTTATTTCACGGTAGCGTTGCAGAAAATCCACGCCCTTCTCTGTTGCCCTGTACGTTTCCCTGTCATTCTCCAAGATTTTGCACAGCAAGCTAATTCTCAACATGAAATTAAGATAGTCATTCAGCTGCGTGAAACTCAGGTTTGCCCGGTACATGATCTGAGTCTTCAGAGACCCCCCTTTGGCGATTTCGAGGATTTCAGCGATGATGAAAAGCTTGTCCCTTCTCTTGGCAGACGGATTCGAACCCCAAGGATTCATTTTCTATATGCCTCTTTCAGAACTGTTTTCTGTAACAGAAGGAAGTGGCGCTTTTCTTAAGCAGTGTTTCGGAGACCAAGCTATTTCAGGAATCGAAATATTCTCTAGAACAAACTTCTAGAGGCCAAAGAGCCTCTTGCAAAGACCTTATTTCCTTCAGAAGAGAATCTTCAAAATGATGAGAAAATGCTGATAGGACTAATGTCAGACACGCACGATAACCTTCCACAAGTTGACAAAGCAGTCAGAAGACTAAACGAAGAAAACGTTGAGCTTGTCCTTCACGCCGGAGACTATGTTGCTCCTTTCGTGATCCCAAGATTCAAGGATCTGAAAGCAAGACTGATCGGCGTCTTCGGCAACAACGATGGCGATCATGAGCTCTTAAAGTTAAGGTTTAAGGAAAACAAACGGCTTGAAATACGCGGAAACTTTGCGTACGTAGAAGCTGACAGGTTGAAAATCGCGTTGCTGCACGGAACCGACAAGGAGCTCTTGGAGGTTTTGGTCGAACGCGAGAGTTTTGACGTTGTGGTTCATGGGCACTCGCACCTTGAAGGCGTGCACAAAAAGGGCAGGACGCTGGTCGTGAATCCAGGGGAAGTCTGCGGATATTTGACTGGCACATCGACTGTTTCGCTACTTGACACGGTCAAACGCAGAGCGAAGATAGTTAGACTCTAATTGGAACTCGCTCAGACGGCATCGAGGCGGCTCAGATAGAATCTGTCACCGTAGGTCTTCTTGAATGAGGCGCCGGAGGTCAGAGGCTTAAACATCATGACCCCCCAGCTCCTGTTCTGAACCATGTAACCGCGAGACCTGTAAACTTCCAAAAGCCTGGCGTCTAGAACTGCCCTGTCATAGACAGCTCCTCTTGTTCCGTTCTCCAAGATGTCTACTAGCTTGTGCATTTGGTCTGCATTCAACGCGACAAGCTCTCTAATCCATATACCCGTCTTGTCTTCCCTGAAGATGACATAACCTTCATCATCAACTATGCACTGCTTAGGCTTTATTCCTTCAGTCTTCTTAAGCATCTTAATGTGCGCCCGGTCCCGAACGACAAAGCCTGTCTTCTCTTTCGAAAATTCAGTGTAGACTGCAAGAATCCTTTCTGGGTCAAACCCCACGATATTCTCTTTTGGATAGTGCTTAGCTTTCTTGTCGTGAAAGACTTTGTATACGCTTGGAAACTCGATCAGGTCACTGTAACCCAGCTTCTCGTAAAGAGCATGAGCCACAAGTGCTTGGCCCGTGAACAGGAAGGAAAAACGGTATCGCTTATTCCTAAAGTATTCGTGTGCCTTGTTCATCAGAGTTGTGCAGACGCCCTTCCGCGCGTAGCCTGGCAACGTCGCGACGCCGTACAATCCGCCAACATATTCGATACTTCGGTCCAGAGTTCGCGTTGCCAGATCCATCACGCCTACGTGTCCAATTATCCGTCCATCTTCAACTGCGCAGAAGCTGACCGGGCCGTTCTTTAATCTTGGGTCGATCTTGACGAAACCTTCAGACTGGCTTTGGTTGAAAACCCATTTAAAAGCATGGTCGAGCAGCGGCAATAGGCCATCCTTTGATTCTAAGTCTCTGTAGGGGATGATCTTCATTTTTGACTGCCCCTTTTGCGCGTTCTCACTCAAACGTGTGATAAAAACCTTGTTTTCAGGCGTGTGCTCTGATTGCTCAATATGGGGCTCTTGTTCAGTTCTTGTTGTAGGGCTGTCTTTTCTGGTTGGCGAGCCTGAAAAGTTCTGTCAGTTGCTCGTCGGTCGCACATTTTCTCAGAGGTGTCAAGATGTCCACAAGGTTGTCATTTCTCATCAAACAGGGCTTGAGTTTTCCGTCACTCGTTACTCGAAGACGTGTGCAGTGCAGACAGAATTCAGTGTTCTCTATTGGGTGTACAACCTCAACTCTTGTGCTCGGTAAGTGGTAAACGCGACGGTTATGCATATGCGGCCTACTTTCAACTTTCACCGCATTTTCCTTCAACACTGTTTCATACGTGTCCAAGGACTTGTGATACATTGAATAGAATTCGCTGCTCATGTTTATCGGCTCAAGCTCGATCAACTGCAGAATCGCGCCAGTTCTTTCAGCAAACCTAATCATCTCTGGCACAGAAGCATCATTTGCTCCCTTCAGAATGAGCATGTTAAGCTTCACTGGAAACAATCCAGCGTTGACGGCAGCTCTTACGCCTGCCAGCGCATGCTGCACTCGACCGCCGGTCAGTTTGTGATAGACGTCCGCATCTAGCGTTGGGAGGCTTATGTTCACACGGTTCAAGCCGCCGGAATGCAGTTCCTCAGCAACCGAAGCAAGCAGGGTTCCGTTCGAGGTCATGGAAAGATCCGTCAGGCCCGGCGTGGACGCGATTCCTCGAACAATCTCTGCAATGTCCTTGCGCATCAGAGGTTCCCCTCCTGTCAGCTTGACTTTGGAAATGCCCATCGTGACAGCAACTCTCACGATGCGGACGATCTCGTCACTCGTCATTTCTCCGTGGCAGAGTTCCGCAGGACTCTCGTCGCCCTCACCGTGACAGTATGAGCAGTTCAAGTCACATTTTTTGGTGACTGCAATCCGCAGGTTGAGGAGCGGTCGCCCACACTCATCTTTCAAAACCATCGTTATTCCCGTGCGTGCCTAACGATGACAGAGGCTAGCCATCATATAAGACTTGCTTGAGGGGCTCGTGTCTTTTCAACATGAACCGACAAGGCTAAGTGTTTACAAGCCGATCAAACAATTGATGGTCTCATTGACAGAGGTTTTTGTGCGTTCGTTCTCACCGTACATGGACGTTGAAACCGCCAGAGACATGGCGCCGCATTCATACTGCTCACCTGGTACAACCGAGGGACTCGTAAGTGGAGTCCTCTCCAAGTTCAAGGGGCGACTACTCTCTGAGGAAGATTCAACAGCTTTGGAGCGTGTGTTGCAAATCTTAAAGGAGAACCAAGAATCTGTCAGGGTGTACGATGTTTCACGGATGGCTGACAAGCTACGAGCATTGAAGCGTGGAATTCGAAAAACACCGGCCGTCATAATCAATGGAGAAAAATACGAGGGTCTAGAAGCGATTTCCAAAGCGCTTTCAACAAAACAATCACACAAGACGGCCAAATGAGCGTGATGGGTCTTTAACAAATGATGCTTCCTATCCCCTCTTAGACCGTTTCACGACAACAGGCTTAAGAGTTGATGAGGACATAGATCCCATGGGCACCCTCATGGTTTCATCTTTGATAGAAGTTTTTGTGCATTCTCACAGCAAGGATATTGATGTCGGCCACTATCGAGAGATGTCTTACCATTGGGAATGCGGTTTGGCTCAATGGGCCTATGGAGAACTGGCTGGGCAGTTTAAAGGTCGCATACTCTGTGAGGAAGATGTCGGGGTTTTGCGTCAAGTTCTGGAGATGGCGAAGAAAGAAGGTCGGGAAGTGATAGTCTATGATGCCTCACGCATGGGCGACAGAATGAAAGCATTGAGACGTGGGATTTTGAAAACCCCAGCTGCAATCATGAATGGTGAATTGTACGAAGGTCGGAATGAAATCTCGCAGGTGATTGCGAGCAAACCGAATCCTTGAGGCTCTACTCGCGTGCATGCTTTACTATATGCGGTGTCTCGGGCAGGATCAGTTTCTCCATGCAGACTCTCACAGCGTCCGGTGAGCCTGGAATACAGAAAAGGGCTTTGCCCTCAGCCACTCCAGCGATTGCCCTAGACAGCACTGCCGCAGATCCGATTTCGTCAAAGCTCAGGCGTCTGAATATCTCTCCAAACCCTGGAAGCGTTTTTTCGAGAAGAGGTGAGACCGTTTCAATGGTCACGTCTGATGGGGCTATTCCTGTGCCGCCGCAGAACACCGCAGCGTCCAGGTCAGGCGAGGCTAGTGCACGTTTCACACTCTGCCTGATCAGGACGTTGTCGTCAGGAATCAGCTTCCTTAACGTCACTTGGTGCCCTGCGTTTCTCAATAATTTCTCAATCAAGTCTCCTGAAGCATCTTCAAATTCCTCTCCTTTCTTCGATTGGAGATAACGCGATGTGCTGCAGGTGAAAATGCCAAATTTCAGTCTTGCTGGGGCCTCAGCCTTGTGCTTCGTTGCACTTTCGCTCATTTTTTGAATACCTTCTCCTAACTGGTTTTCTTCACTTTTTTCACGACATGAATGTTTTCTATGGTTGTTGATGGATATTGACCGTGGGCATCCTTCTCGTACTGTTTTACCATGTCCCATATCGTGAGAAGACTCGTGGCAGTGGCCGCTAAGGCTTCCATTTCAACTCCCGTTGGGGCTTTCGCCTTGACGTTTGCGGTGACTTTAACTCTCGTTTTGCCCTCAATTTTCACGTCGATTTCAACGCTAGTCAAAGGCAAAGTGTGGCACAGAGGAATCAACGTGCTGGTTTTCTTAGCCGCCAGGATTCCGGCAATCTTGGCGGTGTGAAACGGGTCTCCCTTTGCGACTTTTCCTTCTTTGATTAGCCGGATAGTCTCGTTTTTCAGCTTAACAGTTCCCGTTGCTGTTGCTTCGCGAAGAATTTCGGGCTTATCAGACACGTCAACCATCGACATTTTAGACTGTCTCCCTAATGTGTTCTGTTTGGGGGTCTATTTTTCGTTTTGGTGTTCCCAAGCGTCAATGAGGTTTTGCAACGCTTTAGTCTTGGGTGATTGCTCGTTGACTCTGTAAAGGCGGATTCTGCCGAACATCTTGCGTTGTAAGATGCCTTCGTCTTCCAAGATCTTCAGGTGTTTGGTTGCCGAAATGTAGTTGATTCTTAGCCTGCGAGCAATTTCGGAAACGTTTAGCTCGCCGACGTTGAACAGAATCTTTAAGATCTTCATGCGAAGCCTTGAAGAGAAAACGTCTTCTACGTTCATGACTTCTCAAGCCTCTTTTCGAAAAAGCTTCTTAACTCTTTCTCCAGTTCGTGCGCAGGGATTCTGGGCAAAGAAATGGTTGTTGACCTGCCGCGACTGCCGGTCCCGGAGACCTGTGTTTCAACTATGCCGAGGTTTGAAAAGTCCTTAAGGTATTTCCACAACTGCGTGTGGCTAATTGGCGACGCATCGAATTCTTCACATACAACGGTATACGTTTGCTCCGCTTCAGAGAGCGAGATGCTGGCCTTCTGGTTTTCTTTGAAGATTCTGGCTATAGCCAGCAGGAAGAGTTTCTCGTGCAGGCCGAGAGTGGCAAGGTCGCCTCTCCGCATAGCTGGGAATATGCTTGAAACAGCTTCTCGCACGCATTCTGGTGTTACAGTGTCAAAGCCCTCAGCGTCTGCGTATTTTCCAGCGCGCCAGAGCAGCTCAATTCCAAAACGGGCATTCCCACTTTCGGAAAAAGCAAGCTCGGCAATAAGCGTCACGGTTCCTTCGGGCACGGCTAGGGGCTCGAAGGCCAGGGAAACCCTGTCATTCAGAATGTCGACGAGTTGCTGTTTTGCGTATCTGTCAAGGCTTATGATGTTGGACTGCAGGGTGCTTCTTGTGCTGGCATCCAGCTGTTTGACCGTATCCAAATTTCGCAGAATGCACACGAGCGACAGCCGCTGAGGCTTGTTTTGCCTCGTCTCTTGGAGTCGCGTAAGCTTGTATACAGCTTCAGAGCCTTCTCTCTTAACGAGGCTTTCAAACTCGTCCAAGCTCAGGATTATGCAAGCATTTTCCTCGTCCAGAATCTGCATAAGCGTGCGCAGGAGTTCTTCGGCCGAATAGCCACGCTTGGGAAAGTTTGGATGAAAAACCGAGACTACGTGCTGAAGGATGAGAAAAAGGCTTCCACCATACTCTCGGCAATTAACGTGAACGTAACGCAGGTTTATTCCGCGCGTGCTGGCTTCGTGACCGATGTCAGCTCCGAAACGGTGGGAAAGCGCCGTCTTGCCAGTTCCCACATCTCCAGTGATTATAACTCTCTGGGCCATTCTTCCTGGAGACTTCAACGCAAAACCAAGGAATCCTCTGAGCAAACCTAGTTCATGTTCCCTGTGAGGGAGCCTTCGGGGAACATAGTTGATGTCGAGTTTTGTTTCGTCCCTGAACACGCTTCGGCCCTGCGACAATCAGTCTTCCTCAAAACTACTATGTGCAAAGCTCTGTTATCCTTTTCCCTAACAAAACGATAGTGTTCCTAGAAAAACAAAAGACTAATAAGCGGACAGATCAATCTATTCGCAAAATGATCCCGAGATATTTCTTCCTAACAAAGGGCACTGGAAAACACAAGGAACAACTGCAGTCTTTTGAGTTGGCCCTGAGGGACGCAGGAATACAGCATTGCAACATAGTCAGTGTCTCAAGCATCATACCGCCAGGCTGCAAGATGATTTCAAGAGAGCGGGGCTTAGAGATGATAAGACCTGGAGAGATAACTTTCATTGTCCTTGCCAGAAACTCGACGAATGAACCGCACAGGCTGATCGCATCATCCATAGGCGTCGCCATTCCATCGGGTAAGCACAACTACGGTTACCTTTCAGAACACCACTCTTTCGGGCAGCCTGACGACAAGGCTGGAGACTACTCAGAAGACCTTGCTGCAACGATGCTTGCCACGACCATGGGAATCCAGTTTGACCCAGAAACCGATTGGCACGAAAAAGAACAGCTTTTCAAAACCAGCGGTATGATTATCAAGACGGCAAACGTGACACAGTCTGCAACGGGAGACAAAGGCGGCTTATGGACGACGGCCATCGCAGCCGCGGTCTTTGCTAGAGGAACGAATGAGGGGCCATCGAAAAAGAGCACAAGTTGATACTGCGCTGACATAACAAGATCCACAAACACTTTTTCTATTCCAAAACGATATTAACTGACAGAACAGACACCCAGGGTAAGGTGGCATAAACTAATGGTGAGGTTTCGTGAGCCAGCCATAGTTGTCAATTTCAAAACGTACCTCGAGGCAACTGGCAAGAGAGCGGTTGAGTTGGCCAAGAAGGCCGAGAGGGTTAGCCATGAAACGAATGTGTACGTTGCAGTGGCTCCCCAACTTGCAGACTTGTCGGCCGTGGCTCAGGCTGTTGAGATCCCTGTCTTTGCTCAACACGTGGACCCGATAAAGCCGGGCGGTTACACGGGGCATATACTCGCAGAATCTGTTAAAGAAGCCGGCGCAACAGGGACTTTGATCAACCATTCTGAGAAGCAGCTTAAACTTTCGGTCATCGATGAACTAGTCAGGATTACGCGGGAGAATGAAATGGTTTCCGTTGTTTGTGCCAACAATCCAACAATTAGTGCTGCTGTGGCATCTCTGAAACCCAACGTGATCGCAGTTGAGCCGCCGGAGCTGATAGGCACTGGGATTTCAGTTTCAAAGGCTCAGCCTGAGGTTGTCGCTGGCACCGTTAAGCTCGTCAGAGGGGTCAACAAGGAGGTAACACTTCTGTGCGGTGCAGGTATAAGTCGTGGTGAAGATGTTGCCGCGGCGTTGAAGCTCGGCACTCGGGGCGTGCTGGTTGCAAGCGGCATTGTCAAAGCGAAAGACCCATATACGATCATGCGCGAGTTTGCAGAAGCGATGAAGCGATAGGTGAGTCTGGGAACATTTGAAGGTCGAAGCTGAATGTGTGGCGTGCATCGTTAGCAGGGGCGCAGCAGAGGCTAAGGAGGCCACAACGAACCGTGCGTTGCGTTTCAGAGCGATGAGCGACCTGATGCGATTGCTGACCAAGGAGTTTAGACCGACGGCGGTTCCGGCTGACTTGGGCACGAAGAGAGACCGGGTGATAAGAAGAGTCACCGGCAACGATGATCCGTACAAGAGAAGCAAGAGGATAAGCAATGAGAAGGCTCTGAAACTCTTGTCCTACGCGAGAAAACTGGTCGAAGAGGGCTACGCGCAAGAGGATCGGTTTAAGAGAGCCTGCCTGTGTGCCATCGTTGGCAACATCATTGAATTCGACATTCCAGGCCACAGGGCCTCGTTCAGCAGTCTGAAGAAGAATTTCAGAGAGGCGTCAAAAGACTTGGCTATCGACGACATCAACAACGCTTACGCGCTGGCAAAGAAGGCTCGTACGGTTCTCTACTTGACGGACAACGCTGGCGAAATCGTCTTTGACACGTTGCTTGTTGAACAGTTGAAAAACATGGGTTTAACAGTGACAGTCGCTGTCAAAGGTGTGCCGGTTATCAACGATGCGACTCTGGAAGATGCTGAGGCTTCTGGAATGAGCAAGGTCGCTGACAGGGTGATAACTACGGGAACGGATTCTGTGGGACTAGCAGTGAAAGAGGTTTCGGCAGAGTTTCTTAGCGCGTACGATTCAGTTGACATCGTTTTTGCCAAAGGCATGGGTTACGCTGAAACCTTGACTGAATGCAAACTCAAGAAACCGCACTTTTTGCTTTTCAGAGCAAAATGCACTCCAGTGGCAGACTATTTCGGTGTGGCAAGAGAAAAGAATGTCGCTAAGCTGATGCCCTAGATGAGACTGCCATCTATAAGCTTTGACCGAGCAGCTCTTTCCAACTTTGAGAACTCGATTCGGAAAGAGTGGCTCATAACAAATGGTTTAGGCGGCTACGCGTCTTCCACTGTCCTAGGCATAAACACGAGGAAATACCATGGATTGCTGATAGGAGCTGTGCACCCGCCGAGAGACCGAAGAGTGTTCTTGTCAAAGCTGGATGAGGAAATAGTTTTGGGAGACGATGCCTACCAGCTTGGTGCCAACGAATTTCAGAGTGGAATTCTGCCCCGAGGATCTGATTTTCTGCGAGAATTTTCTATTTCGCCATTCCCAAAGTATGTTTACGTTGCAAACAACGTGATCGTTCAAAAAGCAATTCTCATGCCCTACGAAAAGAACTGTGTGATAGCGATTTACAGTGTTTCAAACAAGGGTAATCTTGAAGCCAAAATGCACGTGTCGTCATTGGTTAACTGGAGACATTTTCACTCAGTCACGGATAGATGGAAGGCCTCCGATTTCAGCCAAGAGCAGGAAGGCAACGTGGTCAAATTGAGTTTCAAGAATCCTAAGGCAACCCTTCTGATGAGGGCAACAGACGGGGGCTACTTTGATGCGGGCAAATGGGTTGAAAGAATTTACCTTCGTGAAGAGGCAAGTCGTGGAGAAAGCTGCTTCGACGACTGTTACCAACCTGGATACTTTGAAACAAGCGTAAGCACGGGCGAGACCAAGGACTTTGCAATAGTTGCGGTAGCAGACGAAGATGAAGATCGGGCAGGAAAAGCTTTGAAAGAAATCCCTTTGACCGTTAGTGACCTCAGGGCCTTGTTCGAAAAAGAAATGGGAAGACGTGAGGATGCATTAACAAGATTCTACGGTTCCCATGAAAACAGCTCTGCAAGCAATTGGCTAGACTTGCTTGTCCTAGCGAGTGGGGCATTCATAACGAAAGGTATAGATGATATGCAGAGATCCGTGATCGCGGGCTATCCTTGGTTCAGTGCATGGGGGAGGGACACGTTTGTTTCCCTGCCAGGATTGATGCTTGTCACCGGAAGGTTTGAAGAAGCGAGAGCAGTTTTCCTCGGGTTTGCAAAATACTGCGATAGAGGCCTGATTCCGAACTTTCTTCCAGACGAGGTTGGACCGCCAGCTTACAACACGGTTGACGCTACGCTTTGGTACGTAAACGCAGTGTTGCAATATGTCAAGTACACTGGCGATTTTAGATTTGTTAAACAACACATTTGGCAAGCTCTGAAGGCCTTCATCGAAAACCACGTTGAGGGAACTCTCTTCGGCATTCACGTGGATGCTGATGGCTTGCTCTGCCATGGTCCACAGTTGACTTGGATGGACGCGGCAGTTAACGATGAGCCAGTGACGCCTAGGCCTGGAAAGGCTGTTGAGGTACAAGCCTTGTGGTATAATTCCCTGAAGACCATGGAGTCGCTGGCAACCAGGTTCGGGGAGAGCAGCAGAGCTGAAGAATACCGGCAAATGGCTGAAATGGTCCAGAAAAGTTTCGTTAGCAAATTCTGGAATTTGGAAAGAAGCTGCTTGTACGATGTGGTTGATGAGCATGAACTAGACGCTTCTCTGAGGCCCAACCAGATCATTGCCGTCGCATTGGATTTTACGATGCTTGACGATGCTAAGAACCAGAGGGTCGTTGACGTTGTTCAGAATGAGCTTTTAACTCCCTGCGGTTTGAGAACTCTTGCAAGGAATGACCCGCGTTACGTTGGAGTCTATTCGGGTGATAGAGCAAGCAGAGACAGAGCATACCATAACGGCACGGTTTGGCCCTGGCTCTTGGGCCCGCTAACCACAGCTTTTCTTAAGGTCAAGGGATATGCAGAGTTGCAGCGCGAATACGCGTTCCAAAACTTTCTGAAACCGTTGTTCACGCAGAAGGTTTTTGAGGCAGGGCTTGGAACCCTGGGAGAAATCTTTGATGGGGAACCGCCGTACACGCCTAGAGGATGCATCGCTCAAGCGTGGAGCGTGGCAGAACCTCTCAGAGCTTATGTCGAAGATTTCCTGCAAGTCAGGCCGCAATACGAGAAGAAGGTCTTGCAGAGTTCAGTGTGAAGAGGCTTTTCTCATGCTTTCTGCGGCTGTTTCGGGAGTCATAGTGTTTATGTATACTCCTGTGCTTTTTTCGAATCCAGCCCATGTTGCCAGCTTGGGGTAGACCTCCAAGTGCCAATGATAGTGGTCAGACGCTTCCTTGCTCGTGGTCTGGTGGAAACCAAAATTGTACGGAGGATCGTGCACTAGGCATTTCAGCCTGCCAAGGCACTCTTTTAATGTCTCTGCAAGGGTTTTCACTTCGCCCTTTTGCATGTCGAGCAGCGAGCTCTCGTGGTTTTTAGGAAACATCCAGAACTCCAGGGGATTCACACTCGCATAAGGCGTGAAGACCGCAAACTTTGCGTTTTCCAGGACGAGTCTTGGCCCTTTGCTTTCTTTCTCAATTATGTCGCAGAAGACGCATTTCCTGTTTTCCTTCCAGAATTTCTTTGCTGCTTTAATCTCCTCTTTGACGATCGTTGGCACAAATGGGGTTGCAATTATTTGACTGTGAGCGTGCGAGAGAGAGGCTCCGGCTTCTAACCCGTGGTTGCGAAAGATTGAAACGTACTGAACATAAGGTTTCGCCGAGAGCTGACACAGTCTGTCAACATAACCGTTGATGACTAGTACTAGTTGTGTGATTCTTGCGTTCGCCGGGTGTTCATCGTGAACTGGCGATTCAACGAGGACTTCGTGATGTCCGACAGCCATGGTTAGATTTTGACTCTTGCTGATCAGCTTCAAGTCGACCTTGCCGTGCGGAGGGGAAAACGCGGGATAAAGGTTTGGGATCGCGCGGATCAACCAGTTCTTGTGTCTCTGGTGATCTCTGTCCTCAGTCTTCTTTATACCGCTGCCTGACTTGAGGTAAACCAGAAAGGCTGGTGGAGTCATGTGCTCGTTACCCGGGCACATCGGGCAAATACCTGCCTTGGCTGGCTGTGTTTGCTGCTTTGCGAAGTCGGTCGGTCTGCGGCCGCGTCCAGTGGCGATGACGACCCAGCGGTCGAGCAGATAATCCTTGCGAACCTCGTTGAAAGGCATGCCTAAACTTCCAGTCAACACCAGAATAAACCTTGACGGCATTTATCATTTTCTAGTGCCGATGGAAACGAGTTTGATTGTTTACGGATTCGGAATCGTTTCACAGAAAAGAGCGGTGGGCCACAGGAGATCGGCGCTCAGACTCCGCTGAACCCTCAAACCCTACACTCGTACCCGCATCCCCCTGAGCGCTGAACGCCCAGACTTAGGTTGCTCCCTCCCGGTCCTGGCCAAGTTCGCCTGGTCAACACTAAAGACAGCTCCCCTACGGAAGCCGCCTAATGACCGCCAGCCCCAAGGGACGGATAGTCTTCGTTTCGGAGATGAAGGCCTCAGCAGCCTTAAACGCCTCAGCCCCAGCTTTCGGCCCGTCCTATAGAGGGTTTACGGTACAGGGGACCCCTAGCCCCCCGCCTAAGACCCACCGCAAGAGGACTCTGAACATTTCAGAACTATAAAACTTTGCCCCTAAATCTAAATCTATGCTGTTGGTTGAAGCTTCTGCTTTCTTCTCTTCATTTGTTCGTAGAGATACTCCCAGTACTGAAACATGTTGAGGTCGCCAGAATCCTTTCGCATGTCTACTATCAGAGGCTTGATCTTCTCCCATGATGACTGAATGATGTCTCCCCAAAAATCGTATACAATATCCGCTTCTACCAGTTTTCTGTAAACAAGGATGCCTATCCCTTCAAAATAGTTGCCAAGAATCTTCAACATCATATGCTCTGGTTTTTCGGAATATCTTGCGAGATAATCATCATAGTTTTCGTATTCGATAGAACAGACTTGAGTTATTGCTTCCTGCACTTCTCTGGCGCTCATATTGAACCATGGAGACAGTCTAATCATGCTCTCCGTTTGTCTTAATCTGCTCTGATGCCGAATCTCTACGATGTAATATATGACTCCTGCTAGCACACCAGCAGAAGCAATCGCAATGGAAACAGTAGATATGTCAATCATTGTCGACACCTTGAACGCTAAAACAAGATAGTCTTGATTTGGGTCGGCTATAACTTTTCTGCATCTCGATTTTTCGGGTCTGAGTTTGGGATAAAACTTTAGCGCGCTGGCTTGTCCCTAAATTCGCAAAAAACACGAATTTAAAAGCATATACAATTTGCATATACACTTTGCATATACACTTTGCATATACACTTTGCATATACAGTTAACGAGCATCCTTGAAAACGGTGAGGCTGTTCAGGTCGGATGCTGAGCCGAGTGGGCAGTTCAAGTGCGAACGCACAATAAAGGGACAAGGCAGCGCGCTATGTTTTGTCGGCTGCGAAAGAAAGGAACCGATATTTGTCAATGTCATTTGGGGGATTGAGGATAATCCATGGCTTAGCAGAGCCGGTATGTGATTTTTCCGTCCGACTTGAGTGGTTAAGTCTATCTCTCATTCCGCCCGTGAATTTCTCTTTGCCATGGGGCTGACACTCCCCCTATAGGCTGAGGTAACAGTTGTGGTAATGTTGGATGGTAACACACACGTCACAGCAGATCAGGAAAATTCTGCCACCATTCCGTCAACCGCAAGAGCCTTCTTGAACCCCAACGCCTTCACCGTTTCGGCCAGCTCCTGCTGCGTCGAGGGAACGGTTACGCGAAACCTGTTCACACCAGCAGTCTCAACAACGCATCGTGCGGCATTTATGAGCAGTTTCTCAACGCCAAGCTTCCTACCCTCGACGTTAGCGTGTATGAACCCGATCTTGCCTACTTCGTTAGTGGTCGTGTACGAGACTTCAGCATAACCAACTATCCTGCCATTATGCACTGCAGCAAGCTTTGTTTCCTTCGAGGTACGGAAAAAACGCGCCAGAAACGGTGTCTTCAAATTGTTCTTCCTGAAATCGTACATCTTCAATCGAACAGGGTCCTCCGAAGCCACGACAAGCGTGTAAACCTCGTTCAAATCGTCATTCTGAAACGGCCTAATCACGACGCCGTCAACGTCTTCTGGTGCGACAAATGAACCTGTTTCTCCAACAAAATAAACAGCATTTTCAAAAGCTCTGAACCTCAGTTTAACATACATGTCTATCGCAGGAACATTCGTCGATAGTACACCCAACACCGCTCTCGCCTTTCCCCTTTGGCGAACATACTCAAGCGCACGTGTCATTAATCTCGTGGCGATTCCTCTTCTCCTGCAATCTGGATCAACCATTACCACAGAAATTGAACTCAATTTCCCCCTATCTGCAACGATCGTTGTTCCCACGAGCTTGCCATCAGCTTCTGCAGCCAGAAACTTCAATGGTCTTTTCCCAAACAACCCTAACAATCCGAACAAAAACCTGCCACCCCACCCGAACCAACGGTTAACCATTCCCCTGACATGATCAGGATCAAACCCGGTGGCTTCAAACTCCTCAGCATTGCACACGGGCAGAAGACGCAGCAAATCATCCAAATCAGACTTACGGAAATCCCTAATCAAAACATTATCGTTCTGTCTGTCAGCTTTCAAACCTGCTCACGTCAATCCCAAAAGGATTGACCATTCTCTTAAGGCTAAGTCTCAACACGTCATCACAAACTGTGACTAAACCTTAATGATGAAATGAAGAATTCAAACCGAATTAGCACGTGTCACTCGCTAAGTCCAATGCCTTCTTGGATCAATTCTGCCAGCCGAAAAGTGAACCGAGCCGCAGGAGCCCCATAAACAACGTCCTCATCAGACATCACGGTCAAGCTGAGGAACTCACGAGTTTCAGTTCTATCCTCAACCACTTTCGGCTTCTTCGAAATACCTCCTAGGGCATTGCCATTCTGTTCTAGGCAGGGCATCATCGTCGTTGGTTGGTTGGATAGAACTTTACCCTTTTTCTCTCTCCTTTTAATTCTCTAATTCTAATGCTCTAACTCTCACTCTCTCTCTACACACACGCACACACAAACACACACAAATGGCGCGCGCTATAGACAGTCAAATCACTCAGCAACTAGAAAAGGTCGAAGTTTTCCGTTCATATTCCTCTTTCAAATGTAGGGACCAAGTCCTTTCAACTTCAAGTCTCACTTGTATTCACTAACATGGACATTCCAATCACCCAAGCCTCCAAGAATGACAATGTGCAAATAGAATCTGCCTTTCACATCTAGAAGGTCCTCTCCACTGTAAGTTTGAAATGGCGTTTGAATCTCCTTTGTCACGTTATGTGCCGTGGCGTTCATGACAATAATAAGAAAATTCGAATCAAACGCGTTTATATCGTTGCAACGCCAATTAATCCGCCATTCGTCCCCAGTTATCACAAACTGCTCTGTAGTCATATCGTTATTCTGTTCGGACCCACTCCAACTTCCAATAGAAACCCATTGTTTTCCTTTTGGCTGAAGTTGACTATTGATAATCCATGCTCCGCCGATAACCACAACTAGAACTGCAAGGATAGCAGGTACAGCGAGCATACTTTTTTCCCATATCTCTTGTCGTCTTCATTCATCTTTGAACCCCTAGTTTATCTTCTGTTGTAGTGCAGATTTAAGATTAGCTTTCTTTTTGAAGGATGGTTGGTTATTGCGTTTTCTCTAGGTTCTGTCTGACTTTGGCTTGTTTTCACGCCTTTCTTTTTGTAGATTATGACTGTTAGTAGTGTTAATAACATGAAAAACATCGTAGCTTGAATCGATGGAAACTCTGGAATTATATATGGAACCATAAGCGGATAATGGTCAATATTGTTCGTGTCGATTACGTAAGGTCTGTTCCAGACGCCTGAGCTGTGAACTTCAGCGGCGTTCGGATGCTTTGTCAGATAGTCGCTCCAGTAGTTACCCCTGCTCCCATCATCCCAAATGTTAACCGAGCCTGCTGTGTAGGCTGGGTTGTTCACAAAATTGTTGTGGAAAATGAAGTTGTTGTTAGAAGAGAAGAGATAAATGCCATAATCGCCGTTTGCGGCGTTGTTCCCCGACAAAGTGTTATCAGAAGAAGAGCGCAGCTCAATGCCAATCCAGTTGTTTGCGGCGTTGTTGCCCGACAAAGTGTTGTTAAAAGAAGAGTCGAGATAAATGCCATCATAGTTGCCTACGGCGTTGTTGCCCGACAAAATGTTGTTAGAAGAAGATTCGACTTCAATGCCAACCCAGTTGTTTGCCATGACGTTGTTGCCAGACAAAACATTGCTAGAAGAAGAGCTGAGCCCAATGCCAACGTAGAAGTTTGTTATCGTCATGTTTCTTACTGTCACGTTGCTCCTGTTCGTAAGCGTTGTTCCGTTCCCGCTTAGGATTCCCGTCACGGTGTAGCCTGCCCCGTTCAAAACGATGTTGTCTCTCTCAACCACAATTCCATCAGCATTGGCGGTGATGTTGCCAGTTAAGGTGTATGTAATGTTGTCTGCGGTATAGATATGGGCTGTCGGCGGCTCTATTGAGCCGTCAGCCCGTATGTAAATGGTTCCACCATCAGCCTTGACAACTTGAATCAATCCCGTTATTGACGATACGGAAAGCAAACACAGAATTGTAAGCGAAGCAAAAACAACTCTGTTCATCCTTTGTCACTTCCATACATAGTTTACGGATTGATTGAATCAGTTCTTACGGTTTGTGGAAGAATCTTCAATTGAAATCGTGACTATAAGAAAGCAAAAAGTTTGTGAATATTGAAGCGAATTATTTCTCTGGAGCTGGGTCAAAACCTGAGGAAATTGTTGACTCATACATCAATCGAAGGAATGAACTTGTGAGGAGTCACTGGGATTTCATATGGATAACCGATGGAGATGTATGGCGTGTCTCTGAAAACCAAATAGTCAAAGCATTCAATGGTCTAGATTACATCTTCAATATTGAATTCTCTAGAGGAGGACTGCTCAAAGAAGCTCTAGTTCATATATTTGCTAGAAATAGGTGAAACAGTTTGGCGAAATATCCTATTTCTCACAATGGGAGTAAGAGACTAGGAGAATTCTTTGGAGAGATCTTGACTTTTCATATACCGCCATCTAAAGAGAAAATGATTCTAGACCCAACTTGTGGAAAGAAGCACCTATGGGATGAATATCTTAAGAAGAACTTTTATGGAAAAACAAGATTGGAAGAATATGGAAAAGTGGTTTTCTCTGACATAAAACCTTATGGTCAAGAAATTGTTTCAGATGTGAATTCATTGAATTTTGATTATCAGTTTGATGGAATAGTCTATGACTCCCCATATTTCTTTGGATACAAAGGTTCTAATGACCCTCGAAGAGAGGATTATGGAGATTATGTTCAAACTTACGAAGAATTACTTGAATTCATGGATATAGCAGATACAAAGTTTCCTGAATGGTTGAAAGAGAATGGGAAACTGATTGTGAAATGTGCTGACCAATATCAGACAAAGGAAAGGAGATTTTATCCACATCACTACACTTGGATTAACAGATTATCCAATTTTGAAATCATAGATTTTTTCATTTTCATACACCATAGGATGTCACCAACGGCATTTCAAGTAAAGAATAGACCATGTTCGGTAATAATGCACACATACTTCCTTGTATTCAATAAGAAACATTGACATTAGCGTTACTGAAAAGCGCGCGTGCTGAGAGAAGAGTTAAAAAATGACTAAACAAACGAGTCAAAAGAAAGTTGTTGGCAGAAAAGGTCTAGTCCTTCTTGGAATCATGGGTATCATAGGGCTAATCCTTATTGCTTTTGGAGTATTCTCGATATTCGAGATATCCACACTTCTAGGTCTAATCTCATTGGTTCTAGGGTTCTTCACATACATTATATTTATACTCATAGAAAGAAAGTTAAAGCTTCTCTAAAAAGTTCAGCTTTAATGATTAATGGATTTCTGACCAGTGTACGCGCGCGCTATTTCGTTTTTTGCTATGTGTGTTTGGGATGAAACTTTACCCCCAAACCCTAAACGTTCCATGGAAGCGCGGGTCTGGGCCTCTTCTAAAGAGGCATTGATTACGTGGATACGATTTTAGTTTGACGTGTTGAGATTGGAGCACGAATGATGAACCATCGAACAGGGAGGGAATAGTGAGTTATTTTGTGTCGCTTCATGGGTGGGACCTTGAGGATTTGCATAGGTTTCAAAGTGACTACTTCGCTCTCCACTTCTATTTTCAGAGTGCCTTCCAACACGAGATAGTATTCCTCAATGGGAGGTGCATGAGAATGCTCAGTTTCTTTCTCAAGTACACCCTTCTGGGGATTGTTCACAAACGCAATCTGAATTTGCTCGGAAAAGAATGGCGAAGATTCGGGCACGTCTTCTGGTGTGCCAATGATCCAACGGTTCCAAGCATCAGGCTTGCTGAGGTCCAAAACTGCGACTGAAACCATTTTCTCACTCTTCTCTTTCTACAATTTCTTACTGTACAGCAAATAAGCGTTTAACGCGCGCTATTCCAGTAGACAATGTAGCGCGCTAGTTAAATTCAGCTACTAAGAAGGTTCAGGTTTATCGCGCGCTGTAACTTTTTCCGCACTTGTTTTTCCTTTGGGTTTGGGACAAAACTTTACCTCAACACTTTAAATGTTCTAGCCAAGCAATTGAGAATCATGAGTGATAAACGACTCATCGAAAGAATAGTTCAAATTGTTCTGGAAAACACTGGAAACAGTTTGATTTCACTTTATCTTGTGGGGTCTTTTTTGACGAAGGACATGGTGAAATCAAGTGACATTGATCTTGTTGGAGTAATGGAGTCATCTTTCGATTTTGGAAAAGAGAAACTGATCAACGAGAGACTGAATGAAAAGATAGTTTCCAGTCACAAAATAGATCTGGGAACAATGAGTGCTGAAGAATTCTTTGGAGGAAAACAAAAGGGCAGCTTGATGAGGCACATGAACCTTCCTGTTTTCTTGAACTCTTTGAAAAATGCACAAATTGTTTATGGGAAAGAACTCGATTTTGACGAATTACCGATCAAACCCGCATCAAAAACAGATGAAATGAAATATTGGATCAAAGAATTCAAAAAATACAAGAATGAATTCAGGAAAAAAGACAAGCTTGGAGTCGATTTTTCTTTAAGATTTTGTAAAGGTCATTTTCTATATTGCCAATCTGCAACTCCAGCTTATAAGAAAAACTAAACAAAAGAAGAAGAGATATTCAGACATAGCGAATGCTTTCAGAACAGAAAGCAATCATATCGTGCACTATTCGCTGGAATTGCGAAAAAAAGAATCGATAGCCAATGAGGAAAAACAGTTATGGTTGGATAAGGCAGAAGTCTATGTAGAGAGCATAGATGATGTCATGAGAAACTCAATCGGTTCGACCTAGTGCAGGCAGGACCGAATCAATCCTGTTTTTTGGTTTGGTTGGTTGGATAAAACTTTACCTCCCAAACCCAAACATTTGCGCTCTCTCAACCACACTAACGCCTACTCACTCATACACTCACTCACACTCACGGCGCGCGCACGCATGCGCCAAATCAATTTTCTTGATTGACTTGATAACCTTGTTTGTCAGTTCTGTACACTGTTTCAACGCAGCTTTGTTCTTTAGAACTTCGCCCTTTTCATCACCCGTTCTGACGTTGACCGCTATGAAGGGAGGACGATCGTGTGAGACTAATGTCAACCCAAGAGATTCGATATACTCTACAACAGTACGCACTGTTTCTTTCTTGAATCTGCCCGTGCCTGACAAGGCAAAGACGCAGAAAGGTTGTTGCTTTGGTAGAAGCCTATAGTTTGGTTCTGTGAAGGTGTGTCTGTAGCCTTTGTGTTTTCGCATATGAACAATTGTGTCCAGTCTTTCCAGGAAAGCTAAAAATTTTGAGGAAGCCAACAGATACTTGGGGAATATGAATATTATCGCTTCGGCTTTCTTCATCTCTGCGAGGATCTGGTTTAGATCATCTGTCAGGACACAGTCTTCGTGCACACATTTTTCGCAGAGAACGCAAAACTCAATTTTCTTGCTTGCTAGTTGGATTATTCTGGACTTGGGACTTGTAGACTCGAGAATGGACTTGGCTAATGCGTAGCAATTGCCGTTTTTTCTGTGGGAACCCACTATCGCCAGAAGTTTTGTTTTCATAGACATAATTAGACGGATTTTCATTAAAGTCTTTATTGGTGTAGCGCGCATGCCTGTTCCTAAATTCGTTTGCAAAATGTTTTATGCTTCTGGCTTTGCTCCGTCAATGGATTGTGATCTGCCATGAGATGGGAGAGAGCATCGGTAGAAGGCGCGTCCCAACTCTCACACTAGAAAAACGGAATTTGGGAACACGCACGCGCGCTTGTGGTGTTCAGAAGGAGGTGTGGGTTTGGGGGTAGAGTTTTATCTAACCAACCAAATCTATTGCTTCCGAAATTTGTTTCCAGAATAAGATTTTCCAACTAGTTAAACGAGCAACGCAAGGTTTAATTCTAGCGCGCGCGGTCGCTTTCTCCAGTTTCTATTTCTGGCATTTTGGGCAGACAAACACTTTGCCTCCTCCAAGACTCAGCTCTTCTATAGGAGTGCGGCAAACTGGACAGTTCTGTTTTCTCATGTTCGGACCCATGGCTGAAACGTAGTGGCCTTGCTTCTGATGAAGATCCGAGAACTGGTTTTTGCCGTTCAGCCGGATTCTCTCTCGAAGCAAAAGTTTGATGGCATTGTAAAGTGCTCTTTGCTCACCCGAGTTTAACTCCGAGGCCTTTCTTTTCGGATGAAGTTTAGCTCTGTATATGATGTCTTGAAAGGCGCTGTTACTCAGCCCAACCACTACAGCATCTTTTCCAACAAGAATCGATTTGAGCGCCTTGTTATTATCCTGCAAAAGTTTGGAGAAATTGTTGAATGTAAACGTCTCATCTATTGGTGACAGTATCTCTGGGTTGAAGTCTCGTTTGAACATATAAGAGTCCATAAGTTCATCATCCTTCAACACCCTCATACCTCCCATACTAGTGAATCTCACCGTCAACGCGGTGTTGTCGGAAAAATCTATCTTCAGATGAAACTTTTCTGGAACGGTCGCTTCACTTAAGTGATAAAAAATCTCGCCGCCGTATTCAGGGCTGAGAATCATGTTCATCCCCCCATCAAGCTTCACGCGTATGGAGTTGCCCCTAGAAATGACAGATTCGACTTCTCTGTTCACAAGTTGATCAAAGGATTTGTTATCCCTGTTTATGAACCCAATTGTCTGCAATTTTCCGCAGTCTCGAAGAAGATACCTCTTTATGTGTTTACCCTTCAGCTCTTTATTCATTTGATCGGCAAGAATCTTTGCTTCTGGAAGTTCAATACTCATCTAAAGTCTCCCTAGCACCCGTTCTTGTAACAAACCAGTGTTTAAATCGTTTATGCACTAACCGGTGAAAGAAGGTCACAGGATATTCGTCAAATGGTTTGAAGTTAGAGCGCGAGCTCTTCGAGCTCACTAACGACTAATCTCTTTCCAATCTCTATGCTATGATAGCGCGCGCATGCTTGTTCCGAAATTGGCCTAAAATGGTTTTTATTCGCCTTCCATGATTTAAGGAAGGTCTTGGGCTTCGTATCTGTTCTTGATTTCTTTGAGCAACTGTCTTCTTGAGCACTGGCAGAAATGTGCAAAACGGAATTAAAACCATTTTAGACCATTTTAGGAACACGCATGCGCGCTAGGTTCAAATATTGGTTTACATTAAATGTAAACGTGCGCGCTTTCTAAAAAAAGTCCATCCATGTTCTCACTGTTTTCTCCTTCATCGGGAGTAAGAAACCTCTAGTTGGCTCGAAGCAAGGCCCGCATTTTCAACTGCCACTCCATCTTAGCTCGGCTTGGCAATGAGATATGCTCATGTTTTCTCATCTTAGCCGCACGCGAGGGTATTTGCACTTAATTAGGTGCGAGTACCGTCTTCCTTAGATTGGAGATATCTCCCGAAGACCCTACTTTTGGTAGGATTTCGGATTGACATATCATATTGCCAAAAGAACAAAGTGAGGACAGACACTTAAAAATAATATGTCGAAACCGTTCAACGTGAAAACATGTAGGGAAATGATAAATTCTCTAAGATCTTATGAGAAGTGTATTGTTTGAAAGGCTACTCTTTCAATGATTAAGATAACCTGGACAAGAGGTTGAAAAAGTGAGTGAGTTGAAGATGCCTGAAAGGATCAAATTCTTGGCTTTTGAAGCCAGAGAGATTGGTGGAATGATTGTCAAAAACAGGTTAGTTAGATCTGCTACCTATGAGCATATGGCTTCTGAAGGTGGTAGCGTTACAGACGAACTCATAAAATTGTATAGGACTCTGGCTGAAGGTGGAGTTGGATTAATAATCACAGGTGCTGCTTATGTGCAACTTAGTGGTAAGTCTGTTCCTTGCCTGACGGGGATATACAGAGACGATCTAATTCCAGGATTGAGAAAAATCGCAGAAACAGTCCATGAACATGGCGATGGTTGCAAAGTTGCGATACAGCTGCTTCATTGTGGTCGTCAATCCTTTGTGTTAGAAAACACCATAGCCCCTTCTGCCGTTTTTGAACCTGTGGTTAAAAAAATGCCACGAGAAATGACGATTGAAGAAATAGAAGAGACAATAGAAGCTTTTGCAAAAGCAGCGAGGAGGGCAAAGGAGGCAGGGTTCGACGCCGTTCAACTCCACGCTGCCCATGGATACCTCTTGAGTGAGTTCCTGTCCCCTTACACTAACAGAAGGACAGATGAATACGGGGGCAGCACAGGAAACAGGACCAAAATCGTTGAAGATATTTACAAAAGGATCGTGGAAAATGTTGGAACGGATTTTCCCATTTTGATAAAGATGAACGTCGACGATTTTCTTGAAGGCGGAATAAACCTCAACGAGTCCAAAAAGATTGCAGAAAGGCTTTCAAAAACGGGGTTTGCAGCCATTGAAACCAGCGGATGCATGTGGGAAGTCACGACACGTAGTAAAGAAGAACTTGGTTGGGTACCAGCTATGTTACCTGAAAGCCGAATAAATATCAGGTCTAAAGATAAGGAAGCCTACTATTTACCTTACGCCAGAGAAATCAGGAAAGTGATCGCTGCACCATTAATTCTGGTCGGTGGAATCAGATCCCTTGACGTGATTGAAAACATACTGGCTGAAGGAAGCGTGGATTTCGTTGCCCTGTGCCGACCCTTGATTCGAAAACCAGACCTTCCAAATAGATGGCTAAAGGAAATTGGAGGATTAACCGGTGACTGTATTTCTTGTAACGGCTGTGTTCGCAGCACAATAGTGGGTGGCATCAGGTGTATCCCAGAGGAAAGAAGAAATAGAATACGAATCAAAGGTTCTTGAAAACCTTAACAGAGAGTGGCTTGAACTATGCAGATGGAGAATTAGTGAAAAGAAATTCGTTGTTAAGCACATAGATGCTTGAAAGCATCTATAAACCCTTGTCCTGATATCTGTTCATTTCGGTTATAGCTTTTCCGCAAAATCATAGACTGACTTTTTTCTATGCTACGTGTCTGTCTGTGTCTCAGTTTGTGTGTGCGTGTGTGCGTGTGTGTGTAGAGAGAGAGTGAGTGAGTGGGGGAGAGAGCTAGAGGGTTAGAATTAGAGCGTCGTCGTGCGTGTTGAAGAAGAGAGAGAGAAAAAGATAAAACTTTACCCCCACACACAAAAAAATTCAGGAAATGTCGAATGCCTCTGCAAACAAAGTTGCCTCTTAAGCGTTATGAGAGAAATTTGCTGTAGATTATCATGTCCAATCCTCTTGTGTGTTTTCTCAAGAAGCCTTCGGGCAGGAATCCATTCTTGACGTACAGCCTTATTGCTGGCACGAGGTGTGGTGATGTGTGCAGCCAGATTTTGTGGGCTTTTCTTCTTCTTCCCTCTTTGATGAACCTGTTTAGAAGTCTTGACCCAACTCCTCTGCCTCGGCACTCCTTTGTTACCGCCAGAAATCCGAGACTGCACACTCCCGCTGCTTCTCGGCCTAAAGCCATACCTACAATCTGATGGTTTTCCACAGCAATTAGAAGAATCTCGCTCTTGTTTTCTATTCTCTCCCTGAGCTTCTTGATGTCCTCAGGTTCATGCATGCTCTTGAGTTCAGGGTCAACGAAAGAAGCAGGCAACCACTCACGAAGACTCTCAAAGGTTCTAATCAGACAATTGTGCAGGTTTTCGCAATCCTCGACAACAGCAAAACGAACCTTGAACATTTTTCCTCATCAACATCTTCAGAATCGTCTCGTTGTGTTTTTAAGAATTTTCCTACAGACGTTCACCTTTGGGTTTGGGACAAAACTTTACCCCAAACCAACCAACCTTTTCAAGAATCAGATTAGCTCGGCACCACCTGTTAAACATGGAGTGCTTTGCGAATTTCTTCAAGGTTATTTGTGGCGACAGGGTCTGTTGACAAGTACTCTTTCAGTTTTTCGCAAGGATAATCGCCGCAATGGGCACAGGTCTTGACTCTCTTTTCTTCGGCGCACGGTTTTATCTCGCAGAGTTTTCGGCAAAAGCCAGAAATCACATCTGACTTACATCCGTGACAGTCAACGTCTTCTGGTTTGAATTTAATCTCGCTTTGATCAGACCAGTGTTTGGCTATCCGTTTTTTCCACTCAACGTCTTTCGTTTGAGTCGCTTTGAAAGCTTTGCATTCGTCACAGTCAAGTCCACAATAAGCAATCACTTCAGAAATCATTCTATTGCCTTCTTGTTTGACGGCATCACGTGTTGAATGAGGGTAGCCAACGAGATAAACATACTGCAGTCATATTACGGTGACCCGATCTTTGATTTGGCTAGCGCGCACGCTGGACTCCAGAAATCAAATAGTCTCCACGCCAGTAATCATCTCGCCAGACTCTTTGGCCAGACGGCATAGAGAACTAGATGTAAGTTCAGACGGATTAGAGAGTCCTTCCTGCACGCGCTTGTTACATTCTTCGCTCTTGGATAACTTTGTTAAGTCGGAGGTCGCGTCTGTAGCTTGCTTTGCATGGATGTCCTTCTGCTCTCAGGATCTGAGGCGCGTTCAAAGTTGCGATGACTGACCAGATCGTGCCCAACCTTATTTTCTGCTGATGCGAACAGACGTAGCCACTGTGGTTTGACAGGATTTTTTCAGCAAGTCTAACGTTGACTTTTCCACTGTTCTCTTCTAGAATACGCGAAATCGTTGCGTATCTTGGCTGTGAATCCCATTCAGTTGTGCTTCTCGCGTTGGGGTCTTCCTTGTCCTGCATCTCTGGATGGACAAAATGGTTTGTACACACAATGAAATCTTCGCCCTTGTTGGGCCTCCGTACTCGTACTTTATCGGGCGACGCTTCGACTACGGCAATGTTTCCTTGTTTGTCGGCAAGAAGATAGTTGAAAGTTGAAACGTGCTGAACGTTTTCGAGAACTCTGACTCCTTCGTCGACGTTGGCGCATTTGTCGAGAACGCATCGGATGGCAAGGCAGAAGCTCACGCCCGGATGGTTCCCTGGAGAACTCACTCCAGTCATGGCTATGGCCAGACCTTTCTCGTTTATGCCGTCTTCCCGTCCAATGAAAACGTCTGTGTGGCCAAGACTGCTGTAACCATTTTCGGGGCAAGTTAGGTAGCTTTCGGTGTGCTTTTTGAAACTGTAGAGGAAATCGTAGTTTCGGCCGAACACAACGTCGGAGCCTGTGAAGGAAGCGAATACACTGCAGTTAGGTTCGGCTTTGAAGGCGCCGATACTGCACATGAAACCTGTCAGCTGCTCGTACGGTGCGTTACAAGCGTCTGCAAATCCTCTGATTTCCTCTAGGATCTCGGGAAAGACGCGTTTGACTTCTGGCTCAGATTCTCTACCGAAATCGAGTTTTTCTTTCGATTGACTTGAAACTTTGAAACCGTGTCCGTGAAGGACTGTTCCATACCTATGACCCATGTCGTAGTATGTGCCTTTTACCGTTGGATGATACACAAGTTATCACGTTCTAGTCTGTATTGCTGTCTTGTTTGAGATAATGGTTTCCAGAGGGTTGAGTGATTTTGTTTGCCAACGGGCAAATTTATTTGCTGGGAGGCAATACACTGAATCTTCAAGAAAAGGCGTCAATGATGAGCGGATACGAGACAACTGAAAGGTTTCTGAAGGCTCTTGCTGACAAATCTCGACTCCGAATTCTGGAGTGCATAGGGCAGGGAGTTTCAAACCCAGGCGAAATTGCAAGGAGGCTCGATCGACATAGGTCGACTGTCGAAAAACACCTAAGAGTGCTTTTGAAAGCCAAGATTGTTGAAAAAGTTCCATCATTGACTGAGGCAGGTCAGCTTTCTATTCGTTATAAGATATGTGATGATGCGGAAGGTGTTCTGAAAACGATTTTGAACGCGGCGGCACGGGCGAAGTAATTGTGGCGAATTGGATTATCCAACAACATAACTGTAGGCTAAGTGTTCGCCAGTGGTCGGGCTTCTTCTCATCACTCGCGCGCGCTTATTGGAGATGACGTCGTTACATGAAGAAACAAAGCTGGTATTCCAACATCGGTGTTGAAAAAATCGAAGTCACAGAATGTTTGGATTCAGGAAGCCAGAGAGTATGGATAAAGTTCGAGCCAGTGGACAAGTCAAAACGGATGGAAGTCTGCAACATTCTTGACCAACCAGAAAAAGTCAGTTGGAAATACAAGAACAGTCATTTTGAGACCATCGATAGTCAGAGCAAAAGCAATTATTATGGAGCTGCATCAGCTGGTAGCCTTCGCCTGGCACAAGGGACAACGGAAATCTCCAAAGATGCTGGAAGCAAGATTATTGTATTTCCTTTGGACAGGGGGGTCAGCTTGGACGTTTACAAATACGCGCTGTCAGGGGAGCGATTCTCAATTGCAGTTGACAAACCCACGTGGGTTGGTTATGTGGTAAGCGGTAGTGGAAGCATAAGTCCGACTTGAGAACCAAATAGCTCTGAATCCTCCGTGGTCGGTCGGTCATAAAACTTTACCCCCAAACCCAAACCCAAACTAACCTCTTTTCGACTTCCAAACAAGAGCCAGACAAAACGCCACGCAACCAACCGCAAAAAATAGGATGAAGTCAACAGCGAAATTCCATACTGCGATGTTCCAGAAATCTGTTCGCCC
>JBEKHN010000022.1:0-31455 GCA_050012255.1 Bathyarchaeia archaeon
CGGACACTTAGCCATTTGTCTGTCACCTCCTTCAAAGGTTTTAAGATTAAAAAACAGGGTATTAAAAACAAGGCGTTGTTTCCCCGTCTATAGGGCTCCGTAGAGCTTGGCTCCACACCTAATGCCCTACCAATCTTCTTCCTCTAGTTAGAACTATAAGCCTACTTTAAATGGCGTTCTATATCCTTTCGCCACCAACCTTTTGTGGATGGAGTTCTTCAAAGCGCCCAGTCCTGCTCCTGTCTTTGCGCTCACTGGGAATACGTGCTCTCCAACAGCAAATGGATAACCTTTGCCTATTTGATGTATGAACGCTTCACGGTTGACCTTTAACTCCTCCTTATCAACCTTATCTATCTTGTTAGCCGCCACCAAAGGAAACTCACCTGAAGTCTCCGTCAAAAACTGAACCATCTCCACGTCCACTGAGATAAAACCCTTCTTCTCCAAACGCCACGTTACCTCCGAGAACGTGGATATGTCTAAAACATGGACGGCCAAAGCTATGTTCTGAGCATAGGACTCCAGAAACTTGATGATCTGATCATTTTTCTTATCCTCCAAACGTTTGGAAGTTCCCATCATCCTACCAAACCCTGGCATATCTACAAGCACCAAATCGCCACTCAAGGGATATTTTGATATCCGTCGCGTAGTTCCTGGTCGTTTACCGATTGCCACATCCAAGCCTACGACTTCTCTGATGATGCTACTCTTGCCCGCATTAGGCCTTCCAGTGAAAACCAAATACCTCTCACGCATACTGAATATTACATAAGACGCAGTATACTTGAATGTATCCTAGCCCACAATTTCCGAGTTACAAAAACTACGGCAAACAGTTTGGTCTTTCTTTAACACAGCTCCATCTCAAGGTCTTTAATGAACGCTATGCAGTCTTTTCTTGGAATACTTGCCCCCCCTAGTATTTTTTCCGAGCTTCAAAGAGTCTCCCTGCCGAAGCTTAAACCTCTGCAGAGAGAGCGCGCGCTACGACGAAGACCCGCAAGAACACAAAATATGAGATTTGCGCTATTTCCCAACTTTGTCCGAATGTTTTTTCTTCTTTTGAACATTCTTCTTCTTCAATGAAGGCATACACTAATCTCCACGAAACAATACTACCTATTAACAATATAGGCTACTAATGTTTAAGAAACTTTCACCAATTAGAACTCCATGAGTTGGAAGAAAATGGTGGAGTTGCAGGAGAAATCGTCAAGTTAGTGTTGAATAGCTGAACTACACTACTGCGTCGGTATATCTCGACTTGATACGATCCTGCAAAATGGCTTCTTCCTTGCCCTAGTTTAGCGGACTTGAGCCCGTCTGGATATGAGCCCGGTCCGGCCCACCAATCAACAAAACTAATATCTACTCAGGTGACTTGAAAAAAGAATATAAAAACGGGGAGAAAACCAATCTTAGAATAGAGCTGTTGGCTTGATCTAGTATTGGCTTCTTCTTGGGGGTGCTCTCTTAGCGTAACATTCTCGGCAGTATACTGGTCTGCTGCCATCAGGCTTGAATGGCACTTCACATTCCTTTTTGCATTCAGCGCAAACTGCCTTGTGCATTTCTTTTCTCTCATATGTCAACTCTCTCAACTCCTTTACGGTTGCTGTGCAAAAATCACTTCTTACACGCTGCACCTACCCTTCACACCGATACTTATAAACAAAATGCCTCATAAATCATAAAGCCTAGACTCATAGAGTCTGAATCAGAGATCAACAGACGCCCGCGCCCCACTATTACAGAAAATCTTTATGTATCACCCGCCACGCAGCGCGCGCTTAACAGAGCCGGCAAGCAGTTGTCAAATCACAAAAAATCCTTAAGCGAAAAGTTCCATTCTAGAATTATGGAAAGAGTCAAGGTCATTTGGAGTGGTCCTTATTCAGTGGACTCAGCAATGGAGAAATTCAGAAACTATGACGATTTTGGAATCTACATGATAACACAACTCAGTCTTCTACAGCGAAGAAGCAACTGCTCTTCGCAGCTGCCTTGACCATTGAGCAGTCCTATGAAGAATTGAGAAAACCGAGTATATGATATAGAGTCGGTTTGCCTTGGTTTCCATAGGACAGTCTAAGCAGGCTAAGACGTTGGTGCAAGCGCGCGTGCAAGAGAGCAAAATCGCTGCGTTCGCTCGGCGCGAGATTCAGTATTCTTCCTTCCTCCAGATGTTGTACGGACACTGCCTCCAGCAGTACGTGCTGGCCTTGTAAATGCAACCCTGACATTCAAGTCTGTCAAACCGTCTACGCCTGCTCATAAACAGACTCTCAATACTCTAATGAACTTCTTTCTCATTAAGTCTTGGATTTTGTCGGAGCGTGCAGTCCGGGCGCGCGCTTGTGGATGGTGCGAAGGGAAACCGTGAACGGGATGATGTTGGATGACCTATTCAAAACTCTTTTATCGACGCGGCGTTGATCGAGAGTTTGGAGAGAGGACTGTTGCGGAAGACTCGTTCTGGGGTGATGCTGGTGTTGCTTCTATGCTTGTCTTTTGTAGGCTTCGCTTGTAGAACTCAGATAGCAAGGTCAGCACCAAGCGTATTGACCAATGGAGATTTTGAGACTGGAACATTGAACGGATGGAATGTTCTAGGAACCTGTGCAATCAGCAGTACCATAGTCCATAGTGGGTCATATTCAGCATACGTTTCAGATGTAGGTTATGATAACTGGGTATCGCAAGAATTGAATCTGCCCGCAGGCAATGACTATCATTTCGAGGGATGGATTTACCCGTTGAAAGTGGGAAATCTAGGCCCAGTCGATTATCCAGCATCTTTCTTGTATTTCTGGTATTACAACAAATCATCGATGCTGCCTGCATTCCATGTTAACTATGTTTGGTGCTGGAATGATTGGAATTCTGTAGGTAATGGTAATTATTCAAGCGCACTGGAGTTCTTGCTACCCTTCAATCAGTTGGAATGGAATCTTCTTTCGATAAATCTGACAGAAGACGTCCGCTCATACTTTGTGGGAATCGACCTCTCCCAATTCATACTGCATAGCGTAACAGCGCAATATCATTATTCCAATGGTTCTCCGGGTGCCTTCTATGTTGATGACATCTCTCTTAGCGCGCGCGTTCCTTATGTGAATGGGACCATTTTCATTCGTGATTATGGAAGCGTTGACCAATCAACAGCGCCGATTTCGACCGTTGACAATATCACTTACACGTTTGCTAACAACATTAATGGCTCAATCGTCGTGCAGAAGGATAGCATCGTGCTTGACGGGGCTGGCTACACCCTCCAAGGACCTGGAAGTGGAGAGGGAATAGAGCTTTTCCAAAGAACAAATGTGACGGTTCGGAATACACAAATCACAGCCTTCGATTACGGCATCGCGCTCGGCTTCTCTTCCGAGAACACTATTTCCAACAACAACCTAACAGCCAACCATTTTGGCATCGATCTCTCTTTCTCCCACAGGAACATTATTTTTGGAGACACCGTAACAGGCACCATAGGGTATGCATCTATCCATCTGGTTAACTCTGCAAGTAACAGCATCTTTGGGAACAACGTGACAGCGAACTGCTTTGACGGCATCTGGCTCGATTCCTCCTCGAATAACCTTATTTCAGGAAACAACCTAAGTGCAAACGGCAGCTGTGGCATCGAATTCTGGGGTTCTTCTTTTCCCTTCGGTTCAGACTACAATACTATCTCAAAGAATGATATATCATTTAACAATGGGGTAGGCATTTCGCTTTCTCACTCTTCAAACAGCAGCATTTTCGAAAACAACCTAACAGCAAACAGCGGGTATGGCATCTATCTCTATTCTTCTTTTGGCAACAGCGTAAGCCGAAACAACCTAACAGCAAACAACCTTAACATTGGGATCGGTAGCTCCTCAAGCAACATGATATGTCATAACAACCTCGTAGACAACGGCCAGCAAGTGTCCATTGAAGCAGGTTCAGTAAATGCTTGGGACAACGGGTATCCATATAGCGGAAGCTACTGGAGTGACTATAATGGCACAGATCTGTTCAGAGGTCCGTACCAGAATGAAACAGGGGGCGACGGTATAGGAGATACACATTACATTATCGACAGCAACAACACAGATAACTACCCACTGATGCAACCTTGGCGATGCATTTCTGGCGACGTTAACGGTGACGGCACTGTTGACATCTACGACGCCATACTGCTATCTGGCGCCTTCAACTCCCAGCTAGGCAGTGCAAAGTGGAACCCTAACGCGGACATCAACGGCGACGGCATCGTCGACATCTACGACGCCATAATACTCTCAGGCCACTTCAACCAGCACTACCCATAATCCCCCTCCCCTTTTTGGCGTGTAGCAAGTAAAACATGGTGTAACTGGCCAGTTATAGTGTAAATTCCCATTTGCACCCTACGGTGGAGACATCTCCCGCGAACCCCCTTTTTTCTCTGTAGTGGTATAGTTCGGTCACTCGACACTAAGCTGGCGATATCACACGTAGCTTGCGTTTTTTTCAGCAGAAAAAAGAGGGCGAATAAGTCATTAGAGAGGAGAGACGCATAACCTCCTGATGAACCTCAGCAAGTCTACAGGACGAGTACAGATCTATGTCTGAAAACAAGGAAATCAACTACTGGAAAATGCAGAAAGATGAGCTTATCAGAGAGCTCAATTCGTCAGCAATGGGGCTTGATGACACAGAAGCTGCACGCAGACTCCAAGAGTATGGGCTGAACGAGATTCCTTCAATTGAACGCAGAACGTCGTTAAGGATATTCGCAACTCAGTTCAAGAACCCTCTGGTATACGTGCTCGTCTTCGCTTCAGCAATAGCTGGCTTCTTAGGACAAATGCCCGAAGCAATTATCATAGTTGCCATCGTGCTTGCCAATGCTGTGTTGGGCTTCGCCTTAGAACATAGATCGGAAAGAGCCGTTGATGCGCTCAGAAAGTACCTATCGTACACCGCGATAGTTGTCAGAAATGGAAAGAAGCTTGTGATTAACACAAGCAAACTGGTGTCTGGAGACGTTGTCCACTTGGCAATAGGTGATGTTGTACCAGCAGACATCAGACTGTTGGACGCTGACGAATTCCAGACAGATGAATCAGTGCTGACGGGCGAATCAACGTCGGTCGACAAGAACACTACCCCAGTTGCGCTTGACAAACCACTCCCACATCAACTGTCCAACACCGCCCTTACGGGTTCGACAGTGACGAATGGCTCTGGAATAGGATTGGTTGTTGCCACCGGAAGAAAGACGTACTTCGGCCACATAGCCTCCAGTCTCTCTTTGTTGCCTCCAAAGACTGACTTTCAAAAGAACATCGCAAGTTTTGGGAGTTTTCTCGTGAAAGTGATCTTGCTGCTGACAGCCTTCGTATTTCTAGTTAACTCAGTTCTGGGCCACGGAGTCTTACAATCACTTTTATTTTCATTAGCCTTGGCAGTAGGCATCATACCAGAAGCCTTGCCCGTCGTAATTACTGTCGGGCTATCTGAAGGAGCACTCAGACTAGTCAAGAAGAAGGTCGTAGTCAAAAGACTTGAATCAATAGAAGATATGGGAAATGTCGACGTACTCTGCACGGACAAGACTGGAACCCTGACCCAAAACAAGATCAAGGTTCAGGACATCGTCGATCCCAACGATCATTCAGATCCAGAATTGATCAAATATGCACTTCTCTGCAACTCGGCGGTGGTTCAAGGAGACAGAATACTCGGCAACCCAATTGATGTAGCAATCTGGGAATACGCCAGAGACAAGGGTTTCGATGAAGTTGGCTTCAACGCATTTGCATGTATCCGTGAAATTCCATTCGGGTTCAATAGAAGGAGAATGAGCGCCGTAGTCGAAAGTGGTGACCACAGACTTCTGGTCTCAAAAGGAGCCCCCGAGTCAATCCTTGATGTGTCGACTGCGGTTGGTGATGAAATTGAGGCTCAGTCAATGTCGAAGGTGAGCACGGAAGTCAATTCGCTGATTGGAAAGTACAGCCAAACTGGAAACAGATTGATAGCACTGTCATGTAAGGAAATCGAGAAAAAATCGGACTACTCAGTAGCAGATGAATCGGGGTTAACATTCGTCGGGCTGGTTGTTCTCTCCGATCCATTGAAAGAGGATGCTGCTCCTGCCATCTCCAGGCTGAAATTGTTAGGAATAAAGCTGAAAATTCTCAGCGGGGATGATCCTGTCGTAACGGCAGAGGTTTGCCGTAGGCTTGGAATCGACTTTCGAGGGAGAGTGCTCTCAGGGGGAGACGTCGAAAAATTGCAAGAGAGCGAGTTGCGCCAAGCCGTGGAAGAGAATGATGTTTTTGGACGTGTGACTCCGGAGCAGAAATATGCCATAGTCAGTGCTTTGAAGAAGAATGGGCATGTAACGGGGTTTCTTGGCGATGGGGTTAATGATGCCCCAGCCCTGAAATTGGCAGACGCAGGGATTTCTGTTGAATCAGGAGTTCAAGTCGCTAAGGAAGCGTCCTCAATAATCCTGCTTGAAAAGAGTTTGGGCGCTATTGCCGATGGAGTAGCTGAGGGAAGAAAGGCCTTTGGCAACATGATTAAGTACATCATGAATACTATAAGCGCGAACTTGGGAAACATGTTTACGTTAGCAGTAGGATCTTTGTTCCTTCCGTTTATACCGCTTCTGCCCTCTCAAATACTTTTAACGAATCTCCTCTCTGATGCCCCGCTCCTCACGATATCAACTGACAACCTTGACGAGGAAAGCCTGAGAACTCCCAAGAAGTGGAACATTGCATTAATAGCAAAGTTCGCCTTGTTTTTCGGTCTGATCAGCTCCATCTTCGACTTCGTCACGATTTCATCCCTGATCTACCTTCTCCATGCTGGCCCCGAACTCTTCCATACGGGCTGGTTCATCGAGTCTGTTATATCCGAGATATTGGTCACCTTTTCCATCAGAACCCGAAGGAAGTTCTATGAATCAAGACCCAGCAACCTCATGATCGCAGCCTCAATCATAATGGCATCAATGACTCTGGTCATTGTTTACTCCCCTCTTGGATTGTTTTTGGAGTTCGTCAAGCCCCCGCTATGGTTCTTGGGTTTAATCTTTGGAATACTTGGATGCTACTTCCTTCTAGTTGAGGGCCTGAAGCATTTATTCTTCAGTCGTTATGAAGTCTGAACGCGCGCGGCCACTGAAACATTGAAAGCACACTAGTTTGCACTCAACTCATCAGCTTTGAAAGCGACGAATACCACTCAGCAGTTGCCAGTACAGTCGAAGAGGCAAGGAAGCTCCTTGAACAAGGCTTTGAGTACGTATGCCAGAAGGATGACATAATGCTGTTCAGAAAGAGGAAGTAGCCTCATAGCAAAAACATGGTGTAAACTGGCCAGTTATAGTGTAAATTCCCATTTGCACCATGCGTCTCTTGGATGCTTGTCAGGCGGGCATCTCAGACAGTTCACTTTCACGTTGGGATTTAGCGTCGTTGCAAAGCTCTTCAAGTAGCCGAACCGCACCTTCTTGCACGGAAACTCCTCAAGGCCTTTGCTCAAACGTGCTTCCTGTGTTCTGCAGCGGTCTATGCTCAAAACTGCTCGTTTGCTGCCCGTTACGATCGTTTTGAACGGCTGGTCTAGAGCCCAGCTTGATCTATGCAGAAGGCTCATGATCGTTGTAACATCCGGGTTTTCGCCTACGTCAAACATGCGTTGGAGACTCTTTGCTTCAATCTCTGCCATGGCCTCCCAGACACCGGCGTCAACCTCGGTTGCGGCCTCTGTGCCAAACTTCTTCTCAATGCCTAGGAAGTATAATCCGTCAACTCTCCAGAGGTTTCGTATCTGTAGAAAGAAATAGTCAAGAAGCTTCTCCGAAGGCATCTTCTTCAGCATTTCTCGGTCTTCAGCGCTTCCAGCTGGATAGCCGCTCACACGTTGCACCCGCCATAAAGGATTAATAAGCTTCGTTATTTAATCTTTCAAACTCAAAACGAAGAGACACTGCCCATGCTTGAACAGTTGGTCAAAACCATTATCCTAGGAATAATCCAGGGTCTCGCTGAGTGGCTTCCCATATCAAGCACTGCACACCTCAAAATAGCCCAACAACTGCTTGCGTTTCCGGCTACGCCGCTCTTCGACGTCGCATTGCACGTTGGCACACTCGCCGTAGTCGTCTTCTACTTCAGAAAGGACGTCAAAAACGTACTCTCCGCACTAGCACACCTTGACTTCAAGTCAGAATACGGCCATCTAATACCCCTAATAGTAGTTGCAACCATTCCTACAGGAATAATCGGTCTAACGTACGCAAAATTCCTCGACCCATATTTCGCAGCAAACACTTTCATCATGTTCCTGGCCATTGGGATAGCCCTCATAATAGGCGCAACCTGGCTTTACACCTCTAAAATCGGAAAAGAAAACACCGACGTTATAACTGTCTCGATAGCCCTGCTTATGGGCGCGGCTCAAGGTCTCGCATCCTTCTCAGGCCTTTCAAGAAGCGGAATGACTATCTCGACCGCGCTGCTCCTCGGATTGAAAAGGGAAAAAGCGTTCAGGTTCTCTTTCCTACTCTCAATCCCAGCCATAATCGGAGACCTAATAGTCGAGGCCTACCTGCAACGCGGCCAATTGGCACTTACAACAATAGGTCCCGTAGAACTTACAGCCGGAATCGTCTTGGCAGCCATAGCAGGCTACGTAGCCATAAGACTCGTCTCAAACTTGGTGAGGACAAAGAGATTTCATTACTTCGCATTCTACACATGGCTACTAGGCATAGCTCTGATAGCTCTCACGCTGAGCGGCCTTTGACCACATATGCATAGGTCTTGTGTGAATTCTGAATCTGAATAGAGCTTTCACAAGCAAGATATCCTTCGGCCAGAAAGCTTTCCACATGCAATCGAAGAATGAAGAACTCACAGCCGAGCTAGCGACACATGACACTTGGAAGAGAGAGCCCAAAAGCTTCGGACTCTACGAGGAGTATAGCGGACGAAACATCATGGAGACGATCAGAATGCGCAGAGCCAACTATGAAATGGCCGGCACAGAGATTAAGAGAAAACTGGAGGCCGAGGTCACGCGGGAAGTTGCGGGCTTCAGTATTTGGCTTGAAGAAACGAAGAGCCTAGAGTCCATTACTGCTCATTACCACGCGGTCAGCCTCAAAAGCCTGCTTCTCGGGCTTCCAATAGGCATGAAAGTAGCCCAGCTCTTCAGCATTATATTGGACAAGTAGCAATAACGCAGTGGCAACTAAAAAAACTCTATAGCTTCGCATTTTACACTTGACCGCTGAGAGCCTCGTCGAGACGAGGATCTTCAAGCGGCTTCCAGCCACTTAGGCTTGCCCGAGAGAAAATCAGTCAGAAACTCAGCAAACTCGTTATTCTTCTCATAGACCTTAACAACCTCTTCGTTCACAAACACTTCGAAACCCTTCTTCAACACGAGCGAAATCCCCTCGGCTACTCCGGCATTCTTTCCGCCATCTTGCAGTTTTTCACGAAGCAACGTGCAAGCGTCTGTATAATTTCTTCGAACCTCCACGACCCAGCGGCCGTCCTCTACGTAAGGCCCAGAAACCGTTCTTGACGCGTTCTGATGCTTCACCAGGAATTTTGCACACTCACTCTCTTTCTCAAGTGGCGGCCCCAGATGTTTTTTAACCTCTGGGATGCAGCAGTGTTCAAGCTCAAAGCCAAAGACGTTCAAATCCTTCTCATCGCTCCAAGCAAAATCTCTCAAAAGCGAAAAGTCGCTTAGGTCAACAAGCTTGTGCATTGAACGAAGGGATTTGTAGAGCTGCCCCCACAGGATGTCTGGCACAGCGTCAACCCTTCCAAACGCGACGAAGACAGTCGTTGGCCCCCGACGACGTTTCTTCAACTCCTCCCTCATCCTGGCTTCATTTATCGGAATCGTCTTGGGCGGATAGAAGAAGTTCAAGCTCGGCTTTTTCACAAACGCCTGCGCGGCGGCTATGAAGGTGTAGAGGTTCTGCTTGCGCACCGCAGAAGCCACGTTTCTCGCCTTATCGACAGGGTCAACAACCACCAAAGGATCGTCGAACAAGAGGTCAACCTCCCTCTGCCTGTTCGCGTAGAAGCCTTCAATGTCGATGACCATTCTTTGTTTGTGCTTCGCAAACGCCTCGACAGCGTCCAAGAAGGACCTGTAATGCAGGACTAAGAGCTCGCACAAGTATCCGCTGAAGCCGCCAACCTTGATCTCAGCGCCGTAAACACCAATGCCCTTCATCAACTTCTTCATCAACCGCACCTGACCCCGCATCTTCACGTCCAGATTCTTGTTGATGTAGTCCGTGTGAAAGGGCGTCCTATCCGTGGCGCTCAACCATTCCCCGCGTTTTGCAGCGTAGCAGGGCACAATGTTCACTCTGGTGTCGTCAACAAAAGCCTCAAGGTACGGGTGCTCCGCGAACCGTTCAATCTGCTTCGAACCCTTTGTTGCTTCCTTGGCTACTTTCAAGCAAACCTCGCCTAAAGACTCGCGGGGAATCGACGCTGGAACACGCATGAAAACGTCTACGTCCGGCTCGCCGCTCAGCCACGTGTCCTTGGCAACGGAACCTTCCACGCGAACCTTGGCCTTAACGCCCAACTGTTTCGAGGCCGATGTAACTTTCCTTTCAAGCTTCCTAGCTAGGGCCCCTATCCTGGCCCGTTCATCTGTTTTCGGCGTGACCCGCTTTAAAACGGTTGCAAGGACTCTTCGCATCTTGTCCTGCATCAACACGTCTCTTCTGTTCATCCCTGCGGACAAACCTCTTTGAGGGTCGAATAAATGGGCCCTGTCGGCGTTAAGACACTCTTTTTCAACCTCAAACACGCCGCCCTTACCACACCAAATTCAAAACCCACGTTTTCGGTGACAAATTTAGCAAGCTCCGCCTTGTTCCGTGCGCTCCTGACCCGCGCAATCGTCAAGTGCGGACTGAAACCCTTGGGGTCAGGCGCAAATCCTAAAGCCTGTAAGTGAGGTTCCAACTGACTCGAAATGCTCCGCAGATCGTTAGCCCCCTGAGTTATTCCTGCCCACACGACACGCGGGTAGCGCACGTCTGGAAAGGCACCGACACCTTGAATCTTCACGTCAAAAGGAGCAAACAAAGCCTTCTTCATGGCCTCAAAAATCTTCTCAACCGAATCCGACCTCACGTCGCCTAAGAACCGCATCGTTATGTGAATATTCGCAGGTTCAACAACCTTTAAGTCGGCCCCTGTGTTGACCAGCAACGTCTGCACTTCAGTCAACTTCTTCTTAACAGCTTCACTATCAATATCGAAAGCCACAAAACATCTAACCATCTCAACCATGCCTACTCCTCCCGCGCATTTTTGCCTCGTTCATTTCATAAACGCTTTTAACGTGTAAAAAACTATCTGTCAAAAGAAACAACGGTGAAAGGAAAAGATGACAGAGGATAAGCTTGTCCTAGGTGTCGCAGGAATGCCTGGGTCAGGCAAATCCCTAGTAGTTGAACTCGCGCAGAAAGAAAAAGGCTACGAAGCCGTCGCAATGGGTGACGTTGTCAGAGAGGAAACAAAGAAGAGAAACCTGCAACCGACACCTGAAAACATCGGAAAGGTGATGCTTGACCTGAGACAGAAAGACGGAAGCGCGGTCATCGCGAAGAGATGCGTTCCAAAAATAGCCGGCATAAAGGGACAGAAAGTGATCGTGGACGGAATAAGAAGCCTAGATGAAATCGAAGAATTCAAAAAACACTACTCAATATTCAGCCTGATCGCCATCCATGCTTCTCCGGACACACGATTCCAACGCCTGTACCACCGCCGCAGAAGCGACGATGCGAGCCATTGGAAGGTCTTCCTTGAAAGAGACACGCGAGAGTTGAGCGTCGGTTTGGGCAGCGCCATAGCCATGGCCGAAGAGATGGTTGTAAACGAGGAACCATTCGATGTTGTGAAGGGCAGAATTAGAAGAATCTTGGAGAAAGTTGAGAACAAATGGAGGAAGTAAGCGTCCACATCGAGGTCGAGGTCAACCTAACGGAATCTGAACAGAAAGTGAAGGAGGCAGTCGAAAACATTTTTGGAGCAATGAACATGCAGACAAAGTCCCTGCGCAAAGGCAGCCTCCTACTCGCAGAAGCAACAGGACAAGAAGCGCTCGCCAAGTTTCACAACATACTGCAAAGAGAACACATCCGCGCCGCAGCACGGGCAGTGCTCCTCCAAGGATTAGAAAGAACAAGCGTTAACTTCTGCCTGAACAAACAGGTGGCATACGCAGGCCACGTTTCCTTCTCACAAGAAGTAGCCGAGTCTCCGCTAGGACCGATAAAAGTGAAAATAAAGTCCGAGAACCCCCGACAAGTCGTTGACTGGCTCACCGCAATGAATCCATGAAGACAAGAGGGAATACGTGTGTCAGAAAAAGCGTCAATAACCGAAAGAGGCGCCGTACTTCTCGGCGAGAACGTTGCGTGCGACGCCTTCGAAGAGACTCGACCAGTGCGCGTCGTAACCCACGCTCACGCTGACCACATGACTGGCCTCTCACAGAGCCTCAAGAAGTCCAGAAACGTATTGATGACAAAGGCCACGAAAGACCTGATCGACGCGATGCGCGGACCATTCTACCTAATGGCAGGCCACGTCGAAGCGTTAGACTACGGCCAAACGATCACCTACGGAGATGAACGACTAACCTTCCATAAGGCAGACCACATACTGGGCGCGGCCCAAGTGCTGGTAGAGGACCCGGAAGGAAAACGAATTGTATTCACGGGCGACTTCAGAATCGACCAAACCCCAATCCTCAACTCAGACATCCTCGTCATCGAAGCCACCTACGGAAGCCCACACTGCAAACGCAAGTTCCACGAAGACGTGCAAGACTCGCTAATATCGCTAGTGGAGAAAGCACTGGGATGTGGGCCAGTGTGCATCTTCGGCTACCACGGAAAACTCCAAGAGGTAATGGAGATCCTGCACAAGGCCAACGTAAACGTTCCGTTCATCACTCCTGAAAACGTCTTCCGCATCTCAAAAGTTTGCGAAAAACACGGAATGCAACTCGGAAAGCTGATGCTGTCAACCGAAAAAGAGGCAACTGAGCTGCTTGAAAAGAACTCGCCTTGCATAACCTTCAGCCACATGCACTCAAAAAACAAAGCCACCCTAGACAAGTTCCGCATCTGCGTGAGCGGCTGGGAATTCTACTCCGCAATACGCCAAGTCGACGAAAGAGAATACCTGGTGGCCCTAAGCGACCACTCAGACTTCGACGGACTGCTCGAATACGTGCGCCTATCCAAACCTAAACTCGTGATAACCGACAACTTCCGCGTCCACTACGGCGAGACTCTAGCGAAAGAAATCCGCAAACACTTGGGCATCTCTGCAGTGGCTCAGCCAAAGAACGGTCTTTTCGAGTGAGGGGCGCGTGCATCACCCAGAACGGAGCCCGATAAGAGTCAAGGTCAGACGGTAAAGTCAAGAAAAGAAAGGCATGTTTCGAGTAATGAAGTAGGTAAACCTATCTGACCCAAGAGACCACAGGGACAGAATGTGAAATGTGCTATTGACTAGCATGCTTCGATTTCTGCAAGTAGCAGATCGCCATTGCACTAGTCAGTATCATGACCAAGTTCATGCCTGGAAGATACTCATCAGCCAAGCTGATATGCCACACACGCGGAAAAGACAAACCTCGCATATTCTCAATCTACATTCTGACTTCACAAATCTCTTCAACGCAAACGTAGACTAGAATCGAACGATGTCGTAAGTGAACCAAAATGAGGCACGTAGCGTCTTATTATGCGATTGGTTTTGCAATCGTGGGCTGTCTCATGCTGTACGCTCACTTCTCAACGTTCATTTCGATGGTATCCAACAATTATGATCCTTACGTCACTCCGGTGCTAGCAACCGCAATGTTATTACCCTTTGTGATTGCAGTGTTCTCTTGGCGAGACTGGAGAGAAACACAAAGGAATAAGGACACAGAAGGAGGAGCTGAATACGAAGGCGCGTGAGCTTTGGACCGGTAAACCTTGGATACTTCCCAACGTGCTGGCTAGAAGCATTTTAGCTGCCCTAGCAGCCGTTGTGATTTCTTGGCTCGAATTCTATCTTAATGTGGAGAGCAACTCACAAATTCTGAATTTACCTATAATATTGTGGACGGCCTTGGCAATTTTCCTAGTCTGGGTACTCAGCTTGACGCACTTGTTGGTCCTGAGGGCTTCAAACACGTACATTCTTAGAAACGATGGTCTAGAAGTGAGGACTGGAATATTAACCTCAAAATCGTTCGTAGTCGCTCCTGCGGGCTTTTCAGACCTAGAGGTAACTAGATCGGTTTCAGGAAGAATCGTGAATTCTGGAAACATAACCATTCGTACGCAAGGTGACAGCGACATAAAGATGGCAAAAGTCAGAAAGCCGTTGAAAGTCGCTGACCAAATAAGGGAAGTCATGGCGAGACCAACAGTCAGAATAGAAGGACAAGAACCGATCACGGAAAAGAAGTGATCGGAACAATCGCTCAACGAAAAACACCGCGCTTTCTGGACAGATCAGTTGAAATTGTCTGCAACGCACGCGTTGCTGCTCTTGAATCATTCTTGCCTTTCTGATCACCGAATCTGATAGTTTTCTTTTCCCCTCCGGCCCTTCTTCGCTATCATCATTGTAAACTCAGCTCCTTTCCCAGAAGCGCGCGGTCAGGGCCTCGATCACTGTACGCCTAAGAGGCTGAAGGCACTATTTCTTAACACGCAATTCTCTTTGAACCGGCCACACAGCTCCGCATCCAACCTGAAATCCTTAACATTTTCAACAATGCTCGCCAACTGTATATGCAAAACGTATATGCAAAACGTATATGCAAAACACACAAGCTCTTCCGCGCGCGCTCCATTCTCCTTCTCACCGTGCCTTTCCTGATACTTTCGAATTGTCTCGGATTGACACTAGCACGCGCTGAACCTTGAGAGGATTTTTATAGAGCCGCGTATCTTGAGCGAAGGAGGTCTGTTCAGTGGACGTAAGAGTTCCGAGTCGAAGAGAGATCTTGAAGAGTCCCAAGCGTCGGGATTTTCTCGGAGGCGGCTGGGTTGACAGTTTGGAGCTCAGTACCATTAACGTTTACTGGCACAGGCGACAGGGGTTCTTCACTGTTTACAGTCTGCTGAACGTGTTGGAGCATGAGGGTTTGCATTCTGTTTTGGCCAGACTCATCAATTTGGAAACTTCGGTGAAGCTCGATAACGTGCACAGGTGCTCCTGCGTTTGGATAAGTGAAGACAAACTGGTCTTCGCTAACGAGTTCTTCTTTGGCAGCTGGGTGTTTCCACCTTACTTTGAAGAACCAACAGAAGACATGCTCGAATGACCATAGAACCCAGCGCGCGCCAACGCGGAAAATCAAGTTCATCGCGCAGCTGATCAACAGCAGAAACCCTGAATTCCGCTAAGCTTTAAAAGTCGATGGTAAACATGTGTTGAATCGCGTAAGAGGAGAAGATGGCAAGTATGAACAAATCATCCTTGGTTTCGGGCTTCTACAAACTGAGTCCAAAAGAACGTTTAGCGTTTGTTAAAGAATTCTCCAATCTGACGGACGAAGAAGCCGCTTTACTCCAGAATACAGGTTCTCTTCCTCTCGACCTCGCTGACCGCATGATAGAAAACGTCGTCGGCGCCATTCCGATACCTCTAGGAATGGGCGTCAACTTCCTAATCAACGAACGTGATTACTTGATTCCCATGGCTATTGAAGAGCCTTCAGTCGTGGCAGCTGCGAGCTACGCTGCGAAGATGGTGAGGGACGGAGGAGGCTTTCACACAAGCAGCACACTGCCCATCATGATCGGACAAATACAAGCCGTAGGCATCAAAGACCCCTACGCCGCTAAGATGCGCGTGATACAGGCGAAAGACGAAATCCTGAGAAAAGCCAACGACCAAGACCCACTGCTGGTCTCAGCCGGAGGCGGCGCAAGAGACCTAGACGCAAGAGTAATTGGCACCGAGCAAGGCCCCATGCTCATAACCGAACTGCACGTCGATTGCCGAGACGCCATGGGAGCAAACGCAGTCAACACAATGAATGAAGCAGTAGCGCCATTAATCGAACGCATAACAGGCGGACGCGTCTACCTCCGAATAATCTCCAACCTAGCGACAAAACGCCTGGTCAGAGCCTCATGCGTCGTGCCGAAGAAATCCGTGGGCGGCGAAGAAGTCGTGGACGCAATCGTGAGCGCGTACGCCTTCGCAGCAGCAGACCCCTACCGTGCAGCGACTCACAACAAGGGAATCATGAACGGCATAATAGCCGTGATAGTCGCAACAGGCAACGACCACCGCGCAATCGAAGCGGGGGCCCACGCGTACGCAGCTGTCAGCGGCCACTACACGTCGCTGTCAACCTGGGAGAAAAACGAGAACGGTGACCTCGTAGGCTCAATTGAACTGCCTATGGCAGTCGGCCTCATAGGCGGAGCCGTTAAAACTCATCCGATTGCAAGAATCGCCGTCAAGATTCTAGGAGTGAAGACTGCCAACGAGTTCGGCGAGGTGTGTGCGGCTGTTGGTCTGGCACAGAACCTCGGAGCTCTTCGTGCATTGGCTCATGAAGGGATACAGCGTGGACACATGTCACTGCACGCGAGAAACATAGCTGTAATGGCAGGTGCCACAGGCGAACTTATCGACAAAGTCGCAGCGAAGATGGTTGAAGAGCGTAAGATTCGAATGGACAGAGCCCAAGAACTACTGGACAAGTACAAGGCAACTGGAAAAATCTAAAAAGCCACAACAGACGCATCTAGACTCGGCGATGAAAGTGAAGGTTATACCAGGACCTGCATCCAAAGATTTGGGCGAAAAACTAGCCAAACAGTTGAACGCAGAAGTCATACCTGTTTTCCTGAAAATCTTTCCTGACGGGGAATCCTACATCCGCTTCGAATCCAAATCACTGAAGAACGAAGACATCGTCATCGTCCAGACCACGAGCCCACCACAGGACCAGAGACTGATCCAGCTACTTCTGATGGCCGACAACGCAAAGGACATGGAAGCCAAGAGCATCAAGGCGGTCGTTCCATACTTCGCCTACAGCCGCCAAGACAAACGATTCCTACCAGGCGAAGCCTTCAGCACAAAAACCATAGTGAAACTGCTCGAGGAATGCGGCGTCAACAAAATCATAACCGTCAACGCCCACAACCCAGCCGTCCTGAAAACCTTCGAAATCCCTGTCCATGACCTATCAGCCATCTCGCTTTTAGCCCAGTATTTCAAGACAAAAAAGCTCGTACAAAACCCGCTTTCGCTCTCCATGGGCAAAAAGGCCATAAGCGTCGCCCAGGAAGCCGATAGCATTCTGCACGGAGGCTACGATTACGTTGCATCAAAAAGAGACGTCGTGACAGGCAGCGTTACGCTTGAACCCAGACCCTTACAGGTCAAGGACCGCGACGTCATAATCTTCGACGACATAATAAGCAGCGGGGGAACGATGGCCAAGGTTGTAAAGCTCGTGAAAGACAAAGGGGCAAAAAAGGTTTATGCGGCTTGCGTGCACCCGTTGCTCATCGGCGACTCACAAAAAAGAATCATGGAGAACGGCGCTGAAGAAATAGTAGGCACAGACTGCGTCCAGAGCCCCGTAAGCAAGGTTTCAGTCGCTCCGCTCATAAGCCAAGTGCTCATGCAAGAAGGAGCATGAGCGTGGCCAACCTCTTCTTCCTGCTTTCAGGCGAGCATGAAGACCTACCTGTTTCTGAGCTCAAGGCAATACTCGAGACAGAGGACTACGCATACGGGGTCAGGGAGAAGCTTGACCAAGTTCTAAGACTGGAAGCCGACCCAAACTGCATAGAGGTTCTAAAACACAGAGCAGCCTTAACAAGGCTCTGCGCAATGGAACTCTTCACCTGCGAGGCAGAAACGAGCAGCATAGTCAAAGCCTTATCATTAGCAAGGCTCGACCAAGCTTTAAGAGAAAACGAAAGCTTTGCAGTTCGAGTCAAACACGTCAAAGCCCACGCCTCAGAGATAGACGGAATGATGCTCGAAAAGAAGCTCGGCGAACTCATACTTCGAAACATGCCCAAGGTCCGAGTCAAACTGAAAAACCCTGACAAAACGCTCGTTGGGATACTGACAAGCGAGAAATTCATCTTCGGCCTAAAACTTGCTGAAATCCCGGCGACACCGTTCGTCCAAAGACGCCCCAGAAAGAGACCCTTTTTCCATCCGTCAGCCATGCAAGCGAAACTTGCAAGATGCATGGTAAACTTGGCACAACCGAAGACTGGAGACCTAGTTCTAGACCCCTTCTGTGGAACAGGAACCACGCTCATTGAAGCTGCGCTAGTCGGCTGCCGCGCCCTAGGCCTCGACGTGCAACGTCGCATGGCAAGGGGAACTCTTAGAAACGTGACACACTTCGGCATCAAGCCCGAAGGCGTGGTCGTCGCAGACGCGAGAAGCCTGCCTCTGAAGAAAGTCGATTGCGTCGTGACGGATCCACCGTACGGCACGTCTTCAACCACCCTGAAACGCACGACGAAACAAGTCATCGAAGAAGTGCTGACCGCCGTCTATGGACTGCTGAAAAATGGAAGAAGAGTCTGCATGGCCGCGCCTAGAAAGCTGAACATTGTCCAAGTCGGAACGGGCTTGGGCTATAAGCATATAGAGTCCCATTTCGTCTATGTTCACAGAAGCTTAACCCGAGAAGTCGTCGTGTTCGAAAAGGTGTAGCCCCTTGAGTCTACGCGTTGTTTTCCTAGGAACAGCAGCCGGTGTTCCAACACTCAAGAGGAGCTTACCTGCGATACTGGTCCAACGCGACGGTGAACAGCTCATGTTCGACTGCGGCGAAGGCGTCCAGAGACAGATGCTGATGGCCGGAGCAAGCCTCAACAGGACGACAAGGGTCTTCGTAACACACATGCACGGAGACCACGTCATGGGACTTCCAGGGCTACTGCAGACCATGGCCCTGCTCGGCAGAGAAAAAAAACTCGAAGTCTACGGACCCCCGAACATCAGAGATTTCCTGCACGGCATCAGGGAAACAGTCCAGTTCGTCCTAACGTTTCCAACAGAAATCCACGAGATAGAAAGGCCAGGCGTTGTCTGCCGGGAAGACGAGTACACCGTTCAGGTCGTCCGGTCGAAGCACGTGATACCGAGCTTCGCCTACGGTTACGTTGAGAAACCAAGACCTGGGAGATTCTACCCTGAAAAAGCCAAGGCTTTAGGCTTGCCAGAAGGCCCTCTGTGGTCAAAGCTTCAGCGCGGACAGAGAGTCAAGCTGCCAAACGGGCGTGTCATCAAACCGGAAGAAGTGATGGGCCCGCCTAGACAGGGCAGAAAAATAGTCTACACGGGCGACACCCGGCCTTTCAAGCGTCTTGAAAAATTCGCGGCCAACGCAGACCTGCTGATACACGACTCGACGCTGGGCGACGAGCTGGCTGAAAGAGCAGAGAAGTATGGACATTCAACCGTAGACCAAGCCGCCGAGAGTGCAAAGAAGGCAAAAGTCAAGCAGTTGATACTGACACACATCAGTCAAAGGTACGAAGACACGAGCACGTGGCTGAAACAGGCGAGAAAGATTTTCAAGAACACTGCGATGGCGGAAGACTTCATGCAAGTAGAGATTCCGCTTTTAGAGTAGCAGCTGCTTCAGCTTCTGCATGCTCTCCTCGATGTGCTCAACAGACTCAAGAATCACGATTCCGTCGAAAGAAGTCTTCTTCAACAAGTCTGCAAAGCTTTGCCAGTTGATGCTGCCGTAGCCTATGCCCAGATGCTGGTCCACTTTCCCAAGGTTGTCCTGAGCGTGCACGTGCACAAGCTTGTCCGATAACTCTGTTAGAAAACCGTCCACTTCTCCGCTGAGGTTCGCGTGCCCAGTGTCCAAGGCCAACCCCACTTCTTCGTTCAGCTCACTGTAGAACCGCTTGAACTCAGCCACGCTTTTCAAGACAAACGGTTCCATAACGTTCTCTATCGCCGTCTTCACGCCGTGCTCATTCGCAAACTTGAACAGGAGCCGAACGCTCTCCAGATTCCTAGTCCAGTCCATGCCGGGATAGAACATGCTGACGCCAGCTTTCATCCCTGGGTGGAAGACCCAAAGTCTACAATCTAAACCTGCAGAGTTAGCGATCGACTCCTCCAGCCTCTTCATCGTCGCGTTCAAAAGTGCCTTATCCTGCAAGGATATGTTGATGCCAGTGAACGGCGCGTGAACCGTGTACTCCACGTCATAAGAATCCCTGACGCTCTTCAGTGCCAAAACTCTCTTCTCGTCAAGGACGTGAGCACCGTCATCCACAACCTCCACGTACCTCGCCCCCGTCTTAGGAATCTCCTCTACCATCCTCTCGAAAGGTTCGCCAATAGTGTAGAGCATCGACAAGCCAATCTTCGGATTCGCCAAGGAAACGTCCCATCCGTATTCGGCTGGATTCTACATGTTGACACGCATCCTTATAACACAATCTCAAACCTAGACACGCTTGCCCCATGGCTCCTACGACATCCCGCAGACGCAACGTTCTCCTCGTCAAGTCCTCCTTGAGTAGCAAAGCTGAGGACTGGCAATCAAGTGGAAAGGGGACAGGCGTTTTAGCCCGGCTCTGAACGGGCAAATGAAACCAGAAGATGGCGTGACAGTGGAGTGTATTGAAAAGTTACTACCCTTGCCAGACTCTCTGCCAAACGCTCTGCACACGGTCGGCATCGAGCCCGCGCTTAGCCACTAGGGCCTTCACCAGCGCCTACGTGCAGTACTAGTACCCTAGGGGGGAGGGGGAGGGTGGAATAGACGGGGCCAAAACGCGAATACAGGGATGTAGCATATGCTGAAGGTCACAGCGAGAGGAATCAGCCAAACACCGACAATAGTAATCGGCCAAAATTGGATCGAAGCACCGTCCAACGTAGACCGGCTCAAGGAGAAGCTAGAATCCTACCTCAAACAAGCCAACCCTTAGAACCGCGGGACGCTGTCTAAAACCATGCTTGAAGTCGTCTTCAACTGATACATGCGCAGGCCGAGGGCAATCTCTACAAACTCCTTGAGCGTGTAGTTGCAAAACTCCAGAGTCGGCGACCCGTACCTGAGACCCCGACACAGAGGGTCAGCGTAGACAAAAAGCTTGTGTTCACCACAAGGAAGCGCTGCCTCATTCGCGTAACCGAACTCTGGCTTCGTAAGAACCTTGAAAGGCCAGAGTTGACACGCTCTTGGCTTCGTACGCTGCAGCGTGCAAAGGTTGACGCTTGAGTTGCTCTGCAGAAAGACGCAGGACCCGTCGCTTCTCCTCCTTATGAACAGCTTGTCCAGGCCGGCGGCTGTGTTTTCAACCCCGAAACTCTTGACAATCCTCAGCCACTCATGAAAGTTTATGACCACACTGTAGAGTCTGCAGCAGTCGCCGCATCTCGTGCACTTCCAGTCTGCGATGTAACGCCAAGGAACAAACTGCAACTTAGCCATCACTGAACGAACTCAACGACCCGCGTCTCTTATAAAACCTGCTTCGCATACGGTTTCAGCTTCTCAAAAGCCTCAGCAGGCATCTGCGTGGCTCTTCTCGTCCGTCTATCGGCCGCAACGATGACCAAGTAGCCGGACGCCAACAAGTCCTCCGTCTCCTTGTTGGACACTGTGAAGCCCAGTCTCACAGACTTCTCTCTCAGCTCCTCAACCGTCACTTCCACGTCGAGCATATCGTTGAACCCTGCTGGCTTCTTGTACTGGCAGAATGCTTCAACCCTTGGGAACCAGAGTCCCCGGCTCCTGAAATCCGTGAAGCTGAAGCCCAAAGCCCTGTAAAACTCTTCTTCAGCCCTCTCAAAAAACCTGAAGTAGTTCGAGAAATGCACAACCTGCGCCGCGTCAGTGTCAGCCCACGTGACTCTGATAGAAGTCTTAAAAGAACGCGCAGACATGCCACTCCACTAGGGTCTCTTGTAAAGGTAGATCGTGTGTGATGGAAACCCCAGCTCCTGGTTCTCACAGAAATTCACAACCTTCAACGGTCTCCACCCGACGATCTCATAATCATGAGAAACAACCCGCACACCATGCTTCAGCTCCGTCTCCAACTTCGGCTTAATCTTCTCGTTTGCGCTTGTCGTTAAGTAGAGGAAAACCACGTCCGCTGAACTCAGGTCCACCGTGAACATGTCACCGTTGACTATGGTTATCCTGTCCTGAAGACCCTGCTCATACACAGTGCCCAACGCCTTCTTCACGAGATCCTCTCTCAGCTCAACACCAACGGCTCTGGCACCGTACTCCTTCACCGCCATAACCACCGTCCTTCCGTCTCCAGCCCCCAGGTCAAAGAAGACATCACCAGCCCTCAACTCGGCCAACGCTAACATCTGACGGACCACCTGCGGCGGACTAGGAACAAAAGGCGCTATGAACAGACCATTATGCCCCCGTTACCAACCAGAGTAACCTTGCTTAACCAACAACATTAGTCCTTTAAAGACTTTCAATGCCTACGAAACGTACGTCGCCTTCTTAGGCGTGGGCTGTCTGGCCTCACCGCACTTTAGGCAGCTCTGAGCACACAGCTCAAGGTATTTTGCTTCCTCATCAGAACCAACAGCTTCGGCAGCCTTGCGGCAGATCTCGCTCGGCTCCTCGCACCCCTCCTCCTTGCACAGCTTCGAAACCGACATGCAAACATCACGCACGTCCTTAGGGTCAAGCACAGCGCGGTTCGTGCGAACCAGCAGGCAAACTTCCCTCGCCAGAACACACGTTTTCACATACTTGATTCTCTCAAGGATTTCTTCACGCATCTTCTTTCGAGTTATTTCCAAATCTTTTTCCTCACGTGGCCAGTAGCAGTCGCTTACGCTCAAGTAGGCAAGCATTGATTTAAACATTGTTTATCGTGGCTGCTGACGGCAGATTTGTCCTACCAGAAACGTTTGCTCAGGGCCTTGCGCTCAGCTTCGAGCACCAGCTCATAGAACCTGTCATTCGTCCTAGGCTGTTTCTCAAGAACTTCTCTAACGTCTGAAGGTTGAACTCTTCTCGCAGACAACGCTATCGCAGCAGCCTTTCCATACTTCTCGATCAGTTTAGCAGTTTGCACGGCTTGACTCTGAAGCTTCTCTTCCGCCTTCGTAAGCCTCTGACCCTGCTTCTCCACTATGGGCTGCAGCCTCTCTTCTTCAACCCTGACGAGTCCTATGGCAGACGAACCGCACCTTGGACACTTGAGCCTGTCAGGCAAATCATTAATCTTCAGCATCTCCACGTAACTCCAACAGTTCGTGCAGAGGAAACCACTCGTCTCGTTAAGCAACCGAGCCTTAGCAGACTCCACGAGCACAGCCCGCATCCTTTCAGGAGGAATAAGGTCCGTCTTCATGCTTATTCGCTCAATACCCAGGCGAGCGATAGGAGTTGAAGACCCTTCAGTCTCAACCTTCGTCACCTGAACTTTGCCTTGCCGCATTCTTCCGAGAACCTCAATCAATTTTTCAACGTCAAGGTCTTTAGTAAACACTTCCTTCAGGGCCTCTTCATAGATTGGCGTGTCTTCAAAGCTCTTCACCAGCTTCTGAAGGCTAACACTGCTGAAGTCCGCCCACTTCTGCAGAGCCCCAAAGCGATGCGCCACGTGGATCATCCGCCTCTTGAAGAGTCCAGTCTTCACGGTGGCCGTCTTCAAGCGGTTTCTCACAGCCTTTTCCTGCATCGCTTTGACATCATCAAACAGTGCTACGACCTGATTCGCGTTCACAGTGCCCATGGTCTGCAAGAAGATACGGTAAGGATCATGCTGAACCACCGCTGTGTACCCCATCTTCTCGGAGAGCAGCTCGCCCAGCAACAAGGCCAAAGCCCTGTTCGTAAGCGAACCGAAGTTGACGTGAATGAGAACGAACTCTTGCCAGTCTTCGACGATTATCCGCTTGTCAGTCGGAGCTGGAAAACCAGCGTTCACATGTTCAATCGTCTCGGCCAAGGCACTTAGAACCGTATCTTTGTCGGATGGATAGCGCTCACTCAACTCGTCTGCGATTTCTTCAGGCGAAACGTTTCTTCGTCGTTGTTCTTCAACGAAACCCCTGATCACGCCCACTTCTTGCGAAACCTCGAAAGGAACTGGAATCTCCTCTCCTATCCAGCTCGGTATGGCCCCAGTAGGGTCGTCTATCGGTCTGACATGAACTCGGTCTTCAGAAACGCTATGAATGATCCAAGGCGACCCTCTAATGATGAACTTCGTGCCGGGTTTACCGAACTCGGCCATAAACGCCTCATCTAGGACTCCAACAGCGGAGTCGTTTGACTCGTCAACAACGAGAAACTGCTTCTCTTCAGGAATCATGGACAAGTTGTCGAAGTAGTACTCAAAAAGAGCCTTTGTCTGCCGCGGCCTCAGGACTATCTTGTCCTCAAACGAAACCCATGCCAACCGCGGAAAACGTCCATGCATGTACCTCAACACTTTTTCAACATCATTCTCCGTCAGATCCTCGTAGGGGTAGGCGTTCCCGAAGATTTCAACGATCTCGCTAAACCCAAGCCTTCTGTTCCTAATCAGCAAACCCGCGATCTGATGTGCGAGAACGTCGTAGGGCTTAGGAGGAATAACCACAGGTTCCAAATCCTCCTTCAACGCCTTTTTCGCAATGGCCAAGGCCTCAAGAGCATCATCGGAATCCAAGGCAACGATGATTCCCTCGGCGATCCGCCCGATTCTGTGACCGCTCCTCCCCACACGCTGAATGAGCCTCGTCGCCTGCCTTGGGCTCATGTACTGAACGACCAGGTCTATCCTACCCACGTCTATGCCCAACTCAAGAGAGCTCGTGCAAACGAGCCCCTTCAGCTCACCATTCTTTAAACCCCTCTCAGCAGCTATGCGAGAAGGCTTAGAAAGCGAACCGTGGTGTATGGAAACGGGAAAATTCATGTCCCAAACCTTGAACCTGCTCGCCAAAACCTCAGACACAGCCCGTGTGTTCGTGAACAAGAGCACCGATTTGGCCTTGCTGATGTAGTCCCGAATGATCCGCAGTCTCGCCGCAACCTCGGGGTGCGTGTAAAGCTGAGAAGCAAGCTGCAAATCCTCATCGCCAGGCCTTGGAAAGATGATCTTCAGGTGCATCATTCTTCCGACTGGGACGCGCACTATCTCGACGCTTCTGCCCTTTCCGACGAGAAATTGAGCCACCTTGTCTGGGCTGCCGATCGTGGCAGACAAGCCTATCAGTTGGAAGTCCTTTCCGATCATGACCCGGAGCCTTTCCAACGCCAAGGCAAGCTGACTTCCACGTTTACTGTCAGCCATCTCGTGGACCTCGTCAATTATTACCCATCGCACCTGCTGAAGATGCTGACGCATTATCCAACCAGACAAAATCGCCTGAAGAGTCTCAGGAGTCGTGATCAGAATGTCCGGCGGGCTTCTTGACTGGCGAACTCTTTCTTTGGTGTCCGTGTCTCCATGTCTCACTGCCAACTTCACGTCTAGGGTATTGCACCACCACTCGAGCCTCTCAAGTATGTCACGATTGAGGGCCCGTAAAGGAGTGATGTACAAAACCTTGATTCCCGGCTTGCCCTGCTGTCCCTGGAGAAGCATACTCAAAACTGGAAGGAAGGCGGCTTCAGTCTTCCCTGTGGCCGTGGGCGAGATCAGAAGAACATTTTTTCCCTCAAGAATCAGAGGAATAGTCTTCTCCTGTGGTTCTGTAGGCTTCGAGAACTCCCTCTCCTCAACGAGTCTTCGAACAGGCTTAACAAGCAGGCCAAAAGCATTTGCAGCTGATTCTTTCAAGACTAGTTGAACTCCAATGTCAGAGGGAATAAGCATGGAGTCATAGGTAAAAAGATTTTGGACAGCGTAAGCAGGAGAATTCAAGAAGATTGATGTTGCAAGCATGTGCTAACTGACGTAGCGTTCTAGACAAGAAGGAATAGGAAAACTGTGAGTAGCGCAGCGCGCTGGCTTGCCCCTAAATTCGCTGATAGCGCGCGTAAGAGCATATACGTTTTGCATATACAGCGGACGAGCATCGTTGAAAACGGTGAGGCCGTTCACGTTGGATCCGGAGCTACGTGGCTGTTCAAACGCGCACGCATAATAAAGGGACAAGGCAGCGCGCTACTTGGACTTGGTTATGTGCACGTTTTTCACCAGGACGTATGGGCTTAGCGACGGTGGGTCTGCTTCCTCCCACCAGTGGACGTGCTGCCTCTCTCTTGAAACACCCGCAATGTTGCCAAGCATGGCTAATGCGTTATCGCTTATTCGCAGGTCTTTAAGCGACCGTTTAATCTCTCCCCTTTCTACGAGGAAGATGCCGTCTCTGGGGATAGTGGAGAAATCACCCTTCGCGGAGTTTTGGAAGCGCGTGTACCACGTGTTAGTCAGGTAAAGCCCTCTCTTCATTTCTTTGAAGAGTTCTTCTCTGCTCGCGTCTCCAGGTTCCATTTCTGTATTCCACGGAGTTGGAGCAATCAGGCCCGCGTTGCCAGTTGTCTTGGTCTTGAAGATCTTCGCTGTGGACGCGTTATGAAGATAGGTCTTGAAGGAGCCGTGGTCTATGAAAGTGTTCTCTCTTGTGGGAACACCTTCATCGTCGAAGACCCTGTTGGACAGTGAGTAGGGGGCAGGGTTGTCCTTCAACGTGACGATTTCTGGCGCCACATTCTTGCCGAGCTTGTCAACGAATATGGATGTCCGTGTCATAATCGAGTAGGCTGAAGCCATCCTGGCCCAAACTCCGAGGAGAGAACCGAAAATCAACGGGTCAAAGACAACATTATAAACGCCTTCATCGCCTAAACTTGGGTTCTTAGCTATCTTGGCAATCTCGCCAGCCTTTGCCCCTGCCCTAGAAGGTTCAAACTCTTTCAGCGTTGAGCTGCATTCAACGCCGTGCCCCGAGGCTTCTCTCTGTGAAAAAGCCCTGATAGAAAGCTCGATCGCTGATCTCGTGTCCACGCAGGTCGGTCCTTCAGAAGAAGCGAGGTAAACGTTCTCAAATTTGGCAAAGAGTATGCCACCGCTTTCGACCTTTGATCCAGCCTCTTTCTTGGCGGCTTCTATCGCTGCAGAAACGTGATCCGTCAGGTTCTCAAGATTTTCAATCTTCTTGTCGGCCCTGCTCTTCGCGTAGCGAAAAGTGCCTTTTGCGAAGCCTCCGAAGGTTGGATTTTCTTCAGAAACCTTAACAAGCTTCATCAGTTGCTTGAGGCTGGCATCGGATTCGCGGAAGTCGTGTATCTGTGTTGCAACTACGCGTTTCTTCCAGGCTAGGATCACATCAGTGGCATAATCGTTCCAGGCAACGGTGATGTCTGTTTGGTTGTTGCTGAAGCGGACCTGACGGTACTTGCCAAAGACTGTACTGGCGATAACTTCGTCAGCGCCTAGCGCTTTCGCTTTCTTGATTATCTCTTCCGTTTCACCCATTGCATCGATCATTTCATGAACACCGCTCTAAGTCTAAGCCACGGGCCACCTGTGTACACTTGTGCCCCTTGTTCAGGGTCGCCCTTGCCGCATGTAGCCGAGTCAAACTCAACTTTCTTGGATACACCGTCGACAGCAGTCCAGAACTTCTGCGTGGTCGTTTCAACAACGGGTCTCGCAACAGGATGGGTCAATTCACCGTTTTTTATCATGTATGCTTCTCTGCCAACGTAGCGTTGGTTGAAGCGCTTGTCATCGATGTTCCATTCAGTGAAGGATTTCATGCAGACGCCATACTTGATGTCTTCAATCAGCTCCTCGTCGGTCAGTTCGCCAGGAAGCACGAACGTGTTTGCCATGCGCACTATGGCTTCTCGGTCGTAATTTTCGGATCTTGAAGAACCGTTGCTTCGCGTGTTCATCTTCGCGGCTGATTCTCTGTTGTGCAGGAACTCGTTTATGACGCCTTTCTTGTACAGAAACCTGCGTCTGGCCTTGACTCCTTCATCATCATACAGGTAGTACCCGTAACTGTTCTCGATCGTGGGGTCGTCGACGACCGTGACAGCGTCGCTACCGATTCTTGTGCCGATCCAGTATGGGCCGCCCTTGTAGATGAAGGATCTTCCTGCTTGGCTCATTTCTCGGCCTAGGATTCTGTCAGCCTCCATGGGGTGGCCGCAGGATTCATGTGCTGCTATTCCTGCAACTTCGGGGCCGCAGACCAGGTCCATCTTTTCAGGTTTCAGGACTTTTGCTTTTGTTATGACGGTTCTGAGCACTTTTGCGTCGTGAACCATTTTTTCCGCGATCTTCCACTCATCGAAGGCTTCCCATCCGCCACTGTAGCCGAACTGTTCTGAAGCCTGCTCAGTCTTTCCACTCTCTGCGACTGCGATGAAGAAATACGCGCCGATCTTCGGAAGGCGGGATGATATGCGCGATCCTTCCGAGTTTACGAAATACTTGGTTATCAGGTTTATCGAACACTGCGACGTTGTAGCCGCGATCTTGACACCGCAGGACGTCAAAGCCCTGTTGACTTCAGTGAGGGTAGCCACTCTTTCTTCAGTTGGAACGTTCTCGATCTTCTTTTTTTGGTCAGCAGTCCAGCTTGTCCTAACCGCCTTCTCTTTGGCAAAGAACAGCTTGTCTTTTCGATTTGCAGCCCCCGCGTATTTGAACGCCAGGTCCACAACGTCTCTCGCCTCGCTCTTTGACCACTTGTTCGTCGATGCGAAGCCGATTCCTCCGTTTGCCATGATCCGCACGCAGAACCCGCTGTCCACAGCCTCTGCGTATACTTCCAGGATTCCGTCTCTCAGCACCATCCTGTCCAATGCTTGGCTCTGGCCTCCAACTTCGGCGTACTCGACCTTCTTGCTCTGTGCATACTCTAAGGCGTAATCAATGATGTCCCGTTCCATGCTGTTCCAACCTTTAGGCTGACATTCTAGAACGAGGAGGAATAAAACGTTTGAGTTGCGCGGCCCGTTTTGATGGCTTTCATCCGGCGTCTCAGCTGCTTTGATGTAGCGGTTTGCGGAAGCAGGCACTTATGCATGGTCGTTGAACAGGCGCTCCTTGGACAGGGATCAATGGAAAGTTATTTATCTATCATCATGAGAAACCATGGATACGGAAACATATGGGAGGAAATTAAGTGGCTAAATGTCCAAAGTGCGGAACTGAAGTTTCAAAACCAAAGAAAACGTGGACGATGGCTGGGCGCCCAGACAAGGCGGGAAAAAGGATTCAGCTGGAGATCGGACTTTTCGAGTGTCCAAAGGATCACAAGGTGTTCAGGGAAGTTCTGAACAAGAAGAAGATTTAGACGAGAAACTCTGACGGCTCTTTCGTCTATCCTCCTTTCCCCTCTTTTTCATTTTTTGAAAGCGTTAAGTTTTAAAGCTCCACTGTTCTTGTTCAACAGGCAACTTCAGCCATGGAAGGTCGATCATTGTCAGCGTTAAGACTTGGGCGTTTGTGGAGAGACGATTCTTTCCAGACCGCCGTGATGATTTTCTTCATAGTCTCGGTTGTCTTCGGGTTTTGGTACGGCTCGCGTCTCTTTTTGGACACGCAGTATCCGATGCTCGCTGTGGCTTCTGGAAGCATGAGCCTTCCTAAAGGCGTGGTTGATGATGGGTGGTCCCGCCCGTTTGGACCGACGCTTCACACTGGAGATCTGATCGTCGTTGAAGGAGTGAATCCACAAGACGTTTACGCAGCGCCATACAATGCGAGCGGGCGCTCAGGCGACATCCTCGTGTTTCGTGCTATTGGAAGCGACGATCTGATCGTGCACAGAGCCATAGGAAAAAACGTGGGAAGCGACGGTCAGGTCGTGGCGTTCATAACTCAGGGTGACGGCAATGACCAGACTGGACCTTACTCGCCGACTCCCGTAGAGAACGTTATCGGTAAGGTCGTTATGCGGATTCCATGGATCGGACACGTTGCGCTTTTCATGCGCAACTCCACCGGGATACTTGTAATACTTGTCCTCATAATGGTCCTGATCGTCGTCGAATTTGCCCTTCCAGCGGTGATAGGCAAGAAACCTGCTGATGAGAAGGGCAAGCGCATCGAAAAGGCTCCTGAACTTGAAGGTCCCACGTGACACTTCAGCGAGCGCTACATCCCCGTATTCGCGTTTTGACCCCGTCTATTTCACCCTCCCCCTCCCCCCTAGGGTACTAGTACTGCACGTAGGCGTTGGGCAAGGCCCTACTGGATTTGTGGGGGCATGAGGCCGAGCGCGTCCCGAGGGTTTGGCAGAGGATCTGGGCAAGGGTCGTAACTTTTCAATGTTCTCGACCGTCGCCCATCCTAAGTGGGCGCTCTTGTGTGGTCGAAGGTCTGTCTGGCGTTTGTGCTATGGATGGAGCGCGCGCGAGATAGTGTTTGTCTCAAAAAGTTTGCAGGTTCAGGATAGGCTCTTTCTTGCTAGAAAAGTGCGGTTTGTGTCGAACGTTGTTAGTCTTTGTTCCTGTTTTTTGGAGTCTGCAGTATGTGTTTGGCCAGGTATGAGAAGGTGAGGTAGCGATGGTGCACTTTGTCATTGAGGTCTATTAGAAAGCTGTCAAGCTTGGACGCGTCGATGAAGGGCATCTGCTTTATCCATCGTTTGAAGTCGGCGTATTCCGAGTAGCTTCTGTGGAAGGAAACTATGATCCCGTCGTACTCCATTCCTCTTCCTCTCTCGTCTAGGATTACCTCGAAAGCCGTTTCGTTGAAGCTTTTGACGAATTCTCTTCTAGCCTCGTCCAACACTTCTGGCTTCCGAAACTCATCCTTCACCCTGCCAAGCGTCAGGGCCGCCAGACTATAGCCGAGCTTCTGAAAGTCAGGTATGACGGTGTATTCTTTGACAACGCCTTCCTTTTCCAATCTCGATATCATTCTGCTGACAGTGGGCTGAGAGGTTCCGATTGCCTTCGCGAGTTCTCTGTCGCTTCTCCTGCTGTTCTTCATAAGCTCGGAAATCAGCTTCAACTCGATCTCTTTCATCCTTTGCTTCCTTCTCCTTTCGGATGAGAAGTAGATAATGGAATTGTCCGCTTAAGAATTTAATGATGGAACGCACGGCACGGGTCACCTGTTAGCTGCACCTGCTAAGCCTTTTTCGAGTGTTTGGATGCTGCACCATGCAGCGTGCCCTTAGCACCTAAGGCTTTATTATGCTTCGGTGGAGATATCTCTCGCGCAACCTCTCTTTTTGTGTTCTTTGCAGAGGTGAGGCAAAAAGTATCGAACATACGCGAGAAACAGTCTTCTGCATCGCTATTGAAAGATCTTTTCTTCAAGCTTTTTAAATGGTGCAATTGTGGAGTCGCACAGTTGGTCCGTGCCTCCTCTGCTGACTCGTTCAAGCGCGTGCGCTGAAGGAAGTGGGTGTTTTTGAACCTTCCTTAACAAGATTATCACAATCCCATCCCCTTTCAAAACCTCTAAACGGTCCTCTCACAGAG
>JBEKHN010000023.1:0-27597 GCA_050012255.1 Bathyarchaeia archaeon
TAGTCTTAGCCGCCGATTTAGCCATTGACAGTGCCCTAGTCTTAGCCGCCGATTTAGCCATTGACAGTGCCCTAGTCTTAGCCGCCGATTTAGCCATTGATTTAGCTATGCTGGGCGCGATAGCGGCTCTCACTGGTGTCATAAGTTTTGGGTATATCTTGGCTTTCTCCTCAACCTTAACTGGTTCCTGCTTCTCAGCGTTTTCTTCCATCCTTTCTCACCCCCAAACATTTTCTGCTAATTACTAAGCACCATGCTGTGCTCTTAAGAGATTGTAAGAAACGCATGAGAATACAACACGGTAAGTCTTTTATTGTTTTACGTGCCAATATGGTTAGCAGTATTAGAGGTTGTGTGATCAAAAATGAAACGAGATACAAGAAATGAGAAACAAGCTTCTGTTGAGGCAATTTTGAGAGGTCAATCAAAGATGACAACACGAGGTCAGATAACGGTTCCCATGGAGGTTAGGAAGAAATTTGGCTTACGACCAGGAGATACTTTATGTTTCCTTGAGGTTGACGGTTCAATAGTTCTCAAACTAGGACCACTTGTACTGACTGAGTAGCGCGTATGCCTGTTCCTAAATTCGTTTGCAGGATGGCTTGTGCTTCTGGTTTTGTTTCGCCTATTGATGTTTAGGTATCGGGACGCGAGAAGAGCGCGCGCGCTAAGAGAGATTTTCTAAGCGAAGCCTAGGGACCAAAAGCCGTCGGTCTAAGATTCAAGCTGTCAAAGAAGGGGAGAAGTTACTTAAACGAGCTTGAAGCAGCCTCAAAATACGAGTCCAAAACAACAAGAAAGGATTCCATTAGGCTCAAGGACAAAGCCTTCTTGTAATGTTCCCTGTCCATATCTAATTCTTCCGTCCGCGCTGATATTTCAGGTTTTCTGATTGTTGTTGTCGTTGCTTAAGGTGTGTAAGCTTCGTATTTGCGATGCTTATCGGGAGGCTAAGACTCTCAGTTTCATTGCGAATGCGGCTTTGCCTTTCAGATCTCGCCCATGATAAACGACAGCGACAATGATGCAAGCAGACAGACCATTCCCGCAAGGAACATCGCCGCAGCGGTTCTCCATGGTTCTACGCGGATGGAAAGACGCCATGGGAGAAGGATGAGAACGCTGAGAAGGGGAATGTCGCTGAACCCCAAACTATGAATCTTGGCGCAAGGCAGTCTGTCGCCGTGAAGACCAGTAACCTACAGAACCCTCAGCGCGCGCTAGATTCCCCGTGACAGGCGCAAAAGATTTCTGCAGTGTTCGCAGTTTAGGGAACTGAGGAATACTGTTGGATAGTGTTGATGAGTTTAAAAAATATCGCGAACGAATGAATTCACGAATCCTCTCTGGCGGGAATCTTGGAATCAAACGGTTCTTTGCGTTAGACAACCAAGCCTACGAAAAAGGTGCTTTGGATGTTAAGACTAAGGAGCTACTGGGACTAGTTGCATCCATGGTTTTGCGCTGCAACGACTGCATTACCTATCATGTCATCCGCTGCGTTCAAGAAGGCGTCAGCGACGAGCAGTTCTTCGAGGCCCTGAACATTGCATTGGTCGTCGGTGGCTCAATCACCATTCCCCACATTCGAAGGGCGGTGGAAACGATGGATCAATGCAGAGAGAAGCAAAGAAACAAGGGACATTAAACGCCTTTCTTGGAAAAGAAGACTGCTGCCAAAAAGAAAAAGGAAGAAGACTACGCTGTGTGTCCAAAGTTGGACACAAGTACTATTAGGTCAAAGATGTCTATCGTGTCGTTTGATGGCGGGTTAGGATCCAAGTCGGCTTCTGGGTTCCATCTGTTTAGATCCCCAGGGTGAGAACCGAAGGCCTTAGCAGCCAATATTGCATCGCTGATATCAACGATGCCGTCTTGATTCAGATCTCCAAGAAGGGCCCGCGCGTTCGTGAAGCTTCCATCAGCAGTCGTGAAAGGCAGTGGTTGAGCAGTGCTGTTGACGAGCCCTACGTCATACAGATGAAGTGTTGAGTTGCGCACGTTGTCTGCTTTCACTTGGAGTTGTATCATGGCTACTGTTCCGTTTCCGTCAAGCGGGGTTGACAAAGAAACGTTGAACTTCACGAACCCTGCCGTGTTGTTGATCTGCGTAACCGGCGTAACTGAAGAAGGCAAAAAGCTTCCGTTTACGACAGAGTTTGCGTTCAATGCGCTGACGTTGAAACCGAGCTTAAATTCTAGACCTGACATGCCTGAGGCGTTGATAATATTGATGTTGATCGTGAAGTTGTTGCTATGAGTGAGACTCGCGTTCACTATGTTTGCGGGGCTCACGTAAAGCAGAGCGGGTTTCGGAGCCGCTGGCGGAGGAAGATTGCTGAAGAATCCATCAGCAGTGTCATGGACAATCGCGATACTATTCGGGTCGGCCAGTTTTGACACGGCAAAGTGTAAAGGACATTGCCCGGTCCCTATCACTTTCAGCGTGATATTGGCCACCGTGTAGCTCCCGTTGATCGGGCAATAACCACCAGTCGTAGCTCTGTCTATGTCCAAAAAGGTGTAGGCATACAACGCAGAGCCGTTAGCCACGGTGTGACTCAGTTTCCAGATGTTGTCCAATTCTGATGCTGGCGTAACCTCGTGGAACATGATTTCTTGCATGCTCACGCCACTAAGCAAACTGGGATCCCACGTTAGGTTGAACTGGACCCCTGCGAGTCCTGGGCTGGCTGGAATGTTGTCAACTTTGACGGACACGTTGAACGTCGTGTTTGGCACCAGTGCCACGTCCTCGACCTTGGGCGGGTCAACGTAGAGTTTTACGGGGACAGACGCCGCTTTGCCGACAGGCAGTGCGACCATGCAAATGAAAGAGGCTAGAAGAAACGCTAAGCATATCACGATCAGTCTCGTGGCCATGTCTCCCTCTCTCCAATGAGATTACAACTTGCGCTGAGGCTATTATAAGCATTCTGGAATAGTCCTCTATCAAAAATCGACAGTCCTTTGACCGAGCTAAAGGTTGGCATTACAAAACCCGGATGTTGCCCCGAGCAGTCAATTTCTCTTTCAAACTGATATATCGCTTCCAACATTGGAGGCAGTGGTGGTTAATTCACGCAACATCTCCATCAATCTGCTCGCCGGAACGTCTGACCTTACTCCCCTTGAATTGAAATGAGTCAACGAGGCTTGAAAACCTTCTTTTTCTAGTGCTTCCATGACACTTCGGACAGGTGGAACTGGCAGGTTCAGGGCATCACACAGCTTGTCAATCACAAAGTACGTGAACGGAGCGCTAGACTCACTCTTGATCAAGCTGAGCATTTTCGCTATTTTTACCCCAAGTCTGAGCCTCCTTTTTTGCATTTCCTGTCTCATCGTATCGGAGAAACTAGTGTCAAACAACTTCCCGAGCCATAGAGGGCCGGCAGCCCTCAGCCTTGAGCCGCACTCTTTGCACTCTCTTGAATACTCAACTTCGAACAGCGCTTTTTTGGTTTCCCTGTGGAAGCATTTGAAGCAGTGTAACACAAAACCCATGTTTCCCATGCTTTCATCAGCGCTTTTTGCTCCATACTTCACGGTTGCGTAAACCCTGACGTAATGTTCTCCCCGATGCGTGAAGACCACGTTCACGCCTAGGTCGTGTTTAGCAGCTATGGTGGTCAGACATCCAGCTATCAGTCTGGCAGCTAGTTCATGGCAGTATTCTGTTCGAAGAGGGTTTCCACCGTATTTTCTCCTACATGCTCTTGGGTGAACCCCACACAGAGACGCCATGTCAGTAGCTGTTAGGGCGACAAGTCCCCCGTCATGCAAGGCGCGAACGGCAGAATCGATGAATGGCACTGGAGAGCCGAAGGGGTCGATGTCTATGAAGTCAAACCGCAAGTGCCGAGCGTTGTGACTGCTCAGGATAAGGTTTGCTTCTTTCCTTCTCACGGTGACGTGTTTAGCAAGACGGTTCATCTGCACGTTGTAACTCGCAAGGCGGAAAGCCTGCTCATTGATGTCGCTCAACACAGTTTTTCCTACTCCTTCGACTTCCGCGGCAAAGCGTATGCCCCTCAAACCGCAGCCTGTCAAGGGTTCGCACACAGAGATCTCGCGTCCAATCCTTCTCTGATACGCTTGCAGAGCCAGAACAGCTAAGTCGCGATTCAACTCCATGACAGGATTGTAGAAGACTGGGGCCTTAGAAGGGGCATACTCAGAAGGCAGCTTCACGAACGCCTTGAGTTCGGGAACCAACACTCTGACTTTGCCCTCTTCGATGATCTCTGTCGGAAAATTCGGTTTGAACCTCTCAAGAATCATTTGCGGCTGTTCCTCAACCATGGCTACGGAAAACTCTTTAAGACAATATTAGACTTCTGGTGTTGAGCGAAGAACAGTTGAAGAAACGCCTACTACTCATAACAGGCAGTCCAGGCGTCGGCAAAACAACTCTTTTGCTAAAGGTTACTGAGGCCTTGAAAGCTAAGGGCTATAGGGTCGGAGGAATGATAAGCCGTGACGTTCGCATGTCCGGAAGTCGTGTCGGCTTCGAAGTAACGAACTTGAACAGTGACAAGAAGGGCTGGTTAGCGAGCGTGCACCAAGAACGGGGCCCGCAAGTGGGAAAGTACCGCGTTGACATTGATGACCTGAATGAGGTAGGTGTGAAAGCCATCCTGGAAGCTTGTGAAAAACTTGACGTTGTCGTCATTGACGAGATTGGACCAATGGAACTCTTTTCAGAACAGTTCAGGGAAACTGTCAAGAAGGCTGTTGAAAGCAAGAAGCTCGTTGTTTCTACGATTCACTGGAAAATGGGTAACGCGTTGATTGACAGCATAAAGAAAAGGGAAGACGCTGAAATACACATTCTCACTTACTTTAACAGGGAGCATATGCTTGAAACAATCATTAGAGAGGCATTGGACTTTCTGTCGAAGGTTGATGCTGAATAAAGGGTTATAACTTCGAAGTCAAAATAACTCTTGAAAAAGAGACTGATTCTGATGTTGGTAGCGGGCGTCGACGATGCAGGACGCGGCGCCGTGATCGGCCCGTTGGTTATTGCAGGCGTTTTGGTCAAAGAAGAGGATTTGCTGAGGCTTACAGAATTGGGTGTTAAGGATTCCAAGCTTTTGTCCCCGCACAGGAGAGAGTTGCTGGCAGCCGAAATCAGAAAGATCGTCCAGAAATATACTGTTCTGAAGCTTCAGCCAGAAGAGATAGATGTGGTTGTGAGAAGCGGCCGGAAGCTTCACAAGTTAAACTGGTTGGAAGCGCAAACCATGGCAAGGGTAATAGAGACACTTAAGCCGGACAGGGTTTACGTCGATGCTTCAGACGTTTTGGAGGAGCGGTTTAAACAGCACATCTTAGAGTGTATGTCTTTCAGAGTTGACATTATCTCTGAACACAAAGCTGACCGAAACTACGTGGCGGTTTCAGCAGCTTCGATAATCGCTAAAGTCGAGAGGGACCGGGAAGTCGCAGAACTCGCGAAAGTCTACGGAGATTTCGGATCGGGCTATCCTTCGGACCAAAGAACAATGAATTTTCTGAAAAAGCTGGTGGAGGGAACGGGGGAGTACCCTGAATTCGTCAGGAAGTCATGGAAACCTGCGAAGGAAGTCAAGAACGGAAGAGGTGCGCATCAGACGAAGCTTGCTTGAGGTTTGCAATCATGTCTTCTGGACCCTTGATCCTGGAAAACTCTTCACTGCTGATGCACGGAATATTCTTTTCCCATAGTCCTTGACTTTCAGTGATGAGAATGGGATGAGCCTTCACGATTTTGCTAACGCTCAGAATCTCGTCAACTCTTCTATTTAGCTCCTGTTCCTTGTCATCAGCGACTCCGCCTATTATCTGGACCTTTTGTTCTGGCACATTCAGTACGAAGTCAAAAGGCGCCTTCTTTACGCTTGTGACGTGCAGTGGAGCAAGCCTCCTTAGAATCATGTTCAGAAACTTGCTCTTGGCAAAAACACGTCTGGCGGTCGTCAAGATGCACTCTTTGCGTCGAGTTCTTGACTCTTGAAAGATGTCCACCGGCTTAGCCACTGGGATTCCGAGGGTCCATATCAGATTGTAAGCCGAGGACACGGAAGCCTTAGCTAGGCCCCTCTCATAGCCATAAACGGTTCTTCGCGACATGCCCACCATATCGGCCATTTCCCCGACTGATAGGCCCATCTTCTGCCTCCTCTCCTTCAGTGCTTCTCCGTCGATTTCAACGTAGTAACCCCCAGGGCTGGCCTGAATCAACGGACGAACGTTGTGGAGCACAACGTTCTCGAAAGTTCTTGCGGTAACGGCGAGGATGTTGTATCTTCTGTAGATCGTGTCGTCCTCAAGAGGTTTTTCCCGCGCCTCTTCGCCGATCAGCAAGGAAGCAGCCGAGAAGTTTCTTGCTATTTCTCCAAGCTCCTGAGAGTCCTTCAGGGACATATTCCCAATGTCAGACTGGATCTTTATGAAGATCAGGCTCTCTTCTCTCCTTGCTGCGAAGTCGAAGCAGCTCGGACGAGACGTGCATGGTTGGGAGACGGTGAAACCAGCTTGTTGTAGAAGGGCTCCTGCAGTTTCTAAGTGCTCCCTTCCCCCATGAGCCATAGAACCGCCACGTTAAACATGAATTACATTGTGAGATATAAACAATACTTGTCTTCTAGAACTCAGTTACATAAAAACAATGCTTGTCTTCTAGAACTCAGTTACATGTGAGCCACGATCATGGCATGCGCCTTGTCGTAAGGTTCCAGATGCACGACTTCTTCAACCTTGAAACCACGGTTCTCTAAGACCTTGACTTCGCGTTTGTAGACTTCAGCGGGCTCCTTTGTCACGTCTATACTCTGCGCCTTCACTGCAAGCATCACCCATCCGCGGTCTTTGAGGAATTGGTCTGCGTTGTCTGCCAGAACCTTTGCTTGTTCAGGCTGGGCTATGTCGCAGTAGATGTCATCAACCTTTCCGCGTATGAACATCGCATATTTCTGGGGAAAACGAGCATCTTCCAGGATCGGCGACATGTTCATCCTGTATGTACACACGTTGTCAACCAGATCCCTTATAGATCGAGAGGCAAACTCTACGCAGTATATGTGGCCTTTCTCTCCGATAATGTCCGAAACGTGGCTCGCGGTTGTTCCCGAAGCAGCTCCCAGATAAAGAACCAAATGCTTCGGTTTGACCGGAACCGTTTTCAAACCTTTCAGGATTGCTGCCGCCAACTTACTTCTAAACGCGTCCCAGACTCTGTATTCGACACCTTCGCACCGTAACAGCCTTTCACCGTAAACGTTTCTTCCCGGCGTCAAGTTTCTAGTGGCGAGTCTTCGCGCGCCATCCTCAAGAGTCACATCATATACTTCGGCAAACTTGGGATGGGGTTTGACCTTAACGATCACGCCTGTGTTTTCCCCATTTCCTCTTGTCTCTAGGCTTTTCACGTCTAGGTCTGGCAACTGGCAACTGAGGAGGTTGATCATACTTCTGATGAATCTCTTCGATTCGTTTGTCCATGTCAGCTTTCAGCTCTTTACCTATAGACCTGCCTCCGAACGCGTCTGCCCTGACAGCTATTGCCAACTTTCCTGCGAGGGCCCTAGCGATTTTCCCTCTCTGCCACTTCTTCGCGTCATGCAACAGCGTGTGCTGGAAAATCAACCCGTGCTTCGGCGGCCTCGCACCAGTTTTCAGCGAACGGAACAGGGCTTTCTCAGCGCCCAGGACCTGAATCGTGCTTGCCGGCCTCTTGGCCAGATTCATCAAGCCTCCTGATAGCGCAATTAGGCGCGCCCCTAGAAGCGAACCTACCATGTATTTTGTGTTCGGCGCAACCTCTTCCATGGTTGAGTCCAGGTAGGTTTCCAAGTTTTGACGAGTCTTGTACAGATTCATAATGTCGCTGCACAATGCCTGAATCTGTTTCAAATCGGCATGGTCGAGGTCTGCGCCCATTGATTTTTCTGCAACCTTTGATATCGCCTCGGTCTTTGATTTTGGAACTTCCTCACCCTCAAGCCTGTCGATTGTGAAGTTGGCCTTGTTGCCCAGTTTGACCACGAGCCGCGCGTACGTCTCGTGCTTGTCCAGCAGACGGTCCAGCTCCGGGAAGTGTATGCCGTACCATTCTCTCACCCTGGCCATGAGCATGTTTATGGTCTTGTCCAACTCGTCCAGGCTCTGGATGGCTTGGGCAACGACGAGGTCTCTTTTCTCGACGGCTCCTTTGACTCGTAGCTTAGTGATTTCCATCGTGACGTTGTGGGTCCATAGGGCAAACTCGTCGGCGTCTTTGACGAATCCGGCTTCAATTGCAAACGTTTCAGGCTTGGACCGAAGAAGTTCCCCCGCGTCTGAAGGTTTCGATACTTCAACTTTGATCCCGAGTTTCTCCTGAACTTCCCTGGCGAGATTCGCATTTTCGAAGACAAAATCGTCGTAACCTTTCTCCCCAAGCGCACTGATCAGGCTAGAGACCCCATCAGTCATCTTTCCAGCTTCCATCCTAACGAGGGTTTTCGCTGCGCTCTCCGGCTCCTTTGGGAATAAGACTGTCGCTATGACCTTGTTTTCCGCATCGAAAGCCAGTATTCCAAAGGAGCCCTCAACTATCGTTACTTTCATCCTATTGCCTCAGCACTACTATTGCAGAGGCTAGTGTTAATAAAAACTTACTGGGGTCATGCAGTCCGCCGTTCCAAAGCGTCTCCTTAGTAGAACTAATATAATTGGTAGGCTTAACAAGGAGCTGGCCAAGGTGCAAAACGGGTGAGAGACGCTGGTTTGGGCGTTGATCTGGCGGGTTTGAGGCTTGCCAATCCGACAATATTGGCTTCTGGGATTTTGGGTTATTCCGTTGAAACCCTGGAAAACATTGTTAAGGCCGGAGCGGGAGCGGTGGTGACAAAGTCAGTTTCACAGAAACCAAGAGAAGGTTACGCAAACCCAACGGTTGTCCAGGCAAGCTGCGGCTTGATCAACGCGGTTGGGCTTCCAAACCCCGGTATAGAAGAGTTTGCCAAGGAGATTTGCAGTGCCAAAACCGTCCTAGGTGTGCCTCTTGTCGTCAGCGTCTTCGGTTTCTCAGCTGAAGAGTACGCGTCAGTGGCAAGAAAAGCCGTCGGGGCAGGCGCGGATGGAGTGGAGCTCAACGTTTCATGTCCGCACGTCAAGGAGACGGGTTCGGAGATCGGTCAGGACCCGAAGATTCTAACTCAGGTCATCCGAAAGGTCAGGGCTTCTGTGGATAAGCCGATCCTGGTCAAGTTGTCGCCCAACGTCACAAACATGTCAGACATTGCATGTGCCGCTGTACGTGCTGGGGCAGATGCCTTGACGGTTATGAACACGGTGAAAGCGATGGCCATAGACGTTGAAACGACGATGCCGGTCTTGGCTAACAGGGTAGGAGGCTTGTCAGGCGCAGCGGTGAAACCAATCGCGCTCAGGCACGTTTACGACGTTTACGAACAAGTCGATGTTCCAATAGTAGGCTGCGGGGGAATAGCCGACTGGCGTGACGCGGTGGAATTCCTCCTGGCAGGGGCTTCAGCTGTTCAAATAGGCACGGCGATAGCCAATGAGGGGCTCGGAGTGTTCAGGGCAGTTACTCGCGGAATAGGCACGTACTTGAGAAAGAAACATTTGAGGAGCGTGAGTGAAATCGTTGGCTTGTCACACCGCAGCTAACCAGCTCAGGACCAAGCTGATCATTAGCATAAAAGCAGAGAGCCCAACGGTCAAGACTTTTGCGTTCAAAGACGAACAGTGTGCAAGGGCCAAGCCGGGCCAGTTCTTGATGCTGTGGATTCCCGGCGTGGATGAGATCCCGCTGAGCATCATGGACGCGAGAGAGGATGGAAGAGTCGCAGTTTCCGTCAAGGCTTTGGGCGAAGCCACTCTAGCGTTGCATCAGAAACGAGTAGGCGAAACTGTTGGCGTGCGAGGCCCGTTTGGCAACAGCTTCACGATGAAGGGACGCAAACTTCTCATGGTAGGCGGTGGAACGGGGATCGCGCCGCTTATGTTCTTGACCAGGAGGTTGATTTCAAAGGCGGCCAGCACGACCTTTGTGTTGGGGGCAAAGACAAAGGGCGAATTGCTGTTCAGAAGTGAGTTGGAGAAGTTTGGGGCGAAGAGGGTTCGTCTTGTCACTTCGACGGAGGACGGGAGCTGCGGCCTCACGGGACTGTGCACTGAACCGTTAGAGCAGATGTTGGCTAGAGAGAAGTTTGACGTGGTCTACGCTTGTGGGCCCGAGCAGATGATACTGAAGGTTTTTGAGTTGGCTGAACAGCGCGGCGCAGAGATGCAGGCAAGCTTGGAACGCCTGATGAGATGCGCCATCGGCCTGTGTGGAAGCTGTGTTATCGGCAAGTACAGAGTCTGCGCGGACGGACCGGTGTTCACTTCAAAACAGCTTAGGCATGTGAGGGACGAGTTCGGTTTATCCAAGCGGGACCGGTGTGGAAAAAAGGTGCCGCTTGACTAGCGCGCATGCTAGCCTCCGTCCGAGCGGTGTCGATGCGATCTTACACGTGGACGTGAAGGCTACATCCCTGTATTCGCGTTTTGACCCCGTCTATTCCACCCTCCCCCTCCCCCCTAGGGTACTAGTACTGCACATAGGCACTGGGCAAGGCCCTACTGACTTGACGCGGGTCTGCAGCCAAGCGCGTATCGAGGGCTTGAGCCAGAGTCTCGGCAAGGGTTGTAACTGTCAATGTGCTCAACCGTCGCAGCGTATTCTGGTTTCATCTGCCCCGCTCCGAGCTCGTCAACCTGCCTGCCCTTCTCCTAAGGAGTCAGCCCTTCCTTCAGGGGCGTTCACGCAAAACTTTTCAAAGGCGGACTGATTATCACTTGGCCTGCCAGTGCGGGCATGCGCAACGTTATTCTTCACTGGTTATTTCCAAGATCACTCTTCCTTTGGGGTCTGGGCATTCCACTTCGATGACCTCGGGTAGCCAATCGTTGGGTTCATCTATTTTTCTCTGCTTAGCCGGCAGCAGTGGAAGCAGGCTGGAGAGGGCATAAATGCAAAAGTGCTTGTTCTTTTTGGGAAAGCTCAGTTTTCCGCCTTCAAGTCTGAAGCAGTCGCCGACTTTGTGGGTGTCGCAAGAGCCGCCGATTGCTTTAACTCTGACGATTAGAGTTTTCATGACGGTTTCAAAATGGATAAAAACAGCTTTCAACTTAAAGGTTTCTCAGATACAATTTACCAACATCGTGTTGGACTTTCGTGGATGGAGACGTAGTTTGTCCAGATGAAGAGAATCTTGGTTAACGTTGACCGATGCTCCGGATGCAGGCTGTGCGAATTAGCATGCTCGTTCAAACATGAAAAAAGGTTCAGGCCTTCGGTTTCGAGGATAACCGTGATGAAAGAGGACGGTTTAGGCTTCGACCTACCGGTCATCTGCTGGCACTGTAACCGCTGCAAACCCGCAGAAAGCTGCCCCGCAAACGCCCTGGAAAGAAACGCTGTAGGACTGATCTGTGTAGACGAAGAGAAGTGCACTGGCTGCGGTAACTGCGTCAAGTTATGCCCCTTCGGCGCGATCAAACTGCATCCCAATAAGCATACTCCTTTACTCTGCGACCAGTGCGGCGGGAGGCCATTGTGTGTCGAAAAGTGCCCCACAAGAGCGTTAACGTACGCGGAAACGAGAACGCAGCAGCCCAAAATTCCCAACAAACTTCTTGAAGAAACGTTGAGAAGGTGGAGGGTCACTGTCTAAGTATTTTGGCTACGCTGGCAGAATTCTCAGAGTAAACCTCACCAAGAACAAGGTCAGCATCAAGCCCACCGAAAAAAGATTGATAATGGAGTTTCTCGGTGGAAGAGGCTTCAACTCGAGGAGGCTTTACGAAGAAGTTTCAACAGGTGTCGCTCCTCTCTCTCCTGAAAACAAGCTCATGTTTGCAACAGGCCCGCTTGTCGGCACAGCCTTCCCGTTAGGTGCAAGATTCAACGTCAGCGCAAAGTCTCCGCTCACGGGAATACTGGGAGATTCAAACGCTGGAGGCCATTTTGCAGCGGAAATCAAGTTCGCCGGGTACGATCAGATAATAGTTGAGGGAAGAAGCCCGAAGCCGTGCTATGTTTTCGTCCAAGACCAGGAAGTTCAAATCATGGACGCGGAACATCTCGTGGGAAAAGACGTTTACGAAGCAACCGAAACCATAAGAAAAGACCTAGCGGACCCACACGTTCAAGTGGCAACGGTTGGTCCGGCGGCCGAGAACCTTGTTCTCTACGCGGGAATATTTGCTAATTTTGTTAGGCCGGCTGCCAGAACTGGAATGGGCACGGTTATGGCTTCCAAAAACTTGAAGGCCATAGCGCTGAGAGGAACTGGCAGCGTCAAGATCGCTGACTCAGGAGCTTTCTGGAGCATCGCTGAAGAAGTGGAAAGAGAGACCTACGCTCATCCGCAGTACTGGCCGCGCAGAATCATGGGAACAACCAGAATTCTCAGCCTCGCCGACAAGCTTGGCTTTCTGCCCACGAGACACTTCACCTCAGCCACCTTCGAGCACGCAGCCGAGGTGAGTGGCGAAAGATTGGCAAGAGAATACAACGTGAAGAACCGCGCGTGCTTCTCATGCATAGTTCCGTGCAGCAGGATCTACACGATAAGACAGGGAGATTACGCTGGCCTTCACGGTGAAGGACCGGAGTACGAGGCCCTGAGCAGTTTCACCGCCAGAGTTGGAAACGCAAACCTGAACCTAGCGTTGAAGGCCGTTGACTTGACGAACAGGCTGGGCTTGGACGCGATAACAACCGCTGAATGCATCGCTTGGGCTATGGAGCTTTATGAGAGAGGAGAGCTGACGAAAAGAGAAACAGGCGGCCTTGAACTGAAATGGGGTGATGGTGAGGCAATACTCGGTCTGATCGCAAAAATAGCTTATCGAGATGGGTTTGGAGACCTGCTTGCTGACGGAGTGAAGAAAGCAGCCGAAAAACTTGGAAAGGGAATGGAAATAGCTTTTCACGTGAAGGGCCTAGAACTCATTCAGGCTGACCCTCGAGGCCTAAAAGGTTACGGCTTAGGCTACGCGGTCTCAAGCAGGGGAGCAGACCATTTGAGGTCGGAGCCTTTCCTAGAGTTAAGCGACGACCCGGATAAAGGCTTGAAAATGTTCGGCATCCGCGAAGCAACTCAGAGGCTCGCATATAGAGGAAAGGGCAAACTGATACGTTACTGCGAAAACTGGTGCGCAATAATAGACTCTTTAGAAATCTGCAAAAACCTGGCTGAAAACATGGAGCTCTTGCCTCTGAACAGAGCAGCCGAGATAACGAAGGCCGCAACGGGTTTTCCCTTCACAGAAGACATGATGTTTGAGATCGGAGAAAGAATAGTCAACCTTGAAAGAGCCTATCTTGTCCGAGAAGGAATCACGAGAAAAGACGACTACTTGCCGGCAAGATTCTTGAAGGAGCCTCTACCCGACGGAAACTCGAAAGGATCAGTGTTTGAGATGGAGCCCATGCTTGATGAATACTATGAAGAAAGAGGATGGGACTCCAACGGGGTTCCGAAGACAGAAAAACTGAGAGAAACGCGCCTAGAATACGTAATCCAAGATTTGAAAAGAAGAGCGATTCTAACCGCGAAGAAAAAGAAAGCTAAGAAATAGTACTTCATACAAGCCCCTTTTTGAAGGGAAACTCGCGCTTGCATAAGTATGCCAAGCCCTTGAGGTCGGTAACATATGAGGAAACATTTTTCAACGGGAACAGTCAGTAAACCGCCACAAGGAGTTGCCCTCGCATGCAACAACGGATGATTCGAAAGGAAGTAGTCGTCAATGCATCTGTGAAGGCGGTCTGGGACGCGTGGACCACGCCGGAAGGCGCTGTCACCTTCTTCGCGCCGAAGGCCAACATCAGGCTTGCATTGGGCGGACCGTACGAGCTGTTCTTTGACCTTGACGCTCCAGAGGGCTCACAGGGAAGCGAGGGTCTGAAGATACTCAGCTTTCTTCCATTGGAAATGCTCTCGTTCGAATGGAGTGCGCCGCCACAATATCCCACCGTTCGCAAACGACAGCGCACGTGGGTTGTAGTTCAATTCTACCCGCGTGGCCAGAACGAAGTCCGAGTCAGATTGACTCATCTCGGTTGGAAAGAAGGCGATGAGTGGGACAAAGTCTTTGAATACTTCAAACGCGCATGGGACGTCGTCCTCGGAAGGCTAGAATACAGGTTTTCCAAGGCTCACATCGATTGGAATAGTCCTTACTCCATTCCCCAAAACATGACGTATGAAACCCCTCGAGAATGAAATGAAGGACAATCGTCTAAGCAAGATCGCTGAGCTTCCAAACTAGTGCTCTGCGATTCTTGCAAAACTGGGTCGTTGATCATCTTTCTCCTTTGAGCCAGCCCTTGATTCCGAGTTCCTTGACTGTTATAGTTATCGGCGTCGGTTCGTGTGACTTGCTTTCCCCATTTTCGTCGAGGTACAGGATTTTCGGTTTTATGTGGAATATGCCTTGGCGTTTTGATTTGAGAACCAGTCTTACTTCCTCTGTTTTCAGGGGATCCAGTCGCTTTCCCTTCATGTTCAGATCATTATGCTCTACGCGATACATCTCCGGCTTTTCCGCTGTTTCAAAACCTTCCGGGATGGTTTCTTCAATTCTAGATAGCAGGGCACTGCCTTTTCCAGCATTAGCGAGCTCGATATCTAGGTTCAGGTTCTCCCCAACCCTTAACTCTTTTCGGCTGGCCACGATGTTTGCCTGCACTTCAGCATGATCCAGCCTTTCTAAGCCAACGGCTTTTTCAGATGTTGGCGTCGGTGTGGCAAATGCGGTTGTAGAGGCTATTATTGGAGCATACAACACTTCTGCCAGTGAAGCGGTTAGTTGTCGCTTCTCCTTCACGTTCTCCAGCAGTTTCAAAACCTGCAGTCGTTTTGACGAGTGCTCCGTTTTGGCGAAAGCAGTGGCAGACCCCTGCAGAAGCTTCTCAACTATGATGTAAAGTTTGGCCTTTTTCTCAAGGTCTTTTTCTCTTAAAGCATCATCCATCTGCACATAAGCATCAAGCATTAGTCTCGTTGCTTTCACGTATTCTGAAGCGTTTTGGAAGTCTGCTCTCAGATAGTAGTCTGCAGCGCTTTCCAGATGTTGCATAGCCGCAGCATACGTCGCTGCGTCTCGTGTATCAAAGAATCTAGTTCCAGCCTCAAGAGCCCTACAGAAGCGACTATGGCCCAGCAACAGCATTTTTTCCTTTTCGCTTGAGCCAAGCTCTTTTGCTTCTTCAAACAGCTGGGAGGCTTCACCGTAATACTTTGGCAATACTTCGGCCTCGGCTTGAGCCATCTTCTGCCAAGCGCGAGACAGAGTGAGGATATATTTGATCTCTCTTCGATCCTGTTCGCTGTCCAATTCCTCAATCATTTTCTCGAGAGTCCCACTGAGTGCACCGTATCTTTCAGCGCTCAAGTAGTGTTCGCCCTTCCTGTCAAGGAGCTTTGCTTCTTCAAGTACAATTCTGGCTCTGCAATAAGCATGCCTCAAGTCATTGGCTTTTAGCATAGTTGTTGCCATTTGTTTTTCGTCTACATCTTCGATCTTGTCGAGCTGAGTTTGGAGAGACTTCTCAGCTTCATTGAACAACGAGGTTGCTTGTTCGAAGGTCTTAAGTGCTTCCTCGCTTTGTTCCGCCCTGCTCAGTTCTTCGGCGTGTTCGACTTTAGCCCAAGCAGAAAGGCTGGGTGCCAGGTAGTTCCATTGTTTCAATAATCTGTGCAGATCAGCAGCTTTCTCAAAGTGCTCTTTTGCACGACCATATTCTTGTCTCTTGTGATGGTGTCTTGCTTTCTCTATTTCACTCCAGGCCTGCATGTAAAGCACATGGTCTTGGTAGAAGGCGCTAAGTTGAGGGATTTTCTGTGCGGCCCCTTTGTAGTTGTCTGAGGCCATGCCAAAGCTTTCGGCCGCCATCGCATGCTCCCCAAGGGCATCGTAGCCATTTGCAGCTTTCCAGTAGCACTCAGCGGCGTAGCTAACCATATCAATCTTCTGAAATGATCTCGCCCCCTCTTCGAATGATTTTATTGATTTTCTTTGATACTCATTGTCTTTGGTTAGCCCGTACAGGCGTCTCAATAATTCGCCGTAGCGAAGCTGGAGATAACCACGCTCGATATCCTCGGCGCACAGGGTCCCCTTGATGCACAATTGCAGGCCATGTTCCATGTTTGAAGCAGCCTCTTCGAGCATGCTCTTCTGTTTCTGAGGCTCTTCTTCGACATTTGAAATCAGACCTTGTAAATGAGCTAGATAGCACCAAGCGACGCCTCGGTTTCCGTAGTGAAAAGGAAAACGTTGCTCATTTATTCTAATATTCTCCTTTCTGTGTTCCAAAGCCTTTTCCAAGAGCTTCTTTTTGTCCTCAAGGCTCACTTGGATTTGTGCTGAACGTTCCAGATAAAAGCTTACCATGTGATCAGCGTACGAAATGACGCCTGGGTATCCCGAACTTTCAGCCAAGACGAGTGCCCGAGATGCTTCCTCGACTGCTTTTTTCAGCAAGTCGCGTCTTCTCACAAGATCAATTTCCAACCGGGCCAGTGCCCAGTAGTAATCGGCTTTAGGTGCTGCTGTCCATGCTTGGTCACCACGCGGACTCACGAAGGATATTGCTGAGAACTGGCGTTGTGCATCTTCAGCATATTGCAGAGTTCTCGCGGCATATTCGGCACTTTTGCTGGGGTCCTCAATACCAATCGCTTTCCATTGACAAGCATAAGCCAGCCAGTCCATTGCCGTTCCGATCATGTATTTGTCCTTAGTTTTCTTTGCAGAACTCAAGGCTCTTTCAAAATGCACCAATATCTCATCAGTATCCCAGCCCATTTCATCGCCAGTCCCCCCAGATGTAGCGGCCAATTCCAGAAAAGCGGCCTCTTCAGACAACTTGCAAGCTTTTTGCCAATAATCTTGTCCTTTCTTGCGACACCTGTCCCTCTCATCAATGGAAGGAACGAAATATAGACCGAACGCGGTCACGTAGAAGGCAGTTTTCACGTAAGCTCTTGCAAGTTCCCATGCGTCATCGGCACTCCCAAGCAGAATGATTGCTCTTTCTCCGCGTTCCATCGCCTCTCTAATCACCTTCTCGCCAGCTTGAAAATTCCATTCAAGAGAATATCCTAGAAAAGCGCTCGAAGCAAGTTGGCTATACGTTTTCCCATATTCCAGAACCTTTCCGGCTTCCTCAAAGGTTTTCAAGGCTTCACTGGTAAGCTCCCAACACTTGTCAAGCAACCTCTTCTTTTCAGGCACTTCCAAAGCAAGCCAATACCTCATGTAAGCAATCATTGCATCGCAACGCAATGCTCCTCCTTTCTTTAGTGAATGATTCATCTTTCCATAGGATTCCTTAGCCTTCTCATAATCCACAATAGCCTTTTGCATTCTCTCTCTGAACTCGTCGACGCTTTCGACCTGAAATGCAGCCCGATAAAGAGCGTAGCCCAATCGCTCACAAATCTCGCCTCTCCATGAAAAATCTTGCTCAGAGACCAAGCCCAAGGCTTTCTTGTAGAACTCAGCTGCTCCTAACCAATCATACTGTTTTTCCTGTTCGACAGCCAGACCTAGAATCGTCGCGGGGCTGAATTTGTCTGACATGTCAACAGACCACTAGAAGGTTATCATTTAGGTCTCTGAAAAGGCTTCTTATTAACGACTCGCTTAACGATCAAAGATTTCTGGTTCTAGCACGCGCTACCGATTTGCGTATTTCTCTGAATGCAACTGTCCACCAGTTGCCCAGTTGGTCTTCGGCGCTTCGTAAATGATGACGGTAACCGCTTCCCTGGGGATTCCCAGTTCCTCAAGCACCCTCGTTATTCCTTCAACGACTTTCTTCTTGTTCTCCTCACTCATACCAGCCCAAACAGAGACTTGAACCACAGGCAATTCAGCTACCCCCATGTAACGATACCTTTTTCCACCTATAAAGGCACAGCGCGCGCTCACGAACTTCAGGGACGAATGGGCTTCAAAATCGGCCGTTGACATCTAAGAATCGTGCCAGCCTGGAGAACCAAGCTTTGACCCTGGAGCCGAGATTGACAGGGTCGAGGTCGCCGAAAACGAAAGCAGGCTCAAAAATTGCCGTGTGTTCGTTGAAAAGTGCTAAGGGTTGGATTCGACCTCCTAGCAGATGGCGATATCTCCCGAAAACTCGCTTTTGACTCGACATTTTAGATGTCTCCGATACCATGAGCGACAAGACTCTTAATAGAGAAGTGCGGGTGAAACCGTCATATCTCTTTGAATCAGAGGGTTTAACGCTTTAACCGCAATAGAATAATATCTTTATTTGTGTATTTTGATTCACGGATAAGGAAATAGTGTTATCGCCTTTAAACTTTATGAATCAGTTGAACCTATTCATATCAATATGCCAATAAAATGCCTCAGGTGTGGTGAACCTCTAGAGCCAGAAATGAAGAAGTGCCCTAGGTGTGGAAGTGGAGACCGTCACGTTATGCTCGAAGACAGTGCCAAGATTCTTGAAATGGTAAGTGCCAAAGTGAAAGCGAAAGGCTTTCACAAATTCAAGTTGTACGTGAGACAAGGTGAAAAAGTTGGCAAGGATGGAAAAATCGTCAGAGAGACCAGAAGAATAGACAAGGAGACAAGACAGTATTACCATCGTGTACAAAAACAAAACGAAAAGGGCGAATGGGTTACAGTACACGAAGAAGGTGAACCCCTTGAGCAACATACACGGAAAGACCAAGACAGAAAGAAAAAGCTGAAAAGGTTATGAAATATCCGACTAATTCAACTTACGAAAATCATCTTCCATTTTTTTCTTGTCGATCAAACCAGCTTCCATTTGCAATCTTAAATCATCTCTCAACGCATATGCCAACCAAAAAGAGATGAAAGAAAAAAATCCAATCGTCCAATAAATCATTTGACTTATATTTTGGTCAATAAGCACACCGATAACCACTGGAGCATCTGATAAAGTCAAGACCAATATGAAACCAATTGTTCTGTTTGCACGTGACAACCTTATGAATGTTTTAAGAAATCTTTCCTTTCCATCTGAAACAAGAATTGCTTGGCTGGTCTTAGATAATATATAATTGGTTACAAGAAACATGCAGAAGACTGTAATACTTGCTACGGTTAAGCCATTCAGTAGATTAGTTCGCCAAACTGTTATGCTATAGGAGACTAAGCTCATGGACGCTAAACCCATTAGAAAGTAACTTGAAATAAGAAGAATTTTCAGATTTACCCCAAGATTATCATCAGGGTCTTTCTTATCAGCGAAAATATAGAAAAGCAAAAGCCCTACTATAACAGCAATACCTATCCAAAAAAGAGGTACCTGTACAATTTGAGGGAGATTCTGAGTTCCTGATGCAACTGCAGTAATTAATATTATTGTTAGCATAGCTACATTTGCTATTCCAAGGTCTTTCATATGCTCTGAGAGATTCTTCTTACTGATTGCACGTGTTTTTTCTTTTGGATTTGGATTTAACACTAATGAATATGCATAAGCTCGTACGTTCTTTAACATGATAAGAAAACCAAAAGGTATCATTAGACACCAAGTGACGATTGACCAAAGAACTGGGAGTTGGACCGCATGAAGGTAAAATGGAGAAATGATTGCAAGAAAGACTAAGGTGCGAATTTTCCATTTTTTTCCTCCTTTGTAGATTAACAAGAAGAAAAGACTTGTTACTGCAATATCAAAACCAATTCAGCAAGAAAGTCAACGGAAAACACTAAAGTGTCCAAGAGTCTAAGTTGCTCCAACAAATCACTATTAGGTTGTGCAGATTAAGATTTTTCTCTTTTTTCATCAAAATCACGTCATATTTATTTATAAGCGAATTTCATCCTAGTGTATAATTAGAGGTGAAAAGTAACCATGCCTCGGAAAAAGGTTCTGCCCGAATGGCAAGTCTGCGAAACGACAAAGAAAATTGAGCATGAGCGTAAAGGATGCCTAGTTATACCAACTGGAAAGGGTCATGATTTCCTATCCATATGCCCAAACCAGAAACCGACTTTCGTTGAAGTGAAGCAAGGTTGCGGTCCGCTTACAGAATTCCAGAAGAAAACCATGAAAGAGGTTACAGAGAGCGGGTTTGAATATAGAATAGAACGTTGCTCATGTTCAAAGAACATCAAAGAACACAAAGCAACACATTAAAGTTAGGTGAAATGAAGAATGCCCTATTGTCCTATTTGCAAGAGAGCTTACAATGGCACGACTTGTCCTTTTTGTCATCAATATAGAGACAGAAGCAGAGAACACAATTATCATAGATAATTGATTGTCTTTCTTAGCTTAGTTTAACCGTTTTGGGCTTTTTAGCATCGAAGAAACCGAAAAAGGAAAGAAGGGGTTAGGGGGTTTACGTGCCCGCTTAGAAATATAATTTCTACATCCTCACTAACCCTTTCGCTAAATTTGAGAATGAGAGAAAACCAGAATCTTCATTGAGATTCACTAAGAAACTTGCCGAATCCGTCACTTCCCAAAACTCATTCTCTTCGAGTTTTCTTTTAAATTCTGCATAAGAAGAGTAGTCTTCATGAAGCGAAACGACCATATGCGAAGACTTCAAACCTAAGCCTCTTTCAAACATTAGAATATTCGAGAAAGTGCCTAGTGCCCTTTCAAACTCTTTCGAATCAGGTTCCGTAACCATGGCAAGAAAGGTTATTGCCAAGATTTTAAACCCCAATTTCTGAAAGTCTGGTATCGTAGTATATTCTCTTATGACTTTCTCTTTTTCGAGTCTAGCCATTATTCTTGTAACTGTCGGCTGAGAAACGCCTAGAGATCTCGCTAGTTCTCTGTCACTTCTTCTACTGTTCTTCACAAGCTCGCTCATTAAATTCAATTCAACAGTTTTCAATCTAAGCACTTCAAAGAATAGAGTCCATGAATGAAATATAACAATTTTGCAGATTTAGTACGGATTTTAGGTTTGTTTCGATTTTTTTGTTAATGTTATTAATATTGACCTCAAAAGACAGAAATCTTAAATCTGCACGGCAACAGAAGACGAACTAGGGGTTCAAAAATGAGTGAGAAAACAAGAAAGCAAGAAGTGGAGAATAAGGAAACTGACTTAGTGAAGATTCAAATATATGCTGACAAATGTCATACTTTCCTTACACTTGGTTGTTCTCTTGGATTTGTTCTTCTCGGTTTGTGGGGAGTCTTTGCGGCGGTGTATTATCAGGGTTTATCGACATTCAACTTTCCTTTTGTCTATGCAGGATGGGTTGGCATGGGGGGAATAGGAACGATAGCTGTCGTTGCTGTCTGGATTTTCGTATCAACGTATCGCAGAGAATTTAGGAGAATTTCCAAAATGGTAGAGGCAGTCAAAAAAGGGGAATCACAATTGCCAGATTTAGACAAATTGTACAAATGGGACTGCTAGGGTTGATTCGGTCTAAGTGAGAAAGTATTCTCAAATCTAGGGTCCCATTTTCGACCAAGCTATACAAGACCCCTGAGCGTCACATTTTTGCGTCACTTGGTTGTACTGAGGGTAGGGAGATGGTTGAACCTGACGTTTGACATGTGCTTCTCTATACAGAGACAACGCTTTTCTAGTTAACTCCCCAAAACAAGATTGTTATCCATCAAGTTGCACTTTGAGTATGAATAAAAAACGCACATACGCCCTTTTTTGCCGAATCGGACTTTGCCTTTGATTGTCGCGCGCGCTAGCAGAACTCAACCTCTCTATGTTGAAGCAGGCACCGGCACCCGGCTTGCAATGGTTAACGGGAATTTTAGGAACAGGCATGCGCGCTGAAATATGATAACGTTTAAACTTTGCCAAACCCCAGATCAATGCGCAAGATGAAGGACAAGGTCATGGGCAACCTGGAGATGCGCTTCTACAATCAGATATTCTGCCTTGCAAAAGCTTTGGATGAACACGGGATAATACTCAACTATGATGATGCGCAGATGGGTCGAGTAAGCCCAAAGCTCGTTGGCGAAGGGTTTGGAATTCCTCTCTCAAAGGTCTATCCCATGCAGGTGCCAGAGGATGTGAAGGAACAGATGGCGGCTCTTGACGTCAAAGACTTCTGGGATTTCTATTTCTATAGAGAAACGAAGGCTTTAAGAGAAGTTGCGCTAGAGAAGAGAAAAGAAGAGGGAAAACCTAAAAAGAAACACTGGCTCTTCCGATAAATTCTGAACACGAAAGGAGCAGCCCAAAGGACGCGTTTGTTCTCGCAGGTTCTCGATGAGGCATTCTGATGAGTTCGGAATGGATAACCGTTCAAACTCGCGCGAGTTATGATTCAAAAAGGTTATATTTGGCCGAAACTACTGTGGTGTGTTTGCGGGTGCTATGTGATGCAAGGTGACCGCCAAATTCAAGACTGATTCTGAAAAAGGCCTCACCGTAGAGTATCGCCTGCTTGAACTTGAAGAAGAAATACGTCGATTCTGGGAAGAAAATCACACGCAACAGAGGCTGATGGAAGCCAAGCAGAAAAGCAACAAGGGCTTACTAGGCTACGTTGAAGGACCCCCAACGCTCAACGGCGTGCCACACGTCGGCCATGCAAGAGGCAGAGTGATGAAGGACTTGCGCTACCGATGGAAGACGATGCAGGGTTACTATGTACCGTTCTGGGGAGGATGGGACTGCCAGGGATTGCCCGTTGAGTTGGAGGTTGAGAGACAGCTCGGAGTTAAGAACAAGCGGGAGCTTCTTGACAGAGTCGGTGAGGAACATTTCATACAAGAGTGTAAAAAGGCCATAATGAAGTATCAGAAAGCATGGGTGGAAGCTGACCGAAAACTCGGCATCTTCATAGACCACAGCAGAGCATACTGGACGTACTTGGACAGCTACATCGAAAGGGAATGGCAATACCTCAAACATGCCTGGGACCAAGGCTTACTCGAGGAAGGACATTACGTTGTGGCCTACTGCCCCGGATGCCAAACAAGTCTAAGCAATGCGGAAGTGGGCTACGAAGGCACGTACCAGCTGGTAGAAGACCCTAGCCTCTACTTCAAGTTCAAAGTCGCCGACAAGCCGAAGGAGTACTTTCTTGTCTGGACCACGATGCCGTTCACGCTTATCACTGACACGATGCTTGCTGTTCGACCAGAAGCCGAGTACGCAAGAGTGCAAGTTGGCGATGAAGTATGGATTCTCGTGAAACAACGCGTTGAACCAATCATGAAGGAACTTGGCATAGAAAAGTACACAGTGATAGCAACTGTTACCGGTAAGAGCCTCGAAAACACGAAATACGAATACCCATTTAGGGACATCGTTCCGAAACAAATAGAGCTTGAAAAAAGCCACCCATCAGTGCACAGAGTCGTGTGCGAGGACTTCGTAGACGTGGAAACAGCCACGGGCATAGTTCACCTCTCTCCAGGAAACGGGGAAGAAGACTTCTTCGCTGCACAGAAACGCGGGGTGCCAATATTCGCACCCTTCGACGACGAAGTCAAATTCACACGTGAAGGGGGAAAATTCTGCGGCGTGTTCGCAAGGGACACCGACAGCATGGTCATCGAAGAACTTCGAACAAGAGGATTGCTCGTCGAAGCAAAACCCGTGAAACACGAATACCCAACATGCTGGCGTTCCCACCACAAACTGGTCTGGCTTGCAAGAAAAGAATACTTCCTGAGGACAGACAAAATAAACGGCAAGGTCTTGGAAGCCGCCGAAAAAGTAGCCTACTTCTACGATGAGACCAAGAACAGGTTCATCAGCTTCCTGAAAGAACGCAAACCTTGGTGCATATCCCGAGAGCGCGTCTGGGGAGCACCTTTGCCAGTATGGAAATGCAGAGAATGCGGAACAAAGACCATAGTATCGAGCAAGAAGGAGCTTCTCGAAAGGGCTGTTGAAAAACCGCGAGGGGAATTTGAGTTGCACAAGCCATGGGTCGACCGAATAACCTTCAAGTGCCAAAAATGCGGAGGCACCATGCACAGAGAAGACTTCGTGCTCGACACGTGGCACAACAGTGGCGCTTCACCCTACGCAAGGTTTACTGACGAAGAATTCTCGAAATACGTGCCAGTTGACTTCCTCACGGAAGCAGTTGACCAAACCCGCGGGTGGGCAAATTCGCTTCTGCTGGAGCATGTTATTCTTACTGGAAAGGCTGAAGCGCCCTACAAGGCGTTCCTGTTCCAGGGACTAGTGAATGACGCAAAAGGCAGGAAGATGAGTAAGAGCCTCGGAAACGTCATCGAAGCTAACAAGCTGCTGGAGAAGTATTCAGCAGACATATTCAGGTTCCACAGCTTACGCAAGTGTTCGCCGATCGACTTCATCAGCTTCGACCCGAACGAGCTGGGCCGCAGAACTTATCAAATACTCTCCACGCTGTACCACCTCAACAGGTTCTTCTTGCAGAACGCAGAGTTCGACAACTTCAACCCTCAGAGACAAACTCTGCAATGGGCAAAAAAAGGAAAACAGCTGAGGAGCCCCGACTTCTGGATACTTTCAAAGCTTCAGGAAACGATAGACGCCTACACGGCCAAGCTGGAAACGTGCGAATTCAACCTCGCAGTTGCTGTCTTGGAAGACTTCGTCATAGAAAGCCTGAGCAGGCTCTACGTGCCCATGGTCCGCAAAGAACTGTGGACCGACGACCCAGAAACTCTTGACCGAAGGCTAGCAGTCTATGCAACTCTATGGCACGCTCTGAGGACCATGACACTCTTATTCAACCCAGTGACGCCATATCTCAGTGAAGCCTTGCACCAGAAAGTCTACAGAAAACTGGACCCTGAGCTGCCAGAATCAGTGAACTTTGAAAGCTGGCCAGAGTCAGACAAGAAACTGCGAAACAAGACGCTGGAGGAAGACTTTCAGACTCTGTTCAAATGCGTTTCACTTGTCTACTCTGCAAGACAAACCGCTGGACTGAAAAGAAGATGGCCTCTGAGCAAGCTGGTCGTGGTCGCCCCAGAGAAAGTGTGTGCAGCCCTGAAGAGCTTTGAAGAACTCTTCCTCGAACTTGCAAATGTCAAGGCCGCAGATTATGCAAATGGAAAGAAAGCTACACAGCAGGCAACTTCAGAAGGATGGATGTCCGCGTCTGAGGGCGACGTTCAGATCTTCTTGGATGTTCGTCGTGACGAACGGCTGCTGGGCGCGGGTCTGATGCGTGACCTCGCTCGAAGGGTCCAAGCCCTGAGAAAGGAGCTAGGCTACGTGCCGACGGATATCATGGAGGCGGTTTACATATCAGAACTCGACGAGGAAAGCATCAGACTATTAGAGCCGCATCTGCCTCAGATGAAAGAACTTGTCCGTGCAAAAACCTTGCATCTACAAGGTGACCGCGCAGAAGAAGAGATGAAATGGCACGAGTCTCAACTGGACGAAAAGAAAGTTTCAATTGCAATCTCTCCAGGAACAGCGAAGCAATCATCGTAGCGCTATCCGTATTTGGAAGTGTGACGATAGTCTAGACTTCCAAGATCAAGCTTGAAAGGGTGAATTTCAATAAACTGAGAGATGGTAAAGTTGGAGAATATTGTAGGAGTCGTACAGGGGTTGAAGGGAAGAACGGCCGACATCATTTACGACCTGTTCTTTGCTGAAAAAAGAGTTGTAGCTGCTGTCGTACTTTACTTTTCTGACTTGACTGACATATATGGGAAGATTAGTGTAATCACTTTCTTGTTTGGGAACTTGTCTGAGCACAGTGAAATCAAGATGCGATCTGTGAGGCTGATGAATGAAAGAAGACTGGCTTTCAAGGACAAGACCCTCGATGAGATTCTAGCCTTGCACAGGGCGAACATGGAAATAGACTACGACAACATCGTTTCTGTCACCGTCAAAAAAGGGCTTCTGCAAACGTCTTTGGAGTTTGTGGTCCAAGGACATCCTGAAAAGAAGATAGACTTTCGGTTGGAAGAAAGCCAAGTAGTCGAAGTTGAAGGTCTGATAAAAAAAGTTCTGCCAAACAAGACAAGATGATTGGTCATTTCAGCGAGAAGAACCGGATTAAATATGTCTTAGGACGTTTGAGGCATCGCTCACGAGGCGCTAGTTTATTTCAAGATCAAAGTTAATGTTCTAGCGCAAATTGCACCGTTCATCCTAGACGTGATTTCTGATCCTCGAGCGCCAAGAAAATGAGACCGAAAGCTATATCTTTTCTTAATCGACGTTCCTTCCCGAAAGAAGGTAGGGCCGGTAGTTCAGCCTGGTATGAACGCCGCATTCGCAATGCGGAAATCGTGGGTTCAAATCCCGCCCGGTCCACTCAAATTGAACACAAGCCGCGCGCGCCATTGTGTCTGTGGATGGCGTTCTCTTCAACCAAGATACTATTCTGTCTGCCAACTGACTCCTGACATTCGTAAATTCATGGTCTGTGTCAAAGATTTCAATTTGCAGTTGCTTGGCACCATGCCTCTGCAATGCTCGGAACAGAGGCAATATGTGATTTTCTAGGTCCGCTTCCTGGTCATGCCACGCACCGATTATCAGAATATCTTTGCAAGACAGTGCCTGAGCATGCTTCACCAAATCGTGTTTGTCTACATCTGTAAGCATCTCAGCAAAAAGTTCTCTAGCCTTGGGGGCTCTGAAACCTGAATCGGATATGACTTGGTCGACGTGTTTTTCAAGCCCTCGCATGAACTCATCACTCGCTCTTCCCAGTACACTGAGGTTGCCCCCAGCAAGGTCGACCACTCTTTTCACGGCGGCGTCATTCAATGAGCCCAATAAAGCCATGCCGCCACCATAACTGTATCCTATGATGGTAATACGTGACGGGTCAACGTTGAACTCTTGGACATTAGAACTGGATTTCAAATAGCGTATGGTCGAGATTACATCCTCTAGAGCGTTCGCATCCGTGTATAGTCCTTCGCTTCCCCAAGTGCCACGATAATTAAAGGCAAGGGCATTGAACCCTTCTGTCATCAATCTCTGACCAAGTCCAAGCACGTCTGTGTTGTTTCCAGGAAACCCATGGCAAAGGATTACTGTTGGCAATGGTTCAACTCCAGAGGCTTGATAGAAGATTGCGTGGATGTTTGCACCTTTGCTCTCAAATGTTACTGGAACTGGCTTTTTCATCTGCCATCACACAACTATATATCTCAAAATTGTTCTTAAAGACTTGTAGAAGAGTCACACACCAAATCCTACCAGCCAAACAATAATCCCTTTTCGGTTCAGCTATAACTTTTCCGCAGAACCATAGGATGGCTGTATTTTTTTTGAGACGTCTTTATTTTTTCTTATTTGCTTTTCCAGCGCATTGGGCACTGCAATACTTGTTTTTGTTATCTAATGTCGTAAAGACTTTTCCGCAAATTGAACATTTCTTTTGAATGATTCCCATTCAGTAGACCTCATCACTACAGTTACGATTCAACAAATATAAGATTGCGTTGGGTGGGGGTAAAGTTTTATCCTCAAGCACGCACGCACACTCGCTCTCTACGACTCTCTACTGCTCACGCAGCCACTCCACAAGCCACTACCTACTTTTCACCTACTACCTCTCTATACTACCGGCTATCCTCGCGGATATATAAAAAAATAAATATAAATAAACGGG
>JBEKHN010000024.1:0-26101 GCA_050012255.1 Bathyarchaeia archaeon
GGCGGCTAAGACTAGGGCACTGTCAATGGCTAAATCGGCGGCTAAGACTAGGGCACTGTCAATGGCTAAATCGGCGGCTAAGACTAGGTCGCTCACATAGATGTTGCGAGGTACCCCTCGCAACCCATTCGGCGTGTGGACTCGAATGAGCGAGTGCGTCGCAAAGCATACATTTTTTTGTCTGTTTTCATTCATAGTGAAGGGGGGCGAACATGGCCGCGGCTGTTGCAGACAAAACAGATGTGATGTACGAAATCCTGTACAATCCGAAGTTCATACCTGTGCAGTCGCCGAAGGTGAACGTGAAGACAACGATTGTCGAGGGAAGAACCTCACATTTGATGAAGAACCATGCCACGGGAACGTACTATGACCTTGATGAGCTAACGAACTTGATCTGGAATTTGACAGATGGCAAGAGGACAGTTAGCCAAATTGTGAAAGAGGTGCAGCGGCAGAAATCAGAAGTGCGGGAGAAAACTGTTTTTGAAAACCTTCTGTTTCTTGCTGATGCAAACCTTCTGGAGGAAAGATTTGAGCAGAAACAGAAGAAGAGATTCAAAGTGGTTTCGCCTTTTGAAATGGATTTCACATTGATTAGAAATAGCCACAATTTCATCCACTCTCTTCATTCTCGTATACGTCCAATCTTCAAGAGATGGTTGCTCTGGGCGACAATTGCGTTCATCATTGCAGGCGCAGTGTTGTTTGCTCGTGAATTCGTTTCCATCTATGGGCAGAAGGCGAATTTTGAAATTTTGGGATCATCGGTAGTAGGCTTCTTTTTCTACTATTTTGCAGCGTTGGCTCCTGTGATTGCGATTCATGAAATCGCTCATGCAATTACTCTTGTGCATTACGGCGGTCAAGCTGGTGAAATGGGAACAGGCCTATTCTATTTCGGTCCCATGTTCTATACAGATACCACCGATGCTTGGGGATTGAGCAGAGGTGAAAGAATGAAGGTCTATTTGGCCGGAAACGTTTCCACTCTGCTGATCGGGACTGCTCTTGTTTTTGTTCATCTCTTTGTTCAGATTCCAGGATTTGCCTCTCACATCGTTTTGATGGTGGCTTTCTACTGTTTTTCAATGTCCCTCATGAACTTTGCTCCGCCCTTTGAGACTGATGGTTATTACATACTTTCAGATGCTGTGAGCATGCCGAACCTTCGCCACGACTCATATGGGTATTTGGGGTCTGTTATTAGACGAGTTTTCAGAAGACCCGTGAAGACGAAGGCTTCCAGCCTGAACAATGGAAAGAAGAGGGTTTTTCTGTTATTCGGACTTGTGTCAGTAGGTTGGATAGCATATATCATTTTTCAAACGTCAATCTTCCTAGTTTATATGGGTCAAGACGTGACGGCTGCCCTTGCAAACATTGGCGGAGCAATCTTGTCTTCTCAGGCGATACCATTAGCAGCAGTCGTGATCGCCGCTGTTTCCACGCTTTATTTTGGAATGCAGCTCACAGGATACAGCTTCGCCTTTTCGGCTGCAATGAAGAAAGCGATGGTGAAACCCCTGACGGTTGAAGCCATCAATGACAGGAACTTGGCTGTTTTTGCTTATCTCCCACCAGGGGTTCCAGAATCGCTCTCTGGTCGTTTAAGGTCAAGAATGGAAAAGATTGCGAAGAGGCTCACGCCAAAATATGAGATCAAGCAGGCTGGGCGCTCATGTCTTGCAATACTTAGAATGGGTGGCACAAGTCTGGCCCTAGTCCAAATCAAGGAACACCTCAGACGGATTGAAAATGAATTTAACTCGACCTACGAGAAGCTTGTCGTAGGCCATAAGGACACGATTCAAAGGTCGGTGGGCGTCTATGCCCCGAACAAGATTGGCTTCACGAACAATCTCAAACAACTTGCAGTTGAATCAGTCGATGCCGGCAATTCCACTGCTGTCAATATTGTTAGAGCGTGTGAAAATGCACAGAAAGAAACTCTGTTGTATCTTCTGCAATCAGCTAGCGGTACGGTTTGGACCATTGAGGTGCAGCCTTCACAGGAATATGAATTTGAAAAGGAGCTGGTTCCATCTATGCTTCTTGAAGATATGACTCTAACTGACCTGTACCGTGACACTGAGAACTTCAAGAAACGCACCGTTTACGGTTATGATTCACTCATGGTTCTGGCAACTGAAACTGAAATAGGTGTAAAGGAAGGGCTTGCTAGACCAGATGTGTGTCAGTGTCTGAGCGTGTTTGAGCCCCTCAAGAGTCGATTTGTTTTCGTAGGTAGGACTGAGCAGGTTGAAAATAAGATGGATGCACTTGCGCCTGTATTCATCGCGTACACGTGGTCCGGCTACGTGGACAATCTACTGTGCGAGACGTGTCTTAAACTTTCAACCATTACCAGGGCCCGTCTGCCCGGTGCTGAAGAGATAAAGCAAATGAGCATCGCAGAACTGGCAGTTCTGTCAAAAGATCTTTCGATGTTTGATGAAACTCAGGAGCTGGTTAACAAACACATGAAAAAGACTGAGGAACAACTTGGTAAGATGAATGAAAGTCTGGCACAGCTGAAGGACGAGGCAAAAGGCTTTGCGGGTTTCAAGATTGGAAATCTGGACGCGGCGTTGCGTGTGAATACTGAGAATTTTGCGGCTATTCCCAGCAGGATTAAAGGGTTTCAGAAGGATTGGAATGCGCTGTGCAAACGAATCGAGAAGGTTCGATTACACGTCGACCAAGCCTACAGCGAGAGGAAGCCTGTCATCGAAAAGAAGAAGCGTCACATGCTACTGATTTCTCCTTTCATGATCATGATGTCCGTTTTGCTTTTTGTTCTGGGCTTTCATCCCATGCTAGCATCATGGTCAGTGGCGTTCTTCTCAGTTGCAGCTGTTTTGCAGGTTGTTTATTGGGCATTTTTCTATCAAGCGTGGGGTTCACTTCATAAAGTCACGAAGTATTCAAGCCAACCTTTCAACGCAGTCCACATAGTCCTGCTATCCTTGACGGAAGCAGTTTTCGGGTATGTGACTACGGAGGATGTTTTGACCCCGGTGGAAACTGCCCTCTAGAACCTTTTACACCCCGGGGACAATGTTGCGAATGCACGGTGTGAGCAACTTTATAAGCGCTAAAACGCATATTTGATTGATTCATATGCCACAATCTGGCCGCAAGAGATTTTTGAAAACAACATGCAAGTCCTCGTGCATAGAGGAAAGACTCTCAAAGGAAAAGGCTCTGGGTATTTCGAATGTTGAGGGGGCTAATAGGTTAAGACATCTTGTGAATCATTTTGATGGTTCGAAAAAGCCTCGTCATTCTTTTGATTTGCCCCAGAGGCTTTTCGGCTACAACTCGGCGGAGGCAAGAGTGGTTGGAGGGATTCCAGCAAATCTGGGCTCGAACTCGTTCTCGGCTGACCCCTTAAAGTCTCCGGGCATAAGCTTAGATAAGCTGCCGAAAAACAGTTCAAACCTGTTGAACAGAAATGTGAACGGCTCCAATGTCTTGAAGGAAGATTCTGTGCGAAATGGGTCTGGAGCTTCGAACTTTCTGTCAGCGTTGATTGATAAGCGCAGGCTGGTAATGCACAAGTCTAATCGATCGCTTTCCGAAAAAGAGATTCAGTCAGGCGTTGAAAAACCTGAGCAGCTTTCTCAGGCCAGAAGGCATCAGTTGTTTCAGGCTTTATCGAAGGAGCCGTTGCCATTTCTTGACCTTCATGTACGTTTTGGAGTCTCCAAGCAGACGATGAGAGGATTCGTCAGGAGAGGATGGTTAACAGAAATGTGGGGACAAGGAGGCATCGGGATTAGGTTTAGACTTTCACAGAGGGGTAGAAATTATTTGAGGGAACTCGAGGGTGCTGCAAAGTACAAAACAAAAGCAACGCAAAGAGATTTGATCCGCCTTAAGCAAAAGGCTTTCCCGTGAACCTGTTCTTGTTCTCGTGTATGTTGGAAGACATTTGTCGCGAATCTAAGCAGACGCAAGACTGGTTTGTCGGCTATGCTTCTCCCGTGATCCACCCTTCTATTCCAAGTTCTTTCACTGTGATCGTTAGCGGCTCAGGCTGATGTGACTTGCCTTTGCCGTTTTCATCGAGGTACAGAATTCCCGAGCCAACAGTGAATGAGCCTTTATGTTTTGGCTTTACGCTGAACTTCACCTCTTCGCGCGCGCTGCAAGAGAGGAGATATCTCCAGCCGCTTTCCTCTTTTTCTGTTTTCCAGCGCGCATGCCTGTTCCTAAATTCGTTTGCAGAGTATTTTGTGCTTCCGGCTGTACTCCGTCTATGGATAGTGATGGACGTCGGGATACGATGGGCATCGTTCAGAAGGCGCAAATCAACTCTATCACACTTAAAAAGAGGAATTTAGGAACACGCTAGCGCGCTCTGCTACAAAGCAGTCTGGAATAGACTGAAACTTGGAAACAGTCGTACGCGGGAGTTGCCGTTCCCAGACTGTAATTTATACCGAAATTTCCCTTTTCTGTTAGATTGCATGCCGCTGGGATTTGAACCGGACCTCAAGCGCGCGCGCTTGCTCAACGCAGCGACTTTTGCTACTGCCATCATCAACGTTAACACTGTGGAGAATTACACGGTGAATGATTAAGGAGATGGGTCAAAACCGCCGTCGGGAAATCGTCGGCGAAAAGCTATAAGGCAAACCACAGATGTTGCAATAGGTGAGCTAATTGCTGAAATGTCCAAGCTGCGGTTCTGATGATACATACTATCGCCAAACAACATCTAAAGGAGATGAATACGAATGCCGCAAATGCAGCAACACGTTTACAGAGAAAGCTCCAGGCTTCCGTGCTCCTTCACCAGTTTCCACAGCGACTGAAGGAAGCAAGACATGAACTTCATGGTGCTCGTGAGCTTTCTCGCAGAACAGGCATATCTGCTGATGTTATCTGCGGCTATTTGAAATTGCTGGATTTGGAGCCTGAGGTTCAGGCGGCTCCGGTGCGCGCACTTTAGGAACGCGCATAATTTACCATTCTTCTTCTTCGAAGTCTTCTTCTTCATCTTCATCTGTCATTCTTTTCCACCTCCATGCCTTTCCAGTGCGTAGTGAGAACATACATGAAATCTTTAAGGATTATTATGCGTCAGTTGTCAAGTATAGATTCAGGATCAAGTTAATGTTGAGCGTGCGCCCGAGATCGGGTTCACGGTTCACACATTAAATAGTAGGCTGCGCGCGGTTATAGGTAGACGATGAGAATGATTGAAGAACCTAATTTTGACGATGATGAACCGTGGCTAGATGACGATGAAGACCAAGATGAACCGCAAGAACCAATTGAAGGGACTGAAGAGCCATAGTTGAAAAACAGCAATGCTAGTACTGTTTCACACTTCTTTAGTCATTAATCTGTAAGCGCGCGCGGTCAATCGATAACCCGCTAATTTTTAGCGTGTTTCAACCCCATCTCCCAGCACCTCCATATTGAAAAAGCTGCGTCTTTTTGACGGATAGCTGATCCACGATGACCCATTGACGCGTGCGATTTGGTTTGGCTGCTGTCAAGACAGGGTTATGGGTAGTGCTGGTTGAAGTGGCCTGAAAGTATTATGGCGTCATAGATGTCAACAGTGCCGTCGCCGTTTATGTCTGCATTAGGATTCCACTTTGGACTGCCTGGACTGGAGTTGAAGGCGCCAGCCAGTATTATGGCGTCGTAGATGTCCACAGTGCCATCGCCGTTTATGTCGCCGGGGATGCCCACGTAGATCGTGCCGCCCGTCAGGTTGTTGTCGGCGGTGTTTGTTTCGCCTTGAACAGGCCAAGCGTAGGCGCTTATCGTGTAGTTGCCCTTAGCAATGCCGGTGGTGTTCCAGGTGAAGGTTATGGTGGTGGAGTTTCCGCTTGACAGGGTGACGTTTTGTGATGCTATGATGGTTGTGTTGGCGTATGCTGTAACATTGGAGGTTTCAGCGGAGTCGCCTACGTCTGCGGCTGTAACGTTGATACTCATGGAACATCCGCTTCCAACAACACTTTTTGAAGTGATGACTCCCTCAATTGATACGTCATGGTTCGCTGATGAAGGACCGAAAGCATAGATTTTGCCATCCGTTGATCCTACGTAAACTACTTCGTTGACTACAACAGGAGAAGAATACACCCAGTAACCTGTCGTGTAGCTCCAAACATACGATCCGGTAGTAGCGTTCAGGCAGTAAACCTTCCCATCATTCCAATACCCTGATCCTACGTAGATCAGACCACCAACAACGGCAGGAGAAGAATACACGTCATAGCCACCTGTCGTAGCGCGCGCGCTGATTGGATAATAATCGTCGAAGAGGCAAACACCTTCAAGAACGTGCCGGCATTCGCGAAATTTCTCTATGGAAGCAGGCATGTAGTCAGGAAGATGATAGCTATTACCCCTCAAACCGATGCCTTCACGGGGCTGGTTACACTTGCGACTTACCACTAGACAGGGCATAGCGCGCGCGATATGCTAGGCGCAATGCCCAAAAACGATGTCCACGTGTTCGGCGGTCACACCTTGAACAGTCTGAAAGCAATGTTTTCCCGGTCAAGGCGCAGATTGGCTGTTAAGCTACAGAATCCCCGGCTCCTAGACATCCACTTTCACTCGCTACGCCAGCGCGCGCGCCTCCTTTTTTTTGTGTTTCGTTGATGCTTTGTATACGCGCGCTATATCGAAGGCTTGCGTCTGCCTGCCATCTTGGCAAGAAACGCATAACCAACCAGAGTTGCGAACCCAATCAGTCCGAGGACTCCCCAAACAAACTTCTTATCCATCAACGAAGCAAACAAAGAAAAAGCAATCTGCGAACCCGCTGCCCCGCCTATTCCGAAGAATAGCCCAGTAATCGCCATATACCGTCCCCTCATGTCGGCAGGTGCAAGGTTGGCGACAAAACCCGAGCTAGCCGGAACAAACGTGATCTCCCCCAGCGTGAGTACGATGACGCCTATCAAGAACTGAGCGAAGCTTACAGCAAACATGAAATACGTGAAGCCCAAGGCATACAAGAACTGAGCAACTATGAAAGCTCTGGCAGCCCCTATTTTCACAGCTCCTTTTCTAATCGGTATTTGCAACGCAACAACCATCGCTCCGTTGACTGAGAAAAATGCGCCGAAAATGTAAGGCTCAAACCCAACGTACTGCGTGTAGACCGACAGCAACCCGTACAGCTGCGAGTAAACCAAATTCGTTAGCGCACCCATCAGACAGAAGAGAACGAAGACTCTGTCTTTGAATATTCCTGCAAACTGGGCAACAGACACCCCGCTACCTTCCTCAGGCGTGTAGGACTCCTTGATTGACAAGACGAGCCCACCTGCAGCAACCGCCGCAAACACGGCGGCATAAACAAAAAGTACAGGATAACCGTTCGTGCTTGCGATGAACCCACCGATCGGCGGCCCCACCATCGTACCGATATTACCGATCATGTAACTCAACCCATACACCTCTTCGCGTCTTTCAGGGTTCACAAGATCGGCGACCATGGCGCTCTGGGCCGGATCAAAGAAAGCTCCAATGACTCCTGTGGCAGCATACAATAGTAGAAACTCGACGTAGCTGGTGACAAACGCGAAACAAGCAGTCAAAACGGCTAGGATGATCATCGAGAAAATCAGCATCCTTTTTCTTCCAAACCTGTCGCACAAGTTGCCAGTGACGAGCAGAGCAAACGTGTTTGCAAGACTGCCAATCATTATCATGAAACCAATGAGCGATGGGTCAAACTGTAGACCCCCGTTCACTCTGCTTCCGGTCAGAAACATTGCCAAGTAGGGGAAAGCTATGTTTCTCCCAAGTGAAAAGACAAACCCAAGACCAAGAAGGGCCCGAATCTGGAAGGGTAAACCCGTAAGCCCAACTCTAGAAGAGGCACGGAGAAACCACTGGCTTATCACTCTCGTAAGACGTGAACTTCTGTACTGAGAGTTCATGATACAATTCATCATTCTCCGTAGCGCGCGCGGGCACAGACAAATCTTGAATGGCCGTTAAGAACCTTTCTCTTTAACCAACGCGCGCGCTTATATTTTGTCAGCGCCTCCCACTGCGCTAGAGTTCCCGTCACTATCTGAGATTCATAACACACATTACATCATTTTCTATAGTTATCTAAGAGGAAATTTGAAGATGGCTAATCGGCCGCTCGTGCTTAATTGTCCAGAATGCGGGAAACCATTGAAAAAGAACAAGGGCGAGGCTAGGTACAGCTGCGAAAACAGCGCTTGTTCCGTTATATCTGTTCGTCACCCTGACAAGCAAGGCATAATGGAGATACAATACGAGGCCAGAGCTCGCTCTTGAGTGCGCACCGCGCTTCAGTCAATCAAGTTTCGCGCCGCACGTTGGACACCTAACCGGATAATTCTCTCCATTCATCATTTTCAATGCGCAACCAAAACAGATACAGATATTGCATTTTGGGCAATGATAGTTTGCTCCCTGAATACGAGTGCCGCACATATCGTAGAGTCTTGTCAAGCAACAGTCAGCCAACGGTTTCGCCCCTTCCTGATTAATGGAAAGCGCACCTTTGAAAGCTAAAAGGAATTTGCCGATGTGACCTAGATGCGACCGTGAGAGGACAGTTGAAGTGAAGGAATGGCAAGTTCTTTTTTCTCTAGGTCATAGTTTCGATGTGAATTTCATATTATGAAACCTTATACACTTGTATGGCGCGCGCGCCATAACCTCCGTTTTTAGTGTACCTCGTTGATGCTTTTGTATACAGACTTTACATTTGTCAATCTTCTGGATGTTTCCAGAATCTGGTTATGCGATAGATGTTATGCGATAGATGTTATGCGATAGATTGAGCTAGGTTCAACTATTTCAGAAAGTCTATTTTTCGATCGAGCGACCGGGGCGTTTTGATTACTTGAGAAGTTCTGTGGCTTTTTCGATGGCAAACCTAATTCGTTCTGTGCATGCATAGTCATGCACACTTCTGTAATACTCTTTGAATCCTTCAGCAGTCTTAATGTCAAGACCAGTGAGCTCTCGGCATGATGTGGCTCCAAATCTTTCCTTGAAAACTCTGATGAACTCGTCCACCTTTGACCAAGTAGCTTGTGGGTTTTCAACATTGCTTTTTCTACCGTACTTGATTCCGATGGCCATGGCTACGCCTGATATTGATCCGCAAGTAAGTCCGTTCAACGAAAAACCAGCACCAACACCAGTGGCTATCTTCGGGATCAATTCTGATCTGACACCTAAGAATTCAGCAAGCGGAAGAAGAACGCTTTCACAACAATTGTATGGCCGACCTTCAGGGAAGTTGGCTGGCCTTTGCTGGAAATTCTTAACAGCTTCCTCCTGAAGATTTTTCACGATTGACAAGGAAAACAACCCTCTTCAGAAAATTGGCCGCGTGGTTTTCAGACGTTTGGAAATACGAAGATCGCTTTATCTTCGCAACTTTCTTGCTTCTTCTTGTGGAATGGCAACCAGTGTTTCTGTTGCAGCCTTGTCAGAGAACATCATTCCGGCCATCATAGCTTCCTTTTCGCTTGGAGCTTCATAAAGTATCACCATGTCGTATCGCCTAAGCGTGTTCAGAACCTGATGTATTTTAATGCCTGCAGGCGGATGTTTCATAAACTTTTCAGATTTCTTACTGAATTCCTCGTCAACTGCTCCTCTCATCTTGGCTAATACAACGAATAACATTATCACACCCACTTGATTGTATATGCTTCAGCATTTTAGATTTTCCGTCGCACGTACACATAATGCCGCAACTATTCGGGCGGTATAGCGCGCGCTTCATGCTAATGTGCACTGGCTATGAGCTTTTTGAGTTCTTCAATGAATTGGTCTTGGGCCACTATGTGACAAGCATGTCCATCGGGCAAAATGATTACCTTGGGATTTGACTCCAACACCTTCGAAAGCAAGTCCACTATGCCAGGGTTTTCTCCGACCGAATCCTTTCCCTTGATCAACAAAACAGGCTTGTCACGAAGTAATTGCAGTCGAGCAACGTCATCCGTGTGCTCTATCACCGTGTGAAGACTCAAGAGCGCGCGCGCAATAAATGAGTGTTGAATACAATGCTCAATGTGATGCCTGAATATTTGGGTGGAGCAGGATGAACAAACTAGTAGCCGTAGTCATTGCGATAATTGTAGTTGCTGCAGTTGTCATTGGAGCTGTTTCTTACTACAGCCTTACACAGAAGAGTAAGGAATTGCCAACAAGCACTGAACACGTGGGTGGCAAATACAATGTTACACTCAGTTTCTTCAACAGCAGTGGAGCCCAAATGGAATATACAGATGAAACTGGAAGCCATTCGGGTTTCATAATTTTTGAACCTCAGATGAGGACTGGTTTGGATTGGATCAAGAATGCCACACCCGAAAACGCAGTGTTTCTGTGCTGGTGGGATTATGGCCACATGATCAAAGGCTACGCCGAAAGAAGCGTCGTCGCTCGAAATCCCTCACACGAGTGGATAAACATGATTGCAGAGCCGTGGCGCTCTCAAGTAACCGAGTTTGATCCAAACGAAAAGATCGTGGACATCGCCAAGGCCCTGACGACAAGCAATTCTACCGAGACGTTGCAGACTATGCAGAAATATGGTGCTACATATGTTGTCGTTTACAAGGATGATTTGCTCAAATCATCCTGGATGTACAAAGTCGCCGGGTTGGATCCGCCCACTCAATACGTAACGTACCAGAATTCTACTTACACATTCACCGATGCTGGAATGAACACAATGATCTCCAGGCTTCTGGACAACAGAGACACAGGCCTCACCCTAGCCTACCAAGATGCCGTGATGAAAGTCTACGAGAAAGACTAGAAAGCGCGCGCGAGTGGCACACTGGGTAACACAACAGCTACGCTTACCGGCACGCAAGTCATTGTTCATCCTCAGGGCCGCATGATCCAAGTAAAGGTCAATCCCCCGAGATTTCCATTCTTACTTTCCCTATTTCAATTGGCCATAATTGCGCGGGCGCAACTCGAAGGAGAGAAGTTCTAGAAGAAAATACCATATCTGTTAAGTATGGGTCCAAACAAAACCAACTTGCATAAAGGAGCATAAACAATGATGAAACTCAAATTGTTGACTTTGACTCTAGTGCTTGCTATACTGATGCCCACAACTCTTCTGTCAACATGCAAAGCTCAGACAGAACAAGTGTCACTGAAGTTCAACGCGGTTGCTACAGGGGAATGCCTGGTGCTAATTGAGAGTATCCTCGGTCCTCAACCACCAAAAGCATTTTTCATAGCGCGAGGCGCGATTGCAATCAGCGGCTCCGCATTGGCCACCGAAGTTCCACCAAGCCAAGACGTCCCATTCCCATACTACATCACAAATGATGGTGTCAATGCGGTCGGTGCGATTTCCGCAAGAGGGGAGGGCCAAATGATCACTGCACACCTCTACTCAGAAGGCGAAGTTAGCGGGCTATTTGCAAACTTAAATGACGCAGACTGGTTCTTTGCAGGAGCTCTGCCAGGGGGATCATTGACTCCATCGATGTCCTACGAGGGATTATACAAAGATTCCACAGGGGTTCACAAAGTATCTGGAAAAGCCGCGGTTCTTGCATGTCTGATGGGTGATCCTGGTTCCCAATTCTGGGGAATCGGAGCAATACTTTTGAAACCAGACGGCTCTCCGCTGCTGTCCATAGTATGGGCTCTCACTGACGTAACTCTAGGTCCAGGCGGCGCAATGGGCACTCTACATGCTGCAAACCAATTCATACACTCCGTAAGGGTTAGAGCGCCCTAGCTTCCCTTTCTCTCTTTTTCTTTCTTTGTCATGGGCAGGTAGCGCGCTAGCGTGTTCCTAAATTCCTCTTTTTAAGTGTGATAGAGTTGATTTGCGCCTTCTGAACGATGCTCATCGTATCCCGGCGTCCATCACTATCCATAGACGGAGTAAAGCCGGAAGCACAAGATACTCTGCAAACGAATTTAGGAAGCGCGCGCGCTACAGTGACATCATACAAATCAGAAGAATGCATAGTGTAGCAATTGAGATACGGTCTTTGTTCATTTCTTTCACCACGAGTAACCGTTCAGCGCAAAACCGCTTCCTACTTCGATATTTTGCAGTACTCCAACCACGTGCATATCACCATGACCGACGAACTGGCCTTCAACAATCTGGTTGCCGTCAATTGTCGGATGCACGATGCGTGCCTTTGCCACTCCTTCTACGATCCTGCCGTTATCGAATGTTATCACGAATTGCACTATACTCGTTCCTTGAGCATCATACAAACCATTTGGACCCAGCCTCGCCACAAGCATAATGGTCAAGTCTACTCTTCCAATGCGATGATTGCCATATTGATCGCCGAACTCATCCGTCACAAAGCCCCATTGAGTTCCATCAAGTATGAACAAGTTCTCGTTGAATTCTACTTTGCCTCTAAAGTTTTCAGGAGCAGCATATACCTTCACAAAGAACATTGACTGATTAGGTGCAGCATTTGCCAGTGGCATCAACGTGCAGAACAACAAAAAAAATGTGAATACTAGAATCTTTGATTTTGACATGATCAAAGCCGGTACCTCTTCTTGTCGTCGCCTGCATAAAAGCTCAACTGAAGTCAGTTAAAAGCTTTCAGAAAGTATCTTCTAGAACGGAATATCATCCACCTTAAAAGGCTGACGCGCGCGCTATTAACTAAGTAAGGTAATAGCGTAGAAACAAAAAGTTTCTTCCTTGCGCGCGCGCAAACAGCTAGCGCGTGCGAGTTTTCCCGCGGTAATAACTCACTTTGCGGTCTCTTGGTTCTCTTATCCGCTATCGCCAAGAGAAGAAGGGAGGCTATGGGTAATGTTCTAGGAAGTGGTCTGCCAATATTATGGGTCAGTGTTTTCCGAAGTTTATGGCTAAGATGATGATGTCAAAGATGTCTATGACATTATCTTCGTTAAGGTCTACTTCAGGATTCCATCTGGGATGGCCAGGATAGGATCCGAATGACAATGCTGCAAGCGTCGCATCAAATATGTCTACTATTCCATCTTGGTTCAGGTCTCCAGAAATAGGAACGTACGGTTGCATTAGTGGGTAGGGATCAAAATTGAGTGTGTCAATGACATACCAACTGTCTCCTAATCCGTCGCTTCCGGTTTCATTTTGATAGGGACCACTGTACACGTCAGTGCCATTGTAGTCGCTCCAGTAGTTTCCACCCTGCGGGTAACCCATAAACCAAAGGTTCAAGTGACTTGCTCTCGCTTGATAGGGTGTGTTGTTGATGAAGTTGTTGTGGAAAACGATGTTCCCAAAACCGACAAAAATGCCACCGTAATTATTATCTATCACCGTGTTGCCATAAACCAGGTTAGCCTGCGAATCGCTATAGATAGTTATGCCCCCAAAGTCACTGTCCGTCACGATGTTGCCGCAAATACGGTTGCCACCGCCCCCATTCCCCATAATGGTGATGCCGCCTCCATATATCCATACCTGCCACGGCACTTCTGGATAATAGAAAACATCCATCTCCCTCGGGACTTGCGCGAGCCCTCGCTGCCACCAGTCAGTCAAGAATACGCTACTCTCAGCCACCCGATTTTTGGAAATGAAGTTGCTACTTGCGACAGCGTATATTCCAGTAGGGTTTCTGAGCACCGTATTATTCGATATAGTCGTGTAATCGCTGAGTATAAACATGCCAACAGCGTTGTCCGTCACAGTGTTTCCCTTGATAGTAGTCCACAGAGAGGAAGCGCCCTGCGCGGGTGTTTCCCTCACGAGGATGCCGTATGTAGTGTTTGTTATCGAATTCTCTGCGATTACTGTGCTGTTTGATCCTGAAACGAACACGCCTTGAACGTTATTCGACAGGTTTAACCCTTCGACTAGGATGTTTGCTGAATCAACTAACATCACGTACCCAGCGTTTGTTGGAACCTTCATGTCGTGCTGGTTTGTCCAGTAGACTATTGGTTTCCCGTTTACAGTGTTAGACGTATCAACATCATTTGTCAGGAGATCACGTACGGCGAATTCGCGCTGGTATTCATATGGAGATACACCGAAGGCTTCTTGTCCGCCGCTGATATTGTTGCTCCTCATCGTCGTAAATCTTGTGAACTCTCCCAGGTAGATGCCGTTCAGATTATCCTCAAGCGTATTCCCAACGACAGTGTTGTTGTTGCTGTATATCCATTCGTATATGCCGTAAGCGCTCTTCGTAATGTTGTTGTTGATTATCGAAGTGTTGTTTGAAAAGAGAAGCAGTATCCCCTGGAGGTTGTTTGATAAACTGCAGGAACTTATCGTGATGTTGTTGCATTCGTTCAGCCATACGTATCCAGCATCAGCTGGGATATGTTCATTACTTCGATTATCCCAGCAGTAGACGGGTTTTCCATTCACTGTGTTGGAAGAGTCTACGTCATTGACAATTCCATGTCTCGCGGGCCGATCGCCCCCAGCGAAGAGTGGTGTTTGTCCGCCTAGAATAAGCCCAAAGTTGTATGTGTTGTCGGTCATGTTGTTGTTTCTAAGTATGTTGTCGTTGGTATCTCCTTCAAGGGTTATGCCGTGTCCATTGTTCAAAACAGTGTTGTTGATTATGATGTTATTAGCAGAGCTGCGAAGATGGATGCCGAACAACGTGTTGTTTGCTACGATGTTGTCGGAGACGGTATTGTTTGCACAACTTCGTAGCAGAATACCTCCATAAAGATTGTCTATGATTTGGTTGCCTTCTATTCTACTGCCTGTGAACGCCGGAAGTAATCCCCACCACCACACAACAACACCGTATTCTCCGTTTCTCACTGTAAATCCGCTTATGCTAGAATTATCACTCTCAAGCCATATTGTTCCCCTTTCTCCTGTTCTGTTTCCATCGACAATCGTATTATCCCTGTTTTCTCCGACAAGAGAAACTGTCTGGTTTACCCGCACGTTTTCATAGTAAGTCCCGTTGTGCACAAAAATAGTATCTCCATCACTTGCGGCGTTTATGGCGTCCTGTATTTTCGAAAAGTCTGCTGGTCCATCATCATCCACTGTCCAAGTCCGCGGTCCCGCCTTAACCGTTTGAGTCTCAAACCCCAAAGTCAACATGCTCATTACAAGCAAAGACAACATTAAGATAGAAAAAGTCTTCCGCAACAATCCGACTGTCCTCTCTCTAAACTCCAGATGAATGCGCGGTGATAAAAGAGTTTTGAATGAATCAGCCATCATCTTCTTCACCCACGGTTTCTGTTCACGCCCTCCCATAATGCAGACTCAGCCTCAATGATCTGTGCACGCATGCGTGTTCCTAAATCCGCTGAAGCGCAATAAGTTGAGTCCCGTACCTCTTTTCTGGAGTTTATCAATGAAGGGATGCGAGACTCTTGAGACCTTGTTTGGCAAGGTCGATTTATCCTTTGTTGAGCCAGTGCTTAATGAGTCTTACCACGTGGAAGGCTTTGTCGGCAGGCCGCCGAGGAAGCCGCATGGCGTCTTCAAGGCGCATCTGCCGAGAAGGATGAGGCATGTTTCGAGCGACAGAATGCTTGTGAGACAGTTGTGGAAGGATCTGCGGTTGAGGCGAATATGTGACTTAGAAGAAAGCGAGCCTCCATACGGGATAGCAGTGTTGTCCAGGTTCAGGAGGAAGGTTAGACCTGAAAGGTTGATGCGAATCGCTGACCACGCCATAGAAGTGCTTGTCAAGAAGTAAAGAATCAGGGGCGAGACACTAGCGTTGGATTCAACGTTCATCAAGGCCCACAGCCGCAGAAGCCTTGACGACCGCACGGCTACAGCGACCCTGAATCAAGGGTTGGAAGAGCAGTCAAGACGAGAGACTTGGGCTCAGGCTTCACTTAGCCGTGGACGCTAAGAGCGAATTGCCCGTCGCCATGACCGTGACCCCGGCAAACGAGAACGAGAAGAGAGACTCTCTTGAGTTGTTTGAGGAGGCGTCACGCCAAGTGAAGCTTTGGAGTCGCGCGTGCGTGGCTGACCCACAGTACGGTTCACAGAGCCTCAGGGAAGCAACGCTCAGGCAGGGATCTGTGCCGGTCATTCCGTACCCCAGAAATCAGCAGAAGGGCATCAAGGGCGTCCTCAGGATCGACAGAAGATTTAGGAGTCACGGATCCGAGCACCTCAGAAGGACATACAAGAAACGCGTCGGAGTCAAACGGGTCTCCAGAGGACTCAAGAACCTCGCGGGCTTAACCCAACACAACCTCTGAGGACTGGCCAAAATCACGTTCCCCGCCCAACTCTGCCTACCAGCCAAACTACTCACAGTCCTAGCTGCGCTCAACACACACAAACCGAGCAAAACGAGAAGCATAAGATACTTCGCAACCTAATTTAGGAACACGCGTGCGCGCTTTGATCGAGTGTGCTGTGTGGAAGCCCTCCATTTGAGGGAAGGGTTAAGCGAAGCTTGAGATGCGATAGACACGTGCAAATTCCTTGTCCTTATCCTGCTTCCAACCCCTTGAATGAAACCTGAATCCTGCTCCTTTTCCGAATCAGGTGTTAGAATCTCAGAGGGATAAGTTATTTATGTCTATTCATCACTATTTTGTTTTTGGGGATGAGCGGTTGACTGAAGAAAACGTCGTCGAAGTGGGACGGATAACGCATTTTTTCTCAAAGATCAGCGTCGCCGTCATCGAACTCAGCAAGCCCTTGAAGGTTGGCGACACCATAGTTGTAAAGGGTCCAACGACGGATTTTGAGCAGCCTGTCGATTCGATGCAGATCGAGCACAAAGACGTTCAGAAGGCCGAAGCAGGGCAAAGCATCGGCTTAAAAGTTTTGCAGCGCGCTAGAGAAACTGACCTAGTGTACAAGAAGCTGTAGGCAGCTTCCCCCTTTTTCCACTCTTTATCTGACCGGTTCTTCCCAGTCAGTTGCGCATCCGCCTTCTGGAACAAGAATTATCGTTGTTTCATCCGGGATAGGCATCCGCGGGTTTTCTCTTACGCTGAGGAACATCCCTGACTTCGTGTATGCTTAAACTGCAACTTGGTTGTAGAATCTGCCCTCGACGGGATGATAGACCATTTCCATGAGGCACTTGAATCCTTTCACTGAAAACTCGCTGCACTTCTCCCTTATCATCTGGTCAACGGCATTGATGACATCAAGAATAGAAGCGTCATCACCGAAAGAAAGTCGCAGACCGCTGGGAAAAACCCAGCTTACACTGGTTTGTCTGATAATCATAGTGACGGCTTTCAACAGTCAACCCCCAGCATGACCCCGCATCAGACGAATGCGGCCTGGTAGAACTATGCAAATTCCTCTCAAAATCTCTTTCCCACGACCAGAGGACATGAGCCCATCAACATACATACCGATCATCCATGTTCAAAAAGTCTCACATGAATACATAGGGTCACGATCAACACGCTAGGGAAGAGGGACAGGCGTTTCAGCAAGCTCTGAGCATGGCGGATCAAACCAGAAGAAGGCGTGATCGCATAGTGCATCAAAAAGTTACTACCCCTGCCCAGACTCTCAGCCAAGCCCCAAGTACGTACTCGCCTTCAACCCCGCGCAAAGTCAGAGAGGCCTTGCCCAACGCCTACGTGCAGTACTAGTACCCTAGGGGGGAGGGGGAGGGTAAAATAGACGGGGCCAAAACGCGAACACAGGGATGTAGCGCTCACTGAGAATACAAGAGAAGCAGCTGAAAGATGAAATGAAAAGGCAAACAGATGCCAAGCCCAGCCGACGCACATGCCAAATCGTCACACTGACAAATGGATACCTTCAACACACGAACTGGAAATTTCGACCTGACAAACCTGTAGCCCAAACCTAGCGCGCGAGTGTGAGGAAACGAGCGGTCTATTTAACGATCTCGCCTGCGAGATAAGTTGGAAACACGTCTGTAACTCTTACATTCAACGTCTTGCCGAGGAAATTGTCACCGCTCTTAACCGTGACAGGTTTGTACGCGAAATTGCGTCCCACCCAAGAACCTGGCGCCTTGCCAATCTCGTCGACGAGGATGTCACCTCTCCAGCCAACCCACTGCTTGTTCTTCTCATAAGCTACCCGCCTCGCAAGAGCCGCTGCCATACCGCTTCTGCGTTTGATCTCGAACGGAAACACGAAGTCTCTCTGCATCTCAGCCGCAGCTGTTCTCGGTCTAGCAAAAAACTTCGACACATTAACTACGTCGGGCTTCGTCTCCTCAATCAAACGCAAAGTGCGCTCAAAATCCTCTTTACCCTCACCTGGAAAACCGCAAATAACGTCTGTGGCAACAGTCAACTCTGGAAACCGAGCCCTAAACGTGTCCACGACCCCTTTGAAATCATCAACAGAATAAAATCGCCGCATCCGTCTCAAGATTCGATCGTCACCACTCTGGACGGGCAGGTGAACGAACTTGAAAATCCTTCTGTCACGAAACACGTCGACCAGCTCGTCAAGGATACCCATAACCATGTTCGGAGTCATCATGCCAACTCGAACCCTGAAATCTCCATCAACCCTGCACAAGGAGTCCAGAAGCTCAACTAGGCTTGTGCCAACGTCTCTTCCATAGCACGCAGTGTCCTGTGATGTCAGCCAAAACTCGCGAAAGCCCTGACCCACGTCTTCTACAACTCTTTCAACTATCTCCTGAACGGCGTAGCTTCGCAAGCGACCTCTTGCAAAAACCACGCAACAGTACGCACATGAACCGAGACAACCATAGCCAATGGGCACGACGCTTACAACCGAGCTCTGCTGCAGCCGGGGCAGTGTCAGCGCGGGCTTGCGATCTGAACTTCCATCAAGAGCCATCACTTTCTCACCCCTTAGAACACCGCTCACAAGTTCAACGAGCCTCTCACCAGCTGCTGGACCAGCAACTCCATCAAACTTCACTTCCGCCAGTAGCCTCTCAAGATCGATCAACGGCAAGCATCCGGCAACGATCAGCTTCTTGCCCTCAGGAACCCGTCTGCAAACCTCGATCATGCGATCTTCAGTTGGACCCTTCACAGCACACGTGTTGTAAACAACCAAGTCGGCACTCGAAACCGAACCTACCAGCTCGTGCCCAGCCTCAGCCAGGCACCCAGCTAGAACCGCCCCGTCCGCCTGGTTTGTGGAGCAACCGAAACTTCGCACGAGAACTCGCATAGCATTCCATCGACATGCCTTGAATGCTTCAACAAGGAATAAAAACATAGGGGTTCAGGCATTAGAGAATTTACAGAAATCTGCGAGAGAAGTTAGGCAAGCTTTAAAAAGCCAAAGGCTGACATGTTAGGAACATATTTGCAGCATGTTATAAGGAAGTATAAGTCTGCGCAGAATTTTATAGCCTACACAGAGGGAGATGCGTATTGAAGTTAATAACACTCTACGTGCCCGAAACTTATCTGAAAGCCTTAGATCAACTCGTGTTCGAAAGGTTCTATCCAAACAGAGCTGAAGCCATCAGAGTTGCAATCCGTGACTTGATAAACGACGAGCTTTGGAGGAGGGACCGGGTTGACTAAAATGCGTCGTACCGAAAGCGTCCTCAACTACACTTGGCGCTACACGACGGATCAAGGAACTCGGCAACCCGATTACCGTCGTATTGCAGTGATAGGGGTTGGGAGAGTAGGCAACGACACTGTGACGAAACTGATGAACACAGGTGCGACCTCTGCCCAGTGCATTGCCATGAGCACTGACGTTGCGCATCTAAACGCATCAAAGGCCAGCCAGAAGATTTTGATTGGAGAAAAACTCACCAAGGGCCGAGGGGTAGGCGGCGATCCTGCGCTAGGCAGGGCAGCGATCGAGGAGTCCAAGAAAAGTGCTGAAGACCTACTTTCAGACATCGATATTGCCTTCATAACCGCGGGGCTAGGCGGTGGAACAGGTGCAGGTGCCGCACCAGTCGTTGCAGGGATTGCAAAACGAAAAGGAGCAGTAACTATAGGTATTGTGACAATGCCGTTTAAAAAAGAAAAAGGCCGCGACAGGCATGCAGCCAAGGCTTTGGCGGAAATGCGAAGACAGTGCGACACGGTAGTGGTGATCGACAACGACAAGCTTATGCAACTTGTTCCTAACCTTCCAATAGGCGAAGCCTCTAGAGTAGCGGATCAAGTTTTGGCAAACATGATAAAAGAGATTGTTGAAACAATCTCGACACCAAGCCTCATCAACCTCGACTTTTCAAACTTCAAGACTATCGTCACCCATGGCGGGATGGCTGTCGTCGGAGTTGGCGAATCGGATGCGCCGAACAGAGCAGAAGAGGCTGTGCAAAACGCTTTGAGAAACCCATCGTTGGACGTTGACTATGCTGGGGCTACTGGAGCCCTGATACACGTCATTGGTGACAATCGTATGACCATTGAAGAAGCAAACCACGTCGGCGAAATCGTCACAGAAATGATGGACAGAAATGCCCTCGTTATCTGGGGTGCAAGCGTGGACCCACAGCAAGAAGGCAGGCTGAAAGTCACCTTGGTAATGACAGGTGTGAACTCGCCCAACAGCCTAAGAAGCGTTGGAGCAATAGCCCCACAGCTTTTCAATTTGGAACCAAACGCAGAACCTGAAAGGCCAATAGACATAAAGCTAGATCTGTACCAAATGGAGACCGATTCACAGTAACAGGACAGTTGTTCGAAATAGCTCTTTCAGTGCCGTCTCTAAGCATGGCCCAACATCTTTTTTGAGGACATCAGTGTGGATATCCATGTTTGTCATATTGCCTAGTTTGAAATAACGCTCTAATGCCTTCTCGACTCTCGCTCTTGTGTTAGAGGCAAAAGTATGGTTGACTGTCCAAAGTGCGGCGAGCCTATGGCCAAGGGAAAAAGAGGCAAGTACTTCTGTGAAAGCGCAAATTGTTCGGTCATATTTGTGCGATGTCCTTCTTTCCCCAGCAGAACGAAGCTTGTCTCCTCGTCATTAGCAACAACACTTCAGTCCATAGAGTTCTCACCCCCACCGACTGTTTAGGTCTGCGACAACTGAAGAGAATCCAAACGTGGACGTGAGCCCGAACTTTGTCAAGGCGAAAGGTGCGAGTGTGCTCATGGCCACGCTGAGAGGTCTTTCACTCTACTTCTGGGGGATAGCACTCTAAACTTTAATGGCAAAAATGCAGTATTCCTTACCCATGGTTCTCGTTTGAAGAATATTATATTTGGCTTTGGGATTAAGAGCTTGCGCTATGCCTTTCTCAGCTTGTCCAACCGCAATACACAGCTTTGGTAAGAAGTACTTTTGCCAAGCACATCGATAACAATGGTAAACGACTCTCTTTTCGCTTTTCTCGACTATTGCGGCTTTCATGCCGAAAATCTGATCCTCAACGTCCATAGCGGTGATGATGTCTTCCATGCGACCACCTAGATGAAGCATGCCTTTCAAGTCTTTTCCAAAGTCAAGGCCCACTTTGTATGAAGCATCAGCGATTGTCTTGGCGGGAACAGTCTTGCCGCCGCTTTTATCCATTTCATCATAGACAGCCCTGTACAGCTTCCCGACACCTTTCAAAACGGCTTCCCACTTCATCGACGAAGGAACATACCTTTTTGCAAGATGCTTTTTCCAACCCATTCTTTTCCCAAATATCACATTCATGTTGTTCAGCTTATAGCTTCACTTCGTTTTCCATATGAACCAACAGTATCGCGCACCTTGAAGACCAAGAAGAAGACCATCAAATCAAGTCGAGCAGAAGCGTGTGTGTTCCCAAATTCCCTTTTTTCAAGCGTAATAGAGTTAGGCTGAAAAAGCAAGCCGGTTGATGTTGAAATGTATTTGGATAATATAGTAGACCCGAGGGAGGGAGAGTGAGAGCACACGCAAACGGAAAACCCAAGAGCCTGAATGGTCTGTGGGCGCTTTCTCCAAACGCCCTTTTCAACTGCGATAGAGCTAAGTCACGTTACGCCCTCTAAGCGATGCTTGTTCGATCCAAGACAAATCACCGTCCGCATGCTCGCAAGGCCAGAAAAGCAAATTGCGTCACAGACGAATTTAGGAACACGCATCCGCGCTTGCTTAAATGATGATCCAGTTGTCTGGATTCTGGTAGAGCACTTTAGCATCGCCTTGCCACAGTAGGTCAGCAAGCGCAAGAAATTCTTTGCTTGGAAGCCTCTTGCTCATGTTAATCATCCTTGTGAATATCGTAAATTCCAATATAAACCGTGTTGCAGACGTCAAAACATATCCAAAACTGACACATCCCACAGGCAAACTCGGCCTTCAAGACTCAAAAAATAGGTGAGAACTCGGCACTTGTGAAAAACCGCGCGAATACCTGACGTGCATCTCCGTTGACGTTCCGCTTCTCTGTTTTGTCTATGTTTCTTCTCCGAGCCCGAATCTCCTGCGTAAGACAGAGATCTCCCTTTTCAATCTCACAGCTAGAGGTATTGCCTTGCCGAAAGGTTGGCACTGTTTCCTTCTTATTGCGTTGACAATGTCATCGGCGTCAGGATCAGCATCGATCAGCGTGTAGGCGCAGCCTATTTCAGGACCGTAATGGGCGTCGCTGCCGGCTACGCGGGCTATTTTAAGCCTAGAAGCAATCTGTTCGCCGCGCTTTACAGAGTGCCTGAAAGGAATCGCGGATGAGTTTATCACTTCGACGGCGTCAAATATTGAAGTCGTATGATTGCCCAAACTTCCTTTGAACATGGCTCCTGGATGACACGCAATTGTGATTCCCCCCGCATTGTGAATTCTGTCCACAGTTTCCTCTGCTGTCAATCCCTTTGCCACTGGATCTTGAATGTTGAGCGCAAGGATATGGCCGTCCGAGCTCGTGATCTCCATTCCTGGCAGAATCAGAAAATCTTTTTCCTTGGACATTCTAAGTGCGCCGTCAAGTCGGTCATGGTCGGTAACCGCAACGCCATCCAGACCTCTTTTCTTGCCGTAGTACGCAACCTCTTCAGGTCCGATGAGGGAGTCGACCGAATAAATGGTGTGTACGTGTAAGTCGATCTTTAATCGCAAATTCTCAAAGCCCCAACGTGATTTCAGACCGCATTTGCAGACTTCTCCTGACTTTTTGGAGCTTCTCTTCCAACTCTTCGGGGTTATCCTCTATTTTTCTGAACAACGGTTTTGCCTTTGCAATCCTGTGGTCCGATGGTAATGGCTTTAATGCTTCGTCCCATTTCTGTTGATGAACGCTTCCGGACAAGTTGAGTGTCTTCCATATTTCTTCAGCAGCAACTGGAACGAATGGAGCTGAGACAATTGCCAACGCCTTGACCACTTGAGCTGCCGCATATATGACGTTCGCCGCTTTTTTCCTATCCGTTTTGATGAGGTTCCACGGTTCTTTTTCGTTCAAATACTGGTTCCCTATTCTGCTGATGCTTATCATCGTGTTTGCTGCGGACTGCAATTTGCAGGCTTCAATTTCTCTCGCGATTGTTTCTGTCTTTTCCTCAAGGGTCTTCAGGATTTGCGCGGCATCTTCGTCTGCACCTTCAGCCTTGGGGATCGCGCTATCGAACTGAGAACTGATGAACGTTAATGTTCTGTGTATGAAGTTGCCGAAAGTGTCGTTCAGATCAGCGTTGACCTTCTCAGTGAACAGGTCCCATGAAAAGTTTGAATCCTTCGTTTCTGGCCTTGTTGCCATTAAGAAGTAGCGCCAGTAATCTGCATGAAAGAGTTCTAACGCTTCGTCAATCCAGATCCCTACTCTCTGGCTTTTTGAAGCCTTTTCGCCCTTGAACTGCAAGAATTCTGTTGCTGAAACGTTCCAAGGCAGGTTGTAGTCTTCGCCTGAGGCCAGCAACAATGCAGGGAGGATTATCGTGTGGAAGGGGATGTTGTCTTTTCCTATGAAATAGTATGTTTTGGCTTCTTTGTCAAACCAGTACTCTTTCCATTTCTCCGGTTGTTCACGGTTCTTGAAGTATTCGATCGTCGCTGACACGTAGCCTAGGACGGCTTCTACCCATACGTAGATTCTCTTATTCTCTGCCCCTGGGAAGGGGGCTTGAATTCCCCAGGTGACGTCCCTCGTTACTGCTCTGGGCTTCAAACCTTCTCTTATCAGGCTTATGCTGAAGTTTTTTGTGTTGCTGGCTAATTGTTCATTATTGCTAAGGTAGGCGCTTATCCGTTCGGAAAGCTTGGGCAGGTCAAAGTACCAGTGTTTAGTCGTCCTCAAGGCAGGTTTGCTATTGCAGATGGCACAATGGGGGTCTATGAGCAACGTTGTTTCTAGTAGTCTCCCACAGCTTTCGCACTGGTCTCCGCGAGCGTGCTCATAACCACAGTATGAACATTTTCCTTCAACGTACCTGTCGGGGAGAAAGCGACCACATCTCTCACAATAGAGCATTTCAGTTTCCTGCGTGAAAATGTACCCGTTGTCATAGATCTTAGTCAAAAAGGCTTTAACGAATTCCTTGTGCACAGGGTTTTCCGTTCTCGTGTAGTTGTCAAAGGATATTCCCCAGGCTTTGAAAAGCTCAACAATCTTCGCGTGGTTCCTGTCCGTCAGTTCTTTCGGCGAGATACCTAGCCGTATGGATTCAACCTCCACCGGCGTGCCGTGTTCGTCTGAACCGCTGACCATGACAACATCTTCACCTTTCACCCGGCAGTACCTAGCGAACACGTCTGCGGACAGTATTGAACCTACCATGTTGCCTAAGTGCGGAGTGCTGTGCAGGTAAGGCCAAGCGGACGTGACCAGGGTTTTGAGTCTCAATGCAGCTCCAACATCCGTCGATGCGATTACTACAGATCAGAAGTTCAATTACTTAGACTATTCGTTTCTCTTTCAAGCGGAGCTTCCCCCTTTCAGCGATTCTAGAAGGGGGCGCCAGCCTATACGGGAAACTCGTGGCCTAACAAGCCTCTGCAATGGGACTTATTTTGGTTATATCGTTCAACACTGCGTAAGCCGTCTGCCTAAGCCCTGAGAACTGTGCTGAGACGAAGACTTGCTGCGATGTCTTGAACGAAAGTTTCAGCCCCATATGCCCTCCATTGACTGTGGCCAAAGGGTCGTCCAACGGTACAAGCCGTGGTTCGACACGCATTTCAAGCTTAGTTCCTCTCTTTGAGATTTCGCACACCAATTTCACTCTCTTCTTCAGTTCTTTAGCTTTCTCAACCATCGGCCCGACGTTCCTTATTCCTTCCACCTTCACGTTCTCCAGCTTCGCGTCGTTCTTGAAGAGCGAATTGGCAAGTATCACCACTTTTCTGGCCGCATCTATTCCGTCTACGTCGTCAGAGTAGTTTGTCTCGGCCCACCCTGCTCCTATGGCATACTTCAAGGCGTCTTGGAAGTCTCTGCCCTTCTCCATTTCGCCTATTATGAAGTTCGTTGTAGCGTTGAGTATCCCCTGAAGACTCAGAAGCTCATCAGCCCTGAAACATGAATCAATCAGGCAGAAGATGGGAACATGAGCTGCAACCGTCGCCTCGTAAAGGAGCTTGACACGGTTGCTCCTGGCCAGCTCCGTGAGGCTGCTGTATGCGACGACAAGAGGACCCTTGTTGGCCGTGACAACGTTCTTTTTCCTCATCAAGGCGGTCCTAACGTGGGATAGGCCCGGCTCGCCTGACGGGGTCGACGGCGTCAGTTCCACGACTACGTCGCTTTCGATGTCTCTAATGGCCTCTGGTGCCGTGTATTCATTGACATATTGACTGACGCCTTTCCATCGATTCTCCTTATGCTTCAGCACCTTTCCTAAATCTAGACCTTTCTCATCCACTGCCGTTCCTTTCGAGTCGGAAATTGAAACTATTGTCAGTGCAACTCCGAGAGCTTTCAGAGTGTCTTGTTTCTCTCTTATGAGAGAGAGAAGACTCTTGCCAACACTTCCCAAACCTACGACTTGTATCTTCATGCAGAAAGCCTTGTTGATGCGCATATTTTAGGCTTCGTGGACTCTTTTCGTTGAATGAGGAATTAGGCTTAAACTATCAAACAAGTGCAAATCTTGCCTGAGGAAATTCGAAATAGTCATAGATTGCGAATGAAAGAATAGGAAAAGGGTTTGATTCAGCTCAAGCGTGAGTTTCTAACTGGATTTAGCGCGCTAGCGTGTTCCTAAATTCCTCTTTTTAAGTGTGATAGAGTTGATTTGCGCCTTCTGAACGATGCCCATCGTATCCCGACGTCCATCACTATCCATAGACGGA
>JBEKHN010000025.1:0-25977 GCA_050012255.1 Bathyarchaeia archaeon
GGTTCGAGTGGGTGTTTGCGTGCTCACACCCTCCCCCCGGGTTCACCATCTGACCCAAATATGACTGAAGAGCAAAATGAGCAGCACAAGCCACTTCCCAAAAGAATTTAGGAACACGCTAGCGCGCGCTTTTTCCCATGAGGCGTTGACGATATATCAAAACGAGGAATTAAACTGTCCAACCTCGCGAGGCGTGCGCTAAAAATACAAAAACATCTCGGTTGGGCTAATGCCTTGAAGGGTTCAGGCTTCTATCGGACTAACACCGGAGGGATTTGAACCCAAACGGGTTCAAGTCCCAACGCGCGCGCTACTTCAGGCAAACAGAAATCCTAGCGCGAGGCCGATCAGGAACGCAACGGAAGAATAAGGTAAGACGTTAAGCCATCCGCTTCCGACATCGTAGAGCTTGGGCAAAAACTTCATGGCCTCATCGAAAAGGCTGGTGAAGGTCAAGCTCAGGATTCCGGTCGCGACGAGGACTATGATGAGTGCGACAACGGCTATCAGAAGTTTCAAACCTTTCTTGACTATAGCGCCTACCAGCAAGCCTATGATGAATGGTAGGACAACCGGAATTAGCCAAGCGATGTCAGGTGGAATTGACATAGTTCTCCCGAAATTTTGGCTCTTTTTATCTACAAGTAACTTCGGAAACTTTTATATATAAAAGTTTTGCCGCAGCCCGCCCAGACCATTCTACATTCAAAACGATTACTTTAAGAACTTCTATTTTTGGGATACGACGCCTCTGATGGAAACAATGGACGTGCGAGCTGCATTTCTCCCGAAACAGCGAGTAACTTCGCCTTTTTGACCGTGCGAGTAATAACATGACAGAAGGCGAAATTTAACCAGCTAGTTAAACGGATTAGCGCGGGCCCGAGGGATCAATTCAGGTATCTAACCAAAGCGCGCGCTAAGCGTATTTCAAAGAAATCGAGTTTGAGTTTTCTGAGAGACATTTAAGCAGATCAGCTTAATTGTCCGCTTTTTTCTTTTCAAGTTTTCGGAGGAAACAAGAGTTGCCAAGTCACAATATCTACATTCTAAGCGAATGAACTTGGTTCCTGTTCAGGACATATCGAAAAACGGAATATTCTTGATGGAATAAGAATCTATAAGAATAAACTAGAGGATTTATACATTCGGTTATTTGATGACAGCGAGTTGTCCTTATTGCGGAAGGCCATTGGCCAAAGATGCTGGCAAGGATAGGTACTCCTGTGAGAATGAAGGATGTCCAGTCGTATTCGTGCGCTACCCTGCTAACCCCTTCAAAAGAAAAGTGTACTTTGCATCCACTGTGAAAGAAGCGACGATCAGAAGAGTCGAAAAAGCAACCGCCCATGAGATCTCTTGTTATCGCTCAACCCAACTTTCGTATGTGCAATGATTCCATTCATAGCCCGCGCGAAAGTCACCTCATGAATGCCCACAAGAAGTATAGCCTCATCTTTCCAAATACTGGCTTGCTCGGTCGAACGAGAAGCGCGCTATTAGTTACTTCACCAAAAGAATCACGTAGTCATTATAGACCTCAGATACAACAACTTGGACTGCGCTAGTTATCTGTGCAGTTTTATCACTAACTTAAAATGTTTTGGTTCTTTTAGGTTGGCGAAGACCTTGCATGCTTCCAAAATGGCGGCGCAGTGCTTGCATTGAAGAAAGGTCGATTCGCGCTTTGCGATGAACCAAAAACCTTCAGCAGATTTGCACTCTGGACAAGCCCCTGGCAATTTGCGGAAGTCTTCAATTTCCCACAAACTCAAGCTTCTCCCGAACTATTCCGAATCGTGGTCCAATTTATCCCTTATGTAATCCTGCGTCCTTTCAAGAAATTGCCAGCTAGCGGGATGGTAGCGCCCGCTTTCGCATGACCCATGCTTTTTTGTCTAGGACTACAAGCAGACATGGGTTTTAATATAGTCGCTGGGAATTGAATCCAGCCCAATGGAGACATCTCGCACGCGCTGCATAGATGAGGGTCTGGCAAGTTCCGATAGGCTTAACGCTTCTGAGAAAGCTTACGTGAAGTTTGATGTTGAGAAAACGTGGAAACCAGATGAAGTGAGTGTTCTTTTTATCGCTGAGTCTCCGCCATGGAATGGTAAACAACGCTACTTTTACCGTCAGGACGTCGTTGAGAATCGCACCAACCGCGCGCGCTTACGTAACAGAAAGGAACGTGTAGAAATATCATGAACCCTTAAAAGAGGCGCGCGCGGAGAAGGAGCACGCCCGCCGTGGCGATAAACCGCTATTACATCCAAACCAAAATATGAACGTGCAGACTTGAGATTTCTGTCATCTCAACATAGCGCTCGCGCGCGCGACATTTCGCGCATGCGAAATAAAAGCAGAACTATAAGGATTCGGACCGTTTCCGGCATTGGTCTCTAGGGACCCATACCTAAAAGGGTGCGGGCCCCATTTCCCCCCAAGCGCGCGCTCTCAAAACATGTTCGGAAGAGAGAAAGCGCACACTAGGAGACGAACTCGTCTTTATTAGCATAGATTCGCAAACTCGTATTCAAGTGATCTCAACGATGAGGCGAGTCTGTAACTATTTCAGTGAAGAAAAAAACACTAGCTATTATCTGGAAACCTTCTGGCTGGGACTGAGGCTCTATCGTGGACTATTCGCAAACTCCCTTGGAGTGAGGGCTCCACTGTTTTGTGGGCACAAGCTAACATACAACTGCAATCTCCGATGCAAGATGTGCCCCTTCTGGAAAAGATCCAGCACTGATCCCAGTCTAGAGAAGGAAAAGGCAATTCTGAAGCAGATTCATGATTCGGGCGTTTTTGGGATTGCGTTTGAAGGAGGAGAACCGCTCCTGAGAAGTGACTTGGTCAACATTCTTGCTTTTTCCAGGTCTCTGGCTTTGCATACAAGCCTTGTCACTAATGGAACTCTCCTAGAATCCAGAATAGATGAGATAGCACCGTACATCAACGGCGTCATCTATGTTTCGTTGGATGGTCTAGAAAAAACTCATGACACGATTAGAGGAGTCAGTGGATGCTTCAAAAAAGCGATAGAAGGCATAATCGCATCCAACGAGAAGGTTTCCGTGACAATCAACACAACAATAATGACAGATAATCTCCACGAGATAGAAGACATAGTGAAGTTGGCGAAGGAACTGCACACAGGAATATCCGTGACCGTAGCTCACAAGTATTGTAACGCGGATGTGTCTGCACCTACCGCAGACGAGACTGCAGAGATAGCCAAAAAACTCATTGAAATGAAGAAAAAAGGATATCCTCTTGTCAATTCAATCAATTATTTCAGAGTCATGGCAAAAGAAAGAAATTGGAAGTGTAGACCCTGGGCAGCAATCAACGTAGATCCAAAGGGAAACTTGGTTCTACCTTGTTATGTCGGTAATGAATACGCAACCAGCGTTTCTATTCTTGAAACAGGCATCAAAACCGCAATCTCTGGATTTAGCTGGAAAGTAGCAGAGAACTGCCAGAAATGCATTCTCCACTGTTACGTGGAGCCTTCCTTGGTGCTTTCATCGGATTCCTTAGCCAGTCTCAATTGGGTATTTCGAGTCAGGATCTAGCGCGCGCGGAAAACCATCAGTCTTGGTTTTGCGTCTCCACAAGTGAAGTCGACTAGAACCGATGGCCAACTGCTTGTTCTCCACTAGTCCTCGTTTCCTTGCTTGCACAAGATACTTTGACATGGTCCCAACGCCTAGACAGGCGTTCTTGGCAAGGTTTCTAGAATTTATCCAGAAACCACGTGGCATTTCATCAATCGCCTTTTCTGCTCCACTCATTTTCGTGATGTTCGTCAAGACACCGCTGCTCCTGTTCAAAAGCTACTATAGCATTCGTCGAAGGTTCTACTGACTTAAGAAGGTAGCGACGATCCCCCGCGCTACTTGCACCTTCTGAAGATCATCAGACCTTCATAGGTACAGACGAACGCAAATCCAGCCTGGATAGGCTTTTGAGCCTCACCTGCGTGCATCTCTTGAAGCCTCACTCACTTGTAGATCGATCTCAGAATCTCCCCAAGACTGAAACGCAGGGTAGCTTCCGGGAACTGGAAAAAAAATGACTGTGGGTTTTATCTTTGTTCTTTCACCAATAGCAGTCTCTTTGCGATCTCTTTAGAGATCTTTCCAAGGCCCTCAGCTAATTCTGCTCGGGAAACATCATCTATCGGATACACCTTTCCATTCTTATCGATGAAGACCAGGTCCAACTTCCTTTTTTCCATTCTTTCACCTCTTTTGCATTCTATTGTTCACTTTTTAGTCTTTGTGGGAGCCAGCTTGGCTCGACAAAGAGAGTAACCCCTTTTTTGCCAATTAACTCTCTCCTTCTCTTTCTGTTTCTTGACTAGTGCGCGTGCGCTGACCCTGAATGAAACGTTTGTCCAGAATGTTTGGGTATGGTGTGACTCAACCTTCCCTTTCGATAATATGCCTTGAATGTCTTCTTGCATTTGGAGCAAACAAAAAGCTTGACGTGGAAATCAGCAAATTCCCACTCCGTCGATGAATCTAATACTTCGCTTCCACACCTAGGACACAACACCATTGTCTGATCCAATTTGACTATCAGCAAAACCAAAGATAAAAGTTTCGAAAGCGAAACTCAATGCTCTTTCCAGTTTCGTCTGGGCAAGCTTCCATAAGTATTTCACAGCACGCACTTAGTATTAACCTTAAAAAATCTTGGCAACAGAAAAAGAAGTGGTTCCGTTTGGCTTATCTTAGTAATTTCAAGCTTTCTTAGACCGCGCGCGCTTGCTGGCCATATCTACTAAGATACTGAAAGAAGAATTGCTTGATACTGTGAGAATCACCTGTGTTCGTGAATCCACCCATGGTCAGCGTAGATCTTTCTTATCGCGGCTGATGTCAGGAAATCGATGAATTTCTCGGACAGCTTCAAATTCTTACTGTAGGAGATTATGCCGACTACTGTGCTTCTGAAGACCTGAAGATTCTGGGGGAGTTCGATTATCTCGCAAGTGTCTGGCCATACACTCTGGAACGCATTCCATCCGAATATGGCGTCAACCTTGTCCGAGTGGATTAGACTCATCAGAGAGCCACATGCGTCTGCATGATGGGTGATGTTTCGACGTATCTGGTCTGCCAGTCCTGCTTTGCTCGCTACGTCGTCCCACACGCCCTTCAGGCATCCTTCAACAGCTATTCCGATTCGAACGTTTTTCCTGCAAAGGTCTTTGAGAGAAGCGATTTTTGCTGGGTTTCCAACGGGAACAATTATGACGGATCTTCGATAGCCCAGACTCTTTCTCGAGCCTTTGATTATCAGTCCTCGATCTTCTGCGTCATCTAGGATGTACTCGGCTCCAGAAGAGAAGACGTCGCCTTTTTTAAATTTGGCTATTTCTCTCAAAAGGTCTTCTGGCTTGCCTATTCTCAAGTCGCATTTTACCTTGGAGTCTTTTTCAAAAATAGCTATCGCTTCACGGAGAGGGGGAGCAACTGCACCGGCAGAATATACCTTGAGCTGCTGCTTTTCAAAGGGCACTAAAATCATCAATGACATGGCTTATTCTTTTGATGAATAATAACTTTTAGCGCCCGATTAAATGCTAGTTGCTTCGAGCCCAATGCATTGCAGTATGCGTCTATTTCTATTGAGCTTGAACTCGAACGAGTTCGGACCTCCGTGGTTCCATACCCAAATAGTGGCGGGCCCGACGGGAATTGAACCCGTGGCCTACGGATTAAGAGAATGGCCTACGGCCATAAGTCTCGCGCACGTACCGAAACCAAGAACGCTAGAACCAGTCGATTTCAACGAATACGCCAAATTTCTAGCTTCTACTCACTGTCGCAAAACCGCGAAAGATTTGCTGAGCTACACAAAACAGAATTGGCACTGTCTAGCAACAAACGATCTATCGACACTAAACGCTTTCGCACCAAACAAACGCCGACACGCATTAGCCGCGCTCGCAAATCTGAGTCGATTTCTTGGATGTTATGAACACTATCGAAGTTTGATCAGAAACTACGGTTTGAAATGGGAATCAACAAAGGCTGAAGACTTGATCTTAGCGCGATTGAGCAAGACCGAAAGTGACGGCTCGGTTCTCGAATGGATCAGAATGGTTCAAACGAAACTACCACACTTCAGAACTTTTCTTGAATTCCACGTGATAAGCGGTTTACGATTTTGTGAAGCCTTGTCCAGCTACAACCTGATAATCGAACTTTCCGAAAGCGGAAAACTTGGCCAATACTACAACGCTGAAAAAGAAGTTTTAGAGCATTATCGATTCCGAAAGATATTTCTACGAAAGAACAAGAAAGCGTTCGTAAGTTTCGTTCCAAAAGGCATAATCGAAGACATAAGCCAAAGCAAAAGAATCACTTTCGACCAAATAAGAAACCAGATAAAGAGACGTGGCATTAAACCAAAATTCGCGGATTCGCGTGAATACTTCGCCACATCCATGACACGACATCTATCGTTTCCAGAAGTCGATTTTCTGCAAGGCCGAGTCTCAGCGTCGATCTTCATGCGACACTATTTCAATCCAGCGTTGATTCCAGATTTGAAAGACAGAACATTCAAAGGCGTTGACGAAATCCAAAATCAGCTACATTGCGCACAGATGGCACATATATCTTAAACCCATTTTTCTTTCTTTTTTGTTTAACGCCGTTTTCAATTTCTGAAACACGGTTATCTAATTTGTGGATTTTTCCTTTTACCACTTCGCGCGAAGTTTTCTTGCCTTCATATTCCTCTTTCAACTTGACTAGAGCCTTTTCTATGCCGTGACTGACAGAACCGAGTTACTTCTATATTTCTGTAATTTCCAATTTCCCTTTAATTTTCTCTAAAGTTTCTTTCAAATAAGGTAATGCCTTTTTGTTAGTTTCGATTGACACTCCTTTTGGAGATATTGCCCTTAGGAAATATCCATCATCCTTACTATTCGGAAAAGTTCTCTTTATATTAAAAGCCGTCATACGATGACAAGCATGATTTCTTATTTCTGCTAACTCATTCATCCATGGTTCCCAAGAGTAATTACGAAATCTCTTTCCGAATCTTAGTTCAAGAGCCATATGCATATCATTCAGACAATCTTTTATCAAATCTCTAATTCTTCCAGAATTTCCTAATCGGTCTTTGTATTCTTTTGCTTTTGCGAGTTTCACAATCTTCAAACATTTAACATAGGCTTGAAGGTATCTTGTTTTCGGAAGCCTATCCTTGTCTTTCGGAGAAAATATCTCTTTTTCCAGAAGCAAATCATATTCACAAAAAGGACATTTCATTTCTTCATTCTACTCCTAGTTTGTCTTCTGTTCTTGTGCAGATTTAAGATTTCTGTCTTTGAGGAAAATTACAGGAAATTACAACGATACCTCTCGCTTCAGGTTTGACAAAAAAACGTGGCTCGGATGCTGAGTGAACATTGCGGTTAATTCTTGAAAATCAGATAAGTCACTTACTAACATATATCAAAAAGGTTTGAAATCATGGCTGAACTACCACTTGAACTTGGAATAGTAGCCTCATTCATTGCTGCTATTCTTACAGCTACCTTTGCTCATTTATGGACACTTAGAAGAGAGAACGATTCTAAGAAAATGAAGATTATAGGATGGCTTGAATGGTTGAAGATGTTCTTAGAAACGACCGACCAATTCCGCTATAAAGAACAGAAAATCAATAAATTACCTTGGTGGGCCGACCATGCTATGCAAGACATAGGCGAATCTTTGTATTTGGTGACTGAAAATACACGTAGAAATTTGCTAGGTTTAATCAATGAATGTTGGCTTGAAGAACCTGTCGTCGAATATTTAGAAGGACACAACGGCAAAATTTTGGACGTATTATACGACAAGAGCAAAGTTCAAACTATGAAGAGGAACATTGATATACTTATCAAACAAATTATAGACCCGTAGTTTTTCTGTTCTACGCTTTTGTTCCTTTTGTCTTTCTTCGTTTATTTCTTTCTAACTTCCTTGAGCGTGTGTTTCTTCCGCTTTCCATTGATTTCGTTGTTTGCTTCAATGACCAATTCTTTAATTTGCGCTCGCATCGACTCTTTCATTCTTTCGGCCATCCTAATCGCTGCAACTGTTCGAGTTTAAAGTGTGCTACACAAAACTTTTAAGGTGGTGTTGACATAGTTCACTACACAAAACATAAGGAGAAAAGAAGAATGACGCAAAAAGTGAAATGTCCAGTATGCGGTCAACAAGGCGTTTTAATGTGGAAAAACACGACGACATTCGCTAAAGGCCATATGTATCGCTATCGAAAACTCTACGTCTATCACAACAAGACGCACGGGCAAAAATGGTGTTACCTGAAACCCGAACAGATTAAGGCACTCGGCGACACTACACAAAAAGCTACACAAAACACGGCAATCAAGAACTAAGAAATCAGCTTGTTTTCCCAAAACCCAAATAGTGGCGGGCCCGACGGGAATTGAACCCGTGGCCTACGGATTAAGAGTCCGCCGCTCTAACCTTACTGAGCTACGGGCCCACGTGGTTTCTTTCAGAAAAGAACTAGCGGAAGGAATTTAGAGCTTTCGGTATCCGTTCGCGAATGCATCTTACACGTTCAATCGTGTTTGTTTCTCTTTGCTCTTCTGAACTGCCTCCCGCATCAAATTCTTAATCGAGGAACGACTCTCCTCCGTGGTTCTGTATCTAGTCCATCGTACAACGTAGTTATGTTTTTAGCTTTCATGGGTCAAACTGCGGCGCACGAAGTTAGTCTGAGACTAAAGCTTTAAGTCTCCACTTTTAATTTCCGTTGTGAAGAGGTTGGAAGGTTTGGGTGAGCTGGTTTTCGTTGGACTTGGGCTTCATGATCATTTGGGGATAAGTCTTCGAGGATTAGAGGAAACGAAAACGGCGGATGATATCTTCATCGAGCTGTATACGAGTCTGCTCCCAGACTTTTCGATGAAACTCTTCGCAGAACTCTCAGGCAAGAAGCCCCAGATAGTTGTGAGAAAAGACCTTGAAGAACGGAACGGAAAAATCATTCTGGACACAGCGGACGCTGGCAAGGCCGTTTTGCTTGTTCCAGGCGATCCCATGATCGCAACGACCCATGTTGCCTTGCGGATTGAAGCTGAAAAACGTGGGATAAGAACCCGAATAATCCATGGAGCATCAATACTTTCTGCAGCAATCGGCGTCTCGGGACTGCACAACTACAAGTTTGGAAAAAGCGTGACCATACCTTTCCCAGATAAGAATCCGTCTGAAACTCCATACGAAGTCATTGCTCAAAACAAGAAGCTGGGGCTTCACACCCTTTGCCTATTGGACATTGAAACAGGCGGAAATCGTTACCTAAGCATAGGCGACGCCCTGAGAGAGTTGTCAAAAACGGAGGCTAAAAGAAAAGATAAGGTGGTCACCATGGATACGCTTGCCGTCGGCGTTGCGAGAGCTGGAAGCAGTAACCCTAAAGTTAAGGCAGGTCCTGTGATGGATATCTTGGATTATGATTTTGGTCAGCCCCCTCACAGCTTGATCTTTCCCGGGAGACTTCACTTCATGGAGGCTGAGGCATTAATAGTGTTAGCAGGCGCACCTGAAACCTTAAGAAGGCTTGCAGAATGAGCCTGGATGAGCTTGCTTCAAAGTACATCAGCTCTGCTGAACAAGTCTTCACGAGAGTTGCAATTTCAACGGCCCCTGTCAGTGTGAATGTTGAAAGCGTGAGAAGGGTTGTAGACTGCGCTAAAGACTATCTTAAAGATGCGAGGTATTACATGAAAAAGAAGAAATTTGAGGTGAGCTTAACCTCTGTCGCCTACTGTGAAGGCTTGCTCGACGCACTCAGAATGTTAGGAGCGGTCAGTTTCGAATGGCCAAAAAAAGCGCGGAAAACGAGAAGCGAAGAGTAGTCCTTGCCTCAGGCGTGTTTGACCTGCTGCACCTGGGGCACGTGCGGTTTCTTGAAGAAGCAAAAAAAGCAGGCGGTCCGAACGCCAAGCTCATAGTGATCGTGGCAAGGGACAGCACGGTGGAGAAGAGGAAAGGGAAGAAGCCGGTGATGCCCGAGTATCAACGTTGCGCGCTCGTCGCTTCATTGAAGGTCGTTGACGAGGTCATGTTGGGATACGAGAACTTCAGCATGCAGAAGGTTCTTGAGAAGATCAGACCAGATGTCGTTGCGGTTGGTCATGACAGCCATGTCAGCGGCTTGGAGCGGGAAGTAAGAGATGCGATCAAGAAAAAAGGGTCAGACATAAAAATCGTGAAGATCAGCAAGTTCAGCTCAGACGAGCTGGACAGTTCGTCAAAGATCAAGCAGAGAATCGTCGACCAGCTCAAAGGATGAGAGCTCATGTCTAAGAACTCGAAAGCGTACATGCCAACTTTCATGCTTATCGCAGTAAATGTGGCTGTTTACGGTTACACATGCTTTCTGAGCGGGGACCTCACCATGAGCGAAGCGGTCGGTCAAAACTACGGACAGTATAACCTTGCAGTTTTTAACGGTGAAGTCTGGCGGCTATTCACGGCAATGTTCATTCACGCCGACATCGCACACATCGTCGGCAACATGCTCTTTCTACTGATATTCGGGCTCAGGTCCGAAAAGCTGTTCGACCTAAAAGAATACTTCCTAATCTACTTCCTAAGCGGGCTGGCTGGAGGTTTTCTGACACTATTCTTAGGGCCTAATATGCTCTCGGTCGGAGCTTCAGGCGCCATCTTCGGCATGATTGGGGCGAGCACGATTTATGCCAGACGTGCCATCGGTCAATCTATAGTTACCGCGCTGTTGTATTCTTTCTTCCTTTTGATAATTAATATCAGCCAAAACGTGAACGTTTTTGCGCACCTCGGCGGTTTAATCGCTGGATTACTGATAGGCTATATGCTGGCAACGACGCGCAAACCTCGGCAAATAGTCACATATGAGTACAGCTATCCCAGTTCTTACGGTACGTAGAAAAAATACTGTTATCCATTGTGTTGATTGGAACACGCTCAAGTCCAGACTGTCTATCCAGTTCTTCAAGCGCGCGCTGAAGCACTGCCTATACTCTAGCCTAAAAAAGAAAAGAGCCTCTGGGACATTTGCACAACTCATAAGCGGGCTAGCTTAATCAAGTCACTCTCTTTGAGCCTGTTTTCTTCTGCAGACTATGACTGCCAGTAGTGTCGCTATGAAGACTAAGGGCAGAATGAGGAGTGATGGGAACTCTGGGATTATGATTATTTCAAGTTTTGAATGTTCATAGCTGAAGTAGATGATGCTCAGAGTTTCGTTCTCAAATATCGGCGCGTAAGAGACTTGAGTGCCGTTAATCGTTATGGTGTAGGGAGGAGACAGTAGACCATGAGGAATAGTCAATCTACAGAAGCCGTTAGTTTGACCTACAGTCATGTTAGAAACACGCAGCGTGACAGTGCTGTTAGACTCGAAATATGCAAGGTCTTCTATAGTGGAGTTGGAGACAACATCAACACTATAGCCTAATGAAGCGTTGAAGCTGGAAAACATGCCCATCAATGGATAGTTGTCTGTGTTGTTTGCATCAATGATGTACGTTAAGTCGCCTATTCCATCACTGCCTGTCTCATTCTGATGAGGACCACTGCACACATCTGTTCCGTTGTGATCGCTCCAGTAGTTTCCGCCAGAAGGGTAGCCATTGTCCCAAGTGTTAACCCATGATGCTACTGTGACAGTTCCATTTATGTTGTTGATGATATTGTTGTGGAATAAAGAATTACCCGAAGACGAGATAAGTTCGATTCCGGCGTAGTCGTTGTTTTCTATGTTGTTTCCAACTATGCTGTTGCCCGAAGAAGAGTCAAGATAGATGCCACCCCTGTTGTTTGCCGTGGCATTGTTGCCAAGCAAAGTGTTATTGTTAGAAGAATAGCTGAGCCTAATGCCATCTTGGAAGTTTGCCGTGACGTTGTTGCCAACCAAAGTGTTGTTAGAAGAAGAGATGAGCCAGATGCCAAAATAGTAGTGCGTGCCTGCTATGTTGTTGCCAGATAAAATGTTGCTATTCGAAGAAAAGTCTGGGTAACCCTGCGAAGAGCCGAGCACAATGCCAAACATTTGACTTGATGTGACATTGTTGCCAGACAATATATTGTCAAAGGATGAGCCGAGCACAATGCCATAAGCGTTGTTTGCGACGTTGTTGCCAGTGATTTTTGAATCGTTTGTGAATGCAACCAGAATCCCCTGAGCATTGCTTGTTAGGTTCAGCCCTCGCGCAGTCACGTTGGCACAGTCAACGAGGCCCAAATATCCAATCTCTGGATACGAATCAGCACTTACCATCATGTCTGACTGGTTCACGAAGTAGTAAACTGGCTTGCCGTTCACTAGATTTGAGGCATCAATTGAATGTAGATAGTGGCTCAAAGCATAACCATCAACTCCAAAATTGTATCTGTTACCTTCCATCACGTTCCCAGACAAAGTGTTATTGGAAGAAGCCCAGAGGCTAATGCCATAGCCGACGTTTGCACCATAGCCGTTGTTCAATGCGTTGTTGTCAGACAAAACATTGTGGTCAGAGGATGAGCCGAGCACAATGCCATCCCATCTGTTTGCCGTGACGTTGTTGCCAAATAAAACATTGTCAGAAGAATCAAAGTTGAGCGTAATGCCATCACCGTTATATGTAATGTTGTTGCCGAACAAAGTGTTCTTAGAAGAATTGCTGAGATAGACGCCATGATCACTGCCTGCGACATTGTTGCCAGACAAATTGTTGTTGAAGGAAGAGAAGGCGAGAAAAATGCCACCCCATTGGTTTGCCGTGACGTTGTTGCCAGAGAGAACATTACTAGAAGAACTGCTGAGCTGAATGCCATAGCCGAAGTTTTCTATCGTCATGTTTCCTAATGTGACGTTGACCCTTTCCGTAAGCGTTATTCCGTTCCCGTTTCTGACTCCCCTCACAGTGTAGCCTGCCCCATCAACCACAATGCTGTCCTTCTCAACAACTATGCCGTCAGCATCGCTGGTAACGTTGCCAGTTAAGGTGTAAGTGACATAGTCAAAGGTTGAAATGGGTGCACTTGGCGGGTCAATGCTCCCATCGGCTCTTATGTAAACGGTTCCACTTGCCTTGACTGGTTGAATGCTTAACGCTAGGGCTAAACATCCCATTAGAAGAAATGAAACCACTATTCCAGCAACTATTCTTCCAGACATTTTCTTTCTCCCTATATTCACCTTCGTTTAAAGAGGCCGACAATGTACACTTAGGTACATTAGACCTGCCAACCCTTTCCCATGAACACGCAATTTGTTGTAACACTTGGAAATTTAAGAAACACGCACGATACGTGAGTGTCACAGAAAATGAGACACGTTGCAAAGACAACGTAGCGCGCTACAATTAGGAATGATGAACACTTGGGTATTAATACCACTTCGCGTTCGGAGTGTTAATATGTGAGTATAAGCGCGCCGGAATTAACGTAATAGAAACGGGATTTTGCATCCTCTCGCCGAAAACGCTCTATGAGCACTTAATTCTTGGACAATCGAGGTTGGGGCAAGGTTTTTCTCTGGCGTAATTGATTATTCCATGAAACACATGACCAAGTTCAGTTTTAGCGACGCCTTCTCCACAGGTATAGGCTTGGCAACGGGGTTGATTATGGTACAGTATGCGTTCCGAGCCATTGGAGCACCTGAGAAGACCGCCAGACAAGTCATTGTCTGCTTCAGATGTGATAGCAAAAACCCCGTGGAAAACAAGTTTTGCGGACAATGCGGTCAAGCCTTGTACCCTTTGCCTCCGATCAATTGCCCACGATGTATGGCCATAATGTCATCGAGGATGAATTTTTGCGGAAGATGTGGCTCTCTGCTCAGGTAAGAGAAAATTGAACGTCGCCTGATTGGGTGTGGGTTCAAATTCCACCCCCTGCACCAGCCTACCAGAATTTGGGTACGGTTTGAGCTTATTTTGTTAAAAGAGACTTGATTTTGGGCTTTGTTGTTGGGGTTGAGATTTGAGCACGTGTTTACCGGTGAAAGTGCTGGGCGTCTATAGCCGGGGATAGGTTCGAATATCGGTTTGATTTATCGGGGTTTATACTCTACTCTTTTTTCTTTTTGGAGAAAGGCTGAAGAATGGGCTTCAAATCAACTTTTAAAGTGGTGGACGTTTTCTCTTGTAGGCTATGGCTGCAAGCAGTGTTATTATCATGAATATTGGCAGGATTAGGCTTGATGGAAATTCTTGGATTACTTGGTAGACGAGGTAGGGTTCTGTTCCGTCAAGGGTTGCGTTGTTTCCTGCATTGTCATAGGCGACTATTCTGAATCTTACTGTTGTGCCTGCTTCTTGTTGTGGTATTGTGGCTTCGTAGAGGCTGGGTGATGCGTTAAGGTTCATGGGTAAGGGCTCTTCCCATGTGGTTCCGTTGTCTAAGGAATAGTATAATGTGACATTTTTCACCTGGTTTATGATGTCGGTAACGTTTGCTGAAACCTTCACGGACTGGCCTGGTTGCACATCGCTAGGAGGCTCGCGGGATGGTATCTCGATGATTGGTCCGTTTGAATCTAAAGCTATCGTATCTGCGTATGTCTCTGAAATCAGTCCTGCGTTGTCTTTGATTTGGTAGTAGACTGTCTTCGCTCCTTCTTCAGAAGTTAGAGTCCAAGTTTTTGTTGTGGAAAAGTCTTCCCAGGGTTCGGTGTCCCACACGCCGCCGTTGCTGTATCTGACTTGATAGACGCCTGAGGTGGCGTCGGTTGCGGTTAGACTTAACGTCACAGAGGTTGAGGTTGTGTAAGTATCGCTATTGTTGATTATGATAGAGCCCGTGGGAGTTGTCTTGTCCAATTTGATTCCAGCCAAAATGTGATGAATCTCTTCATTGTCTGCGTTGTCCACGCTCCAATATTCGAGCGTGTTGTTGGCTCCTTCTGTTGCGATGAGTGGTTGTCCGTCGGGGCTGACGGTTTTGGTTGGTCCATCGTTGATTTTGTAGTAGGTTTCAGCTACGCCGCTCATGTCGTCGGTGGCTGTCAGGTTGATTGTGAAATGTGTGGTGTGCCACAAACTGTCATAGTCGTGAACGGTCATTGGAGCGGTGGAGTCTAGTATGACTGTTACGGGACTTGTGATGCTATGGCTCAAATCGTCATTGTCTGTTATCGTGAGGTTTACCTGGTATGTCCCCGTTGCGGTATAGATATGTGCTATAATGGGGTCGGTTGTAATCGTAATGTTGCCGTCGCCAAAATCCCAACGGTAGCTTTCTACGGTCCCATCTGGGTCATAGCTTGATGAAGCATTGAAAGCCACAACCGTGTTTACGGGTGGAAATTCTGGCGAGTAAGTGAAATTGGCTACTGGAGGCGCAAACACTATGATTGTGACATAAACAAGATTACCTTCTTGGCTAGTTACTCCAAGATCATCCATCACGATAAGTGTAGCGTTATAGATGCCGTGAGAAGTATATTGATATGAAACCATAGGTGAGGTGATCCAACTGCTGTTTGTGCCATCCCCGAAATCAAAGAAGTAATATTCTATCTGGCCATCATCGGTTGATGCAGAAGCGTCAAAAGCGACAGCTTCATTTGTAATCACTAATGTTTTATCCACTATGAACATTGCTATCGGGCGATCGTTGATTTGACTAACGGGATCAGTTAGAAAAGGTATGAAATCAAAGTCTACTCCATCACCATTGACTGAGTTTCCTGTCCCATTCACATTTAATGATTCATGGTATGGTCCGCTTGGATCACCCCAATAGTCATTTTCGGCATTGACGGTGGCGCCATCGGTTACGTTCATCCCAAAGGAGTTACGGTAAATGTCATTGTATTGAGCCAGATTGTTTACTGTGCGAATGTAGAAGACTCCATATGTGTTGTAAGAGATGGAGTTGCGAGTAAGATTAGCTATGATGGCTCCGTCGATCCATATTCCTTTTTGACGGTTTGCCGAGACTGTGTTATCCGACAATGTTAAATCAAACTCAGCTCCGTAATGGTCTTTGGCAACCGCGTAGACTCCATTTTCCTTATTTGATGAAATTACGTTTGAAGAAACGATCATATTGTAGATGTAGGCGTAACTACAGGCGCCATAGGAGCTGTCATAAAAGCCCACGCTGTACATGTATATGCCGCTTCCACTATTGAAAAGAACGTTATTGGACAAGAACGTTACATTAAAAATGGAACTATAGGCACACACGGGATTGCTAATACCGTAGGCGCAAGCGGATAAGTAGATCCCATTTCCTGTATTGAATGAAGCGTTGTTAAACGAAAACGTAACATCGTAGATGTAACCCTTGTAACTCCCGTATGTGCCGCCACCTTCGCTATAGAGGTATACGCCTTCTCCGCTATTAGAGAGAATATCGTTGGATGAAAAAGTAACATTATAGATTAAGCTGTCGCCTTCATAACTGCAGCTGTATATGCATATTCCCTTTTTATTGTTCGATGAAATCGTGTTGTTCAAGAAAGCAACATTGTGTATGTATGTAGTCAGCGAAGCATAGTGTTCTCCGGAGCTGATCAGGTCTATGCCATCTTCACCATTGGATGAAATAGTATTATTCAAAAACTCAACATTAAAGATGTAGCTGTACGTCCTACCGCAGCTGTTGAGGGATATGCCCTTTCCCTGATTGAACGAAACATTGTTATATGAAAAGGCAACATTGTAGATGTAACTGTCTGCATCATAGCTTACGCAGTTCAGACTCATGCCGCCATATCCATTGAAAGAGATGTCGTTTGACGAAAATGTAATATTGAAAGCCTCCCAGCTTGGAGAATAATATGGATAAAATATCCCCTCACCGCACATCACTATGCCGTATCCACTGTTGGATGAAACTGTGTTATTCGAAAACTCGACGTCGTGGACGTAGTCGTGGCTGTTGTACTCCCCAGTAACCATCCTTAGGCTAATGCCGTCTCCTTGATTGCATGAGACGTTGTTAGAAAGGAACGCAACATTGTATATAGAACAAACCGAATTGTCTCCATCGGCGCAGTTGCTTAGACTTATGCCGTTTTCGCCACTGGCTAAAATCTTGTTAAAAGAAACTGTGACATTGCAAATGTAACTGTAGCCGTACCCACGAGTACTTTCGCTATAACTGGATAGGATTATACCCTTTCCACCATTGGATGAGATCGTATTAGACGAAACCGTAACATTGGAAATGTAGCTTTCGACAGAATAATAGCTGGAGCAGTAACTGCCTAGTTTTACGCCGTCTTCGAAGTTAGATAAAATTGTGTTACCAATAATTACAACGCCCGAGTGAGGGTCTGAGTCGCTGGCTATCCCGTTCTTGTTTTGTTTTATGTTGTTTTCCTCAATGAGTACATTACTTCTGCCTTCGATGGTTACACCATTTTCGTAATCATTAGATATTTCGTTGTTTTTGATAATTAATTCTCCTATGCTCCTTACTATCACGCCATTTTGATTGCCAGTTATATTATTGTTCGTAAGCTTAGACATGCTCGTGTCTTGCAGAAAAGCTCCCGTTCCGAAATATTGAATCTTGGCGTTTTTGACCGTTACGTTGCTCCTATGAGATAAGTCTATTCCAGTTCCGCTTCCTGTGCCTTGAAGAGTATAGCCTGCTCCGTCAACCACAATATCGTCTCTCTCGACTACAATTGAATCATTGATGTTGTCTGTAAATGTGTACGTAACATTGTCAATACTGGTTATGGGTGCTGTTGGTGGGTCTATGCTTCCTTCCGCCTTTATGTATATGGTTCCGCTTGCCTTAACCACTGGAACATTCAACACCACGCTAAAAACAGCCGTCAAAAACAGCATAACCCAAACACCAGAAACCACACCTCTCCTAAACCTACCCAAAACCTTCCCCACTATTCTAATACACTCTGACCATCAGAAATACGTAACTCACGTATCGTGAGTGAACCTCAAATACGACCATTTTCTCTTATCTAATTGCAAACTAAAAGGAGAAAGAAAATGTTAAAGAGAATTGTTTCTGCGATAACAGTGGCAGTCCTCCTATTGTCAGTCGCCGTTTCGATCGGAGTAGCGAGCGCGCAGGTAGGCGTGAAGACTGGCGATTGGATAAAAGTTGACTATACCGTCACTGGCGCTCCTTCAGGAACGCAGTTGCCTCAATGGCTGAAAGTGGAGTTTCTGAGCGTTGAGGGAACAAACGCTAGTGTTCGGGTGACTATGCACATGTCTGATGGAACAGAGCAGAATGCAACCGCACCTGTGGATGTTGTTAGCGGGGGCGGTGAAGCTTTTGGGCTTTCTGGGTTTGTCATTCCTGCTAACCTGACAGTTGGAGACGTCGTCTACATGAGTGGATATGGCAACGTAACAATTGCTGGCGAAAAAACAGACTCCTATGCTGGAGCAAGCAGAACGGTCGTTTATGCGAGCTTCTCGCAGTATGGAATTCAACTCACGTATTACTGGGATAAGCTAACGGGAGTTTTAGTGGAAGCGGGCGTAGTTTCTGGAAGCATGACAGCAACTGGTAAGACAACGGAAACGAACATGTGGGAAGCTGGCCCCTCTGGCCTTCCAATAGAACCAATCTACCTCTACATCATAGCGGCATCGGTGATAATAGTCGCGGTAGGAGCAGCAGTCTTCATGGTGCGGAGAAGAAAGAAACCTCCAGAAGAAGTTGAAAGCCCGCAGATCTAGAAAGCCGATTATCCATTTTTCTCACAAAGAGTCTCATCATAAGAGTCTTTCAAAGGAGACAAGATAAGCGCGCGCTGGGTTCAGGATGTGAATAAGTTCACACTTTGCGCGCGTTATCCACAATATCAGCATTTAAGGTGGCATCGGTCGACCAAGAAGCAAAAGCAAGCGGAACAATCTACATCGGGGCAGACGGAAGCGTTGGCCACCCAACAACGCGCCCTAAGAGAGGATAACATAAATGATGCAGAATAGAGCTTATTGCAATTGCTTTAACGGTGTTCTTCGAAGTAATTTGGCGTGGAATAGAATGCGGAATGAAGGGGAAGAAGATGCGAAATCTGGATTGGAATAGAAAGGAGTCCCATCGTAATCTCCTCAAGATCAGTTTGAAAATGGATCTGAAGGCAGGCCCTACTCTTGTCTTCGAATCTGGCAGAAGGAAGGTTGGTTTCGCTTTCTGTCACAGAAGGCAGGATCGTTCTTTAAAGATTTCAAGATACACTCTTCCCCTGTGCGCCAGGTGTACTGGCCTTTGGTTGGGTTTTGTAATGGGACTTTCGCTTCGCGTTGCAGGGTTGCATATGCCTCTGCTGTTTGCGCTTGCACTTATGCTGCCCCTGATAGTAGATGGTCTTACGCAACTCGTTGGATTCAGAATGAGTAACAATCAACTCAGACTGATTAGCGGTGTCCTCTTCGGAATAGCTACAAACATGTTGTTTCTCTGGATGAAATTGTAGGAGGCAGGAAATTGAGTGAAGAAGGGGGAGACTGGACCGGAGTGTGCGTAAATATCTTGGTAGCAATCGGATTTGCCTTCTTAGTAGTGTGGGCTGAAGAAAATCCCTTTTTGGCCACGGTGATGGTGACGACTTTTCTGGGCTTCATGATGGTTGCGTTGCCCCTATTCATATTCACTAAGAGCGTGGCGTTAAGGAGAGATATGGAGGCAAAGCAGAAAATGAAGTGGGGCATAGTCGTTGGTTACTTCATCGGCCTCTTCACGTTGATTTCAAGCATCCTTTTCAAATTTGTTACTGGCCTCTTTGCTGTTTTTGGTGTTTGTGCGTTTGCTGGTACTGCGGTGATCGCTGTTGCACGCTACGTTTACAAAGATTGGTTGAAGGAGAACGAGCGGAAGAGAAGGAAAGCCTTGGCTTGGGAGAGGAAGGATCAGTTGGAACAGTTGAAGGAACAACTGGACAGAGGCGTTATCTCGCAAGAGGAGTATGAGCAGCAGAAGAAGAAGCTGCTTGACAAATCTGAGACATGATGTTTGTCGGCGCTCAGCAGGGCGGAGTTGGATTCATTCCTTCAGCATTTTTTCTCTGGTCCGTAGATTAGCCGCGAACTGACCCGTGTTCCCAACGCGCGCGAGCTCGGCGCAAGAGATGCTTCTTCACTCAGGCAGGGCAGAGTTTGACTAAGGGTTTGTAGTTTCCTTGCCCAGTCCTTCTCCGCAGTTTCCGCAGAATTTCATTCCAACAGGATTTTTCGTGCCGCATTTTGGGCAGGTGATCTCTGTTCCTGTTTGCGTAGCAAGAGGAGCTCCGCAGCTTCCGCAGAACTTCATTCCAGCATTGTTCTCAGCCTTGCACTTGGGGCAGATTACCTTTGGCGCCGGGGCTAGAGCTGTACCGCAGGTTCCGCAGAACTTGGTTGCAACAGGATTTTTGGCTCCGCAGTTTTGACAGATAACCACTTGCTGGGCTTGCGCACCCTGCGCCTGTTGCATCTGCTGAGCCATCAAGAGAGGCATTGTCAAACCCATCCCAGCGCCGACGCCGGCCGCAGCTGCTCCCCCACCTTCGGATCCTTTGAGTTCGGTCGCCGTTTCTTTCATGTACTGCATCACCATGGCTTGCGCTCCGACGCCGGATGCGAACCTTCTGGCTTCTTCTGGAATCTTGACGCCTTCAAAGAGGCAGTCTATGACTTTTAGACCGACTCTTGCCGCTTCGTCGCCGATCTTTAATGTCACCTTGTCTGTGGTGGCATCAACGTTCTTGACCAGAGTGAAGATGTCGAAGCCGCCGAATTCGTTTATGATTCGCTCGTTTATGAAACCTCTGATATAGTTTTCAACGTCTCTTGACGTGCTGGAACCTTTGTTGCCGAAGAATTCCACGACGAAGAGTTTTGGATCTTCGATCTTGTAGAGTAAGTAGCCGAAGAAGCCGAGTTCTGCCTGATATTTTATGTCTCCACTGGGTGCCGAGTACGCTGTGCCTCCGAAGTTGCCTCTGAACTGGCTGTTGCAGATGAACACAACTTCGCAGTCAAAGATATCGCCTATAATCCCTAAGGCTTTAAGAGCACCGGTTAGAAGCGGAATATTGTTGCTGGTTATGGTGTGTCTTCCTGGACCAAAGACGTCATAGGCTTTTCCGTCTCGGAAGAATACGCCCCACTGATTTTCCTTGACTATCACTTGGCTCCCATACTTGAGTGAGAGTTTCGGGAACCTGTAGGCTATATCATCTGGTCCTGCATAATCCCAAGCGACTTTTTCAATTATGGGCATTTAATCTACGCCTCCGTTGGTCTGAATTGTTGTTCCCTTTCATCCCATTTAGACTCGAAACTGAGTATTAAGGATTTGATGTTCCTGGCTTTGGTCGATGCTTCGGTCCATCTTTCTGCTTGGCTATCGTCATAGAGTTCGCTAACTGCCTTTGTCATTGCTTCGATATCTTCGCTTAGAGTCTTGTCGTAGTTGAATACGCGCGCCAGCTCGGTTTCTCTTATGGCGCCTTTTCGGTCCATCAGTCCTGCGTAGCCGTAGTCGGCATGGTTGACTTTTTCCGCGACCCTGTCAATGATTTGTACCACTTTTTTGAAGTCGTCGGAAGCCTTTCCTATGTTCAATGCGGCAAGGTAGATTTCTTCCCATCTGTGCCGCAACTTTTTGAAGTCGTCGTAATAGAGGTCTCTTAATTTCTTGTCCAGCTCTCGCAGATCTTCCTTGTTTGCGTATCCCGCACCGAACAGGTTTTGGGCTTTAGCAAGTATTCCCTGCTTCTCCTTCACTCTTTCTATTGTTTCTCGTTCCGACAATTTTCTAGCACTATCCTATTTTGAAAAGTGGTCTTCCGCCACCTAGAATTTTGCCCTCGCAACCGTCCACGGCAATTACATAGTTTTCTCCTTTTAGCGTGTACTGCACGAACCACACAGGTGCATGCACAAGCTCTCCTTCTCCAAGAGCAACTGTTACGCTGCAAGTTTCAAGCGAGTCCACTTTTCCACTCGCTATCAGTCTTTCTTTGGCTTCAACCTCCGACTTTATCATCATCTTGGCTTCTTCCTCGTTCAATTCTATGTTGAGGAATTCAGCGTCCTGTGGAAGCCTGCCCACATCAAAAGGTATCTTCCTCGCCGCAGGGACATCGTAAAAGTTGATTTCGCTTATCAGTGTCCGTCTGGCCAGTGTTGGCCAAATGTAGCTGTTTGAGAACGAATAGGAGACGCTCGTTGGCGTTTTGTCTTTTTGCTGGCTTCCGGCGTATGCCTCGGCTCCCGCGAGAACCAGCTTGCCAAATTTCTTCAGTTTGCTTGATCTTTTGTCCGTGATCGCCTCTTGGGCTTGGTGGATTTCCCCCATGAATCCTGTCCCTGTCCTACCGCTGATGAAGGTGCTTGTATTTGCTGGGCAAACCCAAAAGGGAATATAGCGAAGTTTCGCGTTTGCGATTGACGCGTCCTTAGAAACTCCTACTCTTAAGAGACCTTTGTCCATGTATTTCTGGGCGGCTTCAACTGCCTGCTGAGCGAATAAATGATTCTCCAGCATACTATGTCTCTTTATTTCTTCTCCAGTGCCGATGGTCATCGTGAATCCGCAGTATCTGCATGTGATTATCAGGTCTTCTTGGGTCGCGCTCAGTGGACCGCCACACTTGCTGCAGCTAGTGGGTGGCGGTTGCATAGGTTTTGGTACTGGTTGAGCAACGGGCTGAACTGGAGTTGCCTGCAACGGGACCGTTGGCGCTCCAGGCGCCACTGGTATCACTGGGGATGGCTGAGGCGAAACCATTTCCGTGTGACTCTTGAATACTTGAGGATTCTTGGCCGATGCCAGAATGTTATCCTCAACGATGAACCAAGCGTCTTGGTTGTTTTCCATTATTCCAGAAACCAAGAAATCGTCTGGAAGGCCTTTCACGCTTACAGTCTCCTTTGCTCCGAACATGCCGGGCCTTTTGTATTCGATCAGAAAACTCGTCTCGCCTGTCAGTAGGCGTTCAATTTTGTATCCTCGCTGCTCCATGGAGGATTTAAGTTTCTCTTGAAGAGCCTTAATGTCGACTCCGAGTCCCTGGTAACGCGCCACAATCATCATCCCGGCGCGTTTAGAATTTGCGAACCCCTTGTGCCCCTTCTCGTGCTTCCTCACTGTATTTGCGGTTCCAAACTTCTTCCAAGTTATGGCCGCATTTTGGACAGGCCTTAATAGGTTCTGACAGCGGTTGCGTTATGAAGCCGCAGCCGCCATATTGCCTGGGACATTCGATTACGTATGGAAAGTTTATAGCGGGCTTCACTTCATGCGTTAAGTCGGGTCTGCCCTGAATTGTCGCAACCCCTTTGATTTTCACTTCCAGCTCTGTGAACGGGTCAGGTTTCGAAAACTGCGGGATGTCTATCTGAAAGGGCTGCTCGTAGTGCTGCCCCTGCGACAACTTGACAGGAGCTCCTACAGTGATCTTTCTTCCTTCTAATGATGAGCTACCGCTGAAACTGCTGAACCCTTGCTTCCATTTCACCTTTTTGTTGCCGCCGAATTCCAAGCGAAACTCGTCCACTGCAATGTTTTCTTGCGGATCTAGCACTATTTGTCCAGTCAGTTTATCTGTACTCTCGAACGCCACTTCGCTGAGCTTCAACTCTATTTTTGCTTTTGGCGCCGAGAACTTCTTGAAAAAACCCGTGGTCTTCTCTCCTTCCTTAGGATGTTTGAACAGAACGCACATTTAAGAAGCACGCACGATACGTGAGTCTGATAGAGCGTATTGCATGCGAAAACGAGATAAGTCACAAAGCTCAATCTAGAAACATGAGCAATGTGGCCTTGGTTCTGGCTGAGCTTGTTTCTGCGGCGCTGAGCTTCACTCTGGTGAGGTTTATGGTGAAGCCCTATCTATACACTGGTGAAGGTCGATATGTTGGGTTGCCGTTTGGATTCGCTTTTCTGGGCGCATCATATCTTTTCATGGGGCTCACCTTCTTTATGGAGAGCCATCCTTTTGTTGAAGAAATGAAATGGCTACAGCTTTTCACAGAAGTTTATGCGTTCGCTTTTCTTGCCATAACATACTACTTTTCGCAGAAAGAGTTTCAACGTGGTACGCGCTTGTGGTGGCAGTTTGTTTTTTCAGGGCTGATTGTCGGATTGATCGCTACATACTTTGTCATATTCGAACCTTATTCTCCCATGTTCACCTTGCCCAACTATGATGTAGCAAATAGATACATAAGCGTCTTTGACATTATTTTTGCTTCATATGTTTCTGTTTACACATTTAGGAGTCACGCGTTGAACCCAGACCCCAAGACGTTGTGGGCACCGCTCGGTTACCTTTTGATTGCCTTCGGTGAATACTCTTCTCTGATATGGTCGTGGGATTCAAGCTTTTCAGCCCTTGTAGGCGCATACACTATTCGGTTGACAGGCTTGTTTGTCTTTTTGCTAGTATCCTATGGAGTTTTCAGTGCATCGCAAGCACCGCAGACAGAAAAGGGTCTCAAATGAAAAGGCTTGCTCGGAGAGACAAGATGAAAATTTATCGTGACGTACTCTCCGCCATTCAGAGTGAGACAGGCAATGGAGAAATCGTCTTCACTCGTGTTCAGCAAAGAACAAATGTTCCCTTTGACCGTCTCAAGACATACATAACAGAACTCGTAGCATTAGGCCTAATCCAAAGCGAATGCTCGCCACAACTGACGGAAAAGGGCGATCAATATTTAGCTGAATATGAGAAAGTGTTAGATTTTATGAAACGCATGGGATTGGCATATCGGGAAAAGAGTTGATGCCGTCGAGACGAAGCGTGTTTGCTGAAACAAGCACTAGCAAGGTTGAAAGGGAAAAGGAAAGACAGAAGATCTTCTAAGAAACAAACACGGCTAAAATGCGCAGAGGCTAACTTGCCTGTCACATTATGTTTGGCCTGCGCGGACTTCACAGAACGATTCAACGTGGGTGAATGTCCCTAGTTTTTGCCCTGCAATTAAACGAACCAGCTTTGCAAGAAGTGCGCGTTAATGAGCAAGGGAATTAAATGCGAAGGTTCCATTCTTACATATTCGGAAACGAAGTTGCAGGTTTTCGTCTAGTGTTCTGCTGCTCCCCTAGCCGCTTCCTTTCCTATTGTTGCACGTGTGGATTCAAAAGCCTTTTCGGCCCTCTTCGCCTCTTCCGTATCCCTTAGTGCCCTTTCCTTCTCCTTAGCAATCAACTCGTTCAGTTTGTCAATGAAAGGTTCGGCCTCCTTCTCATCGAGAGGAAGGATAAGGTCCTTTCGCGAAGGAATATCTATCTTGACTCTTCCTTTCTTGTCCAGGCCAACGGACCTTATGTCTCGCAGCCGAACATCAAGAGGAATCGCTGTCTGGAACAATAAACCCACACTGTCCCGAAAAGCTGGTTTTGCCTCCATCAGCTTCTCCAACTCCCTCTTGGCTCCCTCTTTCAAGTCAACCTTCAGAAGAGTCGCGTAAAGTCTGACCACAAAGTGGGGGTTATCAACTGTCATCACAGCGTCTTCATCACTCATATCAAGCCACGATTAATCGTATAAACATTAGTTGATTTAAGATTTGCGCCATGCAAAACTTGCCGCGCTCGCGGGCGAAAGCAAAGCTTGGAATGCGTCTGAAAACGTTGCCATCACCATCAGATTGACAGCGTCGTAGAAAGCAACGGCAGTAAACTGAACGTCGTGAAATGTTCGTTTAAACCCCTTGTCAATTAGCGTGCGTACAAGATGCGGTGCGACGGCGGAGCGCATTGCGCGCTCACTACCCTTGCCCAGATTCTCTGCGAAGCCTTCAGCACACACTTGGCCTCGGGCCCCCGCCAATCCACTAGGGCCTTCACGAACGCCTACGTGCAGTACTAGTACCCTAGGGGGGAGGGGGAGGGTGAAATAGACGGGGTCAAAACGCGAACACAGGGGTAGCGTATTCCACAAAAAAGGACTTCGCTTTTAGAAAGTTGTGAAGCCGCTGACCGTTTTCTTGTCGAACCTTTTGACCAGTTCCAGCGT
>JBEKHN010000026.1:0-19764 GCA_050012255.1 Bathyarchaeia archaeon
TAGAGTGCTTTGACATTTCCAACTTGGGGCAGGAGCACGTGGTTTCAGGCATGGTCAACTTCAGGGACGCGAAGCCTGACAAGAGCAACTATCGTAAATTCAAAATCAAAACTTTTGAGGGGCAAGACGATTTCGCTGCCGTCAACGAGGTCGTCACGAGAAGGTACAGGCGTTTGATAGAAGAAAAAAGCCAACTGCCCGATTTAGTGGTTGTTGATGGGGGACCAGGGCAGGTTAGCGCTGCCAAAGCGGCTTTGCAATCGCTTGGGCTTCAGCTTCCGCTTATTGGTTTAGCTAAGGAGCATGAGGAAATTTATTTGCCTGATGAGTCTGCGCCTAGAAATTTTGATAAGAATAGTAGGATGATGCTTCTTTTGCGAAGGGTTCGTGATGCCGCTCATGAGTTTTCGCTGGGTTATAACCGAAAGAGAAGACAGATGAAAATCAAGGAAGAGTTTAAATCAGGTTAACTTGCCAATATGATTAAGTCGAAAAAGAGTTGTTTTCTATAAATCGCAAATAAGCTGCCGGCAAAATTTTACAACCAGATAGTGTGACGATTAAGTGGCGGGCCCGTATAGGTTTGAACCCGCGTTTGAACCCTCGGGTTTGTGATACACGTAAAATCCTAGGTTGATGATGAGCTATTCATCTTTGTACCCGTGCTCAAATCGTGCAGCTTAGCAATCAGGACTACTTGAAAGCGAGTCGGACCGGACTTAACCCCAAACCAGACTGTGTAAAAACTTGGAATAAGAATTGACCTATTTGGCATTCAAGCCTCTGTCTAGCGCTCAGTTGCTGTTTGCTTGCTTTTATCAAACTTTGACCAAAGCCATCAGCATGCCAACGCCAAGTATGTTGATAGCCCTTCTCATATTGTAAGCCAGCATGGTAAATCCGATTTCTCCCTTAACCTTCCAAAACCTCGCGGGAGGTCTTGGCACGAATGGGGTCAGCGTAGGATACTGGGCAAGCGGCACAGTAACCTCAGTACACGGTACCCAAACAAGCGGTGTCGGGGTGCATGCAACTTGGAATCCCGGCGACATACTAGAGCGAAGCGCAGATACAACAACTGGTTCTGGAGGCTCTTTCAATGCCCAGACATACGTTGGACTTTCAATTCCCGTTACTTGGGATTTTTCCATGCACCTTCACTGGCACTTTCACAAGCATTCGAACTCAAGAGAAGAAGGTTTCAGACAAACAGGTTTTTGGATAATGGATTGTTAGCAGTAATTCAGATTCTGTCTTCATATTAATTATATACAACAAGCTGAGAAATAGTCGCTCAGAAAGTGACTAGCAATGCAGAAATATCTAAAACTGTGGGGACTAATAGGTGTTGAACAGCACTAGTCTTATCTGTGGGACAGCGTTTGAAGAAAATATACTGCCTGAAGAGCAAATTATCGAGAAACACGTTAAGACTTTTTTGGACATAATAATTTTGGCCATGCTGAACGGCAAAGTCACGTACGGCTACAAAATTATCGCGGTAATTCACACAGAATTCGGAATTCTACTCAGCCCAGCTTCACTCTACCCTCTTCTCCACTTCTTAGAACAGAATAAACTGGTAGAGTCAATCTTTGACCAAGGAAAAACAATGTACCGCTTGACCTCAAAAGGAAAAGACACACTCGAAAGAAAACTCGCCTTGTACAACTTGTCTATCCAAATAATGAGTAACTTCATGAAAGTCCACGGAAAAATCTGGTAGCCAACCGCAGGCTATTCAGAAAAACGTTCCACTAGATGGAAACATAACTCTCATGCGACAACAAATTCCCTTATTTTTCCTTCAAGCGTTCTTATAAGCGCACCCATTTCTTCGGTGTGAAGCAGCACAAACTCACTATTCGACTGACCATTTTCAAGTGAAAGCAGAAGAGTTTCCCCTTTCTCCTTCAGATACTCCTTTTTGTCAATGGATAAACTTTTTATTCGGTCTAGAGTTGTTTCAAACAAAATCTCAGCGGGTTTTTTCCGGAACAAGAAGAGCCTTTTATTTGTGACATAAAGATACCCGGGTCTCCAGACGCCGGGAAGAGACGAATCACGATAATAATGTGAACCAAAGGTCTTGAAGATGATTTTTTCGTTCTCACTTAATGGGGCTTCTTCCCAGCTGTCTGCGAGGACGGATTTTCTGATTTTTTCGTCCCACGCTTCCATCATGCCGTAATCCACCATGGTTGTTATGCCGGCGATTGCAGCTTTCAAGTTAACACCAATCAAAGGCACGCCAGAAACTGAGATGATGAGATCTGCGTGGAGAATTACGCCTTTGGCTAAGATTCTGTCAACAAGGTCTACGAGTGCACCATCTCTTGAAGGTTCCAAACTTACCCTTCTCCACAATCGGCCTCTAGCAGGATTGCCATCTCTTTCAGTTTAATTATCTCTGCGTTAACGTGCGAGTACGGCGTGTCTTCCAGCCTTTTGAGTGCTTTCCTAATCTTCCTTTTCTCTTCGCTGGACAATCTATCACCTAGTTTTCGCTCCACTGAAGACAGCAAAGCCTCAGCTTGACCCACCTTTTTCAATTTCACTTTCACGCCCGCAATAAGTTCACGCAACTCATCCGTACATTCTTTGACTCCCTGATGTTTGGAGCTATCCAGTGCTACCTTTAGCCTCGCTGAAGCTTCTTCAAGGGATCTTTTTTCTCGTTCAGAGATTTTTCCACTTGCTTCTCCTATTAATTTCTGCGTTGCATAGATCACAGCTGCTGCTCGGTTGCGCGTTTCAACAGCCTCTTTCCCCTTTTCATCTGCCTCATCGAACTTGGTTGCTTCTATAATCATCTTTGTAATTGCTTCCTCTGACAGACTTTTTGTCTCTGCAATATCGATAGCTGCTTTTTGCCCTGTTTCCAAAATCTCGGCTGATACAGTTAATATGCCGTTGGTATCTATCTTGAAGGTAACTTCAACTTTTTGCTCGTATTTGGGCGCTTGAGGAATGCTGTCTAACTTGAACAAGCCCACGGACATGTTATCCTTTGCCATCTCCCTCTCACCTTGCAGAACATGGATCATCATCGAAGTCTGGCCGTCTTCTTCGGTTGCAAATATCATGTTTTCCTCAGCGGGAATGGTAGTATTCCGTTTGATTAACCGAGTGAATAGTCCGCCTGACGTTTCCACGCCTAAGGATAAGGGAGTAACGTCTAGAAGCAGCATGTTTCTTATTTCGCCGTTCAGAACACTGGCTTGGACGCTGGCGCCTGTAGCAACTATGCCCATTGGGTCTATGCCAAGTTCAGGTTCCACTTCAAAAAAGCTTCCGAAATACTTTCTCACGATGGGTATCCTGGTTGGTCCACCCACCAAGATGAGCTTGTCTATGTCCCGAATGCTACGTTTTGAATCTCTCAGCGCCTGTTCCACCGGACCTTGCAGCCTGTCAAGCTGGGGTTTGATGAGTGCTTCAAGCTTTTCCCGGGTTAAAGTTAGGTTCGGGTTTAGTTTGTAACCGTCAAAGTCAAACGCGACGTCTACGGTTGTTAGAAGTTCACTCGAAAGGCGAATCTTTGCCATTTCCCCAGCGTCTCTGAGAATGTTCAAGTTTTTGCGGTCATTTTTCAGGTTAACGCCATGTTTTTCCTCAATTTCGTTAACGAGATAATCTAGAATAGCATCGTCCATGTCTTTGCCGCCCAGACGAATGTCTCCGCTGGTGGAAATCACTTGGAAAACGCTGTTGTTCATCTGCAAAATGGTTACGTCGAAGGTTCCAGCGCCTAAATCCAGCACTGCTATGTTCAGGTTTTTTTCAGTCTTGTCCAGCCCGTAGGCTAATGAAGCCGCTGTGGGTTCGCTGACGATTCTTAAGACTTCAAGACCTGCTAACTCACCCGCCTCTTTTGTGGCGTTTCTCTGGTTATTGTTGAAGTAGGCTGGCGCTGAAATTACTGCTTTGTCTATCTTTTCGCCCAGGTACGTTTCCGCGTCCTTTTTCATCTTCTTAATTATCAGAGCAGATATCTCTTGAGGCGTGTATGCGTAGCCGTCTATTTTCACTGTATAATCTGTTCCCATTTTTCTTTTGATCCATCTTATCGTTCTCTCTGGATGAGTGTAAGCGTAGTTCTTTGCGTTCTTGCCTACGATTATTTCGCCGTCTTCTTTGAATGCAACTATGGACGGGAACATTTTTCCGTAAGATGTTGATCCTTCAGAAGCTGGAACAAGCCTTATTTTTCCATCCTTCATCAAAGCGGCAGCCGAGTTGGATGTTCCAAGATCAATTCCTATAGTTCGACTCATGGCAATCCCCGATTGATGGCTGTCCTATCGGTCTTTTTCCTCTACCAGGATGGTTTCTTCGACTTCTGTTTTTCGAAGAGAGCAGAGATAATGTTCGCAGTACTTTATCAACAGGTCGTACGCGTTTTTTATTCTCTTAAACTTCTCCTCTGCGGTAAGGTCATCGGGGTTAATGTCAGGATGGTACAGGCACACAAGACGATTATAAGCGGAGTTGATTTCTGAAATGCTTACCTCACAGCTCAGCCCCAAAGTTTTTCTTGCATCTTCCACAGCGTTAAAATCTATTCTTTTCACGCCCAGCCTAGTGAAATCGTATGGTGGCAAAGGACCGACAGCGAGAAACTTCAGTTTACGCGCGTATTTTTTCTCCAACTCATCTAGTTTACCGTAGAATTCATGTTCTCGGTTTTTTTCAACAAGAAAAGCGGCGTTCAATAGTGTGTCTTGATCAGGTATCTTGTTTTCTTCCGAATCGCATGAGAGACTTTTTAGCAAACTGTTTATTTCGGTTATGTATTCGTTTTTCTTTTCGTCTAATGCTGATTTAACTTTTCTTCCCAGCTCAATCCTGAGGGATTGGTCAGCATTTTCCTTCGCTTTGAGGGTTAATTTACGTATTTCGACGTTTTCATTCAAGATACTTGCGAGAACGTCTTTATCCCACGAGATCTTGACATTAATCTGAAGTTTATTTTCAATTTTTTCCAAGGTCTTCTTGAGTTTCATTCGAGCCCGTTTTAGAATGTTTCTTATTTCTTCTTCGTCTTTTGCAACTATGCCGAAGCTCATGGGAATTACTGCGCGAGGCTGCATGATTTTCCGCAATGCTTCATCGTGAATTTTGACTTCTTCCATTCCGATCTTGCAGTTTTCGAAAACGTCGCTTACGACTGCACCGACGTCCTCAAACTGAACACTGTATATTTCGCCGTTGCCTACCCCAATGTTGCCGAAGCTTTTTTTGTTCTCCGAGTTTATGATGCCATAAAGGTATTTTCCCATTTTGTTTTCACCTGCTTCCCTCGATTTTTGACTCATTTATCTGCCCAACAAAAGAGTATGGAGGCCAAGGACCCGTGAACCTAACTGCAAAACCTTCATTCTTGAGTGCGCCTAGCATGTTTCCCAAGTTTTCAACCTTGTCTTTGTGCGCAAGGCAGGCTACGTTTAGAATCATTTGTTTGCCTTTCCATTTTTCAGGAACTTCCTTACTTGTTGAACCAATCTTTACGTCGTTAACAAGCTTCTCGATTTGGGTGTACAGATCCTTCGCATATTTATCTATGGCAAGCTGTTTTTCGAGTTGTCTTCCGTGTTCTAACTTTTTCTTAAGTAGGTAAGATGCTCCGCTGCTTGTTGTTTCCAACTTCTTTTTGAGGTCCTGAAATTCTTGGCTGTTGTCCAGGAGTCGGTCGACAAAATCGTTTTCGAGGAAAATTTGAACGCCATATTCGGCTTTGCCTTCAAGTCTTGTTGACAAATCTTTAAGTTGCTGGTACTCTTCACTGAGCCATTTCTTGAGACTTTCATTATCTCCCTTGAGAATTGTGTCAAAGGTTAGAGGGATCACTGTTCCGAATTCTTCTGTAGCCAAGTCAACTACGTATTGATGCGCCAAAAGCCATTTTCCCGCTTTTTCCTTGGTTGCCGTTTCATAGGGCTTCGCCTCGCAACGGTGAACCACTGCGCCTATATCGTTGAATGCAACAATGTAGACTGAGCTGTCTTCGACTCCTATTTTTCCAAAGTCTTTTTCGTTTCCGCTACTGACTATGCAGTAGAGGTATCTTCCCTCTTCAGAATTGTTTTCCAGAGACATCTTGATTCACCTTTTCTTGTTTCCATCTTTCTGGGTTAGCCATTACATCGATGGTTTCTTCGACCAACTTGTCAAGGTCAGAGCGTATAGATTTGACAATTTTTTCGATGCCGTTCTCCACTTTGATGTGTTCAAGTGCGGCCTCAAGTTCCATTAGCCCCTGCCCTAACCTTTCAATTTCGTTCTCGTTCAATCTGCCTGATTCCATTCTTCGTATTGCTTCTCTTTCAAGAACGTCTTGTATGACCTCTACTAACGCGACAATTACGCCTAGAAGACCAGATTTTAAGTTGTCTTCATCAATTTGTACCGGCATGCTTCATTAGCCCACCTTGCTAAGTTTAATTTCCAGAACGCCGTTGTTTAGAGTTACATCAGCCTTCTTTTCAACATTACAGAAGAGAGGCACTTCTTTGTAGTACTCTTTCCCAGATATTACCAGAAGAGAGCCGTTTACTTTGACTTCGGCGTTTTTTTCTTGAGGAGGCAGAGCCACTACGATTCTTAGAATGCCTTTTTCATCCATAACGTCCACGAAGTCATCGTGTGCGCTGTCCGTCAATTCTTCGTTTATCCACCAGTTGAAAACAATTTTTTCGCCAGTCAAAGGATCGATTTTGCTTTGTTCAAACTTGATAGCAGGTTTTCCTGTGATTTCTTGGGCTTTTGGGTTTATGATTTCTCTGATTCTCATTAGCACTTCCATGTCAGAAGAAGCGCAAATCAGATCTGTTAGCTCTTTGATTCTGGCATGTCTTTCTCTTGCGAGATAGGTTACGATTTGCTTGCTCTTCTCATCTACTCCCTTGACGAGTGTTTCAACCTTTTCCAATGCGCTCAACTGCGAACCTCCACTTTCACTCCAATTTTTGGAGTGTTTTTCTTCTTGGCTTTTGCACTTTCCCAACCACACCACGGGCAGGCAGAATCCAGCAGTTCTTCTCTGTCAACTTGTTTGCCACATTGAGGGCAATCCTCTTTGTCTATCATGGCGTTTTTCCAAGCCGTTGTTTCCAAGTTGGTTCCAGACGGAAACTCAAGCCCGTATTTTGCGGCTGTCTCAAAAGAAGCAAGGGCAGCTCGTATTTTTATTCCAAGTAACTCTACTCCCGCAACGCTGATGGCGATGTCAGCATTAATCACTAAACCTTTGTCCAAGATTCTATCTATGGCATCCGCCAAGCCAGAAGATTCTTTTTCAGGGTTTAACGTTCTGTTTTCCATAGTTTCACCTTTCACTCTGTCTATAACTGAATCCACACCAAGGGCAGCCTTCGCTGAGCTCCGTGTAAGTGGATTCCATGCCGCAAGCCGGACATGACCGCTTCGTTACTAAATCTCGCCACGATTGCGTGTTGAGGTTGGTGTTTTCAGGAAAAATCAAGCCTATTTTTTGAGCCGTTTCGAAAGATGCCAGGGTAATACGCGCTTTTGCTCCCAGAAGTTCGATGCCGCTAAGGTTAACTTTGGTGTTCGCATCAATTGTGACTCCCTTGTCAAGAATTATGTCTAAGAGTCTGCTTAAGCCCGCTTCTTCCGGTTTCAACGTCACCATCTGCGTGACCTCCTTGGATTTTGGTCAACACTTTGTTGTGTCACTGTATCTACAAGATAAAGTTCAATCAAAGCACTGAAAGGCTCATCGCTTTGCTGGTTTGCTAGATATTCCGTTTTTTTGTGTTTGTTGCTCAAATCTTGCACTACCTTCTAACCTAGCTTAGAATGTTTATCCTCTGATCGAGGTTGACTCTGCTCACTCGCTTATTCATCAGGCGCTGGTGGTTCAGCCTGCTGTTTCGTTTGGCGTATTCTTCTTTCGTTATTTCGCCCAGCTCAAAGAGCAGTCGGGTCTCTCTAATTTCATTGATAATTCTTTGCTGAATTTCCTTCACTCTTGAGTCATCAACGTAATCTGTGATTGTTTCCATAAGCCAGATCATGTCAAACGGTGGTATGGATAAGCCAAACATTCGCAGGAAAATGTCGTCTATGAAAAACATTTGTTTCACCTATTTTTTTGTAATCTCCACGCCGTCTGCTCCGATTTTTATGTAAACAAAGTTGTGGGGTGCCCAGGGTCCACTGTACAAGATTCTGATCGCAGGATACTTGTTTTGCATTCTTGAGACTTCATCGGAAAAGGTGTCCACGCGTTCCTTGTTGACTAGGAACGACGCGTTTAGAATCAGTCGGTCACTGAATAGGTCGCCAATAACGACCTGTTTAGCCGCAGTCTTCAGTGATCCTATGATGTCTGAGGCGCAGTCTTTCCTTTTTTGCGCATCAGTAAACACGGTGTTCTCGGTTATCACGGCTTTTACTCCGAGCTCAACCATGTTGTCTAATAGCTTCAGGCAATCTTTTACAGGATCATACGCTTTTTTGAGTAAACGTTTCAGAAGTATCTCGTTCATTATTGTTGTTCCAAACTCTGCAGGCACAACCGCGTATTCTCCCATCACTTGCCGTATCACGTCTTCGTGCTTTGTTGTGTTCTCTTCAGTTAGCTCGTAGTCTTTCATGGGAGAATCGCTGACTACGGCGGCAACATCCAAATAGGGAATTGCGTAAACTTCGCTGTTATCCATGCCTATTCTGCCGAAGCTCTTTTCTTCACCGCAAAGTGTCGCGCAGTAGAGATATTTCCCATTTTCTTTTTCCATGATCAAACCTCTAAATTTTAGTTTCCTGCTGCAAGTAATGATTCAGAAGTTGGTGAGCTTGAATGTGCGAGTTGACCAAGTTTCTTATTTTTGGTTTGGCTTCTTCAACTGGACCGTAGACTATTTCCTTGCCAGACTTCTTAACCGTCAGTATTCCTTTCTGTTTTAACGAGTGAAGCAGCGGGTATATGGTTCCAGGGCTCAGCAGAACGTTGAATTTCAAGTGTATAGTTCCTATTATGTCGAGTCCGCACATCGTCTCCTTTTGCAGGATAGCGAGGATGATGTTTTCCAGATTGTCCTTCACCATTTTTTCGATGGAGTCACCTGAAACTTTAGATTCATCAAACAAGTCTCCAGAGAGTATTGTCAGATCACTGGTTGTAAGGCGAAGTTGATTGTGGTAGCCTGCCAATTGCTTGATTTTTTCAAAGCTAAGTTTGGCAACGTCATAGGTGCAGAGGCAATCTATGTTCCGCCCTTTGCAAAATGCGTTCAGAAAATTCTCCCTTTCTTCAATTTCAGCGCTTTTCTGGTTGACCATGGATCCTGCGTCTACGATGAGCTGCATTTCACGGGTTTCTTCTTTTTTGAGTTCTTTGAGTCCTTCGGGCGGGATAATTCTTAGCTTAACATTCGCTGGGTTGAACTCACGCATCAGAGCTGCTTGGTCGCTGGTGGTTACATACACTATTTGCTTTTCGTTTTGGGTGGGAATTAGAAATGCTCTCTGGATGGGGTATTTGTCGACCTTAGGTGTGTAAAGGTGAAGGGTGTGGTTTAGGCATTTGACTTCTCTATTTGGAGATATTTGAATGCCGAAGGCGGACGTTGTATCCATCGCTATTTCCCCTTTTAGTCGCTGGCTGTTATACTTCTGCCGTTTCGTCTGGCGTTATCATGTCGCAGCGTCTTCTAGTCATCTTCTGCGTCCAGCCGATTAGTTCGCCATCCTTAGTGAGTCTGATCTGGTATCTTCCTAGAATGTCTTGAGTGTCAGGTACTGCCTTTCTCTCCAGAACTTCAACTGTAACTCTCCATTCGCCATTTTTTTCCGTGACATCTACAATGGTCTCGGGAGTCTTGGAAATGTACTTCTTCGCTATGGCAAGCGCGTTTTCAGTAACTTTGTATATTGAAGCCTTCTGCGTTTCCATTTCTATTCCTCCGGTTTCTGGTAGGCATAGGTGTTGCAGACGTTGATGGCTGGGATTGTTGCGCCAGTTTTCCCGATTTGAACTTCAGTGTAGGCTTCGTCAAGTATTTCTTTTATGAGGTCGGTTTTATTGAGGGCCCCCAGGGGGTTGCCTATTTTGGTTGCGAGAACATCCAAGCAGATCTGTTCAAAATCTTCGCTTGAGTAGTTGCCTAGAGTCTTCAAACCCTGAGAAATCATTATTTCTGCTCTGGTGCCGGGTTTATGAGGTTCAGGTAGTTTTTCTCTCATTGTCCTTACGACTGTGACAATTTTTTTCGCTTCAGGAAGTGAGATGCGAGAGTGCGCCTGAACGATTTTTACCTCTGTATCAAAATCGTAATAGTCCATGTATATGTCTATCATTCTGTCTAGCAGGGCGTCTTGTGGTTTGTGTACTCCTGCGTATTCTATGGAGTTGCTTGTGAATATCACGTTGAAGTCAGGATGAACTTTTACGTATCTTTCTTCTCCGAACATTGTTGGAAGTTCGAGTATATGTTCCTCTAGTACCGATAGGAGAACGTTGTTTGCTTCTGGTTTTGATCTTGAGAACTCGTTGTAAACTAGCGTGTAGCCGTATTTGCATGCGAGGGTTAGTGGATTGTCAACCCACTTGTATTTTGTTCTGTCTTTGGTTAACCAGACGTTGTGAATGTATTTGTCTCTCACGCTCTCAGCTTCCATTTCCGAGTACCCGCCGATTAGGTCAGTTGTGGTCATCTGATCGTCGCCGTTTATCCATACTGTGGGTCTGCCTAACTCTTTTGCCACCTGCATGGCCAGCGTGGTTTTTCCGCAGCCTGTTGGTCCTACTACGTGAGGAGGGAATCCCGCTCTAACCCACAGTCTAACTCTGTCCTTTAGCTTGCTGACTTGTTCTGTTTCGATGAAACTTTCAATTGTGGGTATCAAAAATTCCGTTTCTATGTTGCCGATTGAGAGTTTTAGCGTTTTCTTTTCTGGGGCTTTCTTTTCCAAGATTAGTTTTGTGTGTCTTTCGTCCGCCGTTTCGTGAACTCTTTTTCCCCGAACAATTCTATTATGAATGGGTGCATATTTCATATTTCAAAGTCACCGTTTACCTTTCATCTATAGCAAGAATTACGATGTTACCTTTTAAGCAATATTCAAGATTTCGTTACGAAAACTGTATCGAAAATCGAAAACCACGCTGTAAGGCATCCTTAGTCTTAGGGTTAGGCAGCAAAAACCAATCATACAGCAATTCCCATTAAGACTGGGAGGTTTAAAATAAACGGATGACCTGAGAAAGGCACAATCTTCCTTTTTCTCAGAGCTTCTCCTTTTCAAGATCGTTCACCCACATCATGCGAACTCTTTGTGGGCGAGAAACAACAGATAAATACCCTACACTCTCTCTGTATTTTCTCAGCCACTTTATTTTCCTGTCTCTTTCTCTTGCGTTAACAGCGCTTTTCGGCATCTTAGACAACCATATTCACCTCCTAATCAATCACGCTTGGATCCGACCAGTTCAGTATAAAGTTAAAAAAAGGGGATGGGAAAGGGAAAGCAAGTCGCATTATTATGTTACTGCGAAGACCTATCCGTAGAACTGCTTCGTGTATTCTTGGTGTTCGCTTATCTGCTTCTCGATGCTCGTTCGCATGGCCGCGATGCCTAGCATCATCTCAGCAACGCCGGATTGGAAAGCGGCGGCACCTGCCTTGTACTTGTTAACTTGATCTTTGATGCCTAGCTGAATTTCCTGGATGCCTGCTTGCATTTCGCGGAGACCTTCTTGTAGGGTGTTGATGCCTGACTCCCGCATTTCGTTGGCGGCTGATTGGAAGTTGGCGGCGGTCTGCTGGTATAGAGCCCTTTTGCCGTTGACTGTGTTTGATTTTGCGCTTTCGCTTGTTGGCTTAGCTGCTGTCCCTGTTTTCTTTTTCATTTTTTGTTTTGACATTTCTGTTCATCCCGAACACTATTTTGCCAGAGATTTAGGCTGCGGGGACAGGAGCAGCTATTGCTGCCTGCTCGACCTTTGTGATTTCTTCTGCGTAGTGGAGGAAAGTATCTACTGAGGCAACTACCACTCTAGCTTCAATGGTGAGGATTTCGATACCAACCAGAGAAGCTCTTGCCCACGCGTCGACGACTATGCCTTTGTCAAGTACTCGATCGAGAACTTCTGCCAAACTGCCTGAATCTGGACTATGTGACACCATATTTAGTTCACCTCTCAACCTGTTCTTTTGATTTCCTATACTCGAGTATGATATATTGTTATTTAAGTAATATTCAACTGATGGGCACAGAACTCGACTCGAAAACCGATATACAGAAGATTACGTTTTGCCGCATATTACGGATTGAGAAACAAAGCTTATTACCCGATTTTCGCAAAATATATCGGGGTAAAGCCCACTCACGACGCAGAGCAAAACGTGATGGCCCCCGCGCTGGGAAATATGTAAGAGTGTGAATACTTGGTCTGGTTAATCTGTCAGACAGCTTCCAGAAAGGGAAAAACCAAACTCTTAGTAAGAGGCACCCACGGAGCTGAATGGGTCTTTTGCCCAAGGGTCAAACGCATAAAAAACGACAAAATCAGCGTACACGGCTGTCAAAGATGCTCGCACTTTATATCCTTAGAACAAACCCGTACGCCGCAAGCACGAACTGGGAAAGGAAGGCTTCTGCCAAAGCGTACAAGCGTTCTTCATTTCATGAAGCCAGTAAGCAGATGGAAAACCAAATATCCAAGCGTAAACTCGCTTTCTCAACCGCTAAGTCTGATAAGGGAAAAGCAGCCTCTTATCGACGTCTTTGATGAGAAGAACCACTTCGTAATTTTGGCGCAATTGCCCGGCATTGATGAAAAAGATGTAAAAATTAAGGCAGACGAAAATAGCGTAACGATAACTGCACAAAACGCGACGAGACAGTTCCTGGAAACGATAAGGCTTCCAACGTGCATCAAGAAAGACACAATGAGATTCACTTACAGGAACAACATCCTGCAAGCAAGGCTGAAGAAAACAGCTTCATACAGCGTGGTTAAGAGTTTACAGGTTAATGGCTAGAAAGGGGAAAGTGGCGATTGTGAGTATCAATGCAGTCAATGTTTACGTGATGGCTGCAGTCCCGTAGCAATTTGATCCACGGCATCAATGAGTTTACGTAAGCCTGATTCTACGTCCCCACTTGATACGTGTAATATGATTTGAGAGGCATCTTTTCTTAGTGATGCCACTTGATGGCAAGTTTCGCAATTCCATTTGCCTTTCTCAAAATCTGGGCACGCTAAAAGCGACTCCGCTGCCTTCATTAGTTCTCGTGCCTTGGCAGCTTTTGCGGTCAAGTCCTTGGCTTTGTTTGTTTCTTCCGTAAGTTGTTTGATTGTTCGTTCTGCTTCGAGGTATTTTGGGCAGCTTGTCTTTTGAGGTTGTTTGTTGACTTCGAAGCGTTTTGGGTTAATGGCTATTTCTACGCCTACGGATTCGCAGATTCTGTAGTATTTTCGTGCTGCTCCTGCGGGGCTGTTTCTCCAGAAGCTCTCTATTAGGCCGGCTTTCTCGACAATGCTGAGGTGTTTGAGGATGGCTGGTTGTGTGACTTCCAGTTTCTTGGCTATTTCGGATATGTACCGTGGTTCTTCGGAGAGAAGTGTAAGTATTTTTCTTCGGGTTTCGTTTCCGACGATTTGGAGGATCTTATCCGTTGGCTCCATTGGGATGTACCTTACAATCAAGTGTATAACAAAAGGTTTATATACATTTCGTTATTAACTAAAGGTTACATATCTCAAGAGGCGAGACATACACATGCCAGAACGCGCACAAACATCAAATCTTCTAACACTTCGCGTGGCTGAAGCCCTACTGAGAGACTTCGGTAGAGGAATAGCAAGAATAGACCCACAAAACATGAACAGAATGGGGGTACAAACAGGCGATGTTATCCAAATAACTGGAAAAAAAAGAACCGCCGCAAAAGTCATGCCCGCTTACCCCGAAAACCGAGGCAAAAACCTCGTCCAAATCGATGGAATAATAAGAAACAACGCGTTCGTTGGAATCGGCGACAGCGTATGCATCGGAAAAATCAACGCTGAAAAAGCCGAAAGCATCACATTAGCTCCATTAGAACAAGATCAACCGTGGCTCGGAGGAGAAAAACCTGTAGAACATGCAAAAAAACTTCTTGAAGGCTTGCCGCTGGTTGAGGGGGATCAGGTGAGGCTGAACCTCCTGGGTTCAAGCGCCTCATTCGTCGTAGCCCGCATCAAACCGAACAGTGTTGCCGTTATAGTGTACTCCACTACGGAAATTATAATACGGGAGAAAGCAGTGGAAACGGAAAGAAGAATTGGCGCCACATATGACGACGTCGGAGGACTCGCCGAGCAAATTCAGAGAACAAGAGAAATGATCGAACTTCCACTCAGGCATCCAGAAGTGTTTGACCGTCTCGGCATAGAACCTCCAAAAGGCGTCTTGCTACACGGTCCACCAGGCACGGGAAAAACGCTCATAGCTAAAGCAGTGGCAAACGAAACCTTCGCCACTTTCATAAGTCTCAGCGGCGCGGAAATCCATGGCAAGTACTACGGGGAGTCGGAAGGCCGCTTAAGAGAGATTTTTAGCGAGGCTGAAAAGAATAAGCCCTGCATCATCTTCATCGACGAAATCGACGCCATAGCCCCGAAAAGAGAGGAAGTAACTGGTGAAGTTGAAAAAAGAGTAGTTTCTCAATTGTTGGCGTTGATGGATGGACTAGAGCCCAGAGGACAAGTAGTAGTCATCGGAGCAACGAACAGACCTAACGCCATCGACCCAGCCCTAAGAAGGGGCGGCAGATTCGACCGAGAAATAGAAATAGGGATACCCACCCGAGAGGGACGATTTGAAATATTCCAGATTCACACCAGAGGAATGCCCCTCACCACGGATGTAGACCTTGGAAAACTCGCCAACTTAACCCATGGCTTCACGGGCGCTGACATAACTGAACTTTGCAAGGAAGCAGCCATGAAAGCATTACGACGAGTTCTGCCAGATATAGACTTCGAAGCCGATTACATTTCGCCCGAAGTTCTCGACAAACTCGTAGTAATGATGGAAGACTTCTTGTATGCTTTGCGATTTGTCGACCCCTCTGCGCTCAGGGAGGTACTCGTTGAGACACCTAACGTCACATGGAACGACATAGGCGGTCTTGAAGAACTAAAACAGGAGTTAAAAGAAGCCATTGAATGGCCTCTGAAATACGCGGGCATCTTTGAAGAGGCAGGAGCAAAACCTCCCAAAGGCATATTGCTGTGTGGACCCCCAGGGACAGGCAAGACACTCTTGGCGAAGGCAGTAGCTAAAGAAAGCGAGGCAAACTTCATTCACGTCAAAGGTCCCGCGCTTATGAACAAATTCGTCGGTGAATCCGAGAAGGGGGTGCGAGAAACCTTCCGGAAGGCAAAACAAACCGCGCCATGCATCATTTTCTTCGACGAGATAGATGCCTTGGTGCCTAAACGCGGAAGCGGCTCAGCCGATTCACACGTTTCAGAAAGGGTCATAAGCCAGTTCCTAACGGAAATGGACGGCTTAGAGGAACTTCATGGAGTCATGATTCTGGCGGCGACAAACCGCATTGACATAATCGACCCTGCCGTGCTTAGGCCTGGAAGATTTGACCTTCTCCTTCAAGTTCCACCGCCAGATAAAGAGGCAAGATTGGAAATCTTCAAAATTCACACTGCGAAAAACCCTCTTGCAAAAGATGTTTCTCTTGAGGATTTGGTTGTAGAAACCGAAGGATGTACAGGAGCAGACATAGAAGCGATTTGTAGAGAGGCCACGATGCGAACCATCAGAAGACATCTAAACAACATCATAAAACAAGAATCAAGAAAACCACCCAAGCTGGAAGTAACCATGGATGACTTGCGAGAAGCAATCAGAAAAATGGAAGAACGGAAAAAGATAGTCGACAAGAACACAGGAGAATACTGTCGATGAAAGAACTGGTAGCCAAAGAAGTTGAAAACACTGACTTCCAGGAGAACACTGAATTGGCTAAGGCACAGATTGATCAAACCCTTAGAAACATCCATAAAAGAATGAGCGAAGTTTTCCACATTGATTTTGCATATTTCAGTGACGTCAAAATAATCAAGCGCTCAGAAATCCAAAATGAGTTAGCCCAACGAACGTGGAACGATCTCGAAGAAAGCGGCGTTGCGCAAAGTAGCACTCAATGGAATCAAACCTTCGAAACACTTTTGAAAAATCCCACGGCGGAAATCTTCGAATACTTTGCCTTTTATAGCCCGCGAGATGACACATTGTACATAAACGAGAAAATGTTAACAGCCCCTCCGGAAAAAATAGTTTCTGTATGTGCTCACGAACTCGCAGAGAAACTTCTTTCCAGATATACTTCTTCGCCCATGAAGTCGTCCGTGCAGCCTGCCGTTAAACTCTACCTCGAAGCTAAAAAGACTAACAATACAAAGATACTGCACGAACTTCAGAACGTGTACATTGACACCGTTTTCAAAACCGTTTTCAAAGAAGGATGCTGCGAGGCGATAGCACTTAAAACCTTACGCGGCATGGGATACGAAACAGATGTGGAGTCTTTGGAAAAAGAGTTACAGGAAGGCTACATGAAATGCATAGACCTGCTATCGTACATAGAGAACGCAAGAATGAACGGAGAAACACGCCGTCAAGAGTTAGGCGAAGAACAACTAGCTAAGGGAGTTCTCAGGAGTTCCCAGATAATCAAAGGAGTTGCCTACTACTTGGGCTATCCGCTGGCGAAGACCATTCTGGAGAACTGCGGCATTGAAGGAGTTAGGTCTGCCCTCGAGAATAATCCGCCGCTCAAAGCCGAGTATTTTGCCAATCCGCGAACATATCTGCAGTTACTGGAAAAATTGAAGCTGCCCAGTGAAGCAAAGGAGGTGAAGTAGATGGCGAAAAAAGGAAAAGCGGAAAAAACTTCTGAAGGAAAAGGTCTTGAACAGCTGAAGGAAGAGATTGCGCAAAAAGGAAAAGAAATCGAACAGCTGCAGAAGTCAGTGGAGGAGATGAGGACGCAGATCAAGGGAAAAGAGAAAACCGGCGAAACAGCAGAGTTGGGCAGAATGGTCGACGATGTCTCAGGACTTTTAAACGTGGGTTTCAGTATACTTGGTGCACCAGAAAAGGCGCAAAACGAGAAATCTAAGGGATTAGTTGGGTTAGTCAACGAGCTGGGCAAGTTAGCGGAGAAGTCTCAGACGACACAGAAGACGATTAACTTCGGAAAAGGCGGAGTAATCGACTTTCGGGTAAGTTCCCATCCGATAAAAGGAACCCCTTCGACACATCATGCGAGTACGCTGAAGATCAGCAGACCAAACAGAGAGTCACCAAAAATACATGCGCCCTTACCTTCAACAGCAGGAACAATAAACGAAAGACAGCCAATCGTTGATGTGTTTGAAGAGGAAGACTACGTTAGAGTGACTGCTGAACTGCCTGGCGTTGAAGAGAGTGAAATAAACCTGAAAGTAGAAGACACTACTCTGACCATAAGCACGGGTACGTCTGCAAGGACATACTACAAAGAGGCAGAGCTGCCAACTCCTGTCAAAAAAGAGGTCGCTGAATCCAGTTACCGCAATGGTATTCTAGAAGTTAAACTGGTGAAGACGAAGAAAGACGCATAGACAAACACGCATTGAGAATAGACTCTGTACAGGTAAGAGATGGTTGTGGCGGGCCCGACGGGAATTGAACCCGCGGCCTACGGATTAAGAGTCCGCCGCTCTGGCCTGACTGAGCTACGGGCCCGCATAAAGGCTTCTTTTGAAAAAGGCTCCACTGAGAAATATAGAGCTTGCGGTTTTGTTGTTGCAGCTTGATGCAGTGAAAAACTAATAACAAAGCAGCCCTTTAATTTTTTATGGAGCAGTTTTTATGGTGAACTCTTTGAGCGAAGTTTTCATTCTAAAAACTACGGATAGAGCAACAGGCGTTCCTGCACTGCTCAACAAGTTTGGCTTAGACGAGTATTCTGGGAAGCAAGTGGCTTTGAAGGCTAATTTTAACAGTGCTGACCCGTTTCCAGCATCAACCCACCTTGACACCTTAAGAGCTATAATGCAAACCCTAAAAAATGCAGGCGCGAGCGGCATAACTTTGGCTGAACGCAGCGGTATGGGCGACACCGAGCAGGTTCTAGAGCAAATGGGCGTTTTAGCCTTATCAAGAGAACTGGGTTTTAGCGCTGTTGTCTTAGATGATGTGAGCAAAGAAGACTGGATTAAAGTTGAACGAGGAGAAACCCATTGGCTCAGAGGATTCTACATGGCAAAAGTTTTCCACGACGCTGATAAAGTAGTTCAGACATGCTGCCTAAAAACGCACAGGTTCGGCGGCCACTTCACGCTTTCGCTAAAAAACTCTGTTGGCTTAGTGGCAAAAAAGGTTCCAGGCGGAATATACGATTACATGTGGGAACTGCATGGTTCACCGTTTCAGAGGCAGATGATTGCCGAAATAAATAACCATTACAACTTGGACTTTGTTTTGATGGATGGTATAAAAGCATTCATAGCCGGCGGTCCAGAACGGGGCACCTTGGTTGAGCCAAACCTTTTGCTTGCAAGCCAAGACCGAGTAGCCATAGATGCGGTTGGAGTGGCGATTCTCAAAATGTACGGTGCCAAAGGGAAAGTCGGCGAAGCAGACGTTTTCGAGCAGGATCAGTTACGACGGGCGACAGAACTGGGTTTCGGAGTAAAATCAGCCACTGAAATACAATTGACGCCTTTGAATGATGAAAGCCGCATTGAGGCAGAGCGGATAGAACAGGTTCTTAAAGCGCAGGTTGCTATGCATTAACACGCATGAGAATGTCTGGCTTATCGCTGGCTATGCCGTCCACCCCTTTCTTAACGTATTCTTCGACTTCTTCAGGCTTGTTTATGGTCCAAACTATCACTTTTAAACCGTTTTCATGCGCTTTCTGAACATTAGCCGTATGCGTGAACCTATAGAAAGCAAGAAGATAGTTTGCTTTCAGCTCTAACGCTGCTTTAATTGGGTTCTTGTGCTTTGCGTAAATCAACCCAATCTCAATGCCCTTGTCTAATTCTCTAACTTTCTTTAGTGCATCTTCAAGAAAAGAAACGATTACAACATTCTTCCCTAATCCTCGCTCGTTCACTATCGAAAGCACTTGCTCCTCAACGCCCGCTTCCTTCAACTCAATGAACACCTTCACTTTCTTACCCAAAAAATCAAGCGCTTCCTGCAAAGTAGGAATTTTCTCGCCACTCTCAGCAGAAAAACCTTTGATTTCCTTAAGCGTAAGCTCACTTACCAAGCCTTCGCCATTGGTTGTCCGCTTAACATCTGCATCATGAATAACGACAAGTTGGTTGTCTTTGGTCTTTCTAACGTCTAACTCAACCGCATCTACGCCGATTTCCATGGCTTTCTTAAAACTCATCAACGTATTCTCAGGCGCATAAGCCCTAGCGCCCCTATGACCAACACGTAACATAATAAATTGTTTCTTCAACAAAGAATAATACTTTGTGCAAGTTTCCTCTGCTCAAAGCATTCACAGGGCGCTCAATAGTTATAACTTTGGCGCCAGGCTTGACTTTGAATAAATCTATAGGCTCAGCATCAGAAGCAGGCTCGGATAGTCTCGATTTGAGTCGCTGCTCTCCACGACATTGAAAAAAAGCTGAATCTTCTTCGATTGTAGTTCTGACAATTTTTAATAGCTACTTAGCTAACATTATTTTACGAATCGAATCGAATGCTTATATAGATTCGA
>JBEKHN010000027.1:0-19593 GCA_050012255.1 Bathyarchaeia archaeon
ATCCGACAGGCAATCAAAGTAAACAGTAAGTTTTTCGAAGCATTGAACAAATGGATGGAGAGCATAAGAACTTAGGCAGTCGGCAGAAAGCGTAGTCTATTTCGGTTCGGCTATAACTTTTCTGCAAAATCGAAAAACTGGCTTAACAAGACCGATAGAGAATAGTCCAGCACAAAAACATGCGTGTGCCATCTCAAGCTTTGGTAAGAAAACTCAATATAGCCTCATTGAATTCTCTTGGAGTTTCCATGTTTGACAGGTGTCCCGCTCCTTTCAGGGTCATTCTCTTAGAATTTTGTATCTTCTCACTCAGGATGTCAGCAATTCTGTGAAAATCTGGCAAGTCACGCTCACCCACGATAATGAGGGTCGGAACTTTAATCTCCTGAAGTCGTTCTATTGCGGGCGGGTCTAAAGAGCGTAGTGGGTCGGGGTTGACAAAGTGCCAGCCAGAGTAGTCAGAAATCATTTGTTTGAGTCGAAAAGCCACGTTTGGCTTCTCGCAAGCTGGTTTAAATATGAGGCAATTCTTCCACATGTCTTTTGCTGCCTCTACGCCCTTTTCTTTAGCTTCTTTCCAGAGAGATTCCATCAATTCTCTATAGGTCTTTGACCAATCTTGAAACCCTCCAAGAATGGAATCAACAAGTATGAGAGCCTTAGTCACTTCTGGATATTCAAGAGTGAAATCAAGAGCAATTCCGCCGCCCATAGAAAGACCGACAACGCATGCGTAGTCAATCCCCAATTGATTCAGAAGGGCTTTCAAATCCTTCGTGTGGCTGTATTCTTCCCCGATTGTTGGAAGTGTTGACTTGCCAAAGCCACGCACATCGTAACGCACCACTTTGAAACGTTTTGCAAAGACCTCAAGCTGATCATCCCACATTTTAGAATTAAGGGACCGTCCGTGAACAAGCACTAACGGGTGCCCACTGCCAACTATCCCGTAGTAAAGTCTAGTGTCATTCACTTCTGCAAAACCCTTGTCTACCAAACGCCAGACACTCAAACGAGTTAGCAATGCCCATTCTGTTATATTTTAGCTTATGGCTTTTCCGCAAAACCAAAAACTGACTTTCTTCAAGCAGTCTTTGTTAGTATTCTTGGTTCTTTCCATTCTTCTCGGAGAATGCTGAACATGAACATGTCTGTCCATTCTCCTCTGCAGAAGTAGCACTTTCGCATTGTTCCTTCTCTCTTAAACCCAACCTTTTCCAGAATCTTCTGAGAAATCACATTCTTGGTGTGAGTCGTTGCTACTATTCGAACAATGTCCTTTGAAAGGAAAAGATAGTCCACCATTAGCTGAGCAGCTTCAGCGCAATAGCCTTTTCCTCTTTCACTTGGAACGAGACCATAGGCCAGTTCAAGCATATTCATATAAGTATTAAGAAAGTTGAAATGCATAATCCAACCAATTTTGCTTCCGTCTTTCTTCTCAATGATAAAATGCTTCGTTTCGAGAACAGTACTCTCTAGGAACCTCTCCATCCCTGCCCTAGTACCCTGTGTTGGAGAGAAATATTCAGCAAAGTCTGGGTTACTCCACCAGTCCACAAGAAATGGCACGTCCTCTTTCTCCGCTACCCTCAGGTTCACATTCATGCCTTCAAGCAATCAACGTCACCACTCAAAACGATAAGAGCAGTCCAGCTTTAACTCTTCCGCAAAACCAAAAAACTGGCTTTCTTCAAGAGGCGTGCTTTCAAGGCAAATGAGCAATCAAAAGATTATCTTGGTTGCTTCATATTTATCTCTAACAATTTCTTTTGCCTCAGGGATTAGTTTGCTCCAACTTCGGTTCAATTTATCCCTCAACCATTTCGTACCTTCATCTATATCCATTCCAAGTCTAACAAAAACAAAGTAAAGAAGTGCAGGTATTCGGTCAAAGTGTGCCATCGCATCGGCACTTGCAACGCATTTTGCGTCTAGAGTTTCTCTGTTAATTGCCTTACTCCCTCTGTGGGAATAAATACAATGCTTGACTTTTTCGATTTTTTCTTGCGGATACTTGAACCTTTTCAGAATCTTTTCCGCCTCTTCAGCACCGAGCGAGTGGTGGTTCTCATAGTTGTCTCTATCCTTAATGCCTGCAATGTCGTGTAGCAAGGCTGCAATTTCCACGATTTCTTCATCAGCATGCAATTTCCTCGCAAGAAACTTACCATATCTTACAACAGAAAGAATATGATAAGTCCAAATCTCGTCGCCGAAAGTGTTTGTATCCTTTTTGCATTCTTCTTCGACAAGTTTTCTAATCTTCTCAACAATCCTCGAATCCATATTCCTGCCCTCAAGCAATCCAAATAACCAATCCACACAGTCACTTTCGGTTCGGCTATAACTTTTCCGCAAAATCCCCTTTTTTCTAAGAATGTGAACTGTGGTTCTTGTTGACGGAGTTCCGCCGCGCACGCTATTGATTATTCCACCAATAGTTTTCCATTCTGTATAAGCAAGCGCTTGTCAATCTTGACGGTTGGCTGAAGGAGGATTCCGTCTAAATGAATGTTGCTCTTCGTGTGTCCACCAGGAAATGATGTGTTGTCTCCCACGGCAATATGCACTGTTCCCAACACTTTTTCATCTTCCAACACATTTCCTATCAGGCGAGCCTTCGGATTGGTTCCAATACCCAGCTCGGCAATGTTGTAGGCGTTCTTGTCAGCTGCTTCCAAGATGCTCTTGAGTTTGGCTGCATCAGGACCAACGAGGCTTCGCGCCCTTCCGTCTTTCACGGCAATTTTTAGTGGCTGCGTTACCGACAGCCCCAGAGCGGTATCCACGAGGTTATCTATGACCAGAGTTCCGCTTGTTGACCCTTCAACTGGTGCTAAGGCGACTTCTCCTGCAGGCAGGTTTCCAAAGTCCCCAGGCTTGTGAATCAAGCCCGTGTCTCTCATCGGTGGGCGTTCCTTGATGCTCATTGTCAAATCTGTTCCTGAAGGAGTTGAGATAGTGACTGCTGAACACTTTTGCACAAGCGTTGCCACCTTCTCCGTCAAAGATGCTACCTTTTTGTAGTCAGCTGTAAGTCCACCGACGCTCATCATGCCTTCAGTTATGCTTGGCATGCTGGCGATTCTTGCACCTTGTTTGGACGCGTTGCGCCGAGCGTCAGTATTTGAAAGCGACATGTAAGTAGGTGCAAGCACAACGTCAGCTGCTTTCATGGCTTCGGCAACGGGCTTTGGAGGCTCATCTCCATGACGTCTAGTAGGCTCCATAATCATAATGGTTGTTTTGGCTCCTATCGATGCTGCAGAACAAGCCAGAGCCTCAGCTATCTTCAGCATCTTTGTATCAGTGACTATTAGAACGGTTTCCTCTGGTCTGATTTTCATGCAAGTCTCAACCGCGATTCGTGCACCTTTCATCATGGACATGTTCTCAAACAAACGAGACACCTCTTCCTCACTGGGGCGTTTCTTTCACGCCAAAAACACATGGTAGGAAGTTGCTTAAAAAAGGGTGCACATCAACAGCCCGCTCGATAGTCGGGATTTGAACTATCTCCAGTGGCGATGTCTCCCGAAAAGTCCACTCTTAGCCTGGATTTCTCGTTTTTCCCAAGAATCAACTGGTCAAACATGCTTAAAAGGACTGATAGAAGCGTCTTCTATTTCGCGGGCGTATTACAGCTTTATTTCTTTTGAACTGACGACCGTTCGTTCTATGTGCAGAGACGTGTGTACTTTCAAGATTACTTTGTTCAGAACCAGTCTATCAACAGTGTCAAAGGTGTCTATCTTGAGAGATTTCGCTTCTTTCAATGCTTGGGAATACTGTTTCGCGTCAAAGTCAACTATTTTTGGGTCTAGAGCATTGTAACCAGCGTCTTTCTTGACAAACAAGCCAATACCGATATGGGGAATATACTCGATATCTCTCCTTAGGAGAGGCGACAAAATGCCAGTGTACAGTTCATCATGCAAGGCAATTGCTTTTTCATTTCCTTTTTTCAGTAGAAGAAGCAACCAGTGGTCCCAAGATTTCGTAAAACCTCCTATTTGAATGGGGAAAGGTTTCCATTTCTTCAATACGGTTTCAACGTGCTCTGTGAATTTCTCTTCTTCTATCTCATTGGAAGGAACTGGGAATATGAACGGTATGTGTGGTTTCCAACAATCTACGAATGAATCATATTTTCTACGAAAAGCCTCGATATTCTCCTCAGTCTTCCTTTCAAACTTCGGATAATGAACCAACGAGTAATGCATAATAAAAGAATATGATGGCGACCTTCCTTTTTAAAACCCTAGCACAAGAGGTCTTTCGAAAGCTATAGCTCTTCTGCAGAATCGGAGACTGGCCCTCTTCAAATGGTTTTTGTCAATATCTTCGGTTCTTTCCATTCTTCTCTCAGAATGCTGAAGATGGCAAAGTCTGACCATTCTCCTCGAATGTGGAAACATTTCCGCATTACGCCCTCTTTTTTGAAGCCTACCCTTTCCAAAACTCTCTGTGAAGCAACATTCTTTACAAGCGTAAGGGCTTGAATGCGAGGAGCTTCTTTGCCGAGGAACAGATAGTCCACCATTAACTGTGCAGCTTCGGTCCCGTAGCCCTTTCCCCTCTCACTTGGCATCAAAGCGTAGCCTATCTCCAGCAGTTTCCCAACGGGGCTTAACATGTTGAAATGAGATATGGTGCCGATTTTGGTTCCATCTTTCTTCTCTATAATGAATCTCTTTGATTCGTAGGGATTAGGTTCCAAAAATGCCTTTTCTGTTTCTGTCATAGACCTCTGAATTGGGAAGAGAGCTTCGCCCAAGAATTCTGGATCGTTATACCATTCTGCAAAAAGCAGCAAATCCTCTTTCTCCATAATCCTCAGGTTCACATTCTTGCCTTCAAGCAATCAGCGCCACCAGTCTACTTGTTTAACCAGGTTCAACTATAACTTTTCCGCAAAAGCGCGCGCTCCCTCAACGGTCGCGCTCCACCAAAAAAACAGAAAAACACTCACAACCTAACCAAACGAAAACGAGAACAACCAACACAAGCACCAAAACCATCAACATCAGAATGACACAACTTACACTAGCAAAATAGCATCTGCGGTTAACCTCAAGAAAATAAACATCACTTCGAACAAAATGCTCACAAACCTCATAAGCGCGCGCTTGCTTCTCTTCAAAACCTCAACTCGTTTTCGATGAACACAAGAAAAAAGAGGATAGTTGGAGTTCACTATTCTTTTTTGCTTTCAGCCTCTATGCCAAGCAAATGCTTGGCGACCACTAGATGCATATGGGGAACTACAGCATGCAGACTAGCAAAGATTGCCAGCAATAACCAAATCATTGGTTGTAGGCCAAGGGTGGTGTTCAAAGCGTCACCAGTGATTCCTAACGCAGCGAATAGAAAGCTAAAATACTGACCAACGCTACCAGCTAATGCACATCTTCTAATCTCAGCTATTACGTGCTCACGGTTCTTGAAAGGTTGCTGTTCTAAACGGGTTGCCATATTGGATATCGCCTCCCTTTTCTTCCTAACAATAGCAGAATGTCAATAGCTTTCTTGCCCAGCGAATTGTATTAAAGACTTGGGAGAGGTATCAAAAGAAGACAGGAATCTGGGTTTAGCTCGCGGGAAAGAGCATATAAAAAAGGGATATTCGATATTGCGTATGTCTGGAAAGCTACTTAGTCGTCTCTGCGAGGATTTTCCATGCCTCTCTTGTGGCTGCCTTTCCCTTTTCCCAGGGGATTATCTCCTGTATCTCGAATTCTTCGAAGGGTATGAACATGCACACGTCTCGCAGGACAGTTGTGGATTCTCCTTCGCCGATTGCGTATCCTGATTTCCCGTCTAGAAACCATCCGAACTCTTTTATTTCGCCCGTTTTCATGAGCTTGTCTATGCCCGCCCACATCGTTTCCATGAGCTTTGCGGTTTCTTTAAGGTCTTTAGGCCATGGTGCTACGGGATTTCTGTGCCATAGTATCAAAAATCTTGCCATTCAAAACCACCCGTTTACGATTATCTGTTCGTAAGCGTATAGCTCTTTTGGTAGTTCAATTCTTGAGCGCGCGCTAGACTTGTCCCTTTGTTATGCGTGCGCACTTGAACAGCCCGCACGGCTCCCTATCCAACATGAACAGCTTTACTGTTTTCAATGATGCTCGTTAAGTGTATATGCAAAGTGTATATGCAAAATGTATATGCTTTTAATTATGCGCTTTTTGCGAATTTAACGACAAGCCAGCGCGCTGCAGCGAAAAAGACGAAGTAGCTATATAGCGCAGTGGTGATGAGGGTTTGAGACAGCCTATGGACGGAATAATGCTCGAGTCGGTGACGAAATCCTTCGGCGACAACGTGGCCGTAAAAGACCTGACACTGTCCGTGTTGCCGGGTAAGGTTCATGGTCTTCTCGGTCCCAACGGGTCAGGGAAAAGCACAACGATGAAGATGGTCATGAGCATAGTCAAGCCTGATTACGGCAAGATCAGCCTCTGCGGCATAGATGTGCTGCGGCAACCCATCGAGGCGAAAAGACTCGTGGGCTACGTCCCAGAAATGCCGTATCTTTACGATTACCTGACGGCTTCAGAGTACCTGGACTTCGTAGGCACAGCGTACGGCATCGACCTGAAGACCAGGCGAGAGAAGGTTGATGAGCTGCTTAAGGCGCTGCAGATGAGCGAACACGTGAATGAAGTCATGAGCGGCTTCTCCCAAGGAATGAAGCAGAAAATAGCAATCACAGCGGCTCTTCTTCACCATCCACGTGCCCTCGTTCTGGACGAAGCGTTGAACGGTTTAGACCCTAGGTCAGCCAAGATCGTTAAGGATGTCCTTCAGCGCCTAGCCGGCGAAGGCGTCTCAATTCTCTTCAGTACGCACGTTCTCGAAATTGCAGAGGCCATGTGCAGCAGGATCACCATCATGAACGAGGGAAGCATCATCGCCGAGGGAACGGTGCAGGAACTGAGATCAAAGGCTGGGATGCCCGGTTCGACGCTGGAAGACACTTTCCTGAAGCTAACCGGCAGCGAAGACACCGAGAAGATCGTTGAGGCATTGAAGCTTTGAACCGGTCAACGGTCATCAGCCTCGCTGCTGTTCTCTTCAAATCATACTTCAGAGCGAGCCGCTTTGGACGCAGAAGCCGCCTCTCAGACCCCGCAGTGCTAGTTTCTATAGACATAGCTCTCTTCGTCGCTCCGTTCGGGCCGCTTCTGTATTTTCTCCCTCAGGTTCCGTCTGAATTAACGAGCCTGGTTCAAACGCTTGCAGTTCAGTCCCTCATCGTGCTCCCGGTCATTCTCACTTCGGCAGTCACCTTGGCCGGAATACTGTTTGAACTTGGGCAGGGCAGCGGTCTCGCTTCAAGCGAAGCGGTGAACTGGCTTCCAGTGTCTCCTGGAGAGTACGTCGTCGCGTCAAGCGTTTCGGTGCTGTTCACCTACTCGCCTCTCCTGTTCATCGGTCTGGGAGTCACCATACCGCTTGCCCTGAACATCGGCATGGCTTCGGTTGTTCCCTTCTTCATCTTGATTTCCACTGTCGCCTACGTTTGGGGAGCAGTGATAGTAGAAGTGTTGAGGTCCGTGATGAACCGTATCTCCACAACGCTTTACAAGAAGAGCGGAAGACTCGGCATCATCCTCCGCATCGTCCTCGTCGTCGTACTGCTGGTCGCGGTGCAAACAGCCTTCAACCCATACATCCTTTACACCGCCCTTTCAGGCATCGTCAACGGCGTCAACCTAGCCTGGTTCGTGCCCGTAATCTGGCCCTCAGTCGCCGTCGTCTCCTTCCTAACCCTGGACGTGACAAGAGCAACCGTTTTTGCCATGCTTTCCATACTATTTACATTACTGATTTTCGAAGCCGCAACTCAACTAAGAGCTAGGTACTGGTCCCCCGTACCCGTCACCATCACCGTGTCCACTTCAACTGTCTACATCCCTCAAGGAAAGTCATTCTTGTGGCTAGACCCAGTCGCTTTCGCAGTAGCCTCCAAAGAGTTAAGGTCTCTTGCAAGACGAAAAGAAATGGCAAGGTTCCTAGCCATACCCGTGCTGCTTGTAGTGTCCTCCTTGCTCCCCGTATTGACAAGCGGCGCGGATCCAAGAAATGCCCTATCAGGCGTGAGTCTCGTGCTTCTCGCTGAAACATCCCTCATTCTGCCCATGATGCTCTCCTCCATCAGCATAGGACAGGAAGGAAGCTCCATCGCCAACATCTACATGCTTCCCATCTCAGCTGACGAACTGGTCAAAGGAAAGCTCTTTCTCCCATGGATCATTTCAGGCGCTGGAATCTTGGCAGTCGCTTTTCTCATGCAATTCCTGGCTCCTGTTGCCCTGGGCATGTTCTTGGCAACTTTGTTCGCCGCAGCCTTCAACATGATAATACAAGGATACGTGGGCCTTGGAACAGGCTCACGACATCCCAGCTTCAACGTGGGACCAAGAGCAAGATACCTTACGTTCACAGGATTCATAATAGCCTTCGTTATAGGAGGCTTGGCAACGGTGGCAACTCTAACCCCTTTGATACTGTACCAAGCAACGGGATTTCTAGCGATGTTGGGAGGTGGACCAGCTGCCTCGGTCTTGTTGACAACTATCTTGACAGCGGCAGTTGGAACATTCCTACTTGTGTTGACGCGCTACTATTGCATGCAAGGTGTAAAGAAACTCCTTTCTAGTATGGAAGCATAGTTTCCGATTCCTCTTGTGCCCGCATAAACAAGCAGCGCGCGCTAGAAGAGACGAATGTAGAGTCAATTTACATTCTAGATTTCAAATTTCTAAGCGTAGAGACCTTACGTCATCAAATCAAGAATTTTATGATATCTGCTCTCCCGTCGCAGGAGGAGTCATGGAAAGATTAACTGACAGGTTTTCTTATCACTAGCGTCGCTTCTTTGATGCCTTGGAAGTGTGGGTCACCTGTCAGGATTCTTGTTCCAAGTTTTCTTGCTGTGGCCAATACAAATGCGTCGGCCAGTCCGAAGTCTTTCTTGCTCTTTCGCATTTCAGCGTGGATCATTCCTGTTTGCTTCGACAATTCCTCATCTACATCAATGACATCCGAGTTACTGAGCAAAATGCGATACGCAGTACACACGTCCTGCTCTTCGCGAGCAATCTTGCTTATCACCTCTCCAAGCGTCACAGCGCTTGTGTAAATCCCGTTACTCTCATCTTCAAGTATGACCTTGACTCTTGCGCCGATTTCGCTTCCAATCAGATACTCTATCCAAGCATATGCGTCAACCACATATTCTCTAGTCATGGCCGTTCAACTCGTCTTCTGCCGTGAACGGTTTCAGCATTCTAAATGCTCCGAACCCATCTATCTTAACCTTCCTCACGCTTATCTCCACCAATTCTCCTTCCTTGATCTTCTTACTATCGATGAGTTTCTTGGGTATTGTCACGACCAGCGAACCGCCAACTCTTCGGGTTTTCGTTACGCTCATGAAGTATCCCTTATCCATCACAAAATAACACACAAGTTACACTTAACTCTTACTACAAACACTCTAAAGCTCTGATTAAGCACTCCAGAAAGACAAATATCCATTAGACAAGTTTCTGCAAGGGCCGGCGTGTTGGTCGTAACACTTCTTGCGTTGGAGACATCATCCGCAATCCGCCTTTTCTTCTGCAATCTGATGTGAATAAAGTGATTGAATAATGCAGGATCGGCCGCACAGTCGTGCGTGAACTTCGCTTATATTCTCCTTTTGAGGATGGTAATTATTGTTTCGTAGGCAAAATATGCGGCGGCCAAAGCCAGCATTGACGTGGAAAACAGGTATTCCCTCGTGAGTTGAGATGGCCTGAAGAGGATTATTTGGAACAGTACGGCTGTCGCAAAAACTGCGAAATAAAAGAGATATTTGGGCAGAAGGAGCTGGCGGAGTCTCACGAAGTTTTCGAGCACCAGTTTCTCCACAACATACCCGCCTGAGGTTTGTTTCAGTAGCCCTGCTTCTTCCAGTTTGTCCAGGTGGTAGGCTGCGAGCGTCGGGCTGCTCAGCTTAAGCGCTCTCTGAACCTCTCTGACGCCGACTGGTTTTCTCTGTTTTATGGCATACCTGTAGACTTCAGCAGTGTTGCCGGTTAAGACGTCATTTTCATCTTTCACGTCCCAGGTCAGCTCAGTAGAAGTTAACCTTTCAACATTATTTCTGGTTATCGATGTACAACAGAATTGTACGACTGTACAAGAATGAAGGATTAAGTGAAAGCATCTTCCACGTAGTTAAGCGGTGAAATCAATGAGCCTATCAAAGAAAAAAGTAGCAAGATTAGTGGTCATCGGCATAATTTCCGTCGCTCTTTTCGCCGCAACCATCTACTACACAGTTCCAGACAGTCTCCACCTCAGATCAATCGTGTTTGCCCTTGGTCCTAACCAATCCGCCTCTATGAACTCTGCAAATTCCTCCGTGTACTCACTCATAGCAGAGATAAATGTGACGTTTCAGAACGGAACAACATGGGTCACTGACCTCAATCTGCCCGATTGGCCTGGCGCCGTGGGAGCGGGAGAACTGAATTCAACAGAAATCAAGGATGTCCGACTCTACCCCTTCCCCGGCTATAGCGGTGGCCTCGATCTTCCAAAGCCCTATTTGGCCGCAATCGAGTACGCAGCAGATTGGGAGATTCGCACGAGTCTCACGGGAGAAGAAACAGTGAGTCTGGGCGTGTTAAGCGTTGTCAATTACACTTTTGGCTTTGGCGAGTCGAGTGGCATGCACCTGCCACCGGATTTCAGAGTTCCTACACTCAACTACACACTTTGGAAGGATGCTACAGGCTACTGGGACCTGGGCACGCTTCCTTATGGCCCATGGAATTGGCATATAAACAGCGATCAAATCCATGATATCCTCGCTAACACGACAGGTTCTGCCAGCATATCCTTTGACGTGGACCTCAGCATGAACGTTTTCTATCAGGTCACCACCGAAGACGGTACCCAGACAGGCAGTGCCATTGTGGAATGGTCAGGAAGGTGGGGTACGCTTCAACTACTGAATGACGGCGACGGATTAATTGGACTGCGATACAGCTTTTCAGAAATAAGCCTAAGAATGATGGCCACTTAGAACCTGCGCAGCGAGTGCTAAAAAATGGGAAGCTGCCAAGAATCCACCTTTTCTTCTCTTTTCTGGCAAACATGTAGTGCACCGGCTTGTCATCCGCAGACTTACCATTCCTCATTTGCGAGGTCGGATGATTAGGTTGCGCGTCCCAGTTGCCTTCTTGTTGTTGTTCATTGGCATCTTGCCTTTCGCATTGCACAGTGCAGAAGCACAGGAACAAGGACTTGTGAGAATGTACATGATCAACCCGCTCACTGGGAACGAAACCTTCAACCTTCGTGACTATCCCGTCAACAGTGCTTTCACGGTGGACTTCTACATAGGGAACGTTACAGACCTCATCACCTGGCAGATCCACCTGACCTACAACCGCACACTGATCAACTATGCGAAAGCATGGTTTCCAGACGACAACGTGTTCAAGCAGGCAATCGACAAAGGCGCAACACCGATGAAAGGAATATCAGTCAACGTGGACAACGCCACCGACGTAGGAGACCTGTTGATCGTCATGACCTGCACATACCCTCCAAGTGGCTCCCTTAAGTATCCGGTCACTGTTGAATCGAAAGAACTTTTGTGCAGAGTGAACTTCACGGTTGCAATGCACTCAACCTTCACGCAAATAGTCTTCGTTGCTAAGCAAGAGAACCCCTCAAGCCTCTACGTCGCGCCGCCTTACTACTTGGCCGGTTACGGAACGTCTGTGGAAACGCTCAGCGGCACGTACCTTGCAGACGGAGAGCCTGCAGTCATTTACGACCCGACCCCTATACCGGAAGCTTCAGTTTTGCTCATTCTGATATGGATTCCATCAACTCTGGCGCTTATCCTGACAAGAAAACGAACGAAGAGATGTGACCACGATCGCTGAGATATGCGCCTAGTTTGCAGCGTCTGTACCTGTTCGATGACCATTTGCAGCGCGGGGCAAAGCATCAGGCTTTTCAGAAAACGCAAACAACTCGCCCATAGAAAAGTAGGCGTATTAGTTTAGAAGGCTGGCGTGTTGGCGCGCGCGAAATCTACACAGATTGCGATGGTGGAACTTGCTGCTCTGCAGAGAGCGATGTTCTCCTAGTTCTGCGCATCGCAAGGGCTGCACCGACGATGGCCACCGCAATGACGATAGAAATTGCCAGCCAAAGCCACCAATCGAGCCCCAGAAACTTTAGCCCTTCAGATCCTGTTACCATGAAGGTCTGGATGCTTGATTCAAACTCGGCAAGGTGATTCTGGTACGCCAAAGGTGAAGAACCGTAGGCCATCACGAAGGCCTTTCCACCAGTAATCAGTACCACTTCTTTTTCCTGCACAGTGATGCCAGAAGAGACAATGGTGAAGACGAATTCGTAAGCGCTGATTCCGTTGACCTGACGAGATCCCTCAGAGATTAGACTGTAACCGGGTAGAATTTGCAGCTGCTGTCGGCCTGCTGCAATGTATCCTTCCAGGGAAAGGCCCGTTGATTCGACTTGAACATTGATGTTAGTTCTGAAACCAAGTTCTGTTGGTCCGCAAAACACGACTGCTGCATATGAGATTGTATCGTCAACAGTCCAAGCACTCGGGGGGTCAATAGAGAAGCCATATCGTCCGTTTTTATAGGCTTGAACTTCGCTTGTCTGAATTAACACAAAAGAGATAACCAATGCCAGAACGATGAGTTTCCTCATGCGTTTCACTCTTTCAACTAAGAGTTTTGTCGCACTTAAACATAACTCAAAGAGCGTGTCCATCACCTCAGAAGGCTAACATGCTGGCTTTAACACCACTGGCGGTGGAGACGTCTCCGGCAACTCCCCTTCTTTCTTTCTTCCTCATTTCCCAGAGTACAGTGAATACTTCAGCGGTGGAAATGTCGGCATTCAGTTGTGTATGGCTGGCGTGTTGGTCGTAACCGCGTAGAGGTGACGTCGTCTCCCGCATTTTCCACCTTTTTAGGGAATGAGATAAACTTGATGGAAAGCCCATGTTTGGAGGTGTAATGTTGTGGAGGTCCAAGAAGTAGTCAAGTGTTCTCAGTGTAGCTGTACGCGAGTGTACAAAGATGGAATCCGTTACACACCGTTTGGACAAGTGCAGCGATATTTGTGTCGAGATTGTTGTTATCGGTTTTCATGCTAAGCAGTATTCCACGCCCCGCAACTTCCCATTTTTCTGCAATCCTCAAGAAAAATCGCTATGGTTGGCTTTTTTGTTGCGTGCCGCTTTTCGAATGATCAGATATCATTATTTTTATTTCTCTAAACCTTAGTGATTCAGACATAACTACTAAGGAAATGAGAAAAAATTATAATGAAGATTGATGTATTACTGCAATAGGTGATGTCAGAAATGGAACGTGATCTAGAAGCGTATGCTTCAAGGGAGATTATGAGGCTATATGGAAAACACACGCTCATAGCAACGAATGAAACACTACCGGGTCAAATCAAAATTGACTTCCATCTGAAAGACGCGAATGATGCTGATGTGTTCGTAGAGATCTCAAACCGTAGAATAGAACGTTCCATGCTTAGCAAGATACTCAACCTATATTCCTCGATTTCTAACATCGAGCCTTCTCTAAAGAAATTCGAGTTAGTGATCATAGGGCGTGAGGTTGCTTCATCAGTGAAAAGGGAGCTTGAGAGACTTCCTATCAGACTTCTTACATTCAGAGAGCTAGGCATAACGAAGACAAAACTGCTAGAGATTGAAGAGGAGCGAAGACAGTTTAGAATTCGAAAACTGTCTCCCGAAGGGGCCAGTTTAGTGGCCAGGTGGGAGATTGAGAAGAAGACTACGATTCGACCGACAGATGTTCAAGAAATTCTGCATTGCACACTTGATCACGCCTACTTTCTGCTTCATAATCTAGAACGGAAGAAATGGCTTGAAAGAATAAACACCGGTATCTACCAGTTTGTCCCCGCTGCCTATGGTTATCCGGAGAAAATCCCCCCTGCCAATGCTTTCGTCGTGGGAGCAGCATTTGTAGAGCCATATTACTTCAGTTACTATACGGCGAATAGTCACTATGGTTTCACCACCCAAATGCCCTTTACTTTGTTCATTGCGACGCCAAAGAAGAAGCCCAATGTCGAATGGCAGAGTGTCACTTTTAAATTTGTGACGTTGTCCAAAGAGAAATTCTTCGGTTTTCGTCGCGAAGGGGTTTTCGGTATTGAAGTGTGTATGGCTGAACCCGAGAAGTCTTTGGTTGACTCTTTTGACAAACCACATTATGCTGGAGGAATAGAGCAACTGGCAAGAATCACCTGGCTTGGGTTGGCAAGGACCGATCAAAGAAAGTTGGTTGATTATGCGGTTAGAATGAAATCACATGCATTGGTTCAACGATTGGGGTTCATCCTTGACTTCTTGGCAAAGGAAGGATTGACTACACCGCTGTCTTCTAATCTTAGAATTGCGTTGTTGAACCATGTTGGGAAGACGCCGATATATCTCGACAGGAAAAAGGCGAAATCTGGTTCTTACGCCAGAGAATGGAAAGTTGTCAACAACCTATCTAGAGAACAACTTCTGAGCGAAATTGAAGTGCGGTGACAGAGAATGCTGGACCAGAAATATGTGACATTCTACGCTCGATCGAGCGGAGTCCCATTGGATGTAGCAGAAAGAAACGTGGTTCTGACCTATGTCTTGCGGATCCTGTCGGAGAGCGCTCTGCCAGAGTTAGCTTTCAAAGGGGGAACATGCCTGAAGAAGACCTACTTTGGAAGAACTGGGCGGTTCTCGATGGATCTGGACTTCACGAGTTTAGGTGTGACCGTGGAAGAACTCCGAAATGTGCTCGGAGGTCAGCTACGTAACCATAGTCATTATGGCATTAACTTCAAAATTGCAGAGGAAAATGTCAGGGCAGGATTCGGTGCTGGTGCTGAGTCTTACATGGCCGTCGTCGACTATGCTCACAGTTGGAATGCCAGTGGGTTCACGCTTGAGGTCAGTTACAGAGAGAATCCACTTCTTCCTCCCCAGGATGTGCTTATTTCGGATGAGTTGTATTTCAAGTTCCTTGAGTTTCAGAGATTTGCTCTAAGATGCTTGCAGAAAGATGAGCTTCTGGCCGAGAAGCTACGGGCAGCATTCCAGAGAATTCGAGGACGTGATCTTTACGACTTGTATTTGTTCTCGGAAAGGCCGTTTGACAGAGATTTGGTTAGAAAGCTTGTTGTTGTCAAATGCTGGAATGTCAGAGAACCGTTCGTTCCAGAGTCGCTCTTGGATCAGATAGCGACGGAAAGATACGATTGGGCCGATCTGCAGCGATTGGTCAGAAAGGGAGATCTGCCTTCTGAAGCAGCGCTCGTTAGAAAAGTCGTTAAAGAGTATGGGTTCCTGAAAGATTTGGACAGTGATCTAAACAAGATAGTCAAAGATTCCAAATCTCATAGGAACAGCAGGCTAGTGGCAGAAGTTCTGAAGGCTGCAGCAAAGCAAAGCGCGCGCTGAACTTGCTCAACCTCTAAAGCTTCTCTAAAGCTTCAATAATCTTCGCATAACTTTCAACGCTGCATCGCCAACCGACAAAAACCATTTCGTTCACAGCTTGCTTAGCTCTTTCTTTAGTAAACAACCCCTCATAAACAGCCCTCACCAGAACGTATGGCGTACCCACGTAGGCTATCCCGTAAACCTTCGCGGTGTTCCTCGCCACCTCATCATCCACCACAGCCACACCGTTCAACTCCTGGGCAAGAGCCAAAACCTCCGCGTCAGTCACATGAAGTCCCCTCGTCTTCAACAATCTCGACAAAAACTCCTCATCCTTCGGCTCAACAACCTGAAACACTCTGCTGTCAAACAGCTTTTCCAAGACAACCGCGTCAGGAACACCCTTACGCTTGCCTTCATCCACAACCTCGCGTTTAACCTCCGGCGAAGTTACCTTTTCACCCTTCAAACCATCAAGAACCTTGCTCAACCCCACTTTAGCCAAGTAAATCAATGGCGTAGAATTGAAAACAAGCAGCTTCACTTACGCTTCGCCGCCGAAGCTTCCCTGAACTCTTTCTCAATCTCTTCAGGCGTAAACCTAACCCATTCCACATTACGCTGCTTCACCAGATCAGCGAATTCCCAAAGCGAAAGCCTGGCCATCTCTGCAGCCTTGGCAAACGTGGCTTTCCCGTCTCGCAACAACTCCAGAGCCATCTGCTTCCTCCACTCCGCAATTCCCAATTCAAGAAGATTCCTAACAACAGTAGCCTTGTCCAACTTTGCACGCTCGACCAATTCGAGGATTTCCTTCTCGATTTCCTCAGGTATCCTTACCGCTAAAGGTTTAAGCGTCAACACGCTCACCGTATACAAAAGATATCAATTGCATACATAAATACCTTACGACAGCCCAGGCGATGGATCAAAAATAAGCTATCTTATCTTTCTATTCTCTTAGCGTACGCGCTTCGTTAGATGCATGGAAAAAATCCCAAGTAAAGGGAATTGAAAGATCAAAAAATCATTGTACTGCTCAGAAGCATGCGCGCGTTCAACATATCCACCATCTGGCACTGCTCTGAAGGTTTTTCGCAGACTGTGAGCTTCAACGTCGCGCCGATCCTTGATGCCAGCTTTTCTCGCTGTCTTCTATGCGATTCTAGTGAGGCGCCGTTGATCCATCGGTTTTCTTAATCCTTCCTCTTTTGCGGACTATGACTGCTAGAAGCGTTGTTGCAATGGCTAGTGACGGAATAGTTGGTGATGGGAACTCTGGAACCACGTTTGTTCCTTTGATGGTTACTTGAAACGTGGAATCGAACGTGCAAGTGAACTGTATGAACGTGTGTGTTGCGTTTTCCGTTGGCGCGAGGAAGTTAGGAGCTAGAAGCTGTGTGCCGTTAAGCCACACGGTCCAATCGTCAAGACTTGTGCAGTTCATCAGAGACTTTGGAATTGTAACGTTGAAATATCCAACGGTGCCAGATTCGCCGGAGACGTTGAGCTTTATTTGTGATTGATCCAAGATGAGATCTGACACGGTTGAGTTGCTTTCCGTGACTACGTGGAAAACTTTTCCGTTCACTTGAACAGTGTGATCAGCAACTGTGACGTTCTGAGGGGTAGGCGTTGCTACGACTGCTCCGTGATACACTCTTACAGCGCTGTCGGTGGACCCAAGGATGAAAGTGCTGGCATCGCTTGATATCGCTGCAAACAGTGGTCTTCCAAAGTCGGGTGGCACCCACTTCGTCGCCGTGGTGTTCCAGAAGTCACTCCAGAGGAGAGTGCCGTTCACGTCAAAAAGCAGAGCTCCGTTTGGAATGGTATCGCTTCGGAAGGCGGTGTTGCCGGAGGTGCCTGCGAGAATGTAGCGGCCATCTGGTGTTACAGCTCCTGCAGTCACGTCGCCAAGCCAAGGGAGGCGGGCTTCGAGGCCAGTGAGTCCCCAAAGCAGGTTTCCCTTCTGGTTGAAGATTCTGAGGCCGTCTCTTGCTCCCGTAGCGACAACTGAGCCGTCGCCTGACATGGAGACCCAATTAACTGCGCTGTTTCCAGTGTCGACCTCCCACTTGACGTTGCCGTCGCCGTCCATGGCCCAGATGCTGCCACCCTTCCCAGTGCCGACGACTATGAATGAAAAGTCGGGTGTCGCAGCGATCGCAGTCGGCCAGATGAACCCGCTTGTCGCTCTTGTCCAGAGCAGCGTGCCGTTGGCAGTGTCGAACAATCGCAGCACTGAAGTTCCAACCAGCAGTTTGCTGCAGTCGGCGCTGAAGAGAATCGCCCTGGGATTTGCAAGCTCGTAGGCGGGCGCTGTCCAGAAGATCGTGCCTGTCGTTGCGTTCCTGCATTCTATCCAGCTACCGCCGGAACCGTCCACTAAGTAGTTTCCGTCTGGAGAAAACCGTTCAAACTGGGCCGTTGAAGCGTTTTCGGCGGTTCTGGTGATGTTCCACAGCAGGCCTTGTCTGTTGAAGACGAAGAGTTTTCCATCGGTGGTTCCCGCCGCTGCTAAGGAACCGTCTGCAGTTATGGTGGCGCTCCAGAACCCTCCGTAAGTGTCGCTTGAGTCTGTCAGAGGCCCGAACCTCCAGAGCAGCGTTCCGTTCGTATCGTACATGTAAACGTAGTAAAGATTGCTGAAGGACGGGTCTGGCAATGCGTGGTAACTCGCGGTTCCATGTTCTCCCCCTGCTAGGATCATGGTCTTGAAGTCGGATGAGATCGCCCCGTAGTAGATGGGGCTCAGCAGGGTTGAGTTCCATTCCAAGCTGTAGTTTCCTAATGTCCCAGAAGGGATCAGTTCAAAGTTCTGCTGGATGCGCTGGTCAGGTTTTGGAGTCACATAGTAGTCAGCGTTGACGTATGTCTGATACCCGAGGGCCAATGCGACCGCGGTGCTGGTGGTTCCAGGAACCACAGTGTACTCCGCATAGCTTCCGTCGGCCTGCGAAACACTCGCAGGTCCAGGGCCTACTCCGAACTCGCCTGGTACCCCGAAGCCGACGTAAGCCCCGGAAATCGGAGCTGAAGTCTCAGCATCAAGCACCTGTCCGCTGGCCTGATAGTACTGTTGGCCGTCCCATGAAACAAGTATAGTCCAAGTTATGGTCACGTTCGCAGCCACGTAGTTTCCAGGGGCGTTAGCGTGATCCGCGATCACAGCGTAGTACGCCGTGTAGGTCGTTCCGTTATAGTTGAGATCAGGACCGTGGCATCCCAATGTGACCCATACCGTGTCGACTGCGTTTGGTGGAGCCTTGAATATATAATCATCGCGCTCCACCCAATCCGGCAACGGTTCGTGCTGAATCATAAACGGCCTCGCCTCAGTGCCAGAGTTGGTTACGTTAAAGTTAAACCGGAGCATCTGAGTGTACACGAGATTCACAACAAAATGCTGCGTCAGCGGCGTCACCTGAAGATCCGAATCAACGTCCGCTGAGACTCTCTGAACCGGAATCACAAGAAAAACTATCAGCAGAAATAGCAATAATACAAAGGCTCGACAGTTCATATGCGACTACCTACTGTGCACGTGACTTTTCACCTTCTGAAGAAATTAGCCTTGTGAACCCCAAATCAAGAGCAGAGATAAGGGCCTTCCAACGTTTCATAGCTCGCGCAAGCGCCGTTCTTTGATTCTGGACCGCCGATGCTCGTCATTCAGAATGAACCGTCGCCCGTGAGATAAGCGCGCGCTCTCTCGAACTTATCGCATCGCCTTGTAAGGGACTGTGTCGATTATTGCTTCGAACTACTCTGCTTAACAGTTGATCAGTCCTACGCGCTGGAGATGTTACATATTTGGCTCCAAATATGCATGATACATTGAAACCGAGGAGGGGTATGAGACACCGCTCCACGTTCGGACGCATACAGAGAAGACTCTGCTATGCCGCGGACAAGTACAACGTTGACATGCAGAAAATCAGGTTCGAACTCATCCTTGAACTCAAGGCTCTCGCTGAACAAGCGCAACAAAAAGCCATCGATACGCACCCTGCTAAAGTCGAAACGAAGCAAAACTGGTCCCGCCTAGCAGCGTACAT
>JBEKHN010000028.1:0-16311 GCA_050012255.1 Bathyarchaeia archaeon
CGTACTCGTTTATTGATACGCCGGCATTTTTACGTAAGAACCCATCGATTCGCATAATGCTTGGATCCTGGTCTTCAGAGTACGCTGGCCAAGCGATCGCCGACGTCTTTTTCTTCCCTGAGAATTCTATTACGTCTCCAGATGAAACCCCTAACTTTTGCATTGTGATCTGGTCTATTCTAGCGATTCCTCTTGCCACATCTCTCTGTCTGGAATCCAGAACTCTCAGCTGAACTTCGCTCAATCTTCAACGCTCCACTAAATATATTTCTGATAGAAGCACTAATTCTTTCTCCCAATATAAGTAGAGGACCATTAAAGTGACCCTGAAACTTCAATACAAATAGGGCATGTGCTGACATGACATACAAGGTCCACGCAGCTCAGCGCGCGCCTTTGTCAATGGATGCGTCAGCCATTTTAGGATCTCTTGTAGCAGAGGTAGGTTCATGAAGGTAAGGTTAAAGGCATGAAGGAAGTGGGTGTTTTTGAACCTTCCTTAACAAGATTATCACAATCCCATCCCCTTTCAAAACCTCTAAACGGTCCTCTCACAGAGGCTTTTCACTTCTCTTTTTGCGAGGCTTATGCAGTATGAAAGTGTGGCCTCGAACATCGATTAGGGCGGATTCTGTTTGCTGAGCTGTTTTTGACGCGATGTCTTTGGCGCTCTCATCCTCAAGCGCACTTTTCAATATTTGGACTTTCACTATTTTCCTTTTCTCCAACTGCCTAGAAATCTCATTCATCGTCTGCGGCGACGCTCCCTCCTTACCAACCCATATTGTTGGTTTCTCTAAGGTTAGCACACGTTTCATTCGATTTTTCGCCTTGGACGATATCATGTTTCCTCCCGTTCCTTCAGTCCTGGTCAAACCATTTACATCCAAATAGTACAATGGAGCTCCTAAGATATAGGCATCAGCTTTATCCAAAATCTCATTCAGTTCTCTAGGTGTCTCATGACGCGCGCGTGGGGTCGCTGGGATTTGAACCAGGGGCAAATGGAGATATCTCCTTCAACTCCCCCATTTTTCTAACTCATGGAGTTCTTATTGGTGAAAAGTTTTTAAACTTTCGTAGCGTAATATTCTTAATAGCAAGTATTGTTTCGTGGAGATTGGTGTATGCCTTCATTGAAAAAGAAAAATGTTCAAAAGAAGAAGAAACATTCGGATAAAGTTGGGAAATAACGCAGATTTCATATTTTGTGTTCATGCTGGTCTTTGTCGTTCATCTGCTGCACCGTCAACGAGGTTAACCTATTCAGAAAACGGAAGATAGAGTCCTAAAATAGCAAGATAACATAGAAATGAGACTTAGATTGGCCGTCTGCCTAGTTGAATAAATGCGGCGTTGTCAATATGAAATATGATGTTAAATGCTCAGCGTGCGGCTATCATTCGAGCAATCTGCTTGATTTCAGGTGCTCTTCGTGTGGCATGCCATTGGACATACAACTTCACCTCGATTTTGAAACTAAGAGAATTTCTAGGAAAGATTTCTCAGTTTGGCGATACAGAAGATTCTTTCCCTACGTAAAAGAGAGTGAGATCGTGAGGCTCGGAGAAGGATGGACACCTCTGGTCAGATTCTCTGAGCATGTCCACTTCAAACTTGAAAGCCTGAACCCAACGGGTTCCTTCAAAGACAGAGGATCCGCATTGCTTGTCTCTGCTCTTCACAAGCTGATAAAGAAAAGAAGAGGCTACATTTCCGAAGACTCTTCGGGTAACGCGGGCGCATCGATCGCCGCATACGCAGCCCGCGCCGGGTTGAGGGCGAAGGTATACGTTCCAGAAGCCGTCTCGGGTCCAAAATTCAACCAGATCCAATTTTACGGAGCTGATGTTGTTAGGGTTTCTGGAAGCCGGAGCAAGGTTGCGGAGGAAGCGCAGAAACATGAAACTGGAAAATTCTACATTGGCCACATACTCCATCCGTTGTTCCGTGACGGAATAAGAAGCCTAGCTTATGAGATGGCTGAACAGCTCGGCTGGGAGGCCCCAGATCGTGTCTATTTGCCCGTCTCCGCGGGAACTTTGCTGCTGGGCGTTGTAAGCGGATTTCAACATTTGGTCGGCTCAAACGTGATAGAATCAATGCCGAAAATAGTGGCTTGCCAAACGAGGCAGGTCTCGGCGCTTTATCATCGCCTTAAGAACTTGAGCTACACGCCACCTGAGACTGTAACGTCGGTTGCTGACGCCCTGGTCAGTGTCGATCCGCCGCTGTTGGAGCTTATGGTTAAGAACTTGAAGGAAGTAGAAGGCGACGCGGTCATTGTTGAAGAAGAAGAGATAGTTGAAGCCTTCAGAGAGCTTGCGGGAAGAGGCTTCTACGTGGAGCCGAGCTCTGCCGTTGCTTACGCTGGCTACAAGAAACAAGTCGAGAACAAAGAGATACCGATTGGCAGTAGCGCTGCAATAGTTTTGACCGGAGCTGGTTTGAAAACAGCAACGATCCGACCCTAACCGCGGTAATCTGCCAAAGTTTATGTTCAAAATCTAACTTCTACCCGTTCCTTTTAGAAAAACTTATATTGTGAGGCTGTTTTTCATTGTGACGCAAAAGGAGGTTTGTTTAAGGTTTGTCAACACAATCAGCTGGTGGTGTTCCGGTTCTAGTGTTGAAAGAAGGCTCTAGTCGTTCTAGAGGGCGAGAAGCTCTGCACACAAACATTGAAGCTGCTAGAATAGTGGCTGAGACTGTGAAGAGTTCCCTCGGACCAAAGGGCATGGACAAGATGCTCGTGGACAGTTTTGGCGACGTTACCATAACAAGCGACGGACGGACAATTTTGGACGAGATGGATATTCAGCATCCAGCGGCAAAAATGATGCTAGAAGTCGCGAAAACCCAGGACAACGAAGCAGGCGATGGAACAACAACCGCGGTCATAATATCCGGCGAACTGCTCAACAAGGCTCAAGAGCTGGTTGAAAGAAGTGTTCATCCAACGATAATAATCGACGGATACAAGAAAGCTTCGGACAAAGCACTGGAAGTTCTGGAAAAGATCGCTATTTCGATAGACCCGAGCTCCACAGATTACCCGAAGAAGGTTGCGATGACCTCGATGGCAAGCAAGCTTGTGGCGGAGCACAGAGAGTATCTGGCTGACTTGACGGTTAAAGCGATCTTGGCTGTGGCAGAGAAGGACGGTGACAAGTATAAGGCGGATGTCGACGACGTGAAAGTCGAGAAGAAACCTGGCGAGTCGACAAGGGAAACGAAGCTTATTCAAGGGATAGTCCTTGACAAGGAAATCGCTCATTCAGGTATGCCTAAGCGCGTCGAAAAGGCCAAGATAGCTCTGCTTGACTGCCCGCTCGAGATCGAGAAGACGGAGTTTGACGCAAAGATCAACATTGAAAGCCCGGAGCAGATGGATGGCTTTCTCAAGCAGGAGGAGGACATGCTGCGCGACATGGCTGAAAAGATTGCGAAGACTGGTGCCAACGTTGTTCTGTGCGAGAAAGGCATCGACGACATGGTCCAGCACTTCCTTGCCAGAAAAGGGATACTTGCGGTTCGAAGGAACAAAAAGTCAGACATGGAGAAATTGGCCAAGGCTACTGGAGGAAAAATAGTGACCAACCTTGACGGCATGACTTCGGCAGACCTGGGCTATGCTGCTCTGGTCGAAGAACGCAAGATAGGCGACGACAAAATGACCTTCATAGAAGGATGCAAGCATCCCAAGGCCGTTACCATACTGATAAGGGGTGGAACCCAACGCATCGTGGACGAAGCAGAGCGGTCAGTGCACGACGCTTTGTGCGTGGTCAGAGACGTGGTTGAAGAGCCAAAGATCGTTGCGGGAGGAGGAGCCCCAGAACTAGAAGTTTCACGCATGCTCAAGAAATACGCGGAAACTCTGCCAGGAAGAGAACAGCTTGCAGTCAAAGCCTTCGCAGAGGCTCTTGAAGCCGTGCCAATCACACTGGCCGAAAACGCAGGGCTGGACCCGATCGACATAATATCTGACCTCAGAGCACGACATGAAAAAGGCGAAACGTGGGCGGGCATAGAAGTGAACAACGGAAAAACACAAGACATGGCCAAAGCAGGAGTCTATGAACCCTTGGCAGTCAAGAAACAAATAGTGAAGTCAGCAACGGAAGCTTCTACGATGATACTGAAGATCGACGACGTAATCGCTTCTGGAAAAATGAAAGCTTCCCCAACACCTCCAGGAGGCCCAGGCGGCGCTGGGTACCCAGGCATGGGGGAGTACTAGAAAACGTCTGAGACAAAACGGATCACGATCGGACCGCCAAAGCTCACCCGTTTCGAGAAGGCAAGAATAGTGGGGGCTAGGGCCCTGCAAATATCTATGGGTGCACCCATACTTGTCGACGTCTCAGAGGGCTTTTCAGGTCCAATAGACATAGCGCTGAAGGAACTCGGCGCTGGCCTCCTGCCGATGACTGTAAGACGAACGTTGCCCGACAACACTTTTCAGGATATTCCGCTGAAGTGGCTGTTGGAAGAGCGTTAGAAACTCATTTTTCTCTTTCTGGTTCTTCCAAAATCTGTTTTGCCGCGTTCAGCGTCTTTCTGATTCTCGTCCAGTGTGCGCCCTGCCAGTATATCTGGCCGCAGTTCGGGCATTTCCAGAACTCTTTGTAATGGTCAAAAGTACTTCTTTCAACCTTGCCCTCAGCCTGCTGTCTGGACACAAGCTTCACTGTTGAGTTGCATTTTGGACATCTGGATGACGCCATGTCTATTTCCAGTCTGACATCGTACCTCTTGGCAAGCTCCGCCAGTTTTTCTTCTCCAGTCAGTCCTTCCAGGTAGAAAGCGTCGATTCCTCTGGCATTGGCTCGTTGATAAAGTTCAAAGTCCCTCGTCAGCAGGATTCTTTTCTCCTTTTTCGCTATCATTAGAAGTTGTGGGTCGTCCAAGCTGCTCGAGTACTTCACGTCCTGTCCCAGCATGCGAAGCCAACGCGTCAGTTTTCCAAGCATGCCGTCGGCGACGAACCTCAAATGGTCACTGTCTCCGAATGACTCTGCCGCTTCCCGCTTTGGCAATAATTTCGCCTTCATCCATGATCAGCCGTCCGCCAACGAATGTTTTTGCGGGTTTTCCCTCGACCTCGCGTCCATCAAAAGGAGAAAACTTGGCCTTAGACAGAAAGTTGGATGAATCAATCCTGAACTTTTTGCGTAGGTCCACAACGGTCAAGTCGGCGTTGTTTCCTTCTCTCAAGTATCCTTTGCCCTTCAGGTTGAAGATCTCAGCGGGCTTCTCCGACATGAGCCTCGCCACATCACCAATCGACATTCGCCCTCGTTTGACTTGGGTCAGCAGGAGCGGAAGAGTTGTCTCTAGCCCCGGTATGCCAACCTTGACGTCCCAAACGGTATCAGCCTCCTTTTCTCCGATGGTGTGAGGAGCGTGGTCTGAGGCTACGATGTCGACCCAACCGTTTCTAACGCCCTCCCATAACGCTTCAGCGTGCTGTTTTTCTCGAACGGGCGGCATAGTCACACCCAACGTTCCCGCCCTCTTCAAGTCATCAGCAGTCAGAAGCAGGTGGTGCGGGGTTACTTCGCAAGATATCAACATTCCAGACTTCTTTCCAGCGGCAATGGCTCTCAAACCATTCTGCGTGCTGACGTGGCAGAAATGCACGGGGAAGTTGCCCTGCTTGACCATGTCCAGAACACGTGTTGCAGCTCTCAGCTCCACGTTTTCCGAATGAGCCTTGAGGAAAGCGGCAACATCATTCTGTCTACGGCGTTGTAGCTCACCCTCACCTCTCTTCAACATCTGCTCGTCCTCCGCGTGAACAGAAGTGGAAACTTTAAGCTTGCCGACAGCCTTGAACGCTTCCAGCATGGCTTCATCATCGTTCACATCCAACCCGCCGACCTGATTAGCCATGAAAAGCTTGAAACCCACAGCACCTTCTCGCACAATTCCCTCTATCTCCCCAGCGTCTCCCGGAAATTCAGAGCGGAAGCCAACGTCCACCAGAATCCTTGCCTCCGCAATCTTCATTCGATTCCTCAAAGCCTCAGCACTCATCGTCACTGGATCGTTGTTAGGCATGTCAAGAACAGTCGTCATTCCACCCGCAGCGGCAGCGGCTGTGCCTGAGAGAAAGTCTTCTTTGTACGACTTACCCTCATCTCGAAGATGCACATGAGCGTCGATCAGCCCAGGGAGAACCAGATGATTCTCCAAGTCGAATCTTGCGTCAGCGGTAGGCATGCTCGATTCTCTGCCTATCTTAAAAATCCTGCCTTCGTTGAAGGCGATGCTGCAGTCTACTATTGCCTGCTTAAAGTAGGCTTTGGCATTTGCCAAGACGGAATCGACTATCAAGTCTCGTAGTGCTCCTCATCACTGAAATAACGTGAAATGGACATGTAAAAAGCTTATTCACTCTGCGATGGAGATATCCCCCGTAAACTCCCCTTTTTTCTCTCATTCATGCATCCAGCGCACGCTTCTTGGGTTTGGGATAAAACTTTACCCCCCAAACCCAAACCCAAACACACAAACGAATAATAATCACATAGTTTATACTTCTAATGAGGCTTGTCTGTGAGCCTAGGTAGAAGAACTTTAATTATGTTCTTCGTTGTGAGTCTTTTTTTCATAGCTATTGGATTGGAATTATATTTTTTCACTCAGACAGTCAATGGCGCTAGCATTGGCACAGCTTGGATTAATGGAACCAAGGTTTCCAACATATGGATGGCCTCTCCTCCTTTTGTATTTCGTCCGTACTTGGATCTAGGCTTTAGGTTATTTGGATTTGGAACAGTTATTTTGGTTGCTACTTTCTTTGAGAGCCTAGTAGGAAAGAGACCAACCTCAGTTGTTGCAAAAATCCACAGGCGCCTGAAACTTCGGTAGAAAGATTCGCTAGAAGATTGTTCTATCTGCGCATATTAACCACATTTCAGCCTGAGAGAGCACTAAATGAGAAGTCCTCTACGTTTTAAAATTTCAATCCAAAATGAATCATCAGGATATTTCCACTTGAAAAATTCAGCAACAAACTTTTTGATTTCAAAACTGTTTCGTTCCATGCCTATCCAGTACAGCAGTCGGTGTCCAGTGAACAAGTCTAAGTCTATGACGCTTTCTTTTTCAAAAGCATAATCGCCGTGTCTCACTATGTTGTCTCCTCTTTTGTTGGAATTGGCTCAAGAATGAAAGTGTAGCTTTTCTTTCCATCAAGAACCTTCCTCAATTCTTCAAGGTTTGCGATGTATCGCGCTTTCTTAACTACAACACTAACCTTCTTGCCGTCCTTGCTTAAACTCAAATAGCCACAGTCTTTCCAAACCATTGTTATCGCCTCCTTTCCTTCCTGAGAAAATTGAGTATGAAACTGCGATTTCCCAGATACTTCTTAATCATTTTGTCTTGAAGGCCATAGCGAAAAACAATTTTTGGAATAGGCTTCTTACCTTTTCTTGACATCCTTACGGTTGAAGTTTCCTTGATGCACTGCATCCTAACATATCTTCGGAGATTCTCGTTTCCGCTTTCCAAAGCAACCCAGTTCATCACATGAACGTTTCTGCCCCAATCGACTGGACTATTAAAAACCACATGATAACTTGCCTTCCTGAGTCTGAAAAAGACTTTGCGTTTCTGTGTCACAACATAGTTTTTGTGGCTTGATTCCGAGATTATGAATCCTTCCAGTTTGAAAAAGAAGGTTGCTCTGTAAGACCAGAGTTTTACTTCGTCTAATGAAGGGGCATCATCCCAGTCTAATCTAATGGTTTCTGTATCCCAGTCTCCAAAGACCAGAGAAGTGTTAACTTTCAACTCTTGGTCTCGCATCCCAGTGTCCCCTTTCAAGAAATTCTTCTGGAGATTCTAACAAAGCCTCAGAACTTATGGTAAGAAATTGTTTTTTGGGCGGGTGCTTAGAAACAATCTGCATGGCCTCATACAGTTGTCTTCCGCTTCCAAACATCTGTATCCTTTTAGATTTTCCGTGTTCTGAACCGTAACAGGCAATCTGTTTGGCGAATATTCCAATTTTTGGCGCTGGCGTGTATGTCGTTTGTCTTCTATATTCTCTGGGTATGTGCTTCTGAACGTGAGGTCTTGCTCGTTTATGTTTGGCTTGTCTTACGTAATGGAGCAGTTTGGTGCGCCTCATACCTATGTGTCTCTGTCTCAATTTCTGCTGGATTTTGTTTGCAGAGTAGCCTTTGCGAGCGTAACTTCTGATTGCGTTGATTTGCCGTTTTGAAACACCTTTAGTTTTTGCCACTGTCCCACCTTCATCCTAAAGCATTAAATGAGAAGTTCATCCATCTAGCAAGAAACAAAACATGGTCAACGTCTTTCTGTTCAATTTCATCTCTACTGTCTATCATAGCTGAAGCGTAACACAGTTTCTGAAGATTCTTCTGAACTCGAAAGCCATAACTATCGGAAAACTGTGCGAGCTTAAGACTGACCTGTTCCAGTTGGCTGAGAAGCTTAGGCTTGGGTTCGTACTCTTTTGTTTCCGTGTAACTGAGGAATTGTATTTGAGGTATTCGTATATTGTATTTTTTTGCAGGAGTGTTTCCGAAGAGAAAATTGAATATTCTTGCAGTGTTGTCGATGGGATATTCATAGCTGAAAGGAACCATTCGACTTAGGAAACCCATTCTTTTAAGGTCATTGTAGAGGCTTGACTGTTGCGGTGAAGAATATGTGAGGCTTTCTCTTGTTATCGCGCTTATTAAACCGACTTTTACGGGAGTGGGATATTCGTATGTTTTGTATGGTGTTGCTACTCTTCTTGTTCCTTCATCAACCATCGTCTTCATGGTTTGAAGTAAGGGTTTTTTGGTGACTGAGGCTTTTTCCACACAGTTGAGAATATCGGGAATCAGTACGAATCTTATTTGGCCGTTTTGTGCTCTGGGAAATATGGTGTCGGTGAAAGTTTTTGAGGTTACTTCGTTTGCGTAGTAGATGAAGGGATAGTTGGCGAAGAGGTCTATTGTGCTTGTCTTTCCAGATTCAGGTTTAGCTATGAGCATGAGGCTTGAAGGTCGATAACCGTCTATTCTATCGGTTACGAATGCGGTTTGTATTGTGAGTGCAGTTATGTCAATTAGTGGCTGTATGTTGACTAGGTTTTCACCTTTTCGAGCTTGGCCTCCTGAAAGTAGTGACTGAGAGTATATACCCTCCCTAGGGGAAGGTAATGGTGGCATGTTGTCGCTTTTCATTTTCATTCACTTCGAGAAAAGGGTTATATCGCGGTATAGATATATCACTTTTAGAAGTGATATCGTAATGTCACGCAAAAAGGCCAAGAAAAGTAATACGCCTCAAATTGGAATATTCATCGACAAGAAAAGTGCAAACTACAATCGGTTGATTCTTGAGATACTATTCTCGCAACAAATGGAAGCATGGCAAATAGCAGAAGCCATACTTAGAAAAAAAGACCCAAATATTAGCAAGGAAATCAAGGAAGTGAGGCGTTACCACACACAGAAAATCTACAGCGTCATCCAAAGGAAAAATGGACGGCTTGAAGACCTGAGAAACAAGGGTTACATAGGAGAAGAAAACGGAGTATGGAACCTTACAAAAAAGGGTTTCATCGCATTAAGCATAGAGAAGCCTGATTTGGTAAATAATGAAATTCAAAAAAACAAAAACCTTCTTTTGGAATCATTCCAAAAAAGAATTACTTCGATGCCAAATGGCATGGCAAAAGTGGCTCTGGGTATTCATATTGACTTCTCTGAGATTAAACCATACTTTGAGAAAGTAGACAAATTATCTTTATTTCACATGTTTATTGAAGAGGCTAAGACTCTGCTTTCAGAAGGAATAGAATTGGACAGAATAAGCGAAAGTGATTTTGAGGCTATAGTAATGAATAAGCTGTCTTTTTCTAAGAAGGCATGATTATGGTTCAAGGTTCTAAAACTCAGAAGATAGTCTTAGACAGTCAAGGTTCTTATTTGGGAATGGAGAAAGGATGCTTCACAGTCAAGGATAGAGAAGGCAACGTTCAACGCTTCCCATTATTCGAAAATACGTTGGGTTCCGTTGTTTTGAAAAGCGGTAATGCCGTTTCTACTGGGGCTTTAGCTTCTCTGGGATTCTGGGATATTGACGTACTGATAATGACTCAGAGAGGGAATCCTGTTGCTATGCTCAGAAGCCTTGATGATTCCAGTCATGTTGAAACCAGAATTGCCCAGTATGAGTCTCTGAAGAATGTCAAGTTCTCTGAAATAGCTAAACAGTTTGTCTTATCAAAAATAGAAGCTCAGAATCAAGTGCTGTCGAAGTACGGGCTGAGAAGGTTAGATTATTCGCATATCGAGCAGGTTAAAGGTCTTAAAGAAACTGACTCTAGAACCCTGAGGAATAGGCTGACAACGATAGAAAGCCACTGTTCTAGGCTGTACTTTGACCAAATCTTTCAAATGTTCAATGAACCATTAAGACCAGACGGAAGAAACGGTTTCAAGGCTTATGACGGAATAAATAACCTCTTCAACCTAGCATATGAGGTTCTCTCTTGGAAAGTGCACATAGCTCTAGTAAGAGCTAGGCTTGAACCGTTCATGGGATACCTGCACAGCTTAGCATGGAGTAAACCGTCTCTGGTTTGCGATTTTCAAGAGCTCTATCGCTACTTAATGGATGATTACGTTATTCAGTATGCTAGAGGTCTGAAGGCTAAGGATTTTACGTTGAAGACTGAAGATTTTTCCAGTAAGAAGAAGGGCAAGAGAGAATACCTTAGCGATTTCAAGACTAGAGATTTTATGAAAAGCCTTAACGAGTATTTTCTTTCTGAAGTGAAGATACCGAGATACAGAATGGGCAAGAAGCAAGAGTTGGAGACTTTGATTAGTGAAGAGGCTATGCTGTTTGCGAAGTACCTGAGAAATGAAAGACAAACATGGATTCCAAGAATACCGAGCCTAGCTTGATGGAGAAAAACGGAGATATCTCCCGAACACCCACATTTTCTGTGGCTTTTCGTTATCTGCTATACCACTAAAGTATAGAGGCAGCCCTTCACATAAAGGTTCCTAATGTCGTCTTCTACGTGACAGCTTCCTATGCTTCTTAGGTGTCATGTTCACCACGATAATGAAATAGGCCACCATCAGGAAGAAAAAGAACACCAAAGGAGAGATCTGAGAGAATACACCTTTAACAATGAGATATGCTAGATTGCTTATCAGGATCAGTCCAAGTCCGAGAAATAGGCTGCTGATTAGGTTTCTGTTCGCGCGCGCGCGCGAACGATTCAGGTGTGAGTGAAAAAGAAGCACGATTCATAACATCAAAGAAAGCCAACACTTTCACCTGTCACTCAAGTTAGGTCCGTTCCAGTATTTATCATTCATTTGCGCCCTTGAAGGAAAAGACGTCAAATCGAAATAGGCATAGCGCGCGCGAAATACGAAACTCTCTCCATCTCGTCCCGGTAAGGGTTCGTTCAGTCTTTCAACGAAGTGTCGGGGCACTAAAAAGCGCGCGCCCTTCACTAACTCTTCCGCCCGTTCATCATGGTCAATAATAAGGTATCTTCCAATGCTTTGCTCTTTGGCAACTTGTAATACACTCCTCCGAGGCCTAGTCCGGAAAACCTTATATCCATCCACCACCACAATATATGTATGAATTACATGTATCAGGTGTTTTCTACATGTCAGTCGAGAAACTCTCAAGAATAGTTGAATTGCTAAGAAAAGAGGCAAAGGTATCGCCATCTCAAATCGCTGAGACGATAGGATCCGATAGAAGGACCGTAGACAAGATGCTTAATATTGCTGAGAACCTGAGCATTATATCCTGTGAGAGGCTGGAGATGGCGGGAAGAACATATAAAACATGCGAACTGAACCCAGATTTCAAGAGAATATTACAGAAGAGGAGTGAGCACGATGAGCCAACCAGAAAAAACGAATGAACCCATGATTACGATAACCATAAGAACAGTGGATGGAGAAACCTGGACCAACGAATTTAACATTCACGAGCCAATTAAAAGCATCCTGCAGAAATCGCTGGCACACTTTGGGATACAACCTGCTCCCGGAATTGTGTTTCATTTTCTGTACGAAGGCAGATTGTTGGATGAAAGCAAAACGCTTGAGCAAGAAGCGGTAAAAACAGGATCGACGCTAGTCTTCGGAACGGAAGCACAAGTTGGACAGTAGATGACACAACAACTCTAGTGAATGGAAATGACCATCGCAGTCTGCATATGGGTTCCGGAAGGAATCGTGCTTGCATCTGAAAGCCGTCAAGTCTACAAGAACCAAAAGGGCAATTACAGGACTTCATCTGATTTAGCTCAGAAAGTTTTCCAGTTGTCCGCCCGTATTGGCGGAATTACATGTGGCAGAGCTTATCTTTCCAAGAAAGGCGTACTGAGTCTAATCGAGGAATTCAAAGCCTCAGCTAAGGCTTCAGGAAGCAACCTTGATGAAATTGCAGTCAAAGACATGGCGGACAAGGTCGGAGCTTTTCTTCAAAGCAAATGGCAAGAGCAGACAGCAGATGGCGCGGAAGGAGGAGCTTCATTGTTGAGCCTTGTTATAGGGGGATATGAAAATGGAATAAACCGTATCTTCGAGGTTTCACTTCCTGGGCCATCGATAGTGGAAATAAGCACTTTGCAGGAGCTGGGGGCGGCCTGGAGAGGTCAAACCGACGTTGTAACCCGGCTAATAAAAGGGTTCGATCCAAGAATAAGCAGTCTTTCATGGTTTCAACCAAACTATACGCAAGAACTGGAAAAGCTGAGGTATATGATAGGTTTTGACGCCATGACCTTGCAGGATGCAATTGACTTTGCCGTCTTTCTGATAAGGACAACGATTGATATGCAAAGGTTTTCCGATGGAATATCGCTAGATCCAGGCGACATACCTGGCACAGGTGGCCCAATTGACATAGCAATTATAAGACCAAATGAAGGTTTCGCGTGGGTGCAGAGAAAGGAGCTAAGAGGCGAAACACTATACAAACGAATGCGCATTGGCGAAAGCTGAATGGGCCATTCAAGTATTGCTGCTGTGCAAGCAGAGTGAATGATGGAAGCTTCAAGAATGGATGATTCGGCTTCGCTGGCCTTTCTTGACGACCAGATCAAGAAACTTAAGTCAATTTCCGAGCACCTGCTCATCCATAGCATTGATGTTAGTCAGTGGGATATTTACGTGACTCTCACTCGCGCCAAAGACGGAAAAGAACACACAATTCGCTTAAGATGTGACAATGGCTATCCTATTACTGCGCCGAGCGTCACGTTCGTAAGTCCTGTGGACTTCAAAATGGAAGGAGTGCAGTTTTGGCCCGATGACGGCGAACGTGCATTCAAAAGAACGTCTAGCCCTCCGTTTATTTGCATTCCTGGAACAAGAGAGTACTATGAGCATCATCGGGAAGTTCAGGTTGCTCCGCGCGATGTGTCCTTAACCAAAATAGTCGCCGAGCTAGTAACGATGATGAACCGGTAGATGTGGGGTAAGATTGAGAGAGAATAGATTGGGAACGAAGCCTAGCTACATCGGCGTCTTTCTCATTTCCAAAGGAGTTCTTGATGAGACCTTGGCTTACCTTCGTAATCATGGAAGAAGCAATTATGAAGGGTTCATGTGCTGGAGCGGCATTATAGTAAATGATTATGACGCTCTAGTCAAAAGCTGTATCTATCCTCGATTGTCTGAACTCTCTGATTACGGATTTCTACATGCAGAAATAAAGCTCAAAAGTGTTTTTGACATAGGTCAGCAAGTTTATGATAAGCAAGAATTTCTGCTTGCTCAACTGCACACGCACGCTTTTGAAGCTTTCCACTCTTATGTAGATGACAGATTTCCTATCAGTCACAAGCCAGGATTCATTTCAATCGTCGTGCCGTTCTTTGCGAGAAGGAAGTTTTACAACAGTAAAACGCTGATTAACTGCAGTGTTAACGAGTATGTGGGAAGAGGAAACTGGCATCCGCTGAAACCAGACGAGGTGAGGAAGAGGGTTAAGATAGTTGGGGAGGAGCACAGGAACAGACATGAGTATAAATGACAGGACACAGAAACTAGTTAATAGGTTTCTGCCAGGAAAAAGTGAAGGCTTTTTTAGATTTGATGGGTTCAAAATAGGCGTCGCCATTGAACCTGCTCTGGCTGAAACCTTCAACGGGCAAGTAATGATGTTTACCTGCTTGAACCTCTTGTCTAGATTTACGAATAGAATGCTCCTTGGCAGAATCCCCGAAGTTCCTACATTGTTAGAGCTTCGCGGGCTGAGGGGGAATCTAAAGGCTAGGCTTCTTGCAAGCGTTGCCCATATCAATCCGGATATTAAGATTGATGGCTTGGGCAAGGAACAGCTGGTTGATATACTCATAACCATAGGAAAAACGGAATATAACTCCTCATTCAAGATAGCCATAAATTCTGACGGGTGGACAGCGAAGCTAGAAGAAGGAGTGGATGCCAGTTTAGACTACGTTAGCGGGAACGCAAACCCCATAGGGGCACAAATTGCCTCCTGTTTTGCTTCAGCCGAAGTCTTCAAGCATCTTCTCAGGTCCATGGGTAGTACAAGCTACGCTGTTCAGCAGCCAGTGGGTTCCGTTTCCTTTTCAGCTCTTGACTATTCGATCAATTCAGGCACATCTCAAAATCCGGAACTTCCATCAGAGCTAAATCTTGAGGAAACTGTTTTGGTGGGTGCCGGAGCCGTTGGAAGCAGCTTTGTGAATACATTAGGTTGTCTGAACAATGTTTCCGGGCGACTTATAATCCTTGATTTTGATGTTGTTGATGTCACCAACTTGAATAGGTACCTTATTGCGGGAATACGCGATGTAGGAAAGGCAAAAGTGAAGGTTGCCACGGATTTTCTTGCGGGAAGCGGGATACAGGCGGTTCCAGTACATAAAAGCTATGAGAGCTACGTTAAGGAGGATAGGCCTGACAAGACGTTTGACACAGTCGTATCTACAGTAGATGACAACGCAGCTAGACAGCATATGCAATCAGACCTGCCGAGGCAGATTTTGCATGGAGCAACGCATGAACAGAGCTGCGTCGTTTCAAGACACGATTTCCTGCATGATGCATGCTTAGGCTGCCTATTCTATATGAAATCAATGACATATGCAGAGAGAATCTACATTGAAACCGGAATTCCCTTAGATGAGGTAGAGAAAACGCTTTCGCTTAACGGTTCCTTCAATGATAAACACTTAGCTATAATGATGAGAGAAAGAGGTATTAACCCTGAGAGGTTTTCCAAGTTTATTGGTCAACCGTTCAAGGATGTCTACGCCAAGGAGATATGCGGCGTCTTCGGTTTTAATGTGGGTGCAAAAGCTGAAGCTGCCACAGTATCATTCGTGTCAGCTTTGCCAGGCATATTGCTTGCTGGCGAAATAATCAAGGACAGAATCTCAGAACTGCGTAAGTACAGGCTGAACAACTATCTTCAGATGAGCCTTTTTTCGCTTAAAGCTAATTGGCCAATTATTAGAAAGAAGGACCCTCGCTGTTCTTGTCTTTGTTATGAACAAATCATGATAGACCGTTATAAGCAAAAATGGCTGAGAAGCAGTGGCTCATAGAGGCGTGTAGGGAATTCAATGAAAAAAGAACCTTGCAAAATGCACCTAGCGCGCGGGTGGAGTGAGACGATTCCCTCATTGTCCAAGGTCTAGATGACGCTTTCGAGAAGCGCGCGCTATATAAGATTGCGTTGGGTGAGGGTAAAGTTTTATCCCATATACAACGCACACGCACACGGAGTGAGTGTGAGAGTGAAGGGCGCGCTAGTGTTTACACTTAGAAAGAATACGATTGACTTCCTCTAAGCTGACATCTCTAATCAGAATCTTCTTCTGCTTTGAAGTAAAACCAGAAATAAATTCAACTTTCCTCTTGAAAATCCTTGAAAGTTCCTTTATCAACTCTCTATCAACCTTGCCTTTTACTGGAGACTCTTTACAATGCACCACAAGTTCATCATCTTCGACCTCAATTTTGAGGTCTCTCGAGTCTGGCTTAACGTACACATTCAGGACTACTCCTTGGTCCGTTTTCAACAGCTTCATTGTTGACACAGCTTTGAAGTTTCTCCTTTCTAAATTTGAAGGAAAACTAGAGTATATAAAATAGCGCGCATGCCTGTTCCGAAAATGGTTAAAAATGGTTTTAATTCGCCTTTTGCGATTTAGAGGCATTTTTGGGCTTCGCGTCTGTTTTCGTGCTTCTTTCAGTGCCCACGCTTCTCGAACTGTGCCGGCGGCCCGAAGGTGTTGGCCTGTGCGCTGTGAACAGC
>JBEKHN010000029.1:0-15902 GCA_050012255.1 Bathyarchaeia archaeon
TTACCATCCCATATTGTTGGTTTCTCTAAGGTTAGCACACGTTTCATTCGATTTTTCGCCTTGGACGATATCATGTTTCCTCCCGTTCCTTCAGTCCTGGTTAAACCATTTACACAGCGCGCGCGTAGTGATTGGATAAGACCAATGAGCACTTTATAGACTCAAGAACGAATTTCTCTATCTTCTGTTGATCGCCTTTGACAGTAAGATCTGAATAAACTGTATCTCTGCAGGCGTGGCCAGCCAGTCTTTGCATAAATTAGTTTTTCTGGATTTTTCCTCAGCCAGTTCATCATATGGAAGAAGCTCTTTGCCTTTTTCTCGTCTCTTTCTTTTACTGGCTCATAACCCAAGTTTCTGATTTCGTCAAGGTATGCTATCTCCGTCAGCCTCTGCGGCTCCCCGGTGACTGTGATTCTGTCGACTTGACTGCCGCCATACATCTCTCTTAAATGATCTACCGCTTCGTCGAAGATGTAGCCTCTGCAGATTTGAATTTGTTCGTCTTTCTTGATTTGGAGTTTGCTCAGCAGTTGAAACACGACTGTCGAAGCCTGCTTCAGATACTCTTTTGATCGGAATCGCGGATATCTGAAGTATTTAACATCCAAGATATCGTATCTGAATTCCTGAGTCTCGCAGCGAAAGGCTCCTATGACCACGCCAAAAAGTAGGTCGCCTATGCCTGCATCGTCAACAATTATTGTCAGCTAACCCCATCCCCTTGTGTAAGAGATAAATGAACCATACGCACATCTGTGAAAACGCCTCATATGTGCCTTATATTGTTTGTTTCTCGGATTTCTTGTCCCTCATGCACACGTGATATATTATTCTCCCAAAAAAGATCGAAGATTGTCCAAATCATGAAAGCCTGATGGGGTGGCTTAGGTCAAAGCCCACGTTTGAACTGTGAGTTTCATGTCCATTGTTTTCCGTAGTTGCCTGCTATATCAAAGCGTCGTAGATGCGCGCGCAATCTGCACTAAAGTTAATATTCTTAGCCTCCCCATTGTCGATTTGGCCAAAGTGCTAACTATTGCTCTCTTGGACAAGTAGACTTCGGTATCGGTGGCACTCGGCTGAGTTGATGACAATAATTACTTCGAGAAATCGAGGCAGACCACGGAAGCATGGCTGGACAGAATTCGCGAATGTGGAGCATGATTCTTCACTTGAAGCTCAATACCTAAGATGGGCAAGTGTCAACAATCATGCACTAGCTAAATGTGCACATGATGGCTGCCCACAATGCGCAGGAAAAAGTTTCAGACTTAGGCATGACGTGAAATTCAACAACATACGGTTCTATTGCCCAAACTGCCGTTTTGAAACGTCATTTCACATAATAAACCCAAAACAAAGCCTTCGCTCAATTGAAGTCTACGATGAAAAAGGCAATTTTGTTGGCACAAAGAACATTGACGATTACCATGAAAAAACTAGTCGAGAGAACGCTGACTCGCGAGTGATGATTTCTGAGCAAAAACTGGACTTGGGCGGCGAATGGTTCGACGGTGTCTCAGGCACCAATTCACAGTCTCGACACTTGACCCATGAGGAAGTACGGAAACGAATTGAGGACCGCAAGATGAAGAGACTCATGGAAGCTAACGCTGATGAGATGGAAAGCATTGAACAAGATGAGCGGGGATCATTCTTCAAAGACGAGTTTCATGGAGACAATGTTACAGACTGATTTTCTGTAATATAGTATGAGGAAGAGCAGAAGCAACATTACTTTTCGAACATCAACAATTGCGCGCGCTTCTGTGCAGGCAAGATTTAACTTCCAACTTTGACTATTCGAAATGGCGATTTTGTTGAGCATGGGAAGTGCTAAGAAGAAACCGATGACAAAAAAGGAAAGGGAAGAGAGAAGAAAGAAGCACAAGGAGAAACGCTTGAAGAAGTAGTCTCAATCGTTGCGCATTATTCATTCTCAGCGAGCGCTGTTATTGAAGTTTTGCGCCACATTTTGGGCACTTAAGAGGATAGTTTTCTTTGCTTATCATTTTCACTCCGCAGCCGAAGCAGATGCAAATCTTGCATACTGGGCAATGGTAGTTTGCACCTTGAATGCGGTTGCCGCGCATGCTGCAAGGCTTGGTTAAGCAGTTATCAGACATCTGTTCCCCCCCAGTGGAATGGAGATTTGCCACAATAAAGAACGCATGGTTTGAAGGTTAAAAGAAGTCTGGTCATGCAACATTCTTGAGAAATGGAGAGAGTGGAGTAGAAGTGAACTACTTTCTAACTTGAATTAGCTCGTCTCTAACCGCCTCTGCCACGAACTCGGCTCAACTGAGGTATCCTAGAAAATCCTTATCAAGTATTTTGTAGCGCGCGGGGTTTGAGTGTGGTCACCGGCGAGTATGGGACGGACGCAACCTCTTCAGGGAGAGAAAATGGAAAGTGCCCACCTAAACGGAAAATGTATCTGCCTAAGGCTTTATAAAGGGTATATAAGCACTTCAGTAATAAGAAGTGGATTTCCATGCCGAAGAGCACGGCCATAATAAAGATTGAGAACGTTGTTGCTTCTGCCACGCTGAACCAGAAGGTTGACTTGAACGCTATCGTCAAGAGTTATCCAGGCGTCGAGTACCGTCCAGAACAGTTCCCCGGCCTAGTGTATAGGCTCAAGAAGCCGAAGACGGCTACTCTGATCTTCAACTCTGGGAAAATGGTCTGCACAGGTGCAAAATCGGAACAGGAATCGCGCAGGGCAGTCATGAAAGTGATCAAAGAGTTGAAGAAGGGCGGAATAATCATCATCAGCAAGCCGGAGTTGAAGATTCAGAACATCGTTGCTTCCGGAATCCTCGGAGGAATGATAGACCTGGAGAAGGCTGCGTACACTCTTGGAAAGACGATGTACGAACCGGAACAGTTTCCAGGCCTGATATACAGGATGGACGAGCCCAAAGTTGTCATACTGTTGTTTGCAAGCGGGAAGCTTGTCTGCACTGGAGCGAAAAAAGAACAGGATGTTTACGACGCTGTGCACAAGCTCCATGGGATATTGGAGGAGCAAACCCTAATTTTCTATGAATAGACTTCTTTCCTTCCATTCTGACCTATGTATCTGTCTTTCTCTATCCTTTCTTGACCTGCTTCAAGATGGTCTTCAGCTGATCCTGATCAATCGTTCCTAGCTCGTGCAGGGTACTGACTATTTCAGTGATGTTGAGCAGCGCATGAAGCTTCACGCCGGTCTTTGCAAGCTTTTCTCTTCCGCCTTCCTGCCTGTCTATGAGCACAACAGCGTCGGTCACCACGCCCCCTTCTGCCATTATGGCCCTTTCCGCCTTCTGTAAAGACAAGCCGGTTGTTACAAGGTCGTCCATCAACAGAACGCGGTTTCCAGGAGCAATTATTCCTTCTATCCTCCTCTCTCTTCCGTGAAAGCGCGCACCTTTTCGAACATACAGAAACGGTTTCTTCAAGTTGAAGGCAACTACTGATGCAAAGGGTATCCCCGCAACCGGTATCCCTGCTATCCTATCGACATTGCCCAATCCGATTTCGCTCCTTATGAACTCCACGAAGCAGTCGCAGATTTTCTCAAAGGCGTCAGGAAAGCTCGGGATGATTCTGAGATCTATGTAGTACGGACTCATCTTTCCGCTTGTGAGCTTGAAAGCGCCAAACTTCAAGGCCCCTATCCTATCCAGAACCTTGCTGATCTCAACCTTCATGCCTTCGCTCTTTCTTTCAGTAGGCAATGTTTCACACCTTCTTAGTAACCTGGTAGATCTTCCCCGTCTCAGGTATCAGACACGTCGTCTTCGGCAGTTCCTTTTTCAGAAGCTCAGCGAACTCCTTCTGCTCCGATACTGAGCTGGTGTGGTAGGGCGCTGCCACTTTAGGCTTGGTCAACCTGACGATGTCAACACCGCTTGCAGGCGAAGCGCCGGGCGCGATGCCCACAGTGCAGAAAACTAGGTCCAACTTCTCTCTGTCGCCGATTGCTACCATCTCAGGAAAAGGAAGACTGTCCGCTGTGTGGAAAACTTTCACGCCATCCTCACTTGTTATTACAAAAGACACTGGCGTCGCCGCCGGAGGATGATTGCTTCTCTCAACCTTCACAGAGACGTCGCCAAGCTTAACTTCAGAGCCAGGTTGCACTTCGTGAAGCTTTTCCGGGGGAATAGCGTTCCGCAGTCTTCTGGCAGATGTGGGGTCAGCGACTACCATGCACTGCGTCAGCTTGTGGATCTCTGCCACCAGCGGTTGGTCTAGATGGTCGTAGTGCTCGTGGGTAACTAGGACTGCATCAACATTCCTGAAGTCTCGCGCCTTAACATCAACAGGGTCTACGACAAGCGTCTTCGAAGGCGTCTTAACAGTGACCCCAGCATATCGGTTAAACCACACGAACAAGATCTCGCTTTTAGACGGGTTCTCCGAGATGGACATTATCATTTCCTCAAAGCTGATAATTACAACGTTTGAGTCTTAAGAATCTATGCTAATGCCAAATTATCAGGAACGCCTGCGCGCAGACTTTCTATGAGAACGGGCCTGCCGCATTTTTATCGTCCTTAACAAGGCTTAATAGCTTCTGGCTAGGTTTTTCAGTATTCAAGTGATGCTGCATGGTTGACGCTTGGCTGCCTTATGGAAAATCGATGGTCTGCGTGAGGATTCCAGCACAGAACTTTTTAGGTTCAATAGAACCGAGAGAGAAACCGGGCGTATCAGACACTCGAGCTGAGGTTGAAGGGGCCCTGAAACAGCCTATTGGTTCGAAGAGGCTCGTTGAAATCGCTAAACCCGAAAGCCGGGTGGCAATAGTTGTAGATGATGTGACTAGGCCGGCTCCAAGTTACCTCATGGTTCCACCGATACTTGATGAGCTGGACGCTGCGGGAGTGAAGCCCGAGAATGTGACGGTTGTTTTTGCCTGCGGGTCCCACAGGCCTGTTACGCGTGAGGAAGCGCTCGGGCTTTTAGGTGAAGCTGTTCTCAACCGTGTGAAGACGGTGAGTCACGACTGTAAGGCTCAAGACTTGGTTCACGTGGGAACAACTCATAAGCACGGAACAAAGGTGTACTTGAACCGGACTTTCGCGGAGGCAGATGTCAGAATCTTGACAGGAGACGTGTGTCTCCATTACTTTGCTGGCTACGGCGGTGGGAGAAAAAGCATCCTGCCGGGACTTTCGGGTGAGGAAACGATAAAGCACAATCATGCCATGCTCTTGGACGCCCATGCGAAAACCGGCGTACTCAATGAAAACCCAGTCAGCGAGGACATGGCGGAGGCTGCAAAAATGGTCAGAGTCGATTTTGCGTTGAACGCTGTCATCAACAGCAAGCACGAGCTTGTCAAGGCTTTTTCAGGAGACCTCGATCAAGTGTTTTCCGAGGGTGTTAAGCTTGTCGACGAGATGTACCGTGTGCAGGTGGAGCGCCGCGCAGACGTCGTTGTCGTCAGCCCTGGGGGGAATCCTGCAGACCTGAACCTCTTCCAAGCCTACAAGGCGGTGGACAACGCTTTGGAAGCTGTTAAGCGTGGCGGCGTCATCGTTTTGGTCGCTGAACTTCCAGAAGGTCATGGAAACCAGGATTTCTACGATTGGATGGTTAAGTTCAAGGATTTGAAAGCCATGGAGAGCGAAGTCAAGCGCAACTTTGTCATGGGCGGAGCCAAGGCCTACTACTACACGAAGGCTTTGCAGAAGGCTCAGATAATTCTCGTTTCCTCAATGCCAGACTATTATGCTGCGACGGTTTTCAAACTGAAGACCGCAAGGGCCGTAAACGATGCCCTCAATCAAGCCTTGACGATCGCTGGGAAGAATGCCAAGGTCTGGACCATGCCCTATGGAAATTACACGTTGCCAGAGGTCAGAGCGGTCGCCGAAGAGGGCCATTAGAATGAGATTGTTGAAACCGCCAAGGCTTAATCGCGGCGACACCTTTGGCGTAGTTGCTCCTTCTTATCCTGTTGCTCCCTTTCAGAAGCTCTACGATCAGGGAATCAGAAATCTGAAAAGCTTTGGCTTCAAAGTGAAGGAAGGCAAGACTGTGAAGCTTGAGCACATGGGTTACATGGCGGGAACAGACGCTCAGAGAGCCGAGGACATCAACAAGATGTTTGCGGACAAAGAGGTCAAAGCCATCGTCTGTGCCATAGGAGGACAGGTTGCGATTCGAACTCTACGCTATCTGGATTTCGATTTGATAAAGGCCAACCCTAAGATTTTCTCAGGCATGAGCGACATCACAACCTTTCACGTTGCCTTTCTTGCAAAGACGGGTCTCAGCGGCCTTCACCAGTCAGATGTCATTTTTGGCTTCGGAGCAGACCTGAAAAGCTTGGAAGCCAGTTACGAAATGGGGCTTTTTATGAAAATCACCGAAAACGCGGAGCCTCTGGGACTGCTACCCAAGTTCACGCCGTGGGAAGTTTGGCGCGAAGGCAAGGCTGAAGCTAGGCTTTTCGGCGGAAACATCCCGTCATTGCAAACGTTGCTTTCAACTCCTTACTTCCCAAAAATCGATCAGCCGGTTATCCTCTTCTGGGAATGCACGGCGAAGCCGCTTGAAAAGATAGACCAGGACCTGACTCAGTTCAGGGAAGCTGGCTTGTTTGAAAAGACGAGCGGCATGCTCATCGGCAAGATCAGGGGCGAGGAGCCCAACCAGCCTGGCACGATAAGGGACATGACCGAAGAAGTCAAGAAAGTGATCCTGGACATAGCTGAAGAATTTGATTTTCCCATCATCGCAAGCATGGATTTCGGTCACTACACGGCTAACCTGCCGTTGCCGTTTGGGCTCAAGGTGAGCATGAACACGGAAGGGGCAAGAGTCCGGATAAACGAGTCCTACGTGAACTAGCTTTAACGTGGGAAAAGCGTTTAAGCTACGTTGAAGTCTAGGCTTTAAGGTTTACTGGAGTCGAAGGACTTGCAGGGCACGTACAAACTGCGGAAATTCGGTGTGAACGACTTGGCAAGCGTCACGCACATCAATGAGCTGTGTCTTCCAGAAAACTACACCGACATCTTCTTCGTAGACTTGTACCGCAGGTTCCCTGAAACCTTTATCGTCGCAGAAGAAGATGACAAAGTCATTGGATACATCATGTGCAGGGTTGAGGTTGGCTTTTCAAACTTCGGCCTCAGCGGCTTCGTCAAGAAGGCACACATCGTTTCCGTTGCCGTTGTGCCTGAACACAGGCGCAAGGGCATAGGAGAGGCTCTGGTAGCCCAAGCCATGGAGGGCATGCGAGCCTACAGCGCGAAGCAGTGCTATTTGGAAGTGAGAGTGACCAATGAAGAGGCAGTTGCTCTGTACAAGAAGCTGGGTTTCGAAGTCACCCGCACGGTTCACGGGTACTACGCAGACGGGGAAGACGCCTTCGTGATGAGCCGTGACATACAGTCGAAAAACAAGTGAGCATGCCTAGACGAGCACGGGCTCCGCTCTTTCACTCACAAAGTTAATTGCCTGCAGAACAGACTTTGCCAGTCCTAGCAGCCCCAGCAGCATCGAAATGACGAGAAACAGTCGAAGGTCAACGATCAGATTCACGTTTCCAACGGCGTACTCGAAGATTCCCGAGTTCAGGAAGAAGACCAGATAAATCATGACAAACAGGGCTTTTGCCGCGTTGAAAACATGCTGAAAAAGCGTGCCTGAAGCCAAATCGCTGATGATCATCAGCACGACGTAGACTATGATGAAGGTTTGGAACATCTGCTGCAAGCCGGGGACCATCGATGAAACCGGCGCTAAAAACTGAATCAGAACGGTATAAACCACGATTACTATCGTAGCCTTGACTGCGGCTTTAACGACTTTGAGCACGTTTTTCCAAATTCTTCCTTTGGCCCGGTTTTCTTCAGTCACCATGAGCGGCGATCTCCTGTCCATAATTGAAAAAAGTCGTAACGAAAAAGACTTCAAAACGTACGACGGGCCCTGCTGCTGACGGGACATAGACTTCAAGGTTTCCAGCGAACGGTGAATCTTGAGCCACTTGGATGCTAGTTTGACCTTGGCCAATCAGCTCACTAACATTGCTGTACGCGCGCAGCCACACTGCACCCGTCAGGTCAAAGAATGCGTGGTTCTCAAAGCTCAGTGGAACGGTGGCCATGGAATAAGTGGCGTTGAACATGGCGAGCTGAGGCGTTCCCAGCGCCAAATTGTAAAGCGGAGCTCCCCACTGCATAGAAGAGTTCGATGAGACCTGCACCGGGATCACTCCCGCGGCCAGCATGCTTAGCCTCGTGTTTGTTGTGAGGTCAGTGTCGTTGTTCAAGAGGCTTTGATGAGTTTGCAGCAGGTCAGTGACGTTCAGCCTCACGTCTTGAGTGACGTTTATCGTCTGGCCTTGACCTATTACAGGTATGAATATTGATCCTCCTGCGACCGCTGAGCCATTTTCATCTAGGAAGCTTCTGGAGATGTTGAAATCAGCTATCTCGTAGAGACCGGTGTTGACGACAGACACTGGAAAAGAAAACAGCAATTCATGGTCTTCTGTCATGCTGGTCTGCGGCTGTCCGAGGCTAACCTGAAAGTCTTTCATAGAATAGATTGCGGATGCAGAGAAGATGATGAGAAAAATCCAGAAGGCAGAGGTAGCTATGCCTATGATTCGGATAGGTACTCTCATGATTGGCTGTTCTCCGGTGTTAGGCAATCCGTCAGACAAAGGATGCTGTTGGAGAAACTCACTTCTTCTCTTTCTGATTCTGCTGTGACTCTTGCTTTGGTTCTTGTGGCTTCTGCTGTGTCTGCGGCACTTTTTCTGGTGTTAGGACCATGATCTCTGCTTCGTACGGCTTGGTTTCGGCTTTAGGTTCTGGCTTCGTTTCCTGCTGCTTGGTTTCAGCCTGCGATTTTTCTGTCTTGGGTTTCGTAGCAGGCTGTGGCGTTTCTTTAACTATTGTCAGTTCTTCCGTGAGAACTGCTGGTGTTTGACGCGCTTGTGAAATTATTGTAACTCCTCTTATGGTGAGAAGTGAGCCTATCCAGCCCATCACGCCTAGGTACATTATGCTTATGCACGTTGAGATCAGTGGAGCAAGAGTTGCGCCGAATGTGCTTGCGAGGTCGCTGGAAGTCCGTATTGACAAGCCTTGAGTTAGAAAGCCGTAAGCGCTGAAGAAAGTGAACATCAGTAGGGCTACCCCTATCATGAGCACGGTCATCGCGGACAGGGCCATTTTATCCCTGAAAGTCTTGAACATTTCTTGTTTCCCGATTTTAGTCGGGCCTGTGTAATATTAAATCTTCTGATACACTAAACATAATCTTGAATCCATATCAAAGAAACTGAACAGCGTTATAAAAAATAGTAGAAAAATGGTGGCTGAAACTACGGCGTTATGCCAAGTTTCTGATAGATTCTCTGCTTGCTCTCCTCCACACTCTTCTGCACGTCTGCGAACAGGTTGTTTCCGTGTGAGTCGATGGCGACTGCCAGCGGCCCGAATTCTTCAGCTTCGAAGATCCACATGGCTTCGGGCATTCCCAAGTCGAACCATTCCACGCTTTTGATGCTCTTTATTGCCTTAGCGGCTAGCACTGCGGCTCCACCCGTAAACGCACCGTAGACAGCACCGTACTTTGCCATCGCGTCTGTTGTCCTCTTTCCCATACCGCCCTTGCCGATGACCACTCTGACTTTGAAGTCTTTGATGAACTCGTCTTCGAAGATGTCCATCCGCGTGCTCGTCGTCGGGCCCGCGGCTACTGCTACCCACTTGTCCCCTTCTTTAGCTACAACGGGTCCGCAGTGAAACACAGCCAAGCCTTCAAGGCTGACTGGCAGGGGTTTGCCTTCCTTGAAGTATTCCAGAGCTCTTCTGTGAGCCTGATCTCTGGCGGTCACTATGGTTCCAGTCACGTAGAGCACATCGTTGACTTTGAGTTTGCGAATTTGCTCCTCCGAGATCGGAGTCTTAAGCTTGTAAACTGTCATCTTTTCACCTCACCACTCCAGTTTGTGCGTTAAATACTCGACGTTTCCGTCTGCGCTTATCCTTGCCGTCGCGCGTCTTGAGGCCCAGCAGTTGAAAGCGACGGCAACTGGGAAAGACGCTGGGTGTCTGAAAGCGTAGTCGACGTGCACGCCGAGGACTGTTGTTTTTCCGCCGAGGCCCATCGGGCCTATCCCAGTCATGTTTGCGGCCTCAAAGATCTCTTTCTCAAGCTTGGCGATTTCTGGCTCCGGGTTGTGTTCAGTGAGAGGTCTGAGCAGGGCTTTCTTGGCCAGTTTCATCGACGTGTCGGCTCCGCCGCCCATCGCAACTCCCAGTATGTTCGGGGGACAGGGCTGAGCTCCAGCCTTTATCACGGCGTCCACCACAAACTTCTTCAAACCCTTGATTCCTTCGCCGGGAACGATCATTCCGCCGATGCAGACGTTTTCGGACCCTCCTCCCTTGGTCATCACCGTCATTTCCACACTGTCTCCTGGAACGATTTCCCAGTTTAGAACAGGTATGTATCTTCCGGTGTTGTCTCCGCTGTTCTTTCCTGTGAACGGGTCAACCGCGTTCGGTCTCAGCGGAACTTCCTTCGTGGCCCTCTTCGTAGCGTTTATCAGCGCGGTCTCGACTCTGTCAAGGTTCTTTGCTTTGGCGCCCGCCTTGATGTAGAAGATAATTGTGCCCGTGTCTTGGCACACTGGAGCCTGGTATTTTTCTGCCAGTTCAATGTTGTCTAAGATGGCTTTCAGCTGCGTTTTGCCCGTGGCGCTTGTCTCTTCAGCGTACGCTTTTTCCAAAGCCTGCTTTACGTCGTCTGGCAGGTAGATGACCGCTTGTTTCAGAATGTTGAAGGCAACGTTTTCCGGGGCTTTTTCTGTTTCCAAGGTTTCTTCCCCTTTTTGGCTTGTTTTATGGAAGAGGCGCGTACTTATACCTTGTCTTGCTCGTCGCAGATACTGAAGAGGACTGTTTCGGGTTGTTCACTTTAACCTATCTCTCCGTGGAAGGTGGGCTGTTAAGCTTCGCGTGTTTTAAATACGGCGTGTCTATCTGTTCTATCAACTGTGGAAGGAGAGAAGGGTTTTATGGCCTCGGAAGAAACACCGGAAAGCTCTGAGGACACCACTAAGAAGAAGTATGAGTTTTTAGAGGACTTGCCAGGAGTCGGTCCTGCTACTGCCCAGAAGCTGCGAGAGATGGGTTTTCACACGATCGAGTCTCTGGCCATGGCGACCGGCCGGGAGCTGGAGCCCGCCGGCATAAGCGAGAAGAAAGCCTTCTCGATAATCGAGATTGCACGTGCAAATATCGGCGTCTCTTTCATTCGAGCAGACGAGCTCCTGAGGATGCGCAAGGACGTTTTGCGTCTGACGAGTGGAAGCAAGGTTGTGGACAGGCTGCTTAATGGCGGAATGGAGACGCAGACCATAACGGAGTTTTACGGCGAGTACGGAACTGGAAAAAGTCAGATCTGCCACCAGCTGTGCGTGAACGTTCAGCTGCCTCCCGAGAGAGGCGGTCTCAGCGGTTCAGCGTTGTACGTTGACACTGAGAACACCTTCCGCACCGAACGCATCGTTTCGATGTCTAAGCATTTGGGGCTTGACCCTGAACAGGTCGTGAAGAACATAATCTACGCGGAAGCTTACACTTCTGACCATCAGATGTTCCTGCTTGACAATGCTGATGAGGTCATCAAGGCAAACAACGTGAAACTGATAATCGTAGACTCTTTGACAGCGCACTTTAGAAGCGAGTACATTGGACGCGAGATGCTGGCGCCTAGGCAACAGAGACTGAACAAGCACATGCACAAGCTCATCGGTTTGGCGAGAGCCTTCAACGCTGCGGCAGTCGTGACCAATCAGGTTATGGCGAAGCCCGACGTTTTCTTCGGAGATGCGGTTCACCCCATCGGCGGTCACATCGTCGGACACACGAGTCACACGCGTGTTTACCTGAGAAGGGCTGCGCATGGGCCCATACGCATAGCGCGGCTGGTCTCAAGCCCGTACCTGCCTGAAGGGGAGGAAATATTTAAAGTAACAGAGAACGGCATAGAGGATGCTTCCGAAGAAGAGAAGAAGCCTCGTGGTCACTGAAGATGCCTATTCCGTCAGCTCTCGTAACAAGATTCTTTCAGTTGCTAGTCAACAGGCAGTTCACAGAAGCAGAGCGGGAGCTGGAGAGGCTGAAGCAGAAGATGCAGAAGACAGAGTGGAACAGAGGATACTTCAGGGCCCTGTACGGCATGTTTCTGTCCCGCAAGGCAAACGGTGACTCGTACGCGCTCTTCTCAACCATGGATTTGAACGATAAGCCAGCCCTGAACGGTTACAGACGAGAATTTCTCGAACATGTGAGGAACAGGTGGCACGGGGACTTTGACCGAGGTTTCTTTTCAGCGTGGGCAGACTGTATGCGCGTGCTCAGCAGAATAACCGTCCCCAACAACGTGGCCAGTCCAAGCCCCAAAGGTTCAGCGACTCAAGAAGAGAATTCTGAGACTGCGAACCCTGACGACCAAGCATCGATGGAAGACTTCCTCAAAGAGGAAACAGACTAGGCCCCAGCAAGCATCGTGTACAGCAGAGCGAAGAAAGCTATCCAGGAGAGAAAGTAGATTCCTATTCCCGTTGTCAACAGCTTCTGAGTTTTCTGCACTTTAAGCCGAAATCTGGCCTTTATAACGTAGTACGAGAGCACGTACACTATTATGGCAAGAGACACGCTGTTCAGCAAGAGGTTATATTGAAACGTTGTGCTGGAAATCGCGTTTGCCGCTATACCATAACCTATGCAGACCAAAGCGGCCATGATGCCGAACCCGAATCTGAGCCAGTACACGGTTTCCAGAGGTTTCAAGGCTTTGCAACCTTTCCAACTTATATTTTGAAACGAGATTTAAAGTTGCCTATTATCTACTATTTCGATAGAAATTGAATTCTAGAACAATGCCTTCTCACACGGAACGAGGCATGCGAGCCTACTCGTATCGAAGCAGGTACAGTGGCTTGCTTACTTCTATTTTCTTCTGCCTTTTGGAGATTTTCTTCAACAGACAACCGCGCTCAACGGGTTGAATTGCATTTTGTGTGTTCAATCTTCGTTACCCACCCTTCTCAACGACGAGGATACATTTTTGGTTTATGAATCACTAATCCATATTTCAAATGCTCAGGTCTTCAACATGCCAGAAGAAGAAAGACCGCCGCTCGGATGCTAGCAGATGACAGGAGAACGCGTATTTATAGTGTCTGAATCATTAGTGTGTGATGTGACTCGGGTTGTCCAGCAAGGAGTTCACAAGCTTCGACGTTGCCGCCGTGGTGCGAGAGTTGAAAACCGAAGTGCTATGTTCGATCGTGAGCAACATTTACCAGCTGGACGCCAAGACCATAGCTCTCAAACTGCACAAGGCTGACAAACCACCGCTTTGGCTGATCCTGGAGGCTGGAAGACGTATGAACCTGACGGTCTATGCGTCAGAGAAGCCTTCCACGCCTCCTGCGTTCTGCATGGCTTTGAGGAAGTACTTGCGGAACGCTCGATTGAGCTCCATTGAGCAGTACGAGTTTGAGAGGGTAGTTGTGTTGTCCTTCAACGCTCAAGATATTGATTTCCGACTGATCCTGGAGCTCTTCGGCGACGGAAACATTATCCTTGTGGGCGAAAATGCTGAGATCCTCCAAGCTCTAGTTTACAGGCGGATGCGAGACAGGAACGTTGTTCGCGGTGAGCCTTTCAGGTTTGCACCTTCAAGCGGGAAGAACCCGTTCAAAGTGGGCTACGAGGAATTCAATTTAACCCTAAAGTCTTTCGGCGATGTCGAAGTCGTTAGGGCGCTCGCTCGTTTTCTAAGCATAGGCGGCATTTATGCAGAGGAGGTTCTAGCTCGGGCTGGTGTTCATAAAGCCAAGGTCTGCAACCTGTTGAGCGATGATGAGGTCAAGAGCATCTTTGAAAGCCTTCAGGAGCTGTTGTCGCAGGTTACGAATGGAGCCCTGGAACCTCGTGTCGTCTTCGACAAGACCGACGTTCTTGTTGATGCTACGCCACTAAGGCTGAAACGTTATGAGAGTGAAACTTTTAGAATCCATTCCCATGGTACATTCAACGACGCACTGGATGAGTTCTACGCCAAGCTTTCAGCGCTTGAAAGTGCTGCCCAAGGGGCGAAGGTTGAGGAGTTCAGAGCTGAAGCGGCAAGACTTGAGCGCATCGTCGCTGAACAGCAGAAAGTAGTGGCCAGCGCTCGTGCTGAAGCGGAGCGGTACAGGCGTATCGGTGACGTGATTTATGCGCACTTCAGTGAGTTGCAAGCCATAATGGAAAAATTCTTTGGAGACAAGAAGGGCGGCAAGGAATGGAAGAACATAGTTTCTGAGGCTTTAAGCGAGAAGCAGAAGGGTGTCCAACCTTGGGTGTTTTTTGAGTCTTTTAACAACGAGGAATTCTCAGTCAAATTCTGCGTGGACGCCTTGTCCTTCAACCTAGACTTGCACAAGACACTCTTTGAAAGCGCGTCAGAGTTTTATCGACGCAGCAAACGTGCCAAGCAGAAAATGGAAGGCGCGCAGGCGGCCTTAAACGATTCTTTGAGCAGACTTGAGGAAGCTAAAGCAAAGGTGGACGAGGCGCACGCGTTGGAGTTTGTCAAGCCAGCCGAAGCCTTGGGAGAGCTTGAGAAACTCAGGGTTAAGCGTAAGGAATGGTTTGAAAAGTTCAGGTGGTTCGTGTCATCCGACGGGTTTCTGGTTGTTGCCGGCAAGGACGCCGTGACCAACGAGGTCTTGATCAAGAAGTACACGGACACTGAAGACATCGTTTTCCACGCCGATATTGTCGGTGCGCCGTTCGTCGTGGTCAAGAGGGAAGAGCGAGAACCAGGAGAAGAATGCTTGCGCGAAGCAGGAGAGTTCGCCGCTGCTTTTTCGAGAGGGTGGCGGGAGGGCTTTGCGAGCGTGGACGTTTACTGGGTTAAGCCGGAGCAGCTGAGCAAGGGAGGGCCTTCTGGCGAATCCGTAGGCCGCGGTGCGTTCGTTGTTCGGGGCGAGAGAAATTGGATGCGCGGCGTTCCGCTCAGGGTAGCGGTCGGCGTTGCTCTTGACGAGGGAACAGGCGTGGCCAGAATCGGCGGGGGACCTGTTGAAGCGGTCAAGGCGAAGACAAATGTATACGTGGTAATCGTGCCGGGAGACTTGAGCGGCAAGGAACTTTTCAAGCGTGTTCTCAGGAGTTTGGCTGAAAAAGTGTCTAAGGAACTGCGTGAAGCCATCTTGACCCTGTCAGTTGAGTCGGTTAGAGAGTTTATTCCATTCGGAAAGGGCACGGTTCTGAAAGACTGAATTGAAGTTCAGAACTCTGCATGTTCTTTGGTGAATGAGAATGTTTTGAGGTGGCTTTGGCGTCTCAGTGGCTCACCCTTTTTTCTCCTCCAGTCGATTTTGCAAGGCTCTTTACTTAGGAGGTGATCCGGCCGCAGGTTCCCCTACGGCCACCTTGTTACGACTTTTCCCTCCTTACAAAACCTAGATTCGACGCAGCCAACAAAGACCACGCCTCACCCAGAAGTCGCTCGGATGGAACGACGGGCGGTGTGTGCAAGGAGCAGGGACGTATTCACCGCGCGCTAGTGACGCGCGATTACTAGGGATTCCATGTTCACGAGGGTGGGTTTCAACCCTCGATCCCAACTACGGCAGGCTTTAGGGATTTCCTTCCCCTTTCGAGGTCGGAACCCATTGTACCTGCCATTGCAGCTCGCGTGTGGCCCGGGAGATTCGGGGCATACTGACCTGCCGTGGCCCGCTCCTTCCTCCGCCTTATCGGCGGCGGTCTCCCCAGTGTGCCCAGCTCGAGGCTGGTAGCAACGGGGGATGCGGGTCTCGATCGTTGCCTGACTTAACAGGACACCTCACGGCACGAACTGGCGACGGC
>JBEKHN010000030.1:0-12702 GCA_050012255.1 Bathyarchaeia archaeon
GGAGTGGCCTGGGAAGAGAGACTCCTGGGTTTTCCTAAGGGATTCTAGAAAAGAAAGAACGGGGGGAGGAGGACACACACACACGCGCGCACGCACACGCACAGGGAGTGAGGGTGTGATAGTGAAGGACGAGGCAATGGAATTGACAAAATCGTCAATAAGATTTCGAGGTACAAGGGCCTGCTAACATCACAATTCCCATTTGGTGAACAAAGGACCGCGCGGCCTTGACATATGCATTCCATAGCTCACTGTATATTCGTTCCCTGAGATATTTGCGCTGATCGATAGCTCGAGCCTCAAGCTCACAACTTTTCTCTTATATATTCAACCTGCATTTTCCAATTTGCGATTATGTTGTCCATGAATCTCACATTGCCGAATTCTGAAAAAGACAGCTCAGGATTGCTCTTAAGCTCATCATCTTCCATTTGCTTCAGATACTTGAGGAACGTATGAGTACGTTCGAATCTTGCCTCCATGCGATCCTTCTTGTTCAGTATAGAATCAGCGTTCAATCCTCTCCTCAGAGCTTTGAGGGTTTTTTCTTCACAGATCGGAGTATCCATAAATACCAAGTCAATGTAAGGAAAGCTGTGGGCGAGTTCTTCAAGATAGTACAAACCAGTCGCAGTTATCTTGACATATTGGGCTGTCTTGAAACCTTCTTTGCTCTGGTTGTCGTATTCGACCAACCCGAATTGCGACAGTCTGCCCATGCAGTCTTCAATTGCCTTGCGGCTTATTCCGGCCACTTCAGCGTCTTCGATGATTTGGTTAATATCTATGAAACCCTTGTCAAGTGCGATGAAGTAGTTCATCCTTTTGCTGAGATAAGCTAGAACTCTGAGGTGAAGAAAATAACTATACGTATGTTGAGGGTTTACGGAAAATACGTTCATTACACTACTGTGGGAGCTCGAGTAGTACTTGTAGTCTTCTAAAACTATGGATTTTATGATATGATGTAGAGGGATTTGATAATGCTTGTACTCTGGGGTTTCAGGTGGAAGGCTGGTCTCTACATCTATCATTTCTTCAACGTCTGTGTTCCCGGATGTCATGAAAGCGTTTATGAAGCGTAGCGCTTGTCTCATATCGCCCCCTGACACGTCATTTATGAATCGCAAAATCTCCTTTCCTACTCTTCGGCTCTCTCTTATAGAGTAGTTGATAATCGTGAAGAACATTTTGACAACAATCCATTCACCCAGTGGGCTAACATCCAGCGATGCTCTTTCCCGTTCTTGCGTGGTTAGAAATTCCTGCGTATATTCGATTCTTTTCCGGATCAATTCCTCAAAGTTTGGTGATTCTATGTGAAACTTTGGCAAGTGATAGGCGTCCAACACGCCTGATCTAGTTGATTTGAAAAAAGACTCTTCACGAAGTGTGACAAAGGTAATAGTCTTGAACTTATTCGCAAAGTATTGAGAATATTCGAATACTCTTTCCTGATATTTTGGTGTAGTGTAACTATGTTGATCAACATTGTCTAGGACGATTGCGATCGTATAGGATTGATATCTGAGCATGGAGAAGAACGCCAGCAGGCTTTCACCGTTAGCAGTGACAGAACTTACGCCAACAGCCTTCAGCGAGTCTTCCAACCTTTTCCTGTATCTCTCTTGATATTCATGAACAATACTGTCGAAGATGAAACCTTCAATCTCAGAAATATCAGGCGGGGAGACTCCGAAATCAACATAGAACCATAGAATGTCTTTTCTGTCGGACATTACGACCTTGAAATAGTGATGGATAAAGGTTGTCTTGCCAGATCCCACACCTCCGAGAAGCATGATGACCGAACCGAGCCCTCCTTCTTTTCTAAGAAATTCCCTGCATTTCTCAAAACTTAATTGGAACTCTCCGGCCTCTGTCTCCGTTTCTTTGAACCAGTTTATGTCGTAATGTTTTGCATAGTACGGCAACTTGTCAAAACTCGTACGAAGGACGTTGTCTGTGTTGCGAATCTGTTTTTGTCTTACGTAGCATTTCCTGAGGACATCAATCTGTGAATCCTTTGTTATGTCTTTAAAAATATAAGGAACAATCGTGGTCAAACGAGCCGCTAGCACATTCCAGCCAACGGTTGCACTTTCGTTGTGAACAAAATCTAGGGGTCTCTTGAACTCTAACGAAACCAATTCTTTAGCCACGTTCTTTTTCAAGGAACCCCCAATCACCGCTGGCTTACTCAAGATGCCAAAGAACAAAGAGAAATTGTTGACAATGTCTTCGACAGAAGAAAAGGCTACACAAGATCCTTCTCTCCACTTGCCAAATCGTCTAAAAGCTTCAAAAATAACAAATTGATGCCCATTACTGATAACCGCATATGTTGCTCCTATTTCTGTACAATACGCTTGAACTTGATTGATGGCTTCACTAATCTTTTTGTCTGTCGAGATAGCTCCATTTATCTTGTATCGTCTCTTCTTTAGAGCTTCAGAAATGATGAAAGAATAGCCGACTTTTTTTGCTTCAAGCACAAAAACAGGTCGATCGTCAATCTTGAAAGTGTAGTCTATGAATCCTTTATGAATGTGTTCTTCTCTAGTTATGTCATCTTCAGTCCAGCCTAGGCAATCTTTAAAAATGGGATCTAAGATTTTCGCTCTTGAATCTGATTCCGACAAAGACAATTCTTCAAAAGTGCCCGCAAGCTTCTTGAAACACGCATATGCATTATCTATGTCAAGGGCAAGCATAGGTTCAAGATATAATTAAACTGACTTATTACTTTTTCTTTTGGCGCGCACTCCGTCTTGGTCCTAACTTGTAGCCAGCAGGCAGAACGTACCTGAGGTCGTTTATGACACTTGCAGGTTTGTGACGGCGGCCGGAAAAGACGTGGTGATAAGTTGAATGGAGAAAAAGGGTATGATCGTGCTTGGAGAATGGTTTCATAAATAAGACCTAACGATATCTTCGCCTCAAATACTGCTGCCTTTTCAATTCTGCTTTCCTTTTTGAATGTCGGGCGAGATGCCTTCCTGAACTTCCTACCACTTTTATACCGCCTTTTCGCATAAGTTGGACTTTAGCAGCTCTTGGGCAACGACACAGGTATGAGCTGCCAAGGCCCGTTCCCCACGCTCATTTTGCGAGGCGTATTTGACTTACTCACTGCCCCGCAGGGGAGATTGGAGATGTCAGGAAGAGCCTGCGGGGCATTTGCCGTTAGACTTGAGTTGGCGAGTCTGACGGACTCTACTTAGAACTTTTGTGGGGCTTTACTTCGTCTTAGCGGGGCTAAACGCATCCCACCATAGTTCTTGCTTTTTGCTCCTTTCAGTCGTCTTGGCATTTGTTGTCACCTCTTTACCTTTCCGTTCAGTTCTACCGACTTTTGTCCCAGAATTACAATTGGCACCTTTTTGATCCCGAGATCCATGGCTGTCTTCATTCTATGGCGAAAATCGTGAGAGGCATACGGCCCTTTCATTTCGCTGTAGTCCAGAAAGCCCACCGGCAGCACCTTTCCTGATAGCATTGCTTTCTTTGCGTATGCCAGGCTCTCTTGGTCGTATTGGTCTCTGCGCTGGACTACTGCCGGTATTTTAACGCTGACAGTTGAAGGAACTCTTCCGAGCCATTCCTGCGGCGTTGCCCATTCTATCTTTGCGCTCAGCCCTTTTCTTATTGCCTGTCTCTTCAAGAGTTCAATGCTTGCTGCGCTTGCTCTCCATACCGCACCGTCAATGCCTTTTGAGCTTTCTATGAAAGATCCGAGAGAAGGACTCTCGGCCCCGCCGACAGAAGTCTTGGCTATTACAGAGGCTTTAGGTTCTTTCTCAAGGGCTTTCAAAGCAGCAGGAGACATTACGGATTGAGCAGAACGTATGTTCCCTTTTGACTTCCATTTCTTAGGCGCGGGTCTCGAAGTTGCATCGTATGTCAGAAAGTGTTGGCCGTCAGAATGTCTACTGCGCCATCTTCGTTTCATGAGACTCAATCCCTGTTCAGCTTAGTCTCCGGAGTGCTCTCTGCGCTCTTCTGAGCTGTCGTTTGACCTTCCTGAGAGCCGTGCTCGGGCTCTGCTCTTCTGGAGCTGTGTCTTCTGCTTCCTTAGAGCCAAATACACTGCTCTGGAAAGGCCTGCTTGAGGTCCGCCTTCTCCTTTCTGCCTCTGATCTGGTCATTGGCGCTGCTCTGGCTTTTGCTTCAGCTGCTCTTCTTTCTCTCAATGCTTTCCATTCTTCAGCTGTGTATCCGGCGAATGCGGAAGGTTCTGATGGTTTTGCAGCCCTAACCGGTTCAGCTCCTGCAACTCCTATCCTTTGGAGCCTTGAGGCTTCGGCCAGTATTTGCTCTTCTGTTTGCCCTTCCGTTGTTGGAGTCCTTGGTGCGCCTTCTCTTCTTGCTTTCTCAAGCTCGTAGACGTCTCTTGCTTCGCCAGGAATCCTTGCAATTCTTCCTGCTTCCCTTGCTGTTTTTACTGCTGCCTTTTCTGCGAATGCTATACCTCTCTTTGCGTAGCTAGGTATCTTCTCCACACCCGCCTTAATTGCTGAGGCGAACTTGTGTGCTCCACCTGAAATGGCGTGGGCTATTTCTGAAAGGCTCGGGTCGACTATGACTATCTCGTCAACGTCTTCGGGGTCGTATTTCATCATGTTCTTGTGCGCTATGAAGAAAGCTTGGTGCCAATTTTGTGCCATTAGAGGGATCTCTTCTCTGGTGCCGTCTTTGAGCTTTATACCGATCATGAAGCCCTTCACGCCTTTTGCTTCCATGTCGCGTTCTGCCTTAACCGCTTCAAGCTCTAGAGAAGTAACATTTGCCTTGTCTCTATGCGCCATTGTCTTCCAGTGTCTTGGACTCATCGGTGCCTTCTGCCCGACTTGAAAATGCTGGCCGTCTTTATGGCGTGAGAGCCATGTGCCTGGTTTGTAGGCTCTGTGGACGTTTGCGGACAAATATTGGCGTTTGGTTCTTGTTTGGGCTGTCATTTGCGGAGCCCCCGGAGTGTTTTGGCTAAACGAGCAGCCTTAGCAATCGATCCGGACTTCTCAGCGACGCTTCTCAGCACACTTGACTTGATCCGAAGTCTGCCTTTAGCGCCTGATTCAAAGCTGGCCGATCCGTATTCTCTCCGGATGTATTTTCTCAGTCTGCATCTGCGCTTCTTTGGTATAGCCTTCTGGATCCATTTCTTCCTGTTAGTGCCGTACCTGTTTTGCCTGTGCTTCTCTCGCATTTTCAAAAGCTCCCCCGGATTGCGTTGCGTCTCTTGCCGTGCATTAGCTTCGACTTGCGCCTGATCTTCGTGGTGCCCAGTTTCTCGAGACCTTTCCATGGGTTTTTGAACTTCTGTCCGTGCCTCTTTGCCCATTTGTAATCGCGTTGGTATTTCCGTTGTTTTCTCGGATTTTTGTAGACCATTTTGTCTAACCTCGGCCGCGGGCGACCACTAAACCGCTATAAAAAGCTTGTCTAACTGTGCTGCTAAACGGGTTTCAAAAATACAAAGGTTTAACCATCAGGACTTCGATTAACCTTAAATTCCTTCAAATCGTTTGAATTTCAACCAGAAAAGAAAAATAACAATGAATTCAAACCGGGTATTCAGTGACCGTGAAAACGTTTATATATGTGAACGTGATGGACGGTCGGTTTCGAGGTGGTTTTTTGAAGACATATAAACGCAGGTCAGCGGAGCGGCTAGACCTCAGAAATTTCAAATTCCCGCCAAAACAAAAACAAGTGCACGACGGATTGCTGAAAGGCTTCTTGGTGGGTCTCAGACCGGGCACTGACGAATACAGAGAAGCGCACAGAAAGGCTGTCATGATATGGCGTCTTGCGGGCAGAGACAAACGGAACCCAAATTACGGGAAACGCAAGTGGAAAGGAAAAAGAAAGGCTAAGACAGGTGAGAAGGCGTGAGCCCTTACGAAAAAGTGCACGACAGGCCTGCTAACTACGAGCTTGCAAAGAGCATGTATGAGCTGATAGTTTGGATCAATGATGAAGGAACAGGCAATCTCAAGAAAGACAGAGCGCTGTGGACAATAAGAAAGGGCTTTTCTCCATCAACCGGCGAGAAACAATGGACACTTCTGAGAGACGCCGAAGCAATATCTGAGAACGGAGGACACTACATAAAGCTGCCTCTGTTCTACACGCTGCTGAAAGAAGCCTACAGAGCAATAAGACCTGATATCAAAGAAAGCACAAGCGAAACGCCTTTCACAGATGCCATCAATAAGCGCCGGGAAACAATAAAGCGCAATCTAGAGAAGCTGGGGCATAAGTAATGACCACACAGACAATCCCATTATGGAGACCGAAGACTCTAACTGGACGACCGATAGGTGGAAAGCAAGGTAGATTCCGCGTTTTGGAGTTGACAGTTTACTTCGACTACGTCGCTGGCAAAGGAGAAAGCCAGGACAGAGAATTCGAGTTCACGTTGAGAATTCCGTTGACGAAGAGAAACAGCCGAAGGAACATGTTGTTCTGGGAATTCGTAGCCGCAACCAAAATGGAAGCAGTGGGAATCCACATTCAAGGCGAAAACTGGGACGAGGGAATCGTTGGATACCGATACACCGGGAGGACAAATAGTTACAAACCGCGATACATTTGCTTAAACAAAAAGACGAACTGGTGCATGCCCAAGTCCGGCGGTTGGGGCACTCTGTGGTGGCCATGGTGATAACCGTCGACATAGATTCTCCCAGCAAAGCAAAACTGTTGTCAACATACCGCAAAGCGCTGAGCTACGGAAGAACAAAGGTGACAAAAACGGCACACGGAGGTTTTCATCTCAGGATCGACAGCGACATTGAAGACCCACTGGAGATAATCCGGATCCGCAGACTTCTCGGAGACGACCCAAAGCGCATAGAGCACGACAAAATCCTCATACTTCTTGGACATCCTGAGCTGGCAAACAGACTCTTTGAAGCCAAGAAAGTGAACGGGAAGTACGTAAAAGAAAGACCGTTTGAAATGGAGGGAGACAAATGAAAGATGAGAACAAAATGCCGATAGTGCCGCACGAAATAATCATAGTGGGCCCAGAACAGGATCTTCAAAAGCTCGTAATGAAGGCCAACGATGCGCTTGAAGGTTGCATGCAGACCTACGTAAACAACGTGCAGCTCTACGAGTCAACCAAGGGATGGATAGTCATGATCTGGTATAAACTCGTCGGACACTGAGGCGAAGATCTATGACATACTCCGAGATCAGGCTTGCGAAGAGACTGATAGCCACGGCCGGAATGAAATGTTACTGCGGATCTACCGACATTTGGAGAGCAGGCTTCGACGTGACACCGGAAGGACGAAGACAGCGCTACCAGTGCAAGAAATGCGGCCGCTATTTATTCAAAAACAAAGAGGGTTAGAGACATGAAACGGAAAATGATGATGGACCCCTACCACAAAAGGCACAGAAAGAACGTCCAAGATTTCAGAAGCAGGCATAAAGGTAAAGCGTACGTCAAGCTCGACGGACAATACCAGTGGATCGACAGAAGAAAAGTGAAGATACGCATAATTCAAACTGCTGAGCGAATAAAGAAATCCGAGCGCTTCGGGCTCGCGAAATGATCATAGAAATGGAGGAAGTAGAGAAGGAACTCAGCCCGATGACTAAATCCCGTTCGGCTTCGCGGTCTCTTTTTTCTTTGTGAAATATCGCTGGAGCAATGCCCGGTATTTTTCAGGATTTAGGCCACGCCAGAGATAACTCCGGACTAATCGCGGGCTTATGTCCAATTTCTGTGCAATTTCCTCAACACTGGCACCTTTTGTGTGCATTTGACAGACACGCAATATTTTGCCTTTTTTCTTACGTTTGGTCTTAGGTTCTTCAATCTTGGCGGGGCACACTTTCACTTTCCAATTATATCCCCCCCTGCTTTTTGAAGCGCCAGCCCCATGCAAACGGCTATATAAAGCATTAGCCTCGCGGCCAATAATGGTGAGTTGCAACCGCGATTCATCAAAGCATTTAATTTATAAGCGCAATTGCAGAATGTGACAGTGATGAAGATGGCTAAGAATACAGAAGATGACTTGATAAAGGCAGCGATTCAACGAGCTATAGATATCACCAAAGACATCGAGGAACCATATCGTTTAAAGGCTTTTGAAATTGTGTTTTCGAAGCTCTTGGCCCCCATCGCTGAACACAAAACAGAGACGCTTGGGACGACCAGAAGCAAAGGCGGAACTGCAAATTTGGGAGCTAGAATCGAAGAGTTTGCAACCAAATGCGCTCTATCCGTGGAACAACTAAAGAACATCTTTGACTTTAAGGAGGATGGACCACTTTTTACTGTTCCTCTTCAGGGAAGTCATGCTGAAAAGCAGGTTCTGGTTTCCAGATACTTGTTGACTGCATATCATGAAGCATACGGAAAAGAATGGGCAAGCCTGAATCAAATCCTAGCAGAACATGGTGTAGGTTCACTTGAGAACTTGGCCTTTAATCTCAAGAAACACTCAGAAATCTTTAGACAGAGAGGAAGAAAGAAGGCAAGTGAATACAAACTGGCCGATGCGGCAGAGCGCGAGACTTTTCACATGATTCATGAGCTTGGTACTGGCGGGACCTAATACTCGCTAACGTAGTAAGGTGTCATGATGTCAGAAGAAAAATCTCGGTTCAGAATCAAGAAAGGAGAAACAGAGATAGAATATGAAGGCCAATCGAAGGAAGTCAATGAGCGATACAGAGAGGCTTTTGAATGGTTGAAGTCTTTGCGTCCTGAGGATACTGAGGAAAAGCAGTCAGAGGAGAAGGGAACAGGCCTAGAGGAAAAGCGTGGCGGAGCGAGAAAAGAACTGTTTTCGCCCAAAATCGATGAATTAATCAAAGGGAATTATTTCAAACTACCAGACAAGAGAAAAGTCTCTGATGTGATGAAAACCCTGATGGAAAAGGGACTGCCGACGAGCGGTAAAGATGAGGCAGTATTGAATTCCTTGAAACGAAGGCTTGGCAAGACTCTGAAAGGAACAAAAGAAGGAAAAGAATGGGTGTTTTGGACTGAATAAGAATGTCTATTGAGCTTCCCAACCTTATTGGAAAGGAAAAGCAGCATTACGATTCACTCGAAGAACTTTATGCGTATTCTTGCGGAAGAAAGAAAGACGAGGCGCAGCTTTGCAGCCAAATAAATGAAACCATTGATGATTGGGACAAAATGATGGGAGGCCGAAGTAATCTCAAGACCTCGGTTGCTCCTTATTCTCAAGCATTGCTCAAGAGTGACCACCGTAAAGCTCGAGAACTCTACTTCTTCCTAAGCCCAGTCTTTTTCTACATTCACGTACTCCTTGAAATGGAAAGAAAGGCTTGGAGAAATGCTATGACTTCGAGCGGCATATTTTGTGAAAGAATCGTCAGAAACTTGCTACAAGAGGTTGACAGAATAAACTCGTCAAAGATCTGGGAAGAATTGTCAAAGGACCCGAAGTTTGATAACCGCAATGGTAGACTTCGAAAGGAATTAGAAGGCAAAAAGATCGACCAAACTGACACCTTATGCAGCTTGTTGAAGAGCATTTATTTCACTAGAACTCACACAGGACCGCATGATGTTCCACCTCCAGAGCCCATTCAAGCGGATTTATCTGCAAGATTATGCCTGCCAGCTTACGTAAAGTATCTTGAAACTCTCATAGAGCTCGGCAATGACCTAACCAGTGATTTCAACAGTTATGTCTCCTTCTTCTACAGTCTAACTAGGACAAACGTGGCTTTGATATTTGGAAAGGAGGAAGTTCGGAAACCACCCAAAGAGGTTATTTTCGAAATCTACATGCAAGGGTTCTTCAAACTAGGAAAGACGTTTGGTGAGACGAAGAAAAAATTCCGAGAAGCAGGCTACGACCCTGGTGATGCTCGACTTGCTAATGAACTGGAAAAGCTATCCAAAGGTAATAAGGCGTTTCTAACGCGACGAGGAAGACGGGGATTTTACGTCTATCATGAACGCTATCCACCTGACGACTCTTTCAAGATGGCAATATGAACTGAGCACTCGTCCTGCTCTTTGGGAAGCACACAAAGCAACTAGAATGGGTGACAATATCTCTTAGTAGCAACGTTTTTTAATGGCCTTGCCTGGGCCAGCCCGCGAGGTAGTTTGAATGAAGACAAGAACGGCGAAGTTATTTTTGACCGACTATGGTTCTTTCCTGGGCCGGGCCGACGGATGCCTAACGGTAAGGCATAGAGACAAAAAGATAGAGAAATATCCTCTGTTTGAAAACGAGATCTCAGAGATTCAACTTAATATGGGCAACTCCGCATCTGTTACTGCTCTGACTACGGCTGCAATGTGGGGCATTGATTGTGTTTTCCTTACTTCGCGCGGAAATCCTGTTGCTTATATGAAAAGCCTATCCGATGATTCGCATGTTAAGACCCGGATCTCGCAATATGAGGCCATAAAGAACGGCAAAGGATTTTCAATCGCCAAAGAAATTGTGTTGGCTAAGATCGCAGGACAAAACCAGGTCTTGAGAAAATACGGCCTGAGACAGCACGATATGATCCAAATCAAAAAGAAGGTAGCTGAGGCCAAATCAAAGAACGCACTGCTGACAATTGAAGGCCACTGTGCCGAGAGCTATTTCAACCAGATCTTCAAGTTGATGCCCAAACCTATGAAGATCGAGCGGAGAAGGACTTTCAAGGCTTACGACGGCACGAATAACGTATTCAATCTCGGCTATGAAATTCTCCGTTGGAAGGTATATCGCGCAATTATCAGATCGAAACTTGAGCCGTTTTTGGGATTCCTCCACAGCGAGCAGTTCTCAAAGCCGTCTTTGGTGTGCGACGTAATGGAGATCTATAGATTTTTGATTGACGACTTTCTGATAGACTATTGCAAGAAACTCCGGAAGAAGGATTTCGTACGCCAAAACCAGGAATACTCATCAAACAAGAAGGGGCAGCGAGAGTTTCTCAGGAAGGAGGCTGCCAAGGACATGATAAGCAAGCTGAACTCCTTCTTTGAGTCAATGGTCGAAATACCGCGAATCAAGCACGGAAACAGGCAGACAATAGAAACTCTGATCAACGAAGAGGCATTGCTACTGGCCAGATATTTGCGGAGCGAAACTAATTCATGGGTTCCAAGATGTGCCCGATTAGTGTGATTATTTTTGGTAAAATTAATCGCACTGTCTGGCGGATTCGATCAATGTATGTGGATATTTTTTGTAAAATTAAATACACTAACTGAACCCGTGATCCATTTATTTTCCCGGAGCGATTTTAGATTAGTGCGTTTATTTTTAGTAAAGTTCATATCACTGTTCTCCCACGACAAACCTCATGCCCCCTATAATGCCGCTCAAGACGCAGAAAGCAAACATCAGAAGAATGATCCGAAAAGTCAATCCTGAAATGGAAGACGTAGATCTCGGGTTCCTTCAGAAGGTCCATTATCCTGAGAACATTCGGATTGCCGAGGATCAGCTCGGTATTACTCTGCGACGTCCCAAAGAAGAGAAGCCTCGAAAGGGCCCTCGAAGATCGCTTGACGTCTACTACAATCGTGATGGAACCCTATGTGCAGATGCGGTGGTCGTGGTCCAGAAACACGCGCCGTTGGACAAAAGGGCAAAAGTGCTCAAGTACTACAACCACCCGTTTACATATTCATATGGCCGGATACAACTCACTGTCCCTGAAGAGCTGATTAACACGCAAGCCAGGGTTCATCTAGAGTTCCCAAACGCTCCGGAGATCAAAACCAAGAAGAGACGGGGCAGGAACCAACTCAAACACTATCACATTGAGGAGGGTGGACACTTCGGAAAGAAGGCAAAACAATGGAGAAGATTTTGATCCATTATTTTTCTCGCCGTTATATCTACTATCAATGGATCCTAAAGATAATCGGATTCAAATAACAACCGCCGCGCCGGAACAAGTCCGCAGGCTTATGGTGGGTCGGTGTGCTAATTAGAAAAAAAGGGGGAAGATGAGGCGTGTTGAGCAAGCGCTAGGTCGCCCTGACGACACTCAGGACTTCACCAACGAAGCCCAACATTGTTGAGCCTAAGCCTGTTGTTCTGTATCGTGTATCCTTGCCTTTTCCTGTTTTCTCTATGAACCCGCCTGCCTGCAGTAGATCCACATGGTGTTTTAGAGATGCAGGATTCAAGCGAAGTGTCAACATTATATTGGTGAATGAACGCTCTGCCAAACAATAATTCAGCATTCTTATTCGGATGGGGCTAGACATAATCGTAATATATTCACCCAGTTTCTGTAGCACTTCGCCGTCATATTCCTCTATTTCTGAGAATTCAAGAGCTTTCTTACTATCTCTTTGACTACTTCTTTCGCTGTTTGGCGCACATAGGGGTCGCTTAGGATTCGCTTCAGCGTTCTTGGCAAAACAGACTTGGGTCTCCGCTTTGAAGACTTTCGCTGTTTCATGCTTTAGACATCCAATGCTTCTTTCCATTTCCTTTTCACCTTGCATTACCTTGCTTGCCTATCCTCTAAGTGTCAAAGGAAGGATTTATACTTTACTATGGTTAATTCACTTTTAGGAATTAACCAGAGTTAATGAACCATCTGATAAGGCGTGCGCCAGCCTGTAACTTCAAAAAACGGCAAGGCGCACAACTGCTTCGCTCTGCCTTCCTTCCGCTCGAGGCTTTTTCCCCTGTCATTCCAGATCTTCCTGACGGTATCCCAAGCCACCCCAAG
>JBEKHN010000031.1:0-10716 GCA_050012255.1 Bathyarchaeia archaeon
CGTGTTGTACTCGTATTTTCCAACGGTTGAATGTATTTCCACGGTAAACTCGTGCAACAACACTTCGTTTGACCTTCGTATATCTTTCACTTTTACTTTGATTTCGCTTATTGTGTTGTTGCTTAATGCAAAGTTGCCTGGTGTTTCAGCAAGTATTGCTGACGGCGGCATGGTCAAGTATCTTCTTGTATAACCAAACGTAGCTTTAAACTGGTCTGCCCATTGTCCCCAGAAGCCTTTTCCTTCTGCTTTGGCTTGCTCTCTTGATTGTTGCACGGCAGCGGTTAGCATTTCACTGGTCATTTGCGCAAAAATCAAACGTTGATTGGTCACTACTCCAGTGTAAGTGTCGTATCTTCCGAGCGATTTTGGTTTTCTAAATAGAATCACTCCGACTGTAGATTCTGAACTCATCTGCGGCATAGGTGTTGCAGGTTGCATCGCTGGCGGGGCTTGAGCAATTGAAGCCTGCGTGGGCGGAGGTGACGGTGGAGGCGGTGGCGATGAAGATGGAGAATAAGCCAGACGCTCAGGTGTTGGTTGAGCATTAACAGGCAGCTTGTTAAGTGCGACTCCGCATTTGCCGCAAAATTTCTCGTTTGGGTTTACTTGTGAACCACAGTTTCCGCAGTAGGGCATATTTGAATCACAGATAGTAGATGCTTTGCATTTGTTAATAAATTTGACTATCTTATCAATATATGTGCGTTAAATCCTTAGCTAACGTTACAGGTCAATGGAATTAGGGTTTGTTGACGCGGATTGTACTTTTTTGCGTGGAGAAAGTGTCAATAGGACAAAAATGATAAAAAAGGAAAGCATATGGACGCTTTCAGAACCTTAGGCGTGTCCACATTGCTTTAGGAAGAAGACTTTGAATTTGGTTGGTAACGACTAATCAAGGTTCCTGAAACCAGAAATTAGAAACTTGTTAACTCTAGAAATTTTTATATTTTTCGAAACTAGTTTATTCTATAGCGGTATTTTAGAAGGTGATTTTTTGGTAAAAAAGAAAGGTGAAGAGTATAAGTGTGAAGAATGTGGTCTTGTTGTGATGGTTGAAAATCCATGTGAATGTGAAGCATGCGAACTAGTATGTTGTGAGCAACCAATGAAACCGGTCAAATCAACAGCAAAAAGCACTGCCTCTAAGGCTCCTGCAAAGGCGTCTGAAAAAGCTCCTGAAAAACCAAAGAAGTAATCAAGCACTAAATGCTTTTTCGCAACTATTCTTTTTCTTTTGTGTTAGTACTCGAAATTCTGCTTGAAAGAAGGAAAAGAAACCTAATACTGTTTTTTCGAAAATTAAATTGACAGAAAATATCAGTTAACACGCAAGGTTTAGAACAACTAAATGCAGAAGAAGCGGGTCCGACGGGAATCGAACCCGTGATATCGCGGGTTTAACTAATTGCACATAGGTAATCAACGCAGTTTCTGATGATTTAGAAGAGAAATATTATCCTTTGCTAGCAGGTTTTATTTTGCCATTCGAGTCTTCAAGGAGAATAGAAAGTGTCTCAGTCGAAGATCAGTTTGAACAAGTCGGCTATGAATTTGATTAAAAACGGTGAAGAGGTTACTTTTGATTCCTCTTTTTTTCTATTTGGATTCCCCTAATTTTTCTGTTGTCAGGATCAGCTCATTTTTCACGTATTTTTGGTTGTCGAGTTTTCTGATTCTCAGAACCTTTTCTGCGCCGTTCGCGGTTTCTCTCTCGTAGACTCTTATTTCTCCCTCAAACAAACCCAAAATCGCCTGCACTTCCTCCTGTGGGTGCATCTGCGGGTCAATAACTGCTAAGGTCGTGAAGCCTTTCGCTTTCAGGTCGGAAAGAAGCCCACTCAGCCATTTTCTGGTAACTACGGCATGATGCTGCAGCAAAACATCGGAGACGATTTCGATGCAGGCTCTCTTTGGACCGGTCGCGGACGGGTTTAGTGTGCGAAAGGCTTTGGTTAGTGCGATGTCGATTTCGGTTAGGTTTTCTATGCCTTTGATTTTAACTACGTTAGGCAGGCTCTGCATCATGGTGTCTGCTCTGGGGTTGCAGAGGAAAAGGTAAAAGTTGGACTGATACTTTTCAGCTAAGCCTTTTGTGTTCCCCAGTTTAGCCGTGAGGTAGAAGGTTGTTTCGCCTGCTTCAGCACCCGCCTCCAAGAAGCGTTTGATGAGCAGTTCTCTTTCGTCGCTAGAGGGTGCAGCCAACACGACGGCGTAATCTTCTGGTATTCCTCCCAAAAGTAGCCTGTCTAGTTCCACCGTTCCAGTAGCTACTCTTCCTAGCAACGCCTCATAAGCGGGCTTAACTGGCTGAACGGTAATGGTGATCTGGTTGAGCTTGAAAGTTTTTTTATTGCCCAAATCATCCACGTAAACGGATTGGGCATTTAGGCTATAGCTGCCTGCTTTGGTCGCTTTAAGCTTTAATTCTACCGTTTCAACCTGGAACGGACCGATGCTTTTGTCTTTAACCTCGAGACTACCGTTTTTTAGGCTGCACCAAGATGGCAAGCTGACAACATTGAATTCAGGGGTGATTACGCCCTCGATTGTAATAAACGTCGCCACTGTTCTTCCGACGTTGACGAGGTCAAGGCGCATCTCAAACTCCTCCCCAACCAGAACCCTCCTAGAAACCATTAGATTCAATTGCACGTTGGCGTGCCCAAACCTTTCTTCAGCCTGATCAAGAAACTTCTGAGCTTTGTCCCGCTGAACTTTTGCCTCCTCAACACGACCCTGCTTCTCAAGAGCCCAAGCATACCATCTTCTAACCGATGCTCCGACGGCAGACATGCGACATACCTCCGACTCTAGAAGTTTTTCGAAAGACTGATTCGATTCTTCCCAACAGGCCTTCGCAGCAAAATACACCCCCTTAGCCAGGGGCACAAACAAAACATTATGCGCGTTCGAGAGAACCTCTGGAGGCAGTTTGCTCATTCTATCGAAGTATTCATCCGCATTCTTGAAATTCCCAAGCAAACTGTATGTCTGGACAAGATTTGCGTAAACAACCCCTTGAGTCCAACTTGCATCTGTTTTCTTACTGTACTCCAACCCTTTCAAGGCTATCGACAGTGCCTCCGCAAGTCTCCCATCCTCTGATTCAAACATGCTCAACCGATAGGTTGGAATAAACAGTTCGGTGAAAACGCCCAATTTCTCGCCTACCCTGAGGACTTCAGTAAATTCTCGCCTAGCTTCCGGAAAAAGACCGCTCTGAAAGAACCCCTGCCCTATCCACCTGATAGTTTCTATTTCTCCGCGGACGTCGCCTAGTTCCCTAAAAATGGCGGCTGAACGCAGAAGTTCACCTAAGCCTTTTTCGGGTAAACCAACATAAGCGACGTATAAGATGCCGCTTCTCCACAGTGCTTCGGCGGCGTCAGCAACAGAATTCTCTTCTTCAAACACCTGTAATGCAGCGTCATAGTCTGCCAAATCCATTCCGAAATCTCCGCGTCCTGCCCAACCATGGGCTTTTCCCCGGTTGTCGATGATTCTCGCCATCTCCAAGCGGTCATCCACAGCCAACTCCTGCGCCTTCTTTGCGTATTCCAGCAATAGGTCGGGCTTGTCGCCTTCGGCGTAGGCTGCGTCTGAGGCTTTTCTAATGGCACGAAGCCGCAACCCACCCGTTTCATACGCCGCGAGCTCGTCAAACGTTTTTATAGCTTCGCCATACATGCAATTAGAAGCGTAAGCGTCTCCCAGCCCTTCTAACGCGGTTCTCTTCTCTTCAAGATGGCCTTCTGGAATATTCTGGAGTACGTACTTGAAGTGTTTGATGGCTTGCGTGTTGCTCCACTTTGTCAGCTCGTCTTTCCCTGAGGCCAGGGCGTACTTTACTGCTTTCTCCCTGTTTCCAGCTTGAGCATAGTGGTAAGCTATGTCGCTGACACGCAGCTCGGAGTCCTTTGTGCTTTCAAGTTTCTCTCCGATTCTGTTGTGGTACCCGCGTTTTAGGGGTGGAGAAAGCTCTTCATAGAGTGTTTCTCGGGACCTTGCATGATTGAACCTATAACGGTTTTCTTCGACACAGACCAGCGAAGTAGAATGGGCAATCACGTTTAACGTTTCAAGAACCTCTAAACTATCCTGCCCAAGTACAGTGCTGAGAAGTTCAACATCAAATTCTTCACCGATCACAGAAGCAGCGTCAAGAATGCGTCTTTGCGCGTATTTTAGGCATGCTAGTCTGCGCAATATGATGTCTTTAATTTTGCTTGGTATCCCAAGCTCGTCGACAGCGAGTCGCCACTCATTGTTTTCCTGGACAAGGCTTTTGCGTTCATGCAGCATACGCAGCGACTCAACAACAAAGAGCGGGTTGCCCCTGCTTTCAGCTGAGAGTTTATCCGCCAGCTCTTGTTGCAGGCTTGCTCCCATCATGCTTTCTGCCATCTTAGAGACACAGGCTTGGTTGAGGCTTGACAGCTTGATTTCCGTGAACAGTTCCTCGCGCCGCATCATGCGAAGGGTTTCAGCCAGCGGATGCGGACGCCCCTCAGCGTCAGCTGTGAGTTCCTCACTTCTAAACGTCGCTAAAACGAGGACTCTTTCTGAATCATTGATTGCTCTAGCGATGTAATGGAGAAGCGCCAGCGAGGCTGAATCCGCCCAGTGAACGTCCTCGATAAACAAGACTACAGGGCCATTGACGGCTATTGTGTGGAGTGTCTTAGCGACGCCTGCGAAGACTTGGTCTTTCCAGACTTGAGGTGAGATAGTTTCGGGCTTTCCAGGCTTTAGGGCTTGCTCGGTTCTGGTTAGCCACGCTGTTATCCCACGTTCCTCAGCTATCGTTTGAAAAGAGAGGTTCAGCGGTTCGGATGGCTGGCTGAAACTGCTATTTTGTTCTGTTTCTGAGGAAGCAAAGTAGTTGTTGAAGGCTTCAATGAAAGGGAAGAAAGGGACTTGAGCATCGCTTAGGCACCAACCAGCCATCACAGCTACACCCGCATTCATAGCAGACATTAGGAATTCACGGGTTACTCTGGTTTTTCCGCTGCCTGCATCGCCCGAGACAAAAACCGTTTTTCCCTTTCCTTCAACAGCCACATTTAGGAGTGATTGTAGCTCTTCAAGTTCTTTTTCTCTCCCAACAAGAACGGGCTCAGCTAAAACTCCAAGTTTAGGCATATCGACCGCCCGCGTTCTTACGCAGGATCGTTTCAGATTCTTCCAGTAAGCAAATATAAGCGGAACCACTCAAAAAGTTTTGCATCCATTCAAGAGCCCCACCTGTTTCTTCTATTTTAAGATCAGTTCCTCTTTCAGGTAGTTTTGGTTGATGAGTTTTAGAATCTTCAGTGTTCTCACCAGACCCTTTTCGCCCTCTTTCTCGGCTATTCTGATTTCTCCGTCGAACAGCCCCAGAATAGTCTGCGTTTCTTCCGATGGGTGCATGCCTGGATCGATTACTGCAAGGGTTGTGAAGCCTTTTGCTTTTAGGTCTGGAAGGAGTGCGCTGAGCCATTTTCTCGTGATTACTGCGTGGTGTTGGAGAAGAACGTCAGATATGATTTCGATGCAGGCTCTTTTTTGGCCAGCTGCAGCATGGTTCAGAGTACGTAAGGTCTTGACTAAGGCTATGTCGATTTCGGTTAGGTTTTCTACGCCTTTAAGTTTAATTACGTTAGGCAGGCTCTGCATCATGGTGTCTGCTCTGGGGTTGCAGACAAATAGGTGAAAGTTGGCCTGACATTTTTCGGCTAGAGCTTTAGTGTTTCCGGCTTCTGTGGTTATGTAGAAGGTTGTCTCGCAGGTTTCTCTGCCTGCCTCTATGAAGCGTTTGATGAGTAGGTTTCTTTCGTCGCTCGAGGGAGCCGCAAGGATCACTGAGTAGTTTTCGGGTATCCCTCCTCCCAGCAGGTCGTCGAGTTCGTCGAAGCCGCTGGAAACCCGTCCCGGAAGAACATGAACGATTGGTTGAGCTGGCTTAACCGTAACGGTGATTGAGTCAAGTTCGCATGTTTTGCTCTCGCCTAACTCGTCTATGTGGGATACTTTCGGGTTTAAGGCAAAAGTTCCAGTTTTCAAAGCTTGCAAAGTGAGCTTTGCTGTTTCAACTTGGAAAGCGCCGATTTCTCTGTTTTTCATTTCGATGCTGCAGTTTTGCAAGGCACACCAAGGCGACATTGAGATGACTTTGAACCCTTCAGAAGGAACTACGCCTTCAGCTCTGACAAGCAAACCCAGCTTCCTTGAAGCGTTGACGAAGTCGAGGCGCATTTCGAACTCTTCGCCAACCCTAACTTCTCTGCGAACCATCAAACTCGCCTTTAAATTGACATGAGCAAACCTTTCTTCAACATCCCGATACAACTTCTGGACTTCTTCAAGCTGAACCCTAACCTCCTCAAACAGTCCTTGTCTCTCAAGAGCCCAACTCCAATGATTTCTTAACAACACTTCGAAGCCTATGGGTTGTCCATTACGGCTTAATTCCTCGAAGGCTTTTTTGAAACGTTGATCCGCCTCTATCCACTGACTCTTGGCAGCAAAAAACACAGCTCCTGAAAGAGCAACAAAAAAAGCGATCCCGAGGATTGGGGTTGACAAAATTTCTGGAGGAAAATTCATGAGTTTCGCATAGTACTCTTCAGCGTGCTCTACATCTCCAAGCCTAACATATTGTCTGACTAATGCAGAGTAATTAGTGACATTTGACTTATCATAACATTCTATTGCCTTCAAGCTGTGAGAGATAGCATCCGAAAAAAGTTCCCGGCGCTCAAAATCCAGACCAACTGTAAAAGTCGCAACAGCTTTGTGCCTAGGTTGGCCTCCTATCTTCTCAAGAACCTTTATGAGATTTAAATTTGTGCTATTTGATTCTTCAAAAAGCCCACAAACGGAAAAAACGTATCCTTTCATCATTAGCGCTTCGATTTGTCCTGGAAAATCTTCAAGCTCTTGGTATAGGGCAACTGATCGTAGAATCGAGCTAACTGCTTTTTCCTGCAGACCTGCAGTATTGGAATAGACATAGCTGATATGGAAGAAAACCCTTGCGGCATCCTCAAGAGAGTATTCTTCCTCAAAAACCCGCAAAGCCTCTTCAGAAGTCTTTGAGCTTGTCTTGAATTCGCCAGAAGCATTTTCAGCTTTTGCCTTAAACAAAAGAACTCGCGCACTTTCCAAACGATCAGAGCCCGCATACTTCTCAGCCTCCTTTGCCAACTCAATCGCATGACTAGCGGCTACAGCAAAAATAGTTGCGTCTAATGCTTTTCGGTAGGCTCGCAGCCTCACCTTTCCAGTCTCCGATTTAGCAAGTGACTCGAAGATCTTTCCCGCTTCAACATACATGCTATTCGCATAGAATGCGTCGCCAAGTCCTTCCTTGGCTATCATTCTTGCATTTGTATTTTCTGCCGTTTCAGAAATGTTTTGGAGTACATAGTTGAAGTGTTTGATGGCTTCTTGGTTGCTATATTTTGCGAGTGTGTCTTGGCCTGCAGCCAACGAGTACTCCATAGCTTTTTCCTTATTTCCTGCCTGAGTAAAATGGTAAGCTAAATCACTAAGAGGCAAATTGCTGTTTTTGCCCATGTTTTCAAGTTTTTCCGCAATTCTGGCATGATAGCCCTTCTTCAGGGGCAAAGGCAGTTCTTCATAGAGTGCTTCTCGAGACTTTGCGTGGTCAAACCTGTAGCAGTCGCCTTCGACGCGAACAATTGAAGTTGTCTGGGCAATTACAGTCAGAGTTTCGAGCACATCTAGACGGTCTTGATTTAGGACTACGCTGAGAAGGTCCAGGTCGAATTTTTCGCCTATCACGGAAGCTGCTTCAAGCACTCTTGTTTGGGGGCGCTTTAGGATCGCGAGTCTTCTTAGGATGATGTCTTTGATTTTTGTGGGTATGCCCAGTTCGTCGACGGTGATGCGCCACTCATTGTTTTCTTGGATTAGACTTTTGCGTTCAAAGAGCATTCGAAGGGATTCTACGACAAAGAGTGGGTTGCCCTGGCTTTCCGCTATCAGTTTTTCTGCTAGGTTTGGTTGGAGGTTTCCGCCTATCATGTTTTCAGCTATCTTTTCGACGTCGGTATGGTTTAGGTTTGGGAGTTTGATTTCTGTGTAGAGGTCTTCTCGCCCCATCGCCCGCAGCGCTTCAGCCAGAGGATGCGGGTGCCCTTCAGCGTCAGAGGTTAACGCTTCGCTTCGGAAAGTCGCCAAAACCAAAATTTTTTCGGAGTTGTTTACTGAGCGGGCAATGTACTGCAGAAGCGCCAAAGAGGCGGAGTCTGCCCAGTGAATATCCTCCAAAAACAATATGATAGGCTCCTGAGCGGATATTAAATGTAGGGATCTTGCTACGGCGGCGAACGCATGGTCTTTCCAAACTTGGGGCGAAAGTAATTGGGGCTGTCCCAGTTTTGTGGCTGCTCCAGGCCCAGTCAGCAGCGTCGAAATATCCTGGTTTTCGCTTCCGATCTGTGCCACTTCCCCTAAGCCGATCCGGGCTCCGGGTTGCTGGAAGCTGACGGACTCTTCTTCTTCGATGACGGATGCTGAGTAAGTGTTGAAGGCTTCTATAAATGGGAAGTAGGGGACTGCTGCGTCGCTGAGACACCATCCAGCCATGACTGCGATGCCTTTTTTCTTGGCGGCGTTTAGGAATTCTCGGGTGAGTCTTGTTTTTCCGCTTCCCGCTTCGCCTGATATGAAAACAGTTGTGCCTTCGCCCCGAACAGCTGAATCGAAGCAGCGCTGCAGTTCCTCAAGTTCACGTTCTCTGCCTACCAGGACGGGTTCAGATAGGATCGCTTGTTTCATAATTTCCTACTTCTGCCATTCAGGTTAACATCAAAGTTACTCTAGTGTTGACGCTTCTGGGTATTTTAAACTTGAGAATAAACACCAGAATCAAGCACCAATTTTGGTAAAGAGTTTTAACAAATATCAAACAAAATAAATATAATTTAATATACTAGTTGCATAAATAACAGAAAAACATGAGCGCCCCACAGCCTGCCGTCAAGAAAAGTCTTAGAAGCCAATTGTTCCTGCCAGCCTTGATCTTAGGCAGTTTCTTAACATTTACATTCGCAGTTTTCTATTACAATGCTCTGGTAGACGTAGCTTCCACGCTAAAAGTCACTGTGGGAACCGCAAGCCAGATTCCAACGGTTAGCAGTTATATGGGTCTTATCGTAGGTTTAGCCATGGGCTTTTTGGCCGTCAAATACAAGCATAAATCATTGTTCCTGTTTGGAACGGCATTTTACGCCGTCGGAGCTCTGGGCTGCTTCTTCGCCGCAGATTTTGCCTCTATGCTCTTCTTCAATATTTTCATTGGAATGGGCAGCACAATGATTGCCATTATGGTTTTCGCCTTAATCGGAGATTTCTTTTTTTTGCAAAAAAAGGGTTTAGCAATTGGGCTAGCAACAGCTGCAGGTGGTGGTCTTGCGAACTTGATTATGCCTCAATTGACGAGTGTGATCACGGACGCCGCGGGATGGCGCGCCGTGCTCTTGTGGGTTATTTTTCCAATCTCAATAGCATGTTTGCTTCTAGGCTTTTTCATCCTTCCTTCGAAACCGCGGCAGTTGCAGGCTGCAAACAAGCCTCAATACGTGCAGGCTTTTAAACAAGTCTTGATAAACAAATCCGCAGTTGCATGCGTGGTCGGAACGGCGCTCATGTGGGTCTCATTCCTGGTGCCCGTGTATGCAGTGACGTTTTTCAGGTTGCATTTTCATGAGTCTTTGAGTACGGGCGCGATCTTCTATTCGGCCGCTTCAGCAATGCTGATTTTAGGAGACATAGTTGGGGGACGATTGATTAACCGAATCGGGAGGAAACCTCTCACAGTTGTGGCAGGTGTGATCCAGGGAATATTCGCGATCTTGATCGTTTTTGTTCCCAATGCAGGGATATCTGTAGTAATGTGGATGGTATCAGCAGCTTTTGGTGGTATAATGGTAACGGCTCTTATCGGTTTGGTTCTTGAGCAAGTTCCAGGTTTTCGAGGCACGATGGTGTCTCTAAATGCTTCGTTTCGGTACATTGGCCTAATTGTGGGATTGAGCATAAGCGGTTTGTTGCTAAACCTTTACGCTAACAACTTTCAAATCCTATATGCAATGTTTGGGGTTTGCGGCGTAGCCTCAGCTGCCGTTGTGTTCTTTTTTGCAAAAGATCCTTGCAAAAACCAATTGCCTCCAACTGCCTGATTGAAGACTAACCTAATCTTAACTTAATCTTGAACGCGCCAAAGGTGATTTTTCCTCGGCGATAAAATGTTACTTGGAAGCGCTAGAATTCAGACCAGATTATGCAGAAGCTTGCGAATGTATAGCAGAACAGTATCAGATAATTGGTCAACAAGAAAAAGCTGAAGAATGGTTCAATAAAGCTCAAGAGATTAAGTTTTCACAAGCGAAGATTTCGTCATAAATATATCTGTGTTGCTTTTGAAAAACAAATTTGGTTTTGCAGAAAACCTGAAAACAAAAGATCGTATCTTTTCCAAAGAATAATTTGCAAGGCGATTTAAGGCTTGACAATACCTTGTTTGGCTTTTGTCGCCATCTTCTCCTAAATACGTAATCGTTAAGTCGAAGGAAAAAAGGGTGATTTGGAAGTTTACTCTCGAATTATTACTCAAATTGGGCTTCCAGAGTTATGAGAGACTCAGTATTCGCTACGCCCTTAATGCTATGTATCCGTGCGATTACCCACGACAATCTGTTAGTC
>JBEKHN010000032.1:0-10299 GCA_050012255.1 Bathyarchaeia archaeon
AACGTAAAAGTTTCTCTTCTGCCGCATTTTGTCGCTTCGGAACCCTTATTGTCACCTTTTTTCTCAGTCTGTGGCCTCGAAAACCCCTTTCTATGAGTAAAGATTTGTATTTCATTTTGACAAACCTCCTATTGCCCAAGTCTTCATTGCCCAGATTTAAGACGTAATCTCTTTTGCGCTCTTTTCCCGTTCGGTCAGGCGTTCGGTGGGCTTATGCAATTCGTTGAAGAACAAAGTCGCAGCCGAATCAAAAAGCAGTCACGGACCTGAAGAACTTCTACACCCATCTCTTCTTTTTTCCAGAATAGATAGACCTTCGTCTGCATCAAAAAGCCGCAGATCTTGATCAGGCTTGCAAGCTTCTCGAGGCTCGCGTTTGCTATTTCCTTCTGATAAGCATCCTTAGTGCGCGCGCTATGAGGGGTAAGTTTTCGAGTCTTTTTTACCCCTCGCAGTATAGTCTTAGCTTCATTATGAGGGGGTAAGTTTTTGAGCTTTTTTGACCCCTCGTAGCATCAACTCACTATCCTATCCTTTCCTGTTCCAGTAATATCCAGATGTATCCTGAAGCGGCTGTAGGTTTTAGCGTCCATTGGAAGCCCATGGTTGTCCTGTCGTCCACTAACCGTCGTCCGTCGTGGTCGTCGTCGTGGTCGTCCGTCGTCCGTGTTGGTTGGTTGGTTGGGGTAAAGTTTTATCCCACTACGAGCGCGCGCGACACAAAGCTCCTGCGAAACCTTCGATTTTTAGACTTCTTAAGATTTTAGATCCTCTCTCGGTGAAATTCATTGAATTTTCCGATCGGCTTTTTTTGCTGTGGCGAGCACTTTCAACCATGTTGATTTGTCATTCTCAGCTGCTTTTTGATCAGGAATGAATTTCAAAAGGCCAAAGCATGGTTAAAAAACACCCTGCCTAAGCTTCTTCTGCTGCCCAATACGGCAGTTTTTAGGGCCATCTGCTTCTTGATCTGTATTAAGGGATCGAAAAATGGAACCCGTGTCAATTGGTATCCGTGCGGGCTACGTGTGGGTCGATGGATTGCCGGTTTGGCCATGAAATGTCCTCTCGCCAATTTACTCCTGGAAAAGCTTCTACGATCGGTGTCACCACTTGAACTACGGCCTCGCGGAAGAAGTCATGTTCTGCCAAGTCCTGGTTTAAGCGTCTAAAAGCCTCAGAATCTAGCGCGTACGCCAATTGTCTTCCACGAGCTCTACCCTTCGCATCTGCTCTGTCAGCTGTGACGAGGTTCCATTCTCTGAGTCGCTTCAGAATCGTGGAGACTTGAGACTTGGACACGTGCAATATTTTCTTAAGGCCGCTTTGTGTGAAGTAAAGTTTCTCATGGCATAATAGGATCGAAATCGTTTTCAAATCGGAATCTCTCACGCGTCCGTAGAGCGAGAGGCCTATGAGACCGATTATTCCGTGTTTTTGAAAGACTTCTTGCATGTTCAGCACGGGTTTTTCCGTTTGTGGTTGCGCGTTCCGTATTTCCCTCATGTATTCTTCAAACTCGTCCATTCTCTGTTTGCTCTTCCAGTTGTTTGCAGTCAATACTGGAATCATCTCCAAGAAGTCGACGTCGAGTTTATGACAGAAACGACGTTGAAGTTCCGAGATTTTGTCTGGCTGTCTCTCCCAAGGCCATATAGGAAAAGTCTCTGTCGGACCGCATATGGGACAGACCACCGTGTGCTTTATGAGCCAAGGCGGGCAAAACTCTTTCCTAGTCATTTTCGTTCTCACTCTCCACATGAATTCTTGAGAAGCTTCGACAGAGCGTCAACAACGCGTTCTTTTTGCCTGTAAACCTCGCGAGTCTTGTCCTCTATGAATAGGTTGACGATTGCGGTGAGTGGGTTGATGATTTTTCTAGTCAGAATACAGTCGAGGTATTCGTGTCTCAATGTTTCTAGAGCGTCACGCAAATCTTCATCATAAACGTAGATTATGCCCTCTGCCACTTCTCCGGACAAGCTACTTCCAACTTGTGGTTTCCAACGAACCGCAGTCACCTCATCGCATGGAATCAAAGTTTTCAGCTTCACAAGCTGTTTAGCGAGGACACCCTGAACACAAGGATGCTCGAGTTTCACGATTTTCTGCATCATCTTTCACCCAACCCGCTTGAATCACCCGGTTGCAGTCCATGTTCATTCATTTTTTGACGCAGCGTTTCGGCACGCTTTTTCAGTCGCTTCAAAGCATTCAGAACCTTATCATAAACGCCCAGAACTTCGGCTGTGGAGAACTCATCAACATTTGCAAGAATCTCGTCCGCAATGGTACTCAACAACTGGTGTGTCTCAGTCGCAAGAGAATTCAACTCCTCGACGAGCCGCTGCGCACGCTTTGATTGGGCTTCATTGGTTGTTTCACTTTGATCCTCGTCTAGCACAGCAAGCGCAGGACTGAACACTCTGTTTTCAGAGACTACCCTTTTAACCTCCTCGATTGTAACTTCACCCATACCTTCAAACTCTCTGGCAATCTCCAGCAGACGCTCGCACTCAACCAGTTGTGAAAACCTGAAAAGTTTGTTGACACCCCAAGCCTTTAATGCATTAAACTCTTCTCCAAGCGCAAGAGACTCCAACTTGGCGAAAAGGTCGCCTATCGCCATATACAGTGAGATTGCACTTTCACTCAAGCCTGTTTCATGGGCCAACAAGGCCTGCACTCCCTCCCTCCCTCTTGCCTGTCTCCTTTTCTAACTCTCGTGCCCAAGCCGCGTAGAATAGGCACTTTTCGTACGCCGACCTATCTTTTCTTTGAAACGTTGCCTCGCTTGTGCGGAAAACATCCGAACCTTTGACGCAAGGTATTACATCTACAAGAACCTCTATTTGCTCGTCTTTCACTGAAAGAAGTCTTCCATCACCATCAATGAGTTCAAACTCATCAGTTTTTCCCGGGATTGAATGGACAAGCAGAGGTTGCAGAATTCCATCTTTTTCAACTGATCTTGCTATTTTTGGGCCGTGAGCTCTTTGAGGAAGAACGGTAGATCGATGGACATTTCCAGCTCGCACCCACTTTAGCACTCTCTCCTCTGCTTGTTCAATTTTGCCCTCACTAGTCATCGTTTCATCCTCGCCAGTTTTCATCCACGCACATTACGTGAGCGCGGAGTCGTGCGTAACTTCGGTGAAATAGAGGAAACAATCACTGTCAGCTTTGGGTTCCTTTTGGAAACTTATGAATCGTCTCGGAAACCGTCTTCTGAATTGTGTTGGCTTTGACTATGCGCACGCGCTAACTTCCGGTCTTCCTTGGCCATCTCCCTCAAAATGGCCCGCACTAGACGCATGGGGTAGCGCGCGCCCGTTAACTATGAAAGGCTGCTGAACGCCAACCGTATTTACAGAATCGGCGAGTTCTGTTTGGTGAATTTGGGGAGGCAGAACTGGAGAAGGGTGAACAGTCTTTGCCTTCACAATTTTGTAGTCTCTTTTTTCTCTCATTTTCAAACACCATTTCTAACATAGAGTTTGGAGCGCAGGTGCGCTATTTATTTATAGTAGTTTGTGATAGTATGACCGTGGAGATATATTATCTGTAAGGAAGGAAATCAGGACAGTATCCGCCGTTGACATTGAATGACGAAAGTCCTAGTATCCCTCTACGCTTGCAAAACCTCGCGCGCGCGCTAAAATTCAACGAATTGCGCACAAGGAAGTTGTCAGCGTTAGAATTGAGGGTTCTTCTGACTCTGGCTGATAATGGTCCCCTAACCATGTACTCCATCGCGCGGATGCAGAAAGTTGCATACTCAGCCATCCACAAAGCCACTAAGAGTCTGGAAAAACTGAACTGGGTGAAGATCATAAGAGAGGAAAAATCGAAAAAACAAGTGACTAGGAAGATCTACAGTCTGACCAGAGAAGGATTGTTATGGTTTCTAAGTCGGATACCCACGCTCTTACCAAGAGCGTTAGCTTCCAACGAATTCGCAAAGCCTTCGCCAAGATCGTTGAAGCCCGTCAAATTGAAGAGCCAAAGAAACCTCGAGGCCCGCTTGTTTCCGGCCTTCAATATACGAAAAACTGCGCAAAAAAACACTGAGCTTTTCCCAGTGGTTTTCGAAAACTGGGACTTCTTCAAAAGAATCAAAGTAGCAGACCGCCTATTTAATGGGTTCCCTCAGGCAGCCATGTCAGCTCTCTGCGACTATTACCATCAGAGTTTTCCTTCAAAGGAATTCTCTTCCCTTGACACGCTTTTCGCATATTACTTGTATTATGGATTTATAGAAGGCGAAGCATACACTCGCGTATATCAGGAAGATCAGGAAAAGGATGATTGGATTGCAGAAAACAGAAACAGAGCAATGAAAATGCGCGACGAAGGAAAAGATCCACGTCTGCGGAAAATCATTTTAACTGTCACAAAGGATCTTGAAAAGAATCTTTCCACAAAACTGGAGTTTGTCAAATCACTCGCAACCCCACAAGCATGATACAGATTATCCGATACACATAGGGCTCGGGCTATTTCACTTTTACTCTACTCTCTCCAATCCTCATGAATGTTGTTTCAGGACTAGTCTTTTAACAGATTTCAAGGGGTCATGTTCGTTTGCGGGCTTGACGAGTCTTGCTGTCACAGAGCGAAGTCGGAATATACTATTTAGAGAATTCCCTCAGAGTGCCTAGTCTCTGGAACCTCACGAGAAAGCATTTCCGAGTCTCGCTCTATGATGGAAGGTTCGTCAAGCTCAACCATTTTGAAAACCGCCTAAACGAGAGAGACCTAAGGTTCTACTGTTACAAGCTCAGGCCTATGCATGTCTACTTCAGTGTTCTAAATTGGCTTTTTCCCGAAAGAGTCGGTAAGAAATACAAGGCCGAGTATTGCATTCCCTTGAACGGCGAATATGTCATTGATGTTGACAGTTACCTTGTCGGTTTTGGGCATGTCCACAAAGTCGATGACCACTGGCTTGTCTGTCCAGAATGCTTGGACATGGCCAAACGCATAGCATTGCAGCTTTGCGAGGTCATTCACAAATATTACTCAAAGATCGCCATAGTCTTCAGCGGTTGCGCTGGCTTTCACGTTCACGTCATGGACTTCAACTATTACGATTGGGTTCACTATCACTGGAACGACCCGATATGGGCTCATTCAGCAGCTAGGTTCAAGTTCACTAAACTACTGCAGAAGCAAACTCACTGTTTCGATAGGACTCACTTCACCGTATTAGTTGACCCCATGCGAGTTGTAACCGTTCCAAACACACTAAACGGCAAAACAGGCCTAGTCTGCAGATTCATTGGAACACCGATAGACCTGGAACTTCTAGCGCGCGCCAAGATTTGTCGGACTCTGTCAAAATTCACACACAGTAGTATAGAACAGGTTACAGATGGCCTGTTCTTGACGGAAAAAATGTGTACATTCCTTCTCAAGCAGAACGTTCCGGAGAAGTTTCTGCAGGCTATTCACAATTTTGAGCTTTGATCGCCTCCGTTTCGCAAGACTGAGCGAATAGTTGTTCTTGAATTTTGCTCGGAAAAAACGACCAGCACTAGATAAAGTACTTTCTTGTGTAGACGGCACTAGTGCTCTGAAATGTGAGAACTGCAGTTTTGTGTTGCGGCGGACGGCAAGGTTTTGCTCAATGAAGTATCAAAATCGTTTTACGATGCGTGTTTCTGTCGTTTGCTTTCTTTGTTCTTACGATCTCTGAAGTTGAGTCTCAACACATGCTTTCTTGGATTCCACTCGATCTTCAACAAGCCTGAAAAGAAGAGATCCGTTACTATGAGGTTGACCTCTTCCTCATCATGTTCTTGATCGTATTCATCTTCGTATTCGCTTCCAAGGTTCTCGATAAAATCCAAGAAGAATTGTCTCGCAACTGCTTCTTTGCTTATGTGTACCCGCTCCGTTCCATTCGGAAGATGCTATAGGACTCTTGTACTTATGCTCTGTGAGGCGCGCGCTCTAGATGGTATTGCTACAAGTGCCGAAAATACGTTCAGTTCGAGGTGCGATGAGTGGATGCCTAAATGCCCTAAATGTGGTAGCTCGGAAATCATTGAGTCCAGTCTGCACATTTTTCTTTTGGTTCAAAGAAGTATAAATGCCAACGATGTGGGACGGTTTTCAAGTAAGTGATGTTATGACTAGGTGCGCATCCCGTTGAAGAGGAAATAGGTCTTACAGGATGTGGCTGGTTCGCTATCAGGGTTGCGGCGTGGAGTATTGCGATAATTGCAAGTTGAGGTTAAGAGACCGTATGGTAGGGTTCGGCGGCTGGACGTGCGTGAGGTGCGAAGGAAAAGTCAGCTAATCAGAGCGCGCGCTCTTTATGGCTTGATTTCTGTAATATTACAAGGTTGGTAACTTGGCTTAAATTCCGAGATCCCGTTGTCAGTTCCTTAGTCAAAGAGGAACTTTGAGTGTTCAATGAGGCTGTGGCAGGGTTCAGGACAGAAATTTCATTCGCGCTCTTAGTGCTGTTGTTCTTCTGTTTGATGTCGCGTATGGATTATGTTGTTAATTTGACTCTGTATGATTATGGTCTCCGTTTCTCCTATGAATGGGCAGAGGGATACTGGGTTACCTATAATGCAATTTTCGTTACGTTTGCGTTGGCGATGAGTTGTGCCTACTGGTTTGGGTCTCACAAGACGCGAAGGGACATGAAATTCTCCATCGCGCTGCTCACCACGATAGTTTTCTTAACCGTAGGCGGCCTACAAGACATCATGTTTTTTGTTTTTTGGGCTGGTGGTCTGCCTCCAAGCAATATTGTTTGGTGGTGGTCTCCTTTGACAAACCTTATTGGAACTTGGAACAGCACGATTCAAATCGGCTTCACGACATTGATGGTTGGCGCGAGCATCTGCACATGGATACTGGCCACAAAGAAATAGAAACGATTAACCATCTCATCGAACTGAACCGCACGCGCCCCCAAGAACCTTATTGTCATGAGCTCTCCCTCTACATCAGCACTTCTTATTTCTATCCTATCAGCTCTTCGCGCACTGAAAAGTTACCACCCTTGCCGGAAGTCTCGCGCGCGCACGTTCCTGATTAACAATAGCATAACACAGTTTAGGTAGCACGACATAACAATTCAAGCAAACAAAACATAACATCATAAACCAAGAAGCGCGCGCGCTCAACGTTAAACGCTACCCAAAACGTTTTGCTTTCGCAGCTCTTGGATCTTAATCAAGAATGAAGGCTAAAGAATATGGAGAAAATGTTAGTGACTGGTGGAGCGGGCTTCATTGGAAGTCACCTGATTGAAGCTCTTATGGCCCGCAGAATCAACGTCTGCGTTTTCGACGACTTCGCAGCTGGAACCCTGCAGAACATTAAACCGTGGCTTAAAGATCCAGGCTTCAGCTTCATAAAAGGCGATCTGCTGTGTTCAGCTGACTTGGCAAAGATTGAGAAAACATGTTTCGAAACAGTCTTTCACTTCGCAGCAAACCCAGAAGTCAGGGCTGGCTTAACTAACCCAGATGTCCACTTTCAACAAAACGTGGTCGCCACACGCAACCTTCTGGAAGCCGTTAGAAAAGCCGAAAACAAACCTACATTAATCTTCACATCAACATCCACGGTTTATGGTGAGCCTACGAAAATTCCTACGCCTGAAGATTATGCTCCGCTGAAGCCGATTTCCACTTACGGCGCGTCTAAACTGGCCTGCGAAGCCCTCATCTCAGCTTACGCGTACACCTACGGTTTCAAAGCCATAATCTACCGCCTAGCCAACATAGTAGGCCAAAGAAGCCAACACGGCGTAATCCACGACTTCATCCAAAAACTACAGAAAAACCCAAACGAACTCGAAATCCTCGGCGACGGAACCCAAAACAAATCCTATCTCCACATAAACGACTGCATAGAAGCCATACTCCTAGGACAGGAGAAATCAACAGAGCAAGTTGAGATTTACAACGTCGGGTCAGAAGACCAAATAGACGTAAAAACCATAGCTCAAATTGCCGCTGAGAAAATGGGCCTTCAACACGTCAAGTTCAAGTTCACAGGCGGAGTAGATGGCGGAAGAGGCTGGAAAGGCGACGTTAAAAACATGCTCCTAGACGTAAGCAAAATCAAATCATTAGGCTGGAAACCAAAACTCAACAGCAAACAAGCCATAACAAAAACCGTAAAAGAACTAATACCTTTTACCTGTACTTTTTGAAGTACCCCTTTTCCTGTTAGCCTAAGTAAGCCGCTTTGACTTCTTCCTTATTCGATGTGTCTACCAGTCTTTGGTCGCCAGAGAGAAGCTGGTCCACGCCGAGATGTTTTGCCGAGACTACTTGTAGCGCGTCAGCTGCGTAGATGTGATGTTTCTCTACAAGCAGCCAACACTCCGCAAGCAGTCTTGATCTTACAGGAACAACCTTAGCTACACCCAGCTTCAGCAGTCTCACAGTCTCAGCGATGAAAGATTCGCGAGCAGCCCTGTAATCTTCACTCTCCAGCCAGTTCCTTCTATAATACGTGTCCAACGCCCCTAAAACCTCACCCACGTTCCAAACTGAAAAATGCAAAGTCGCAACGCCGTTAAAGGCCCTCAAGTAGGTCTCTCTAACCTCGTCTGATCCTTCCTCGAGCACATATCTCTTAACGATGGCACTTGAGTCCAAGTAAACTTTCAAACTGCTTGCTCCCTCAATTCGCTGATAACCTTTCCAGCAGAAGTGGCGACCTTCGGCTTAACAGGCCTCACCTCTAGATCAGTTGACATTCTGGAACACATCTTCTCCAGCGCCTCAGCCACAACCAGCTCGCTGAGCTCCTCCTCCAAAGCCTCCTCAACTGCTCCACTCACCCCCTTTAAACCCCTCTTCGAAGAAGCTTTGACCTTAAAAATCTCCCAAAGGCCCTCATCGATCATTATACTCGTCTTAATCTTCCCCTTCATACACTTAACCCTACGTAACGAAAGGAGTAAATACTCCTTAATAACCCTTGCACACGTGCACTCTGAAGATCAGATAGACATCAAAACTCTCAGCAAGCTTCTGTGTATAAGCAAACAACAACGCTCAAAACGAAGCTTTCTGCTTTCTAGTACTAAACACCCCAGCCCCCATCTCAATCCATCTAGCAAAAACTCTCAACGAAGCCTTCACCACCGCCTACGCCACACACGCCTTCAAAGGAAGAAGAGGCTGGAAGGGCGACGTCAAAAACATGCTCCTAGACGCAAGCAAAATCAAATCATTAGGCTGGAAACCAAAACTCAACAGCAAACAAGCAATAAGACAAGCCATTAAAGCCCGCGCGACCACAAAAAAGACAAACAGGTAACCAACCATCTTCACGCGCGAGGCAAAAGACGCGCGCGCGATATTATTGGTAAATCGTTTTTCTTGGGCCTATGGCTATAATGTAAATGGTCTTGTCTTTCTCTGAAATGGTGTAGATTATTCTGAGTTTCCCAACTCGTAGGCTGTAGTTTTCTTTCAAGTCTCCGTGAAGTCGTTTTCCTGCGTAGGATTGAATCTCTAAACCGATTAAACTTTCTAGAACTTGGGTTTTGACCTTTTCTTCTAGCTTTTTATAGAATTTCTCGGCTTGTCTTGATAAGAGAATCGTGTATTTCAATGGGCTTCTTCCTTTAGAAGACTGTGCAGTTCCTTGACTCTTCCAGTCTTGATGTCTTCGAGGCCTTTGCGGATGTCTTTCATCATGTCTGAATCGCTTAAAATCTCAATGGTCTCCAAGAGCTCGCCCATTAGCTTTGTGGCTTCGTCAAGCTTCTGCTTGGTTTCGGAGAGGAGCTTTCGGTCTTCCTCATCTAAATATGCAACCTTCGCCATTAAAATCACTCAAGTATTACAGATGTGGATCCGACTAATAAATTTGAAAGCGGAAACGCATGGTAGCCTCAACAAGTGCTTCGAGTGTTCTCTCTTCATGATAGTTCTAGTCAAATCGCTTTCTGCCTGCTTAAAAGCTAAATCACAGATGAATTAGGCGCGCGCGCCATTCTTAAGGCATATTTGTATTGTATCGTAGGCCCGGGCTAGGGGCCCGCCTGAACATACACGCCAAAAGCGCGCGCATAAACCATAAAGCTTATAAACGTAGAAATCCCTCTTTAAAGTGGGAATACAAAATGGAAATCCAGATTGGCGATAAAGGAAGGATGACCCTTCCCCTCAAATTAAGAATGCTGCTAGGCATAAAAGAAGGCGACTGTTTAACCATTGAAATGGCAACCGGTGGCATATTCCTCAAGCCTAAAGGCGCCTCAGCAAAAGAAGTGTGGGGAGCAGCCAAGCTCAAGAAAGTTGAAATCGAAGA
>JBEKHN010000033.1:0-10179 GCA_050012255.1 Bathyarchaeia archaeon
TATGAATCGACAGTCTCGTCACTTCATGTCTTCGCTCCAGCTATTATAGAATGGAAATCGCTGTTAAAGCTTGCTTATCCCTTTAAGAAATCTCCTTCAAGCCAATTTTATGTATCAGAGAAAAATGGGGAATGTGCGGGAAGCTTCTATACACTGGCAACATAAGACCCTTATAAAGGGTATTTAAGCATCCGCTACACTATAATAAGTGGTTTTTAATGCCGAAAACTAAAGCCATAATAACCATTCAAAACGTTGTTGCCACTGTCACATTGAACCAGAAAGTTGACTTAAACGCCGTCGTGAAGAGTTATCCTGGAGTTGAATACCACCCAGAGGAATTTCCAGGACTTGTGTTTAGGCTTAAGAGACCGAAGACCGCCACGCTGATTTTCAATTCTGGTAAAATGGTTTGTACAGGCGCCAAATCAGAGCAGGAAGCGCGCAGGGCTGTTATGACAGTTGTTAAAGAGCTGAAGAGGGGCGGAATAATCATCATCAGTAGGCCGGACTTGAAGGTTGTGAACATGGTTGCTTCTGCAAGCTTGGGCGGAAGGGTAGACTTGGAACTGGCAGTGAGCGCGCTTGGAAAAACCATGTATGAGCCGGAGCAGTTTCCAGGGTTGATCTACAGGATGGACGAGCCTAAGGTGGTCATACTGATATTCGCGAGCGGGAACCTTGTTTGCACAGGGGCGAAGAAAGAACAGGACGTTTATGACGCAGTGCACAAGCTTCACGAAAGGTTGGAGGAACTAAACCTCATATTCTACGAATAAACCTTCATAGTTAATCGCCTTTCGCCTTCGTTTGTACGTTCCTCATCGTAGTGGAGTGGAACGCGTTTGTATCCGAAAACGGTGGAAAGCTTTTTATCTGTCCCCATCAGAAACCATGGTTATCAAGATATACTGGAGGAAATTGAATGGGAAAATGTAAGAAATGTGGAACAGTTGTTTCATCACCTAGGAAGAAGTGGACAATGGCCGGACGTCCATCCAAAGCTGGAAAAAGAACGCAGTTAGAAATAGGCCTTTTCGACTGTCCAAAGTGCAAGAAGCCCTTCCGAGAAGTACTAAGCAAGAAGACGATTTAGGCACGCCGAAGACGGCCTAAAAAGGCAAAAGAAGTCGCAGGCAAAGCCGATGTGGGTGGAGAAGGCACAAGGCATCAAGCTTACACCCCCATCATTCCACCATTTTTCAATCTAGCGCGCGCAAAAGTTCTTGTTCATCTATTTTTAAATACACTTCTTTCAATTTATAGAATGAAAGAACATTGGAAGGTTGAATGTGCTTCGCAGTGACATAACCAGGTAGGGCTATGTTGCGCTTCGCAAGGTTTTCCTACTCTTGTGTAAGCGTTATTTCTATTGTTGAAACCATCCGTGCTCTGTTTTCGCCTTCCCTTGCTGGCATCTCCTCTGTTCCGATAGCGATTCTACTTACTTTTAATTGAGCAAAGCGCCCGCTTTGTGCACGAAGAGGTAGCCTTCGCCTTAGGTTAAACATATAACCAATCAAGAGGATATCCTGATTTGGCGAAGAAGTGAATGCGCGAAGAGGCTAGGCGGAAGTGTAAAGCTTGTGGAAACCTGTTCATGCCAGACAATGATTTTCAAGGCTTCTGCTCAGACAGGTGCTACCACGTTTTCAGAGGAGAAATAAAACCAAGTGCCTAGCATAATCTAGCCTTTCACGCACATTTAGAGGCAGCTTTTCTGGACGATTTTAGCGCGCGCCCTATCGTTTGAATCTACGAGGAAGAAAGCAAAGATGACTGGTCTGGCACTTCTAGCTTCAACTGCCTTTTCAGGGTCTTGTAGCGGTTTCTCACCGTGACCTCAGTGACGCCTGCTGCTTCGGCAATGTCCTTCTGTGTCTTCTTCTCGTTGTTCTGCAAACAAGCAATATACAATGCTGCAGCAGCCAACCCCATAGGGTCTTTTCCGGCAGCAGCCCGTTTATCTCTGGCTTCTCGAAGAATCCGTATAGCAATTCCCTGGGTCTTGCCCGAAATTCCTGTTCTTTCAGCGATTTTAGAAACGTATGTGAGGGGGTCAGGGATGGACATGTGCATGTCAAGTTCACGTAGCAAGAGCCGGTAGCAACGAGCAACGTCCTTTTTGTCGACTAGGCTTGCCTCTGCGATTTCATGAAGTGCTCTTGGAGTTCCACTTCCACGGCAAGCCGCATAAGCCGCAGCAGCCGTTATGGCTGCGATAGACCTGCCGCGGACTAAGCTCTTATCTAAGGCTTTACGGTAAATGACCGCAGCCTTCTCTTTGATTGGCCGTGGAATGTAGACCTTGTCTGATAGGCGGTCAAGCTCAGCCATTGCCTGGGCAAGGTTTCTGTCAACTGAAGAATGCGCCCTAGAACGGATCTGCCATTTCCTCAGGCGCCACATCTGCAGGCGCGTTGATAATGGAAGTTTTCTTCCAAAGGCGTCACGGTCAATCTGGCTAATGGCCGTTGACAAGCCTTTATCATGGACAGAATAAGACGTTGGCATCCCAACGCGGCTTCTTGAGGCTTTCTCTTCCTGGGTGAAAGCGCGCCATTCTGGTCCTTTATCCATCATTTGCCCGTATAAGACGAGTCCGCAGTCGCCGCAAACAGTCTCACCCGTATCATAATCATGGATAAGGTTTACACTAGCACATTCCGGACACTTATCTGGCAGCGTTTGCTGAGACCGTGCCACTTTCTTTCTTTTTTCCATCTTTTCTGTCTCGATCATATGGAGTAGGGTCATAACAGATAACCTTCACAAAACGCAATTCCTCGTATTACTCGTCAGAATTTGGGCGATTTAATTGTTAGTCCGCAGTGCGCGCTAGAAAGAAGGATATTACCGGTTGACGCTTTGTTCAGCAGGGCTTTTCCTACTCTTTTGTAAGCGTTATTTCTATTGTTGAAACCATCCGTGCTCTGTTTTCGCCTTCCCTTGCTGGCATCTCCTCCGTTCCTATGGAGGTTTTGCTTATTTTTAGGTCTTTTAGGAAGCGGTTTCTGGTTATTTCAGCTACGTCAACAGCTGTTGTTATTGCTCGTCCTCTTGCTTTCAGAACTACTTCCTTGGCATTGCTCGCCGATATTCTTGTCATAACTGCTAGAACATAGTCCATTGGTGTTTTGTTTCCAATGAAAACGATTCCCGATTTTTCAGACATTTCAAATCACTCCTTTCATCATTGACTTTAACGTGCAACGTTGTTGTGTTCTTCCGGTCTCTCAACAACAGAACGCTGTTGCCCTTATACTACGCATACTTCCTTATAAAGCGATCAAACAGCGGGGCGTTCTAGGATATTTCGATCGATGCCAAGGATTTTTGGCTTTAGCGCGTGCATTCTTATAGCTTTCTTAGGATGGGAAGGGTTAATCGCTTTGAGCGCTACTAAGTAGGGGAGCAAAAGAGCTTGAAGAGTCAACATCCATTAGGGTGATATACGGGGAAGCAGTGGTTAGCGGATGGAAATTCAAGAGTGGTATTCCGGATATTCTCTTCGGTCGGAGCTCGTAGCGCGCGCGAGGTGTTTCAAAACTGTTCCTTGTGGATGACGAGACGCTAAAGAAGGTGGCTGCGTTGTTCGGAGAGGATGCTGTTAGAGTAGTTGAAGCCCTCAAAGAGGTTCACGAGATTACTGATAATGAGATAGCGGATAAAACCCAAATGCGCCTCAACCTGGTTCGCAAGGCGCTCTACAGGCTCTACGACCACTCCATCGTGGCTCTCAGGCGGGCCCGCGACAAAGAAACAGGCTGGTTTGTCTTCAACTGGAGACTCCAACCAGACCAACTGGAAGGCTTTATCCTAAACCAAAAGCGCCGTGTTCTAGAAAAACTGGAAATCCGGCTTGAATACGAGAAAAGCCACGAGTTTTACAGCTGCCAAACGCCAGGCTGCAAACGATTCCCCTTCGAAGAGGCATTTGAGCTTCTCTTTAAATGCCCCGCCTGCAACAAACCAATGATGTACCTCAACAACGACCGTATCATTGAGATCCTAACCCGAAAAATTGAACATACAAAAGTTCTGTAAGCGTTGAAATGTTATAGAATTATTCCATCCGCAGATTTGAGATGCAAGTTATTTAGCGAAGTTCTTGGGATGGCGGATAAAACTTTACCCCAACCAAACCACCAACCAAAGACCCAACGACAGAATCTTGTAAGAAAAAAACCTAGAGGGAGAGGAAGCTATTCCTGGGCGCGCGGAAGAAGCTTATTCGTCCTACCATCCTTGTGAGGATACCAACAATTCCAAGAACCTTCTTAACATTCACCATAGACCATTCTGCGCGTGCGACTAAAGCAGAAAAACAATCGCGTTTTCGACTTTGATGCTTCATAGCCTATCAGCGTCAAGGCCTTATTGGTTTAAAGGTGTTCAACTAAGGTTTCGGGTGTTGCCCCCGCGTCAAGATTACATTGCGTTTCATATCTACTATCTAAACGTCCCTATTGCGCATGAAAGCCTCCCCTTTAGTCCTTTATGCCTCCGAATACACTGAAAGCCTGCAACCTTTATTCTTGACCCATGACCCTTCCTTTCACCAAACCTAGAACACTATTGCTCACTTAATGAAGATGTTGACATCCTTATGCGTATCTAGAATGCCTACAATAATATCATCTTAGAAACAACATATTGCTGTATGACGACGTTTCTTGCACAAATTTACTTTTTCTTTTGTTGACTCTGACGCCATGGAGGCGCGCGCATTTCAATTTGTTACAATTAGTGAACTTTCGATCATTCTTCAAAATCACTTGTGACATCCTTCATAAGCGCCCGCGCTTTTTATCTACGTCCTCGCCTTTGTCATCGGTGTGTGAACGCGTTTGCTCAAAGAAGCTTGGACGCTTGCCATTGAAACTCTGAGCTGGATGGAAATGCGAAGATTAAGTGAGCCTTTAGCCTTCGCGAGAACGGTTAAACAGCTAGGCATAGAAGACCATGATTCTTTAAGATTAGCTCATATGCTTGTTTCTGAAACTGTTCGCCGGCAAAACTTCATAGACAAATTCATAAATGACACCATGAAACCTGCGACAATCAACGAATGCAGTTTGGGCGTGCAGGCGTTCCTGCGACTTTATGTTTATCAAATGAGAATAGCTAAAAACTGGTTCAGTCCGAACCTCAAAGAAGCTGGGAGCATAGCTAAACTGGCACGCAGCGTTCTAGGATGGAAAACGCTAATTAAAGTAGAGCCTTTCTTAGGCGTGCTACTGACCCAACGGCCTGCAATGGTGTTTGCACGTGCAGGTGACGAGGAACAGGTTGGGCTTCAAACTTTCCATCCAACATGGTTCGTAAAATACTGCTTCAAACTATTCGGCAGAAACCAAACTACTGCCATGCTAGAAGCAAATGCGCAGCCGCCGCCAACTTATCTTAGACTGAACACGCTCAAAGCTGAGGAAAAGCAAATTCTTGAAAGACTCTCTGAAGAAGGCGTTAGACTTGAGAAGGTTGAACAGTTGCGCTACACGTACAAAGTCGCAGCAGCAAAACAACCTGTAACCAGAGCACCAAGCTTCCAGGAAGGCCTATTCTTCGTTGAAGACAAGGCAAGCTGCTTCACAGTAGAAGCCGCAAACCCGCAACCTAGAATGACCGTCTTAGATGTTTGTGCGGCCCCAGGAGCAAAAACCACCTATCTGGCCCAGTTAATGCAGAACCGCGGCAGCATCCTCTCCATAGATTACTCAAAGCGCAGAATCACCGTCTGGAAAAGCCAAATTGCACACATGGGTGTAGAGATCGCCGAACCAATCATCGCAGATGCACGTACCCCATTACCGTTCACGGAAGAGGCAGACATTATAGTTTTAGATCCACCATGCACAGGCACAGGCACCTTTGGAAAAGTGCCTTCAGCCAAATGGCGGCTTACCCCCCGGTCGATTGAACGAATGGCTGAAATTCAATGGCAAATGCTCAACAACTGCGCAGATAAGGTGAAGTCAGGAGGCATATTAATCTATTCTACATGCAGTGTAACAGCCGAAGAAAATGAAATGCTCATTGAAAAATTCCTGAAATGGCATCCAGAGCTTTCACTGAGCGAAATAACGCCAAGAATAGGCTCGTCCGGACTGAGAGGATTAGAAAAATGTCAAAGGCTCTATCCTCACACTCACAAATGCAACGGCTTCTTTATCGCAAAACTATCAAAGGACAAAATCTAAACAGAAACCAAGAGCGAGGAGGAAGAACGGGCGTGCGTGTTTCGCAAGGTTTTCTTCGCGCGCACTAGTGAAGGGTGTGTATGAGTATGGAAAATTGTAACAGATTTCTGTAACAATCCCGTCACTTTCCCCAAATTACGCGCGTTAGTGGGTCGCAAACTAGTTCCATGGGGTCGTCGTTTGGTTTGGAATAAAATTTAGTCATAAAGCTAAAACAACAAGAGTAAAAAAGATGGAAACTCTTTATTTATTCACAATGCAATGCTCCTATTTCTGTTTCTTATGTCCCTTCTTCTTCTTTTTTCCCATTCTTGTTTTTCACCTCAAACCATTTATTGTGTATGATTAAAATTTAGTTCCCAAATCCAAAAGCGCCTATTTTTTACCTTTCGAATGTTTTGCAGGAAGCGAAACCTGCTTTTTCTGTTTTCTTTCCTGGTCTTTCTCTCTCTGTAGTTTTTTATGTTGCTCTAAACCTGCAGCTTTCTTTTCTCTTCTTGACAAAAACTCATCAACCTTAGCAGGCAATAGAAGCATTACGCATTCTAAAACGTTGTCCTATTTTCTACAACTGAAGGGCGTATACTCGATTCCGATACTACCTATATACCTGCCCTATTATGGTATTGGTTATTTCCTACCCACTTGATTACTGCAACAAAGCACTGTACGCTGGACCGTGTATACTGCCTCCCAGTAGCCTTTTCTGAAGTCACCTAGCACGTAGAAATTTGGTTTGGTTTGGATAAAACTTTACCATTAGCCAAAGAGTTCATGCAGAAAGTTGTCAACGGGTTATGTCATGACAGAATCATCACGCGCGCGCCCCCTAACTAGAGGGACAGAGTACAAGAGATGGGGGTGCAGAGTGAGGGCAGACTTATTGAGAAGGAAGTGTCATAAGAATATTGAGAGAGTCTGTTTATGAGCAAGCGCAGACGGTTTGACAGACTCGAATGTCAGGGTTGCATTTACAAAGCGAGCACGTACTGCTGGAGACAATGCCCGTACAACATCTGGAAGAAGGAAGAATACTAAATCTTGCGCTGAGCAAACGCAACAATTTTGCTCTCTTACACACGCGCTTGCACCAACGTCTTAGCCTGCTTAGATTGTCCTATGGAAACCAAGGCAAACCGATTATTATATTATATACTCGGTTTTCTCAATTTTCCATAGGACTACTCAATGGTCAAGCGCGCGCCTTGAAAGTTTAGGGTCGAAAGGAAAAATAAAAGTTGAATTGCAGACGGGAGAATAGAGGTTATGAGTGCTTCCCAAGAGCTTGAGAAGAATGCAACCAACTACGCGTTGGAAGCAGTGCGCTTGGACAAGCAAGGGTCAGGAGGCATGGCAATAACCATGTATCAGAAAGCCATAGAAAGCCTGCTTCAACTTGTTCAACTCTATCCTGAATATGGCTTGAACAAAGTCTACGTGCAAAAAGCGATCGCCTACCAAGAACGCATAAAGGCGATACAAGGCGCCGTAGGTATGCCGCGCGAGCAACCTCACGCAGAAGTTAGAAACGGCGAGTGTGAGGGTGAAACCAAAAAGAGTGAAGGCGGCAAGTCCAGTTACGAAGAACTGATAGTCACAGAGAAGCTCAACGTGAAATGGGAGGAAGTCGTTGGACTGGACCCCGCAAAGAAGGCGGTGAAGGAGGCAATAATATATCCTGTTCAGAGACCCGACCTGTTTCCATTAGGATGGCCACGGGGAATATTGCTCTTCGGGCCGCCAGGTTGCGGGAAAACATTGCTGGGAGCAGCCGTCGCTACCGAAATAGACGCTACTTTCGTCTCAATTGACGCGGCTTCGATAATGTCAAAATGGTTGGGTGAAGCTGAACAGAATGTCGCACGCCTGTTCGGTCAAGTAAGAAAATCATCGTTGGAAGGAAAGCCTGCAATAGTCTTCGTCGATGAGCTTGACTCTTTGATGGGAAAACACACAAATGAAGTAGGCGGCGAAATCCGAGTTCGCAACCAGTTCTTGAAAGAGATGGACGGTATCGTAGACAAGGGCAAAAACCTTCACGTGTACGTGATAGGAGCGACCAACAAGCCTTGGGACTTGGACTGGGCTTTCATAAGAAGATTTCAGAAAAGAATTCTGGTCCCACTGCCTGACCACCATGCACGATTGATGATGTTCAAGCTCTACACTGCCAGTCTTCAACTTGCTCCAGATGTCGAGCTGCAGGAGCTCGCGAGACTCTCAGAGGGATTCTCAGGAAGCGACATAAGAGATTTCAACCAGTCGGCACAGCTAAAACTCATCGGCGAATTCTTTGAGTCGGGTAAGGCAAGCGACAGAATGGCCAAGCCACGACCGTTGACGATGGAAGATTTCAGGGAGATACTCGAAGAAAGAAAGCCAAGCGTATCCCTTGACATGCTGGCGCTTTACAACAGATGGTTTGAAGCGTTTAAGGCTCTCTAGAAGGAGGATGATGCAACAAGAGTGTGTTGAAGCGTTGGGTGGATAGGTTTAGCGCGCGCAGCATTAAAATGCTGAAAATCACAGTAGTCTCTGTTGCAGGACGTTCTCCAACCGTTTTATTCTTTCTTGGATAGCCTCGGAATTATCGGACTCGAAATACAGGCTCGTAGCGTCTATCAGGTCTGCGCTTTGAAGGGCTTCTTCCTTGGAACTCAGCGTTTCCTTGGTTTTCTCGCAATGCGATTTGGTCCCGTCAAAAACCCTTTCCAGCTTTTTCGTCACATGAAAATCGAATCTGTGGACAACCGTACATCTTCCTCTGAAGTCAGTTGAATCTATCGGTTTTCTTTTTCGGGTGTCCGCGTATGCCTTTCCATGGAGCCGCCAGTCCCATCCGGCTTCCTCCCCAATCTCAATCAAATCTGGACATTTCCCTTCAACGCGGACATATGCAGAGCCGTAAGGTTCTTCTTTAAAGGGAAAAATGCCTTCCGGATGATCTTTAGGCAGAACTGAGCAGGATGCCGTCGTTTTGAATCCGCATCTGTTCAGGTCTTCCACAACTCTGGCAATTCCTAAGTCCACTCTAGGATAGCCATTCAAAACTCTGACGCGTCTTGACGTTTTCTCATAAAGCTCACGTGCCACGGTTGGTTGAAAAAGCCACACTTGCACCGGAGAATATTCTCTTTCCCAGTCCAATTTCTTTTGATTGTCTATTCCTGAATGTTGTGGTTCTTCATCTATTATACAAAGAAAACCATATCTGCATCTCTTGTTGTTGATTTGCTCGCTGAGTTTTCTTAAGTCTTTCAGAACTCCCTTTTTCCTCCGAGTGACGAAGAGGCTCTGCATCATGGAAATGTCTTTGTAGAACCACTTGACCTCAACAAAGATACCGTGCATTGTGCCTCTTCTGATGAATGCCTCAGGATCCGTAATGTCGATATCGATGAATATTGTTCTATCACTCTCTGCATAATTATTGAAGAAGTAATGACTTATTGGAGAATCAAGATGAACATAGCCTTGTCCGAACCTTTTCAGGCAGAACCTCGCTAGATGGAAAACAATGTCTCTTTCTTCCCTAAAGTAAGGCCCCCAACATTTCTCAATACCATACTTGAAAGCTTCGTGTACACTGTAGAATTCGCAAAAGCCCTTCCATGCGCTCTCAAATTGTGCATATTCATCTGGCGTCAAAAATACCATCTCGCTGGACAATAGAACAAATCAATTTAGAAATAAAACTTCTGGCCGCGCGCGCATGCTTGACTATCAACACGCTTATTAATAGCGCTATAGCCTTGACCTAAGGGCGCTAATTTTGGAGCACAACGCTATGAGCGAAGAGGAAGAAGAAGAGGAAGAAGAAGAGGAAGAGGAAATAGAGGAAGAAGAATGGGGCATTAGGTGTGGAGCCAAGCTCTACGGAGCCCTATAGACGGGGAAACAACGCCTTGTTTTTAATACCCTGTTTTTTAATCTTAAAACCTTTGAAGGAGGTGACAGACAAATGGCTAAGTGTCCG
>JBEKHN010000034.1:0-8911 GCA_050012255.1 Bathyarchaeia archaeon
TGTTGCATTTTTTGCTGAGATCGACGACAACCTCGTGAAGTTGCGGCTGCTCACTTGCAGACATGGCACGAACACGGTACATTGCACCAATCATATAGGGTGAAACGAGCCACATGACAATGTTAAAAGCCCCGACCAAGATGCCCAAGGTCAAGAGATCAAAGGATGCTGTCAGGGTCAGAATAACCGTGAAGAATAGCGTTGACAGCCCGATTATTAGGGCAAGCGTTCCAGCCATTGATAGGCGAAGTTTCCAAATACTCATTATTCACACCGAATATTCTTTGATCGGCAGGGTCCAACTTATATCTTTTATGCAGAATTTTTACATAATCAGTCGGAACATTTCCTGGTTCCTATTTTGAATGATCCACCGTGCGAGCACGTGCCAAGGTTTCCCTTGCTGTAATGCAGAGTCTGTAATCTATGACTTTCTGCAATAGTCGGACTCATCATGCTCTGACATTGTTTTTGGACAATGCTTAAATCTGAACAGGCATGCTGATTTTCAAGAGTGTTGCCTGTTTGACTTCTAAAGTGGCTGTCGTCAAAGGCCAAAGAGACCATGAGCCAGTTTTCAGGGCTCTCGACTTGGTGGGCTATGAGGCTGCCTTGTCCGGTTGGCATAAGGTGCTCATAAAAGTCAACTTTATAACTGTGGAAACATGGGAAACCGGCGCGACCACGGATCCAACGGTGGTTGAAGCGATCATAAAGAGGCTCAAGAATCTGCCTGTTGAGATTTATGTTGTCGAGTCAGATGCGACGATGACTAACGCTGATAAGGCTTTTGAGGCTACGGGCATGAAAGAGATGTGCGAGCGCAACGGCGTTCAGTGGCTTAACCTGAGGCACGTAAAAGACAGGGTTAAGGTTGACATTCCTCATGGTGAAGCACTGAAGAGCATCACTGTGCCTCGCATCGTTACCGAATCTGCGATTATCAGTGCTGCCAAGCTTAAGACGCACATGTCAACAGGAGTGACCTTGGGTATGAAGAACATGTTCGGCCTTCTGCCTGACAAACTCAAATCAAAATATCATCTGAGGGGCATAAGCACCGTCATCGCTGACATCAACACTGTACTCAAACCAGCATTAACAGTAATAGACGGTTTCGTGGCGATGGAGGGACGTGGCCCCGTCGGTGGAACACCTGTCCAGATGGACTTGATAATAGCTGGAAGCGACCCGGTGGCGACGGACTCGACTGCATGCAGAATCATGGGGTTTGACCCCCGCGAGGTCAGTCATGTTCGGAAGGCTTACGAGAGAGGACTAGGCAATATCGATGACATACAAGTCTTGGGCGAAAGACTCGAAGATGTGACTCGACGGTTCGCAAGAAACTAGCACGTAAGAAGGCTGTCTATAGCAGGGAAAACGAGAACAGAAGAGCGCTGGCTCGTCCCTAAATTCGCTAAAAGCGCGCGTGTGAGAGCATATACAATTTGCATATACACTTTGCATATACAGTTGGCGAGCATCGTTGAAAGCGGTGAGGCTGTTCAAGTTGAATGCGGAGCCGTGTGGGCTGTTCATGTGCCCACGCATAATAATGGGACAAAGCAGCGCACGTTAATCTTCCAGCAGCTATATACTGAAGACACCTTTAAATTCCATTTCGACCATGCTTGTTCGTATGAGCACGCTGGTTGACGATGTTGGAAGTTTTCCACTGCCGCCTCAGACAGACCGGGAGTCATTTGATAGGGCATACGTTCTTGCAAGAAAGGCGCTGGCGAGCAGAAAAGGGCTAACGAGCGACGAATTCTTGCTGAAGAATTTCTACCGAGTGATTGTTGGTTCCTTTAGGAAGAAGGTTGAAACTGGCCTTGACATCGTCAACTATCCGCAGCACTACGACATGCACATGCAGCTTGCCGATGTGCTCAAGGAAGCAATGGACAAGGGCACGTACCTAATCGATGAAAATCAAGCATTCTTGCCTGAAGTATTGGTGATCAAAGAGGAAGCAAAGAGATTGTGTGAGGAATTTGGAAAGAAGATACAGCTGCGTGTCTGCATACTAGGCCCAATGGACCTCTATCTCAGAGAGGTCGGAACTGTGGCCTACAGGGACGTTCTCATGATGTTCGCAGAAAACGTTAAGCGCTTTGCGAGAAACTCGATTTTGAACTCAGAGTACATCAAAACAGCCGTAGTTTCCTTAGACGAGCCGAGCTTCGGTTTCAGGGAAATCTCCGCAGAGAGAGAAACAATCATGGACGTTCTTGAAAAAGCGTTCGACTTTAGCGGCGCGGTAAGGCAGATCCATCTTCACTCTCCGTCACGGATAATCGACGTACTCGAGGTTAAGAACGTTGACGTGCTGTCATTCGAGTATGCAGCATCCCCAAAGAATCTTGAAGGATTATCGAAAAGAATGCTTGAGCAGGCAGACAAGCAGGTGCGAGTCGGCGTGTCCAGAACAGACATAGACTCGATCATGGCAGAGCTTTATGAAAGAGGCATTTCGAAGCCACGTTTTGAAGAAATAGCTGAGGACGAGGCAACCATGCGTAAGAGGTTCAGGGCCGCGAAAGAGAAATATGGAGAACGCATGACCTTCACAGGCCCAGACTGCGGGTTGGGCGGTTGGCCAACGCAAGAAGCAGCAGAGCTCCTCTTGAGAAGAACCGTGAACGCGGTTAGAAACGCTGAATCAAATTGACCTTAGCTTTTGGTTGTTGCCTCGCTTGCCCTCGTCGTCTTTCGCCGCCGGCAGGGGCGGAGACACCAGCTTCTTACAATGCAGCGCGCGCTGGCTTGTCCCTAAATTCGCTGATAGCGCGCGCGTGAGAGCATATACGTTTTGCATATACGTTTTGCATATACGATTGGCGAGCATTGTTGAAAACGGTGAGGCTGTTCAGGTTGGATGCGGAGCTACGTGGCTGTTCAAGTGCGCACGCATAATAAAGGGACAAGGCAGCGCGCTACTCAGCATAGCCGCATCAACGTTCTTAGGACAATTAAGGTGATCGACTTGCTTGATTCGCGCGCGCTCTATCCGAAGCCCCAGCAATTGCACCGCCTCCCAACGTGTCCAACGTGCGGGCAGCCTCTCACATGCGTCCAGCAGTGTCAGAGATGTTAATGCACCAAAGAACAGTAACGTGTAGAAACACGACTGATCTCGAGAAAGCTTGCGGTTCGGGAGAGACGCGTTACCTTTCAGAGTTGACCCCCCTTAATTCTGTTTGTAACAACTGTGGTAATGTTGTGTGGTAACAAGTCATGAAGTGCGCGTTGATATCGGTTGGCGAAGAATTGATGCCTATGGATTTGCTTGTTGCAAAACGCTGAAAACGGCTTGAATTTCAAACAGCTTGCTCTTCACACTCACTCCGCGTGTGTGGGATAAAACTTTACCCCCAAAACCCAAAACCCAAAGGAGCTATGAGAGGAATTTGCCGTTTTTGTAGAATAGCTTTCCATCTGCATAGATCTCTCCATCCTTCTTCATGTCTTTCAGAATATCCCAATGGATAGCTGACTCGTTCAATCCTCCAGACTCTGGAAAAGACATTCCAAGGGCTATGTGGATTGTTCCGCCAATCTTCTCGTCGAAAAGCATGTTCTTTGTGAATCTGGTTATCCCATAATTTGTTCCAATCGCAGCTTCTCCAATGCGGTCAGCTCCTTCAATCTCCAAAATTCGCTGCAAGAACTCATTCCCTTTAGAAGCTGAGGCTTCGACAACTTTTCCATCTTTGAAATTGAGCTTTATGTCCTCAACTTCTCTCTCAGAAAAAATCCCTGGGAGAGTGAACCTGACTACACCGTTTGCTGAATCTTCTATGGGACCTGTGAACACTTCGCCGTCTGGCATGTTCTCTTTTCCGCTGCAGTTTATCCATTTTCTGCCTTTCACGCTGAACGTCAGGTCGGTGTCCTCACCTATTACGTGCATTTCATCTGTCTGGTTCAGAAAACGGCAGACTCTTTCTTGCTGCTCATGGATTTTCTTCCATTCTGCAACTGGGTCTTCCTTGTCAACCAGACAGCTTTGGTAGACAAAGTCTTCATATTCCTCGAGTGACACAGCAGCTTCCTGTGCCTGAGCATTTATTGGATAAGGCAAGATAACGGACCTGAATTTTCCTTCAAGACTACGTTTCGTGAGGATTTCCGAACTCTCTCTTCCAGAAGCCCTGCGTAACTGGATTTTTGAGGGGTCAATGTTTGTTAATCTTCTGGGGTTCGGTTGGCATTCTATACGTATTTGAACATCCATGTTCTCGTCCATGAACTTTGAGAAGGGTGAAACAAATCTCAACTGGTGTTCTTTTGCGTGTTTGTAGAAAGTGTAGGCAACATCAAGTTCTGGCTTGACATAAGGGTATGCATCACTCAGCAAACATTCTCTGAATATTTCGTTGATTAGAGGAAAGGCAAGTTCACTTCCTTGAATAACCACGTTTTCCTTGGGTTTCACGGCAGCACTGCAATGAACACAGAGTTTCGCAAGTTTCTCAACCCTTGAATCAACCATCCAAATCACTGCCTAGAAGAATGAGACTAATCACTGAGCACGTTTTTACGTTTTGGTTGGTTGGATAAAACTTTACCTCCAAACCCAAACCCTCAACTCGTTTATGCTTCCTCAACCATCCAGTCTTGCTTTCTCACATTCACTTACTCACTCACCCTCAGCGCGCGCACACACCGAAAGTGTCATATTTGGGAATTTGTATATTCATCATTGCAGGCCCGTTTAGTCCTTGCCGAATTTGAAAGTCTTCCTTGTTCTCGCATTGGTTTTTCTTTATGTAGCGGTCTGTGCTCAAAGAGTTAGAGCGTAGGTCAGGCTTATTACTGGATCATATTGACTCCGACAACCTCAGGATTAGTGTACGATGGAAGTAACGGCTGGCTGCATCCAGCTGCGGGAAGTAACGTTAGTGTGTCCTATCAGGTTCAATGGGGATGGGGTGGTAACAAAGGGCAGAAAGTTGTCAATGCTTCAGTCTATTTGGAGGTTAGAGAAGACAATGGCACAACGATCGAAAATCACGTATATTACGTGAACGATACAGGGTACATTTCATTCTGTTATTCATCACATGGACCAGCGACACTGCATTTCGTGCCCACAAAAGTCGTTGACCAAGAAGGCGTGGAATACAACTCGACTCTTCTGCACACGTCAAACAGTACATCTGATAAGTATTGGCTTTGCGGTCTTAACCCGTCACCGCTGACAGTCTATTGGGACTCACTTAATATCACATCTATCAATGCTGGAACTTATGACCTCGGAACTGCCACAGTGGTGGTCCAAGTCCAATACTTGATGATTCCTGAGGATTCACAAGTCTATCCCAAGAACGTCAATGCAGCGACGGTGACTATCAACGGATTAAATGCAACGTTCTATCAAGACGGCTTCTACACCATCAAACTGTCCACGTGGTTTCCGACTGTAGACCTGACGATTGAAGCTCCTCTTGAAGGATGGCCGAAAACAACCAAAACCTATTCAACAGCCCAAATTGCGAATCGAGCGCTCTACTTTCAGATTGCAGCAGGGGTCCTGCTGACGCTCGGAATTCTAGCAGCAGTTTACGCAATCTTGAGAAGAAGAAAACACGGGGAACGAGTCAAGTAGAATTTCGCGCACTATTCTCGGTCTCCATGACTGCCTTTCACTTAGCGCGCATGCGTGTTCCTAAATTCGCCTTTTTATTGTAATAGGTGAGTCGCGTATCTCTCTCGTGAGGTGAGTCATGAGGCGCGCATGCCTGTTCCGAAAATGGTCAAAAATGGCCTTAATTCCATTTCCCGAATTTTGAATGGTATGGTTGCCACAGAGAAAACACGGATTTACTCAAAGTTCAACAGCATTCCCAAGCCATAGAAGAAGAATAAAAACCATTTTTGGCCAATTTAGGAACACACATGCGCGCTAGTTATCTGTAGACTCACGTATCGTGCGTGTTTCTTAAATGCACCTTGTTAACAAACATTGCGGGAAGAGAGTTGTTTGTATGAGAAAAACACTTCAGGCGACTATTGGCTTGCTCGTCATGACTTTGGTTTTGACTATGGCGGCGACACCGGTTCACGCATATATATCCAGCTACAATTGGGTTGCGTCACTCTATAGGGGTTACGACTCATTCCTTGGAACTTATGTCGTGGCCTATGAGGCAGGTTCAACATCGCAGCTTTTTGTGCATGTATACAATGACTGGTACGGTTATCCCTCCATTAACGTCACAGCCGTCAAGGTTTCGTTCGATTGGAACGTAAATTACACCTCAAATGAATGCCCTTACGTCATGCTATACGGTGAATACCACAACTTCATGATCAACTTCACTGTTCCACAAACAAGCATTGCTTCTGACACGTTTCCGCACAGCTACATGATATACGTCGAGTTCACTTATGATAGTTACACAAGCTACTGGAGTTACTATCCAAGCGAGTCCTTTGCAGTTTACTCTGTTGAGCGCGCTGATGTCTTGGATTTACAAGCAGAACTAAACGCCAAGTTTTCTTACGTTCCTTCCTTCAACAGCTACCAAGCTCGGCTGATGTTAAGTGAAGCCCAAGCTGAACGGGGCACTGGGGACTATATGTCTGGGCAGGGAAAATTCGCGCTTGCCAAGACCCATTACGAGACAGCTGCCGACTTGTTCGATCAGGCATTTGCAATTGAATCGAATTATACGAAAGCTTACGATGAGTACTATAGGGCTTACCAAGAAGCTCAGTTGAACGTTACTAGGCTCCAAGCTGAAGCAACTAAGACGCAGGCTGACGCTGCCTTGGCAACAGCTGATGCAGCGATGGAACAAGCGGAAGCGGCGATGATAGAGGCGAACGCGACCCAAACTCAAGCCAACGCTGCGGTCACATTAGCGAACGCGTCCTTCAACCAATCTTATGCATGGTTCTTATTCGGCATAGGCTTTATCATTATCAGCGTTGGTGTCTTAGTTTATGCAATTAGGAAACCTAAAATCCCTAAAACCGCTTAACTCCAAAACCCCAACGTCCTTTTTTCTTTCTTATACGAATAGAAAGAGGTGTCTGAGATTCATGACCGACTATCGTCGTGCAATGCCAACAATAACGTCAAAAAAGGACCAAATCAAAAGCGCGCGCTGAGTGTCAGTTTTTTTGTGTGTGTGCGTTTGTGTTTTTTATTTGTTTGTTTTTTTGTAGAGAGAGAGAAAGATAAAACTTTACCCTCAAACCAAACTGATTGGCATACGAGGAAACGCACGCGTTTAATGTTTGGTGTCCTTGCCTAAGCTTTTTCTTAGTTGGTCAAGCGTTTCTTTTGGCTTTGGCGCCTGTTCGTGGAGTTTGGAAATCTTTTCGCACTTGTACTCGTCACAGTAGGCGCAATTCTCTATGTTTTTCTCTTGTCCGCATTTTCTGATCTCGCATATTTTGGTGTAGTTGAAGACACGTGTTCCTTTTGTGTGGCAACCGTTGCAGTTGATGTCTTCTGGCTTAAATGGGTGGCCGTACTCTTTTGTCCACAGCTCTGCCACTCTTTTCCTTTCAGCGTCATCATTCGTCTTCGTCGCTATGAAGGTTGGGCAATCAGAACACGTGATTCCACAGTGAGCTATGATCTTCTCCATCAGGACCCTCAGAATAGAGTAGCCTGTGCAAAACGTCGCTAATATCTGTTGCGCGGACCGCTAAAAAAGCCCGCGCGCCGCCTTTGTGGCGAGTTCGAAAACAAAAGAGAAAAAGAGCCTTCTCGCTTTTGATTCTGCAAGATTCTCCTGACTACGGGGGACATGGCAATTGCTTTTTTGGCTGTTACAACGTCGCGGTCGCGCTCACTTCTGTCTAGAACATCACGCACCGTGAAATACCCAACTGAAGAGTTTTCTTCTTCAAGAAACCATCCGATTGGACTCTCGCTTGGGACAGATTTCAGGCTGATCATAGCTAGGAAACATCACCTTCTTTCGCCCAATCAGTGAGATCTTTGTTGCTGGCGGGCCCGGAGGGATTAGAACCCAAACGGGTTCAAGTCCCGTGACCCACCCAGGGCGCGCGCTTAGAAAAGTATGAGAGAAATTGTGTGTGAGGGGTAAAGTTTTATCGCGCGCGTTCCAGTGGTACCGAGGTTATCCTGAAACGGCTCTAGGTTTTGGCCGTGCGCGCGCGCCTTGACCCAGCCAGCACGTGATAAAACTTTACCCTTTTTCTCTCTCTCCTCTTCTACTACTTTCTCTCCTTCTACTTCTCCCTCTACTTGACAGACCCACAGATACAGACACACACAGACAAACACACACAGACAAACACACACAGACACAAAACAAAAAAGCACGCGCACAAAACATCAAGAAGGACGTCACAATCTAGCGCGCGCGCTTATTGATTTGACGAAGTTGTATTTCGAGTCTTTATTCGAAGGTCATAAGGTTTACTTTAACAGATTGACATAGTTGTACATGAGCGGCGTTCGCACTAGAACATGAGTGGTAACGATTGTCTTTCCAAGAGTGGCTTTACCGAAAGGCTGAGGAGAACGCTCACAACGAAATCCTAGCCTTCTTAATGATGGTTTTAGGCATGAATCTTTTGATAGGGGGTCTCATTGTGACGGCCATCACAGCTGGCGGACCGAATTCTCTTTTTTATGTTACACAGCAACCCTTGAGTCAGTCTGCTATTCTAGGGTTTGCGTTGACTGTCACGGGCCTCTTTATCCTTCTGGCGGGTTTCGTTCTGGTCGTTCACTATGACAGGCAAAGGTCTTGGCATCTGAAAGAAATAGAAAAATCCACCAAGTTTAGAAACAGCGCGCATGCCTGTTCCTAAATTAGTTTGCGAAGTACCTTATGCTTCTGGATCTGCCTGGTTTGTGCGTGTTGATGGCGGCTTGTGCTGTGAAGAGCAGGATGAGCAGGCAGAGTTGAGCGTGGAA
>JBEKHN010000035.1:0-6576 GCA_050012255.1 Bathyarchaeia archaeon
GTTATGAAGAAAACCCATAATTCAGAAAAAGAGTTACTTTCGTTTTTGTGCAACTGCCTTCTTGTTTAACGCTTCAAGCTTCTCTGTGACTTTTTCTGATCGCTTCTCTGCAATAGCTAGCAGTGGTTTCCAATCCTTATTCTTGACTGCAGTGGTTAACTGCTCGGTTTCTGCAGGCAACTTTTCTAGCGCATCGTTGAAACGTTTTTCTGCTGCTTCGTCAGAATCAACAAGTTCTAAGGCTTCTTCGGGGCATGCTTCGATGCATTTGGGTTCACCTTTGCAAAGGTCACAGGCGATGGCTTTTCCCGTGTCGGAGTGAATGGTGATTCCGCCGTATTCGCATGCTTGAACGCACCAGTCGCAGCCTTTACATTTCTTTTCATCGATTATCAGTAATTCTGTGTTTTCTGCTTGTGCGATTGCCTTTTCTGGGCATGCTTTTACGCATTTGGCGTCTTTGCATGCTCGACAGGCAAGGGCGAAGTTGAAGAGTGGTGTCATGCGGATAACGCGGATTCTTGACCTGATTGGGTTCCAGATGGCTTCGCCTTTTTCTAGTGTGCAAGCGTACTCGCAGATTCCGCAACCAGTACACTTGCCTGGGTCAACAAATACGAATTTTCTTTGTTCGGTTTTAGCGGATTGCATTTCTGTAACCAAACCTTTTTTGGTGTTAATATTTGTGTGCATCATTGGCTTTTAACCGTTACTTATGAAAAAGGGTTTTTTGATGGAAAAGTTTCTTTGCAATTTGGTGCGGAGGGTGAGATTTACACTGACGTTTTAACTGTCATTATCAGGATGTTTTGAGAATAACCAAAAAAAACAGCGCAACCCTTTTCAATGCGGCTACAAGAATTTTACGTGACGAGTACTAACGTTGCGCGGGAAACCTAAAAGAATATTTTGGGTGTTAGTAGAGATTTTGATATCTTTTTGATATCTCCGTCGATTCGCCTTTGGGGAGCGCTTGATGCGCGCTTTGTACCTTTCTCAACTGGTTCTCGAAAGTCACTGAAATCCAATGTAGACTGAAGGATATGCTTTTACAAGCGCGAGGTTAATGCGCAGAACGTTTACGTATGGGCTGCCGAATATCCAATATGTGCCTTCTGTGTTTTGGTTGACCAACTGGGTGAGCGCGTCTATGGGTATGTTGGTGGCGTTTTGTATTCGGGGAAGTTGGGAGTAAGCGTCTTGAAGGGTTATGTCAGGGTCTACTCCGGAGGCGGAGTCGTTTCTGGGGTGGAAGAAAATGGGCAGGGTGAAGTTTTGTGCAATCAAGTTCGAGCCAACTGATTGACCGTTGAATTGGATGATTTCGCCGTTTGCCTGGTTTGGAAAGAATACTTGTGCTAAACCAGTGACTAGAAGCGGGAAGACTATGCCGCAGATTAGGAGTGAGAGCAACGCTAAGGATATTGCCTGCCTGAAACGCCATTTTTGTTTTTTATTCGTTTGCATTGTTATTTTCACCGTTATACACGTAGGAACAGAAGTAACGTGTCGATTAATTTGATTCCAATGAAAGGCACTATGATGCCGCCCACCCCATAAATCAAAGTGTTGCGCAAGAACAGAGTCATAGTATCCGACGGCTTGAACGCTATACCCCGCATCGCCAACGGAATGAGAAGCGGAATAATGATTGCGTTGAATATTAAAGCTGATAACACGGCGGTGTGTAAGCCGAGATTGAGCACATTCAGGGCTTGCAATTGCGGAACGGCAGCGGCGAACAGGACAGGCATTATTGCGAAGTATTTAGCAACATCATTGGCTATGCTGAAGGTCGTTACGGCACCACGTGTCATCAACAATTGCTTACCGAGGAGAACAACATCAATAATTTTGGCGGGGTTCGATTCGAGGTCAACCATGTTTGCCGCTTCTTTAGCTGCCTGTGTGCCCGAGTTCATGGCTAGACCCACATCTGCTTTTGCCAAAGCAGGAGCGTCGTTTGTGCCATCACCTATCATAGCTACGATTTTCGTTTGAGCCTGCTCTTTTAGGACAATGCTGTATTTGTCTTCGGGTTTGGCTTGAGGGACGTATTCTTCGATTTCTACTTCCGAGGCGATGCTTTTTGCAGTAAGCGGCTGGTCTCCTGTTATCATGACGGGTCTTATGCCCATGAGTTTAATGGAGTGAATTTTCTCTTTGATACCTGGTTTTAGAACATCTTTTAATCGAATCATTCCAATTGCTTCGCCGTTACGTGCTAAGGCAATTGGGGTGTCGCCTTCTGCGGAAATGCTTTCAGCAATTCCGGTAAAGTTTGACGGCGGGGATTCGACTATGGCAAGGATAGCATTAGGCGCCCCCTTCATCACTGTAATCTCAGATTCCATACTTGAACTGGCTTCCTCCCCGGAAACGGTGTCAGCGAATTTTCGTCTAAATCTGCCACGTTCTCGGTCGCCTTTTTCGCCCTTTGGAAGCATGAATCCTGTACTGTGAGCAATGTTCACCCCGCTGGTGCGTGTGCTGGCAGAGAACGGGTAAACTTCAGCAAGAGCCAAAGAATTCAGTTCTTCAGGGATGAAACCTTTTTCGGAAGCAAGCCTAATGATGCTACGACCTTCAGGCGTATCATCATGCCAGGAGGAAAGGAAGGCGGCTTCGCCTACATCTTGTTCGGTGCAGCCGTTAAAGGGTATGAATTCAATTGCCTGTCTATTGCCGACTGTGATAGTGCCTGTTTTGTCTAAAAGAATTACGTCCACGTCGCCTGCTGTCTCTATAGCCCTGCCGGATTTGGCGACGATTTTTCTTTTGTATAGTCTGGATATGCCTGAAAGCCCAATCGCTGGCAAGAGGGCGCCTATGGTGGTTGGGAGAAGGCAAACGTAGAGCGCAATTAGGACCGATAAGTCGCCCTGAAGATGAAGCACGACGGAAAGCCCAAGCAGAGAAAGGATAATTATGCTAAATATCGCTGTTAAACCGATTAGAATTGTGGTGATTGCCTGCTCATTGGGGGTCTTGGGTCGTTTGGAGGACTCAACCATCTTTATCATCTGGTTGATGTAGCTCTCTTCCGGGTTTACAGTCACCTTTGCAGTTAAGGTGTCGCTGATGATTCGGGAACCGCCTATTAGCATGTCACCAGGGGCTTTGCGTATGGGAACCGATTCTCCAGTGAGAAGAGACTCGTCGACCATGGCTATCCCTTCAAGCACTTCAGCATCCGAAGAAATGATGTCATTCTTCTCCAGCAGAATTAAGTCGCCTTTTTGCAGTGCTTTGGATGAAACGGAAACTGTTTTTCTTGACCACCCCTCGGTTACGATTTTTTTGGCGGGGACTTCAGTCTCAAGTTTTCTGAGGCTACTTGCAGTGTTTTTTGCCTGTTTCTCAGCAAGCGCATCAGAGAGAGTGCTAAACCACACCGTTACGAGGAGAATTACCGCGACCGTCAAGTAAAATGGTCTTTGACTGAGGCTGGCAACCGGATAGAAACCCTGCGGGTATATTGCCATAGCTAACACGATGAAGAAGGTGACCTCAACTAGGAACATGACGGGGTTTGCAATTAGAGACTGCGGATTCAAGCGTTTAAGCGAATCCAACAGCACTTTCCCTGTTAAAACTGAGGCTTTCCGCTCACACACGACAGCTCTAGCAAGTGTCTCTTCCGGAGTTTTAGCCAAATCCATTCACCAGTCCTTTGAAGAATGACAGAATCGGTCCCAATGCTAGAAATGGGAAGAATGTCAACACTACTACAATGAGTATACTTGCTATGAGCACGATGGAGAAGATTGGGCTGTCTGTTTTAAGCCCAGTTTCGCTGCTACGTTTTCTTCCAATCATCGAGCCAGCCAACGCAAGCAATAATAAAATTGGGAGATAGCGACCCAGAAACATCACAATACCCGTTGAGATATTGAAGAAGGGTGTATTTGCAGAGGCACCTAGAAAATCAGACCCATTATTGGCTGCACTGGTCGTGAACTCCCAAAGTATCTGAGTGAAGCCAACAGAGTTACTGCTTACCCCGACCGCACTTGCAGCACCTGTTGCATACGCTAACACAGTTGGAACAAGGATTATTATAGGGTGAATGAGAAAAGCAATCATAACGAGCTTTACGTCACGCCCCGTAATTTTGATTCCTAAGTACTCAGGAGTTCTGCCAGACATTAGCCCAACGAGGAAAACGGTGATGATTATGTACATTAGCATGTACATCAACCCCACACCTTTGCCGCCAGGTGTTGCTTGAGTAAGCATACCCATGAAGCCTGAAAGAACGTTGAGTGGATTCATGGCTGACAGTGAGGCATTTACGGAGCCTGTAGTGAACGCGGTTGTGGTTGTTGTCCAGAAAGCAGAGAAGAATCCGCCTATTCTTGTCTCGATACCAACCCCTGAGGGAAGGCTTTGAAGGAATCCTATGATGAGGTTTATGGTAAAGAGACCGTATGCGCCGATGAGGATTGGTCTGGCTTCTTTTTTCTTTCCCAGTAATCGACCGAAAACAAATATCAGTGCCGTGGGAAGAAGCATCATCAAAAACATTTCAAATATGTTGGACAAAGGGCTTGGATTCATGAATGGGTAGGCAGCGTTGGCTCCGAAGTATCCGCCGCCGTTGGTGCCTATCTGCATTATAGACACCAGTGAAGCAACAGGTCCAATCAGAATTGTTTGCGCTGTTCCCTCTACAGTCTGGACTATGGAATATGCATTCAGAGTCTGGGGGACTCCGAGCGCAACTAGTATTATTGATGCAACCAAGCACAAGGGAAGAAAAATCCGAGTAAGGGACCGAACAAAATCAACATGGAAGTTACCGGGGTCTTTGGAGTTTGAAATGAAACCGCGCACCATGGCGATTGCGACGCATAACCCCGTTATTGCGGACGTGAATTGGAGGAATTGAATTGCGGTCATTTGGCTGAAAATGGAAAGCGTGGTTTCGCCATTGTAATGTTGCAGGTTAGTGTTCGTGCCAAAAGATATCACCGTGTTAAATGCTAAATCCCACGAAAGCCCCGGAAAGCCTTGAGGATTAAGCGGCAACTTATCTTGAAAAACAAGAATCACAAAAGCGACAGCCATCTGCAAAACATTTAGCAACAAAGCAGAATAGAAGTATCGTTTCCAACCCATTCCACCGTTTGGGTCAACTCCGCAGATTTTGTAGACCCAGTTTTCTACAGGGTTCAGAATACGGTCAATACGACTGGGGGCGCGGTTGAATACTTTAGTTAAGTAAGGAGATAGACGCCATGCTAGGAGAATTGTTATGACAAGGAGAAGAATTACAGTTAGCGCCTGCAATGAGTCTATCAATTTTTACAAAACCTAAGCTTATCATGCCTCACCTTTTTTGTGCAATTACTGGTTTGAGGAAGCTGGAGTTGAGGATGATTGCTCTTTAGCGTCGCCGTTGCATCTTGGTCCCTTGTGTACCTTGAGAACAACAGAGCTTACTGTGCTCTTGACGCCTTTAATTTTCATAATTTTGTTCTTGAGAACATCCCTGAATTCTTCAATGTCTGCCGCAGAAACAAGCGTGACTATGTCAAATTCACCGGTTACTTCATAAAGTTCCGCAAGGTTTTCAAGTTTATAGAGAGCCGTCACTACGTTGTCCATTTCTGACGATTCTACAAAGATGTTTACGAACGCGAACATTCGAGACAAATATGGTCATCTTTCTCACTTGAGAGGGTAAGCGTGCTATATACCTTTCTTCAAAGTGAGTGAACGTTTGTGCAGTTAATATTAATGCAACTTTAGGCTTCCGTCAATGAATTCCACACTAACGAGTTGGGTCATCGCCCAAAGCTATCCTAACGTCTCTTAAGTTGGCAAATAGTTTGTGTGAGAAGGACTGGGGATTGATTTAGAAAAACTAACAGGGCTTGCTAAGTAATGAAGTTCTTTGGTTGCTTTTCCAGTCTATAGGGTATTATAAAACGGTTTTTCATCAAGCTACATAACCGATAACCTCACAGAATTACATCATATTGGGCTAAGAATAAGGCAAATATTAAAAATGACAGTTTATACACTCAAGTGAAATCAAATGCTGCGCCGAACTTGAAGTCGTTTCTCTACCGTTCTACGCTCAAAACGAGCGCAAAATGAGCGAATCTGATGGTTCGAGGATGGTGCGGAGGGTGGGATTTGAACCCACGAACCCCTGCGGGATAGGAGCCTCAGTCCTACGCCTTTGGCCATGCTGGGCGACCTCCGCGAGCATGCTTTTTGTTTTTTAGAGGCTGGTGCGAAATATAGAATTAGTCATGACATTTAAAGGCTTTACTTTACGGCCAAGCGCATTCGGTGCTTAGATTTGTTTATAACTATGAAGTTTCTGAATACCTTTGGAGTGAGCAGCAAGATTTATTTCCCTGAATAATTATAACACTGTTATATTAGGTGAGTAAACATGACAAAAATCAATAACAATGTCCTCGAAACCATAGGAAAAACACCATTAATAAAACTAAACCGGCTAACCCAAGGCACAAACGCCACCGTGGTAGCCAAACTTGAATCCAGAAACCCAGGCGGAAGCGTCAAAGACCGCATCTGCCTAAGCATGATAGTGGAAGC
>JBEKHN010000036.1:0-6497 GCA_050012255.1 Bathyarchaeia archaeon
TCCGCAACCTATTTCCAGTATCTTCTTTGCCTGCTTGCGGTACTCATTTACGGGTTCCAGAACACAGCGAGCCCTCTCCCTTGCTCCTTCCTTGCTCGTAATTGATTCCCAAAAACTCACAAACGGTTTTGAGGTCTTGCCTCTATGCTCATACTCGACCATGCACAACCCCTAGACCCGCGAACAGTTAGTTTTAACCCAGATTGTATAAGACTTTGCTTCAAACCGCGATCAACGGCTGCTCGAACTTGTTTACGAGCGCGCGCTGCTCAGCGCTGGAGACTTCTCTCAAACAACTCTTCTTTTTCTTCAAATAAGCTTGCTGAGGGTGAAGTAGTCGTACCATGTTTTCAAGAGCTTGGGAAAGTTTACTATCTCGCTTGGTAAGATAAACCAGCGGTTCTGTTTCGGAAGCCTTTCGATCTGTTTAGCAAGATCCATTATCTCTTCACGTTTACTCGGAATGCTAGCATTGAGGCTTCTTCTAGCAGTGGCCTCTGTTGTGCCGCTGTTAATCATTTTGATGAGAAGGGCTGTCCTTGCAGCATTGTAGCGAACATCATCCCACACGTAGGTAAGGTTTTGAACGAGAAATGGTCGAAATCTGCGAAGGCCGTCCTGAAGCATCCTCAATTCTGAAGTTGCTTTGCCGATTTGTGTGAGAGGTAGTTGCTTCATTGCTTCTCCCCCATTCCGTTGTGGCAAGCTTGCTACTTGGCAAGTGAATAGCATGTCATTGAAGCATCGATCCAGAGTGTATTCCTTGTTTCTGACTTTCAATTGGATGTTTATTGCTTCATGGAATGCTGATGAACATTCTTTGAGACTGAAGCTGGTTTCCTGAAGACGATTGATATCATAGAAGTGTTTAGCGTATTCAAGGCCATTTCGACTGTCTTTGAGTGGGCGCCCTATTGTTGTGGGCCCTATCGTAGAAAGCTTGTCTCCGAGGAGCGAACCCGTAGTGGGAGTTGCTACTTCTGCTGTTGAATCAAAAAAGAAGGTTTTCAGGCGTGTTTGCTGCGCAGCCATCTTCGGTTTCGTCCCCATGGCGTCAAGCAAGATCGTTCTGGATCTGTCTGTGATGGCGGGAGTTTCGATCCTGTAGAGGTAGAAGGGGATATGGCCATCTAGCTCTCTCCTTCTAGGCCTGTATGAGAATGCTTTCTTGTCGAAGTTCCTATGTATTCTTTCGATAACTGACTGCAATTCCTCTTCTGTTGCGTCAGTGCAAATGTCAATGTCGATACTGAGGCGGGTCCACCTGTCGGTCAGCAGTATCTGAATCGCTGAGCCTCCTCTGAACAGGATATCCAGTCCTTCTTTGTGGAGTTGTCCAAGATATTCCAGCGAAAGTATCGCTTTCTCCAAGTTCGTTACGTTAGTTATTGTTCCTTCAGAGAGTAACCTGCGAATTTTCCCTTGATCGTATGTTTCCGGCCTCCCTATGGTCTTGCTTGTATCAATCATTCTTTTGCTCCTTCCACCATCTCGCTTATGATTTCTAAGGCTCCTTTTCTTCCAGTGAACACATTTTCAGGCACTAAGAATTGGGACGATTGTTTCAGGTTATAGAGGAAGATCAGTATTTCGTCTCGTAGGTTTCGCCTTCTGGCATATCTTAGAAGTCGGTTGAAATTGATGCGTTCTTTTTGAAGCATGTTGGCAAACATTTGTCCAAGTTCACCTGGAGAGAAGTTCAGCTCGTTTCTCGTGACGAAATAGTAGATGTCGGTCCATATTCGTTCTAGTGCTGGAACACAAAGTCCGTCAAGTTTGAAGAGCCCGTATGTTTCATTTCTTTCAAGCACAAAAATCGATTTTTCACTGTAGTCTGCATATTCACGGAAATCCCTTCTCTCCGGGTTCACCGTGGCGTGATACCCTTTCTGTATGAGAGCATCGCGCACGCTTGCGGAGAGTGTCTTGTCCGTTTCAACCACTATCAGATCTCTGCTGATTGCATAATGCGCATAATCGGCTAGCATGTTCATTGACCAGAATACAAAATCAGCCATTGGAAAACGTCTTTTCAGATCCTGGGCAAGTTCTAATAGTTCGCGTGGGAACTCAACGCTTGAAGTTTGCTCTCTTCCTGCTTTGTACAGTCCTGTTCCTATTCTTCTTGCAATGTCCATCTTTGCAAGGCGACTTAGATAGTTCTTTGCAGTGATGCGAGAAACGCTGAAGTTTTGCATCAGATCCTCTGCCGTGACCGTTTCCCGCCCTTTGACGAAGTCTGTGATTTTCTGCGGTACAAGTGATTCGTTTCCCATAAGCAATGATATACAATTAGCAATATATATGATTTGTTGTCAACAATATACAAACAAACAGTAGCGACTTTCGGGAAACAGCATTTTCCCCTTTCTTGGGAGAGGGGTTGGCTTCAGGAAGAATCTGATTCAGTAAGCGTGTCAGGATGGCCCAGAAAAGAGCCTTATATCCCCGATGCAGTGGTCGTCGAGTCTACAAGGATGCGCGCTTTTCTCGAACTTTTTGCCTCATCCAGTAAGGGACCGTGTCGATTATTGCTTAGAAGTGCCCTGCTTAACACTCGACGAGTCCTGCGCGCTGAAGATGTTAGCGCACGCTGCGCCGATGGCACTGGAGGTGTGTAGGCTTTACGAAGCTCCGTATGGCCTATTGTGAGCGTCGTTTTGAGCTTAGCCTCGGTAGGAAGCATGTCTCCGTGGCCAATGACCCGTATATCTTCTTGATAAGTCGCAACCCCGATTTACGATCTAGGCTCGGCTTCCAGCACCTTGCCAACAGGTCCCGTGCTTTCATGTCTCCGTGGCCGATCGCCCAAGCGTCACACTCGGCCTGAGATCCCAGTACGTCTATGTCAGCAATCTTCTGGACCCCGTTGTCAAACCCTCCGAGGAGAACGAAGAGAGCAAGCGGTCGCTTAACCGTGCTCACAGCGTGCTCGTGAAGGATGCCCCGAATCCTGCGTGCGGCATCCCTGAATGTCTGAATGTCCTCGCTCGTAAGCACATCATGAACATGGAACATGTCTCCCTTATTGCCAGTGGCCACGAACGCCAGCGATTGGGCTACGTGCCAGACCGAAGGAATCTCACTCCTCAATTCTGGCTTGACAGAAGCTTTCCCTTTGGCCAAGAGCAGCCCATCCGTCGTCTTCATCGCGACAGCGAGGTTGCCGCCTGATGGACACTTCCGTGCCCACTCCACTTGGAGCAGTCTCCCCTCTGGCGCGAACATGCCGGGCCTAGCAAACTCCAGCGAGCTCTCGGGAAGCAGCGGGCTTTTGCTCGGCGTTCCAACGCGCGGTCTTGCTCTACCCATCAAACTCATCCGTTGAATGGATGCGCGATGCGTTATTTCAAGGTTTTTTGCCGTCCTTCCACATCAAACTGTAGCGCGTGCTTTCAAATAGTTGCATAGGCTTAGCTAACTTGTAGAGCATTCTGAAAGATAGACTAACCTAAGAGATAAATGCAGAGATTGCTTTACGACGAAGGAATGATGCGTCGAGTCATAGTTCATAGCTTTCACTCAGATGTGCTAAAAACGCTTCGAAATATTGATTTGGACCCCGATCTTATCCTCGCTCTTGATTCTCACTTGGATGTTTTTTTGCCTGTTAAATCCACCGTTGAAATGTTTCCTATTTGGATCCGATCAGCGGCGACACGTGCTACTGTGCACCCGCTGATTCGGCGTGCCTTTGGAGATTTTCCTGCTTTATTTAAAGCCGAAGGAAGGGACCTTGCTGACCTTCCAAGAATGATACTCGTAGTTCCAGAGGTCTCCTTCATCACGCATGTTTCTGAGGACATGGAGAAAATCAGTGACCTCGTCGCTGGCGGTTCTATCTCCCCTGATCAACTTAGTGATGATCCATTAAAAACGATGTCTGAGTTTTTGTCGAAAGGACTGGGAATAGAGCCATTTGTGAGCCCTCCAAAAAACCTCATGAAATTAGTTGAGTGGGGCAAAGCTGCGAATTTCATTCTTCTCGACGTTGACGTCGACTATTTTCAGGAAATGCAAACTGAGTGCTATACCCCGATGAGAAACGCTCAGCCTGGACAGCTCGGCTGGGCGACCCAAGCTATTAAGCTCATCCACAAAATTAAACCGCAAATCATAACGATCTCTGAAGCAAAAATTGCGGCTATTAAAGACTCTAATAGCAACTTCTCCAAAATGATAAACCAACTTGAGCGAATGGGCTATAAGGTCACTTACAAGATGGCGTTCAAAAATGATGAAGAAGCGCAGCAACTGATAGAAATATACCACGAATTTCACGAAAACGTTCTGAAACCACTTCACCAACGGCAACGATTTGAAAAACATACTTTAGGCACAAATGCATTCGAAAAACAACTAGCAGAAGAAAATGAGGTAATAGGTCAATACTTCACTCACTTATCTAAACCAAAAGCGCGCGCGTAGGCGTGTTAATTATGCCATTTTACTTATATATTATTAACGTGAATTGGGGTTAACCACGCTATCGTTTTATTTTTGATATCGCCTCATTGCAGAATCTCCACGCATTGTCAGAGAATAGTAGGCTCGTTTTCCCATTCCTACTCTGGTGACCCAATTCTTCTTCATCATTTCTTTAAGCGTCCGAACTATAGATGGCTGAAGTTTGTCAAGCCGGTCACCTAAGTCGCTAGGTGTGAGTCTTCCTTTACTGAGCTCTTTCATGATTTCATGCTCCAGTGAGGTTGGGTTTTGAGTTTCTGTCTCCTCTTCCAAAACATGCTCAGAAGTTACAGTTTTAGAGCCTGAGTCAATGGCTTTCTGAATGGCTTCATATGTTCTTTCCAGCATCTGAAAAGCGTTCGGTGCTGAAACGTTCAGAATTGCCTTAATTGTCTCCGGCGGGAGAAGTTCTCCAGTCGTTTCAATTGCAGCTTTTTCAGTTGGACATATTTGAGAGATTCCCTGGAAGGCTCTGGAGTGAATTATTGTCTCAGCATCTTCCAATTTGGTTACTCCTGCGTACATCTCTACTGTCGAAACTCTCTTCGCTGATGAAGCTGCCGCCTCTTTGATTGATTCGCCGAAGGTATATGTTAGCGATATTATTCCTTGCTTACCTTGAAACCATGATTGGTTTCCGTCGAAAAAGTCCGAGAGAATCGTATCGGAGTTCACTTTGTCGAGTTCGTCGATGACGAATACGGGAAATGTTCCATTCTTTTCAAGATGGCTGATGAGAATGTCCGCTGCATGTTTCGTGTCTGTAAGGGTTGATGTGAGAATTGATTCGGTATCAGGTTTCTTTAGTTTCCCAACAAGCCATTCTGTGCCTTTTTCAGCCGCGCCCGAGGCCAGAGCTAAAGGCGGAAAAACTAGACTGAAAGCCTCGGTCATTTTGCGTGCCACCCATGGGGCGTATTTCTTTGTTCCTTCTCTCAGTCTTTTTTCTTTTCTCTTGAATTCTGAGATTTCTAAAATTCCATAGAGTACAGATCTGTAGAAAGCATCTTCCAGTTCCTTAATGTTCGAGGCTGCCCCAGCGCCCTTCACCTTGATCGTGATAGGCATAATTTCTGTGTCTTTTGAACTCGCCAAAGCATGATATAGAACACCTTGCATTGCAGCTGTCTTGCCTACACCTCTGGGTTCATATATTGAGGTTCTGCGTTTTTGATCAATTATTTTATTCGTTTGTCTCGAGGCAAAATCCCCGATATCATGATAGAGTATGCTGAAAAGTTCATCTTCATAAGAGATTAGCTCTCTCGTCATGAATTGCTGTGCTGCAGAAAGGTCCTTAGATCGTGGCATAGTTAACACAGTTTAAGGTTAATAATACATAAGCTTTCGTCGACAATTAACATTTTCCACAATGACCCTTTTAGAAGACCTGGAAATCAATGGATACAAGGGAAGTTTGTTTTCCATGCATAACGTGGTATACTCGATAAAGTCCTTCAATCAGGATACTAATTTGTATGATTTTGTCTAAGCTCGGGCGGGGCTGTCACCAGAACCGTCGTGCCCGCGAAGAGTGTAGCGACGGTTTAAACGCTTCTGTGAAGCTAGCCCTCGGCACCACAATGGCCTTTTTCACAAGCCAAGGACGAGTTATTTGCGCTTGCGGAAAAACTTGAGCTAGCGCGCGCTAGATCAAACGAATGCTCAGAAAAGAAGATACCCGTTCGCAGGGGCAATTGAGGGGCTTCTGAAGGAGCCGAAAGAGCCAATAGATGTTGAAGAGAACATTAACCTGAGCGTTGAATGCTCGTGAGGCTGACCTATTTGGATCCAAATACGCATGATATGTTGAAACCGAGGAGGGGTATGAGCCACAGCTCGGCGTTCGGACATATGCAAAGAAGGCTATGCTTCGCCGCGGACAAGTACAACGTTGACATGAAGAAAATCAGGTTCGAACTCATCCTTGAACTCAAGGCTCTCGCTGAACAAGCGCAACAAAAAGCCATCGATACGCACCCTGCTAAAGTCGAAACGAAGCAAAACTGGTCCCGCCTAGCAGCGTACAT
>JBEKHN010000037.1:0-4477 GCA_050012255.1 Bathyarchaeia archaeon
TTATGATGTGGTTATTTCAGATTATGAAATGCCCCAGAAAAATGGGTTGGAATTTCTCAAGGAGCTTCGTCAACAGAAAAATGAAATCCCTTTTATCTTGTTTACTGGGAAGGGCAGAGAGGAAGTTGTTGTTAAAGCTTTGAATTTGGGCGCTGACAGGTGCATCAACAAGAATGGATCTCCCGAAACAGTATACAGCGAATTGGCAGATGCAATAAGCAAGACTGTGGAAAGGAAGAAATCAAAACAGCTGCTTGTTGAGTCAGAATCTAAGTACCGCACAGTTGTTGAGAAATCACTTCAGGGCATACTAATTACTTTAACGAGTCCGCTTCAGCTAGTTTTTGCCAATGATAACATGGCTAGAATCTTAGGCTATTCTACTGATGAGTTGCTATCGCTTTCGCCCGAAGGAATAACTGGGCTAATATTTCAGCAGGACAGATCTGTTTTCTTTAAACGTTTGCAAAGTCGGGCACGGGGCGAACAGGCGAAAGCAAGCCTTGCGTTTAGGGCAGTGCGCAAAGATGGCTCGATAATCTGGTTGGAGGCGTTTTCTAATCTTATTGAATACGAAGGGCGGTCTGCGGTGCTTGGCATGTTTTTGGATATTAGCGAGCGCAAGAAGGCCGATCAGATTCTAAAAGAAAGTGAAGCGCGTTACCGCAGTTTATATGAGAGCAGTTTTGATGGAGTGATGCTGGCAAAGCCCGATGGCTCTATTCTCTCCGCAAACCCTCAAGCCTGCCGCATGTTAGGCATGACTGAAGACGAAATTAAGGAAGCTGGGCGAGAAGGAATAGTCGTCAAAGACGAAAAGTTGGCAGCCGCACTAAAAGAACGAGAGCAAATCGGCCACATAAGAGCCGAACTTACCTTCAGACGAAAGGACGGAACAACCTTTGTCGGCGAAATTTCCTCCAGCATTTTCAAGGATGCTGAGGGCATCACGAAAACGAGCATGATAATTAGAGACATAACCGAACGCATGAAGGCTGAAAAGTTGCTTAAGGATAGTGCGGCTATGTATCGTGATTTTGCTGATTCGTTGCCTGAGATTGTTTTTGAGATTGATGCTGATGGCGACCTCGTTTTTGTTAATCAGAGAGCTTCCCAGATTACTGGGTATGGTCAAGATGAATTCGGCAACAACTTCAGTTTCGTTCGGCTAGTTGCTCCAGCTGAGCGAGAAAAGGCAATGGTGAACATTAGGCGGTTGATGTCTGGCAAACATGCTGGCCCTGATGAGTTCAATCTGATAAGAAAAGATGGTTCTGTTATTCCTGTGATGATTTGGGCTACTCCACGAGTTGTTCAAGGCAAAGTCGCGGGAATAAGAGGGATAGTGGTCGATATCAGTGAACGCCAAAAAGCTGAGGAAGCACTTAGAGAAAGCGATGTTCGGTTGAAAAAAATCTCTTCCCAAACGCCAGGAATGCTATATCAGTTTAAGAAGCGGACAGACGGAACCTATTGTGTACCGTTTACCACTGAAGCTATCCAGAACATTTTTGGCTGTTCATCGCAAGAGGTACGCGAAGATTTCTCTCCAATAGCCAAAGTAATAATGCCTGAAGATCTTGACAAAGTAGTTAGTTCTATTGAATATTCAGCTAAACACCTGACACCTTGGCAATGTGAGTATCGAGTGAAAATCCCCGGTCAACAAGTCCGGTGGGTGTGGGGTCAATCAATACCAGAGAAACTAGCCGATGGCAGCATTATCTGGCACGGCTACAACGCCGACGTCACCGAACGCAAGAAAGCTGAAGAAAACCAGAAGAAACTGAAAGCGTTTGATGAAAGAATAGTTGATTCACTTAGTGACGCACTTCTAGTGATCAATCCTGATGACTACACAATAATCAGCGCCAATGAAACAGCACTGAAACAATTAAAGCTAAGAAAGGAAGACTTGATCGGAAAAACATGTTACCAAACAACCCATCACAGGTCCTTGCCCTGCCACCCTCCAGAAAGCGCTTGCCCAATTCGGGAAGTGCTAAAAACCGGTAACCCCCTCACAGTTGAACACACGCACTTTGACGGAAACAACAACCAACGAATAGTGGAGGTCTCAGCTCGTCCAGTAATGAGCTCAGAAGGCAAGACAGTAATAATTCACATTGCCAGGGACATTACAGTAAGAAAGCAAATGGAAACAATAATCCAAGAAGCAGAAAAACGTTACCGCGCCTTATTTGATTGGGCCCCATTAGGCATCTTAATCATTGACCCCCAAACCGGAAAGCCAGTTGAGTTCAACGAAGTAGCCCACGAACAACTTGGCTATTCTAGGGAAGAATTCGCAAAACTCCGCATCTACGAATACAAAGCCGACGAAACTCCAAATGAAACCAAAGCCATAATGGAAAAGATATTGCGCGAGGGCAAAGCCGAATGGGAAACCAAGCACCGCACCAAAAACGGAGAAGTCAGAGACGTCGTCATAATTTCGCGGGCTATTGAGTTATCTGACAGAAAGTTGCTCCAGAGCATATACCGAGATGTAACTGAGGCCAAAAAAATTGAGGCTGCCCTGATGGACAGCGAAACGAAGTATCGCCAGTTGGTTGAACTTGCACAGGAAGGCGTTTGGGCACTAGACACTGACAACTGCACTGTTTACGTTAATCCCCGAATGGCAGAGTTGCTTGGATACGCTGAAAGCGAAATGATTGGGAAGAACATAGCCGCGTTTTTGGATAACCCTGATACCGACTTTGCTAAGCAAAATTTGGAAGGATGCAAACTAGGACATCAGGATCAATGCGAGTTCATGTTTATTCGCAAAGACGGAGCCCGCATCAATGTGAGTATATCGGCTTCATCAATCAAAGACGACGAAGGAATTAGCATTGGTACTCTTGCTTTGGTAGCAGACATTACTAAACGCAAGAAAATTGAAGTAGAATTGAAAAGTAGTCATGACAAAATGGAAACAATGAACGAAAAACTCCGTGTCGTAGGCGGTTTGACGAGGCATGATGTTCGAAACAAGCTTAGCGCAATCACTGGATACTCATATTTGCTTAAGAAGAGGCATGCGGACCAGGCTGACGTTGTGGAGGGTCTTGATAAGATGGTGCAGTCTGTTGAGGAGATTGAGGAGATCTTTGAGTTTGCCAAGGCTTATGAGCAGTTGGGTGCAGAAGAACTAGCCTTTGTTAACGTAGGAAAGGCTTTGGATGAAGCCAAAGCTCTTTTTTCCAGTCCACTCCCTAAAATAGTCAACGACTGCCACGGCTTAAGTGTTCTAGCAGATTCATTCCTAAGACAAATGTTCTACAATTTCATTGACAACACAAGGAAATACGGCAAGACAGCAGCAACCATAAAAGTGTATTATGAAAAAACGGATGAAGAAAACCTGAGATTGATTTATGAGGATGATGGTGTAGGCATACATTTCGAAAACAAGCAGCGCCTTTTTAAAGAGGGCTTCAGCACGGGCGGCAGCACAGGCTTTGGCTTGTTTTTGATAAACAAAATGATGGACGTTTACGGCTGGGAAATTCAAGAAACAGGCGGATCAGGCAAAGGAGCAAGATTCGTAATGACGATTCCCAAGACACGCAAAAACGGAGAAATCAATTACAGGATTACGCAGAAGGATAATGTCCCAAGTGGACAACTCTAGCTTTTTCTGCAAATCCCTACATTTCATGGCTCTAGCGGTTCTCGGTATTTGTGCCAGAAGCATGTGTTGTCTTCTTCTCTTTAATCTAAGTCTCTCCACTATGAGTCGTTACTGCGCTAGTTATCAACCAAGAAATAGTGACCCTGTCCTTACGTGGACTAGCTAGTAACAAAAAAGGGGAAAAGGTTACGGTTGACATCAACCAAACGAAAAAGGATGCCTCACCCCGACCGCTTTTCCATCCTTTTCCGTGATTTCTTAATGCTTTCTCGATTAAGGCTTGGCGGGTCCTCTGCCGGCAAGTAGGCAGCTCCACCTCGTTCAACCGCACTCACGGCTGCCCATCTCCTGACATAAAATATCGGAGCTAACGAAAAAAAAGAAAAGAGGATCCTCAAAGTCCTCTCCAGAATGTCAAGTCCTTTCGGCGGCGCCACCCTGCGTGCACATTTATACTCGAGGGTTTGCTGGCCCTTTGGCGCACGCCAAGGGGAGGCAACGCCCATATTAAATGGCACCAAACGAGCTTCTTTTGTCAAAACAACCCACAGAATTACCCAATATGTAAAAAGAGCGCCGGGGAAGGGATTCGAACCCCTGCGAGCACAAGGCCCACCGGCTAACTTGCCTTCTGGCTTAGCCCTCTTTTCTAAGATCTCGAGGCCGGCGCATTAACCGCTCTGCCACCCCGGCTTGAATAGAAGGATTGTGTCAGCGGTGTAAAAACGTTTCCAACCGAGAAAGCCGCTTTTAGCGTTAAAAATTTTTCAGAGTTCTGAAAGCGTAACGGACATATTTTGCGCTCTAGTGACGTATAACCATGTATTTGCGTGACTA
>JBEKHN010000038.1:0-3588 GCA_050012255.1 Bathyarchaeia archaeon
GCTCGCGGAGGTCGCCCAGCATGGCCAAAGGCGTAGGACTGAGGCTCCTATCCCGCAGGGGTTCGTGGGTTCAAATCCCACCCTCCGCACCATTTTGCCCGCGCGCGCTATGAAGAGTTCTAAAATTTCTGTTTAAAGTGCGGAAAGTTCAGAGTTGGGTGTGCCAAGGGATGGTTAGGTTGTCGCATTTGCGTCTTTCTTGGTTATTGATTGCCATGTGGAGAGTAGTTCTTCCCTGCTTTCTCGCAGCTCTTTTTGTTGTTCCTTCTTTGCTTTGATGAGAAGCTCCAGGATTTTTTCGAACGGCACTGCTAAAAAGCGAGCAGGGTTTTCTGGAGAAGCATTTACGATGCCTTTGGCTTGTAGGTTTTTCAGGGTGCGGTAGAGCGGTCTGCTGTACAATTTCAGCGCTTCAGCTATGTCTGTTGCTTTTTGGAGACCTTCGGTTGTGAGATAGACGTAGACTTGGGCGTCTGTTTCTGTGAACCCTACACTTACGAGTGTTTTGAGCATCCAGTCTTTACTCAATCGAACCGCATCCTTCTGGAAAGATGAAACGGAAAAAATGAGGAAAGAAATTTGTAAGCTGTTTGTTTGCTAGAGAGGCCAGCCGCTGATTAGGCCGAAGTGGCGTACGACATAACCCGTTGAAACTCCTCCCATTGCAGCCCCGTTGCCTTGCACATTGCTGAACATTTTAGTACCGCTCAGTTGGAAATTGCCAAACTCTTCCCAATGGCTGATGTCCATAGTGGGAGATAGAATTAAGCCGCTAACTTTCTCTTCCGCCCGACCGCTCAGAGTCGGATGACCAGGCAAGCTGTTGAAGGTAAGTTTCTCTTGAATTATATCTAAGCCATATCCCGTGACATAATTGAGTTCCATATGGCCGGTATAATTGTAGTCGAAATCCTTAGGGTAAGTATATACCACGCCGTTTATTGTGACGCTAGCCGATACTATAGCTGCCTCCGTACTATAGATTTCTTGGACGACGACTGGGAAACCGCTGGTATCCATGAGAGTATTGACAACACCGGCCGGGTTAATACTCACTTTAAAGTCGTAGATTACATATTCTGGCTTGGGTTTACAGGGGAACCCTGCTTGGGACAGTGTTATCATCGATGATGTCATGAGTATAGTCGTTAATGCGATGATGGAGATCAAAAGAGTCTTCCTTTTCATTTTTTCTCACCTCCCTACCAGATTAATGCGAAGCGGTTCAAATTATCGAAATACAATTAAGCCCATGATGTTACTTAAACTTGGACGAGTGACAAAGTCTACCACCACTACCATCGGGGTAGCTGAATTGAGCGAGGAAACAATAAAAAAAGTTCTCATGGATTCTGGCTTAACCGAAAAAGAGGCAGAGGTGTACATTTTCCTCGCCAAACACGACGCAATGAAAGTTACCGAAATTGCCAGACTGCTTGGGAAAGATAAGGCGCAGGTTTTTCGCATTCTAAATAGGCTTCAAACCAAGGGTTTTGCAGAGTCAACTGTGGAGTTTCCCACACACTTCACAGTAGTTCCCTTCGAGAACATTCTAGACTCGATAATTGGAACTAGGCAAAAGGAAGTTGCCCTTATAGAGAAAAGCAGGAAAGAACTCCTTGACTACCTAAAGAAAAAACACAAGGCAGAGCTGGAACCTTCCTTAGAAAAGTTTGTGGTATTCAAAGGAAACAAAAGAATCTACTCAAGAATATCCAAGATGATTCTAGATACTAAACATCAACTGTTGACAGCAACCACTGTTCCAGGCATGATGCGTGCTGATCAATTTGGCATTTTCGACGTGGCCTTTAATCATCCTTTGCGGTCACAAATTACGTATCGTTTTCTCACCGAATTGTCCGAAAAAAACCTGAATATTATGAAAACCATTCTCAAGAGAACACCTAAGACCGACTTCAATCTGAAGGCAAGAAACCCTGATTTAGGCCTAAGCCTTTTTCCCAGAATGGTCACAAGAGATAACGAAGAAATATTGTTCTTCATCACGCCAAGAACGGACAAGACAGAAAAGGATGACGTATGCCTTTGGACGAACTGTAAGTCTCTGGTACAAGCGTTTACGGCTGTCTTTGAGGATTTGTGGACTAACTCCACAGACATAAATGAAAAAATTTCGGAGATTGAAACTGGTAAACCAACACCGGCAACGCGCGTTATCAGTGACGCTCACACTGCCCTTGAGACCTACAATGAGGCCCTGAGGTCAGCTCAAGAGGAAATCATGATAATGACCTCTTCAAAAGGTCTCATTGAATCTTGGAAACATATTTCCCTGCTGAAAGAACAGATTGAAAGAGGAATCTCCGTTAAAATTATGTCGCCCATAATCAAGGACAACTTGCAGGCTGCTCAAGAATTATTGAAATGCTGTGCTGTCAAGCATGTGTCTGCAAGCTACTCTGACACTGTTATCGTTGATGGAAAACGCCTCTTCCAGTCTCAAGCATCCTCCAATCAGAAATCCGCCTTAACGCCGCATTTCTATACTGATGATTTTGAATACGTGGGAAAGACCAAAAAGATGTTAAATGAAGTTTGGAAAAATGCATCCGTTCCTTCAGTCATCACTCTGGACTCTATCCTGAAACCTCCTATACCCGCAAGCGCTCCTCTTCCTGAAGAAGAACACGCTTGGTCCAAGCCAGATGGGGCATACCAGAAAATGATCCATGCTGTCGTGGAGAAACCGGGGATAACCACAGAAAAAGACGTTTTGAACAAGATCGTCAACGCCGAGAAATACCCAGCCAAAGACTGGCCTAAGGATATAATAAGAGTTTACGGTAGCAGCGGACACGCCGTTATTCACCCGCCAGACAGCTTTAACCTGCCTGATATGATGATTTGGGTCAACCATTTCAACAAGCAATCCCAGCAAGGTGGCGGGGACAGGCTAATAGTCTACTTGTGGCTTGAAACACCAAAGGGCTACGCTTACGTGCCAGTAGCTATCGTTACAGACAACCCCCGAGCTGTGGAGTCTGAGAAGGTACAAAATGCAGGCACTCCTGCCGGAGAAAACGTTCATCTCGTCAAGAAAAACGAGCTCCAGGTACGAGTTCAAGGTAACATTGTTTTCGCTGGATGGACTAAGCCTATCCCGCTTCTTCCATCACTTAGTCTGCCGCCTGCTTGCATACTGCTCGAAGGCTACAGTAAACTCAACAGCGGCGTTGTTGAGTACGTGTTACCTTCCGGCGTAAAGACAAATATTGAGTACAATGGTTTCGATGCGTTTGTAACTTTCTTTCATCCAGCGTCAAAATATTCTGGTCCCGGAACTGAAGGAACAATCGGCAGAGACATAGTTATAACCATGTACCCACCTCGAGCGACGGAAACCTAGCCTCTTCTCTTAAACTTCACCAAGCTATTTTTACCGGTAAAATAAGGTGGATGTCCCACCCTCCGCACTAATGTTAAAGGCTTGTTTCTTTATGGGTTATAATAATCTTAAAATCTTTCTTTGCCATATATGTTTATGGTGATGTTTATGTCTAAGAAAACAACGGTAATCTTGCGTGACGATGTTTACCAAACGCTAAAAGAGAAAGCAGGCGCCCG